>CAWAVP010000008.1:0-279118 GCA_963785495.1 uncultured Planctomycetales bacterium | reverse complement strand
GTTTTCGCCAGCGTTAATTCCGAGATTTTGCGTCGTGCTTCGTCGTTTCCTTTGTCCAGTTCTTCAATACGATGCCAGCAGGCAATCGCCTGATCGAATTGTCCCATGCGTGCCAGCGACTCCGCAGTGCCGATTGACTTCGACATCCTTTGAGTTGACGTCGAGCACGAGTTCTTCAGGTATCGCAATTCCACTTCATTGTAGTGGTTGGCTTGGCACGCCTGCACTAGGCACGCAATGTGGTGACATCCCAGGGATTAGTTTTGAGCAAATCCAGTCCCTGCCGGAAGACTTCGGTCCAATCCTGTGCGGCGACAACTTTCTTAAAACTACCGCGACCTCCGAAACCCTTGAGGCGAGCCCCTCGTTTGTTGTTGTGATACTTGCGCTGGAGATTGTCCAGCATCGTTTCGACATACTCCAGATTAGCCGGATCGTGTAGAACGCATTCGGCGAACATGGTGTGGGCATAGTCATGGTCCGGTTTTTCGTGCCGAATTACCTCTTTGCCGCGTTCGAAACAACGCTGCAGACGTTTCGCATGGCCGGCGAAATGTTGCTCGCCTGGGTATTGGCGGCTGTCGCATCCGGTTGATTCGTAGATCGGTCCGTTGCCATAATCGATCTTGGGCATCCGCCAGTCGGGCCTTGAATCGCGGAGGAATTCCGCGATTGGTCATTCCATTCATCTTACCACTGGAAAAGCGCGGAATCCAAGGCCAAGCGATCCGCATAGCTCACTCTTGACACAACGTTAACGAACCGACCGTTCAAGATCCCAGACAAACGACTGATCTCTATGACGCAACCAGGCACGATTTATTTAGTTGGCGCTGGACCCGGCGACCCCCAACTCATTACGCTCCGGGGCATGGAGGTGTTATCGCGAGCCGACGTCGTACTCTACGACTATCTGGTGAATCCCGAGATCCTGCGTCACGCCGCGGCTGCCGCGGAGTTGATTTGCCTGGGTCGACACGGCCGAAAGAGCCTGTGGTCGGTCGAGGCGATTCACCATCGGTTGGTGGAAGAGGCGTTGCGAGGCAAGAACGTGGTGCGGCTAAAGAGTGGCGATTCGTTAGTCTTTGGTCGTGCCTCCGGTGAACTCGAAACACTGTCGCGGGCGGGACTGGAATTCGAGATCGTGCCGGGAATCAGTGCGGCGATGGCTGCCGCCAGTTACGCGGGTGTGCCGTTGACCGACCGCCTCTTTGCGTCGGCCGTCGCTTTGGTTACCGGACAGGAAACGGCTGACAAGGACGAAGCGTCGCTCGATTACACCCAATTGGCCCATTTTCCTGGGACCCTGGTCATCTACATGGGCGTGACGACGGCCAAGCTTTGGAGTCGCAAACTCATGGAGGCCGGCACGGGCAATCGACCCGTCGCGCTGATCCGACGCTGCAGTTGGCCTCAACAGGAGGTCGTTCGTTGCCGCCTGGATGAAGTTGCGGACCGCGTGACACCTTACGCGAAATTCCCACCACCGGCGATTGCGATCGTGGGCGACGTTGTCCGCGAGCGGGCCCAATGGAATTGGTTTGAGCGGCGGCCCTTGTTCGGCTCAACGGTCGTCGTCACGCGACCCCAACATCAAGCCTTCGACCTGCAGCAACGATTGGCAGAATTGGGTGCCGAGGTGCTGCGGCAACCAACTATCGAAATATGCGACCCCGTGTCTTGGGAGCCAGTGGATCGCGCGGTGACCGCACTGCGTGACTACGATGACATTGTGTTTTCGAGTAGCAACGGAGTGGAGAGATTTCTGCATCGACTTTGGGTACTTGGCTTCGACACGCGTGTGCTTGCCGGGTTGCGTCTGGCGGCGATTGGGTCGGCAACGGCCCAATCACTCGTGGTGCACCGTCTCCGCGCCGATCTCCAGCCTCCGGATGACTTTCGCGCTGAAGCCTTGCTGGAATGTTTGCAGGAGGGGGCGGCGGGACGCAAGATGCTACTGGTACGTGCTAGTCGCGGGCGCGATGTGTTAGCCAAGGGGCTGCAAGCTGCTGGGGCCGACGTGCACCAGGTGGTTGCCTACCAGAGTCTGGATTGTCAGGAAATCGATCCTGGCATTCGCGAGCGCTTGTCGCAGGTAACTCGACCCTGGATTACCGTCACAAGCTCGGCGATTGCTCGTTCGACCGTACGACTGCTGGGCGATGTAGTTGGTCCGGGTGCACGGTGGGTTAGTATCAGTCCCCTTACGTCAGCCGTCCTGCGGGAAATGGGAGTCGAGCCGACGGCGGAGGCCAGCGAGGCGACCATGGAAGGCTTGGTACAGGCGCTGCTGCGTTCGGCGGCACAGGCTGCCACGCCCAATTAACGCTGGTAGATGGGCAGAAACGCTCGTTCCAATTGCAATATCGTCAAATTGATCGAGGTAATATAGATGGGACCGATTTGGTCACCTTTCCACGATCCATCCGACGCCTGACTGGCGGTAATGCGGTTGTAGAGCGCGTCGCGGAAGTCCGTCCATTCGAGCCCCCCTTGGCGATAGACGACTTGGGAATAGTAAAGGTACGTGTAGTGCCAATGACCAAAATGCTGCGTACCGGAGCTGATGCGGTACAGATGTTTCTTGCAGTACTCAAGCATCTCAGGGACATGCTTGCTGTCGTAATCGCCAGCATTGTATAAGGCGGCAAGTGCTGCCGCCGTAATCGCAGGCCGTGATGATCCGCGGTTTCTGGAACTGTAGGAGATACCGCCGTCGCCGTTCTTACAACCGTAGATATACTCCTTCGCTCGCTCAATGATATCGACGGGCACCGGAATGCCTGCGTTGCGACAGCCGCGCAGTCCTTGGACCTGCGTAATGGTGGTCGAGCCCTCGTCGAAATCATTGCCGTCGGCTGCACTGACGTATCCCCATCCCCCCGATTTTGTCTGGGCTCGACCGCTGAACTCAACAGCTTTGGCTAGTAACTCCAGTAGTTCCTCGCGACGCTCGCGGTCTTCTTCCTCACCCAGCACCTGCGAGAGAAACAGCATCGAAAAACCGTGGCCGTACGTATATCGATTGTCTCGCTGCGGATCACCGATTAAGCCGTTGGGGCGGGCCATCCCCATCAGGTAGTCAACGGCGCGGCGGATCTGCCGTCGGTAAGGACCTTGCGTTGTCGTCGATCCGGAGCAGAGCAGTGCGGTGCCTGCCAGCGCTGTCATCGCCGTGGGATACGTCTGAGCAGTCCAGTGTCCCAGCTTTGACTGCGTGTCCGCCACCCATGCAAGTCCTTTCTCAATGGCCGCCTCGATTTTCGGCTCGAGCATTGCGGCCGGTGCCGTAAGAGCTCCGCTGTGGGCCAGCCAGCAACTTCCGGCCATGCCGACCAAGGATTTTAGGCTTTGGCGACGCGTCATCAGGTCGATGCCGACCGACGGACGAATCAACGGCAAAGGAGATGTTCGAACCATGGGGACTCCGAGCAGTCAAATGGCGGGCTGGCGAGAACCCCGTCGTGAGGCTCACTTTATCTCATCCTAGAAATCTAGGTCGTCCCCGTCGAGTCGAATGGATCCGAAACGGCGGCCCGATCGTTGCAATCCGAGTTCGTTCCGTTGGCGGTCTCACCTCAATCTTTTGGCGCCAACGGGGGGGCTCACCGGTTGATGTGACAGCCCCGGAGAATCATGTATGGCGGGACGCTTGGTTTTGGCGGTGTGTCTTGGCGTACGGCTTACCGGAACGGTGTGAGCCTTACGTTCCGTAGATCTTTCCGCCTTCACCTAGTAGCTCTCTGGCTCAACTTTATCGAGAAAAGAGGCGCTCTGGCCCGATGCAAGATCTGATCGGACTTGACGCGTCGCCATCGGTCTCCCGGAAAGGAATTCAGATATGGCCAAGCCTAAACTGTCGAGCATGCTTGTCTTTGGTGTCGAATGGGGGCCAATAGCACGCCCGGCTCAGACCGGGGCCGTTGACCGTATGGCCGGTCACTTACTGCAAAGATTGGTGCAACGTCACTTCAAGGCGACGTGGGCGGTAAGAGATTTCAGGACGCCGATCGTGCGTCGCGCCCGCGGATTGTCCGTAGCTCAGGAAATTGCGCTGGACGCGGTCCGGGAAACTCCGCACGACCGTCGCGAGGGATTCGCCTTTGCGGCCTGGCTCCGCGACCGCGTCGAGGATGCGGAGTGTGCCGGGATCCGCCTGCGGTCGCTGGCTTTAGCGCCATCCGGGTGTGTTCCCTATCATGCAATTTCCAAATTAGGTATCCGCACGATACGTCCTGGTGCTCAGCGAGCAACGCGAATCGCGCAGTCCGTGCAGCCGCAGAGTCTGCGATACGGTGTATGGGGGCTTCCGGTCTCCACTTCATGGCCACAGCCAAATCGTTTGCTACACCGTTTTGCGCGGCAGCAGGTGGCCTACGCGATGCGTCGGACAGCCGAGCAGAATGCGGTGATGCACGTCGTGTTCGATGTGAAGTTGTTGGCCGAGCAAGGCGATGCGGGCCTGCGCGGTTGACCGATTGCTGGATCTGGCGGCCGCACTCCGTGACCAGGAAAGACTGAGCGTAGTTCGATTGCTGGACATCGACCATCTACTGCGGCTGGAAACGACGGCCCGACCCATGCAGTCAATCTTGCGCAAGACCGCGTGACGCCTGTCGTTGGACGTGTAGTGCACACCGCAGGTGCTTGCTTGCGCTAAAAGGGGTGAACTCGCTTCTGGCGATCGAGTCGACTGGACCGCATGCGGTGTCCTCGCTACTCGAAATCCCGCAATGTCGACCAGCTGAGAAAGGCGAGGCCTAGTGCACAGATAACGAAAGCGATATCCATCGCGGGACTCGCCTTCTTAAAGGGGATGCCCAGGATCAGGTCCAGTGCAAAGAGAATCAGGATCAGCACGGCGATTACCATGCCACCGATTGTCATCCCCTTGCCCATTCTCAGTATCCTAATAGGTTCCGCTCCGGCCACGTCCCAAATCTCCACGCAACCGATTATGCCAGTATAGTTTCCGGTCAATCCAAAATCAGCTTTCGATCTCGGCGAAAGGGGAGTGGCAGAATACCACATCGTATTGATTTCGATCTAGTCGCTAAACCCCGTAAAATGGGTTGCGAATGCTGGAAATGCCAGTGAATCGGTGATTGTGGGCCATCTGATTGCGCATGCCGCGTGGTGAGTCCGAAGTGCGATGACAAGATTTGTTGACTTCTCAAGCTGGATCATCATCATATTCCTCAGGACGACTATCCGATGGGGTTCTCCAATTGGCTGCAATTCCGTGAACAGATGCCCGTCACCGAACGTTGGGCTTACTTGGACCATGCCGCCGTACGCCCTTGCCCCGGCCGACGGCCCAGGCAATCCAGGCGTGGGCGACGGAGGCCGCCCAGCATGGCGATACCGCGTGGCCGACGTGGAGTCGTCGCTTGGGGGAGGTTCGACACGGTGTCGCCAAGCTACTCAATGCGGCACCGGCCGAGGTAGCGTTGGTACCCAGCACCACCGCGGGAATCGGTTTTGTTGCGGAGGGCTTTCCGTGGCGAGTGGGGGATAATGTGGTTACGCTAGAGAACGAATTCCCTAGCAATTTGTATCCCTGGTTGAATCTCGCTGACCGAGGAGTTGAGACGCGGCGTATTAGCTGCGACCGAGGTCGTGTGGATGTGACTCGTCTGTTGTCGGCCTGTGACGCCCGTACGCGGATTGTGTCGGTTAGCTGGGTTGGCTATGCATCAGGTTGGCGGTTGAACGTTGGTGAGCTGGCCGAACGTGTGCACCGTCAAGGGGCACTTTTGATGCTTGATGCGATCCAGGGCCTGGGTGTCTTTCCACTGGATGTGCGCGACGGGTGTAGATTTCTTGGCGGCCGACGGGCACAAATGGATGTTAGGGCCCGAAGGGGCGGGCGTATTCTACCTGCAGCATGAACATTTGAATCTTTTACGACCCATTGGCGTCGGATGGCATAGTGTGGTCCAAGCCACGGACTTTCGACACGTCGATTTTGTGCTTCGTGACGAGGCAGCTCGCTACGAAGGAGGCAGCGCAAACATGGTCGGATTTTGGGGGCTTGGTGCGAGCTTGGCACTACTCAGCCAACAGGGCCTGACTGCGGATGCATCTCCGGTAGCCGAGCGGGTGTTGGAAATTGCCAACGAAGCGGTGGAACGCCTGTCCGCGATCGGGGCCAAATTGCGGTTCGCTCGGGAACACGAACACGCATCGGGGATCGTGACGTTCACTTTACCGGGACGCGACCCACAGCGTGTGCGTGCCGAGTGTTTGGACGCCGATGTGGCCTTGAGCGTCCGCGGAGGTGGACTGCGTATTAGTCTGCACGCCTACAATGACGCGGATGATCTTGACCGTTTGTTGGATAGCTTGTCCTCGCGCCGCTCGTAATGACGCGTTGATGTCGAGGCGAGGAACAGAAGTGTAATCAATGAGTAGTCAATCGCCGCGCATTGCGGTGTATACCGGAAGCTTTGATCCCATCACCTTGGGCCACGTCAACGTGATCGAACGCAGTGCGCGGCTGGTAGATCGATTGATTGTGGGGATCGGCGTGAACGTCGAAAAATCGTCGCTCTTCACACCAGAGGAACGTGTCCGACTTGTGCAGCAAGCGACAGATCATTTGCCGAACGTGGAAGTGCGCCCTTCGATGGGTTGGCGGTCGTATTTGTGCGGGAGTGTGGTGCGCATGTCATGGTGCGCGGTGTGCGACCGTTAACGGATATTGCTGCCGAGTTCACGATGATGTTGGCCAATCGTGAATTGGACCCTGATGTCGAAACCGTGTTCTTGATGGCCGATCAACGCCTTGCACACGTCTCCAGTACACTCATCAAGCAGATTACGCCGCTGGCGGACGACGAGCGACTCAGCAGTTTTGTACCGCGGGAGATTATTCCGTTCTTGCGGCAAAAGCTTGCTCAACAGGCGGCTAGATAGACTTGGACTGCGACACGCGAACGTCAAACATTTGCCGGGATGAAGTCCAGGGAGTCTAGTTGTTCTGAGATTCGTCGTGAGACTTCTTTAGATGGCGTTGCAAGTATAACGCTCGCTCGATATTGCGATCGGCGGTGCCAAGTTCGATGCCACGCAGCTTTTGGAGGTGAGCTGGTTGGGTCTGGATGAACAGTTGATTGACTGTCGGCATCTCGACGTCGCGAATTAGTCCGAGATTGACGCCCATCCGCACGCTGGATAGCAAATGCATGGTTTCTTCGCTGCTGATCGTTTGCGCGCTGCACAAGATTCCGTATGCTCGACTGACGCGATCATGGAGATCTTGCTGGCTCTCGCGGACCAAGTATTCGCGGGCCCGTCGCTCGTAGTCGATCAGTACCGGAACGACGTCTCCTACCTGTCGAAGTAGCTCCTCTTCACTACGGCCCAAGGTGATTTGATTACTGATTTGATAAAAGTCCCCCATGGCCTGGGACCCTTCGCCATATAAGCCACGGACCGCCAAACTGATCTTTTGCAGGCTGCTGAAGACTTTGTCGATCTGCCGGGTGATCACCAATGCCGGCAAGTGCAGCATCACGCTAACACGCATGCCGGTGCCCACATTCGTAGGGCAGGCTGTGAGATACCCCAGCCGTTCGTGGAACGCATAATTCAATCGCGACTCGATCAGATCGTCGATTTCGTTGATTTGCTTCCAGGCACTATCGAGGTCGAGCCCACTTTTCATCAGCTGGATCCGCAAGTGGTCTTCCTCGTTGACCATTAAACTGTACTGCTCACGAGGATCAATGGCGACGGAACGTGCTCCGCTTGCTTCGGCCAGTTCGCGGCTGATCAATTGACGTTCGACCAAGAATTGTCGATCGACCGCTTCCATATCGGCGACGTTCATAAAAAGCAGGCCCGCGAAGCTGTCGCACGACTGAAGCTTTTCACGTACGGTCCGGTCAATGGATGCACGATCGTGGTCGGTACACCGGCGCACGAATGGGAAATCAGCCAAGTTCGCGCGAGGCGAATACGGCTGCTGATCACGATATCCGATTCGGGCCCGGAACCGCGCAGCCACTCCCCACATTGATTCACGAACTGACGGAAAGTGCGATCGAAATCCATGAATGCAGTCCTGGTTACGCTCGGGAACTTCAGGAAGGTCGTTTGCCACTGTCCGCCAGTGTCTCGATCTGACGGATCTCGTCGCGCAGCTGCGAAGCCCGTTCGTAACGCTCGTCCTCCACGGCTTCCTGCAATTCTCGCCGTAACCGAATGAGCGTGGTTTGCCAGTCCGAATCGCCAGATAGCCGTTGGGGACGCTTGCCGACATGCTCGGTAGCCCCGTGGATGTTGACTATCAGCGGTTCGAGTTCGGCGTCGAAACAGATGTAATCATGCGGGCACCCCAGTCGCCCTTCGTTACGAAACTCGTAAAAGCTAATACCGCAAATGGGACAGACCTGTTGGTCAAGCCGCGCCAACTCTTCGGCCGTTTGGCCGATTTTGAGTTGTTTGGCGAGGGTCTCCGTCAGTGTCGCGGGGACGTCAATGGGATCGCTTTCTGGCGGGGCCAAATACTGCCGCGCGTGATCCTCACACAGATGAAGTTCTTCAACTTTAGGCCCAGTAAGTTCGGTAATGTGGAACGTGGCGGGTTTTTCGCAGTGCTTGCATCTCATGATTTCGACTCTTTCCAGGGCGCGGAACGCATCGGCGATCTACCTGTCCTACGCACTCGACCTCACTGCGGTCTCCGAAAACATTCCCAAGCCGCACTCGGTTGCACCGCCCGCTGGCGGAATGGAGGCTGATTTGGCAAGAAGCGACTCGGTCGCCAAATAAGATCGTGCAACTTCATGCAACAGCTAGACTTACAACTGCCTCAGGGATTCTATCAGGGGCCCCCGGGCTGTCAAGGTTGATACGATCGTCGTGCTGCATCGAAGTCGCGGCGGGTTCGTGTCCAGTTGGCAGTGCAACGGTCATTGTTGGCTGACGCCCGGCTTGTTAAGCTGTCGCGATGAGTCTATCACCGAGTTATGACACGTTCGCGGAATTAGCCAAACAGTTCCGCTGGGTTCCCCTCCGTCGCCGCCTTCTCTGCGACTCGCTGACTCCCGTGTCGGCTTTTCATCGGCTCGACTCGGGAGCCAGTGCTTGCCTGTTTGAAAGCGTGATTGGTGGAGAAAAGGTGGGCCGCTATAGTTTTTTGGCGGTCGACCCATTTTTGGAACTGTCCGCGCGGCGGCAACAGATCACCCTCCGTTCTGCTCTAGGCGAGCAGAGTTATGCATGCGAAGATCCGTTGGACGAGTTGCGGCGCCGTCTGCAAGAGGTCCGTGTTGCCCCTTTGCCCGAACTGATGTCGCAACCGTTTGTTGGCGGTGCGATCGGTTACGCGGGCTACGACGTCGTGCGCTACACGGAGCACTTGCCCAACGCCCCAGAGGACGACCGAGGGTTGCCCGACCTGGCGTTTGCCTTCTACGACCGCTTGGTCGTCTTCGACAACGTTACAAAAACGATGACCGTTGTCGTATTGGTGCCCACTCAAGATAACGACGACCTGATGTCCGTTTATCAGGCGGCGACCCGACGTCTCGACGACCTAATCACACAGCTGGGCACCCCGCGTCCCGGGTTGGATCTGTACGATATCGACCCCGGTAGCGACCTGGAATTGACCTACGAGTCGAACTTCACGCAGGGCGACTTTGAAGACGCTGTGAGGAAGTGCGTCCAGTACATTCAGGCGGGCGATATCTTTCAGGTGGTGATCAGTCAGCGATTGAAGATCAGCGTGACGGCGAATCCGTTCGACATTTACCGGACGCTACGGGTCATCAATCCCAGCCCGTTCATGTTCTTCTTGCGCACTCCAGATGTGACACTCGTCGGTAGTTCGCCAGAAATCATGTGCCGAGTGATGGAGGGGCAGGTCACGGTTCGTCCCCTAGCCGGGACACGCCCTCGCGGTGCGAACGACGCCGATGACCGGCGGCTCGCGGCAGAACTGTTGGCGGACCCCAAGGAGCGCGCCGAACATATCATGTTGGTCGACTTGGGCCGCAACGACGTGGGCCGAGTGGCTCGCTACGGAAGTGTTCAGTTGACCGACGTGATGACCATCGAGCGGTACAGCCATGTGATGCACATCACGTCCAACGTCACTGGACAGCTGGCCCCAGGAAAAGATGCATTCGACGCGCTGACGCGCGTGTGCCGGCCGGCACCGTTTCCGGTGCACCCAAGGTCCTGCGCGATGGAAATCATTGATGAACTCGAACCTCACCGTCGAGGCCCGTACGCAGGTGTCGTGGGATACATCGACTACAATGGCAATATGGATACCTGCATTGCCCTGCGTACGATGGTCTTTCAAGACGGTGTTGCCTATGTCCAAGCCGGAGCGGGGATCGTTGCCGACAGCATCCCGACGGCCGAATATCAGGAAACGCTCAATAAGGCCCGCGGATTGCTTAAGGCGATCGAACTGACCGAGCAGCGTGCGTGTCGTCAGACCGACGAAGCCGGGCCTTGATGCGACGGGTCTCTTTGTGGGCCTCAAAAGTACGATCGAATGCGGGCTTCCGCAGATCTTTGATCTGTCTTCGACGCTCCCCTCAGGCCCCTCCAGGCGTAATAATAGAGGGTTAACGGTGGGCCTATCGCTTTCTGGAGCGGAGGTGGACATCCAAGGGGGCTTTGTCGGCACCACCGCATCTCATCGGCGGGTATCACAGGAGGTCCGTAATGGGGAATCGCACAGGCCTTACACGCTGCGCGATGGATCGTCGTGCTCATCCTCGTGTCTGCACCGACGGCCCAGGCCAAAGGCTGGTTGCCAGACTGCTGGCATCGATTTTGGAGTTCGACACCGTCGCACACCGGGTCTCCGGAGGACGCATCCCCCGTGTCTGTTGCCTCACAGACTTCGCCCGCTACGAAAACAGAGGGTTGGTGTCTAAGTCGCTGTTTACGGCAATGGGCTGCTAGTCGCCGTCATCCCGTTTATGGGCTCGATGCGCTTCCCGACCCGATATGTCACTCGACGGATGAGTTTCGGCTCGTGATTTTTCTCCATGGCCTGAATTCTCGCCCGGAGGACCTCGCCGATTTGATCGAGGAGACGCTGCGCTGCCGGCTTCACCTGCGTCAGTTTCCGTTATCCGAACGATCAGCCTATCCAACGCTCCGCGCAATGTTTTGCCGCGGAATTGCGCACTTCGCCAACAGAATCCGCGCTGCCGTGTGATGCTCGTGGCGCACTCGATGGGGGGGCTGGTCGCTCGGGCCGCGATCGAAGATCCACGTCTCGATCCCGGCAATGTCCACCGGCTAATCATGATCGCGCCGCCGAATCAGGGTTCGTACTTAGCCCGGTATGCGTGCTCGTTGGACGCTTGGGAGTATTGCACGAGTCCTATCCGTCGCCAAGAAGCGGGCTGGCTGACAGGCTCCATCGTGGACGGATTCTCGGAGGCCACGCGCGACCTGCAGCCAGGTTCTCAATTCCTGCGGCGGCTAAACCAAAGGTCCCGCAACCCGCGTGTCCACTACAGCCTGGTGATTGGCACCGAAGGGCCACTACCGCCGGACGACTTTGCCCGTGTGGAAAAATTGCTGTCGTCGGCGGGGCGACGCTGTAGCTGGATGGCCTTCGCCGACCGGCAATACCGCGAATGCGTGTTGGTGGCCGATGAGTTGTTTGCTGGCAAGGGAGATGGGCTGGTGGCCGTTGAACGTGCTCGGCTGGCAGGAGTCGACGATATCGTTCAGGGGCGGTTCACGCACGGAGGGATTTTGAGCGAGGCCGGCGATTCGGAGGTCAAACGTGTACGCGCAGCCATCCTGGCACGACTCGCAGACCAATCAAAATCGTCCCTCGCCGCAATCGCGTCGGAGCCGCTCGAATCAGCGGGGTCTGTGAAACACTCACGCCCACAAAACGAGCCGTACTAGTCACGGTCTTGTTCGATAGTACGCATTGTGGGGCGACCGGTTCTACGCCACAATAAAGTCGGCACAGGGAGTTGTTGCGTAGAGGTCGACGTTGCAAGTCGATTAAACACGTACCAGGTGAACCTCGCCGGTCTTTCCCCGTATGGCTATACACGGAGTGAAGTCGCACGTGATACATGTCATCGCCATGATTCAATTGAAACCAGGGGCCCAAGACGAGTTTCTCAGTTGTTTCCGCGAAGTGATCCCGTCTGTGCGTGCCGAGCAAGGCTGCCTCGCGTACGAGCCGACCGTGGATGCGGCAACAAACCTTGCCGCGCAACCTGATCCACGGCAGGATGTCGTCACCGTGGTTGAAAAATGGGAAAGTCTCGAGGCGCTGGAAGCCCACTTGGTCGCCCCGCATATGTTGAGCTACCGACAACGCGTGAAATCGCTGGTTGAGGGGGTTTCACTGCACGTTTTGACTTCAATTTGAGATGTCCGGTTTCCGCGGTGGCTCAGTCGTGGTGAGTGCTGTTCGGAGCCGTCGACGCGACATATAACAAGCAGGGGGTCTCCTTCTCAGTGGCGGGTCGATGCGATCCAAGTGGAGGCTGGGGTAGAGGTTGCTGAGATCGGATGGGCCGCGCGTGGTGCGATTGGGACAACAGACACGAAGATTGTTCGGTCGTCGAGCACGCCATACGGGATTGCACTCCCTGGCCCCATGGCAGAGGCCATGCGCCGCGGCTGCCGGACGGGGCTTCGCGTGGCGTGCGATGGTGCTCGCGGCACTCCTGGTGCTGCCCGGCTGCAGTGGTTGTCGTCGCGACACCGACACGGCCGACGAACAACCAGAGGAAGCCCGAATTGAGGATTACGAGTCGGGCGAACTGAACGTGCTGCCGACCGATGAAACGACGGCCGCGCACGGAATCAAACCGGGGCACTGGCTCAGTAGTCGTCAACAACTCAAATCAAATAAGGTCGATTTCGACGGCCAACTCATGTCGGTCACGACCGACGCAGCTCGTCAGCCGCTGCAGTTGTCCAATTCCCTCATCGAACTGCAATCGCAACGTCCCGTGACGTTACCCAAGGGTCAAGGCAAGTCGTTTGAGCTGACGTTTTTCGTTCCGCACGCAGCGGCCCGCAGTCGCCGAGTCTGGATTACAAGCGAACTTCAGACTCGCTATGGAGGAACACCGCGCTACACGCAAACGCAGATCACCAATCGGTTGCGTCCACATCAAGCGTACTTCGTTGTTTTGGCGCAAACGCCGACGAGTACAGCTATCTCAAGACCATGGAATCCGTCCGGCCACCCTCGGATGAACTCAAGTTAGGCGATGTGCCAGGCGACTACGTTGTCGTGTTGCCCAACGGTAGCAACGTACTCCCCTTGCCCGCCTGGACGCTGATGTGGACCAGTACCGCGTACGTACTCTGGGATGACCTTGATCCCGGAACGCTGTCTGGAGATCAGCGGCGGGCCCTTTTGGATTGGTTGCACTGGGGCGGGCAAATCATTGTCAGTGGACCGAAGAGTTTGGAAGTGTTGCAGCGGAGTTTTCTCGGTGACTACTTGCCGGCCGAAGCAGGGCCGACTCAGGTCGTTCTTCCGGCACAGGTTGACGAATTGAACACGAGCTGGTCCGTCCCCTCGAAGGACCGACAGATCGATACCACGCTGGTGATCAAAGGGGACGCGCAGCTCGAGGCGATTGAACTAACATTGCGGCCGGAAGGTCAGTTTGTGGCCGGCACAGGACAACTGGTTGCAGAACGGCGTATTGGGCGAGGGCGCATCGCCGTCGCGGCCTTTTCGTTAGCTCGGCGCGAATTGACGAACTGGCGTAGTTTCGACAATTTCTTTAATGCCTGCCTACTGCGGCGACCTGCTCGTCGCTTTCTGCACAGCGTCGACACGGGTGTGACCTGCCAATGGACGGATGCGGTCATGCGGGCCCTCGAGGGGCATCCGGCGGGCGCCAGTGATCCGATCCTCCGGGCCCTTGGGGAAGAGGATGCGAACCTTAGCATCGACGAAGAATTCGAGCTCAGCTCTCAGGGACATCGACAACCCAACGAATCGTTAATCACGACTCAGCTCAGATACTTTTCGCGAGACGCTGCGACAGCAACGGGTCGCGATCAGGACGCTATCGATGAAGTTGATACTTTGGAAATCACCGGCTATCAATGCGATGCCCAGGCCGGCGTGGCTGGCTGGAACGATTTCAGCGAATGCAGTCAACTGGCTCGTGATAGCCTGACGTCAGCGGCCGGGATATCCGTTCCCGACCGGTCGCTAATCATCTGGGCGCTTGGCTTATACCTGTTTGTCTTGGTGCCGGCGAATTGGACGATCTTTCGGGCAGTCGGACGAGTGGAATGGGCTTGGGCGGCCGTGCCGCTAATTGCTTTGCTGGGAACAGTGGCCGTCGTGAGGTTGGCCCAACTTGATATCGGCTTCGCACGCAGTCGCACGGAGATCGCCATCGTCGAAACACAACCCCTTTACACGCGGGCTCATGTGACGCGGTACATCGGCCTGTACACGTCGTTATCCACGGACTACCAATTGTCCTTTGCGGACGATTCGGCGGTTGCCGCTCCCTTGGCCTCGCGGCAAGGGCAGTTGGCGATGGTCAGGTCGGCACCCAAAACCGTTGTACTGGCGCGGACGAGCAAACGCGCGGCGAACGTCCAGCTTCAAGGCTTGGCCGTCAATTCCAACTCGACGGAAATGGTGCATTCCGAGCAGATGCTCGACCTGGGGGTGCCGTACAGCTACATGAGCGTCCCAGTGGTCTAATTGAATTGATCAATGGAGTTCCCCACGATCTAATCCACGTGGCCGTGGTGCGCCGCCGCCGCGGAGTGCTCGAATTCGCCGGGTTGCCACTGCTCAAGGCCAATGCCACACTGCGGCTTGCATTTCGTCGCCTCGAAGTCGATAAGCTGGTTCCGGCGTGGCAGGAGATCGGCTCGTCCCTCCGCTCGCTGCCAGAGGGCTTTCAACTTGAAAGCTTCCAGCGGCTTGCCGCAGATCCTCAGCGTCTCCGCGAGGGCGATGTGAGGTTAGTCGCCTGGAGTGACAGTAAGTTGCCGGATTTGACGATCGAGCCCGAGGCCAGCCAACAGACATTTTGGACCTTGTGGGTGGTCAACCTACGCTATGGCGAACTGCCTGCCCCGCGTTCCGACAGCAACACCCCGAGCGATTTTCCCGTCGAGGCGCCAAATGATTGAACTGATCGACTTTGGCAAGGATTACGGCGAATTCACCGCCGTGCAGCAGCTCAATCTCAAGATCGAAACGGGCGAAATGTTCGGCTTTATCGGTCCCAACGGAGCGGGAAAAAGTACGACAATTCGCTTCTTGACCACGTTGCTTAAGGCCAGTCGTGGCGAAGGAATCGTCAATGGACATCGCGTGACGACCGATCCGATGGATGTGCGCCGCAGTGTCGGATACATGCCCGACACGTTCGGCGTTTATGACGGGATGAAGGTCTGGGAGTTCCTCGATTTTTTTGCTGTCGCCTATGGGATTCCTCGTACGCGTCGCAAACAAGTCATTGGTGATGTGCTGGAATTGCTCGACCTGACCCATAAACGTGACGACTTCGTCAATGGACTGTCACGGGGGATGAAACAACGACTTTGTCTGGCGAAAACGTTGGTGCACGATCCTCCCGTACTTATCCTCGATGAACCGGCTAGTGGTCTTGATCCGCGAGCTCGCCTGGAGATGAAAGCGCTGCTCAAGGAACTCCGTCGCATGGGCAAAACGATCATGATTTCCAGTCACATATTGAGCGAACTGGCCGATTGTTGCACTTCAATCGGGATCATCGAACGCGGAGTGTTGCTGATGCACGGTCCGATTGATGAAGTGTATCGTCGCATTCGCGGTAATCGCATTGTGCAGATTCGCTTCAATGGCGATATGGATGCCGGCCTCTCGCTAGTTCGCAGTTCGCCGCATTGTCGCGATGTTCAAGTCGACGAGCGTCAGGCGACCGTCGAGCTCGAAACGGATGATCGTGGAGTGGCTGAAATACTGCAACAGCTCATTGCGGCCGGTATTGACGTGCGCAGTTTTGCGGAGAAGGACCCGACGTTGGAGGACGTCTTTATGCTCGTGACCAAAGGATTGGTGACCTGACCATGCAGACGAATCGCCGGATGCGGTTCGGCGATTCGCCATCGTGGCTACCCGTGTTGGATTCAGACGCGTGTCGGCGTTTTGATGTCTAGTTGATGAGGAATGGCTGCGTTGGTCCCTCGCCATCACGATGTTCCCAACTTCGCCGGACTTCGCGAAGCCCGTAGGCGCAGAGCTCAAACTGCTGACTCAATCGCTCCAGTACGTCCGATGACGGCTTGTCGGGGTGTTCCGTTTCGATGGTGCTGGCGATCCAGTAGGAGCGTTTGCCCTCGGTGCAAAAGTCGACTAAGTGATCGCTCGTGGACCGACCGCGCATGCGTCGCAGTGCTTCGGGGTAGACGCCCGTCCAGAATAGCGTGAAGTCACCGATGTGCCGATGAACTTCGCGCTGAGCGCCGCCGACCCGCTCCTGTGCCTCGACCATCATTTCTGCCACTTCTCGAATCGGGCGGCCAGCGAGATTGCGGATCCGATAGATCGCATCGGAGCGTACAAACCGCGTTAGCAAATCACTGATGTAGTCGATCAACGGTGGGTCTGCGACGCCCAATTGCGTTTGAAACGTACACTCAGCCAAACCTGCAAAGTATCGGCGCAGCACCGAAGGATTCGTCGAAGGCATAAAATCCTCCTCTGATGGTTGATTCAGGGAAGCGGCCGCCCGAGGCGATCGGCAGGATCGCGACGACGTAGGACGGGCAATCGGACGTCGCCGGGCAACCTACAGCTAAGATTTCAACGAGCGAAGTGCGTGCAGACGAGGTTTCTGACTACTAAGCAATTTAATTCCGAATCTTCGCCCGGGTCAAGCTCGATGCCAGTTCATTCTTCGCCGCCCTCGTTACTCGGCCCAAAATATTCCGTCTAGATCACTGAACACGACGTTTCGGAGAGCTGGCGCGGTCGTGCTGTCGAGGGATGCCAGCGGCGTTGGGCCGACTCACCGTGCTGTTCGTTCGGCGCGGTCCAATCCTTGGCTACCGTTCGGAGTCCGAACGGGGCTCGGGGGGCGTTCTCGATTCGCCGTCATCCGGCTACAGAGCGGCTTGCAATGCGTCAACAAGGCCCAGGAGTTCCGCGAGGACGACCTGGCGGTCCTCCCGTCCAAGTCGCTCCAGGTAGCGAACGATTGCCGATCCTACGATCAGGCCATCGGCCACTTCGCGGAGCAGCCGGACATGTTCGGGGCGACTGATTCCGAAACCAACGCAAATTGGCAAGTCGGTCTGCTGCCGTAACCAACGGACCTGATCGATAAGTTCTGGCGGCAGGTCCTGACGCGCCCCCGTAATCCCCGTGACCGACACATAGTAGATGAATCCACTGGATGCTTGAGCAATACGGATTGCTCGTTCGCGGGGAGTGGTCGGTGTGATCAATTGAATCAGGCTGACGTCAAGCCGCTGACAAATCTTGGACAGAGGCCCGGCTTCGTCGACTAACAGGTCGGGGACGATCAACCCTGCAACGCCGGCTTTACGTGCGTCCGCGACATATCGCTCCAGGCCATGCCGATAGACAATGGCGTAGCTGACCATGGTTACCAGGGGCATTTCGACTTGGGGGGAGACGCTGGCAATCATCGCAAGGATGTCGTCTACCTTGACGTGGTGTTCCAACGCCCTCGTATACGAAGCTTGGATTATTGAGCCATCCGCGATGGGATCACTGTAAGGGATTCCGATTTCACACAAACTGGCGCCGTGTTCGGCCAGCCGCTGAATGAGGATCTGAGTTGTCCTCAAGTCGGGATCTCCGGCGGTGATGAAGGGCATGAGCGCCTTTTGTTGGCGTGCCCGTAAATCGACAAATAGGCGGTCAATGGCGGACATAGCAAAGGGCCCTAGCGACGGTCGGCGGACAAGGTTTCCACGGTCATGTTCATCACATCCGTCGAGCTCAAGGCTGGTCCAAGTCTTGGCCCCGCATCCTTGCGATTTCAGCCGCATCTTTGTCGCCTCGACCGGACAGGCATACGACGATCACCTGTTGCGATGGACGTTGGCGCGCGACCTTCATAGCATGGGCGATCGCGTGCGACGACTCCAGCGCCGGTAGTATGCCTTCCTGCCGTGCTAGGGCGTCGAACGCGTGCAGGGCATCGTCATCCTGGCACGACACATATGTCACGCGCCCGGTGGCTTTCCAATAGCTATGCTCGGGCCCCACTCCCGGGTAGTCGAGCCCGGCCGATATCGAATGGACGTCGCACGTTTGCCCGTCTTCGTCCTGCATCACGTAACTAAAACTGCCGTGCAAAATGCCGGGTTGGCCGTGCGTCAACGGAGAAGCGTGTTCTCCCGCTCGGTCCCCGCGGCCTCCCGCTTCAACGCCCTGCAGTTCGACTTGCGCATCGTCGACAAAAGGATAAAACATCCCCGCGGCATTGCTACCGCCACCCACACATGCGATTACCGTATCAGGCAGTCGTCCCAGACGGTCCATGCATTGCTGTCGAGCTTCCCGGCCGATTACCGACTGGAAGTCGCGCACAATACGAGGAAATGGGTGAGGGCCGACCGCCGATCCGAGGATGTAGTGCGTCGTTTCAACACTGCTCATCCAGTCGCGCATGGCCTCGTTAATCGCATCACGGAGCGTACGGGAGCCACTGGTGACGGGGCGGACTTCGGCGCCAAGCAACTTCATGCTAAAGACATTGGGAGCTTGCCGACGAATGTCTTCAGAACCCATGTAAACCACGCAAGGCAAGCCAAATCGAGCGCAGGCCGTGGCGGTGGCGACACCATGTTGGCCCGCGCCGGTTTCGGCAATCACTCGAGTTTTCCCCATTCGAAGCGTCAACAATGCTTGTCCCAGCGTGTTGTTGATTTTGTGTGCTCCGGTATGATTGACGTCTTCGCGTTTCAGCCAAATCTGAGCTCCGCCGCAATAGGCGGTCAGTCGCCGGGCAAAATACAGAGGCGAGGGACGCCCTACGTACGTTGTCAATAGGTCATCGAGTTCGGCGTGGAATTCGCTATCCTGACATGCCTTGCTGTACTCGGACGCAAGCTGGTCAAGCGCTCTCGTGAGCGTTTCCGGTACGAAACGTCCGCCAAAATCACCAAAACGTCCTCGGGCGTCGGGGACATGGCTGGTTGCGGTAGTCAGAGTGGGGTCATTCATATCTTCATCGTAACAACCGCCCCGGCAATTGACCACGGGCGGCAGCATCGAATGCAAACGCCTTCGATGCGGGCTCGTCTGGGAGTCACGGGAATGGCCGCTTATGATAACTGGAGGCAGAGCTGCCGCTTGACATGGACATCGTCGGTTAGGGCGTCGCGTGGTGCCCGAGTTAAGGTACCGAACGTGCTGCCGAAACCAGGTACGTTGGTCATCGGTTGGGCCATTGGCCGTGTGCGTGGAGGGCCCATTGTTGGGGAGTCGTCATGCCGGAATTGCCAGAGGTAGAGACGATGTGCCGCGGGCTCCAGGACATCGTTGGCGGCACGATCGCCAACGTCCTGTTTCCGCGTTGTCAACTCAAGCCGATTGCCATCCGTCCCCGTCGTGACCAATTCCGCCGGCGGACAAAAGGTCGCACCGTCGAAGCGGTGAGACGGCGGGGGAAACGGGTGGTGTTGCATCTGGACTCGGGTCTCCACGTGGTAATCGAACCTCGCATGACGGGCCTGGTCCTTGTAACGGACCCTCCCGATTGCGCACACCTGCGCGTGGGCTGGGTGTTGAAGGGCGCCCCCATTCGTGAGATTTGGTTTTGGGATCGCCGCGGTTTGGGTACGGTCACACTATTCGACGATCGACAATTCGACGAACAGCTGGGCCGTGCGCGATTGGGACCCGATGCGTTGGAAGTGGGACTCGATGAATTACGAAATCAATTCAAATCAAGTCGGCGGGCGATCAAGGTCGCGCTGCTGGACCAGAAATCGCTTGCGGGTGTTGGCAATTTGTACGCTTCGGAAATCCTTCATCGGGCGGCCATTGACCCGAGCCTGTCCTGTTGTCGGCTAACACGGCGACAATGGCTACGACTCCACGAGGCACTGCGCGAGGTATTGAGGGCCGCCGTCCATTATGAAGGCTCCACGTTGTCCGATGGCACCTACCGCAATGCGCTCAATCGCCGGGGACGCTACCAAAGTCACCATCTTGTCTATGGTCGCGCCGGCGAAATGTGCCTATCGTGCCAACGGACGGCGATCCAGCGGCTTGTGCAAGCTCAACGATCAACGTTTTGGTGTCCGTCCTGTCAGACGCGTTGATGGAGATTCCGCTTGCCGGCGCCGTAGTCTGCCATTGCAAAGGGCTGCAACCTTGTACAACGGCGACCTTGTCGCGCGACCGAGACATTGAGGACGAAGATGTCGCTTTCCGACCGCAGTTGCCACTTCTGTCTACGTGTCGTAGATGTCGTTGATTGCTTGATTTAGCGCATTCCGAATCTGGTGAACACGATCCTCGCGCTGGATTTTTGCACCCGACGCTTCCGTGACATAAAACACATCAACAACTTGGTCCAGATAAGTGCCGATTTTTGCGGTCGCGACGGACAGATCCAGTTCGAACAGGACGCGAGCGATGGCGTATAACAACCCGGGACGGTCATGGGCAAAGACATCGATGATGCTGTACAGATCGGACGTCGAGTTGTCGACCTTTACTTTGGTGGGGAGGGGGGTCCATTCGCTGCGGCGGGCACTGGAACGGTTTTGCCAGGTGCGGCGGAATGTGGGTGGTGCGCCCGAGTGGTCCAACACAGCGCTCACCAGGGCACGGTTGACGGCATTGAAGCGTTCCAACGGGGGTTGACCGAGGTAATCGTTGTCTTGCACATAGAAACGATCTAGGCATAGCCTGTCGGCCAGAGTATGGATTTCGGCGGCTAGGATTTCCAGTCCTTGGCTAGAAATCGCGCCGGTCAGACGATGGAAGATACCTGCGCACTTGATCTTCATAGACGCCCACCGTGTATTCGACGGCATTGCGTTCCGGCATGAATCGTCCCCAAGCGACAGCCTGATCGCGCGGGAGTCCGCGAAGGCGTTCTAGATCGTCCAAGATGGTGGCTTGCGAGGGAGCGTCCAAGTAGGCCGAGGGCAGCATTTCGATCTGTTGCTGCAACCACTGTGGATCGGGCATGGTCTGACACTGCTGCGTGAGCTGGGCCCGCTTGGCCGCCAAGCGGGGCCGTGCTGTTGGCGACACGCCGCCGCTGAGCTGATCCATCATTCGAACGTACAACTGAGTCAACACTTCCTGCTTCCACTGATTGAGTACTCCCGGCCCGACGGCCGCTAAATCGGCGCACGTGAGCACAAACATCATGCGCATTATGGCCGGTGAGCCAATTTCGGCCGCATGTTCAATCACTACGGCTTCGTCACTTGTGTCGCGACGGAAGGCCAGGTGCGAGAGCATCAGATGTCGATGCACCAAAAACCGCAGAGTTTCGTTGTCACGTTCGTTTAAGAATAGTGTCTCCGCGACTTTCATCGCCAAGTGCGCCCCCACTTCGCTATGATCTTCGGTATAGCCTTTGCCCAGGTCATGGACTAGCAGAGCTAGGTGAAGTAGCGCCTTTTGTTTGATTTCGCGGTAGGCTTGTCCCAGCACGCTGTCCTGTTGCGCAAATTCCGTAGCTCGCTCAACCGCGCGCATCGAATGTTCATCGACCGTGTATTTATGGTATTCGTTGAACTGCAACAAGCATCGCGCATGTTCAAATCCAGGGACGAGTTTGCCCAGGGCACGGAGTTCGTGAAGCCGCCGCAAGAGACGTCCCAACTGGTTTGGATGCGATAAGAAAGATAGAAAACGCTCCGCCGCCTCGCGATCGACTGACCAATCGGTACGCGACATCATGGAGGCGCGGATCGATCGCCACGTGGGGTGATCGATACGGCAGTCGTAGCGACTCGTGAGATCCATCAAGCGAAGAACATCGGCGAGATTGTTCTGGAGTTTTCTTAGTCCTTGGCGCGTGGCGGAAATGTAGACCGGCCCGGCGCGAAAGTCGCGTTCGACGCGATGGCTGCTGAGTAACCCGGCGACGCGGCGCAAACGTGGATATCGCCACCGGGCTCCGTCGACGAAATGCGCCACGACTTCGCGGACCGCAGACGTGTGCGAAAAGTATTCCTGCATGAACTGTTCTACGGGAAGTAACCCCTCACGCCCTTCATAGCCATACAGTTCTGCCAGACGCATTTGTTCGCTACGGACGAGGCCATCGTTGGGACCTTGAGCGTGAAAGTGGAGTTCATTTCGAAGTTTTAATAAGAAATCCTGCGCCTTGCGGAGGCTGCGGTAGTCTTGTTGGCTGAGATGTCCGCTCCGCTCCAGGTTCTTCGGTTCGCTTTGCCGAAAGCGGGCGAATCCCACCCATCGCAATAGCTGCAGATCGCGCAAGCCACCGCGAGATCGCTTAATGTTCGGCTCTAGCAAGTACACGGTCTCGCCGTATTTCACCCGTTCCTCTCGACGCGATTGTTCCACCAACGCGATCAACGCCTGTGAGCGTCGTTGCGTCATCTTGTTGAATTTGCGAATGAATTGGGTGTACAGCCGGACACTGCCTCCCAAGAAACGCGTGTCGACTAACGACGAAAAAATAATGGGATCGCGAGCGGCCATTTGCGTGGCCTGTCGAACGGTGCGCACGCTAAACCCCAGGTCGATGCCCAGGTCGGAAAAATCCTGGACTAGACGTTGCGCCAATTTCGCCACCAACGGTAGCGCACCGGGTACGTGCAGCAACATCAAGTCGAGATCGGAATAAGGCGCCATTTCGCGGCGACCGTAACCGCCATAGGGAACCAGCGCGATTCGCGAACGCACGTCAGTCATTTGCGCCATAATCGCTCAGCGCCGCCTCGAAGATCTCCAAGACAACCGTGTCGAGCAACTCGGTCAAGCGGTTACAGACTTGGATTCCCGGGGAACCGTCGTGGTGCTGCTTGAGCAGTTTTTCCCGTCCCTCGATCAACCATCGCTTGACCTTCAGAACGTCACTGCGAATCCGATTCGGCTTGTCAATTTCAGGCATCCGAGGCTTAACATCCCCTCCGAGACTACCCGTTCGTCAGCATGGGGGCGATTCGCGTTCCCGCGTCACGCTCCGACAGGGCACACCGTATTCCCTGTCGGAGACATGCGGCGAACGCAGCGGCCGTGTGGCTTAGAGTGCGTCCTCGTCGGTTTCTCCCGTCCGAATCCGCACAATTGTGTCGAGCGAAGTAACGAAGATCTTGCCATCGCCAATCTGACCGGTTTGGGCAGCTCGCATGATCGTGTCCAGTGTCGACTGCACTTGACTATCACCGCATACGATTTCCATTTTGACTTTTGGCACAAAGTCTACCGTGTATTCGGTGCCTCGGTATGTCTCCTTATGCCCTTTTTGCCGCCCGAACCCACGGACTTCCGTGATCGTCATGCCGTGCACGCCTTGCTCGGACAGGGCGTTCTTCACTTCTTCGAGTTTGAAGTGTCGGATGACGGCCTCAATTTTCTTCATGACTTCTGTCTCCTGATAAATCACATCAAAGGGCCTTTGCCCTTTTCGTCGCGTTTGCGTGAAAGGAGGCGCCGAAAATGATGTTGGGGTTACCCGCCTCGCGCGACAAACAACACCGGCCGGCGGGCCGGCATCAGGCCAATTAGGTAAAAATATAACCTTCTTCACCGTGTTCTGAGAGGTCCAGCCCCTGGATTTCCTTCTCCTGGCTGACTCGCAGACCCATAGTGGCGTCTAAGATCTTCAGCAGCACGAAGGTGACGACCACGGCGAACACGATCGTCACAACCGAAGCCACGACTTGGCCGACTAATAGCTGCATTCCTGTTTTCTGATCATAGAACAGGCCGTTGGCGCCATCCGGATTGACCTGAGTGGTCGCGAAAACGCCTGTCAAGACGGCTCCCAGCGTTCCCCCGACCCCGTGCACGCCAAAGGCATCGAGCGAATCGTCGTAGCCCAGGGAGCCCTTGAGTTTGCTGCACGCGTAATAGCATACGAGCCCGGCGGCATGCCCATGATGAGTGCGGGCATGGGCTGTACGTAGCCCGATGCGGGAGTGATGCATACTAGTCCGGCTACAGCGCCTGAAGCGGCGCCAAGAATGCTGGGTTTACCCCGGCCAATCCATTCGGCCAGCGCCCACGCCAATGCGCCGGCGGAAGCCGAGAAGTGAGTTACGACGAAGCGCGCTCGCAGCTAAGTCGTTCGCGGCCGCGGCACTACCGGCGTTGAATCCAAACCAGCCCACCCAAAGCATGGCGGCCCCTAACGCGGTGTAGGTCAGGTTGTGGGGACGCATGTCTTCGGTGCCGAATCCTAATCGGCGACCGACCAAAAGGGCACAGATCAGCGCGGAAACTCCCGAACTAATGTGAACCACGGTGCCGCCTGCAAAATCGAGCGCGCCTCCTGCAAAGGCGTGTTCTTGGCCATGAGCTAGGACACCGCCAGCCCAGACCCAATGACAAAGAGGACAGTAAACCAACGTGCCCCACAGAATGGAAAACACGACCATCGTCGAGAACTTCATTCGTTCGGCGAAGGCTCCGCAGATGAGTGCCGGCGTGATGATAAAGAACATGCCCTGAAACACCATGAATGTCAGGTCGGGAATTCCAGCAGCTGCTCCCGGCGCAACGCCGTCTTGCATCTTGACGCCATCCAGAAACAAGAATTCGCCATTCCCAATCCACGGTTGACCGCCGGCACCAAAGGCGAGCGAATAACCGTAGATACCCCACAGTGTGGTCATCAGCCCCATCAAGAACAAACACTGCATCATCACGCCTAAAACGTTTTTGCGACGCACCAAGCCGCTGTAGAACAAGGCCAAGCCTGGTGCCGTCATAAACAGGACTAAGGCCGAAGAGGTTAGCATCCACGCATTATTCGCGGCCCGCGTGGCCGACTCGGGTGTCGGCCCCGACATGTCTTGCGTCCAGCCCATTGAGGACAAGCTGGCAACTACCAACATGACAAACAACGGTAAGCAACGATTCCTCAGCATCCAACGGATTCTCATGACACAATCCCCGCCTACGGATCGGTGTGATACAGCAACAGCGCGCCGCCCGCCGGGTCCACTTCCGACCGCACTGCCAAAAATGTTATCGTGGGCTTCCCAAGGTGATCCGAGTTGATAGCAAAGTGACGAATTGCCACAACGGCCGTGAGCCTCCTCGGGGATGCCACAAGTTACTAAAAAGATCAGAAACAAGAAAGCACGGCCCTGGAAAAGTCGTCCCCGCGAAAATGCCGAAAGCAATCGACCAAGCGGACAGGGGGCGGATGTCAGGAAGCAGCCGAAGCGAATACCATTTGTGGTGGACAACGGCGCTCATTCCGTGATCGGCGCCCTAGCCCGCGTCTGGAGATCCATTAGGCCGCCAGGTCACGTCGACGACGCCAGCGGTCGCATTGGCCGATCTCGCAAGCACGAACAATAAATCACCGAGCCGATTGAGGTAGGGGATCAGATGCGGACCGGTCGGGGCCTGACGTGATAGTGTCACAACCCGACGCTCCGCACGTCGACAGACGACGCGAGCCAGGTGCAATTGCGCAGCGGCGAGGCTACCGCCGGGCAGGATAAAATGGCGAAGTGGCGGCAATTGCGCTTCGTGATGGTCGATGATTTCCTCCAAACGCGTGACGTGTTGCGCACCGATCTCTCCGGACGGAGACCGCCGGGGTGGTGGAGTAGCCAATTCCGCCCCCATCACGAATAAATCACATTGGATCTGCTGCAACATCTCAATCCATGATCCGGATGCGATTTGGGCGCCGACGACTCCCAGGGCGCCGGATAGCTCGTCCAACGTACCGTAGGCCTCGATTCGGTCGTCGTCTTTGGCAATACGTTGCCCGCCCACCAATCCCGTCCCCCCTCGTCTCCTTGCTTGGTATAAATCTTCATGGCAAGCCTTCCTCCGCGTATTTGGCGTCCAGGACTTGGATTTCGAGTTGGCCCATCACTTTCATGACTGGCAGTAAAGCACTGAACGTAGCACCCGTTTCTAAGCTGCTGCGGGTCAGCACCAAATGCGTTGCCGGAACGCCTCCGCGTCCCAGCGTCGCGTCCAAGGGGATCCAACGATCCTTTATCCAGGCCTCGTTCCACATGTGAAAGGCAAAGCTTTGCTGAGATGCCACGTAGACCAACCCGATCAGGACGCGACAGGGAATGCCTTGCGCGACACAGGGCCGCCGTCAACACGGCATGCTCCGTGCAATCTCCCTGGCGAGTACGGGCGACGTCCGCTGCGGATGCGAAGGCCGTTGAAAAGTCCTTTTGGGCTACTGTCTCAAAGACAAATCGCTCGGTGGCAACGGCCAAGGACCAAGGATCGGAATCATTCGTGTGAGCGGCCCGGATTTGCTGGACCAAGGCTTGCACAACCGGTGCATTGCTTTGAATCATCGCGGACGGCTGTTGATCGGCCAGCATCGGTGGGGATTCGGTCGGAGACGAAAGCACCGAGGTGTCCGGATGGACGGCACGGCTGGTGACGATCACCGTGTGGGGATCTACTACGACCACGGATTGGCAAGATGTATCGAAAAAGTATTGGCTTGGATCATCCGTTGCCATCCGTATCTGATAGCGGACTTCCTCGGTCCGTTTTGCAGCTTCCAGGGGGTGCACGAGCGGCACCGTGGAGAATTTACCCAGGTCAAAGCTGGCCTGTTGAACCGACTCCATGGCCGTCCGGCGATCGGTGCGATAGCTGACTTGCTGAAGCGAGGCGATTTCCGATTTGAGGACGTTGCCGCGACCGTCGATCCACGACATGTTATCGATCTGGTTGCCGTCGGAAAGGACGAGATCCTGATGGACCGGCAACAATCGGATCGTCCGGTTCAACAGCTTTACGGGTTCGTAATTGCCGGCGGTAAGCGTGACTTTGGCGATTTGATTAACGACGGGGAGGACGGCGTGAAGCTCGCGCCGTTCGCCGGCCTGGAGGGGCCGTTGTCGCAGTGACCATTCCACCGCAAAGAAGCCTCCGCAATCTGGGGGCAACGGCAGAGACCACTGCTGAGTGTCATCACCAACGCGTGTTTCCCAGGCCATCACTTCACCCTGTCGACGGCCCACGGTGTGCATTTCGGCGTCCCCCGACTTGATCCGTGATTCGACCCACAACACCTGGCCACTCTGTGTTTCACGACTGGCCAGTTGCAACATCTCGTCCGCTGGCTGGCCAAACCGACGAATCCGGAGTTGTGAATATGCCGTGGCATCCAAGAACGACGTTTCCTCGTCGCGCGGAGAGGTGAGCGTGAGCGACTGAAACCCGACGGGCTGTTGTCCCATGTAGATCACGTCCCAGACCGCCGCCGTTGCCGACGGAACGGGCGTCGACAGGGAAGATGCGGGCACGGCCGGCCGATCCGTAGCCGGGGGGGGTGGCGATTGTCGGTCCGGCGGCGCACACGCCGTCATTAGCGCCAGCAATATCGGCAGCAATAGTGTGGGGACTCTTCGGGGCATACGTGATGCTTTCTGACGACATGTCGGTTAACCGGCCGGATGACCCCAATGCCATTGAGGAACGGATGCCGGTTCTTCGTCCGATTGATTCGAGTATACCGATTTCGCTCATCTCACAAATGGGCCTCGCGACGGTCTCGGGGGGACGCCGCACTGCTGACTGCGGCGATCGATGGCCTATGACCGGGAAAGAACTAGATCGGTACCGCGATTTGTCTGCGAACTGACCGTGAAGTTCGCGGATCGGCGCCGGGATGGCCGGCGCGACCATCTACTCCGCCGGCAAGTGCGGCGTTCGCACTCGTCGTCCAGCAACGAATGCTAGACTTCCAGCGTCATGGCAGCGGAGCAACGACCCTTGCTCTTCTGCCGGTCTGATATGACATGTGATCTCGCCGCCTGTATGGATTATTTCGTCGCCTTGTTTCTGCCCGCAGAATACCGCTCGACGAGCCCACGTCCAGGTGTGCGACCGTGTACTAGGTTTGGAATAACAACTGGGTTTTGACCCGTGCTTCACGGGCCGTGCACCAAGAGTACTTAGGGGTTCGCGATGGGCTTTCTGAAGAATTTCTTTCAGAACGTGTTCCAAGAAGAAGACCATAGCAGTCTCTCTTCGCACAGCAGTTTCGACCATTTGACCAAGGACGAATTGGAGGCTCACCTGGGCGTCCGGCGGTACGGAACCTTTACTCTGACAGAAGCCATCCGGCCTTCTTACGATCTGAAGGTTGTGCCGCGACAAGGTTTTCGTCACGACGCCTATCACGATGCAGACAGTAATATGGAACTGCCCGTGATCATGGCCGCTGCCTCGCACGAAAAACTTTTCGAATTGTTCATTGAGCTTCTGGAGCCCTTGGGCAATGTCGCGGACGTCGTTTTGGAAACCAGTCACGCTCGTGACCGAAATGGCCACGTGGACTTGTACCGCGAACACATGGACATGCCCGTGCTGTTGAGCACACTGTGGGACTTCGAGGATCTGCTGACCAACGATGGCTGTACGGGCATTGCCGTTTTGAATCCGTCAATTCCTCAAGAGATCCAATTCGATGAGCATAAGCTCTTGATCATCTATGGTCAGGAATTGAACTCGTATGAGAGGATCTTGGAGTCGTACGGGATCCGTGATGACGACGAAATCAAGTTCATCACGGAAGCCGAGCATGTACATTCATCAAGCGAGGACTACGTCCAACAGTTCGAGCAACTAAAGATGAGGTTGGGCATGGATGCTACCTACGGTTAAGCGCCACCGGCGACAATGTTAAGGCGTTGAAACATTCAGGAGCCCGCTCGTGACATCGCAAGTCGGGCTCGCTGTCTTTAACGGGCTATCTCTCACTTTCTGCGATCGATGGCATCGCTTGCCGGATCCCTCTCTATTCCTGCAGGAAGATCGTACCGCTCGGCCCGGAACGGCTCGTCTGGCGTTCACCTCGCGCACTTGCGTGTGGTGTTGCGGTCCGTACCGTGTGGCGGACAAAAAAATGAATCCCCTAGCGACGGGGTAATTGACTAGAATAATTGCGGCGCGGAATTCCCCGAGCGAACGCTCCCGTTCGTTAAGCTTCTACTCGGATCGTATGGTCGATGCGAAAGGGGCCGTTGCAGCGGTCCGACCGTCGACGCGGGCGACGTTGTCGATCGAGTAGGAACGACCGCCATCACGAAACCGTTGACGCAGACGCAGATGCAGAAAGGAGCTTGGATCCGTCCATAAACTTTGGCCGACGGGTCCGGACGTTGAGGTAACTACACTATGCAAACCACGACGATGCGAATCACGACGATGCGAGTCAAGTCATTGATCTGGACCGTTTTTTTTTGTCTCTATACGACGGCCCTCGTGCCCGCGGCCGACGTCATTTTGAATGAATACAACGGAGTCAGTGCTGCCAACCGCTTGGACGATGGAGCGGGGCGCGACGCTGCCCTCGGCTTAATTGTCGGCAATGGTGGCAATTGGTTCGAATTGTTGGTCGTCGACGATCATGTCGACATGCGTGGCTGGAATCTTGTCTGGCACGAGGATGAGCAAACGGCGGGCGGCGAAACGGCGGAAGGGACATTGACGCTATCTCAGAATGATCTCTGGTCGGACCTGCGATCCGGCACGTTGGTCACATTTATCGAGACGGTCAATGCAGGAGGCGAAGGGCTGAACACCGGTACTGACATTTCCTACGATCCCTTGAACGACGATTGGTGGATCAACGTGTCGACACAGGAAGAAGCCGCCAAAGGGGCAGCCGCGTTGGTGACGACGGTAACCAACGACGGCAATCCGGGCGATTTCTCCACAGGAAAAAACGACTGGACACTCACGATTGCCGACCCGTTGCAGACGATCGTCTTCGGTCCCGTTGGTGAGGGGCTCAATTGGGCCGGCGGCGGTATCAATGGCTCGGAAGGCGGAAGTCTGGAGGGGCCGCAGACCGACGACGGCACGCCGGTTACCCTGGAGATGTGGAATGCCGTTGCGCCCAACAGTCCATTTTACGATGACACCGGTAGCACGAGTTTTGGGCTACCGAATCAGGACTACGATCCGGCGACGCAAACCTTTTCGCCTCTGCAGGACCTCTCTGCTCTACGCGCCTTGGGTGATCCCGTCTCTGGGCAACGGCGACTTTGACAACGATGGATTGTTGACCGCTGCCGATATCGATGCGCTCACGGCCCAAATCCTGGCGGGAGGCAATGACTTGGCATTCGACGTTAACCTCGACGGTGTGGTCTCGTCGGATGACCGTACGTCGTGGGTCGAGGGCCTCAAGAAGACGTATTTTGGTGACGCCAATCTCGACGGCGAATTCAACTCGGCAGATTTGGTGGCTGTGCTCTCGGCTGGCGAGTACGAAGACGCGGTCGCCGGCAATTCAGGTTGGGCCAGCGGGGACTGGGATGGAGACGGCGATTTTACGACGTCCGATTTCGTCAATGCGCTCTCCGGCGGAGGCTATGAAGTTGGCCCGCGAGCGGCGGTTGCTGCAACCGTCCCCGAACCGGCCGGCTGGCTCTTGCTGACGCTAGGTGGCTTGGCCCTGACGCGCCGAACTCGCCAGCACTGATCTTGCGATAATCGAGGCTTTTCGGAACAATCCCGCGCCCGGCCTGCGGACTGGCTGGGTCTGCGGGAAAGGTCTCGACTATGTTCCACCAAACGGTTAGCTCACTGGTTGTGCTCAGCGATATCGCTGGCGGCAGGCACCGGCTGTACGTGGCTTCAGGCCCGTCAACCCCAGGACACGACGGGGCCCCTGCCCAATCCGCTGGAAGTTGCTGTGACCGATCACGAGTTCGTATGGAACGAACTCGTCGATACGATCGACGACTATTTTCCGATTGCGCGGGAAGAGCGTGTTCGCATCATCGGCAACGTAATGACGGAAGGCCGTATCGAAACACAGCCAACAACGGGTGCGACTGTGCTGGACTTCTTTCGCAAGGATAGGACGAAAGGGTTTGAGACCTGGCATGGAACATTTCAGTCAATTCGACGCCAAGCCGAAATTCGAGTACTTCCCTCGCAGGACGGTTACGGCGTTAACGTGATCGTTCGCAAGGAACTCGAGGACGTCGATCGCCCGGAAATGTCCTTAGTAGATGCCTCTGCTTTTCGGCACGATGGCAGCTTGGTGCGTCCGCACGGCAGTCGACTAGGCGGTAACACGACCCTGGGATGGATTCCCATCGGCCGCGATGTCGAATTAGAACAGAAGATCCTCGCCGATCTCTATGCCCGCTTGAATCACGTGGTCCCACCCCGGCCCGTGCAAGTGATGGACCCCGGACACTGAGTGTGTAGCCACATCCCGTCGCAGTTCCCTTGAGCGGTACCGCTGGTTTGCAGCCGGAGCAGCCGCCCGTTTTTTGAACCCTTACGCCACGCGGCGTACACCAAGCCAATCTCGCAAAGGACCTGAGATGGCAGAAGTGTGAATCCGGGCGTCCTGACGCAGGGCTTCTTTCACTTGGTCCAATTGATCGATGGGATTGAGCGACACGTCAATAAAAAGCCAGCGCTTGCCAGAGATTTCGCAGACACCACCCATCACCCCGCCTAACCATTCATGCCGAATGCCATAACCCAAAGACTCGGCCAGATCGAGGGCCTGCGCTAGCAATTCGACCGTGTGCATGTCATGTCCTCCTTGACTGTGCAACTGGGCTTCAACGTCGCAGGCGTGATTATAGAGGCTTCTTTTTCAGTGGCCCAGCGGAATTCGACGATACCACCTTGTGAAGCTCAGACGCGAGAGAGTGAAGGTTTATCGCTTACGTAATCGGCAAAACAGCGAGAGCATGCGACGGAGCGTGATCGTCGCAGCCTGGGCTGGCTGGGCTGTTTTGTCTCGCGGTAAAAACCAGGGAAAGTGAGCAACATTCATGAGCGATGCCGATCGAGTCCAAGAGCTAGAGGAACAAAATGCGATCTTGTTGCAGCAGCTATTGCAAGCACAAAAGTTGACAGCACTTGGCGAGCTATTGGGTACGACGACTCACGAATTCAACAATATCTTGACGACGATCATCAACTACGCCAAGCTCGGATTGCGTCACAAAGATGATGCGACGCGCGACAAGGCACTACAAAAAATCTTCGCAGCCGGTGAGCGGGCGGCCCGCATCACCAACAGTGTGTTGGGCATGGCACGCAATCGCCAAGATCGTTTTGAGCCATTACAGCTACGTACGATTATCGAAGAGTCGCTTGTGCTGTTGGATCGCGAGCTGAACAAGTACCGGATTGCCGTCGAATTCGATCTGCCGGACGTTCCACTGGTGTACGCCAACGGCAATCAGATTCAACAAGTCCTCCTCAATCTACTGATTAATGGGCGACAGGCGATGCCACGTGGTGGACAACTGCTAATCCGTTTGCGTTACGATTCGGCTCAGCAGATGGTCGAGCTGACCGTTCGCGACACGGGCACAGGGATTTCCCCGGAAGTTCTGCCTCGAATTTTCGATGCGTTTTATTCGACGAAAAGCGGTCCGGACTCCAGTGGAAAGGGAGGCACGGGGCTCGGACTCGCAGCATGCAGAAACATCGTGGAGTCCCATCGAGGACGAATTCGCGTGGAAAGCACTCCGGGAAAGGGTACGGCATTTACTATTAAGTTGCCGGCCGTCGAGGCCGCGACGGCTGGATCTTTGTCGCGCGAGCTTCCTGGGGTACCTACAGCCACGCCCTCGCACTCCTAACGCAGTCCAGTAGGAATTGCCGGTGCCGCATTAACGCGAGTTGATCACGGTTCAGACTTCCGCTGCCCCCGCCTTTGACGCATCTTCAGCATTGGGCCGATACAGGCGTTGCGCCAGAATGAATTGTTCGACGGCACGGGGGGTGCGGAAACGAATGCTGCGTCCTTCTTCTACGCGCTGACGAAGATCACTGCTGCTCAACTCGATCAACGGCATTTCGACTTGGACTCGACGAATCTCCTCGAGTCGGTCGGAGTCGACAAATTTGGCCAGGCGATCGACATCGGGGGCCGGCGAGTGGGGCCGATGGACAATAATCGGAATCGCTGAGCTGGCAGATCTTGGCAGGTTGGCGCCACGTCGCGAAGTCGCCCAGTGCATCGGCCCCCATCAGAAAATGCAATTCCGCGTCTGGGTGTTCGTCTCGGACCGTTTGCAATGTCTCCACGGTATAACTCACGCCACCCCGTTCCAGCTCAACGTTACAAATCTCGAAGGCGGGATGTCCGCCAATTGCTCAGCCGCAGCATTTGCAATCGTTGCGGGCCAGGCGTCATGATGCGCGCCTGCTTATGCGGCGAAATGGCGGCGGGCACAAACCATACTTGATCCAACTGCGCCGACTCGCGGCACGTTTCGGCCAACAGGAGATGCCCTAAATGAATCGGATCAAACGAACCTCCGAAGAGTCCCAACCGCATACTCAAGCGTCCTTTCCAATCGACTTGTGACTCGCCACAATGACGGACGTCATCGTAGCTGCCCGCCGCGATGGCGCGAACTGCCACCGCGGATGCTGCGGGCGTTCTCGGGGAAAAATGCCGGCATGTCTCACGAACAACGTTCACTGTTTAATACTCAACCGGACCCGTGGGACCTGGACGACCAGGACGGTGCACCGTTGGCACGTGTCGTTTTTCCGGAAGGGGTCGACCAGGCCTACGACTATCGGATTCCGGCCCGGCTCGGGCCGCACGTGATGCCGGGCAAACGGTTGCGGGTTCCGCTAGGACGGGGAAATCGACTGCGCGTGGGATACTGTGTCCAGGTGCATGCCGGCGAATTGGGCAGTCATCGGCTGAAGGACGTCGAGTCGGTGCTGGACGAAACACCCCTGTTGACGCCGGCGATGCTGCGGCTCACACGGTGGATGGCCGAATACTATTTGACGTCGTGGGGTAAAGTACTGGAGGGGGTCGTGCCAGCGGGAGTGCGCGCTGCGGCTGGGACTCGCGTGCAGACGTTGTTTAGCGTCTCGCCACAAATCGCTGCCCGCGGGACGCAACTAAAACTTCCGGTCAAGCAGGCTTGTGTGCTTCAGACCTTGTTAAAAGCGGGGCGGCCATTAACTCTGCGAGAATTGACGCAACGGGCTCGATGTACAGGGGGACCGGTAAAGAGCTTACACAAGAAGGGGCTGGTGCAGACCCAGCAGCAGCGACTCGGAGCGGACCGGCATATCCAGGAGGTCGTCGAACCGCATCAGGCGGTTGACTTGAACTCCACGCAGCAAGCGGCCTTGGGGGCAATCATCTCCGCGCTGCATCGCGGCCAGCACGAGACGTTCCTGCTGCATGGTGTGACCGGCAGTGGCAAAACAGAGGTCTACATCAAGGCAATCGAGGCGATGATTCGATTCGGTCGCCAGGCGATAGTTCTTGTCCCCGAGATCTCACTCACTCCCCAGACCCAACGTCGTTTTCGTTCACGTTTTTCCGCCGTTGCCGTGCTGCATAGTCACCTTACGGATGCGGAGCGAAATTGGCATTGGCAGCGGATTGCCCGGGGAGAGGTAACCGTCGTGGTGGGGGCTCGCAGTGCGATCTTCGCGCCGACTCCGCATTTAGGCATGATCGTGATCGACGAGGAACACGATGGTTCTTTTAAGCAGGATTCGCTACCTCGATATCATGCTCGTGACGTCGCTAAACAACGTGCCGAGATGGAGTCGATTCCGCTCGTGTTGGGGTCGGCCACGCCTTCGTTGGAAAGTTGGTCGATGACTCTCAATCGACAGGCTCAATTGCTGTCCATGCCCCAACGGATTCTGGACTTGCCTTTGCCGGATGTCCTGATTGTCGATTTGCGGCACGAGTTTCAGCAACGTTTCCATCGCGGCTCGATCAGTCGTCGGCTGCACCAGGCCATCAGGCAGGCTATCCAAGCCGATGAACAGGTGATGCTGCTGCTCAACCGGCGCGGATTTGCCACCCACATTCAATGTCCGGCGTGTGGGCATGTTGTCAAATGTCCCGCGTGCGAGTTGGCCTTGACACACCATCGAGAAGGTGAAAAGGCGATTTGCCACTACTGCGACTACACGATGCCCGCGCCGCGCGTATGTCCCGAGTGCCGGTTCGAAGGGATTCGGTACGGCGGACTGGGGACTCAGCGTTTGGAGGCCGAAGTTCGGTCGCAGTTCCCCACAGCGAGCATCCTGCGAATGGATTCCGATACCATGCGGCGGCCGGGAAGCCATGAAGAGTCGCTCACGCGGTTCCGCCGGGGAGAGGTGCAAATTCTGGTCGGTACGCAGATGATCGCCAAAGGCTTAGATTTTCCCAACGTGACGGTCGTGGGAGTCATCAATGCGGATACGGCATTGCACCTGCCCGATTTCCGCGCGGCGGAACGCACCTTCCAGCTCGTGACGCAAGTTGCCGGTCGCACGGGGCGCGGCCACAAGGGCGGCCGGGTGTTCGTACAAACGTACAATCCCGATCATCCTGCTATTCAATCGGCCGAGCGACATGACTATCTACGATTTGCTGCGCAGGAACTGCCGATTCGTCAACAATTCGGCTACCCACCCTACGGCGCCATGATCCGCATCATTTTTCGTGGCAGTCAGGTTGCCCAGGTGGCCGAGTTGGCAGATGAACTCGCGGTGCGACTGGAGCCACTTGCGAAAGACGGTCATTGTCGCCTCTTGGGGCCAGCTCCTGCCCCCATAGAAAAACTACGGGGAAAGTACCGCTACCATTTGATCGTACAGACACCCCAGTTGGAGCCTGTTCGAGACATACTGAAGACCGCGCAGCAGCAGTTGAAATCGTCCTCGGATTTGCAGTGGCAGGTGGACGTCGATCCGCTGGAAATGTTGTAGTGAAACGAATCGGCACGCAAGGCGACGGCGACCCCGTGGAGAAAACCTCTCTGGTTTCACGTCTCGAGGGGCTTTAAGATATAGAAGTTGGGCGAACCGTTGGCCGTCTGAGGTCGTTGGGACGGCGGCCGGGCCCCGTCCCGATGACCCGCGATTTTATGATCGGGGGATCGAGACCTGCGTTTTGCCGAATTCGGCCATGTGCGGCCACGGTTCGAAGTCCGTGCTCCGGCACGTTGAATTACGCTCCCGCTTTCCCCTACGCTATTTGTTGTCAAGCCCATGTCATATCGCTCCTTCAAACGTGTCCTGGGCGAGACGAATCTGGAGCGGAAGTGCTTGGTCCTATTTGCCGCGTGCCTGTTTCTGCTGATCACGGGCGCGTTTTGGTACGCCGAACGTAAGGCAGAGGGTCTGGTACAGGAAAAGACGCGGGCGATGGGTGAGAGTTATGTGAACTTCAGTCTGGTAAGGCATCATATTGCACAGCATGATCTGAGGAACGAAAACTCGGACGAGTTCGGTTATCTGCAAGAGATGGACCGCGAATTGTCCACCCAGAACTACGATTGGGAGATCCTTATTCCTCAGGGTGACAAGACGATCGAGAAGGAACTAAAAATCACGCGTCCGCCACGGAACGATCGGGAACGCGCGATTATGATCGAATTGCGGCAACAGTTGGAGCAGCAAATACGGGGGTTGCCCGCTCCGGCAGACCCCGACGTAAATCGCGAAACGCGACCGGTCAAGAATCTCGATGAACGGTCCTCGCCCGACTCACCGGCAACCGTCTCCTCCAAGGCGCGGGCGGCCGACTCGCAAGGGTCGATCGAATCGAACGCCAGCGGAGAGACTGTCCGTCTGACTCCCGTCTCGCGATTAGATCGCCATAAGGACAACTATTACTATTACCAGCCGGTGTATTGGAAAGAGACTTGTGTCCTCTGTCATATCATCCACCAGGGGGCGTTTATTCCGCTATCGCAGGAAAGCCGGCCTGAATTGCGAGGGCCACTCCGGATTATCAAGGTAACTTTGCCCAGTGAAGAAGCTCAACTGGCGATCACGAAAAGTCGTGCCTTTCTGCTGGCGACGGCCATCATTACAGTCTTCTTGGCCGTGATTACATTGTACTTGGTGGTCCGCTACGTCATCGTCAAGCCACTGAATCATTTGCGGCATGTAAGCGACGAAATCAGCCGAGGAAACACCACGTTGTGCGCCGATATCCAAACGAACGATGAGTTTGAGGATTTGGCTGCTTCGTTTAATCGCATGTTGCGGCACCTGATTGACACGCAAGAAGAGTTGCGCAAAGTCAATACGGACTTGGATGGCAAGCTCGATCAACTGGCGCAGGCCAACATGCAACTGCACGAAATGAATCGGCTCCGCAGCGACTTCCTGGCCAACATGAGTCATGAATTGCGGACGCCGTTGAATAGCATCATTGGCTTTTCGGATGTGCTCAAAGGAATCGACGCCCTGAATGACAAACAGCAGCGATACGTGGATAACATTGGCAATTCGGGACGTATCCTACTCGAAATGATTAACGACATCCTGGATCTGGCGAAAATGGAAAGCGGCAAGATGGATGTGCGACTAACGGAATTCTCTATCGAGCCGGTGATCAACGCCCAGTGTGACTTGGTGCGAGCCCTGTCGGAAGAGAAGAATATCGATTTGGTGGTTCAGGTGGATGCGAGTCTGCCACCCCTCTACCAAGATCAAGGTAAAGTCCAGCAGATCTTGACGAATCTGCTTTCCAATGCGATCAAATTCACACCGGAAGGAGGACGGATTGTCGTGTCCGCGCGTCGCGAACCAGAAGGAGATTTGCGATTGACGGTTGAGGATACCGGAGTTGGGATTGCGGAGGAGGACCGTCAGATTATCTTCGAGAAATTTCGCCAGGGCACGACCGTGTTGGGAAGCGACACGTTGACCCGCCAGTTCTCGGGAACCGGCTTGGGGTTGTCGATCGTCAAGGAGCTATGTCGGCTGCTGGGAGGGGAAATCGTCTTCGAAAGTGAATTGGGAAAGGGCAGTACCTTCACGGCACAACTACCGTGGCGTCGCAAGGAGGTCCCACATCTACAATCGTCGTTGACAGCGCGACTGGATGAAGTGACCAAGTCGCAACGCATTGATGTGTTACGCGGAACGCCGGCCGTGGAATCGACCGGGGAAACGGCGGATGAGGATCAAGTCGCTCGGTCTTCGTGATCTGGCCAAAGGAAGAGAGTGTGGGGATGATCGAGCGATCGAGGGGAGCGGTGCAAGTTCACTTGTTTACGGACGGAGCGTGCAGCGGCAATCCAGGACCCGGGGGGTGGGCATTCATCCTTCGCCATTTGGCCACGGGCAAGGAGCTGGAAGCGGCAGGTGCCGAGAAGGAAACGACCAACAACCGTATGGAATTGACGGCCGTCGTCAAGGGCCTCGAGACGCTCAAACGGCCTTGCCATATTGAACTTTTTACGGATAGTGTCTATGTCGGCAAAGGGATCAGTGAGTGGATGCCCAAATGGAAGCAGCAGGGCTGGAAACGCAAAGAACAAGGTCGTCTAAAACCGGTCAAGAACGAAGATCTCTGGCGTCAGCTGGACGCACAACTGGCGCGGCATCACGTAAAGTATAGCGCGTAGCCGGTCACAGCGGGCACCCGGAAAACGAACGCTGTGACGAGCTGGCTGTGGAAGCCTATCAGCGTTATCGTTAGATAGGCCCGACGCGAATCGACTCGCGTTGAGAAGGAGGCGATGCGGGGCTCGCCGCTGACGGGGCGAAGGTGTGAACATGTCGAATCTTTGTCGTGGCCCTAGGGTTCTGTGCTCGCTATTCTTTAGCGGTTTCGGGCTCATTCGTTATTCGGCTGTGCAGCGCCTGCGGGCGACTTCGTATTGCAGCAGGCCCATGTATGGACGGTCAATCGTGCGCCTCGCCCAACGGCCGACTCGGCTGCGGTTCTTGGAGTTCGCATCTTCGCCGTCGGCGGGCAGGCGGAAATACAAGCATGGTGCGGGCCCGACACGCATGTGATTGATGTCAGGGGGCGGACGCTGCGTCCCGGTTTCAAGGATGGTTGACTTGACGATGGTCGTGGGCCGCATTGTTTGGCAATGTGACGCGAATTCAACGCAGCCGTAGACATTTATTTTGCGCCATCTCGTGAGCTGATTTCATGAATTCCAAGCTTAGTCGATCCGCACTTGTCCGTGTACCGATCGTGATCGATACTCGTCTACTCGTTTCCACGATCCTCATAGTTACCTTTGCGTGTGTCATCGTTGCGCGTGCAACTGACGTGCAACCGATTGATGCCGATATCCTGCTGCGTCAGGCGACGATTCACCGCGGCGATGGAGAAGCTGCGGTGACGGGCGATGTCGCCGTATTGGGGAATCGCATTGTTGCTGTGCGGGCGCGTTTCCGATAGGACATGTCAAGCAAGAGATTGACTGCCGTGGAAAGGTGATTTGTCCCGGTTTCATCGACTTACACAATCACAGCGATCAGGATCTGTTACAGCCGGCGACGCGAACGGCTGTGAACTACGTAACGCAAGGCTGTACGACGATCGTGACGGGCAACTGTGGTTTCGGGGCCGTTGATGTGGCCGCGTATTATCAACAGTTGGAGACCTTGGGGACAGGCGTCAATGTTGCTCATCTGATTCCGCAGGGGGTGCTGCGCAACGCGTCATGGGAGACGAACAGCGCATCCAGCGATGACGAACTGGAACGCATGGCGGAGAGCGTGCATCGTGGAATGTTGGATGGTGCTTGGGGTATGTCGAGTGGCTTGATTTATGTGCCCAGTTCCTACGCAAGTCGCGAAGAGCTGGTGCGGCTAGCGGAGTGTGTCGGCCAACACGGAGGCATATACGCCAGCCACATTCGCAATGAGAATCTGCAGCTTCTCGAGGCAATCGAGGAAGCGCATGGACATTGGCCGAGAGGCCCGCTTGCCTGTCCACGTTTCGCATTTCAAGTCGTCGGGCAAAGACTCCTGGGGACTGGTTCGGATCGCTGCGCAGCTGATCGAAAACGCCCGCAAGGCAGGCCAGCAAGTGACCGCTGACCAGTATCCTTACACAGCGTCCAGCACATCGCTCGAGGCGACGCTCATCCCAACGTGGCGCGCGCCGGTGGCCACCTGGAGATGCTCAAGCGTTTTGACGACATCGATGCGTGGGTGCAGATTAAAGCCGCCATGGAGACGAAGCTGACCGAGCTGGACGGCGGCCAACGTCTGCAGTTGGCCGAGTACGCGCACGAGCCGACCTGGGTTGGTATGCGGCTGGCCGAAGTAGCCCGGCGACAGAAGTTGACGCCTGTCGATCTGGCACGACAGATACTCCTTAACGGCGGAGCGTCGATTGTCAATCATAGTATTTCGGAGGAGGATGTGCGATATGTGATGACATTGCCATGGGTGGCGACGGCGTCCGACGGCAGCGCGAAACTGCCCGCGCTACGGTGCCCCATCCTCGCAATTACGGGACGTTCTCACGCAAAATTGGCTACTATGCGCTGCAGGAGCAAACGCTTTCGCTGGCGCAGGCGATTCGCAGTGCAAGTGGTTTGCCGGCCGACATCCTGGGGTTGAAAGATCGAGGTTATCTACGGCCGGGCATGATGGCGGACGTCGTCGTTTTCGAGCCCGCGTCTTTCCGGGATCAGGCCACATTTGTCGATCCCCATCAGTATTCCGCCGGTCTATCACTAGTGTTGATCAACGGCCAGCCCGCACTGCAGCACGGAACTCCTACAGGAGCACTGGTTGGACAAGTGTTGCGTCATTCCTCATCGTTGGCACTTCGTCCCGATCAACAGATGGCCGTCGACGCTCTGTTCGAGCCGTGGGATCGGAGCGATTCACCAGGATGTACGCTGGGGATCGTGCGTCGGGGTCATCTGATTTATGGGCGCGGCTACGGTGTTGCCAACCTAGATGAAGGATCGCCGTTAACAACCGATTCGGTGTTCTACCTCGCTTCCGTGTCGAAACAATTCGTCGCTGCGGCGATCGCAATCCTTGTGCTGGACCAGAAATTGGATTCGAGCGATGACGTGCGCGCTTATATTCCCGAGTTGCCCGATTACGATGCCAAGATAACCGTCGACCACTTGCTGCACCATACCAGCGGTTTGCCAGATTATTTAGAGTTGATGGAACGACAGGGTATGTCATTTGGAAACGAATACTCGCGGGAAGAATTGCTGAAAATGATTTGCCGTCAGCGCAAACTGGATTTCACTCCTGGAGAACGCTACGCGTACAGTAACTCGGGCTATTTTCTGCTGGCGGAAATCGTACAACGCGTCAGCGGACAGAGTTGCGCGAGTACACACGACAGCGTTTGTTTCTTCCCCGAGGCATGCAGCACACATGGTTTCATGATGACCACCGTGAGCTCGTGCCGGGACGCGTATTCAGCTATCGACAGGCAGACGACGGGCCGCAACTCAGTTATTTTGGCAATTGGGATCAGGTAGGTTCCGGCGGCCTACTCTCGAACGTAACCGACTTAGCGCGTTGGGATCAAAGTATCCACGAACAGAAACTCGGCGGGCCCCGTCTCTGGGACCTGTTAAACAGCCCGGGACAACTGAACGATGGTCGCCAGACCGGCTACGGCTGGGGACTGATGCTCGACGAATATCGCGGCGTCGCGACCGTAGGCCATAGCGGGGCGTTTATGGGGTTTCGTACGGCGATGCTGCGTGTTCCTGCCGCTGAATTCACCGTAATCGTCTTAGCCAACGAGCAGGGCATCCCATCCGACAAGCTTGCGCGAAGTGTCGTCGATCGATGTCTGGGTGATCAGTTGACTCCTGTTCCTTCCACCACGCCAGCAGTCAGATGACTGAGTCACCTTCGTCAACTGCCGCCTTGCGTACACCCGTCCAATTCGTGAAGGGAGTCGGACCCGAACGTGCGCTGATCTTAGAGCGTCTTGAACTGAGAACAGTGCGAGACCTCCTTTTCTTTTTCCCACGCGACTACGTCGACCTGTCGGAACGTCGCACCCTCAGTCAATTGGAAGAAGGCGTATCGGTGAGTGTCGTCGTTGAGATCGAGGACTTCGAGCAGAAAGGGTTATCGAACGGCCGATCGATGCAAGCGGTAGTGTTACGTCAAGACAATATCCACTGCCGCGCTGGTGGTTCAACCAGCCATTCATGCTGAAACGATTTCGACGTGGCCAATCGGTTGTCATCTCAGGCATGCCGCAGCTGAGAGGATTAAGGTGGGAGTTTGTTCATCCCAGAGTGACTTGGGTCGAAGGGGCGGTGGATGAGACCGGTGAGATTCTCCCCGTGTATTCGTTGACCGAAGGACTCAAACAACATCAAATGCGCAAGATCCTGAGCAACACGGTCGAGCAGTACGCCCATTTTGTGCCCGAAGTGTTTCCGACCTCGTTTCTCGATACGCACGATTTGTATTCGATCGAAGCTGCACTGCGTGAGGTTCACGTACCGTCCTGCGCTGCCCGACTGGCCGAGGCTCGATATCGCTTGGTTTATCAAGAACTGTTGATTATGCAATTAGCCTTGGCCCTGCGGCAGCAACAATTACTGACGCGAGGTCGGGCAATCGCCTTGCCGCATGATGTACGCATCGACGCACGAATTCGCCGATTATTTCCATTCGAGCTGACGAAAGACCAAAACGAAGCAATCCGCGAGATCGCGGCGGACTTAGGGCAGTCGTATCCAATGAATCGACTGTTGCAAGGCGATGTCGGCACGGGCAAGACGGCCGTGGCGGCCTACGCCATGCTGTTGGCCGTCGCGCACCGCACCCAAGCCGTCCTCATGGCGCCCACGGAAGTCTTGGCTCGACAGCACTATCAGACCTTGTCTAATCTACTCGATCAGAGTCACGTCCGGCTGCGATATCTTTCGGGAAGTACGCCTACCAAGGAGCGAAAGACTCTTTTTGACCAACTTTGCGGTGACGTGGACCTGCTGATTGGGACGCAAGCGGTTATTCAGCAGGATTTGCCGTTCCATCGTTTGAGTCTCGTGATTATTGATGAACAACACAAATTCGGTGTGCTGCAGCGCGCCACGTTGCGGCAAGGGGAAACGGACCCGCATTATCTGGTGATGACGGCGACGCCCATTCCACGCACCATCGCGATGTCCCTATTTGGCGATCTTGAGGTTTCCAGTTTGCGGACGAGTCCACCGGGCCGGCAACCCGTCCATACGTATTTGGGCGATGCGCTGCAACGCGAACGATGGTGGGAATTCTTCCGTCGAAAATTACGTGATGGGCAGCAGGGGTTCGTTATTTCTCCGGTTGTCGACAATCAAGACGACGAAATCACCAGTGCGGAAGCCGCTTTGGAGCATCTTGCAAACGGCGAACTTACGGATTTTCGACTCGATTTGCTGCATGGTCGCATGAAACCGGAAGAGAAGATGCGAGTCATGGAGGATTTTGTGGCCGGGCACACGCAGGTCCTTGTGGCCACGTCGGTCGTGGAGGTAGGCATCGACGTCCCGAACGCGAATTTGATGACGATCGAACACGGCGAACGATTTGGCCTTTCGCAACTCCACCAGTTGCGCGGTAGGGTCGGACGGGGAGCATTGCCTGGCTATGTCTGTGTGTTTGCCGATCCGACGACGGACGATGGGCAAAAACGCTTGGCCGCCTTCGCTGCTACCACCGATGGCTTCGAATTGGCAGAAATCGATTTTCAATTGCGGGGCCCGGGTGAGTTGTTTGGCACGCGGCAGCACGGTCTACCACCATTAATGGTCGCAGATCTGCGGCGAGATATGGACATATTGAGCCGAGCTCGCCACGATGCGCGGCACATCATTGCTGCGGATCCCAGCTTGATCGATCCACAGTGGACCCGTATTCGCAAGATGGTCTTGCGCTTATGGTCACGCACTGCAATTAGCGGACGTTGCCTGATCGATATCGGCACGACGCTTGTCATGCTTCAACTCAGGGGGACTCGCGACAGGGGACTCGCGACGACAACTACGGGAGAGGATCGCCCTGTGCCGCCAATCGCTGTAGGTCGCGTCGATTTGGTTTGAGCCCGAATTGTTCAGGCCAGCTGAGATAACGATCCGGGATCTTGTAGCGAGGCAACCGTTCCGCCAGGATATGGCGCCAGCGATCGATTTGAGCCAAATCACCGTCGACGAACGCGACGGGACGTTGCCCGTACTCCTGGTGCGGCTGTGGAACGACGATGACCTGATGGATACCCGGTACGTTAAGCAAGGCAAGCTCGATTTCTTCCGGGTAAATGTTTTCGCCGCCAGACACAAATAAATTGTCTCGGCGTCCGAAGACGACTAGCCGTCCTGCAGTATCCCAATGGCCCAAATCACCCGTGTGAAACCAACCGTCGGAGTCGAACGGGCATGTCGTCGTCTGCCCATCGAGATAGCCGTCGAACATGGTCGCACCTCGCACGAGAATCTCGTTGTTGGACGCAATCTTCAACACTCGCCCGGGCAGAACCCTCCCGGCTGTCCGTAATTCCTCAATCGATGCGTTGGGCTGTGTGGTCGTGACCTGAGAAGCGGTCTCGGATAGGCCATAAGTGGTATATAGTGGCCATCCCGCTACCCAGGCACGTTCGATTAATTCCGAAGGCAGAGGAGCGCCTCCCAGCAAAACGGCCTTGAGGAAATTCGCCGCGTGATGCGCGTGCGCGAGCCATCGGCTTAATTGAGTTGGTACCAACGACACGTGAGTTGGTCGTCCTCGCTCGACCTGGCCTACGATTGATGGGTCGCTCGTCGGCAAGACAATTGTCGCTCCCGCCAAAGTGCAGCGAAATAGTACACCCAAACCGGAAACATGGAACATTGGCAAAGATAGTAACCAGCCGTCGCCAGTGCTGAGAGGAAGGTTGGTGTTCGCTCCCCGTGCGCTGGCCAAGTGCGCATCGAGTTGATGTGCGATTGCCTTTGGCGAGGTTTGACTACCCGAACTGAAAACGATGGTCGCCAACGGGGTGTCGATCTTTGCGATTTCTGTCGGGATCACCGCGGGTTGGGCGTACGTTGCGTCGATCATTTCGGCCCACTCGCGATCGGACAAGATTCGATGCGTGTCCGTTAATCTCCAAGCCTGTTGAATAGCAGCCGAGGGCCAGCGCGGATTGACCGGGCAGACAGTGGCGCCGATGCGCAAAAGTGCCCAAAACCCGATCACGGTATTCGCGTTGACAGTTGCCAGCAGTCCGACTCGCTCTCCACGACGAATCCCCAGCCGCCGAAGTGATTTGGCGAGTTGAATGACGCGGTTTTCTAATTGTGCGTAAGTTAGTTGTTGCTCGGCCGAATCGATGGCACGTATTGCGCCGTGTTTGTGGGCAGCTATCGCGAGTGGGCAGGGCAGGGGACTCACGCTGACAATTCTTCCAGAAACGAAGGATCGATATGCCATGGAACACTGAGATCGATTTCGCCTTGATCCATGTCCCATCGAGGTACTCGTACGTCCGCCGCGAGCCAGCGGTAGGTGTCGAGACCGACGGGAGTCTGTGGTGCATAAAGCTCCGCCAGACGCGCGACGTGACCCAGTCCAATGCCGCTTTCGAACGCGGAGGAGAACACGAGCGGGATGCCGTGTGATGCCAGGTCTATCAGCGATGCGCATGACCCCATCAACGTTGGCTTGATGATCAAGGCGGCGACGTGAGGGAACAGCGACAAGTCACTCGTTTCTCTTAAGGTTTCGTCCAATGCATAGGGGATGCCGGTTGCCGCGAATAACCGTTCGAAGTCCTGGGGGCAGGCCGTGGGCTCTTCCCAATAGTCAATCGGAGCATCCGCAATGGCTCGTGCGAAACGGATTGCCTGATCGAGCGTCCATCCGCGGTTTGCATCCAATCGCAATCGCTGTTCATGTCGCAGACCGCGGTGCACCGCCAAGACGCGCGAAATATCTTGTTCCAGTGCTGCGCAGCGACCGACTTTTAACTTAATCGTGGAGTGTGGAAGCGTGCCGACTCGCTCAATTGGTCGTTCCTCCGATTTCGACTCGCCGAGCAATAAAGCACTTACGGGAAGTTTACCGGCCAGCGGTTCGCCGTCCAAGGACGCGACCGCGAACTGAAGACTCGGATAAGCGTCCCAGGCTTGCTGCTGCGCCGCGTGGATTACCTCTGCCAACGACTCGACACTAAAGCCAGGTAATGGTGCGGCTTCAGCCCAAATATCTTGGCCATCCACCTCCTGTCGTAGCAACAGGCCTTCACGGAAGGACAGGCACCGATCGCCGCAGCGAACCGGCGCAACCAATGGCAAGCGGTAATGAAACAGACTTGGGGGTTTCACGAGATCACGCAAGTCACGGAGAAGACCACGGTAAATAGGAGGAGCACGACGGCCGTTTTTCCCAGCAGCGAGTTGAGTGCCAAACCATGACGATGCCAAAGCTGGCGACTTGCAACAAATCCAGGAAGGAGCGCAAACGAAGCAGCGAGGATGACATCTGAGTAGTCCCAATTCCACCACAATCCGATCGGCACCAAAGTAGCCAAGGTCATGCAGAGCACATATTCCCAGCGGGCGAAGTTGGGGCCGCATCGCACGGCTCGAGCGTTCGTTTGTGTGCTGCTGCGTCATCCTGAATGTCGCGCAGATTGTTTACCACCAGAATCCCCACGGAAATGAAGCCAGGAGCGAGCCCGGCGAATGCGGCGTCAGATGAGAAGCGCAGAGTCTGTACGTAATGCGTTCCGGCGACCGCGACTGGGCCGAAGAATATCAATACGAACAAATCGCCGAGTCCTAAATACGCGAGAGAAAAACGAGTGGCGGTATACCAGATGCCGCATAGGATGCTCACGGCGCCCACGACCGCCAACGGCCATCCTGCCCGAGCAACGAGGTAGACGCATGATGCCAAGGTCACTGAAAATGCTATCATAGTCGCGGCAAGCATATCCCTTGGTTTCACCCAACCCGCCTGAACGGCACGAGTTGGTCCCTTGCGCCGCGACGTATCCGCTCCTTGTTGGAAGTCGAAATAGTCATTGCAGAAATTCGTGCCGACCTGAATCGAAATGGCGCCCAGTAAGGCCACCGCTGCGGTGATGGCATGGGATGCGTGGTCGCGCTCCGCCAATGCCGTACCGATGGCTACGGGACAGATGCTCGCGAACAACGTCTTGGGCGCGCGGCCAGAAACCAAATTCGCCACATGCGTTTTACCTTAGATCGAGCATACCGAGAGCGTTCTGACGAGTACTACGCCCATGTCCTTTGGGCATTTGCGAATCAACCTCGTCGTGGAAATCGTCCAAAATCCGGTGCTCGCTTCTGCACAAACGCGTCGCGTCCCTCTTGACCTTCTTCGGTCATGTAGAACAGCATCGTGGCATTGCCTGCCAATTCTTGCAAGCCGGCCTGACCATCGCAGTCGGCATTCAATGCCGCTTTGAGGCAGCGAATGGCGATGGGGGATTTGCTGAGGATTTCCCGACACCACTGTATCGTCTCGGCTTCTAAATGCTGGTAGGGAACTACCGTGTTCACCAGTCCCATCTCAAGTGCCTGCTGCGCGTTGTATTGCCGACAGAGGAACCAAATTTCACGCGCCTTTTTTTGTCCGACGATGCGCGCAGATAGCTCGCCCCATAGCCTCCGTCAAAACTTCCCACTTTCGGACCCGTCTGACCGAAAATTGCATTGTCTGCAGCGATTGTCAAGTCACACATCACGTGCAATACGTGCCCGCCGCCGATCGCATATCCGGCTACCATCGCGATCACCGGTTTGGGACAGCTGCGAATCTCGCGCTGGAAATCGAGCACATTCAGATGCTCTGTGCCGGCTTCGTCTCGGTAGCCGGCTTCGCCGCGAATCTTCTGGTCACCGCCGGAGCAGAAGGCCTTTTCCCCCTCACCCGTCAGCACAATCACGCCAACGTTAGGATCCATTCTCGCATGCTGTAACGCGTCTCGCATCTCATTGACGGTGATGGGGCGGAAGGCATTACGCACTTCGGGGCGATTGATCGTGATCTTGGCGATGCCGTCGAAGTGCTCGTAGCGAATATCGGTATACGATTTCGCAGTCTGCCAGACGATGTCACTCATGTCCTGTTTTCTCCAAGTCCAATGAGGTTAGAAAAGTTTGTAGGATGGCCGCGAATTCCCGTGGGCGTTCCCGGTGAACAGCGTGCCCTGCCGACGGAACGACTTGTATCTGCAGTTGGGTCGCGCGTTGCCGCATGCGCTGCGCTATCTCGACGTATTTCTTATCATCCTCTCCCACCACCACAACCGTTGACGCGCGAAGCTCCCGCAACTGGGGCCAGAAGTCGGGCTGTCGGCCGACGGAATAGCAACGCAGCAACTCGGCGTGGTAGCCACGATCGAGCGACGCTCTTTGTTGGACCCATTGAACGCGCGTAACCTCGTCGACCGATGCGAACACCTCCTGTCGATACCAGTCATCGAGAAACGCTGCCCACGGTTGGCGGACGACGCGTGCTGCCACCTCCTGGTCGTGATGATACCGCGACTCCCGGTCCGCGTCGCCGAGTCCGGGATGGCCCGCGATGAGGCACAGTCCTCGGACTCGCAGAGGGTTCGATAGCGCGACGCCCAACGCAATCCGAGCGCCCATGCTGTAGCCGATCAAAACACAGGTCGGCGGCAGCGCCTCCACAATCCGCTCCAAACCTTGGGTCCAATGCGATGCCGCCGACAGAGGTAGCGGGTGTTTGGGGCCTGACCACTTGAGCTGACTAATCACAGGGTCCCATTCCGAAGGCGATCCAAGGAATCCGTGGAGAAACACGAGTGGTGTCATGTCGCGCCTTCGCGTACTGCTCGCTCTATCTGCTTGTGGAGATCGACGTTGATTCGTCGATTCGTGAACACTTCAATCACTGTCGCGCGTGCGGCTCTCGTAGCTTGACGATACGTTGAGATCAACTCGGCAGGTGATTGAGGCTGGTGGTAGTCGAGGGAAAACATACTTGCTGCATCGCGGAAACTGCGCCCGTGAGGCGTGGCAAAATACTGCTCGAAGGAATTCGTTTGCTGAGCGACGGGCAGGAAGTGAAAAATCCCTCCGCCGTCGTTATTGATGATGATCAGGACGACCGGTGTACGGCAGTCGGATAACATTGCGAGGCTGTTCAGGTCGTGTAGGGCGGACAGGTCACCAATTAACGCCGTGGTCGGCTGTCCCACGCCGGTTGCAAATCCTACGGCAGTAGCGATCAAGCCGTCGATTCCACTTGCACCCCGATTGGCGGCTACGCGAACCTGGCGTTCCGCCGGCCAATACCCATACGTCTCCATATCCCGAATCGGCATGCTGTTGCCCAGCAAAAGCCCGTCTCCAGGAGTCAATGCCGAAGCGACCAGTTGTGCTACACCGGGTTCGGTGATTTCTATTTGTGCAGCGATGATCTGGTCCGCAATGCGACGGCTCGTCTGGCTAGTTCGATTCCACGTTTCAAGAAAATCCGGCGGCGAAGGCTCTTGGATGGTGGCTCCTAAGCAGAGCGGAGCGAGCGGGCCGTGAAGCACTTGAGAGACTCGGTGGCATGGGTCCAAGCGGTCCGCGTGCGGCGTCAGACGAATGTAGTGGCGAGCCGGGTGCGCGTTGAGAAACTGCCACCACCGCTTCGAAACGATACGTCCACCAACGTGCAGGATCACGTCCGCCGGCACGATGTCGGGCCGTATCAATTGCAGGTCGTAGCTTCGAGGTCGTAGTCCCGTCGTAACATCTGCCAAAAACGGACAGCCGATTGCGTGCGCCAATTGTTCGGCGGCCAGCGCTTCGTCATTGCGGCAACGGCCCGCAATCACCAGCGTGCGTCCTCGCGGGACAAGCCATTGCAGGGTCGTTTTAAGGTCAACACCTGGAGCAGCGGCGGCGTTGAATGGAGACGTATTGTGATCAGCTTCGCCGCCAAAGGGTTCGCGAAACATGCAGTTGATCTGCACTGGCCCCTCATTGGCACACTCGACGGCGCGTGCCAACGTTGCCGGCCAAAATCGATCCGGTGGGGCCGCACTAGGGCAGGGCAGGTCGAAAAACCAACGTGTATACTCCGCAAAGATCTTGACCTGGTCGATCGTCTGGTTCGCTCCCGTCGCACGCAATTCTGGGGGGCGATCGGCGGTGAGCAACAGCATAGGAACGTAATCGAGAGAGGCTTCGATGACGGCAGGATAGGCGTTTGCGACGGCGGTTCCCGACGTGCAAATGAAGACGCCGGGACGGTTCGTAGCCCGTCCATAGCCCAGGCATGCAAATGCCAGTCCTCGCTCGTCCACATGCTGGATGACGCGCGCCTCAGGCCGGTCCGCGACGGCCAACGTGAGGGGCGTACAGCGGGAGCCTGGGGCGAGGAAGAAATGATCAAGCCCGCGCCCCAAACAGGCCTCAATTAACGTTGCAGCTGCCTCACGATTGGCGCGGGCGGTCATCTGAGGGTCGGCTGCCATGTTGATAGCGGGGATTACAAGGAGGTGACGTCGGCCGGTTGGACCGCAGGTGTCAGCAATTGCAGGTAATCACTAATTTTCTGTTCTACTTCGTCCCACTCCGCCTCGGCCGTCGAACCGGGCACGATGCCGGCGCCCGAATACAAGGTGAGGCGATCACGATGCACAAGGCCCGACCGTATCGCCACGGCAAATTCGGCTTCGTCGGCAGCAATCCAACCCACGGGTGCAGCGTACCAACCCCGCGCGAATGCCTCCAGCCGGCGAATTTCAACGAGTGCGTTTTCCGTGGGATAGCCTCCGACCGCCGGCGTGGGATGCAATCGTTCGATTAGGGCGCCGTCGTTGATTCCGTCCAACAACTCGGCCGTGACACGCGAGAACAAATGCTGCTTCGTGGCCAAACGTAGCAGCGACGCCTTGGCATCGACTTCTAGGCACTTGACGGACGAGTGCAAACGCTGACGAATACTCTTGCGTACGATGTCGTGTTCCAGTTGATCTTTGGCGCTGCCCAACAACGCGTCGCCCAACGCCTGATCCGCATGTGACGTGCGACCGCGCGCACGAGTGCCCGCCAGCACTTCGCTCTCCAAGTGTGTGCCCCGCCTCCAAAACAGTCGTTCCGGCGTTGCTCCGACGAATCCAATATGGGGAGCGGTCTGAATGCAGAAATGGTAGCAGGCAGGCGTTGCCGACAGGAGCTGTTGCAGGATGGTTATGGGATTGAGCAAGTTGTCGAAGTCGAATTCCACTTGGCGAGCCAGGACGATTTTTTCCAGGACTTCGTTCGAGAACAACCGCAGCGCTTGTTCGATGCATCGTGACCATTGCGTTTGGTCAGGACGATCGACGCGATAACGCCAGGCCGGAATCGTCGGTGGTGTTTCCGCCAGGTTCCCGTCGGACAGCCGATGTGCGAAGCGAACAGCGGCGGCCTGGTCTTGAGAGTCGAGTACAACGATCCGCAGCCGTCCTTGCTGCAACGTGGCACGCGGCAGCCAAAACGACGCCGTACCAAATGACTGCCACGGTGAGTTGTCCCAGACACCGTCAGGGCAGAAGGCAAAGCCTCCGAAGATTCGCTGTTCCGGCAGACCGGAAAGTAGAGCACGGCAGCGGGCGATCGTCATGCTGGGAGTTTCGCCGGGGACCGCCGCGATGCGTCTGGCAATGCCCAACCCTAGCGTGACCGACGTCGAGCCGCGATCACCCCAAACCAACTTGAAGTCCTCTGCCTGCTGCTCTAGCCACGCGAATCCATCGCCCTCCAACGTCGTTTCGAGCGTCGCGGGAAAGGATCGACAGGCCTCGATCTGTCGCGCAAGTTCCGGGGCCAGCAGACGAGCAGTTCGTCGGACATTGACGGCAGCTTCCAACATGGTGTCTCGACCTCGGCAGTAAAACAGTCCGTACGTGTCTCAGCGCGATGAGGGCTTGCGACCCACATACAGCGTCGCGATGCCAAACGTTAGAGGATAAAAGCGGACGGCTTCCAACCCGTTTTGCTCCATCCGGTCAGCCATTGCCTGTCCGTGGGGGAACTGCCCCACGCTGTTTGGCAGATACGCATACGCCTCTTGATCGTTCCGCGCTAGGACTTGACCGAGACGCGGTAGGATATGGCGAAAATACCATCCGTACAGCGATTTAATAGGTTGTCGAGTCGGCATCGAGAATTCCAGAATGGCGACGCGTCCGCCGGGTAGGCAGACACGAACCATTTCACGTAGACCGCGATCCGTATCGACGACATTACGCAAGCCAAAGGCGACGGTCACAATTTGGAACTGGTCGTCGAGGAATGGCAGTTGGGTCGTGTCCGCTTCAACGAACTCCAGATTCTGCTGATATCCCAAGGCCGCCTGCTTACGCCGACCGACTTCGAGCATCGGCGCACAAAAGTCGGTTGCGGTCACCGGGATGCGGCCAGCCGACGCTTTCCAATACGCCAACGCCAAGTCGCCGGTCCCCGTGCAAACGTCCAGTACCGGGGCTGGGCCGACCGGTGCGACTTTGCGGACCGTCCACCAGCGCCAATAACGATCGATATTCATCGAAAGTAAATGATTCATCCGGTCGTAGCGATCTGCAATTGCGGCGAACATGGGGCGAATGCGATCGCCCGATTTGTCCAGATGTTGTTCATTACAGGTTGATTGCATCGCGCTGAGCTCACACAAGCGAACTTACGGGCCGGCCGGGGCGTCCCCGCCCAGGTCCTGCAGGGGTAACCGCAAAACACCAGGATAACTTAACAAGCCGTTTCTTGTCAGACGAGGAGGGGGGCGGGCTTTTACGGCGACGGACAAACCAGATATGATCGGAAGCCATGTCATCGTCCTCTCCGTCAAAATGCCTCAATGTGCATCTTCTCCCTGAACTGGCCGATCCGCACGACTTTGCCGGGCACATCGTGGTTGTCATCGACGTGCTACGTGCCAGCACGACCTTGACAGCGGCAGTCGCGGCTGGGGCCGGACCGATCGTTCCCTGTTTGGAAGTGGCCGAGGCTCGTCAGCTGGCGCGGCAGCGGGGTCACGCAGGGCCTGTCCTTTTGGGCGGGGAACGCGGCGGCGTACGTATCGACGGCTTTGACCTGGGCAACGCGCCTTCGGAGTACGTGGCGGACGTCGTGGGCGGACGGGGGTTGGTATTCACGACCACCAACGGCACGCGCGCGATGATGCGCTGCATCGGTGCCGGACGTGTTCTGATCGGCTGTTTTGCCAACCTCACTGCCATCGCCGAGCGATTGCGAGATCCGCCCCGCGTGGACCTGATGTGTGCCGGAACCGAGGGCCAAGTGAGTTGGGAGGACGCGCTGTTTGCGGGAGCCCTGGTCGATAGGCTGGGTGCCGGCACGTACTCCTTGAACGACTCCGCGTTATTGGCCCTGGAGGCCTGGCGCGAGATTGGCGGTTTCGCTGCTTCAGGTCCGGGACTGGCCGAGGCACTGCGACAAGGTCGTGGCGGTCGCAATCTGGTAGGGATTCATCGCGCGGAGGATATTGCATGGGCTGCCCGCATTGACCGATATGCCGTCGTCCCCGAACTGGACTTGTCGGCGTGGCAGATCCGCGCGGCGGGGGGCTAAAACTCCGGCCCTGTCCACGGAACTCGTTGCGCGGGCGGTTGGCGCCTTCACAGCCTGCCGGCGGGAGGCGCGGCCGGCGTAGACGCCCCACAGGGTAAACGGGTACGATGGGCGATTCGCGACAACTGCTGGCCCTGAGGGATGTAAGTGACGCCGATGAATATGGAAAAACTTGTCTCACTGTGTAAACGCCGGGGGTTTTTGTTCCAGTCGAGCGAAATCTATGGGGGGCTCAACGGTTTCTGGGACTACGGACCCCTTGGCGTCGAACTGAAACGCAATATCAAGGATGCTTGGTGGCGGGACATGGTGACTTCACATGATGACCTGAGCAATCCCAAAGGGGCGCCGTCGGCGTATGAAATGACGGGACTGGATTGCACGATCATCATGCATCCTCAGGTCTGGAAATGCTCGGGACACTACGATCTATTTCATGACTATATGGTGGATTGTCGTGAATCGAAGCGTCGCTATCGCCACGATCAGGTCTGCGGTCGCTGGCTGGCGACGCCGCAAGGTCCGCTTTTTTTGGCCGTCGAGGAATCGGACGAGGCTGAGGCTCAATTGTTGCGACGGGCCTTGAAGTTCTTGAACCTGCGCAACAAAGACGCGGATCAGGTGAAATGGGATGGGCCGTTGGTCTCGTTGACCACGGTCGACGACTTCTCAAAAGTCCTTGGCCCCGATGCCAAAGAAGTGGGGACGCTAACAGAGCCTCGCGAATTCAATCTCATGTTCAAGACCTTCGTCGGGGCGCTCTCGGGTGAAGAAGGTGCCGCGTTTTTGCGACCCGAAACAGCACAGGGCATATTCGTTAACTTCAAGAATGTTGTCGATAGTACTCGCGTTCGTGTTCCGTTCGGGATTGCCCAGATCGGCAAAAGCTTTCGCAATGAGATTACGCCTCGCAATTTCACGTTCCGCTCACGAGAATTCGAACAGATGGAAATCGAGTTCTTTTGCCACCCGAGTACGTCACGGCAGTGGTATCAGTATTGGCGAGATCGGCGTTTTCAATGGTACACGGATTTGGGGCTTTCCAGTGATCGCCTACAACTTCGGGATCATGACGCCGACGAGTTGAGCCACTACTCCACTGGCACGGCGGATATCGAATATGCCTTTCCTTTTTTGCCGCCCGGCGCGTTTGGCGAATTAGAGGGTATTGCACACCGAGGCGATTTTGATCTGCGCAGCCACATGGAGGGCAAACTCGATCCGCACACCCAGCCGTTGGAGTTGGAAAAAGACGAACACGGGAGGCCCCGCTGGCGAGGTAGCGGCAAAGACCTTAGCTATCGCGATGACTTGACCGGAGAGCGGTTTGTCCCGCACGTCATCGAGCCCTCAGCCGGCGCAGATCCAGCGACACTTGCGTTCCTTTGTGAGGCGTATTGTGAAGACGAAGCTCCCGACGAAAAAGGGAACTTGCAGACACGCGTGGTGATGAGATTGCATCCACGGATTGCGCCGTCAAAGCGGCTGTTTTCCCGTTGGTGAAAAAGGATGGAATGCCCGAGATTGCACGCGAAATCTATCGTCAATTGAAATCGGAATTCAATGTGTTTTACGATGAGAAAGGTGCGGTTGGCCGCCGTTATCGCCGCCAAGACGAGGCGGGAACGCCGTTTTGTATCACCGTGGACGGTCAGACTTTGCAGGACCAGACGGTGACGTTGCGCGACCGCGACACGCTGGAGCAGCGGCGCATCAAATCCTCGGATGTACTCGACGAAATCCGGGGGCGATTGCAGCAACCGGTCGTGTCGTGATCTTCCGGAAGACCGAGGCCCATGATCCCTACACTTAGTCAAGTCTGTTCGCTGAATGCCCCTTTCGGCGAAGATGTGCGCGACTACGCTGCGGGGCACTGCGGCAGCGTTGAGATCTGGTTTACGAAACTTGAGGAATACCTGAAGACATATCGAGTGTCCGACGTGCGGCGGCTGTTGGACGAACACCAGATGCAGGTCCCGGTCGCCAGTTTCCAGGGTGGACTTTTAACGAGCCAGGGTGAAGCCCGAACGCGCCGCGTGGGAGCTGTTCGAACAGCGACTAGACGTCTGCCGCGAACTGGATGTTGAGACCGTCGTTGTGGCTTGCGACATCCCGGGCCCATTGAATCAAACGGACGTCGAGCGGGCGCGTCAGTCGTTGGTTCAGGTTGCTCAGACCGCTGGGCGTCGCGGTCTACGCGCGGCGTTGGAATTTCAAGCTCGCGCCGCCCTGGGCAATAATCTGCAGACGGCGGTGGCCTTAACTGAAGAAATCGGCAGTCCGCATTTGGGTATTTGTCTGGACGTGTTTCAGTTTTACTTGGGCCCCAGCAAATACGACGATTTGGCACTGCTGAGTCCCCAAAACTTGTTTCACGTACAGCTGTCGGACTTGGCCGACGTGCCGCGCGAGTTTGCGACGGATGCGGATCGGATACTGCCGGGCGACGGCGATTTTCAACTAATGCCCTTGGTGGACCATCTCCGAAACATCGGCTATCGAGGTAGTGTGACAGTCGAGTTGATGAATCCGCAGATATGGCAGGTCCCGCCGCGTCAGTTCGGTGAGATCGCCATGACCGCCTTGCGAAAACTGCTTGGCCAGGCCGCCATGGAGTGAGGAAGGCCGTGTTCCACGGGGAAAGTCGGCCCCTTAGCCGCTCATTACGCCGACGGTGATTCAGCAAGGTGCGCGTGATCGCGAGGCGCCAGAATCCTGAGGAGATCGCAAGTCATGCAGGTGACGTACGAGAGACGACTGACGAAGCTTCGGAAGCTGCTTCGCCAAGCGGAAATCCCCGCACTCTTGGTGACGAAATTTGTGAATGTCACGTACCTTACTGGCTTCACAGGCGACGACAGCTACCTGATCGTGAGCCCCGAGGACGCCATCGTATTGAGCGATTTTCGCTACATTGACCAACTGCAGGAGGAGTGTCCATGGGTGAGCGTCGAGATCCGTGGTCAGGGGACGTCCATGCCCGAACTCGTGGCCCAAGTCATCGGCCAGCTCAAGCCCATTGCGGTCGGGGTCGAAGGGGAGACGTTGTCGGTCGGTTTATTTCGACGGCTAGAACACGCTTTGCCGACTACCGCCTTGGTCGTCACGGGTACTCTGGTGGAGCAGTTGCGGGAGATCAAGGACCGCGAAGAAATTGCCGAGATTCGGCGATCCGTTTACCTCGCACAACGTGCCTTCGGCGTCGTGCGTGCCCAACTGCAGGGCGCTCAAACCGAAACGCAGATTGCGGCCGAACTGGAGTATCAGATTCGTGCTTTTGGCGGGAGCGGTTGCAGCTTTGCGCCGATTGTTGCCGTCGGTCCCCGTGCCGCGCTACCTCATGCCGTGCCAACCGACCGGTGTGTCGAGGCAAGTGACTTTGTCTTAGTCGACTGGGGAGCCAAGGCGACGCGGTATGCGAGCGACTTGACGCGTATACTGGTGACCGGTAGAATCTCCGCCAAACTTGAACGGATATATGAAGTTGTGTTGACGGCTCAGCTGCGAGCGATCGAAGCGATTCGTCCCGGGGCGCGAATGAGCGATGTGGATGCCGCGGCCCGTGATGTGATTACCGAGGCGGGATTTGGCAAGCAGTTTGGCCATGGGCTGGGGCACGGCATTGGCTTAGAAATCCACGAAGCCCCCCGCTTGGCGGTGCACCAGGATCAGCCCCTGATCGCGGGGATGGTCGTCACGGTCGAGCCAGGAATTTACGTGCCCGGATGGGGTGGTGTGCGTATCGAAGACGATGTCCTGGTGACTCGCGACGGGCACGAAGTGCTGTCGGACCTACCCAAGGAGCTCGACGGTTGCCTAGTCCGATGAGATCCCCCCAGGGCCCTCGTCGACCCCTCCCTCTCTCTAACCAGCGGAGTGACGCCATGACGGGCTCAGAGCCCCAACCGGAAGAAGTCTTCGAGATCGAGCGGATTCGGCAGTTGGTCGAGTTGATGGAGCAGCATGGATTGACGGAAGTCGATCTGCGTCATCAACATCAACGCATCCGCCTGCGACGCGGTGGTGAGGACGAAGCGAAGGCCTCGCCGCAGCTGCCTGTCGCCTCTCTGTCAGTATCGCCCACAGCTCCAGTCGTAACCGCTGGTCAACGGGCCGAGGATCACGCGCACATTGTCTTGATCAAAAGCCCTATGGTGGGGACCTTTTATGGCCGTCCGAATCCCGAAGCGGAAGCATTTGTGAAAGTGGGCGACCACGTAGGCAGCGAGACCACCGTCTGCATCATTGAGGCTATGAAGGTCTTCAATGAGATTCCGGCGGAGGTTTCCGGCACGATCGTGGCCGTTCTGGCGAAGACGAAGAACCGGTGGAATTTGGCAAGCCGCTGTTCAAGGTGGACACGAGCAAGTAGCGGATGTACAACGAGAATTCTGGTCGCCAATCGCGGCGAAATCGCCTTGCGGATCATCCGCGCCTGCCGCGAAATGGGCATCGAGACGGTCGCCATCTTCAGCGAAGCCGACCGCGGCAGCGCGTACCTGGATCTGGCCGACGAAGCCATCTGTGTCGGGCCGGCCAAGTCGGCCGACAGCTATCTGAAGATCGACCAGCGTGATCAGCGCCGCCGAAGTCGGCAATGTCGAGGCGATCCATCCCGGCTACGGTTTCCTGGCCGAGAACGCGCATTTCAACGAGGTCTGCCGCAGCTGCAAGATCGACTTCATCGGCCCCACGCCCGAGGCGATGGAGCGCTGGGCGACAAGAACCGAGCCCGCGACTTGGCATCGCGAGGCCAATGTGCCCGTGGTGCCGGGCAGCGACGGCTTGATCGAAGACGAAGCGGAAGCCGTTCGCGTGCGCACACGAGATCGGCTTTCCCGTGCTGATCAAGGCGACGGCCGGCGGCGGTGGCAAAGGGATGCGTGTGGCCGCCAACGACCTGGCGCTGAAGTCGGCCTTGCCAGCAGGCCCAGCACGGAGGCAGAGGCCGCCTTTGGCAATGCGGGCGTCTACCTGGAGAAATACGTCGAGCATCCGCGGCACGTGGAAGTGCAGATCCTCGCCGACCATCATGGCAACGTGGTGCACCTGTGGGAACGCGATTGCTCGACGCAGCGCCGCCATCAGAAGCTGATCGAGGAAAGCCCCGCACCGAATCTGCCCGATGAGATCCGCGCAACGCCATGTGCGAGGCGGCGGTGCGGCTGATGCGAAAGGCGCAACTACACCAACGCAGGCACGGTCGAGTTCATTGTCGACCAGATAACAACTTCTACTTCATCGAAGTCAACGCCCGGATCCAGGTCGAGCATCCGGTGACGGAAATGGTCACCGGCATCGACCTGATCAAGTCGCAGATTCGCGTCGCCGCCGGCGAGCCGTCTGCCGTTCACGCAGGACGAGATCAATGTCGCGTGGGCGTCCATGGAGTGCCGCATCAACGCCGAGAACCCGGCACGCAACTTCCAGCCCTGTCGCCGGGCGATCTACGCGACTGATCGCTCCCGGGTGGACCGGGCGTGCGGTTCGATTCGCACGCCCATCCCGGCTACACGGTGCCGCCCTATTACGATTCCATGATCGGCAAACTGATCGTGCACCAGCCGACGCGGGGCGAAGCGATCGACTGCATGCTGAGGGCCCTGGATGAACTGCGGATTGAAGGCATCGAGACCACTGTGCCGTTTCACAAACAGATCCTGCGAGATTCCACATTTGTGGATGGGTTGGTGGATACGACCTACGTCGAACGGATGAATCTGGTATAGTCGCTGCGCCGTACGGTGTCCAAGCGGGAATGGCATCTATGGGGTCGTCAAACCGCGGCGTGAACCGGCATGTTTCTGGCCACTGCCAGCGTGCATGTGAGGGGGCTATCCCAGGCGCGATTGCGCTGACGGTCCTTGGAAAGTCTTGCAGCCACCGTTAGAATCCAGCGGGCGGGGCAATTCGAGTGCGGCGGGGGACTATGGATCCCAAGTGGACAGCCGTGCCGGTCGTCGATCTTCTTGTTGACCTCGATGAATATACGAGGGGCATTGCCCGCCCGTGGGATGCGACGGCAAAGACGGTCCTCATCTGGCTGCCGCCGCTCAAGTAATCGTTTTCGTCCGTAGAGTTAAGGAATGGATCGATGACAGCCTCTGAAGGGAAACCAGCGAATACTTCCATCCGTCGTGTAGGAATTCTGTTTGCCGGAGGTCCGGCGCCCGCTGCCAACGCGGTGATTTCCACCGCGGCGGCCTCGTTCCTCCGCAACGGAATTCGATGTCACGGGGATTCTCCACGGCTATTCCAATCTGGTGAACTATTCACCTGACAATCCCATGCAGGAAGGGCAGCACTATAAGATCCTCGATTCGCACGTTCTCAAACGAACACGGAATTCCCAAGGGATCATGCTCGGTACCGCCCGCACGAATCCTGGAAAAGATGTGACGTCACCCGAGCACCTCGACGATCCGGAGCGTTCCGCCCCGCTTCGCACTGCATACGAAGCGCTCTGCTCCATGGATATTGATGCCCTGGTTTCCATCGGAGGTGACGACACGCTGAAGTCGGCCAACAAGTTCAAAATGTTTCAGGATCGTTTGCCCGCCGACGCGCATCGTATTCCCATTGCGCACCTCCCTAAAACGATCGACAACGACTACATGGGCATCGATTTTACTTTTGGCTATTTCACCGCCGTAGAATTTCTGGCGAGCGAGATCCGCAATCTTTTGTTCGACGCCGAGGCCGGACAGGCTTATTTCCTTTGCGAGACCATGGGACGCAGCGCCGGTTGGCTTTCCTATGGCGCGGCGATCGCCGGTGAAGCGAGCCTCGTCATCAGCGTGGAGGATATTTCCGGCGATTATGAAGCGGAAGAGAGCTATATCGACGAAAGCGGTCAGGAGCAGAAACGCCGCGTGATGAATATGGAAAACGTCATTGGGCGAATGGTCAAAGTGATGCTCGTGCGCGAAAAGGAAGGCAAACCTTTCGGTGTCTTTGTGATGGCGGAAGGCCTTGCCGAGCTGTTGCCGCATCGGTTTCTGGAAGGAATCCCGCGCGATGATCACGGGCATATTTCGATTTCCGATATCAATCTGGGACCAATGTTTGCCAAGCTGTTGATGAAGGCTTATCGAGAGAAGACCGGAGGGCGACGGAAGGTGACGGGCGTCCAACTAGGATACGAATCCCGTTGTGCCAAGCCGCACGCCTTCGATGTCATGCTGGGGAGCCAATTGGGCGTGGGGGCTTACCGGGCCCTGGTCGAGGAAGGGCTCAATGGAGTCATGGTTTCCGTTTCTGGGCAGCTCGATTTACACTACGTGGATTTCAATGAACTGGTCAATCCGGAAACTCTCGTGGCCATGGTGCGATATATCCGCCCCAAGAGTGACTTTCATCGCTTGGCACGATTTGTCGAGACGTACGTGAATATCTGACGACTCAACCGGCCAAGGTGCCCTTGGTACTCGGGATACCCGGCAAACGTGGGTCGGCTTCGATGGCGGCCCGCAGGGCGAGTGCCGTGGCCTTGAACAGGGCCTCGCTAATGTGATGACTGTTCTCGCCGTGGTGCAGCACGAGATGCAGGTTGAGCAGTCCGTTGGCGGCAAATGCTTGCCAGAATTCTCGCACCAATTCGCTGTCGAATTCGCCGATTTTCGATGACGGGAAAGAGACGCGGAAAACCAAGTAAGGTCGACCGCTCAAATCCAGGCCGCGGTCACAAGGGTTTCGTCCATCGGCAAGGTGAAATGGCCGTAGCGACGAATTCCTTGCTTGTCGCCGATGGCACGGCCTACTGCTTGTCCCAGGCAGATGCCGACGTCTTCTACCGTATGATGCTGGTCGATGTGCAGATCACCCTTTGCTTGCACCGTCAAGTCGATCGCGGCATGCCGGCTGAATAGATCCAACATGTGATCCAAAAAGCCGACTCCCGTGTCCACCTGGCTCTGCCCGTGACCGTCCAGATTCAACGTAAGGTCGATTGCGGTTTCGGCGGTCTGTCGCTGGATATGGGCCGTACGTGCCATGAACTAGCGTTCCTTTGGGGGGCAATGAAGTTGCGTGTTGTCGAAGGGAAAACATGGGGCCGCGATGCCGACCACGACGCATTAGAGCAGAGACCTAAGCATCGCCAAGCACGCGTCAATCTGTTCGTCGGTTCCGACTGAAATTCGCAGACCTTCGCCCCAATTAGGATAGTGCATGTATCGGACCAGGATGCGGTGAGATTTCAGCCCTTCGTACAAAGGTTTCGAGGGGTGATCCGCATGCGTACACCAGACGAAATTTGCCTGCGACGGTTGTACGGAGAATCCCAATTCCTCCATTCCCCGTGCCAAGTGCTCACGCGTCGCGATCACCTGTTGACGGTTCTGTTGTAGCCACTGCTGATCGTCAATTGCCGCCGTAGCTCCCGCGATCGCCAACGCATCACAATTGTACGAATCCTTGACTTTGGCAAGCTCCGCGATCAGATGGGGCTGTGCGATCAAGTAGCCAAATCGCAGGGCGGCCAGTCCGTAAGCCTTACTGAGCGTCCGCGTCACCATGATTTTTTCGTTTCGAGTGACCAGTGAGACACAGTTCTGCTCGGCGAAGTCGGCGTAGGCCTCGTCCACGACAAGGGGGCAGGGTAGGGCGTCGGCCAGTTCAAGAATCTGCTGAGGCGGGATCACCGTTCCTGAGGGACTGTTGGGATTTGGCAAGAACACTAACTTCAGCTCCGGCGCCGGCTGTGTAAAGTCTTCCGTCAGGCACCAATCGCGCCCGAATCGCACTTCTTCCGCCCGCGCACCTTGGATCTCAGCAAGCGTCTTGTAGAGCACATAGCTGGGATAGGGCAGTCGGAGCATCTGGCCAGTACCCACGAGACCTCGTGTCAGAATCGTCAAGATGTCATCACTGCCGTTGCCGCACAGAATCCAATCCTTCTGGATGCCCCACAACGTGGCTGCACGTAAGCGGAAGGCATCCGCCATCGGATCGGGATACCGCGTCAATCCTGCCTCGGCCACATGCTGGATCGCCTGGAACACGCGCGGCGAAGCGGGGTAGGGGTTCTCGTTTGTGTTGAGTTTGATGAACTTACCGACTTGCGGCTGCTCGCCCGGTACGTATCCGGACATGCGAGCGATTTCAGGGCGAACATAATTCATGGCTGGGAGTCTTCTGGAGAATGCGGTCGCGACCATAGGGGCGAGCGACGGTCTTGCCGGGCGATTAGCCGTGGGCCAGACGTATATCGACACTGGACCGGTGCGCAGTGAGTCCTTCCTTGTCGGCCATGCGCTGCACGTCCTCGGCAATCTCACTTAAGGCCGCTTCATTGAACTGGATGACGCTGCCGGCACGTAAAAAGTCGTTGGCCGACAATCCGCTGGCCCAGCGTGCCGTTCCACCCGTGGGCAATACGTGCGAAGGACCCGCCGCATAGTCACCGAGAGCGACCGGAGTAAAGTAACCAAGAAACGTCGCGCCAGCATTTCGAATCCGCTCTGCCAGGACGCCGGCATCGGCCGTGGCAATGTGAAGGTGCTCGGGAGCCAGGAAATCAGTTAACGCGCACGCCTCCTCGGCATTTTGGGCGCAGGATCAGCGTACCAAAGTCTTCCAAGCTCTGAATGGTCACTTCGCTACGTGTCAAGCGGCTCACCTGTTGCACCAATTCCTCGTAGACGGCTTTGACGACCGTGTCCTCCCAGGCAATCAAGACACTTGCCCCGGGTGCATGTTCGGCCTGTGCCAACATGTCGGCTGCGATGAAGTTTGCCGGATGCCCTGGTCGGCCAACACAACCACCTCACTCGGTCCCGCGATGGAATCGATATCCACGTCGCCGTAGACCCGTTTCTTCGCCAGAGCAACAAACAGATTGCCCGGCCCGACGATTTTATCGACCGGTATCAATCCGTCGATGCCGTAGGCCATCGAAGCCACGGCTTGTGCACCGCCCAGGCGATACACCTCGCGGATTCCCAATTCGTGACACGTCGCCAACATATCGAGGTTGTAGGCACCGAATCGCGTAGGCGGGGCGACCACGACAATCTGTTCCACTCCAGCCGCTTGTGCCGGAACGGCCGTCATCAGGACCGTGGACGGATAGGCCGCCGCACCACCGGGAACGCAGATGCCGATCCGGCGAAGAGGGACGTAGCGTTGTCGTAATATGACGCCCGGACGAGGGCGTATCTCGACCGTCTGGTGGAGGATCGCTCGTTGAAACTCCAGAATGTGGCTGCGAATGCGACGGACGGTATCCAAGAACTTTGGATCGGCCTGACCATGCGCGGCGGACAATTCGTCGGCACTCACACGAATCGTTGCCGGCGTCAGCTGCGCTTGATCCAGTTTTTCGCAGTACCGCAGCACCGCAGTAATACCTTCGTCCTGAACCTCCCGGCATATCCTTTCGACCACATCGGAAGGGCTTAGCGGTGACCCGAAGACATCGATTGTACGTTGACGTCCGGCGGCACTGACGACATTGCCGCGGGGGCTGAGCCGTTGCCGTAGGTCATCGAGTGCCTGTTGCACATCCTGATGACGTGTGTCGATTTGTCGAATTCGGAGGCGTGCGTTGTTCATTGCGGTCTACGAATCAGAATACTCAAGAGTCAAATCCCTATTGTGTTCCCTGCACGCCAGGCCGACCAGAGGTCTCGTGCTGACCCGCGGAATTTCCTGCCACTGGAAACTCGCGCACGTCGCTGGTACGCTGCGGTGCCAGGCCCACCCGACGGGAGCAGCCACTGTGTGCGTGCCCTCGCGGTGCGGATTCTTCCTGGGTTCGGCCGGAGAAGCTGGTGACAGGACGGTTGAGGCGTGCGGGGAATCGATTGCCAAAGGCACGCGTTACGAACGCTTGCCTCGGCTGGACGGATGGTTGTCTGTTGGTCGTCCTTGCCGCGATCTCTGCTGAATGCGGGCAATTTGGAATCAGGAAATGCTGACGATGCAGAGAGACCGACCTGACAATTCTCACGTATCCGTGGGACTCGCCGAGTAGGCCTCAATTACTAAGGAGTCGAGCGATGACTGACCCGCCCATTGATTTACGGAGTGACACGGTAACTCAACCGACTGCCGCGATGCGCCACGCGATGGCCACGGCGGACGTGGGCGACGATGTGTTAGGCGCAGATCCTACCGCCGCTCGACTAGAGGAACACGTTGCCGGACTGCTGGGCAAGGAGGCGGCGATTTATATGCCCTCAGGCACGATGACGAATCAAATCGCCATCCGAATCCACTGTGGGCCCGGCGATGAATTCCTCTGTGACCTGGACTGTCACATTTATAATTACGAACAGGGAGCCTTCGCTCAGTTGAGTGGCGTGGTGGCGCAGACGGTGAAGGGCGACCGCGGCGCAATGCGATGGGAACAGCTGGCGTCGTTAGTGCGACCGGACAACGAGCACTTCGTCCGCACGCGTTTGGTATGCCTGGAGAATACGCACAATCGTGGCGGCGGCAAAGTGCTGCCATTTGATGATGTGCGACAGCTCTGCGACTCGGCACGGGCTGCCGGAATTCGTACGCATTTGGACGGAGCCCGGTTGTTCAACGCCGTCGTGGCCAGCGGTATTTCGGCAGCACAATGGGCGGCCTTGTTTGACACCGTGAGCGTATGTTTTAGCAAGGGTCTAGGGGCCCCAGTCGGTAGTGCGCTGGTGGGGTCCCGCGCGTCAATTCAGGCAGCACGTAGGCATCGGAAGTTGTTTGGCGGGGGCATGCGGCAGTGCGGCATCATTGCCGCCGGTGGCGCTATTCGCGCTGCAGCATCACATCGATCGCCTCTCGGAAGACCACGCGCACGCGCGGCTGTTGGCCAATTATGTCCGCGATGCGAGAGGATTGACGCTGGCCTACGAGGACGTGGAGACCAACATCGTGTTTTTTGACGTCGATCCGTCTGTCGGGAACGCTCGTCATTTTGTGGCGGACCTACGCCAGCAGGGGGTCCTGATGTTGGCCGAAACCGATCGACGTGTCCGAGCGTTGACGCACTTAGACTGTTCCCTTCGCCAGATTGAACGCGCCGGCACGATCTTGCAGCGTGTCGCCGCGCGCGGGACTCAGACTTTGGTCTAATATCAGCCCGGATGGTAAACTGAGGGAATCGCGGCGGTACTCTGTCTACGTCGCTGGTTTCGTTTGGCTCGGCTGCGGTATTATGACCCTTCCGCTGGATCAGTTTTGGAAGTTGGCTGCGGAAAGTCAGCTATTCGAGGTCGAGCGCTTAGCGACGTTGCGGCAAAACTTTGATGGATTCTATGGTGGGCGCCGTCAGTTGACTGGCCGTATGGCGGCGGAGTGGCTGGTAAAGCAACGGGAACTCACGGTCTATCAAGCCAGGATCTTGCTGAATGGAGGCCACGGCCCGTTTCAGTTCGGCGAATATCGTCTATTGAATCCGCGTCCGGTGGCGTCCGCTCCGGCTCGCCGGTTTAACGGTTTGCACGTGGGGACACACCACCGTGTCCTGCTCCACTTCTGGCGCGATCACGACGACGATCTCTGGCAACAGGCTTACGCTCAAGCGGATTTGGCGCGACGGATTCGGCACCCCAACCTCGACCGGGTTTACGAGACCGTATCGACTGCGGAGTATCGCCTGATCGTGACGGAATGGCCCGAAGGTACTAGTCTCCGCGAGATGTTGCGGCAGCGCAAACGCCTGCCGGTGGCTCAATCGTGTCTGCTTGTTCAGCAGATCGCCACGGGGCTTGCGCATGCACATGCGCTAGGAGCTGTCCACGGTCAACTAGGACTCGATGAAGTGGTTGTCCAACCGAGCGGCCATGTGAAATTGCTGCGTCAGCCGATCGGCTCGCCATTCCCCATTGCCTGGGACCGCACGCCACTGGAGTACGCGTCGTCAGTGGCGCTGTATTGGGCTCCGGAGTTTCTTCAGCCTGGAACCGTTCCCGATCCACTGACCGACGTATATGCCCTGGGATGTCTCCTGTACGAACTCGTCGCCGGGCGTCCTCCCTTTCATGGTGACTCGGTGGAACGTGTCATGGCTCAGCATGCTACCGAACGGATTGAGCCTTTAGAGGAGGAACTCGAAAACGTCCCGTCGGGACTCACGGAGATGATCTCGTTCATGATGGCCAAACGTCGTGCGTTGCGGTATCCGGAAATGAACGAGGTCGTCGACAAACTGAACGTCTTTGTGCCCAGTGGAGTGCGTCAGACGATGCCGCGGCGGCGTGCGACCGAATCGTATTATCTCGCTCAACTGGATCACCGCGGCATGCCCTTGCCCCAACACCTCGCCGTCACCGATGCTCAGATCAACCTGTCGGAGTCGACGCTGGCGACACGGACAACGGGTCCCGGCATCGTGTCGACCGACGCAGTGGAACGGCCGGTGGACACGCCATCGACTCCGATGGTTGTCGTTGATCCGTCCGACCCTCGAACCCGATTGGGGCGAGTGTCTCGCAAATCGGCGCGGCGCGTTTGGATGCCGGCGATCGTGGGGGCCACCTTGTTGCTACTGCTGTTCGCGTCACTTAGGCCCTGGCGTACCGTACCTCAAGGGCGCTCAGGGGCTACGGAGTCGCGAGACGAGGCGCTGGTGTCCAACGCGACAGGCACGGAAGATTTCCCCAGGGATTCCGTGCCGACGGCGCAAGGGTCGCCGCCGACCGCCACAGAGACGTTGGTGGAAGACGACGGACGAACCCTTTGGGCATCGCCCACCGAGGGAGTGCCCATTGACTTTTCGTTTGCGCCGGCAGGGGCCCAGCTATTCGTGCATGTACGACCTCAAGCTGCTGCTGGCGACGGCGGAAGGAGAAAGAGTATTGGCGCATTAGGGCCGGACTTTGCTCGCGCTCGGCAACGATTCGAACAACAACTGCACCTACAACTGGCAGAGGTTCAACGTCTGCTAATGGCGATCCGTTCGCTAGATGTCGGGCAAACTCAGATGACGATGCTTGTCGTTGTTGCGCCTGAAGTCCGTCGTCGACTGCGCGAGCAAGCGGAAGCACTCCGCGTCTTGCCGCGGGGGGTGCTTGCTCGGCTGGGAGACGCTGCCGCGTGGTTTCCGAATACGGCCGCCGATCACTTAGTGCTGGGGGATAGGGCCCAGTTGGAGGAAATCAGTGCCGATCCTGCGGCGCCACCTCTCCGGCGCGAGTTAGAAACGCTCAGACGCGTGAGTGATGTCGACCGGCAGCTTACGATCTTGGCAACCCCCAACTTCTTGGCAGCCGACGGTCGGAGCCTATTTTCAGGCCCCCGCAAAATTTTCCGCCAGCCATTGCTCGACTTTTTCGGACTCTCCACCCAAGCAGCCAGTTTCAGCATGCATCTGGACTCCGGAACTTTCGTAGAGCTCCGCTGGGTATGTCCTGTGGACACGGATCCACGCCGCGTCGCCCAAGAAGGCCGTCGGCAATTCGAGCGAATTCCCGCGCGCGTCAACGAATACCTCGGCGGAGTGGTGATCCCATCCTATTGGCAGCCCCTTGCACTTCGTTTGCCCCTAATGGTGCAGTTTTTAGGGCAGCAAATGCGAGATGGCGTGGCCGATCGCGTGGCGATTCTCAACGCCTACTTGCCTCCGGAGGCGGCACACAATTTGATTTTGGCGAGCGAATTGGCGGCGGCCAGTGCCAGCAGCTCGGCAGCCCCGAACACGTCCTCGTTGGAGTTGCCGTCCTCCCCCCAGGGCTCGACCATCGATCGCATCCTGACGTCGGAAGCCACTTTAATCGTCAATCAGCAGTCGGTGGAGACCGTGATGCAGGATTTCGCGGATGTAGTGCGGCTTCAGACAGGGAATGCCGCCTTCTTTATTCGCATCGAAGGGCGAGATTTGCAGTTGGAGGGCATCACACGGAATCAGCAGATTCGCAATGTTCGCCTAGAAAACCGAACAATTGGCCAGATCCTTACGCAGCTGGTTGTCCGTGCCAATCCGAGCCCCGTGAGTGACCCTCGTCAGCCACAGCAAAAGCTCCTTTGGGTGGTCGCCCCGGGCGAAACTCCAGGGGTTTTGATCACAACCCGAACGGCGGCAAGGGAAAAAGGCTATAGGTTGCCGGTTGACTTTGTAGCGGAGACGCCCGACGGGGGATTACAATAGGACTGTGGAGATGATTGCCGCGATTCCGTAACTTGTCGTAGTCCCGATTCTAGGGGAGCGTGAGGCCACAGTCGGCAGGCGGCCGATAGGAGGATCCGACGCTCGGTTGATAGGAAGGCAGCGTGGAAGGTTTTTCGATCGCTTGTACCACCTGTCGTGCCCGGCTGAAAGTGCGCGATGCCCGAGTACTGGGGCAGATCCTGCCGTGCCCCAAGTGTGGCAGCATGGTGTTGATTGAGCGACCCAGTCGGCAAGCAGCGGCCGCCGAAGAGGACCGTGTTGTCGACGATTTGCCCACACCTGCGCCTCGCCTATCTCCGCCGCGTTCCGACTCTTTCGAAAACATTGATCGACTGCTAGAAGAGCCGCTGCGCCTGCCGGCTGGCTCAGCTTCGAATCGCTGGCGACGCGCCCGCTCCCGTCGAGACACTTGGTCCTGGGGACGCGGATGATCCGCAACCGGAGACGGCGGCGGCCGTGGTGCTTCCGGCCACCCCGAGCGAAAGTCGAGCGGCAGGCATTCGCGCCTATGCAATGCTGGGTGGTGGCGCGCTGCTGGGCGTCACGCTTGCTGTGGGCCTCACGGGCTGGGTTCTATCGTCACGTACTGCACCTCCCGAATTGTCCCCGTCAGTTGCCTCCCAGACGACGAAGTCCGCGTCGGCCGACACGGGAAATGAGTCCCAACGACCTGAGACGGCGATTCCCGAGCCGGCAGAGCCAGGTCGAGACGCTGGAGGATTCGAGTCCAGAGAGCCGCAACCGGAGATCACGGACCGCAATCGCGTGACTCCTGCGACGGCCACGGGCCCAGACATGGAATCGCCGGACGAAATCGCCTCCGCAGTCGATACTCCTCCTGACGACATTCAGGAGTCCGTAGACGAAGTCACGCAGCGTATCCCGACGGAGCCTTCCGAAGCCCACGACGTGGCTGAGGAACCGACACCCCCTCCGCCACCTCAGGTCGTCGATACCCCCGTGCCCGCGTCTGGCGATGGTTTGGCGGCATTTGCTCAGTGGCTGCAGGACTCTGATGCAGCTTTGTTACCGGCAGGTCCACCCATTCCCGATGCCTCTCCGCCCGACCCTTCGGAATCGACGACAGCAGAACAGGAGGGCGACGTTGCTTTGGACGACGATACCGCCGTGTTACAGCCGACGCGTTCCCCACCCCCGCGGGTCGACGTAGAGGCTCGCTTGGATGAGCCGATCTCTGCGCTCCAGCTGAAAAAAGTTCCGCTGCTTGACTCGCTCCGACTTGTTACGCAGCTGAGCACAATTCCCATTCGTTTGGATCCGGATGCCCTGGGACGTTTCAACATACGCGCGGATGTGCCTGTCGACGTAACCGTGCGCAAGGAAACAGTCCGAGGACTATTGAATGCCATTGTCGGCCAGGCGGGACTCGCCTGGGTGGCCGACCAGGGATTCGTGATGGTGACGACGGAGGCGGATTCGCGGGGTGAATGGGTGACGCATCGACATGACGTATCCGACTTAACGCAAGACGATCCGGCGGCGACTTCGACGTTGGCAAAATGGGTCACTCAGTTGATCGAGTACGGCACTTGGACGGGACAGTCCGACACAGAAAACGCCGCGCGATGTGAGGCGGAGGGAGCGTTTTTAGTGGTGACCCATCGAGACACGGTGCACTACCAAGTTCTTGAGTTCTGCGAAAAGCTGCGAGTTGCACATGGCCTGAAACCGCGAACGCGTATTCTACGAGATCGTATTGCGATGGGAACGCGGTCCGAATCATGTGCCGGGCTAGATCAGTCGGTCTCACTGCGGCTCTGGCAGGACCGCAGCATTGACGAGATTTCAGCCGCTTTGGAACAGCAAGTCGCCTTGCGGCTGCTAGTGGATTGGCCGGCACTTTATCATGCGGGCTGGTCGCCCCAAGACCTGGAAAAGTTTTTCTGCGACCGGCAAACACTTCGCGATGTGCTGAGCCAATGGCTCCATCCGAAAGGACTGACGTATCGCGTAATCGATGCACGCACATTGGAAATCACCACACCGCAAGCTTTGGCCGAGGACCATGATGTCGAGTTCTACCGGTTGGGGAGCGATTCCGACGGTGACGTCGACGTACGTGGCTTAGGCCAGAAGATCTTGTTGCGTTTAGGCGAGGCGACTTTTCAACCGCAAGGAACGGGTGCGGTAACGTACGATCAGTCAAGTCGCACACTAATTGTCTCGCTGCCGCAGCCTAAGCAGCGGATCGTCGCCCAGATACTGGCAGAGTGACCTCTGCTTATTGTTGCGTTTCGATCTCCACCAACTCGTCGTCTTGAGCCATGCGGCGGATGTCTTCGGTGATTTTCATGGAGCAGTATTTGGGACCGCACATGCTGCAGAAATGCGCACTCTTGAATGTGTCCTGAGGAAGTGTTTGGTCATGGTAGGCACGCGCGGTTTCGGGGTCCAGTGATAGATTAAATTGCTGGTCCCAATCGAACTCAAATCGCGCTTTGCTAAGGGCATCGTCGCGATCGCGAGCGCCAGGGCGTTGTCGAGCGACATCGGCCGCGTGGGCGGCGATTTTGTAGGCAATTACGCCTTGCTTGACATCCTCACGATCGGGCAGGCCCAGATGTTCTTTCGGGGTCACGTAACAGAGCATGGCCGCACCACTCCAGCCCGCCAACGCCGCGCCAATGGCGCTGGTGATGTGATCGTACCCCGGGGCAATATCGGTTACTAAGGGGCCGAGAACATAGAACGGCGCGCCTTGGCATAGTTCGATCTGCTTGCGCACATTCATATCGATCTCGTGCATCGGAATGTGGCCCGGTCCTTCCACCATGACCTGTGTGCCGCGATCCCAGCTGCGCTGGACTAACTCACCAAGTACTTCCAATTCGGCGAACTGTGCCGCGTCGCTGGCATCGGCTAAGCATCCGGGACGTAGGCCATCGCCGAGGCTCCACGTAACGTCAAACTGCTTCATGATGTCACAGAGATCTTCAAAGTGGGTGTAGAGCGGATTCTGTTTGCGGTGCGCCATCATCCACTTTGCAATCAACGAACCCCCGCGACTGACGATTCCCGTCAGGCGTCCCGTCGTTAGGTGGAGATGCTCCAACAGCAGACCGCAGTGAACCGTCATGTAGTCGACGCCTTGTTGGGCTTGGTGCTCGACCATGTCGATGAAGTTTTGCGGCTGCATGTCCTCAATCTCGCCACCCAGTTCCTCCAGCATTTGGTAGATGGGGACGGTCCCGATTGGTACAGGGGAGGACTGAATAATCTGGCGGCGAATATCGTCGATCGCCTTGCCGGTGGATAAATCCATTACCGTGTCCGCACCAAAATGCACAGCCGTATGGAGCTTTTCGAGCTCCTGATCGATGTTGCTGGTGACCGCCGAGTTCCCGATATTGGCGTTGATTTTACAGGCGCAGCAATGCCGATTCCCATCGGCTCCAGACAGCAATTCAGATGGACGCGATTGGCTGGGATCACGAGGCGGCCTTCCGCCACTTCGATGCGGATGATTTCAGGAGCCAGACCCTCGCGTTGGGCCACAAACTCCATTTCGGGGGTAATCTTTCCAGCGCCGCTTCCAGTAATTGTGTCATCGGTCTAAGGAACCCTTTGAAAGAGGCAGGACAACAATCGTTCCTTGATGATATCGTAACACCCTGGGAAACGAGCGACTAGCCCGTTTGCCCTCCGCCGCGACGAAGGACCGAAGCAGATTGGGCGGAATCACGAGAATTGTTCACGCTAAAGAGTTTTCAGGTATTCCAACAATGCGGTCCTCTCGGCCTCGGAAAGCATTGTCGGAAAATCGTGGCCGCCTGCACTCTTGCCGAAACGACGCGTATCGAAGTATTCCCGACGTTCCAGCTCTCGCGCGATCCCTTCAGGCAGCTCCGAACTCGTGTCAACAGCCAGGCCGACTCGCTGCAGATCATATTCTCTCTCGGTCCGCTTCCAGATGATCGGGCGCTGCTCCGGATGCAGCACATGCCAGAGTGTGGGGACAGAGCCGTTGTGGAAGTACGGCGCCGACGCCCAGATGCCATCTAAGGGAGGTGCGACGTAACCGACCGGATCGATCTCGACGCGCTTTCGCCTACCCTCAGCGAACCAACTATCCGCGTAGCGTTGGCGATGCGCCGGCGTCAGTGCACGCAGACGAGCGGGGTCGGTCCGAACTTCATCCCAGGGGACACACCGTTCCGGGTACTGGGAGTCGGCCGCGCCATAAGTCCCATGGCACTCTGCACAGTGCTGCCCAAATACGCGTTCGCCCTCCTTTGCCTGAGCGGTGTCGATGCCGGCGGGATAGTTGGGAGCCTTAAGTGACGACAGAAAGGCAAATACATCCTTATAGTCACTTTCCCAATCTTCGAACTCCGCCCGACCGTTTTGTTCAACCAACATGAACTGCATCAAGGGTCGATGGCCTTTGGGGGCGAACCCATCGATGTAGAGTCGTTGTTTCTTGCGGAAGTGCCACCACGGGGGCGCGTCCATGTCGTGGTGAACCATCCGTGGAGGCAGCCGTGTTGGCAGTAGGTTCAGCTGGGGGTCGCGGTAGGCCAGCAGCGCGACACCGAACATCACGGCATTCGTGGTGCCGCGGTTAGCCCCCAAGGGCATGACCAGCGACCCCAGGTCCATGTGGCCCATCGGCTTACCCAGTCGAAGTTTCGTGCGGCGGATGTCACGCGTGAGTGTCTCTAAGGCGTAGTCACGATTGGGGGCACCGGGAAACGGCCGACCGTTGACCGTCCCTCCATGGCAGGCGAAGCAGTTCATGCTCCATTGGCCTTCGGCAGTCACCACATATTGTAGCGGTCGGCCTGCGGAATCCCCGGGACGTGGGGTGAGGCCGTAGCGGCGATAGGCCATCGCGCGGCGCTCAGTGGCCGATGCAGCAGAAGCTTGGCTCCGCAGGGGGTCCGGCCAGACTTCCCAAGTGGCATCGAATGTCTCTTGATCGAAGTCCGCCGGTAGATAGGCCTTTTCGGTCAGGAGCCGGTAGCCCCGCTGAGCGTCTCCCGAACCGTCGCTGGGCGACGCTCCACCGAGAATCGCTCAGCAAGGTCAAGCACGGCAGGATTTGCCGGGCAGGTCCCCGAATGAGTTGCCAGCAAGAGAATATCATCGGTGTGCAGATTAAACTGGCCCAAAAAGGGTTGGGGGGCCGCTGTACCCAATGCAGATCCATGGCCCTCCTCTATCGTAATGCAATCCGCCCAACGGGAAACCCGTCGTGCGCGATCTTGCCGCCAAGTCCCTTCTTAGGAACCGACGTACGCGGGAGGGATTAACTGGGTTCGTAGCCCAAATTGGGTGCGAGCCAACGTTCGACGTCGCGAACGCTGGACCGCTTGCGTCGCGCGTAGGATTGAATTTGGTCGCGAGTGACGCGATCGACCGAGAAATATCGGGCTTGCGGATGGGCAAAAAAGAAACCGCTAACGCTGGCGGCCGGCCACATGGCAAAGCTTTCGGTTAGTTGCACACCAATCTGGTTTTCCGCTTCGAGAAGATCGAACAGAATGCGTTTTTCAGTGTGATCTGGACAGGCCGGGTAGCCGGGTGCGGGACGGATGCCACGATAACGCTCTTCGATGAGATCGTCGTGCGTAAACGACTCATCGGCACCGAATCCCCAATCGGCGCGTGCCTGTTGGTGGAGCCACTCGGCCAGCGCCTCGGCCATCCGGTCCGCCAGGGCTTTGACCATGATTGCGTTGTAGTCGTCGTGCTCGGCGGCATACTGCGCGGCCAATTCGTCCGCTCCGATTCCGGCGGTGACGACAAACGCTCCCAAGTAGTCGTGACGAGGGGAATCCAGTGGGGCGATGTAATCGGCCAAGGAGCGAAATTCGGGCTGCCCTGGCCGCACCCACTGCTGTCGGAGAAAATGGAACCGCGTTAATTCTTGCTGCCGACTTTCGTCCCCAAACAGAATGACGTCATCTCCATCCGCGGCGGCCGGCCAAAAACCGTAGATCGCACGAGCCATCAGTTGTTGATTGGCGATGATATTTTCGAGCCGCTCTTGCGCGTCCGCGTATAGTTTCTGAGCTTCGGTCCCCAATCTTTCATCCTGCAAAATCGCAGGATACTTGCCTTTCATTTCCCACGCCCAAAAGAACGGTGACCAATCGATATAAGGACGTACAAATTTGAGATCAACGTCGGCTCAGCACCTTCGTACCGAGGAATTGAGGGCAAGGGATATCGATCGACGTCCAATCGGTGGCGAACGGCTGCTGACAGGCCTCTTCGTAAGGCACCAGCTTGACTTGTCGCTGACGATATGAAGCGACCAACTGTTCCTGCAGTCGCGAATTCTCGCGAACCATTTCTTTCCGCAAATTCTCGCTCAAGAGTCGATCGACGACACCAACGCAACGTGACGCATCGAGCACGTGTACTACGGGATGATCGTATGCCGGCGCGATACGGACCGCCGTATGTTTTGCACTCGTGGTTGCTCCACCAATCAATAACGGTACAACAAATCCTTCGCGTTTTAGTTCGCTCGCGACCAGGACCATCTGGTCGAGGCTTGGTGTAATCAAACCCGAGAGTCCGACAATATCTACACCAAGTTCACGCGCGACTTGCAGGATCTTTTCGGCCGGCACCATGACACCGAGGTCAATAACTTCGTAGTTGTTACATCCGAGTACGACACCAACGATGTTTTTGCCAATATCATGCACGTCCCCTTTGACGGTTGCCAAAAGGATTTTTCCGCGCGCTGCGTCACTTTGCTTACCTGCGGCGGCCTTCTCGGCCTCCATGAAGGGCAGCAAGTAGGCCACGGCTTTTTTCATGACGCGAGCCGATTTGACGACTTGTGGCAAAAACATCTTGCCGTCGCCAAATAGGTCTCCCACAACGCTCATGCCGTCCATCAGCGGACCTTCGATGATTTGGAGGCAGCGTTCATACTTCTGCCGAGCCTCCTCAGCGTCTTGCTCGACGAATCGGTCTATGCCCTTGATTAGGGCATGGGCCAGCCGCTGTTCGACGTCCACCTCACGCCAGCTCAGATCTTCTTTGGCGACCTTACCCTTTTGACCTTTAAGGGATTCCGCAAAGGCCAAGAGTCGATCGGTAGCGTCCGACCGCCGGTTCCACAGTACGTCTTCGACACGTTCCAATAAGTCTTTGGGGACTTCTTCGTAAACGGCGAGTTGGCCCGCATTGACAATGCCCATATCCATGCCGGCATGTACGGCACGGTACAGGAATGCGGCGTGCATCGCCTCGCGGACGATGTCGTTGCCACGAAACGAGAAGGAGATGTTGCTGACACCACCGGATACTTTCGACCGCGGACAACGCTCCTTGATCGCACGCGTGGCCTCGATGAAGTCCACGGCATAGTTGTCGTGGTCGGCGATACCTGTCGCCACCGTGAGAATGTTGGGGTCGAAGATGATATCCTCGGGTGGAAATCCGACTTCCTGTGTGAGCAACCGGTAAGCACGCTCGCAAATCCGAATCTTGTCCGCCGCCGTTGTCGCCTGTCCCTGCTCGTCAAACGCCATCACGACGACCGCCGCTCCGTATTGACGGACCAACCGAGCTTTCTGCAGAAACTCTGTTTCGCCATCTTTCAAACTGATTGAGTTGACGATTGCCTTGCCTTGCACGCATTTCAAGCCGGCTTCGATGATGGTCCATTTGGAGCTATCGATCATGACAGGCACGGCGCTGATTTCGGTTTCTCCGGCGATCAAGTTTAAGAATCGCGTCATGGCGGCCTCGCCGTCCAGCAATGCATCGTCCATGTTGATGTCGAATAATGCTGGCGCCGTTGGCGACTTGCTGTCGGGCGATTTCCACAGCTTCCTCGAGGTCGCCGTTGCGGATTAATCGAGCAAACTTGCGAGAGCCGGTCACGTTGGTGCGTTCCCCGATCATGATGAAATTCGCTTCGGGGCGTAACGTAAGTGGCAGGGTGCCGCTCAGCCGCGTGTACGGTTCCACTGTGTGTCGCCGGTGCGGTGTAATTTCACGCAGTGCGTCGCTGATGGCTCGAATGTGAGCGGGAGTCGTGCCGCAGCACCCTCCCACGATATTCAGCCAGCCTTGCCGAGCGAAATCGGCCATCAATGCCGCCATCTGCTGTGGCGACATGTCGTATTGCCCCATTTCGTTGGGCAATCCCGCATTCGGGTGACAACTAACGTACGTACTGGCCACTTGTGCCAGTTCCGCGATGTGTGGCCGCATTAACTCCGGTCCCAATGCGCAGTTCAGGCCGACGCTGAGTAAGGGAAAGTGGGAAATGGAATTCCATAGGGCTTCGACGGACTGCGAGGAAACGAACGTTACGCCCGCCTCGTTGAAGGTCGCCGAGACCATGACAGGTACGCGACGCTGCGTGTCGTTGAAATACTGTTGAATGGCAAACAGGCAGGCCTTCAAGTTGAGCGTGTCGATGACGGTTTCCGGCAATAGAATATCGACACCTGCCTCGACCAATGCAGTGACCTGTTTGTAATAGGATGCCGCCATCTCATCAAACGTCGCACTGCGATAACCTGGATCCTCCACGTGCGTCGAAATCGCCGTTTGTTTTGTCGTGGGTCCCATGGAGCCGGCGACGAACCGGGGCCGTCCCGGCACCTGCGCTCTACCTCTTCGACCGCGCACGGGCGCATTGCACAGCCGCATGATTGATTTCCGCAACCGCGTCCGGAGGCAATTGAAATTCTTCCATTCCGGCGGGGCTGGCACCAAACGTGTTGGTCGTTACGATATCCGCCCCAGCTAACAAGTATTGCCGGTGGATCTCGGTTACGGCGGTCGGTTGTGTCAAGCACAACACGTCGACAAAGTTTTTGAGGTCCACCGGATGATGTGCGAAGCGTTTTCCGCGGACTGCCGTCTCGTCCAACGACAGGGCTTGTACCATCGTGCCCATGGCCCCATCCAAAAACAGGATGTGATCGTCCAGCAGCGAGCGGAGTGTGGCTTCGCAGTCACGGGTTTGGGGGTTCACAATCATGAATTCAGGGAATTGAGTTCCAAAGTTCGTGAGGTAGAGGAGCCACACAACCGATGCGGCCGCGTGGCGTCCCGTCGTTAATAATTATGGGCCGAAGACGCGTGATCCCTGGCGAGGGTTCGCGTTCCGTCCCTCTTTTTGTTCTTCCGTCCGTCGAAGCGATCTTGAGTTTGCTCGCAGTGGCCGGCTGGCGGAGACAGCCAGCGCATTGCCTGCATTGGCTGTCTAGAAAAATCGGAAAAGTCAACGCAACCCTCAAGATCCCTGCGACAGCCACCGATACTAACTTGCACGTGCCGCGCCCATGGCGGGCGGGCTGCCCCAAGCTTAACTGGCTAAGTCGCCACTGGACAAGGACCTATGACGCGGATCCCGTCCCCACGTCCCGATGTCCCAGTTATCCGAACAGGGCCTCAGACCCACCGTTCGCATTTACTGGTGATTCCTGACTTTACGACACGTACGCACGCTCTAGAGCCGCCGTCTCACGTTCCTCAGCCATCTGAGGCAAGTCCGCCAAGTGAGGCGGAATCGGAGGCGGAGACACGACCGGAGCCGCCTTCCCACACGGTGGAGAATCAGGTGACATCGGTGCAGCTTCCACCAGCCGCTGCCGTCGCCGACCTGTCCATCGGCGAGCCGTTGGCGGAGCCCGATTCGGCGGTTACGCCGGCCAATGAGGCGACGGAACGGCCAGCCATGACCGAGCGACTTGCCGCCGTGCCCCAGTTGGCACGCTTTGTCAACGTCGCGACCTCTAGCCGACACGTTCAGCGGCTGGCCAAATCGCTACCCAAATCACTAACTCGGCGCACAACATTTGGTTGGCAACGAACCGTGCTGCTGATCCTTGGCGGAGCAATCCTCGCCTACGGTGTGACCGGTGGCTGGCGCCGTGACTTGGTCGGGTCGCAGGCGAAGGCTGGATCCGACGAGGTTGACGTGTCGTCGGGAGCGGCTCCCGAGATTCATCGAATGTCTCGAGCACCCTTGCGCGTCGAACGGCAGGAGCGTTCGGATGTCGCGGCGCGGCCCGCGGAGGTTGCCGATGAGGCGGCAGACGACGCGATTTTCCATGTGCCGGAGATCGGCGACGAGAAGTCACACGACTTTGTTGAAGAAGCCGGACCTCAGCCACCCGCAGCCAAGCCGGCAAACGACTATCCCGTGATCGGCGCTCCTGATGGTTCCAAGGTCAGCCAGCAGCGGCACTTACCTCCAACGGATCGCAACGATCTCAACCGCCGTTCGCTGGAGGCAGGCAGTGACGTTTCGTCGCCATGGTCCGATTCGCAAGTTCCGTCTTCGCCCTGGAATCCCCCGACTGAGCCGGGGCTGACGCGAGAGACGATTGCCGAGCGGAGTTTTCGGAGTAACGGTGTTCAATCGACGAGCCAGCGGCAGGAATCGACGGTCGCGACCCCAGAAGAGTCATATCCTCGAACCGATCCGGCGACATACCGAGATCCGGAATACCGCGTTCCCGCGATGGCGAACCGTTTGATCGAACGCTCCCATTAGATCAGTGGATTCCCCCTCAGTACCAATCCAGGAAATAGCGATGACTTTGATTGATCAAGCCATGATGAAGGCGTTCCAACGCCGCGAGCAACCGAAGGCAGTGCATGCCTGGACAGAGACATTGCCGGCCCAGTCACGTGCGGCTGTATCGGACCAGCTTACGAGCCCAGGAGGTCCTCAACTTGAGGCGGCCCGGCGTGAGCTTTATGTGCATTCCCCGGAAACCGTTTTGCGTGGGATGCATCAACATCCCCTTCATCCACCGTCCGTCAAGGCGAATCCTGTGGCACGGGTGGAATTTCCCGACGAGGAGCTGACAGGCCACGATCACTCGGATCCAACGTCCCCGAACGATTTGGTCGACGAAGAAATGGAGTCTGCACCAGCCACGACGGCCGTCGAAGCGGTCATGAATAGTCTGCTGAGTTACGAGCTGTCGATCCAAGGACCTCACTTGGAGACGTGGCAGATTGCGACAGACACCGTGGCAACACCGTTGCCTCCGGTCACCGCCGCCGCTACGTCTCCGCGCGAAAAGTTCGCCGACGCTGTCAGCGAGTCGATGTCGCCGCGGATGGCCACCTTCAAGCCGGCGTGGGAAACCGACGCCTTTCGCATGACAGATGCCTGCCGCCAAATTCAATCACAAATGCAGGACCACCTCCAACGAGCGGCCGCCACCTTGATCGACGACTGCGTGGGGCATCGTCCCATAATTCACGTCACGGGCTGTGGCCGCAGCGAAGGCCGTTCGACCATCTCGATCTTGCTGGCGCGGCGCTCGCCAAGGCCGGGATGCGAGTTATTTTGGTCGACGGAGATCTAGTTAAGCCGGACTTGGCGGAACACTTAGGGGTTGCCGTCGACGGTGGCTGGAATGCTGGCGACGAGACCTTGGCTGACGCAGCCGAGTACTGTGTGTATTCCCTGAGTGACGGATTCTGCCTGTTAGCATTGGACGCGGTCGGTCCCCAGCAAGCTCAAACTGCCACGGCCCGTCTGCCCCTTATGCTTAGCGAGCTCGCAAATCATTTTGACGTGATTCTGGTTGACGCCGGAATGCTATCGATGGGGCCGGCGGCTTGGCCTCGAGATCTACTGGGAACTCACGTTGTTGTCCGGGACCTGCGACGCGATGACGACGGCAGGTTGGAACACCTAATGGCCAAGTTGCAGGCAATTGGCCCATCGGTGATTCGGGAAGTCGACAATTTTGCGCCGCGGCGGGAACTATGAGGCGCCAGGCGATGGAAAGTTCAATCCAAGTTCAGTCAATGGGTAGGGGTAAATGCGGGCACTCGCTGCGGCCCCAACCAGCGGTGAAGGAAACAAATCGATGTACGAATCCTATTGGGGACTGCACGCGAAGCCGTTCGAGAATAACATGGACGTGGGGTTCTATTACCCTAGCGATTCACATCAGGCGGCCGTTCTTAAGCTGCGTTACGTCGTAGAAAATGGACGGCAGGGCGGGGTGCTGACAGGGTTGCCAGGGTTGGGCAAGTCCATGGTGGTGCGCACGCTGTTCAGTAAGCTGCCCGAACCTATCGGGCCGCGGATTCATTTGGTTTTTCCGCAGATGCCTGCCGACCAATTGCTGGCCTACTTGGCCGCGGAATTGTCGGGCGAGGCCTCGCGAACCGAGACCCGTTCGATTGAGACGTCGGTGCGTCGAATTCAGTTGGCGCTGCACGAAAACGTGGAAGCAGGCAAGCAGGCAGTGGTCGTCATTGATGAAGCACATCTGATCAGGGATGACCAGACTTTTGAAACGCTACGTCTCCTATTGAACATTGAGATTGGGGCGACCAATCCCTTGACACTGTTGTTTGTCGGGCAACCCGAAGTACTTCCAATGCTGAACCGGCACGCAGATTTGGAGGAGCGATTAGCTGTCAAGTGTTTGCTGCGGCCGATGGATCTCGACGGAACCGTGGCCTACATCAATTTTCGTTTGCAGGAAGCAGGAGCTTCAAAGACGATTTTTACGGATGACGCCATGGAGACCATCAATTTGCTCTCGCATGGCATTCCGCGACAGATCAATCGGCTATGCGATCTCGCGATGCTGATCGGCTATGCGGAAGAACGAGCGCAAATTGATGCGGCGGCGATCGAAGCTGTTTCGCAGGAATTGGTCTCCGTCACACCGGATTAACCCGGCGGATGAGCGTCTTGGGCGGCGATCGCGTAGGCATCACCCGATCGCGTCATCTGACTCTCTACAGACAATCGACACTCGACGTTGCGGGGAACGCCTCGTCGCTCCCTACAGCCTGCGTCGCCCGCTTGGACGAGTCCCCAGGTCACATTGGCGAACCGGATGCGCGGAACGGTACACGGTGACGCGATCTGTCGGCGCCCGCCGGCGTGGCAGGGTAAAATCAACCGGTGACCTTGCCTGCCGATGACTGGGCTTGAGTCGCCCGCGTGGCGTCCGACCGCCGACGTGCGGCCGACGCGATGCAGTTTCTGCCGGCAAGTCGTCAGTTTTCCGCAAGATGCTGTCCGCAGACACGAAACTCACGCATGGACTATCCGATCTCGCCTCCCTCGCCCTCTCCGCGTTCCAGCTCGCTGAAAGGCTGGACCCTGGTACTGGTTTTCTTACTTGGCTATGCCGTGGCTCAGTGGGTACGCGACTGGCGGGGCGAGCCGCTCCATAATCCCAGCGCCGAGCCCCGTACGATCATGCCTCGCGGTGATCTGGCCGATGATGAACGATCGACTGTGGATTTGTTTCGTGAGCGTTCCCCGGCCGTCGTCTTCATCACGACGGCGCGAATCGGCTTCGACATGCTGCACTTTGACGAACGGCTATTGAGTCAGGGTACGGGGTCGGGCTTTATTTGGAGTAGCGACGGCTACATCGTGACCAACGACCACGTGATTTCCGACGCGAACTTTGCTCAGGTGACACTCTACGATCAATCGGTTTGGAAAGCGGAAGTCGTGGGACGTGCGTCCGGTAAGGACCTGGCGGTCTTAAAAATCGATGCGCCCGCTGACCGTTTGCAGCCCATTGCGTTGGGACAATCCAATGATTTACTCGTGGGCCAAAAGGTATTCGCGATTGGCAATCCTTTTGGTTTAGATCAAACCTTGACCACGGGTGTTATTAGTGCTTTAGATCGTGAAATCACTGCGAAAGAAATGGCCGAAGAGGTGCAGGCGCGACGGACGATTGACGGCGCGATTCAAACGGACGCCGCCATCAACCCTGGAAACTCGGGCGGCCCGTTATTAGACAGTCGGGGACGCTTGATCGGTGTAAACACGGCGATTTACAGCCCTTCGGCGCCTATGCTGGTGTCGGATTCGCTATTCCCGTAGACACTGTCAATCGCATCGTTCCTCAATTGATTCGACATGGACGAATCATCCGACCTGAAATTGGGATCATTCCCTTCGGAGACCAAATGACGCGACAATTGCATCTGACGGGTGTACTCGTCCGAGAAATCCACGCCGGCTCGCCGGCTGCCGCGGCTGGAATGCAGCCTACGCAAACTGTCGAGTACGCGCACCGCTTTCGTGTAGACTATGGTATTCGTTACGGTGATCTGATCGTGGCGGGTGATGGCGAACCCATCGACGACTTGGATAATTGGTTTTCATTTCTAGAAAAGCATGCGGTTGGGGACCGAGTGAAGTTGACGGTCATTCGCGATTTACGCGCCCCTCAAGAGCAAAAACTGGACATCGAAATCACCTTAGTGGGTCCCGAGAGCTAGTCATCACATTGACTCGTGTGCCGCGACCGGCGGTCCGTCAGTCCTTTGAAACCGAAATGACACCTGGACGTTGTGCACCAATACCCAGCATTAAATCGCGGACAGACTATCACGAATGATTGTTGAGCGTTGACGACGATGAAAGTGTGGCTGTTTGATATCGACGGGACGCTAATTGCCAGCGGCGGTGCTGGCCAAGAAGCGACGTTTTCGGCGTTGACCGAAGCGTTTGGGGTGACCGTTACGCGAGGGGGAATTGGATTTGCCGGCCGCACGGACCGAGCGATCGCCTCGGATGTGTTCGCCGCGCACGGGATTGCGAACACGCCGGAGAACTGGCAGCTCTTTCAACGGGTCTATCTCGACCAGCTGCGGCACCACTTGCATCGACGCGAGGGGCAAATCCTGGCGGGTGTTCCTGGATTGATCGCCTGCCTTGGCGCCGAGCCTCAGAATCATTTGGGACTGTTAACTGGGAATATTCGTGCGGGTGCCGAGCAGAAACTACGCCACTATCAGCTATGGCATCATTTCTCTTTCGGGGGGTTTGGCGACTGGCACGAATCCCGCAATGACGTTGCGCAACAGGCGTTGCTTGCCGCCTGCCAGCATATCGGGCAGGCGGTGTCGCCGCAGGACATTTGGGTCGTGGGTGACACAGTACACGACGTGAATTGCGCGGGCGATCGGGGCCAATGTGATTGCCGTGGCGACGGGGGGCACTCCTGCCGACGAATTAGCTGCGGCGTGTCCCGATGTGCTGTTAGAAAGTCTGTCACCCTCACAGCGACTTGCCGCACTGCTCGGATAGGTCCGGCAACGACAACGATCTGTCGAAGGGAAGGCGGTGAGACGTCCGCATGAAATTCCGTGGCGGCCGCGTTCGTTACAAGAAGAACGGTCGTCGCAGGCCGCTTCTCATTCAATCCCGATAACGGGTCAGACGCGTGGCCATGCGGTCCAACTGTCCCTTCAACTCCTTGAGCAGCGATTCCGCATCCCTCGCAGGCGTGCTCTCGGAACTCGTCGCGCGAAGGCTGACTCCGCGTTCAGACGACATCGAGCTGGCCCCGGTTGGGCTCGCCATTGGGGCGACGCGCTGGTCCAAGTCTTGCAATCGCTGACCGGTCTGTTTACTTTCTTGCCAGAGGATATCCAATTGGAGTACCAAGCCGATCAAGAAAGCCGCCTGACCGGCCAAGGCCATCGGAGCACCGATGTTCCAGAGATCGTGACGATCGTCTCCAAAAGACCAGGCGACGAGCGGCACCACAGCTGAATCGCGCCGCCCCGAAGGTAAGGATGGTCCATTGCCACCAATGAGAACGGCTGCGACGCGCCCCAGGCGGGCCGACAGGAGCAGGATCGACCCGATCCACGCGATACGTGACCGAGTACGGGGGCGGTGCTTCGTGACTCCAAGTTTCAGTGGGGTGGTACATATCGTCCCAGTCATCGTCGTCGGCGATTAGCGGCGGAGGCTCGGGGTAGGTGGTTGCCGCGGGGGATATTTCGCCGTACGACCCGTGGTGTTGGTCGAGACGCAGATTGTAACGTCGCCTAGCCGCCCATGAAAACGTCGCGCCACAGCGCACGCAGGTCACGTATTCGGCGTCTTCCGCGATGGGAACGGCCGGGACGTCCTGTCCGCAGATGGAGCACGACATGAGCTTCTCGGGTGGGAACCGCACGAGGGATCGGGCGACGTGTGAGTTTTGCTAACTATCAAAATCGGCCGCTCTCGCGAAGCACCTGTAGCGATTCTGCTGGAATCGTCTGGGAACGAACCAATGCTATCGCGCGAGCTGCTGGCGCGGCACGTGATGACTTCCTGAGTAAACCTAGTGTTCGATTGGCGCTGGCAGCAGTTCCGGATCAGGAGTTGGATAGGGCGTGATGTGTGTTGAGGGATAGTCACCCGTCATATAGCGGACCAATAGTTCCAAGTCCTGTGGGGAAATCTTATTGGCGAAGGCGGGCATTTGATTGTTTTCGCCATAGAACTGCGGGGCACCCGGATTGGTAATCAGCGCGGTTAGCCAGTCGTGCGAGCCAAGTCCGTTCAATTCGGGAATCCCACTATTGTCCGTGCCCGCGACAAACTCGCCTCCCACCTCCGCGTGGCAATTGTCACAGGTGGTGATGGAGCCCGCTGTTAGTTCGCCGCTGCCGAGCACTTCCTGGCCCCGACTTGCTAAAGTCTCGTCGATGTCGAGATCATCACGGCCCGTTTGGGCGACCAAGAATTCGACCATCGCTCGGATATCTTCTTTGTTGGCGTCATCGCGAAGTACCTCCTGGTTCTCACGGAACCAGGAGACCATCCCTTCCTCAGCCGAACGTTCCAAATCGTAGTTGCTGCCGGCCACCGGCGAGAAATAATTCTCGAAATTGGTCAGGATTTCGGTCCACCAGGAACGTGAGGCAAAGTGACCGAGATCCGGGGCGGTCGCAGCCATCATGACCGACTTTTGGGTCTTGGGATCCGTTTCGAACACGGCATGGCCTCGGCCGTTGTGGCCATTCCAGCGGTGACACGAAGCACAGTATTTGGAAAACAATCGAGGGCCCTGCGTAAAGGGATCGGATCGGAGCAGACTACTGGCGCCTTCGACCGGAATCTTTGCCGGCAGGGACGCGAGTTCAACGATGCGATGTGCGTCTCGCTCGGCCTCGGCCAACGCCGCTTGATGGTCCAAATCCCGGCGATCCTCGACCATTGCCAGAACGGTTAGTCCAATCACGCCTGCGGCGAGGACGCTCATAAACAACACGTTGAAATAGTGGCCTCCCTTGATCAAGGCAATCAACGGCATCAACAGGATTACGCCCATGACGGCGGCGGGAAGGTAGATCGCTCCAAAGGCTAAGCCGTACTGTTCGACAAACTCGAATCGCAAGAAGCGGAAGAGCGACAAAAAGTACCATTCCGGGCGAGCTGCGGAATAGGCTTCTGAAGGGTTCGCCGGAGCACTCAACTCGGCACCTTTGAATACCGCCAACAACAACACGACGGCCAAGACGGCCAGGCAGGCTACGGAATCACGTAGGACTTGATCGGGCCAAAATGTCACCGTGGCCGCTCGCTCGGGATCTGCCGCCTTCACTCCGTGGCGACGGAAGACGTATACGTGCATGACCAGGAATGCGACGAGCAAGGCGGGCAAGAGGCCCGCGTGCATGGCAAAGAATCGCGTTAGTGTATGGTGTCCGTATTCGGCACCCCCTTGGATCAATTGTTGGACCTCGGGGCCCACGACCGGCGTGGCCCCCACGATCTTCGTGCTGACCTGAGTGGCATAGTAGCCCTTCTGATCCCAGGGTAGGAGGTAGCCGGTGAGCGAGAGCGCAGAACGATTTGGGCCAGGATCATTCCCAACCAGAAATTGACCTCACGTGGTGCCCGATAGGCGCCGTCGATGACGACCTGTAGCAAATGCAGCGCCAGGAGCACAATCATGGCCTGAGCGGCAAAGTGATGCATGCCGCGGACAATCTTACCCAAAAACATTTCGTTCTGGATGAAATAGACACTCTCCCACGCCGTCTGTGCGCTCGGACTATATGCAGACCACAGGAACAAACCGGTGATGAATTGCAGAACAAAGGCAAAGACCAGTGTGCTGCCCCAGACGTAGCGCCATCTGGCGCACTCCCGGGACGGGTTCGTCTAGCGTTTCGCTAATCAGGTGGCGGTAACCGGTACGATCATCGAGCCAATTGAAAAACCAGTTCATTACACGGGGATCTTTTCGGGAGTCGTGGCGCAGGAAGTTCTGATATTTGAGCCAAATCGTATCGCCGGTTTCTGGTTTCAACCGAGTTTCCAGACGATCCATCCGCGCGGGGGAATACTGTTAATACGTTCGCCGTCTAAGTTAAATTCGCTGGTGTGACAGGGACAGAAAAAATCGCCTTGGGACCCACGAAAATCGACCGCGCAACCCAGGTGCGGGCAAATCGAATTAAATGCCAGGATTTCGCCTCCTTCGGTCCGCCGTAGCCAGACCGTTCCAACCTCCACATTGCGAAATCGGTTCCACGCGTCGGTCTTGTCATTGAGTACCTTGTATGCCACGGGACTGCCGTCCTCGGGGAGCGCGGCGGTCGTGATATCCAAGCGGATATAGCCGTCGGCATCCTCGCGGCCGTTCGCTCCTTTACCTCCGCCGTCGGCTGCGCTCCGTCGCTGGCGAATCGAGCGGATCGAGAAAAAAGCCGACACCCAGTCCAACCGGAATCAAGCCCAGCACGACACTGATGGTGCCGGTCAGGAACCGCACGAAAACCCCCGCCGCGCCGTTCCTTCGAAAGGTACCTTCACGCCAGACGGGTCATTCTTCTTGGGCCGATCAGTCGCTCGTTCGTTCATGGCAATATACTTCTGTTTGGGACAGGACGGCCAGTCAGCTTGCCAGCAGCTGCTGGCGGACGTAGTTCAACACTTTGGGGTGCGCTGTCTCGAATGGTTCGTTGATGAACGCTCCTGCCGCTGCCTTGTGGCCTCCGCCGCCGAAATGGGCGGCGATCTGGCTACAGTCGAGACGACATCGGCTACGAAAGCTGAGCTTAAATCCACCGGTCTTTTGTTCCACAAGGATCACGGCAAACTCCGTTCCCGATATGGCTAACGAGAGATTGATCGCGTCTTCGGTATCCTGGGGAATCGATCCGGTCTGTTCAAAATCTTCTTTTCTGACGTAGGTATGAACCAATCGACCATCGAGTTCCGTTTCCAGTCGCGAGAGGATCACTCCGCGCAATCGGCAACGTCCCAGTGTTTCCTGTTCGTACAAACCGGCATAGATGTTCGGTGGACTTGCCCCGGCGTCCAGCAAATTGGCCGCGAGGCGGTAGGTGCTGGCGGTGGTTGAGGGGAATCGATACCAGCCCGTATCGGTGGCGACGGCAGCGAACAATGGGTTGGCCATCTTGGCCGTCAATCGGACTCCTAAATGCTCTGCTAATTCGGCCACCAATCGGCCTGTCGCTTCCGCCGTGGTGTTCTTGAACGCGATTGCTCCTAATTCGTCTTCGTTAATATGGTGGTCGAGGATGATTTTTTGGGCCGGGGTGGTTTTGACCACGTCTCCCATCGGACCCAGCTGTGCCCAGGCACTGGTATCCAGGATCATCAATACCTGCCGGTCTTGCAGGGCCTCGGGAGGGACATCGTCATGAAGCGTTTTGATACGGCGTTCGGGATCCAGGAACTTCAGGTTCGGTGGCGTTGATTGTCCGTTGACGATCAGCGCGTCTTTGCCCAATGCCGCCAGCACGCCAGCCATTCCTAGCTCACTTCCCAAGGCATCACAATCCGGCCGAATGTGGCTCGTGAGCAGGAATCGCTCGTGTTTCTGGATGATCGCCACGAGGGCGGGCCAATCGATGGACATGGTAACTCCTGTTGAGCGTGGGCGGTTCTCGGCGCTGTCGAGCTACGCTCGCCATTGATCGATTCGAAAACCCCGTCGTTGGGTCCGGCAACCCGATCGCACATCGTCCAACTTGGCCGTCAACGCGACGACCGGATTGGCTGCAGGACGTCAGGCACTCGCCGATCCCTGCACCGAGTGTTTTGTTGTCGCGGCCGCTGGCGGTTACAGGGCGACATGGCGCAGGCAGGCTTCCGCGGCTTGCCCTACATCTCGTCGTAACTGCCCCAGCAACTCCTCAAGGCTCGCGAAGGTGTGAATGTCTCGCAACCGGGCCAGAAAGTCAACCTCAAGGGGTTCACCGTACAGCGTCCCCGCAAAGCCGATCAGGTGTACTTCCAGTTTGGCCGCGTGCTCTCCAAACGTCGGATTGGGACCGATATTGATGGCGGCCGGCCATGGCTGACCGTCGGCATAGGCCCGTCCTGCGTACACGCCGTGTGCGGGAATCAATGTATCGACTGCGTCCAAATTGGCTGTGGGAAATCCAAGTTGATGGCCTCGCGCCGCCCCATGTGTGACCATGCCGCGAATCCGATAGGGCTGAGTTAACAAGGACGTTGCCTCCGCGATTCGTCCCGCCGCGAGCAGACGTCGGATCCGACTGCTGGAGATGGTGTCGCCACTTTGCTGTAAGGGAGGCACGACTTCCAACTCGATCTGCGCCTGGCGGCAGAGGGTACCGAGCAGGCCACGTCTCCGGCCCGGTCTTTGCCGAAATAGAAATTGGGACCCTCCACCACGGCCCGGGCAGCCAAGGATCGGGTGATAATCTGCGTGAAGAATGCCTGAGGCGACAGTGCCAAGAGGTCCGTGTCTGTCGGGTAGGCGATTAGGGCATCTACACCCAACTCGGACAACAGGGCGGCCTTGCGCTCGGTCCAGGTAAGTGGTGGAGGGGCCAGTTCCGGCCGCAACAGCCGGACGGGGTGAGGTTCGAACGTAAAGATCACTGCAGCGCCCTCAAGATGGTGTGCGTGTGCGACTAATCGTCTGATGAGCGTCGCGTGGCCGAGGTGGACGCCGTCGAAATTCCCAATGGCGACGGCGCCTTGTCTCAGATCTTGGCCAATATCCGACAGTTGGCGGATGAGTTTCACGATGTTTTGGGGGGGGCAAATGTGTGTAGCGAAGGACGGTGGCCGGCGGCGCTCGCTTGGTGCTGCCGAAACGCGTTGGGTAGGTAGTCGATGAGGTCGCGGGCGATCAGGCTGACCTGACCCCAATGGCTGGCGGCCAAATCACCCGACAGTCCGTGCAAGTGGACTGCCAGGCACGCGGCAGGGAAAGGATCGAGGCCTTGTCCGATCAGTGCCGTCACAATACCGGTCAGGACGTCGCCAGCGCCGCCGGTCGCCATGCCCGGATTTCCCGTGGAGTTCTCGAATTGTTGTTGGCCATCGGTCACCAATGTGCGGTGGCCTTTCAAGACCAACACAACGGCTTGCTCGCCGGCCCATTCCCGCGCGACCTGCCGCAGGTCCGTCGTCGCAGGATAGCGATCGGCGGTTAGTCGTCGGAATTCACCAGGGTGGGGCGTCAGCACACGGGGTCCTGCCGCATCGCGAAGATCGACGCGTAGTCGAGCTAAGGCGTTGAGGCCATCCGCATCGACGACCAGGGGCAGCTGCCGCGTACGGTATAGCCACTCGACGAATGCTTCGACGCCGGGATCTTTTCCCAAACCCGGCCCACAGGCCAAGCAATCGGCGGGTTGCGAATTCAACACATCGCGGGCTTCCGAGATTAAATGCCCGTTGGCATCCGTGGGTAAGGGCAGCGTCATGTAACAGGGTTCGTAGCCCGCGACCAGTTCTAAGTTTGGTGCCGCGGTGGCAATCGTCACCAACCCCGCTCCGCTCCGCAATGCCGCTCGACCGGCCAAAGCAATGGCACCGCACATACCACGAGAACCGCCAACCAGCAAACAACGTCCGTAGTTGCCTTTGTGGCTATCTGCGGCGCGAGGCGGCAAATGAGGTAGACCCGGCGGCGTGGAGGGCAAGGGAGTCACGGCATCCTACCTTGGCCTTTCCCCGGAGGTGAGACGCGGCCCGGCGGAAGTCGAGTCCGCATCTCGGTACCGCTGATGGGCGACCAGGCCCGCGAGATAGGCACCTTTGAAGCCCGCATCGATGTTGACCACTGCGACGTTCGCTGCACAGCTGTTGAGCATCCCCAGCAACGCGGCCACACCCTGAAAACTGGCTCCGTAGCCGACGCTCGTGGGCACTGCGATCACAGGGCAATTCAAATATCCGCCGACAACACTGGGCAGCGCCCCTCCATCCCAGCCACGACGACCGCGGCATCCAGGTGCTGTAATTGGTCCAAATGCGCCGGCAGCCGATGAGGCCCGGCAACACCCACGTCATTGATCGTAACCAACTCGACGTTCATCCAGCGGAGTGTTTCCTGCGCCTCCAGAGCGACGGGCAGGTCGCTGGTTCCCGCGGTGATCACGGCGACGCGACCGCGAAGTAGGGCCGGTGGGGCGTCGGCGGGGGCCAGGCGGAATGTCCGCGCCGTAGTGTGGCATGTCGCGGTGGAGTAACGGGCGGCCAGAGCCTGCTGCTGAGCGTCGGAGACCCGCGTTGCTAAGACCGATTGTCTCCGTTCGTGTAACGTCTGCACAATTTCCAGCAGCGTGGCGATGGACTTGCCCTCGGCAAAGATCACTTCAGGGAATCCGCATCGGACCGCTCGCTGCAGATCGACGTGAGCTTCCTCCGAGGCGTGGGTCGTCAGCTGTAGGCAGTGACGCAGCAGCCGTTCGCTCGACAACTGTCCTGCTAGGTAGTCGCGGCAGAGTTCCTGGAGTTGTTCGTCCATAGCACTTAAGGGTAACCGGTTTGCAAGTTGGCGAAAACGCCTGGCCCCATGTACCGAAGGGAATTATGGCTTGTCAGTCCGGTCCAGGCGTTTCAAAATAACGCGTTACCCTATCGGCGGCGAGGAACGGTGTCCTTGTATGCGTCGCTTGCCGAGGAAGTCCTTGCTCACATCGCCCGTGGAGTGTCAACCATCATGCCTAGCTGTGTCCTCGCGTACTCGGGTGGACTCGATACGTCCGTCATTTTGGGGTGGCTTCAGGAGCAAGGATATGCCGTACACGCAGTGTATGTAGATTTGGGTCAGCCGTGCGAGGATCGGCAGGCCATTCTGGACAAGGCGAAGAACGCGGGGGCGGTTAGGCGCGAATTGTCGATGTGCAGGAAGAGCTCTGCCGCGACTTTGCGTTTCCCGTGCTTCAATGGCAGGCCAAGTACGAATCGGTGTATCTGTTGGGGACTTCCATCGCCCGTCCGTTGATCTCGAAAGTTTGCCTGCAGGTGGCCCGCGAAGTCGGGGCCGACGCGTTCGCACACGGAGCCACAGGAAAAGGCAACGATCAATGCCGTTTCCAGCTGGCGGCGGAGGCTCTGGATCCATCGGTAAAGGTCATCGCGCTTGGCGGATGGAGAGTTTTCGGCAAGCCTTTCCCGGCCGCAGCGAGATGATTGCCTACTGCGAGCAACACGATATTCCTGTCAAAGCATCCGTGCGGAAGCCATACAGCTCAGACGAGAATTGTCTTCATATCAGCTACGAGGCGGGGAAGTTGGAGGACTTGGAGGTCAATGGGGTCGAATTGGTTGACTTTGGCATGACCGTTTCGCCTCAATCCGCGCCGGATCAGGTCGAGTCGGTAACGCTGGAATTCGAAGGAGGATGGCCGGTTGCCGTCAATGGTCAGCGAGAAAGCACCCCAGATCGTCAAATCGCTCAACGCGATTGGTGGGCGTAACGGCATCGGTCGGATTGATATGGTGGAGAACCGATTTGTAGGGATGAAGAGTCGCGGTGTCTATGAAGCACCAGGCATGACGATTCTGTACCAGGCATTGATGGTGCTCGAGCAACTGACATTAGATCGCGATTTAGTGCACCTACGTGATCGACTCGCGCCGGAAGTCGCCGAGATGGTCTATTATGGTCTTTGGTACACTCCCAAGATGGACGCGTTGTTCGCCTTTATCCGGCAGGCGTCGCAGCATGTGACGGGGCAGGTCCGCCTAAAACTCTACAAGGGAAATCTCATAGTGGACGGCCGCAGCAGCCCCAACAGTCTGTACGACGAAGGAATCGCCACGATGGAGGGCGGCGGCTCGTACAATCAAACTGACGCGGAAGGCTTTCTGCGGATAGTGGGATTGCCGTCGCGTGTTCAGGGACGCGTGACGCCACGCACCTATTAGCCCTGGCGAAGACGGCGGCGTCAGGCCGCCGTGGATACGACCGAGCACTCTCAACGCGTTGTCGCTATGTATCTGTTTGAAAACCCCGTCATGCAGCGCGAGTTGCTCGTCAACTTGCGAATGAAACGCGCCTTCATGCTCATGCTGATTTATCAGCTTGTGTTGGCCGCCGTGGTGTTTTTTGCGTGGCCTCGGCAGACGCGATTGGAAGCCAACGCGGATCAGGCCCGCGGCTTGGTCAATATGTTTTTTCTGGGGCAGTATATCTTGGCGTCGTTAATGGCGCCCAGCTTCGCTGCGGCGACAATCACGGGCGAAAAGGAGCGCAAGACTTACGAAATGTTGTTGGCTAGTCCGCTGAAACCCGCTGCCATTTGTCTCGGTAAGCTCCTTTCTTCGCTGGCCCATTTGGCGTTGCTGATCGTGGCGTCATTGCCCATCGTGATGCTCTGTCTACCGCTTGGTGGAGTTTCGATCTACGAAGTCTTGGCAGCTTATCTAGGGCTGATCTTGTCGGTCCTGCTGTACGGCATGATTAGTGTCGCTTGCAGCAGCTATTTTCAACGTACATCCGCCTCGTTGGTCGCCTCCTACTTGCTGATACTACCATTGGCGCTGTTGGCGGTGCTCATCTGGAAGAGCTTTGAAGGGCAAGGCGGATTGCGATTGTTGTTGACGACGACCCTTTTGCCATTGATTACGCTCGTGATCTGCGGTTTCTTGTTCCACAATACGTCTGAGCGGCTGTTGCATCCTCCGGACGTTGGCAGCGAAGGCAAGGAGGTTGTCGACTTAGAGCAAGAGGCGGAGCAAGCGGTCGGCTTGGTTATTCGACGCGACCAGTTTCCGGATATGTTATTTGCTCCGCCGAAACGGCAAACGCTGATGGAGGACGGCGCGAATCCGGTATATGACAAGGAGATTCACAGCGAGATCTTTAGCCAAGGCACGTTGATGCTGCGGCTGGTGATTCAAATCAGTATGGGGTTGGCCATTCCCATCATGGCTGCCACGCTTTTTATCTACCCGTATTTGGTCGCATGGTATGTGGGTTACGTGATCATTTTCAATATGCTGGTGGGGCCCGTGTTCTCGGCCGGCAGCGTTACAAGCGAGCGCGAGCGGCGAGACACTCGATCTGTTGCTGACGACGACGATTACGCCGTGGCAGATCCTATGGGGGAAGCTGATTGTCGGTCTACGTATCTCCAGCGTGCTAACTTTGTTTCTGGTCTGGCCGTTGTTTCTGGCGGTCGTCATGGTGTCTTACTATTGGCACAACTTCTTTGCCGTCTTGGCGTTTTTGGTAGTCATCCTTTTAACTTGTCTGACCACGTCGCAGATCGCGCTGTTCTGTTCGGTGTCGTTTCACAAAACGGTGACCAGTTTGATGACCACTTATGCCACCATTATTTGTTTGTTCTGCGTGCCGCTGGCGATCACGGTTTTTGCCAAGACGTTCATGATCGCGCCTGAGCCGGCGGGAACGACGAGTGGCGTATTTGGTCAGATTCACGTGTTGGGGATTACGAGTCCTTTTGCCGCGGCGTTTGCGATTCCGTTGACCGCCGATCCGATGGCCTATGGAGATGCCGCCGCGCCCCCGAATTCACAGCTGTTCCCGCCGTCGTGGTTGTTCTGGGGCGCCTACATGGTGACAACGTTGTTGATCAACTTGGGCCTGTTCTGGGCGATGATTCACCTGTTTCGCGTTCGCTGGCGTGTGGCCCAGTAACGGCGTTCGCGCCAGGGCAACCGCTTCGACCGATTCGTTACCGCCCGCCCAGTACCGGGCCAAGCACGGAGCTCATGACCTTGTCGAAGCCTCCGGACGGGTCCTCTCGAACCATCACCCGATCGCCAGGCAGTATGGCGTAGTCCGATTCCCAGCCAATTTGGCGTTTGCGATGGTCGAAGCGACACGCCAGCTTCAAGATCGGCTCGGAGGCCTCGGGCGTCGGTCGCAAGATCACGACGTCCAGGTTGCGGAATTCCGAAGTCGCTCGGCTGGCATCCAACACATCCTGGACGCGGGTGTCTTCGGCGAGCGGCACGTCGACGGTTTTCGTGCGTCGAGCGTTCATCCGCAATTCCACCGTACAGGTCGCAGCGGACGGAGCGGGCGCGGATTCGGTTTTCTCGGACGTCAGCAACGCAAGGGACGATGGTTTGGGGACGGCCGTGCAACCGTGGCACACCGCGCACAGGAGAATCGCGGACGCAAGTCGCGGGCCTCGAATGAGGCAATTTTGGACGGGGGACATGACCAGAGACTCCCTGCAGGTGATTCACCTAGTAAACGAGCACTGGGCGATGAGCGATTCCCCCCGGCTCACCGACACGTGTCAACCTTTGCCGTATCGGCAGGTGAGACGGCCGACTTGATTTTTTCTCAAGTCGCACGTCGAACTAAGTCAGATTCCCCGGCGCGCTCACCGAGTCGGCGTCGCGATGTAATGGCGATGCTGGTGTTTCGCTGCTTGCAAAGCTGCTGCCGTGGCGGCAAAGATCGAGCTGGCTTCGCGCGAGGCAGAGGCAGGGACGTGCGTGAACCCGGCGCTGAGCGTGGGGCAGGGCAGGTTGTGTCGCGTCAGTTCCGCCGACATCGCCCGGCGGATTCGGTCGAGGATCGAATTGGCTTGAACCGTATCGACTTCGCGCAAGATCACACCGAACTCGTCCCCGCCCAGGCGGGCCACAAAATCGCTGCTGCGCAAATGGGCCCTCAGTACGCGGCCCGTTTCCCGTAACACCGCGTCCCCCACGTTGTGGCCCTCACGGTCATTGACTTGTTTGAATAAATCGACATCAATGAGGCCAACACACAACGACTGCCTCCCCGCGAGGCTCTCCGCAAAGTGTTTGTCCCAGGCGCGGCGGTTGGGCAGACGCGTCAGCGAGTCGTGCATCGCCAAGTCGATCCACCGTTCGCACTCTTCTCGTTCATGGGCCAGTTTTTGACGTTGATCGCAAAGCGTCCCGACCAGCTCGATGGCTATCGCTACCTCACGACCGACGGTGTCTCTGGGCAGTACAATGTCGACACGAAAGTCGTGGGCCGAGGCCGAAGCCTCAGAATTGCCAATCACAATCAATCCCGCGTGATGTTGCTGGATCCAGCTCAAAAGCTGCGGATTTCCGGCGAATTGACGCGGCTGATCCGTGATAATCATGCGCGGCGTACGGTCGGGAAGCCCCCATTGGAACTGCGCAAACATCTAGACCTAGCTCCGCAAGAAACTCCGGTAAGTGGGCGCATTCGGCCGACAGGTGTAGCAGGATCAAACCGTTTCGTCGGGACGACATGGCAGGAACTCCTGATCTAAAGTACGGACCGTCGCGATGTGGGCTGAGGGAAGGTTGGGGAGGCGCGAACACCCTCTTCGATCATAATCATCCCTGCGAACAACGCTGGGGTGCGTTTTTGGAAAATCGAGGACGAGCGAGCAATTAGCAAACTTCGGGCCGAGTCCACGAAAACAGATGCCCCGTGGTTGCGGATAGAAATACGACTGATACAATCGGGCCAATTTATTTCACGCGATCGATACTGCCGAGCCGCGCTGATGCGGCGGGGAACCAGATGAATCACGATGTGAGCGAGTTACCGCCGTTCCCGGCCGTCTGGCGGCGACGGCACCTCTTGGACCTGGAGAGCCTTTCCGCGGAGGAGATTAACGCCATTCTGGACACCGCGGACGCCTTTCTGGCTGCCACCGACGGTTGTCGACGTAAACTGCCCGCCCTCATGGGGAGAACGTCCGCAAATCTGTTTTTTGAGAACTCGACGCGAACACGCACCAGCTTTTCTTTGGCCGCCCGCCGCTTAGGGGCGGACACGATCGAGTTTTCCGCGTCAGGAAGCAGTTTGGCCAAAGGAGAGTCGTTCATTGATACAGCTCGGAATATCGAGGCGATGAGCGTCGACGTGGTTGTCGTGCGGCACGCGACGCCCGGTACCCCGCACCTATTGTCCGAACGTCTCCAATGCGCCGTGCTCAACGCCGGTGACGGGACACACGAACATCCAACTCAAGGTCTTTTGGACATCCTGACGATTCGCCATCATCGCGCCCAATTGGCGGGATTGACGGTCGCCCTGGTGGGAGACATCGCTCACAGTCGCACCGCGCGGTCGAACATCTGGGGGCTGAAAAAGCTGGGCGCTCACGTGATCGTATGCGGGCCGTCGACGTTAGTGTCGCGTCGCTGGGAAGAAATCGGTGTTGAAGTCGCTCATAATCTGGACGAAATCTTGCCGCGCTGCGATGTACTCAATTTGTTACGTATTCAGTTCGAGCGACAGTACACACGTCCGTTTCCTTCCGTACGGGAGTACGCGTTGTTGTACGCAATGACGCGACAACGAATGGAGCGGGCCAAAGACGATATCTTGATCATGGCGCCCGGCCCAATTAATCGCGGAGTGGAAATCACCACCGACGTGGCCGATGGGCCTCATTCCGTCATTCTGGAACAAGTGACCAACGGGCTGGCGGTGCGTATGGCGTCGCTGTGGCTGGTGTGTCAAGCGAACGCATTATGAGGGATTCCGCATGACACGCATTCTAATACGCGACGGTCGGATCATCGATCCTGCGCAGCACATAGACCGTGTCGCGTCACTGCTAATCGCCGACGGACGGATCGCCTGCCTGGACGCTGGGGCGGCGACCAACCCTGACATTGTCCTGGATGCGCGGGATCGTATTGTGGCACCGGGGTTCATTGATGTGGGAACACAGTTGCGGGAGCCAGGCTTCGAAGAAGATGAAACAATCGAATCTGGGACGGCCGCCGCCGTTGCGGGAGGGTTTACCAGTATTGCGTGTTTGCCCAACACGGACCCACCCATCGATTCGCAGGCGAGTGTCGAATTTGTGCAGCACCAAGCGGCACGTGCGGACCAATGCCACGTGTTTGTTTTGGCCTGCGTAAGTAAGAACCGAGAAGGTCAGGAACTATCTGAGATGGGCCTGTTGGCACAGGCCGGAGCGGTGGGATTCAGTGACGCTTCGTCTCCGGTCAGCAATCCGGAACTGATGCGGCGGGCCCTGGAATACTCCCAGATGTTCGGGCTGCCGATCATCAACCAGCCCGAAGTCCCTGAACTGAATCGAGACGGCGTCATCCATGAAGGTTTTGTATCCACCTTGCTCGGTTTGCCCGGGATGCCCGCCGAAGCGGAGGATGTGATGACGGCCCGCGACATTCGTTTGGCCGAGGCGACCGGGGGACGCCTGCATTTGTTGCATATCTCCAGTGGAGGAAGCGTCGAGTTGCTACGGCGTGCGCGAGCGCGCGGCGTGCAGGTTACGGCCGGCATCGCCGCCATTCATTTCTCGTTAGATGACCAGGCCCTCCGCACGTTCAATTCGAACTGCAAATTGAACCCGCCGCTGCGATCACAAGAACATTTGGAAGCCTGCATCGAAGGCCTGATCGATGGCACGATCGACGTTGTCTGCAGCGGACACGCGCCCTGTGCGGCCGAGAAGAAGATGGATGTCCTGGATGTCGCTCCATTCGGCATGGTAGGCCTGGAAACAACTTTGGGCTTGGTCAGTACAAAGCTGGTTCGCCCGGGCCATCTGGATTGGCTGCAAGCGCTTGCGAAGTTGACCGCGAACCCGGCAGCCGTATTGCAGCTCCGCAGTAAAGGGACTTTGGCCACTGGTGCGGACGCCGATGTGGTCGTAATCGATCCCGAAGCGAGTTGGGTCGTGGACGCCACGACTTTTCAGTCCAAGAGCGGAAACACGCCCCTGAACGGTTGGACTCTCTTTGGTCGACCAACAGATGTGATCGTCGCCGGACAGATTAAACGACGCGATAGGTCGTGCGCATAGCAGGATTGGCCCGTTGTGTAGTTAGCTAACGCAAGTATCGTCTCAGATCACTTGCGACCTGTATCGCCAGTCGCCTCAGGTTGGCGAGTCGGCGGCGCGGCCAAACGTAGGATGAGTTGCTCGAGGGCCCAGCGGGCTCGCTGAGCGCGCTGTGACTTCCTTTTAACGCCAGGTCAGTATCGAGTAACCAGCGGTAAAGTTGTCCGCCGCGCTGGCGAGAGATCTGCCGAATCTGGTATTGTTGCCCGTTCCATGGCATCACGTGGCCAGTTGCGGAATCCGGCCTGTTGCAGCGCCGCGGGCAAATTCACGCGGTTTCCCGCCGTTCCTGTTGTTCCACGATTCGTGTGGCGGCCGCGAATCGCCGCAGCGACCAGGCAATCGAGCCGAAAAGTGCTTGTGGGGCCTCGCCGGCCTGCAGCAATTTGTCCAGCTGGCCGAGCGCCGTGACGGCGTCTCCGTCGGCGGCGGCATCGAGCATGTCCCAGGTGGTCTGCGTTCGCCAACCGCCCACGACATGGTTGACTAAGTCGACCTGCACCTCACCCTTGGGTTCAACAAACAATGCTAACTTGGCCAGTTCCTGGTCCAGTAGTCCAAATTCCCAGCCGATCAAATCGACAAGTTGTTCAACCGCTTCACGTGACAACCGAATCACGTGGCGCCCATGCGCCCGATGACTCAAGCCACTTTTTCATACGCTTGACATCGGGGCTTCGACTATTGCCGTGTTTCACTTCGGGCTGACGGCACTCGATTAACCAACCTCGCTCGACCACGGCGCGGTATAGCCGTGTGTTGGACGGCAGGCTCGACAATTCCAAAATCAGCGTGCCACCGCGGGCTGGCTGTGCGACAAAGCTCTCCAGCTCGCCACGATTTCGCGATACAAACGCATCAGCGTCGTTAATCAGCACGCACCGGGGGCCCGGACTAAACAGCGACGCGGTTAGAAGTTCATCGGATATGTCTGCCCACGCACGTTCCTCGCCAACATACGCGGAGTAATCCGCCTCGTGGTCTTGATTCAGTAGCTGCGACAATACCAAGCGTTTGAGAAATCGGTCATCACCCAGCAGAACGACGATTGCCGGCAGGGGAGGGCACGGCGCATCGAGGACATCAAAAGCGTGTTGGATTGCGCTGATTGGGGGCATCGTAGACTGTGACTAGGGGCGAACGTCTGGAAACGTATGTCGCGTTAAGCGTAACGTACGCCCTGGGCCAGGCCAACCGCGGGTCGACTTCGATCAAGGCGGAGGAACGTCTTGAGCATTGAGCAAGTCGATGGAATCTGTGATGTCTAGACGGCCGTTGGAACGGCGGCGAGCTGCAGTCAGGGCGACGGGGACGGACGTTGGGTTTCTCCCCTGGCGTCGATCGGAGTCTCTGAAACCGGGCGAATCCCACGGATGATGCCTTTCGGTCCACCGGATCCCGGTCCAATCGGTTCGTCCATCGGTACTGTCGTCACGTTGCCCGCTCGGTCCGTAACCTCCAGCCGCAGGTAAGTTCTGGATGGGATTGCTTGGGCAGGTGCCCAAGCGTAGGAGCCGGTGTTGGCTAATTCGTCGACGATGACCGACCAGGGACCGTCGGCATTCGGTGCGAAACTCAACCTGACCGGTCGGTCGGTCAAGTGATCGTCGTTCGCCTGCCATTGCAACATGATCGTTTGTGTCGAAGGTGCGGCGATCAGTTCGGCCTTAAGCCAACGGGCCTGGGGAGGGGTCCAGTCCAATCCAATCCACAAATCTGGTTCGTCGCCGGGCTGAGGTGGCCGTGCGGAAACTCCGTCCTGGTTATGAATCAACAACCGAAAGCCGTAAATCCCTTCACGATCTAAGTCAACCAAAAACGGACTCTGAAGGTCACGATCAATCCCGTAAGGCTCCCACGTGTTTCCGTCGTCGTCGGTGATCCAAAGTTCGACTCGTGCCACACCGGCTAGCCCGCTGCCGGTGACATCGTAATCCAGATTGAAACGACGGGATTTTGTCATCTGGACGTCCGGACGCGGCGGTGGATCCGCCGTGCCATAGCGGTTAGCGATCGGTGGTGCATAGGCATCTGGCCGTGGAGGCACTCGGTCGACCTGAGACCAGGTAGAAAGCGGTTCGGTCGGCGCGATCGCGTCGTTTGCACGTGCTGCGGGTGGTTCAAGTGGATCGGCGATTGCGGAAGATTCGACCGGCACTTGGAAAGGATCGGGCATCGATGATGACAAGGGTCCTGGTTCCCGATCATCCAATGGGCGATCGGTCAGCGCCGCCACGTCGTCATCACTTTGGGCACCTCTGCTGCTGGGAACCGACGGGAAGGGGGCCTGACGATCGGGACTTGACGCTGACCGCCAGTCACTGCTGGTGGTGCGCCAGCCGGGCGGCGGTTCGGTGCCAAACTGCTCGACGTTGCGCGGCGTCGTTGTAAGGTCGGTAGGTGGAGCTCGTCGTGGATCCGATGGAGGATCCGAAGGAGGATCCAACCAGGGCAGACGTTTTACTTCCGCTGTCTCGTCGGAGGGCGCGGCGTCCGTCGGCTGCCGCCACGACGGCAACGATCCGGCGACCGGCGGGAACGGCGCGGTTGTACCGTTGGCATCGAAATCCAATGACTTAATCAGCTCCCTACGGTTACCGGCGCGGTCCGCAACGTGTGCCCGAACTTGCACGCGGCGAAAGGCGTGGCAACGACCCATGACGTTTTGCCCTGCCGATGTTGGTCGTCTAGCGGTCTCGATGACAAGGAGTCGTCAAGGGGCACAGGTTGCCAAGGATCCTCCTCGCGAAGGCGATATTCCAAACGCAGCGACGTGGGATCCAAATTGGCATCGTCGGCACGAAAGCGCGCAATCAGCTCGTCCGATGGACCCAATTGCAGCTCGATACTGAGTTCCGGTTCTTCTCGATCGACGATCACGATCTTTTCTGGGCGACTGCTGCTATTTGGGTGGCGCTGGTCTTCGTTTGTCCGGACTAAGAACCAGTATTCTCCATCGCGCCCGGCTTGAAAGTCGAATTTTCGTCGTTGCGGCTGACGTCGTTGATAGAGTGTCCAGGTCTGGCCCGCATCGCCGGAAACGTAAAGTTGAACTTCGGCAGGAGATGGTCCGTTTTGGTTGAGGTAGAAGGGAATCGAGAATAGGGGCTTGCCTGTGACCTCAGCGGCAGGATTTGCGGCCGGTGGCAGCTGACCGTGAGCCACGGCGGCAAGGGTGAGAATCACCAGCAGACTGTGGAAGTGACAGCCAGAATGGATTCGCAAATTCACGATCTCGACCTCTCTACCGGAATCACGACGCGGTTAGATTGCGCGTTGTTGGCTGCGCGTGAATGGGATTCGGCGCCCTCGGACCGTACTCCTTGGCAGGCCCAGTGATGATACAAATGTTCCAGGGATGACCACGTTTTGAATCACCCCGTCGCGTCGGCCGACGGGAATGCGATCGTCCACGGTCCTGCTTATCGGCTTAACGCATCACGTTGCTTAATCCGACTTTACGGCAGAGGTGAGATAGGTGGACTCGGGGGGCCACGATGGATACGGCTCGGAGTTGGTGGGTCGGGTCGCTACCATGCAGGTAGATGTCCGCAGTCGAGATCCTGGCGTGCCCGGTTAATCGGACGCAGACGGCAATTAAGAATGGTTGACGGGGCGGGTCAGGGAGCGAAAATAGGCCGGGGGGATTCGCCTCGATCGATGGTGGCCATCTGACGGAGCGGATTTGGACCTGTGGCCTCGGACAGCGAGTGCCTCGACCGTCGGCAGTGCCCACCGTGGCAACGCCCCCTGGGTGGCGACTTCCGCAGCTGCCACGGATACTCGAGTTGATGCCTTGCGCTAGATCGACAGCGGTCACGTCGCGAGGCTGCATCCAATTGATCCCCGAACCGTGGGTTTCGACGATCAACAACGTCGTCGCGGGATCGTCGCGGATTTGTGCCGGATCGACGCCTTGGGGACCGCGAAATGCGTATGATTCGCCGAGAACGACGCAATAGCTGGTATCGCCGGCACTGAATTGCTGGTCATCGGGGCAAACAAAGCAATCCGGTGCACGACCGGCAAACAATTGATTGTGGGGGCTATCCCAAGGCTCGTCCAGTTTTAGCTGCTGGTAGATTGCCTGAGACTCAGGTCCAAGATAAGGCAGGAGTAGCATGCGCGAGCTGTGCTGGGCAGCTCCCTGGGCGTCGACTGTGTAGGCCGGTGGCAACGTGCCGTGTTCATTGCGATAGGCCTCCATCGCTCCCAAGAGTCGCTCGACTTTCGCGTGGCAGGCGTTTTGGCGGGCATTTTGTCGCAGGTTCGTCACCGCCGGCCGAAGCCACTGGACCAACAATCCCGCCAGTAGCAAGCTGCCGATCAAAATCAGAGAGAGAACCGCGGTGGTTTTGAGCCAGGTAGGAACCGACATGCGCGGCTGGCGTGCAGCCGATGGCGGACTGAGTGGGACGGCGGGAACGAAGATCATCCTTCCGCAGCCCGCACAAGGACCCGATTGGCCGGCATACCGCGGGTCAACTTGGGTAATTAGCCCGCAATGGGGACACTGAAAGGTGACCATGTCCTCGACCCTTGTCGCTTCGAATCCGCTAAGGCCCGTTAACCTCGCCATCCGTGGACGGGACTTTCGTCCTTGTGTATTCCTTTACGATAGGGGGGGCGGAACAGCGACCTGGTGCGTCTACCGGATATTGGGGTTCGCGGATGGGACGCCGAAGTTTCATTTGGTACCCACACTTTCTGGACGCCGATCTCGACGTGTGCATAATGTGAAGGAGATAGTATAAGGGGACCGATGCGGGAAACTTGGTGACGCGATTCTGGAGGCGCTAGTTTGCTTGAAGTTCTGCAGGCGCCGACAGCGCAGTTGGTGGTGTCGTTGGCCATCCTGTTGATCTTGTCGATCATTGGGTTTTATCTAGTGCGAAGGTTTCGCGATAGCACCGAAGAGATCGAAACGTCCAGCGCTCTGTTGACGAAATTTGAAGAATCACGGCACCGAGGTGAGCTAAACGAAACGGAATTCCGAACTATTAAAACGATCTTAGCCGAGCGAATGCAGGCTGAGTTAAAACGAAAGGATGATTCACGTTAAGTCAGGTTGTGTCGGTTTGGAAGCTTTCGAAACAAACACACCTTTCAGGTGCCAAGGACCGCTGTTGTGTCGCAACGAATTTCGCAGGGCGACAGAACTGCATGGGCAACGATTTCGTAGTCTAGCTCGAGGTGATTGTGCGGATAAGGATGCCCCAAGAGGCCCCAGCGTCGACCCATGGGTTGAACGACTGGCCAATCGAGCGACACCAGGGAAAACCACCAGGCCGGTCAGCGCGAAGACGACATATTCGCTTTGCGCCCGCTGTAAAGCCCGAAAGGAGTAATCATGCCCGCAGGTAAGGACGGTCCTTCCACCCGCCGCGGAGGCGGAACGACGAAGAAGAACGCCTTCTGTTCTTTTTGTCGCAAGAGTTACCGAGATGTGGGGCCACTAGTCGAGGGCCCCGGCGATGTATACATCTGTGGTGAATGCATCGAACTGTGCCAGTCAATTCTCGATCAAGAGCAGCGTCGACGTGGTAGCACGAAGCAGCTGTTTAGCGAGATCCCCCCGCCCCGCGAGATCGTGTCCGCAGCTGGACGAATACGTGATTGGGCAGACAGCTGCCAAAAGGTATTAGCCGTCGCTGTCCACAACCATTACAAGCGACTCGCTTTGGGCTGGGAAGGGTCGGATGTCGAAATCGAGAAGTCGAATATTTTGTTGATTGGCCCGACCGGTCCGGCAAGACGTTGCTGGCCCGCACCTTGGCTCGCGATTCTGAATGTCCCGTTTGCCATTGGCGACGCGACGACCTTGACGGAAGCAGGTTACGTCGGCGAGGACGTCGAGAATCTGTTGCTGAAGTTATTACATGCGGCCGACTTCGACATCGAAGCGGCGCAGCGGGGCGTGCTGTACATCGACGAAATCGACAAGATTGGCAAGACGACCAAAACGTTTCGATTACGCGGGACGTGTCCGGCGAAGGCGTCCAGCAGGCTTTGCTCAAGATGCTGGAAGGCACGACGGCCAACGTCCCGCCTCAGGGCGGGCGGAAGCACCCGGAGCAGCAGTATATCCAGATGGATACCAGTAATATCCTGTTCATTTGTGGGGGCACGTTTGTCGGGATCGACGATATCATACGCAAGCGATTGGGCAAGCGAATGATTGGATTCGGAGGTGGCGACGACAGTCCGGCCGATCGGAGTTTGGCTGAGTTGTTACCGGAGGTGACCAGTGATGACATCCTGCAATATGGGTTGATTCCGGAACTGGTTGGCCGCTTGCCTGTGAACTGCGCTTTAACTCCGTTGGACGAAGCGGGCATGATCCGCGTGTTGACCGAGCCGAAGAATGCATTGATCAAGCAATTCCAGAGTTTGTTCCGGATGGAACATTGCGAACTGGAGTTTACGGATGAAGTGCTGAAAGCCATTGCTCGACGTGCGATGACCAAAGACACCGGTGCCCGTGGGCTGCGCTCGATCATCGAAGAGGTTATGTTGGATATCATGTACGATTTGCCTGATCAGGAGCCAGGAAGTACGTTCGTGATTACCGAGGAAATTGTGGACGGTCGGGACAAGTTGTTCCAGATTCCGCCCCAGTCAAAGAGCGCCTGACGGCAAGTTGCGGTATGGCGACGCCAAGAGAGCTTCTTGGTGGATTGAAAGTACGACGACGCCGAGCGAAGCCGTCGGCCCGTAATGGGCCGGCGGCTTCCCGTGTTTGTGCTCGACGGAACGGCCGGGAGTGATTGACTTGGCCGTGTGTACTAGGGACGTTGTCGGTTCATCGAGCCAACTGACGCAGGATCTCGATGCCGCGGTCCAGCGTTCGATCGTCCGCCGCGTAAGAGATGCGGAAATGCGTATCTCGCTCACTAAAAATCTTGCCGGGGATAATCAGCAAATTGTTCTCAATTGCTCGCGTGACGAAATCCGTGCCGCTGCCGTGCGGCACACGTGGAAACACATAAAATGCGCCGCCAGGTGCCACGATATCGTAGTCGTCCCGCAAACCCTCAACAATGCGATTGCGTTTTGTTCGGTAAGCTTCCATTAGCTCCGTTGTGTCGAAATCGCGAGCGGCGATGCCGGCCCATTGGGCAGGCTGCGGTGCACAGACAAACGTGTATTGTTGGAGCTTGATCATCGTCTGGATGATGTGACTGGGCCCATGAACAAAACCGAGTCGCCAGCCTGTCATTGCGTGGCTCTTAGAGAATCCGTCGATCACAAGTGTTTGGTCGTTGAACTGCGCCGGGGATAAGAACGTTTCGTCGTAGCAGAACTGACTGTAGATTTCGTCGGATACCAGCACGATTTCATGTTCCGCCGCCAGCTTGGCGAGGCCCTCGACTTCACGAGCACTTGCGACAATGCCGGTGGGGTTTGCGGGACTATTGAAGAGAATCATCTTGGTGCGCGGCGTGATCGCAGATGTGACGCGATCCAGATCGATCGCGAAGTCGGGATATGTGTCAATCAGTACCGGAGTCCCTCCCACCAGTTGCACAAGCGGCTCGTACATCACGAAGTACGGATCGAATATGATTACTTCGTCTCCGGGGTTGACCATCGACAGGATTGCCAGCACCAGGCCGCCGCTAGTGCCCGACGAAACAAATACGTCTCGATCGGCGTGAGCGTAGCGATTTTGTACCTCGCCCTGCAGTTTCTCCCGCAGTGCACTTAATCCTTGCGTGGGGCTGTAACTATTCTTGCCATTTTCAATTGCCTGAATGCATGCGTCCCGGATCGGTTTGGGTACATCAAAATCTGGCTGACCGATGGAGAGATTTACGGGGTCTTTTAGTTTCGCGGCCAAGTCAAATACCTTGCGAATGCCGCTGCTATCGAAGGCTTTTGTTCGTTCTGCGATCCAATGATCCATGGACTACGACTCCGATGTCAACAACCGGCAAATAGCGCTTTAAAGTGCCAGTGGCGGTGGGCCACCTACGATCGGCAGCGGCTATCATAGCACGGCCAGACTTGATGGGAATCAGCGATTGGCCACGTCCAGAGTGTGACAAGGTAGGGCAGGGCAGGGCAGGGTAGTCTGCATCGCCGAGCTGTCGAACCGGTTCCTGTCCTCAGCGTGCTAGCGGACTCGGCAGCGGAAACGAATAATGCCTCCCTCACCCGGTTTCAGGGGGTCTCGGATTTCCCACCTTAGTTGTAAGGACTCCCCTTGGTTGTCCTCCGCAAAGAACTCCGCTTTCAGGCTACACTGAGCCGTATCCGGGATGTATTCCAGACGCGTGGTGAGATTGTCCAAGAGCGTAACATTTCCGATCGTCTGTTCGCCGATGTTGTCGAATCGTAGCGTGAACGTGATTTCCTCACCCGGTAGAGCACTACAGCACGAGGCGACTTTGATCACGCGCAGCCGAGGTGGGCCTTGATCAACATGATAAACCGCCTCGGCCTTCTCGACGGTCACATCGACGTCTGCCGGCTCCTCGTCAAGTATCACTTCTGGTGCTAAATAATCCGTCCAGACTTGCGCGGCCTGAGACGACTCCAACAGTAATGGCTGTTCGGAACGACGATGGATGCCAAGACGGATAATCTGCAGGTCTTCATACGCCTCGAAATCACGCACTAATTCCAGCACTGGCAATGATTTGATCAAATCGATTCCACGGGTCCGATATCGCAATGCGATGGGCGCTTTGAGGCCGACGTCGCGGAGAGGTGGTAGCGGCAAGTCGATTAGATTGGGCTGCTGACGGGCTCCATCGGTAACCGGGGGCAACGGCAGATTCAGCTGCTGTGCGAGTAGTAGCCGGTCATCTTCCGACGCACGAATGATCTTCCGCACGGCGGCAAAACGTGGCGCGTAAATACAGACATTGTTCGAGGGAGTCACGATGATGCGTCCATCCAGCGTATCGTAGTGCGCAACGGTGTCTTCGAGATTCAACCCGGAGACCTCAAGATCCGAATTGACGACGACGCGCGTTTCGCGATCGCCTCCGTCGCATATGTATTCGTCGGGGGGCCAGGGACCGAGAAGGCCTTCGGGGCGTCCGTCGCCGCTGCCACACTGGCCGCAATTGCAATAACTGTGATCGTCGTTGTCTCGCTGGCAAGGGCAGTTTGGATCAATGGCGTCGACCAGCCATGACGGATCGTCGGTCGACGTTGTGTCTTTCCGATTCGAATTCGTAGGCTTGTCGAGCGGTACCGCTTGGTTGCGAGCCGCTAGGGCCGCGGTCGAACTGATCCATTGAACGGCGCCGGGACGGTCGCCCGTTCGCAGCGTTTTGGTAGCCGTCTGGCCCAACCCCACAGCTTGTGTCTGTTCGTTAGGCGATGCGGGAGAAATTGGAGCACGACCGATTGTTGCATCGGGGGCGTGGTCCGGCAGTGGCCGTCCGGCGAGCGGAGCAGGCAGCGATGAACTCGGCGACATTGACACGGCCGCGGACGCAGGCACTGTCGCACAAATGGCATCGACGTCGCCTTCCACGGCGATCGCACCCGGTGGCGTCAGGCCACTGCACGAGCATAGGATCGCTATGGGGCTGATGACGAGAATCCTGCCAAGCCAATGTTGTGTCATGTGACAACCTGTCATCGCGCGGAACATAGCCAGGTAGTCTCCCGTTTTAGTTGCTTTGGTCGTCGATAAACGGATCACTCACGTCGATCGAGGGCGCGCCCGTGCCAAATGGCTGTGTCTCAAGCTTCTGCACATCGGGAAAGGTAGTTGTCGATTCCAATGGCTGGGGACTCATGATGATGGGTGCCAAACCCGTGTCCCGATCCATTTGAACGTCACTTTCCGTCTGGAGAGGCTCACTCGCTTCGCTAAGCCATTCGACGGGAGGCGAGCCAAAGACGAAGTCCGAATTGATCTCGCTGCTCAGTGGCACGCGCGATCCCAGTCGCAAAATCGCCATTGGCCGTCCCAGGTCATCGGCCACGTGCAGGGGGTCCTCTGAGGGCAGCACATCCAGGTAACGCTGGTGCTGGTCGTCGCTACGTGGAAAAGCGTTTTCTGGATTTTCTAAATAGACGACGCGAACAATCATGCTCCCACGCAATGCAAGCTCCAAGTCGTCTTGCGTGATTTCGATGGGGATTGGAAAGCGATTCCTTTGCCCTTTGGGAGGATGTAGACGATCGATGATTTCGACGCTGGGATACAGCTCCTGATCCTCGTGGTGCGGAATATTGGTAATGCGCAAGCGATAGGGCTGTCCCAAGATTAATCCGGCACGCAAGTCGACCGTCGCCAGCGGAAACTCACCATCGCAGGCCAGCGCAAGTACCGCTCCGGTCGGAGCGGTGATGCGGACGGGCTGTACGTAGCCGACTCGATCCGGACTCTGTGCCGCTTGTGCGGTACCAAGGGCGCCGGGCGGCATATTACTACGGTACAACGAATGGACGGGACGCTGAGCAAAAGAGTTTGGGACAGGTACGGTCAGTAGACAAGTCACGATGGCCCATGCCAACCAGCCATCGTGCAGCGGAGTCGTGCGTCTCATCTTTGAAGTACTCTCACGTTTTGATGGATCGGCACGCGGCGGCCGCCCTAGTTGACGGTCCGCGCGAGTGCCTATTCGATGTCACGTAGGCAAAGGGCGGCTGAGCTGAGATAGCGGCGGCCCCGTGCTACGGAACATGCCTCATCAACTAGTGCATACAGCCCGGGCCGCAAACGTGCTGAACCTGATTGGATGACGCTGCTCCGTAGCCGTGTTGGCCGTAATGCACATTTGGATGGATCGTGTCTTCCGTGACCCAGACTCGCGAGACGGGGTGCGGATAACTTTGACCCGGACGTTGTTTGACGTTGATTTTGACGTCGCACACCGGATCTGGGATATGCATCTTCGTATGGTTCTTAATCACATGTTTCTGCAATCCCGCTGGAACACCTAAGGGAATGTGAGGTGGACCGGGCAGCCCGATGGGGGTACCGGAAATTGGCATGCCATACTGAGGAACGCCCATGCCAGCGATCAAGTCGGCCGGCATGCCCCCCGGAGGCAGATTGTTCATCGTGTTCGGCGAATTGCCGCCGATTTGGCACGGTCCGCCATAGCAACCCGCGCCGCGGGAAACGCCATTGGGGATGTGACCCATGAAGCTCGCCGGCGCGATTTCGTTGACGGTGTAACCATCGCTCCCCGGGACTTCCATGTCCTTATTACCCAGTCGAATGACTGCCAAAATGGCGCCCTTGCGGCTGGCCTCCTCGATCGGGTCCAAGCCCGGGTCTAGGCGAGTACTCACCAGCGTTGCCACGTCGGCAACGGCCAAACCTTGAAATTCCGGATCGGGCAAGTAGATGACTTTCGTCACAAAGTTACCGGCCAGCGCCTGATCAAAGTCCTCTTCTGTAAACTGGACAGGAATTGCGTTGTGAGCCAAGTAGGCCAGCGTACGATACGACGGCGGGCCGATTTCCAAGGTCGGATAGAGCTCAACCCCCTCGCGGCCTGCACCTGGGATATTTGTCAGTTTGAGGCGATAGATACCGCCTTGATCGAAATTCTGTCGGCCGGGCGTTACCATGGGGCTCGAATCAAACTGCCCCGAACCGGTCACATCCCATTGCACTTGCATGCCTTCAGGCCGACCGAACAGTACCTGCACCTCCTGGGCGACCATGCCGCCTGGTGGGCAGTTCTGGCCGTCCTCGGGATAGGAGCCACCGGCGCGTCGCGCTGCCATCGTAGATGACCTGGCCTTGCTGAGGATTCCTGTGATGGAACAATCCTCCGTGGAATGAGGCCGGCACGGCGTCGTATGTGCCGCCGTAGCTTTCATTGACATAGCCCCTTGCATTTCCCATGGCGGATACGTTGCCGACCGCCGCAATGGGCGGCATGGGCGGCGTCAGCACGCCGGGGCCAGGTCCGCCGACGCCCGGGCCCGGCTGGGCAAGTTGTGCGGACGGAGGCAGATTGTGGCTACCCGTCAGTCCGCATCCGACAGCACCGGCTGTCGAAAATAAGAGTAACGTCAACATCGATCGACGCATCTTCATGATTTCCCCCCTAGTAAATGCGGCCGTAACCGGTTCTCCCTCCGGCAAACAGTTCGATCGGCCGCAAGCAGACGAACTTTGAGTCATCGCACAACCGCTGTGGTGAATTGTGTTTGTGTTCAGCGGACGCCTCCGCGCCGGGAACTCACATGGACCCGTGCCGGGCACATCCGTAGAATGGCCGACATGCGGACGTCGAGGGAGGTCGCTGGCAGCGGCGCTGTCCGCGTCCTCTCCGGTGACGAAATGCCGGTCTAGGGGTAAAAGGTCGGATATTACTGGACTGAATCTTTGGCAAAACCGTCAGAATCGGCACATGGACTACAGATTCGCCGTCCTCACATGGTTGTTTGCAGTGGCGGCGTCGGCTGCCGAAGTCGGAGCTCAAACTGCCCCTCAGGTATCGCTGGTGCCGATCCCTGCGGAGGCGTCGCCTTCTGGAATCTCGGGGCCTGAATTGATGGACTTGATTGTCCACCGGATTTCCGAACATGCGACGGTATCGGCCCGTGTCCGCCATTCCGCTCAGATGTTTGATCGCAAGCTCGTCGGGTCTGGCAATTACCTGCAAGCACGGCAAGGCCAGCGGCTGCAGGTTCGCTTTTCGCTTTCCGCCAAAACAGCGGACCGCATGGTGAACTTGTTACATGTCTGTGACGGCCGAACTCTGTGGATGTTTGACAACCTCGATGGGCGAGAGAAACTGAGCCGCGTTGATTTGTTGCGGCTTCAGCAGGCAGCCGACGGACAGGGGGGGGCGTTGATGCCTCTCATGCTCGGCGGAGGATTGCCGCAGCTGGTGGGTAGTTTGCAGCAGAACTTTATTGCGTCGACCCCACAGCCTGTTGTGTTTCAAGAGGTGCCAGTGTGGGCAATTACGTTGCGCTGGAATCCACAGCGTTTGGCGCGCCTGTTGGGAAAGGCCGATTTGTTTGATGAGCAAGGTCGATTGCACACAGACCGCTTGCCGGAGCAATTCCCCGACCGCGTCTTCCTTTTGGTCGGGCAGGACGATCTGTTTCCCTACCACCTTGATTTTCGTCGATCGACGTCCGACGACGTGTTATCGAGTGTGACGATCAACAGAAAATCGACGTCCCGTTCGTTGACCACCATGGAATTGTTTGAGGTCCAGTTCAATGTGCCGCTCGAACCGATGATGTTTAACTACAAGCCGGGCAATATTCAAATTGATGATCGAACTGATGAGTATCTGGCGCAGTTGAAAGCCGTTCGAAAAAAGGAAGCTGTCGGGGATGCGGCGCGTCCGGGTACCTGAGCTCTTGATCCAAAGCGGATACGGAATGGCGGGCAGTGAGCAACGAGGGCATGGTAGCAACGTTTTCGCGCTCAGATGCCGTCCAGATGAAAACTCGAATTGATCGAAATCGCTTTGACGCGTCCATCACGAAAGCGCAGCGTGTTGATGCCGCAGTTGTCCTGAGCGATACCGCGAGCGTTTGACAGCGGCAATTGAAGGGCATGAGCTAAGAAGACGCGATTAACAACGTTGTGGCCGACGATCGCTATGGTTTCACCCAAGTGGGTTTGCATCGTATCGATGATCGCCGGCACGACTCGATCCGCAACTTGCATCAGGTTTTCTCCCTCACGATACCCGTGGGTTGCCGGATCTCGCTGGAATCGTTCGTACAGGACCGGTTCCGTCTCCTGGATCTCGACCCAGCTGCGCTTTCCCAGGCGCCGACATCGACTTCGGTGATGTCAGCGAGAGTCAGAACACGCAATCGATGGACACTTGCGACTCGTTCAGCCGTTTCTTGAGCGCGCCGTAGTGGGCTGCTATAAACCGCCCGCAAGGGGTGACCCGAGAGACACTGAGCGGCTTGATCGGCCTGACGCTGGCCGCGGGGCGACAGCGGTCCGTTAATGCTGCGGCCCTGCAGGATCGGTGGATCGGCCAGATTGCTCTCGGTAGCGCCGTGACGAATCAGATACGCGATGCAGGTGTCGGCGGGAGGGGGTGTCAACATCGCAATGCCATGTGTGCTGTGAACAGGGCAATTGCGTATTGTGGCCTTTCGCGATCGCCGCAGCAAGTTCATTCTAGAAGATCGTCGAGGCAGTGCTCCGAAACATGCGTTCTCGCGATGCGCAGCGCGTCACGCAACCCTCTGCGTCGGATTCTAATCGATTGCGGCCGAACTGCTGCGGCACGCATTACATGCGACGTCGCAAGCTTAGCCCTAAACTTCCTAGCAGCAGGAGTACCAGGCTTGCTGGCTCGGGAATCGCTGCGACGGCAGCTCGAGGCCCGTTTTCGTAACCCCCGTCGGAGAGTGCTGCAACCAGATCGCCCGAATTGGTTCGGCCATCGCCATTGAAGTCACCCGACGACCAGGTCGCATCTACATCGGCTTCATAGGCTCCTGACGAAAGTACGACGACCAGGTCACCCGAATTGAATTCGCCGTCTAAGTTGGCATCGCCAATCCAGCTGTGGTAAAGGTCTTTGACCCATACCCCAACGTCGACGCTGTCCACGACAGTATCGCTGTTCAGATCGTACTCTGGTGGGTTTAGGCCGCTCCCCGACTTGGTGGTAAGGTCGTCAATATCGGTGGCATCGAGCACGCCATCGCCATTGAAGTCGCCAATCAGCCCGCCTGCTGCTGGGATGTGAATACCGGGTGCGAAACCAAAGAAATCGACATCGATGGCGCCCGATTGATCGGTCGAATGTGCCCCCATGGCCAAGTACGAGCCGCTGGCGTCACTGCCATCGCCTGCCGAAACGACAAAGCTTTCGGGCGTTGTCGAACCATTGGCGTAGATATCGACTTTGAATTCGTTCAGGTCATCCCCTTCCTGGATCGTGATCCAAAACTCGTTCCAAGCCGTAGGATCGTCCAACGCAAATTCACGATGCTCGCCGGTGCCTTGTGTATCGACGTCCGTTCCTCCTGCTGGATCCCAATTGTTCATCAACAGCGCGCCACTGGGATTGATGGCTTCGTCATCACCACTAGAGGTCGCGGGAGCAAAGGAGATCACTCCGGCAAATTCCGACCGCACCGAGAACGTGGATTTGCCTCCATCGCGGATATAGTAGCCGTCGCCAACTGCCGGAACGGTGCCGTCCAGCAAGCCTTGGGTTGCCAGCCGAGTGCGGAAGGTTAGCGTCACGCCAGAGAACAACAGTTCTCCGTCGGGATCGTCGTCCGTGATGTCGTGGGTTACGTAGATTTTTCGGTTGCTGGGCTCCGGCCATCCGTCATTCGTAGGATTTCCCGTATCTTGAAACCGGGCGAACGTGACGCCATCGTCCGTGATGCTCGAGACACCACCCGGAGGGCCATCCGGGTTGCCGATCTCAGTTCCATCCCATTGGTCGGAGCCGTTGTCATGATTCCAAGTCCCATCCAACGCCTCGAAGTCGTCGCCGGCGACCAAATCACCCGTATAAAGGTAAGTCCAACCGCCGACAGGATCTTCGTACGCGATGCCAGCGCGAGCATAGTTATTAACCGCACAGAAACTGATCAAAACGATTGAGTAAAGAAGTCTTCGCATTCTCACCTCGCGCCAAAATCGCACCCTACGGCCAAAAAGCGTACTCAAGTTAGTGTAAATCGTGGTGAGACGAATATCCAGAAAATTTGCCACAGCCCGCGATATCGCTGCCACCGGCCCCACTAGTCCGTTGTGCCGGTGGGCGCTATAACTAGGACCGAACCTTCCCGCCGTATTGTGAAATGGCGGCGTCGCTCGTATCTCGGAACCAGGCAAAGTAGCGTGTCTCGGATATTCCTTGTTTTGGCCTTCATTTCGACCGCTTTGTTGATTGTCGCCGTGGGCTTCGGTCTACGCGTGGGGCCGTACAACAAGTTGTACGTGTCCCTGATGCGATCGGAACGTGAGCTTCAGCAGACGCGGGTCGCCGCCGATGATGTGGCGATAATCGAAAGTCAGCAACAGCAAGTCGAGCAGATTTACCAGGAACTCCAGGGCCCTCGTCAGCGGGCGCGTCTGCACATGTTGATGGGGATTTTGGCCAGCTTAGTGGCTGTGTTGGTCAGCAGTATTTCGGTTACCTATTTCATTGGAACCAGCCGTTGGTGCAAGGAAGTGGTCGATACGTATGAACTTGATCAACGGTTGGCATCCGGCAGTACGCGCCTGAAACGGCGCAGCTTTCCATGTTCTCTTGGCGGCATCGTGTTGGTACTGATGATTGTGGCCTTTGGTGCCGCTTCCGATCCCGGTACCTTGAGGGAGTCGACGAGCGACTGGGTCCTGCCACATTTCGCAGCCGCCCTAGGTGGCGGCACTCTGATCACTATATCCTTTGTGTTCCAGGCCATATTCATTCATCGCAACACGGAAATTGTCGAGCGGATTCTTAGTCAGGTGCGCGAGATTCGCCTGCAACGAGGTCTGGATGTTGACGAGTGAGATACTGGATAGGTAAAGGCCATGCGGGCGTGTGTCCAACGAGTGACTCGTGCATCGGTTACCGTGAATGATCGGATCGTGGGAGCGATTGAGCACGGGCTGTTGGTGCTGCTTGGCGTCGCCAACGACGACACCGGCACCGACGCCTCCTACTTCGCGGATAAGATTTGCCAATTGCGCATCTTTGAAGACGGCGCGGGCAAAATGAATTGCTCGTTGCTTGACGCCCATGGAGAGATGTTGGTGGTGAGCCAGTTCACGCTGTTGGGTGACTGTCGACAAGGGCGGCGGCCCAGTTTCAGCACAGCGGCTCCGCCAGAAGCCGCCGAGAGATTGTACGAACAGTTTGTTGAATGCGTGCAAGCGCGGAGTGAGCGTTGCTCGCGGACAGTTTCGAGCGCACATGCGGGTCGAATTGGTGAATGACGGTCCAGTGACGCTCTTGTTAGATAGCCGCAAATTGTTTTGATTTTGGCCGGTTACGCTAACGCCGCTCCAGCCGATCTGAGTTGGAAGGGAACGACTGATTGGCCTCCCAAGGTACGCTGCGGATTCCTTCCGATTGAGGAACAAGTTCTGGGCGTCCTGGAGGATGATATAGCAGCACGTACGTCAACAGGGCCAGGTTGGCAAAAGTAAACACGTTGGCCCACAAGCTTTCGCCCCAGATCTTGATGGCCGTCCCCGAAGATTTCTTCAGCCGTAGTCGACCGCGGTACCATTCGACACTGTAAAGTTCGTCCAGACTCAAATGGACTAGGTAGCCCAGCGTCACTGCGCCGACTTTGAACCAGCGATGCGAGGGCGACTCGTGGGCACATAGCAACAAAGTGATCATTGCCGCCAAGGCTACCGCGGGCAGGCTATGCCACATGCCACGGTGAACGGTCAGGCGTCGTAAGATTTCGCCAACGCCAAAGCGGACAAGCACGTAAATGCAGACACCTGCCGCGACCAAGCTGTCGCGGTCCAGCCCCCACTGACGTAGTCGTTCCAGTAGCAAAAGCGGCAGGACGGCTGCAGCAAATCCCATGACCTCCTGTACCGGTTTGCCCGAGTCGCTGTCCACATCGGGTAGTATGCCGGCAATTGCGCAGAATCCGGCCGACACAATAGCCGTTGGAGGCGGTACGTCCAGCAGGAAATATCCTGCGGTGGCATAGCCAATTCCTGCCACGGTGCTGACGCTAATGTGCGTTTTGAATCCCGCCATTCCAAGGTCCTCCCTGCACCCAGTACTCCGGGCCTGACTTGTTTCGCCCGAACGCGCAGCGAGGTCGACGTTTCGCTCGACCGGATTGCCATGTCCTAGGCGTGATCGTCGACCATGATATCCGTGGCTGGGCAAGCGTAGACGAGAACGCTCATAGAATTCAAGAGAGAAAGCCCCTCGGTCGAGCCTTTGAGCTCTCTTAAGATGCGATGCTATCACCAGATTTCGCACCAGCTTGCCGAAGAGCGACCATTCATTGAGATACGAGGCTTCTCTGCCTACACGCTGGACTGCCCTTCTCGGTCTCGCGCCCTAACCCAATGTCGATCTGTCCATAAAGCAAGCTTTTTCGACCTCCGACGTAGGACGGTTCTCCTGCTAGCGTTTGCAGTCGGCGGGCTCACTCATTTGCCCCATCACCTCTGGCCGAATGCCATCTGAGTTGCGTACTGGACTAGGATCCACGTGAGGCTCCGGCTATACTCCCCACCGCGCAAACGGCGGTTTGGTTGTATGTCTCAAGTGTTCGTCACCGTGATCCGGCGCAGTGTGAACTATTGGAGTCTTGGACAGCGAAGAATCATGCAAGTTTATGACATCATCATGTTGGTTGTCCTCGCCGCGACGACGTTGATTGGTTTCCGCAAGGGACTAGCGTGGCAGGTGGCGTCCGTGGCGGCGATTGTGGTTAGCTATTTAGTCGCCATCCAGTTTCGCGACGTCTTATCAGCGCGTATTAGCGCTGAGCCGCCATGGAATACATTTCTGGCCATGCTGATCCTGTATGTCGCTACGTCGTTTGTTATTTGGCTCCTGTTTCAATTCGTCCGGGGGTTTATCGATCGTGCGAAGCTGCGTGAGTTCGATCATCAGATGGGCGCCATCTTTGGCATGGCGAAGGGAGTACTGCTGTGCGTAATCATCACGCTGTTTGCCGTCACGCTATCAGGTGACGAACAACGTCAACAAATCATCAATTCGCGGTCGGGATTGTACATCGCGAAACTATTGGATCGTGCCGATGCCGTGATGCCTGAGGAATTGCACGATTTCCTTCATCCGTATCTGCATCGATTAGAGGGTCATGAGGGCCCGTCGTTGGAGGTGCCAGAAATGGACGATCTTCGGCGGCTGGAGGATTGGCTCGAGAACGGGCAGGGGGGTAGGAACTGGGGCAGTCAGCCGCCAATTGCGCCGCCAGAATCTCAGTCGGACGGCGTGGGATATCGGCCGCCACGTGTGGCACCGTTGGGCAGCGGCAGCGAGTCATTCGGGTCGGATGCGCAGGGTTACGGGCGCCGCTAAGGGAGTCGCTGTGCCGGCGAAGCCCGTCGTCGTGTGGCGGTCATTGACGGGGCTTGGCCGCGTCAATCGGTGATCGATTTCCCGGGCGAGTTTTCTGCGTGCTGCCGGCGCGGACGCGGCAAACCCGATCGCCCGATCGCGAAAAAGCTCGGGGAAAACCCACTCAACAACCGAACATAAGAAACATTATCGGACGTTGCTGGGGCGCTGAATTCTCGGCATTTTTGCCTCACTCAACGGGCTTGGATCTGGAGTGATTCGCCGCTGCCGCAGCCCACGGAATCAGCCGGCTGGTTGCGCGTCCGTTGTTGCGCCGGGAAGGAATTCTCCCATCCGACGAAACTTCTGATAGCGGCCCGCCAACAGTTCCGCAGGCGACAGCTTTTGCAACTCGCGAAGCGAACGGATCAGATACATTTTGAGCCGGCTGGCCATCTGGTGGTGATCCCGTTGTGCGCCGCCCAATGGTTCCTCGATGACGTCGTCGATGATGCCGAAATCCAGCAGGTCCTTGGAAGTGAAACGCAGCGCTTCGGCCGCCCGTTCGGCGTATTCGTGGCTCTTCCAAAGGATCCCGGCGCAGCCTTCGGGGCTGATCACTGAGTAGTAAGAAAACTGCAGCATGGCGACGCGATCTCCGACGCCGATTCCAAGGGCGCCGCCGCTGCCACCTTCGCCGATTACCACACAGATGATGGGTGTCTCCAGCCGAGACATCTCGTACATGTTTTCGGCAATGGCCTGCGCCTGTCCTCGCTCTTCAGCACCGACACCGGGATAAGCGCCAGGAGTATCAATGAAGCAGATCACGGGAACGCGGAACTTCGCCGCGAGCTTCATCTTGGCAAGTGCCTTGCGGTAGCCCTCGGGATGAGCGCAGCCAAAGTAGCACGCTGTACGTTCTTTCGTGGTGCGGCCTTTCTGATGGCCGATAACCATCACCTTGAATTGATCCAACTTGGCGAATCCCGTGCGGAGCGCGGCGTCGTCACCGAAAAGCTTGTCGCCGTGCAACTGCACAAACTCATCGAATACTAACGACAAATAATCCGCCGTATGAGGGCGATCCTTGTGGCGAGCTACCTGTACGATTTGCCAGGGTGTGAGGTTGTCGTAGATCTGTCGAGTCGTGTCTGCGATTTCCTGTCGCAGCTGGCGAATTTGTTCTTCGGTTTCTGGGCGGCCGATCTGCCTGAGTTTCTCGAAGCGGGATTGAAGTTCGTAAATGGGCGACTCAAAAGCAAGGCCGGGGTTGGTAGCTTCCATGGCGGGCGTCCGTCGTTTGGAGATAATTGCGTTCGCGAATTTGCGAGCCGGGTGAATGTCGGGCGATTAACCTAAACGCGTTGTACTCGGTAGATGCGCGTCGTACTTAAGGCATCGAGAAACTCCTGCATTGAGTGGGGTCGTTCGTCGCGGGTCTTGCTCATCATTCGTGACACCAGTGCCGCAAACTCGGGAGAGACTTGATTGTTGTTGGCCAAGACCGATGGGATGGGTGCCTTAAGGTGTTTCTGCAGTAGTTCATCTGGGCTGCCACCGGTAAAAGGCGGTCGGCCACACAACATCTCGAAGACCATACAACCAAAACTGTAAACATCTCCTCGGGCATCAGGATGCTCGCCGCGAATCTGTTCGGGGGACATGTAGCTGCGCGTACCCTGGATTTTCGACTTGCCGGCGAGCAGCTTGGCGAAGCCTTTGCGAATTCGACCGGCAATGGCGAAGTCGATGAGCTTAACTTCTTCATCATCGTTGACGAGAAAGTTGTCGGGTTTGACATCGCGATGGACCCAGCCTTGCTGGTGCAAGTATTCGAGCCCCTCCGCGGACTGGCGTATGATCTCCGGTACTTGCCGACGCAATTGTCGCTCGTCGCTGACCAATCGTAGCCACTGCTTGAGATTGTTCGATTCGAAGTATTCCAAGGCGAGGTACGCGACCCCCCGGGCGATGTCGAAGTCGTAGATCTCGATTACGCAGGGATGATGCAGATCACGTCCCACCGTAAATTCATGCTTGAGCAGCGCGATTTCCTCTTTGCTCGATCGATGCTCCTCTTGTAACGTCTTCAGCGCGCAGCGGCGATTGTCCAACTCGCTGATCGCCTCCCAGATCTGGCATGACGCGCCGGCTCGGACGAGCTTTAGCAGTCGATACGACCCAATGTAGTTACGATCAAGCGCCACGAGCAATTCCGTCGTTAACGAGGGAGCTGGGGGACCGCGTGACCATCGACCGGTCGCCTGCTCAGCTCTCAGGGGGATGTTCTTGTCAGGCTCAGTACCCTTCCCCCAACTTCTCAGTCTATAAGAAGGTCCGCTGCTGAAAAAGATCAGCGGATCGAACAAATCGCTGCAAAACAACAATTCCTCAGGTCGATCGCGCTTCCGTGACACCAGGTCTGACAAGGGGGGATTGTGACGATGATTGCGGGCGGTCTGCCCCGAGGTCGCGATTTCCGGCACGCTAAACGCCCGAAATCCGTGCGGGAGAGATCAATCGTAGTCGACCGATACAAGGCAGAGACCATGTGCCGGAGCGGTTGGCCCCCCCTGTTCTCGCCGTCCACTCATCAGGACCTCTCGCACCCACGCTGTCGGCCGTTTCCCCTCGCCGACCCGGACCAGTGTGCCGACGATGTTGCGGACCATATTGTAAAGAAATCCATTCGCCTCGATGTGCAGTTCCAGCAGACGCGCCATCGCCGACTCGCGTCGCGACAGCGTCAATACTCGAACATGACGTACGGTGGTTTTCCGAGGTGATCCACTGGCCTGAAACGCGCGAAAATCGTGTTGACCGACTAAGCAGCCGGCCGCTTCCTGCATCAACGCTAGGTCCAACGTTTTCGGCAAATACCAGGCATAGCGTCGAGAGAAGATATCGACGACCCCCCCATCCTGAATCCAATACCGGTACCGTTTGCCTCGCGCATCGCGAATGGCATGAAAACCGGGAGCCGCTTCGTTCACTGCACGAATTCGTACGTCGGACGGTAAGGAGGCGTTGAGTGCTCGCCGCAACGTGTTTGTGGGCAGCGATGAATTGGTAGTCAAACTGACGACCTGACCCAGAGCATGGACGCCCGCGTCGGTACGCCCGCTGGCCACCACGCGCGTCGTCTCGCCTGTAACACGGAACCAGGCTTGTTCAACGGTCCCTTGCAGCGACGTCCCACTGGCTTGCACCTGCCAGCCACAATAGTTCGAACCATCATAGGCCAAGGTCACCTTCAGTGAACGCATGGCCGACTTAATGGGCTGCTTGCTGGCTGGTGATCAACAATTCAGCAATCTGCACGGCGTTGGTCGCGGCTCCTTTGCGGAGGTTGTCGCTGACGCACCAGAAGGTCAGGCCATTGGGACTAGATAGATCCTTGCGGATACGGCCAATAAAGACGCCGTCTTTGCCGCTGCAGAACGACGGCATCGGATAATTCGAATTCTCCAATTCGTCGATGACCTCGATGCCTTTCGTTGCGGCAAATAATTCTCGAGCTTCCGCGACCGACAGTGGTTGGTCCGTCTCCACTAAAATGCTCTCGCTGTGACAATTCTCGACGGGGACTCGCACGCAGGTCGGGCAAATCTGGATGGTGTCATCACCAAAAATCTTGTGCGTTTCCCACACCATTTTCATCTCTTCTGACGTGTATCCCTCATATTTGGGTGATCCGATTTGCGGGATCAAATTGAAGGCAATGGAGTGCTGAAATGTGCGGAATTGATAAGGCTGTTGAGCAAGTCTCGCCTGTGTGCCGTCGCGCAATTCCCGTTCGCCATTGACGCCGGCTCCACTCGTCGCCTGGTAGGTACTAACAACAACGCGTCGAATGCGAGCCGCGTCATGGAGTGGCTTCATCGCCACAACCATCTGTGTGGTGGAACAATTCGGGCTTGCAATGATTCCCTCGTGGTTCGCAACTGCCTCGGGGTTCACTTCGGGGACAACCAGCGGCACTCGAGGATCCATCCGCCAGGCTCCGCTTTCGTCAACGACTACCGTGCCTCGCTCTACGGCCCAAGGAATGAATTCCTTGGCAACGTCATCGGGCGTGCTGGCGATGCACAAATCCAGTTCGTCAAAAACCTCTGGACACAGTTCTTCGACGACAACCTTCTCGCCCCGAAATACCAGTTCGGTGCCAGCAGATCGAGCCGAAGCCAGGAATTTGATCCGCTGCATCGGAAAGTCGCGCTCTTCCAACAATTGACGGATGATGCGTCCCACGGCACCTGTGGCGCCGACGATCCCAAGGCTTTCAAACACCGTTAACACTCCGCGTCGAGGGCCAATGTCACGACATCTTGACGAACAGGCCAGGTTACTGCCATCGAGGCCGTGCGCCAAAACGCTTCAGTATACGCTGCTGGTCATTGGAACTAAAGAGCCTGACCAGCGTTGCCAGGTTCGCAGCGCGGTACCCCGTGGGCCTACGCCGCCGCCGAGACTCCCCTGCCCTGCTCTACGCCCGCGCCCCGTCGCATCAGCCAAGCAACAAAACGACGGACGATCGAAGGAGGAATGAAAGCCAGGTTGGCGACGATCATGATCAGCCCAAACGTAACCATGCCCATGCAGACGGCGATCCCCAGATGCAAGGGAACTGACATCGTGATCACCAAGGGACGGGTGAGTCGGGGCCAAACGAGCCCGATGTAAGTGATTTCCCAAACTAAAATCGTTTGCGTGATCAGGTTGACCAGCAGTGGATGCCCGGCGACCCAGGTCATATCGAGCGTTTGATATTCCAGATTGGCGAATGCGCCCCACAAGGCCGTACCGGCCCACCACGACGGTCCCAGCAGCTTACCGAGTCCAGCAAACAGATAGACGATGCACATGTGACATTGTATTAATCGCACGGCGATGTTGGTCATCACGCTGTCCGACTGCCCTGCTCTGCCCCGCCCCCGCCGCCAGGCGTCTAACGAGTAGGCGTCGCCGGAAGGACCTACGGCCAGATAGAGCGCTAAGAAGCCGTTGATCTGATCCAGCCCAAACAGTGCCCCGACAGATCGATGTGCGTAGGAGACCGTGATTAAAAAGGCAAGAATTGACGTCCAGCGTGTGAACAATCCGACGGTGAACATCACCAGGATCACCAAGGCGATCGCGTGGGCAGTCCACAACGCAATTGGGTTCTGCAAGGCGTAAAGGTGACTCCAGGCATACGCTGACGCATGCATCTGTTTGGCGAAGGCGACGGGCAACCGCCCCTGAGTGCCAAAGAAGCCCACCAGATCGATCGACCAGACGGCATGTGTATACAGCAACATCAAACCGGTCAGGATGCGGATTAAGCCCAATGTTGCGCCATCCGCCGGCGTAAACCAAAACTGGTTCCAATGGCGACCGAAAGTCGACGTCACTTCTTCCAAGTATGACCGCACCGTCCCGCTCATGGCTGGCTTCCTTGAAATTCCCCTAAATCCGCCAAGTCGGAATACAGTTCGGGCGAATCGAGTCTTTTGCCCTGCTGGACATCTTGAGGGTATGGAATGGCATGCTCCTGCAAATAGAGTCGCACGCTCCGCCCATGGAATTGCCTCAACAATTGTTGTGCCATTCCCTGTGCTAAGAAGCCGGCCAACTCTCGGGAATATCGGTTTTGGTTCTCCATTCGCTCTCGTTCGGCGGCCGGCATGATTGCATCGTCTGGGATCTCCTCGACTCGCCCAAGGACGTTGTAGAGCGATTCGGTGATCATAAAATGCCGGTGGTAAAGCAACCGCGGCCAGTCGCGCTGCGGGTCCGGAATGTGTCCCTGTACGACGCCGCCATCGGCTTGGCGCAGTTCGTATCGCACCAAATGGCTCGGGCCCGGATCCGGAGCAAAGAAACGGTACCCGTGATTCAAATAGGCCCCCATCAAATACGGGGCGAACAACGTGGCGGCCCTCTCCGCCAGCAATGGGGCCGGCGGTGGCGATGACCACGGTGCAATGAAGATCGCGGCTAGATGCACTATTAAGAGACAAGAAACCCACCGCCGACGGGTCGGCGTCCAGGCAACAGGCCGTATTCGATGATCAGCTCGCATGACCGTATTATCGTCATTTGCAGCCATCGACCGAAAGTCGACCCACCGGGGATCCGGCCAGAGAATGGCAAAAAATAACCCTTGCAGCGCGACAAGGCGATGCAAGGGTTTGGGAAATCTTCAGCGGTTTAAGCGATTGAGGCGATCAGCGAGCAGCGGCTAGTTCGGTCTGGTCAAAGTCGAACTGCAATTCCGCCGTGTCGCCGCCGTGGAGCGTCACTTGCTTCTCCTTGCTCAACGTCCGTCCATCTCGCTCGACCGTGACGTGCGCACCAAGTAGTCCGCCCACTTCTGGCCGTCTTGAATCCGAGTCGTTGAGAAACGTCGCGTGGGGCCTTTGGCTCCCGTTTCCGTGCCCGAAAGGAAGACCTTCGCGTCATCAGGCACGTTCAGCGTCAAGCTGGTCTCGACGACGCCGCGATCGCTAAAGTCAAAATCCAAGTCCGTAACTTTGCCCGCGCGGAGCGTGGCAACCTTGGTCTGTTCGATGTTCTGGCCGTCCTGCTCAATCGTGGCCTTGACGACGTAGCGATAGTCTTCACCCGGCTTGAGGCCGTGAGACACGTAACGTCGTTGCTCACCTGTACTAGTGGTGGGTAGACCATTGACAACGATTTCCGCGTGGGCGGGTACTGACACGGTCAGCACACCCTTGCGTGACGACTTACGGGCTTCACTAGGAGTCTCCTCCATCGGTTCGGACTCCATCGAACTGGGCGATGCATCGCCTTCAATGATCGTCCCTTCCATGACTGCGCCGGAGCAACCATCGCAGCCACCACAGCCACCGCAATCGCCGCCAGCCGACTGCGTGGTACGACGACCACGTGCCGGCGGAACCGCCCGTGCAAGCGTAGCCAGCAGATCCATAGCTTCCGCCCCAGCACCCCTGACTGCCACCGTAGCTACCGCCCCAGCATCCACCCGATGAGGCATAGGACGCATTGCGATAGGCGCGACGGGCCAGTTTCTTCTGATGCCAGTGGTCAAATAGGCGGGCGACCGGACCGTAATGATAGCCACCTCCGCAGCTGCCGTTCGAACCTCCGCTGCTACCTCCCCAACAGCCACCGCTGGAGCCGTATCCGCCCCATGAACCGACGCTACCGTAGGAACCCGTCGATCCACCGCTTGAGCCAAAAGAGCCGCCGTACGAGCCACCAGAGGAGCCGCCGTACGAGGCATAAGAGCCAGCTGATCCGTAGCTACCATAGGATCCACCCCACGATCCCCAGCCGGCCTGGGCATCGCTGGCCAACCCGCAGGTCATCAGGCCGAGAACGACAGAAAGCGAAAAATTCCTTAACATTTGGAGATAGCCCCCCATAACTAGATGCTGAAAAAAACCGCTAGGCGTTGTGCAAGCATACTAACACTAGTACACAATTCAAGGCACCTAGGCTGGATTTTCTGGTCGCAAAGTAAGGGAAAACTGTGGGATATAGGCGATTGCTTGGCGCGTTTTAGCAGCTCCGTAGGATGTCGGCCAACAGGTCCCTGGCAGTTAGAGGCGGGACGCCGATGGCTCGACAGGGCTCGCCCAGGAATCGCAAGCGAGGGCCGGCGGCTGGAAACAAGCGGTTAAGGGGATTCCGAGGCCCGGGGACGTTGGTCCCAGGCCACGGCAATGACCTTTTCGAGCGACCAACGTTTGCGGTGCGCGTCCGCCGCCAATTTGTGAATGATTTGCAATGCCTCTGCGGCCTTCTGTTTGCCGCGATACGTACGGGGTTCCTTGCGGTCATCGCAGCCGAGGTAGAAGCAGTGCCGGCCAGAGGCCTCTTTGGCCGGCAGGATTTCGCCGATGCGACGTCCGCGATGGTACACGTCAAATCCGGAGGCCGTGGCCTTGAACTTAAACGACTGATTCATGCGTCGATCCTCTCGCCCGCTCCATTTAACTTCGCTAACTGCCCGTGTCGAGGATCTCGGCGGGCACCCCCTCGCCAACTCTCGATTCTAGCGGGGGTCTGAGAACCTGTCAGACCCCTACACGCTGTTTTGGGGGGCGAAGCAGCGGCGAAGGGTCGCAGAGCGGTGGCATGCGACGTTCGTCACGGCACGACGTCGATGTGCAGATCATCGAAGGACGCGGAGCCTGTTGCGCCGAAGAGTCCGATGCGCAGGATCATTTCTGCGCCTCGCCCGGGACATTAATTACCGCCGAGAATTCTTGCCAATCGGTATCGCCGTGCCAAGGGCCAATCCAGCGCAAGCCGAGGTCGCGTCGAAGGTCATCAAAAAATGAGATGACAACTCTTGGTCCCTCGGGGCTGCGCAGCGACGCGTCCAGGCCCGTCGTGCTGACCCACCCGGTGACCCGAATACGATGGACTTGGCGTCCGTCGATGGCGAGCCCCTGCATCAAATGTGAGTCGTGCCCGGACGTTTGATTCGTGAAGCAGACGTGGTGTGTTCCCTGCGGAGTGTTTGAGGCAGAAGTCCAAACGGCCTGTCGCTGATAATACCAGCCGGGGATGAATCCCTGCCATTGGCATCGGCTTCGAAATCGCCGTTGCGCAGCAGGGGTTGCGTGGGATCGGGTTGCACATCTCGATCCTGTTCGGCTTGACCGGTCATCGGCACGAACAGCGTGGGGCGAAGGGCCTCTCGGCGCAATTCGCCATTTTCCTTGCGAAACAAGTACATTGTCTGTTGATAACGCTCGCCGACCGGGATAACCATGCGCCCTCCGTCTCGCAATTGCTGGACCAATGCCGGAGGGACGTTTTCCGGAGAACACGTCACGATGATCTTGTCGAACGGGGCGTACTCGGCCCAGCCGAGAAAGCCGTCGCCGACTTTGGCCGATACGTTGTCCAAATGCAATTGCTTCAGAGTTGGCGCAGCCTGGTGGCCCAAGGATTCGACAATTTCGATCGTGTACACGTGCTGCACCAACGGGCTCAAAACGGCCGCCTGGTATCCGCTCCCCGTCCCAATTTCGAGCACACGATCCTCAGGTTGCGGAGCAAGACATTCGGTCATGAAGGCGACAATGAAGGGCGATGAGATGGTTTGTTGCGCCGATCGGCAAAGCCATGTCAAAATACGCCTGAGTCCGTAGGTAGCGGGGCACGAACAGATGTCGAGGTGTCGTCCGCATGGCCTCAAGGACTCGCGTGTCCTGAATCCCGGCACTGATTAGCGAATCCTTAACCATGGCCTCTCGCATTGCTTCCCATTGATCGTGGATTTGGCCCCGCGCTGTTTGCGCAACCGCCAACAGCAGTAGGCAAGTCACGATGGAATTCGGGACGAGCGGAATGCTTGGCGTCCAACGATGCCCTTGGCGCAGCGAAACGTACTGGCCGCGGCTGAGGGACAAGCGGTTTAACTGCTGGGCTGTCATCAAATCCCCTTGGTCAACGTCATGAACGCCGCTTCCAGGCTCGGTTGGTCCTCGCGGAATTCCGTCAATCCGAAGCCGTTATGCACTAACGTCGCGGCGATCGGACTGAAATCGCTCGTGCCCTCGAGTAGTGTTACGACGAGTCGCCCCGATTGGATCTCAACCTGGTCCACCTGCGGTGATGACTCGATCAGACGCGCCGCCCCTTCCAGGTTATCACGGACTTGCACGTGCAAGACCGGCGCTGACGGATTTGCTTCATGACGTCCGCAACCGCGGCGTTCACTTTCATTTCGCCGCGATGAATGATACCGATTTTATTACAGACATCGGCTAGCTCCGGTAGAATGTGACTCGACACAACGAGCGTCTTGCCGGAATCCCCTAAGCGTTTCAGCAGGTTTCGCATCTCAATGCGAGCTCGGGGATCCAGGCCACTGAGCGGTTCATCTAACAGCAAGACTTGCGGATCATGTAGCAGCACTCGTGCCAGGCCCAGCCGTTGCGTCTGACCTCGTGACAACGTGTTCGCATATGCATCACGTTTGAACGCCAAGTCCACGACTTCCAGCATTTCTTCGCATACTTGTCGGCGTCTGGCGCCATGAATCCTATAAGCCGCTGCAAAGAACTCCAGGTACTCGATGACCTTCATGTCATCGTAGACGCCGAAAAAATCCGGCATATAGCCGACCAGCCGCCGAATTTCTTTGGGGTGCGTGTAAATCGAGTAACCGTCTACGTAAGCCTCACCCCAGCTGGGGCTAAGCAACGTTGCGATGATGCGCATGGTTGTCGTTTTACCCGCCCCATTGGGACCGATGAACCCGAACAGGTCGCCGCGTTCCAATTTCAATTCGATGGACTGAATGGCCACAAAATCGCCGTACTTCTTTGTCAAATCTCGAGTCTCGATCACAATTATGCCTTTCCCGGTATCGAAACGGGAATCAACAAGCGAAAATAAGTCCACTCCTGACTTGGCGAAATCTCACTTCCATCCATCAGAATCACCGCTCCGGTGCTGCGACTGCGGCCCCATAACACGGCCTTCTCCGATGTCACATGACCACTCCAGTCGAGCTTGCGCTGGAAGCGATGTTGCAGTCGCGTATACGCTTGACCCTTGGCGGCCCGGTAAAACATGACGAGCTGCATAATGCGGTCGACGTCCGTACTGCTTTGTTCCCAAGCCGTTACCACATTGCGACCTTGAACGACCTGTCGGCCGGTCAATCGTGTTTGCAAGTCGATGCCTCCTGTTCCATCGATCTGCAGACGTGCTCCGCGTGCCAAGCGGCCGAGTTTTATCGCCCACCGGTCGTAAACCAGGTAGGCTTCTTCGATGTCGACGGGCAAGGGATTGATAAGTTCGCCGAAAAGCCTCGCGTCCAAGCCTGCCGCTAGGTCTGTGGCATCTGAGGACCACGCTACCGTGCCCCACCACTGACCCAGGAGGCTTTGGCTGGACCAGACAACGAGAGGGAAGTGTTCGAGATACCCATTTGCTTGGTCGGGAGGATCGAGTTGCAGCACCGTCTGATAAGGGCGGCGAAAGGTTTCTGCGCGTTCGCGGCGATCCAGGCCTCCAAAACCGTCGCCGGGTAGACCCTGCCAACTCGTCACTTGGTATGGACCTGAGACCCAGTTGAACGGCGCGAGGTTGCGTCCGCAAGTTAACCTGCTGCGTCTGTGGACTAAATACGTTCGCCCATGTCGTGCCTCGTATGATGCCGCTGGACAAATCGCCGTCAATCAAGTTGACCTGATTACAATGCAATTCGCTTCCCTTCCACTGGGACGCCAGCGCAAAAGCCAAGCCGGTGAAGGCCACCACGCTTACGCCAAAGGTCAGCCACGTCCACTCCAAGCGACTCCAGCACCGTAACAACCAGTAATCCAGTGGTCCGATCAATGCGATATAAAGCGCCGATTAAGCCCGCGATCCACGAAAAACGAACGAGCCGCACACCGGGAAACTGGTCGAGCGCATGTCGAAGCTGCCCAACCAAATCCGTGAATCCAACGTGGGTCACGGGGCCCAGCGTCGTCCGCAACGCGTCGTCGACGTCCCCGTCATCCAAGGCGAAACTGAGCAGTTTTCCGAGCAATCGGGGTTGATCCTGCCAAGCAGAAAACGGAGGCAAGTCAAGATCGAAGGTCACAAATATGATCCGGCCCAGTCCGGTCGTGGCGCGAATGACCGCTGGCGACTGCTGGGCCCCGAACCCTTCCGTCGCTTCGACCTTGCCTCGCGGATTGTCAATGACCGCCATTGGAAGCGAAAACGACAGCCCTCCCGTCCCGACTTGATCCAGCCGCCGTGACGCTTCCGCAAACTGCTCAATGCCCGTCGTCTGTCGCTGGTTGACAACCGCTTTGATTTCACCCGGCAGCATCCAAGCCAGAGGGCCACCTGAGCCGAACACGGGTACGGCACGTGTCGCGCCGCAGGCGATGGCCGTGCCTCCAAGCTCTACCCACCGCCGCAAGGCTACCCACTGTTCTTGATCAATCTCCGCGAGAGCCGCTTCGTTACTGGAAGTCAGGAGCAGGACATCGACGCTCGAGTATCCGAGCCAATGACGAGGCAAATCATCGACGTTCGTGATGTGGTGATCCGTAACTCGATCCAAATACGCAATAGAACGCAAGGCCTTAGCCCGCGAGATGTTCAACTTATTGCCGAGGCTCATCAACAGTTGTTGGTCACTTGGCAACGGAGCGGGCAATTCCGCCGGCGATAGTTGCCGTGCGACTTGGCGGCCATCATCTCGCTGCAGCATGACACGGAGGTCGCTAGACGGCTGGCCGAACTTGACATAGGTTGTCGTCGACGCAACGGAGTTGGGAGCGACGGCGATGGTCGAACCGACATATTGCGCTGCGACACCGTTCGGGTCGTCCGTCTGGACAACGAAATGACCCTGGAATGGTTCGTTTCCCGTTCTAATACTCACCTGGACCGGCGTCCATTGTCCGAGTTTGTAAACTCCATCGATGCCGACACGAATTTCCTCCAAAGTCGCGAGTTCATCCGCGGTCGCTGTTGACGTCATCAGGACGCCCCATGCCACGCAGATGATCCAAAACGCTGCGCGAAAAGGAACGGTCTGGGGCGCGGTGGCGATCACCAAGCTTCGCACAGAGATCAACGCTTCCTCGCGCCACGTCATCGATCTCGTTTCCATCACGCGGAAGCTCACTATGGCTTTCCTTCATCCGGACAGTTACAGACCCAATGACCGCAGCCGGGACAGCCTGCTCCGTACTTGGTCGTGACGGCGTGTGTCAAATCGACGCCGGCGACGTTGGCGATCGTTGTCAGCCACGCCAGGACATCGGCGAACTCCTCGACACAGGCGGCATGGTCTCGTTCTGCGCAAGGCCGCTGCCAATTCGCCGATTTCTTCCAGCAGCCACATAAACGTTCCTTCGACGCCGCGCGCTTGATCTTTGCTGAAATACATGTTGTGGATTAACTGTTGAAACTCTGCCAGCGTAACCACGGAGGACGGTTGAAGGGGGGCGATGAATTCATCTTTTTGCAACCTTAAGATGGGGTCGAACCGAGCAGGCATTCATTGGGCCGCAGCGCTGTCAAAGGGCGTTGTGTAGCGTCTGCGTCCCAATCGGAATGGGCGAGGTTAGTGCCGAGAGGCTCAGTGTGCGTCGGCCATGGTTCGTAGTTGATCGTCGGCGCGCATTTGTTCCTTTTCCAGAAAGGCACGGCCATATTTCACATTGACGTGATCCCAGGGAAGACGTGCATTGAGTTGATAGGGAATATGGATCACCTGGTTCGCATCGATTCCCGCGTCGTTCAGGGCTTGCCACCATCGCTCGGAATCAAAATGCTCGTGCCAACCGTCCAAGCGAGCACCGCGGCGCCAAGCCAGTTCGATGGCACGCCCCACGCGCCGGTCGCCTCGACTGAGGACGCCCTCCAACAGGCTCGTTTCGACATCGTGACATTTGATTTGCACACAACGTAAAGAACAGCGGCTCTTCAAATAGCGATGCGCCCAACGGAAGTATTCTCGGCTTTGCATCGCATTCCATTGATACGGCGTGTGCGCCTTGGGTACGAAGTTCGACACGCTGGCCGTTACCTTCGCGTACCGCCCCCGCTCTTCCTTGCCGATACGTGCGATGGTTTCTGCCATTTCAATGATTCCGTCCAGGTCAACCGTCCGTTCGCCAGGGAGCCCGCACATAAAGTACAACTTGCACGCTTTCAAAGTTCCGACGGAATGCTTCACGACAACCTTCGTACAAATCTTCATTCTTGATCTTCTTCCGGATTTGCTCCCGCATGTCGTCGCGCGCAACTTCAGGAGCTAGTGTCAAGCTAGATCTACGTCGGTTTCCGAGCAGCTCCGCGATGGAACGCAATTGTTCGTTGACTCGCAGGCTGGGCACGGAGATATTCACGCCCAAAGGAGTGAACACTTGTTTGAGTCGTGTTACCAATTCGGCAAAGTGGGGATAATCGCTGCTCGATAACGACAAGATCGATAACTCGTTAAAGCCTGTATTTCGATAGCTCTCTAACGCACCCCGCACGATTGTTTCCACGGATCGAATACGTAGCGGGCGTTTGATGACCGTACTCTGACAGAACCGACATTGCCACGGGCAACCTCGCATAATCTCAATCGCGATGCGATCGTGTACGCACTCGACATACGGAACGATTGGGTGCGTGGGCAGTGGGATTGCCTCGAGGTCAGAAATCACCGACGGCTCAATGGTTTCCGGAACATCGCCACGAGTGCGATTAAAGCCAACGAAACGGCCATCAAGGTATTCTGGCTCGTAGAAGCGTGGAGCGTAGCAGAAAGGCAATTCCTCGACCAGCTGGGCGAGAATCTCTGTACGCTGAGCCTGCCCGGCTGCACCGATCTGCTGACCTTGGGCCGCGATCGCTGCTTGCCGTAGCTCGATCCAAAGGTCACAAATCCGAGGTAGACTCGGCTCTCCATCTCCGGTGACGAACAGATCAATGAAGCACGCCATCGGTTCCGGATTCTGCGCACAGGGTCCGCCCGCGATGACCAACGGTTCGGACAGCGTACGTTCGGTGGCTTGCAACGGAACGCCACCGAGGTCAAGCATGGTCAGTACGTTCGATGCGCCAATTTCGTATTGCAGCGAAAACCCCAATACGTCGAAGCGATGCAGTGGCGTAAATGTCTCCAAGCTGTATAGCGGAAGATTGTATTGGCGCAACAACCGCTCCATGTCGTCCCACGGTGCAAACACGCGTTCACAGGCCCAGTCGTCCCGCCGATTGATCAAAGTGTAGAGCACCTGCAGTCCATGGTGACTCATTCCCAAGGCGTACGTGTCGGGAAACGCTAGACAAAGTCGTCCCCGCACGTGGCGGTGATCTTTGCGAACCATGTTCAACTCACCGCCTAAATATGCGCCGGTTGGCGGACGTGCGGCAAGACTTGGGCTAGTAAACGATTTTTGAGCGTCGTATTTAACATCGTACTCGCGCTGGTATTTCGTCGTGTTCGGACTTTGGTCGCACCAGGTAAGCCGGCTGCGTGCAGACTCATCGTGGAGTTGCGGTGCGCGGCGACCCTTTAGCCCAGTATCGCAAGAATTTGACCTCCTTCCCAGGGCAGATCCACGCCCTGGCGCTACAACTTGTAGGACCCTTGCCTCGCTGACCTGCCCAGCACGAGGCTGCGCCGGTAGAATCAAGGGGATTGAAAGTGTCGCTAAGGGGCGACACGGGGCCACCCCGATGGGCTCGTTCGACCGAGAATTGGCGTCGATTGCCAATCGAGTCTGGGGACAACGTTGGCCTTCGATGGCTTTCCAACGAGGATGAATCTAGCTGGAAGACGTTTTCGATATGACGGAGTTTTCTTATGTCACCGTGGCTTGTGTTGGAGCCATCCCGGAAGGTACAGGACGCGCTTATGCGGTAGGAGGACGCGTGGTTGCGGTCTTTAACACGGGGAACGAATACTTTGCCATCGATGACCTGTGTCCGCATATGGGAGCCTCGCTGGCCGAGGGCCACGTCGAGGAGGGCGTGGTCGCGTGTCCGTGGCACGCGTGGCGATTTCGCGTGTCCGACGGGACTTGGTGCGACAATCCCCGAATCAAGATCGATCGTTTTCCGGTGCGCATCGTTGCGGACCAGATCCAAGTCGGTCTGCCGCATGCAACGGGTGCCGCCGATTCCCGTGCGGCATCGGACTCCGATGTGCCGGTCCCGGATGAGGAATGCGAATAAGACAATTCGACGGCTCGTCTGGTCGCCCCGCAAATTGAAAACTCGATCCAACGTCGCTGACCGCAAACGTCATGACTGTCGTCTTGGTTAACGAGCGAACACTGACGCACCTATCCAATCGGCTCAATTTGACAGGAGGTACCGCTGACCTGGCGCGAGGACCACGGGTTCTGCATCCGTCTCCGCACGCACCTGCTGGGCCCATGCATTCGCGTCTTGGGCGATCGGCGGCCACGTGTTGTAGTGGGCCGGCGCGACACGCTTGGGGCGGATCAGTCGAATCGCGTCCAGCGATGCGGCCGGGCCCATCGTAAAAACGTCACCGATCGGCAGCACTGCCAAATCGATTCCTCGCTTTCCGATTAGTTCCATATCACCGAACAATCCGGTATCACAGGCGAAATAGATGCGGTAGTCTGGCAGCGTTACGATATAGCCGGCCGGCGAGCCCCCGCTACTGCCGTCAGGAAGTGTTGAACTATGCCAGGCCTGCGTCATTTGGACGTCGCCGAAGGGCAGTCTCACGGATCCTCCGAGATTCATGCCCATCGTGTTCTGCACCGCGTGTTTTGTACGGAACCACTCCGCGATTTCAAAAATGGCGATTACCGTTGCCTCTGTCCGATTCGCAATTGAGGCGACATCGGCGACGTGGTCGAAGTGACCGTGGGAGACAAGGATGTGGTCCGCCTGAACGTCGGCGGCTTTGACGGGGGAAGTTGGGGAGTCGTCGAGAAAGGGATCCAACAACACGTGATGGCCGTTTGCTGTCAGGGCCCAACTGCCATGTCCTAACCAAGTCAATTCGGCTGCCATAATACGTTTCGCTCTCTCAAATATCCGGTCGATGTTGGACGGAAATCTATCTAACCGAAGTCCCCAGAACTGCGGCTAGTCGGCGCGTGACCGAATCTCAATTCAATTCGTGCCGCAGTTGGGATTTGTAAGCCTCCACACCGGGTTGGCCATAGGGGTTGACGCCCAGCAGTCGCCCTTCGACAACGGTTGCCAACATGAACATCTGCAGCAATTGTCCCAAACTGGCTTCGTCCGCCGCGGGTAGAAACAAGTCGGCTGTCGGTCGCTGGTCATCATCGTACGCCTTATTCATGCCTTTAATGGCCGCGTTCATCACATCGATCACCGATTTACCTGCCAGTCGGTCCAACTGGTCTTCATCGTGAGCGACGTGAGAGGTTTTGGCGATGCGCAGCGGATCGGTCTTCCATTGTTCGATGATCAGATTTGTATAGGCTTTGTCGCGTCGCCCTTCCTGATGCTGTTGGGCACGCGTATGGAGATCGCGGGTGTTGACGACCGTCAGCGGAGTCGCCCCGACATCATTTCGTTTACCGAGGCTTTCAGCCAATAGCTGATCATACCACAGGCCAACACTTTCGAGCGACTTGGACCAAACCTGCAGGACGCGAATTGTCGCATTCCGCGTCGTTTCCCACAAATGATGGACAGCTGTGTAATTGAGGACCAAATTATCAGCGGCGTGTGCGGTGCGAAAGTGCTCGGTCATTGCCGCGGCGCCACGTAGTAATCGCACGACGTCCAATCCCAAGATGGCGGCCGGCAACAGACCCACGGGCGAGAAAACCGAAAACCGGTCTCCCACGCCGTCAGGCACCTGAAAAATGGAAGGGCATCCGATCGCGTTGGCGAGCTGAAAGATTTTCCCAGCTCTGCCGGTTATGGGAACGACTAACTCCGCCCAACTCTTCCCGCAGCCAGGGCTAGCGGCCGCGATGGCATCGAGGAACTGACGAAAAGCGATGGCGGTTTCTAGCGTGCCGCCACTCTTGCTGATGACAATCAGGGCCCATCGGTCTCGGGGATCATCCAAATGCATCCGCGTGGGTAGCAGATCCAACAATCCGCGCATGCCATCATTGTCGAGGTTGTTACCTTCAAAGTACAGGCGAGGAACCTCACCGCGCTGGCCGCGGTCCAACTCGTTGTGGAAAGGATGGCAGCAGGCATCCATCAACGCGTGCGTGCTCCGATGTACGAGCCGCCGATGCCAAGCACAACCACGCGGTCGACCAACTGTCGGAGCCGCGCTGCCGTGGCGAGGATGCGTCCCAATTCACTCTCACCGCGATGCATCTCATAATCGGTCAGCAGGCGTTGAGGTAGGTCGACGAACGCAGTGTCGAGAGGATCCTTGCCTACCAACGATTTGCCGTTGGCTAGGGCAGGTAAATCTTCGTAAAAAATCTCATCACGGTTTCGTTCCAACGCTGGGGCGAGACGGATAAGGTGTTCGCGTTCGATGCCGCCCGGCGCTTCCAGCACTCGGGAAAAATCGAACTTTAGCGGCGGTAGGTCCGACAAACCCATGGTCGTTTCCTTCTCCGTGTGGCGAGAGCTGTTGCGTTCCGCCCCGGACGGTTGTCGCCGCGATCTTCGCCGGATGTTTCTTTGGGCGGCCGATTGGTTTCGCCGTTGAACATAACGCGCATTCGATCCGTTGACCAGTCACGCCGCCCGTTGCCGGTCCCGGGCGAATTCTCGACCGAACTCCACTGCGAATTGCGTGGGGACTAGTACGTGAGGTCCTTGCAGAGGTAACATGCCAACTGGTTCGGAAACTCACTCCACAAGACAGCGCGAGAGGTTCTCGGATGGATATTCACGACCTGACACGCACCCTGCAAATCTCAAACGACACGAAGATCGTAATGTTGGTGGCCGACGGTTTGGGCGGCCTGCCGCATACGCCTGACGGTCCGACAGAATTGGAGGCGGCGCGGACGCCCAATCTAGATCAACTCGCGACCGTCGGTGTGCAGGGCGGATCGATTCCCGTGAGTCCCGGGATCAGTCCCGGTAGCGGCCCCGGACACCTCGGACTTTTCGGCTATGACCCGCTCAAATATGTCATTGGTCGTGGCGCATTGGAGGCTACGGGAATCGGTATGGAACTGCGTTCGGGTGACGTGGCCGTCCGCTGCAACTTTTGTACGTTGGATGCCGAGGGCCGCATCACCGATCGCCGTGCAGGCCGGATCGCCACCGATAAGAGCCCCGCTGGCCAGACGACTCAATGAAGTGCGATTGGACGGCGCCGAGGTGATCGTCGAACCGGTTAAGGAACATCGGTTTGTCGTCGTCTTTCGCGGACACGATTTGGGCGGCAGTGTCACCGATACGGATCCGCAGCGAACAGGCGTGCCACCCTTGAAACCTGAAGCGTTGGACGAAGCGAGTGAAACAACTGCCCGATTGGCGCATCAGTTCGTCGAAAGTGCAAGGCAATTGCTTAAAGACGAACCACAAGCAAATGGGTTAACGATGCGAGGATTTGCCGCCCGCCCTGCCCTACCCTCCTACGAGGAAGTCTACGGTTTGCATGCCGCCGCCATTGCCGTCTACCCGATGTACAAAGGTCTGGCTCAATTAGTCGGAATGAACATCGTTGGCAGTCCACAGACGCTGGACGAACAAATCGATCTGCTCGAACAACATTGGTCCGAATACGATTTCTTCTTCGTGCACTTTAAGTACACCGACAGTACGGGCGAAGACGGTGATTTTCAAGCCAAAGTTCGGCGAACCGAGGAGTTTGATGCCATCATCCCGCGGGTCCGCCAACTCAAACCCGAAGTGCTGATCGTGACCGGAGACCATTCGACGCCCAGTTTCCTCAAGAGCCATAGTTGGCATCCCGTACCGACACTGCTGGTGTCCAACTGTTGCCGACCGGATGGAAAGAAGGCATTTGGAGAACGTGAGTGCATTTCCGGCGGACTCGGACTGTTCAAGGCAAAGCACCTCATGACACTTGCCTTAGCCAACGCGGGAAGGTTGGGGAAATACGGCGCGTAAGCTACGCAATGTTGGTCGATGCGCCTGCCGCGCCCAATTTTACGTGACTTACGACTGGCCGTATCTCGGATATCGCCGTGCAACCGATCGTCACGGGGCGACGGCGTGTTGAGATCAACACAAAACGGAAATCCGCCCAGTCAAGTTTGACGAGCATATCCTTCAATGTATCGGCCCAGGTGGAACGCAGCAAAGCCGAAGATCATAATCAATAGAAGTTCGGCCAGCCCACGTCGACCGAGCTTCCCCAGGAGTTCGAGGATGATGCCTACCGGAAGAATGACCAGTCCCAAAACCTGTAATCCTCGTCCGATGAGTATACCCATGATTCGCCTCGCGGCTGTTGATCAAACGGAAGGTGTGCAGGCGAAAAAACCGACGACGCGCCTGCGTCGCCGAACGCTGAGGCAAACGCAGTGTTAAGTGATACAAACGACAATCGACTTTGGCGAGGAGACTGCATTGAGGTTTGGTCAGATTCTATTTCGTAGTATCCGTCTCCGCTGCCCCAGTTGTGGACAAGGTCGATTGTACGCGCGCTGGTATCAGATGCATCCACAGTGTTCCCATTGCGGATTCCCCTTCCAGCGGGAATCTGGATTCTACCTGGGAGCGATTTATTTCAATTATGGTCTTACGGCGCTGGTTGTCGCGATCACCTATCCCCTGTTCGTTTTCACGAAAACTCTGTCCCCCAACGAAGCATTAGCTGCCTGTATGGCATTCGTGGTATTCTTTCCGCTTTTCTTCTTCCGCTATGCTCGTAGTCTCTGGCTTGGATTCGACGAATTCATCGATCCACGCGGTAGTGCGTAGCGAATTCGTGCGAACAGCATCAGTCGCGATGACCATTGCGTTGATGCCGTGCCCATCGACCGGCCGGCGACAACCCGATGTCACACCGACGTCATCGACTGTCCCGCGTTGGCGTGGGCTGACGTCGACTGGGCGGTGATGGATCGAGTCGATTGTGTTGCCCGAGCCCGACGAACTTGAAGGTAAAAATACGTGCCGAGACTGCCAAAAATTAGGAAAGGCATCGACATCATGAACAAGATGCTCCAGAAATAACCTCGCACCATGTTGGCTTGCTGCGGATCATCGGAGATCGCGTTTTTGCATGTGGGACAGGCCTCGCAGACCGCCGTCAGTGCGAACATAACAAGGGTAACCAACATGAGCCGACCAAGGCTGCGGTAGTTCATGATCTTGCCTCTTGGATTTGTCGAAACACGCTGCCATTGCCGCTGGCGATCGGGGCCTGGGCACGTATTCGGCTTTGCGGCATTCTAACTTGGTGTTCCCGTGGCGGATAGAGCTGATAGAGCATGATATACACGACCACGCCAGTAATTGAAACGTAAAGCCAGATGGGAAACGTCCACCGGGCGATGCGCCGATGTGCCTTGCGGCGATTCCTCAGGCCAAGGTAAATGGTGATGATCGCAAGGATCGGTACGAGGGCTGCCAACACAATGTGCGAAAACAGGATACTGCGGTAGGTGGTGCGGACCCATGTGGGCGGATAGTCCGGAAACCGAACACTTCCGGCCTGATAGTGGTAGACGAGGTAGCTTGTCAGAAAGGCGACCGATACAACAAAGCAAGACAGCATCACACGACGATGAGCTGCTTCGCGGCGTTGGCGGATCATGGCATAACCAATCAGCAGCAGCACGGTGGCAAGCGTGTTGAGGCTGGCATTGACGTGCGGCAAATAATGTACCATGGAGACTCGCCTTTTTTAACACCTCGGGAATGTCACACGCGTTCACGAGGCCGAATGGCGAGCGGCGGTGGTTACCGGGTCGTGACGACCTTCCCCCGACTCTGGAGCGTCTGCCGAATCGTTGATGCTGGACTCGTTGCCGTCCTGGGCAGCGTGTCCGGCAAGTGCCGCTGCAATCTGCTCGTCCAATTCTCGGAATTGTTGCGCATTGAGCACGCTATAAGCGCCGAGCATGTTGCCTTTGCGATCGAAGAGCATAACTCGATCCGTGTGAGTTTCTGGTCCGACAGGTAAACCAAAGTAATCATTCGCAACACGCGAGATGTACTGCATATCGCCGTCGACGGGTGTGAGGAACTTCCATCGATGCGGATCGGCATTGAAGCGACTAGCGTAACCGGCCAGAGCGGCGGGTGTATCCTTTCCCGGATCGCAGGTGATGCTGATTAACCGCAATCCTTGGTCAGCATATTTCGCATGCAATTGCTGCAGCTTGATGTTTTGGTTGTAGCACGTGCTGGGACAGGAAGCGAAGAAGAAACTACCGGCCCAAACTTCCCCGTCCAACTCGTGTGAGTTAACGCGTTTGCCCGTTTGATCGAGCAGCTCAAACTCGGTGAGTTTTGGCCGCCCTGATTCGACGGATGCCGTGTCATCGACGACCTGCATTGAGCCACTTTCCGGAGCACGATTCCGTACAACTGTCCAGACCAGGACAGCGCCGACGAATATCATGAGTGTTGCGAGCCAGAACATTAGGACTCGATTCATCGCAAGTCTCCTTGTGTGGGACGCCGCGCGATAGAGGTGGCGAAAAGAAACATCAACAGCGCGAAACCAATCGTGACCCACCAGCATGCCGTCAGCGAGGGCATCCAAAGTGCTGGAGTCGCGGTGCCGGCGGTCGACTGAGGAGCGACGGACAACAAGTGTCGCAGACCAGCCACGGCATAGGTGACAGGATTCAGACGCATGACCCAGTGCAAGCCGATTTCCCCCCAACTCGTATCTGTTGTTATTCGCGGGACGGGAAAAAATGCGCCAGAGAGCAACCACATGGGCATTAATAGTAGGTTCATAATCGCGTGGAATCCTTGGGTTGAATCTAATCGCCACGCGATACAGAATCCCAGCCCCGTCAGTCCCACGGCAATCAGGCTCATTAACGCGATGGTTGCCACGCCCGTTGAAATCGAGAACGACACTCCGAGCGAGAACGTTAAGACCAGAAACAGTAGGCTCTGTCCGACCGCCAACAGTGAACCGCCAAGGACTTTACCTAGCACGAGCGACCATCGTGGCAAAGGGGCCACGAGCACGGCCTGCAAAAACCCTTCCTGGCGGTCTTCAATGATTGAAATTGTGGCGAAGATTGCGGTAAACAACAGAATCAACACGAGCGTGCCCGGGACGAAATACACGCTGAATCTTTGACCAGGGATCTGGAATGTCTGATTCATCCCGATCCCAAATAACAGCCAGAACAAGATAGGTTGGCCGACAGCACCAATGACGCGGTTGCGTTGACGCACGAAACGAATGATCTCGCGCCACGCCAACACTCCCGTGGCATGCCACCCCACGTTCCAGGCCAGTACGGCCGAAGGACGGGTCGTGGCCTCGGCGTGTACCGACTCGGACGGGGTCGTCGATAGTCCGCTCATTTAATCCTCGATTCGCGCTACGCGTTTGGCTTTGTGTTTTGTACGCGTTGGCTCCAAGCTGTCGTCCTGCCAGAAGCGATGCCCCGTTTTTTCGATAAACACGTCCTCTAAAGTGGGACGGCCGATCTTCACCGATTTGATATCATTCGGAAAAGCGGTCACAAGTTGCGTGGCCCAGGAGGCGTCGTCACCACAGGCCACTCGGACATCACCGTCAACGACCGTCGCTTCACAATTCCAGCGCTGCTTGATCTGGTGGCAAATTGCTGAGGCATTGTCCGTCTCGACGACGACGGAGTTGCCACCAATGGCGGATCTTAAAGCTCCAGGATCACCGCTCGCCACGAGCTTGCCGGCATGCAGGATTGCAATCTGGTCAGCTCGATCTGCCTCATCCAGAAGGTGGGTTGTTAGCACGATGGTAGTTTGAAATTCGTCGCGCAATCGATTCAAATATCGCCACAGGTCGCTGCGAGCTCCAGGATCAAGTCCCGTACTCGGTTCGTCCAACAATAGCAGTCGCGGCCGATGAATCAGGGCTTTGGCCAAATCAACGCGCCGACGCAGCCCTCCCGACAGCGTTTCCACCAAATCTTGTCTACGATCCTGCAGTCCCAGTTGCTCCAATGCCTCGTCGCGACGTGATCGCAGCGTGGCGCCCCGCAATCCGTATAATGCGCCCTGAGCCGCAATGTTTTCATCAATCGTCAGTTTCTTGTCCAAGCTGGCGGACTGAAACACAATCCCCATTAGGCGACGTACTTCGAACAGCTCCCGTTGTAGGGCATGACCGAAAATATGGGCAGAACCGGTTTGCATCGGTACTAATGTGGAAAGGACCCGAAACAACGTCGTCTTGCCGCCTCCGTTGGGCCCTAGAAACGCAAACACGTCCCCCTGGTTGATCGCGAACGACACTTGGTCCAGCGCCTGCCGCGAACCGTAGCAATGGCTGAGGGATGAGACATCAATGGCGGGTGTCGGTAGCATGGTATCGCCAGGATTCAGCGGCTAGGCGAGGCGCGGAGCAGCGAACGAGACATTCGCGGGCGCCTCGGCCGTCGACGTCTTTGTGTATTCTAGACGCTTGCCGCTGTCCGTGGAGTTTCTTCTCGACACCCGTCGGACGAGCGACTAATGGCTCGCCGCGTGAGGTTCCGTGGTTGCATCTTCCGGCATCGGCTGGGCGGCATGAATCAAACGCTCTTCGGAGTATCGCCTGTGTCGCATTCCGACGTCGGGAATCAACATGCATACCAGAAAGACCGACATCATCATGGCAGGAATCGTCAACACGTATTTCCAATTCGCTTCCCATTTCAAGTGCATGAAAAAAAGGATCACGAGCATCGCCTTGCCGCAGGACACTGCCATCATTCCTGCCCAGGCACTCGCTGGCATCGTCTGTTTGATCGTCGAGTTGCCGATCCAGAAGGAGACACCGGTCAGGATCACCAAGCCGGCAAAAACCGCCAGGTAAGTTCCCAAACTGGCATGACTGTGCTCGTGTTCGTGGGGCGTGTGCGTAGCGGAATCCGACATGGATCAGTGCTTTCGGTAAATGTCCGTCGTAAGTCGGGGATAGGTGGATAGATAAGTCGCGCTGCCTTGCAGGTAGCGTGGAAACGGTCGATTCTAAAACAGGTACAGCAAAGGGAACAGGAAAATCCAAACTAAGTCGACGAAGTGCCAATACAGTCCAGCATTTTCTAGAAAATTGGCCTTGTTCGCGCCCAAGGTAAATCGCAACGCGAGAGTGAAAACGATCAAGCCGACCAGCACGTGTAGGGCATGAAAACCGGTCAGCAGGAAGTACGTACTGGCCCACATGTTGCCACCGGGAATCATCATCGGCAGGATGAGCCAAGGTCGACCAGACGACTCCTCGGCAAAGGCTTCGTTTAGACCATGCTCCGCTTCTTTGATCATTCCGAGCGTTTTGACACGATTACTGACCAGACTGAGCTGATCGGGTAACGCCGCCAATTCTGCCGCAATCCTCTGCAATTCCTCCGGAGGAGTATCGGCCGCTTGTTGTAATCGTGTCTGGTCGGCCAGAAGCCCCTGTTGTTGTGCTTCCAGCTTGGATTGTCGAGCGCTTACAGCAGTGATCTCCGCGTCGATGCGGGCCGCTCGTTCGGCCGCGTGTGATTCGTCTTCGTGGTGAGCCGAATGGCCGGCATAGATTGCTTCAGCCATTTGCTCAATTGCCATCGGGTCGCCATGTGCTGCGAGCTCTTCGGACCAACGCGCCAAACCAATTTCCAGGACGCCCAACTTCTGTAAACGCTCAGCATCGGTTTCCGACAGGTCCTGGTTTTCTTCCTGCAGTTGTTGGCGGCGCGTTGCCAACTGCTCCTGCCGGTCTTTGATTAATTGACGGACGGCTGCGGCATAATAAACGTCGGCCTTTTCATGGATCAGACTATGGGGTTTCTGAGGATAGATGCCATGGACAAACTTGGAGTTGTATTCGTAGGCTTTAACAGCCAGAAACAAGCTGCCCAGAGCCAATGTGAGTGCCAGAAAGATCTTCGCCTGCTGAGTCCGGTTGGCTTTGGCGGCTTCGAATGCCAACACGATCGTGACGCTGGAACAGATTAGAACAAACGTGTTAAAGGCACCAATACGTTCTTCCAGATGAACGTCCAGCGGTGAAGGCCAAGCGGGTGAGCCGAAACGCAGCACAATGTAGGTCCCAATGAGACCTGCGAAGAACATGATTTCGGTGGAAAGAAATAGCCACATGCAGAGCTTGCCGTTGGGTAACGGCAACGCCGGCTGATATTCCAAATGCACGTGTCCATGTCCGTGGCTGTCAGCGTGACCACTGTCGTGTGCCATGGCGGTTGTTGCCTTTTTTCAGATCACGAAGTTCTTGGTTTTTGTGTAGGGTGCGACAATCAAATCGCGATTCGATGTTGACTCAGATGATGGCGAGATTTAGCAAGGTGATCAGGATAAGCTGAATTGGTAAGTACAGCAATGATGCCCGCAGCAGTCTCCGAGCGCGGAAATCGGATCGGTCACGGAAGAATCGCACGGCACAGATCAGCTGGCCGATTCCCGACCCGGTACTAATGATCACATAGATCGGCGAGAACGTAATCGCCAATGCGGCCGGAACCAGGCTCACGATCAACACCGAGGCGGCCGCGACCACGGCCTGGACACCCGCACGGTGACCGGTGGGGTCGACCACCGTTAACATCTGCATATTGGCCGTACGATACTGCTGACGATACAACCAGGCGATGGCCATGAAGTGTGGGAATTGCCAGAGAAAGACCAACAAAAACAGGCAAAGACATCGTGTGTCGATCGGTGCGCTAACGCCTGACCAACCAATCAACACCGGTAGGGCTCCTGGCACAGCACCGACCAATGTGTTCAACCACGTGCGCGTTTTCAGCGGAGTGTAGACGCCGACATACATGAGCCACGTGGCGGCGGCCCAATAGGCCGCGGCAGGCCCCGCGAGGTTCAGCAGATACGCCAATCCAAGCAATACACTGGAGATTCCTAACGCCAGGGTTTCCAGATGTCCAAGTCGTCGCGTTGGCAGGGGCCGATTCTCCGTACGACGCATTCGCGCATCGCTGCGGCGTTCCAGCCATTGATTGAAAATGCTGGCGCTACCCGCCACCAGCGTAGTGCCCACCAACGTATGGAACAACTTCACGATATCTGGTTGTCCCCAAGTGGCGATGATCGCCGACAGGGCAATCGTCACCAAGACCATCGAAAGGATTCGAGGCTTCATCAACTCGACGTAATCGGCCAACCGTGAAGCGAGGCCCGCGGGCCTCGCTGTCGAGACACGGGCGAGCGTGGAGGTGCTCATGCTCATACCAGTACCTCCAACGAACGTCGCGCGGCTGCCGCTAACATCGTCGTCTCATTCGTGCGGCCAAAAAGGCGATGAGTACGGACTGCCAATAAGGTGCCTGTCACCAGGATCAACGAACCCACCGCCACGTGAGCCGTCGTGATCACCGCTTGTGCCATGCTCTCTGCCGTCACCGCCAAACCTCGCCACGCGGCAGGTTGAGGTAGCCAGGTCGGCCAGCCGTATTTCATCCGCCATGTCAAAGCGCCCAGCACCAGTTGACAGCCGACGAGTACCACTAGGCCTTGTAATGGTCGTTGAATGAGTCGGCATGTGCGAAGCTGCGGATTCCCGAACGCCTTCAGCCACAGCATCACGACATGACCGGTCAGGATCGCTGCCACCAATAGGTGAGCAAGTACGAGTCCTCGGAAGATGGTGGGAGGCCAGTCAAAAGAAACATGACGCAGATGGGCTCCCAACACCAACTGCAGGTAGGCGAAACCTGCGGTGAACCAAGCGAGTCGCTCAAAACCGGTTGTTGCCGGCGAGGCTGTGCAGCGCAAGGCGTCGGTCCACCACTGCGAAGTCACCGCAGCGGCCACGACAGCAGCCACAAAAAATACCGGGCCTACGCAACCGTGTAATCTCGCCAACACCGTCTCATCAAGCAGCACGCGAAGCCCGCCCAAAACACCCTGAGCCACCACGAGTGCAAGGCAGCCGAGCACGAACGCACGGACCCAGCGGCGGCGATCCATGCGCCACGTCACACCCACCAGCGCGATCGTGATGAGGCCGACTACCGATGCGATCAACCGATGGCCATGCTCGATGAACAGGTCCCACGGACCGCTAAGCCAAGTGGAGATGGGATACAGGAACAGGTTGTAACCGTAAGTATTCGGCCAATCAGGTACCGCCATGCCCGCGTCGTACGTGGTCACCAATCCGCCCACCCAAATCAGTGGAAACGTGGCGCATACCAAGAGGACCGCGAGCCGATGCGGCCATGGGTTATAGGTGCCGTTGCGTTCATGTAGAGGGGATTGGGTCACAACCAATGGTTCTCAAGGAAATCCTGTCGTCAGCGCCCATCACACCCGTAGCATTGGCCATTTGCGGCGCGAATTCGGCGTAGCCAAACGCGATTGTCTAAGTCCTAGGTCGCTGCTTCGGGCGGCGGTTCGATCTGGGGATAGTAGTCTTTGTCCGTTTCGGGCGAATTGTATTCATAGGGGCCGCGATAGACGACCGGCTGAAAATCAAAGTTCCCGTGTCCAGGAGGGCTCGGAGCCGACCATTCCAAACCGTTGGCGTTCCAGGGATTTCGACCAACGGCACGTCCGAAGAACATGCTGTAGATGAAGTTGAAGGCAAAAATAATCTGCGTGGCAACCATCAGGATGGCGCACCAGGTCATGAACCGATTCATTGGCAGCAGATGCCGAAACGTCTCGTAGTGATAGGGATCTGCCAGACGCCGCGGGAAGCCGACTGCGCCCAAAATGTGCATCGTAAAGAACGTTCCGTTCAAGAAGAGGAATGTCAGAAAGAAATGCACCTTGCCCAAGGGTTCGTTCATCATCCGGCCGAACATTTTCGGAAACCAGAAATAGATGGCACCGAATACGGCCATCGCCGTACCAGCGAACAGCACATAATGGAAATGTGCCACGATGAAATACGTATCATGAATGAAGATGTCGACCGGCGTGGCCGCCATAAAGATGCCCGAGAGCCCTCCGATGACGAACATGGAAACGAAAGAGAGAGCGAACAACATGGGCGTCGTGAACTGAATCTTCCCACCCCAAATGGTTCCCAGCCAGTTGAAAGTCTTCACGGCGCTCGGCAAAGCAATCATCATCGTCGACACCATGAACGTCATCCCCAGCACCGGATTCATGCCAGAGACGAACATATGGTGCCCCCAAACAATGAATCCCAATCCGGCAATCGCGGAAATGGAATAGACCATCGGCTTGTAACCAAAAACAGGTTTGCGGGCAAAACAACTGATAATGTCGGACACCATTCCCATCGCGGGCAGGATCATGATGTACACGGCCGGGTGGGAATAAAACCAGAACAGATGTTGCCACAACAACGGTTGCCCGCCACCGCTGGCGGCAGGACTATTGTTCACGACCAAGCCCTCGGGCAAAAAGAATCCCGTTCCCAGCAGTCGGTCCGCCAGGAGCATGAATCCCGCAGCTGTTAGGACCGGCAACGCAAAGGCTTGCAGGATGGCGGTGATGAACATGCCCCAAATCGTAAGGGGCATACGGAACATGGTCATGCCGGGCGCTCGCATCTGAATGATGGTGGTTAGGTAGTTGACCGAACCCATCATCGACGAGACACCGACGAACGTGATGCCCAACAGCCATAAGGTCTGCGCTGGGCCACTGCCTGGAGCTGCTTGAGTGACGGCTGACAAGGGCGGATACGAAGTCCATCCGCCTGCCGCTCCGTGGCCGGGTGAAAAGAAACTGAGTCCGATACAAATGAAAGCCGGCCACATGAACCAATAGCTGAGCATATTCAAAGTCGGGAACGCCATGTCATCGGCGCCGATCATCAACGGGATCAGGAAGTTGCCGAAGGCGCCGGCCAGGATGGGAATGATCACGAAGAAGATCATCACTGTGGCGTGCATCGTGAATAGAACGGTGTAGTATTCCGGCGCGATTTGCCCTCCTTCGTTGGCGAACAGCAGATTTCCCACGACGGGCATGGGCGACCAAGGATAGGCTAGTTGCCAGCGGATTCCGAGCGCCAATAGACCTCCGACGAGAAACCACAGCAGTGTCGAGAATAAAAACTGGAGGCCGATAATCTTATGGTCGCGCGAAAAGATGTACGTCGAAATGAACGACCCTGTCGTCATTTGCGTGTGCTGACCAGCGACGTCCACGGCGTGCGAACCGGCAGGAATGCTACTCATCAACCTATTCCTCTTCTTCGCTCAGCGCGAATGAATCCTGTTGTTGTTCAGCCCGTGTTTGTTCAAGCCAAAGGTCAAACTCGCCACGGGTTTGAATCGTCATGCGGCCCTTCATCTTGTAATGTCCCCAGCCACAGAGTTCGGCGCAGACGATATCGTATTCGCCCGAAATCAAAGGCTTGAACCAGACGAACTGCTTCATGCCAGGCACGACGTCTTGCTTAACGCGTGCATTGGGCAAAAAGAAACTGTGCAGTACATCCATGCTCTTGATCTGCAGCACAATCTCTTCGCCCTCAGGCAAGTGCAACTCGTTAACTGTGTGGATATCGTCTTCGGTGCCGATGACGCCGTCGGGTCCGGCGTATCGAATCCGCCACTCGAACTGTCGTCCGGTGACCTCGGCGATGGGCGCCCGGGGAGCGCCATTGGCGTCGGTGGGGCGCAATAGCTTGGCATCCGCCCAGGCATTCATCTGGTAGATTGCGATGAACAGCAACGTCGCTGCCGGCAATATCGACCAGACGACTTCCAGTGCATGGCTGCCGTGCGTGTACCTCACCGCTTCCGTGGCTCGGGTTGCATCGTACTTCCAGAGGAACCAGAACATGGCCAAACCGGTGGCAACAAATATGAATCCGGTCAGGTACATGATCGTGCGGAAAAGGTTATCGATGATATAACCATGCGCCGAAATGTCTTTCGGGAACCAGTGACCGACTAAGGGGCGTGTGTCGGTCATCGTCGCACAGGCGAACACCGCTACGCCCAAGATTGGCACGAGCAGAAACAGCAGGCTCCAAAACCGTCCCACAATTCATCTCCCGATCGGGTTGTATGTATCTCTTGATTTGGCTTGCGCGATACACCGCTGCTACGGCGGCAATCTGACGAGGGTAACCTAATTCACCTCGCGCCGATTCGTGGCGATTTCCACGCCCGGGTGACTCACCGGTTCGTAAGGCAACGAAAACACGTAGTTCACCAAGTCCCAAATATCGTTATCTGACAAAGCGGATTTATTGGCAGCCGGCATGGGAGTGCCGTCAATGCCGTTGTGAATCCGCCAGAATATATCAATCGGTCGACGGCCTCCGCGGTATATGCCCTCGCGCAGATTACGCGGGCGAATATTGCGAGGAGGCATCCCTGTGATGGCGACGTAGCGGTCCAGCTTTTCGGCGTAGTTTGGATCGTTCTTCAGCGTCCAGTCAAAAAACTCCTTCGTCCACTGGTCGTAGTCATTAATCTGTCCGTCACCGAGTTGGGCGGGGCCGTGACAGCTGAAGCAGTTTGCGGTACTCGTGTAATAAAGCTTCCTGCCGCGATCTTCCGATGCCTTGAGTTCCGCTGGATCGAACTCCTCGCTAGAACGATCGAACTGCTGCGGACGCTCGGGAATCACGGTCACGTTCTCGGCGGCTTCGAGCCAGCTCGTGACCACTTCGTTCAGGACTTCTTCCACCAAAAACTCGCGGCCGAAAAACTCTTTCATCAGTTTGTCGTTCTCGGCCGGATCTTCGGCTTCGGCGTCGTAGAAATCGGGCGAGTACTCAATTAGCTTGCGTTCAACTTCACCCCGAATCGCCAGGTACTTGACGTAGTCGATTAACGCTTCGAGCTCTCCTTCCGAGAGCAGCTTGAACGAAGGCATGGCCGTGCCAGGGAGGCCCTTTACCAGCGTGCGATGTAGGTCCTGTTCCGTCGGCTTGATGCCAACCGGCGTGGACGTGAACTTGAATATGCCGCGCGTAAAGTCACGCGGGTAAGGGTTTAGGAACGCGGCCGTTGGGCCGCGGCCGTTGCCCGTGATACCGTGGCAGTGGACGCAATGCTGTCGATACAAACCCTCGCCTTTGCCGTAGTTGTCGCTCGTGATGGGGCCAGCGGAGACAATCAAGTTCTGCAGGTTGAGGACCTCGTTCATACCTTCCACGGTTTCGAGATACGGCGCATCGGGAGTGCCAAACAAGGCGGTGACCGCATTGGTGACGGCCAGTACTTGAGCCGGAGCGTATTGCACGCCGGTGTCCTGCTCCTGTCGCTCCATGTAGAGTCGGTTGAAGGAAAAATGAACCTCGGGCTTGCCGCAGCCGAGGGTCGCTAGGAGCGGCACACTGACAACCAGGATCAGCCAGCGCGAACGGCGAAGTTGTGTCATGCGAGCCCCTCCTGAAGTCATAAACGGCACGGTACGAAAACGCGGTAACAGACCAAACACTGATCCGACTCCGAAAAGGAAAATTCGAGAAGACCTACTGCAACAGCGAATCCGATAGGACGACGTCCATATTTATTTCACTGTCCGGCTCCAGTTTGACCGTCATTTTGCCTTTCGACCAATTTGCCGGCTGTCCGTTGAGCGTGACTTGCGTGATCGGACCAATCTTTTCCTGCCACACACGGAACTCCAATTCCACACCGGCAGGAAGGTTAGGGATGCTAAAGCTGCCATCTTCCTGAGTGACGGCGAAGTAACCGTTGTCGCGATTGATAAACCACGCTTTCATCCACGGATGAACCGCGCAGCGCATTTCCACCGGAGACCGCTGTTCCTTGCGAGGTTGATACTGCGAACTCCCACCGGAGGGAATGGTCTCGTTGAATTCTGCAACCATCAAGTTGTGCCCGACGGGATCGCTGTTCTTGATTTGCAAAGTCTGCGACGTCTGCATGGCGACCAACCGAGTCAAGAAGACACAATGCTCTTGGTCGAATTCGACGTCGCCGGTTTGGCCGGGCTGCGCATCAGGATGGATCCATTCAGTGGGGATCTTATCGACGTAGAGCAGCACGTTGGCCAAACCTTGATTGGCAGAATTGAGGACGAAGTTGCGATCGTACACCGTTTGTCCGCCCGGAGCACACACCGCCTCGTCTTTTGTTATCGACAAGACGGTGGCTGCTGGCGGTTGGCCCTCGAAGCGAAAACGGCCACTGAGCGTTGCGAAACCGGTCGGCGCTGCCGCCGCGGGACCTGCCGCGGACTCAGACGGGGCTCCCGCCGAAAGACTCGTGCGAATCATTTCGACCGTCGCTGGGTCCGCCTGCGGTTCGGACGACAACCGGCTGCCACAGCCGACCATCGCAGTCAGCAGCAGACCCAATATTCCGACATTTCGCAGCAATCCAATGCTCATGACCGTTTTAACCTCACATGGCCTAAGGGATGGAGAGGCAAAGCTGCCTATTTGAAAGCTGACGCGGGAACCGCGACAACGCCCAAGTCGTTCTCTCCCTCCTTGATCTTGACTTTCACCCGCCCTTTGCTCCACTTGGTCTTCTTGCCGTTAACCTTCACCGAGTCGACATAGCCGGCCGATTCCTGCCAAACTTGGAACTCCCATTCTCCCACGGGTATGTTCTCAATCGTGAATTTGCCGGTTTCGTCTGTGACCGCCATGTAGGGCAAGTCTTTGATTACGACGATGCCGTTCATCCACGGGTGAATCGAGCAACTGGCCTTAATCGGCAGACGTTCTTCTTTGGGGAACCGCTGCTTGATCTCGCTCATGGCCGGAATGATGGGGTTGATCGGCACGTTCTTGACCGCGTCGATCTTCGTGTTATGGCCGATCGGGTCCTGGTTGCCTACGACAAGCGTCTGCGAGGTCCGCAGTAAAACCACGTGCGGTTCGTATCGGCAGTTGTGGTTGTCCAAGCGGACTTCGGCATCTGCCGTGGATTCGTACGAAGGATGAATCTTGGGGGCCTTGTCGCCGCGACCGAGGTACAAATAGACGACGACGTTGGCGATGCCCTTATTGCCGGAGCCAATGACCAAACCTTCATCGACCAAATCGTGTTTGCCACAAACCGTTTGATCCTTGGTTATCACAATTGGCGCGGGACTGGGGGGATCGCCGTCGTATACGAAGGTCCCAGTCAGCGTTCCCCACTGGGCGCTGGCAGGCGCCCAGGGAATGAGGGCGAGGACCAACGGAAGGACGAATCGAAAACGGCACATCATTTTTGTTTTCTCCTGTGCTCAACTACTCCGCACTCTCATCAGTGCTGGTTGAGGAATCGGAAGGGCCCGCATCCTGGTCGGGCATTGTCACGGTGGGAATCTCAGGATCCGCCTGAGACGAGACGGCTGCCGACGAAGACCCATCATCAGACGATGGGGTATCCCCCGCTCCGCCACAGCCGACGGTGAACAGGCCTAAAGTGAGCCACAACGTTAGAGTATAGACGGATCGGACTCGATTCAACATGTCTCAAATTCCTCCCTATCGGGGTGGCAAATTGTCGCATGGCGATCGCAATTGTCGGTCTGCCACTCAACGATCCGCCACATGCATTTACTGGGAATTGTCCGCTGCGGTCGTCGCTGCGGCAGTGGCCGGCGGCACCAAGTCCGATACGAGTGCTCGGCTCTTGGCATAACGGGGATAATTCATCAGCAGGTCGACGAGTCCACTGAGCTGCTCAACGCTAGTGCCGTGAAACAGCGTTTGAGCGACCCCGCCAAGATTCGGCGCATCTGCATTGTACTTAATATTTACTGGCATTGGTGTGTAGGGTAAGAGCTGCTTGGGGTTGGCCAGCCACCGTCGTACGTAATCTGGACGCAATCGTTGATTGACCAGCGAGAGGTCGGGAGCCATCGCTCGGTCGCTAGTCTTCGGCACGAAGTCGCCGACCATGTGGCATTGCACGCAGTAATCACGACTCGTGACGATATTCATGGCGTGGTCGAACCGAGTATCGCCGGGCGGACGTTCGTTCGCAGTCACGTCGTCCAAACGAGCGAGATACTCTTGATCTGCTTTGTCGAGTCGCTGCGTCTGTGTCGTTTCGCTGTATTCGTACGGATAGTTCGCATTGTCTTTGGCCGCGAAGAAGTTGACCAAGTCGGTCGCTTCATCCGGCGACATGTTGAACTTGGGCATCCGCAGCAGGACGGCGGGCCGGATTTTGAAAGGCTGCAATAGGAAGCTGTGCAGCCATTCGGTTTGGACTTTGTTGCCCTGGCCGATCAAGGGTGGCGGTAACCAGCCATATGCCTGCTTACCGTCCGCCTGCGGGTTTGCTTCTTTCTCTATCTCCACCGCCCTCGGCAACAGCCATTTGGTCAAGTCGCCACCGAACGTTGGTCGTTGTCGGTGAATCCAACTTGCCTCAATCTCCAATGGCACGACGCCAACTTGGAAGGCAAAGCCGTCGATCAATGTTGGTCGCCACAATTCAAAGGGATAGATCAATGTCGACGGATCGTAAGTGCCTTTCTCCTCGGCGTCGATTTCGTCGCCTTCTTCGTCCAAGATCCGTTGCAACCCCGAATCACCACTGATTTCCGGCATGCCCTGTAAATGAGCGGTGACGGTGCCGCGTAGTGGATTGGGCGTTGCCGAGGCTTCGATTTCGCTGGTCGTGAATTGATGGGGCATGAACGGGAAAGTCTGCGTCGGATCCGACGGCTGTTCCTCGAAGACACCGTTGGGGACTTCCAAGGTCCACGTCTCCGGATCGATGATATGACAGCCGACGCAATTGTATTTCGTTAACGCGCGATGTCCCGCGATCAGGGCCTGCTTCTTCGCATCCGGATGGTACACAAACTCGTAGGCAGGTGGCTCGGCAACCAAGCCCAGGACGAACGTGATGACCGCTTCACGTTCGGTATCGTCGAAGCGGAACATCGGCATCCGCAGTCGGTCGTTGAAGGAGTCCTTATTGCGGGCTTTGGCATAATCGTAACTGCGGGGCTCCTTTAATTTTTGCCAGATAAAGCCGGTCCGATCGTGTTCCAAGAGCCGGTTGATAAAAAACTGCTCATCGAAGTCACTGAGTGCATCAGACTCAGCCATGGATTCGTCGGCCGTTACTTGGGCATCGGCGGCATCGGGATGACTTGTTTCGCCCGTGTGTTCGGTGCCGGTGGGGTGGCTGTGGGCGCCGTGACCGTGGGTGATATACTCCGCGATATGCTCGAATGCCAACCGCGCTGGGTCTTTGCGTCCCCAGTCCGCCAGCCCTGTACCGATGGATTTGGCTGTTTCGAAGCCGGGAATGTCGTGGCAGCCGTAGCAGCCGTATTTCGTGATGGTCTTATGGCCGACATACAGCAATTTGTTTTCCACCGTGAGTCCATCTTCGGTGCGCCAAGAAGTGCCTCGGATCCCTCCAGCGTAGCGGCAACACTCGCAGGGATCCGGCCATCTTTCAACGCCTGCTCGACATCCTGCGTATACAACTTGGTCTTCAGGTGTTCTTCCAACAGCGCGTTCAGGTCGCTGACGTTGGGTGTCAGATACTGTTGAGTATCCTCTTGAGGAGTCCAGTCGGTCGAACTATTCAACAAAAAGACCGCGATGTCGGCGGCCGGATCCGTAGTCGTGCCGTCTTCGGCAACGATGGGGTCCAGGTACAGATTTGGCATCTTCGTACGTGGGTGATACAGCGAAGGGTTCTTGAGCCAGGTGTACATCCATTGACGAGCCTGTTCGGGGTCGTCCGCGACGCGGAACTTGTCACCCACGTTCGACAGATCGGGACCCTGCGTTGCAGACGCGTAGGGAAAATCTTGATGTTTGTGGCAAGCTAAACATCCTCGCGTTTCAAACAACAACTTGCCGCTTTCGGCTTGCTCGTCTTCATCCGCGGCGAACGCACCGGCACTGGGGGAGATCACCTCCATCTCCTGGCTATGACTCAGTAGATACTTTGTGATGGCCAGGATTTCGATTGGTTCGAAGCGTGCCGACGTCGATCGCTCTTCGTCGTCCAGGTGGTTCCACATGCCGAAGAATCGTGGCATCCGCGTGGAGGGGCGGAAATGCGTCGGATTGCGGAGCCAGTCGAACAGCCATGCTTCTCCGACTTTGTATTTGAGATGGCGAAGGCTCGGCCCGACTTTTCGCATCTGGCCCGGAATCTCTACATCCTCCAGGGCGGGAATGATGGCGTGCGACTCTGCCAGGACAGCATCATCTCCCTCCGCGACGTCGGCCTTCAAGAAACGCAGCAGCTGCTGCCGAACTTCGGCTCGCTCGGGATGCTGAACCAACTGTTCCACCCACGACTGTTGTTCTTCGTCCAATTCCGCAAACCCGGGGTCGGCCTCGATTTGACTTGCTGCCGCAGAATAGTTGGGCTCCAAACGCAGGTCGGGTCCGATTCGGCTATCGGGCCCGTTGTAACCGTTGATTTCATGACAGCCGAAGCACCCGTATTGGCGAATCAGGTTGTAGCCTTTGACAAGCTTTGGCGCGGGAGGCTCGTCGTAGTCCGCCTCCGCAATTTCCAACTCGGCCACCTCATGGTGACATTTCAGGCAGGAGCTCTCAACGAAGCGGGCGGGAAACATCGGATAGATCCAATGATGATTGTTGAACCAACCATGGTTGCGAATCCATTCGGCTTCCTGTTCGGGGGAATTGGGTGTATGTGAAGCCCATTCGAACGACGTGGCACTACCCTGCCCTTGGTGACACACCGAACACCCAAAGCGGGCTAGTTTGTGAGGGCTTAGCGATCCCAGGAACAGATCTAATCTCGGGTGTGAGCTAAACGGTTGCGGTAAACCCCGCAATACCTTCACGTCGATCGGTTTGCCCCATTCGACTTGTTCCAGCAGAAAGCGTTCCGCTTGATCGACGGACAGGACTTTGCTGTTCCGAACATATTGCAGAACGTCGCCGACTCTCAGTCCGTCCTCGATATCGCCGTCGACGACGTGCGCTTGAGCGGCCAAGGACTCCGGCAGCACCTGACGAATCGTAACATCGTCGCTGTCAATTAATCCTTCACCGGCCAAACTGATTCCGTACACGGAGAGCAGCGAGGGACGTTGATTGAGATGAGAATTCGATGAGCTGTCCTCTTCATCCGCGGCAGCCACTGTTGGACGTTCGTCCGGCGTCGGCAGCTGCAGTTCAACGACGTGAGCCGATTCATATAAGGGGTCAATCGCCGATCCGGGTGCCGTCCGGTCGATCGCGCGATGGCAGGTTGTGCAGCGGTCAAAACGCCGGACGGAACCGAAGCTGCCGTTAATAATCGTCAGATTCTCAGTCCATAGATTTTCGATTTTTAGCGGCGAGTTGAATGCATCCAAGATTGGCAATTCCAGCCATCGCTTGCCCAAGAACGGCGGACGACTCGTGAAGTAGGTCGCACGTCGCTCTTCGCGTCGACGCGAGTCGAGTGTATTCAGCCTCCAGGTCCGCGAGCTCTTTCTTGATCTGCTCAGCGGGAGCTTGCATTTGCTTGTGCGCCGTGTCCAGTTGCTTGCGATAGTCCGCCGCAGCTTGGTACGCCAGCGTCAGTTCGTCGCGTTGGCGTTTTTCCTCGTCAACTGCTCGCTGTAATTCGTCAAGTTCTTCCTGTGGCTTGCCATCACGGATTCCCAAGTCAAACGTCGCTCGTTTTTCGTCATAATCGGCGGACTTGAACTTGCGCCGGCTCAGAAGGTTCTCCTCTTCAAAGCGAGCTAAACTAATCAACTCCGACATCTGATCGTCTAGCCGACGGCTAATCCTGGCGAGTTCCGCGTCGCTGGTTCCCGGATCCGACAAACGGGCATACAGTTCACGCAAACGGTTTGCCGTTTCTTCGTCCGGAACTACACGCACAAACTGCTCGAAGGCCTGTTGCGGTGGCGGTGCGGAACGGGTGTCCGTCAGCGCACTGGCCAATTCCTTGCGGCGCAGTGCGTTTTCCTGCGTTTGCGAGGCTTCCATCCGCCACTGAGTCAATCGGACGTCGATGTTGCGCATTTGACGTTGATACTGTTTCCACTGGCGAGTATGGTCGGCACCGAACATCCAAAGCGTGGCGATCAATAAGAGCAAACCGGTACAACCAAATACCACGTGCAAGGCCTTTTGGTCACGCCAGGTTTTCTCCGATGCGGGCATGTTTTCTGCTCCAAGCGTCTGACGAAGGGAAGTCGGTCAGTCGGTTCTACAGGATTCAGTTCTTACAGATTGAGGAAGAACTCGGGGATGCTAATGATGTATTTCATATTCAACGTCCAACGTAGCACCATTTTTACAGGCAGCAGCGCCATAAACAGCAGCAAGTTGGACATGACCATGTACCGAATGAAGCCCATCTTGACGAAGAACTTGCGAAAGACGGTCACGGCCATCAACGGCGGCAAAATAATAAAGTAGGCCAACATCGCGACGATGCCAGGAGACTCACGCCACAGGATGTAGCCCAGTTTGGCTGCTAGGCTGGCATCGGCCGGGGCGCGGGGCATCCGCAGATTCAGCCCCTTAATCCAAAAGTACTGAGACAGGTCGATGTTGTTCAGCGCCTCGACTTTATGCACATCCCAAAACTCATAGGGACCGAAGAAGTTCCAATTGGGCCCTCGCAGAAACGTGCCTAACACGATCAACGTGACCCACATCTCCAAAAAGCCAAATTGAAATACCAAATAGGCAAACTTGCGCTCCCGAATCGTATAGTAGCCGTTGCCCGCCTTGTTGAAATCCAAAAACGGAATGGCCATCAGGCCGACGACGACCAGACTTGGCAGCACCACGCCGGCCATCCACGGGTCGAAGTACACCAGCATCTCCTGCAATCCGAGAAAATACCACGGCGCTTTCGAGGGGTTGGGGGTTTTTACGCTGCTGGCCGGCTCCTCCAAAGGGGCGCGAGTGCGATCGCCCACAGGATCAAGACTGCCGTGAGGACGACCATGCAGATCATCTCGGTGTAGACCAGGTCGGGCCATACCAGGATCTTCTCGCTGTCTTCAGCTTCCAAGGGCGGTTTACCTTGGGCCATGCGGTCATCGTTCTGAACGGCGCGGTACGTTGCCAACCAGGTAAAAAAGCCCAACAAGAACACCATCGCTACGATCGGCACATTGTCCGGCTTCGTCACGATGGCGGCGAATTCCGGGTCAATGATCGACATTCCCATAAAGATCAAGGCCGCATTCAGCATCAGCCAGGCGACGATCGGCTTTACAAAAAAACGACGGAACACAAACAGGATGATCAGTGTGACCGTCGTGCCCACGGTATACGCCACGGCGTTGGCTAATTGGCCGTCGACAAAGTTCCGAATGGCCGTCGGCATGCCAATCCACCTCATGGTCGACGGGTCGCCGTTAAGTCCACTGTAGGCAAACGGCGACATGATCAATACGACGAGTCCCAAGGCCAACCAGCCCACTGCTAAGCCGCCTCGCTTGAGCGTCATCCAACAGTAAAAAGCTGCCAAGCCATTCATGATGGCCAGGCAGAGGAAGTACGTCCCAAGAAAGGGCGAGATCTGTTGCAGGAAGAGATCTTCGTTTCCGTGCATACCTTCAATTTCCTACCGTGAACCTTCGCCACGGCCTCGGGCGCGTGACGAATGGATGATGAAGCTTACAGCGGGCCACTGATGCCGCCGTCCTTGCGCACACGCCAAAAATGAATCGCCAACAACAGGGCCACCGCCAGCGGAATCGCGATGCAGTGCAGGATGTAGAACCGGTTCAACGTCTCTTCGCCGACGAACCTCGCCCCCAGTAACCCATAGCGCGCGTCGGATCCCATCGTAATCATGTCGATGCCGCCCAGGTTCAATAGCTTCGCCCCCGGTCCCTCATGGCCAAGTATGGGTGTCGCACGAGCCATGTTCGAACCGACAGTGATGGCCCAGATGGCCAGCTGATCCCATGGCAATAGATATCCGGTGAAGGACAGCAGCAATGTGAGCAGCAGGAGGATCACACCGACGACCCAGTTGAATTCGCGCGGCGGCTTGTAACTGCCCGTGAGGAATACACGGTACATATGCAGCCAGACCGCGATTACCATGGCGTGGGCCCCCCAACGATGGATCTCGCGTAGGATCCCCAGCGATGTCACATCGCGCAATGCCAGGATGTCGCTGTACGCCCATTCCAGTGTCGGCCGATAGTAAAACATCAGCAACACGCCCGTGACGGTCTCCACCAGGAACAAGAAAAACGTCACACCGCCCATACACCAGGTGTAGCTGAGCGCGATCCCCTGTTTCTTGATCGAAACCGGATGCAGGTGCAGGAAGAAGTTGGTGAGCATCACCACCACGCGATTACGTCGATCGACGGGCATCGGGTGCCGAAATATGCTCTTCCAAATCTGCGAGTTGCGGATTACTTCGCCTAAGGACGCCATAGATCTGTCTTTTCCCTGGTTAAATGAGCGGGTGCTCGGTAGGTGTGCCGGTGCCTGGGACGTTCCGGCAGGTCCGCCGTGATTCTGTTTGGTTTAGGGGCGTGGATGGGATGGACTCAACGTGATTCGTAATGGATTGGCCGACCGCGTTAAGGAACAATTGGCAAGGTCGCCGTCGTCGGCTTACACGGTCACGAACGACGCCGGTTCACTCCACTGACCCATCTCCTGTTGGAACGTCTTGCTCTTGTCGATCTCCAATTGCCCGTCTTCGGCAAGTCGAATCGAATAACGTTCCAGTGGTCGTGGTGCCGGGCCTTCAAAGTTAATCCCGTCCTTGTAGAATCCACTCCCGTGGCACGGACATTTGAACTTCTGTTCCGCCTCCAACCAGTTCGGCGTGCAGCCCAAATGCGTGCAGACGGTCTTGAGTGCCACGATCTCTAACTGCCCTTCGTATTCGGTGTTCACGATCCAAACGCCGAATTGCGCTTTGAACTTGGTTTCCACCGAACCGGGGGAGAAGTCGCTGGGAAATCCGACCTTAAATCGGCTGGGAGGCTCGATCAGGATGTTCGGAAACATAAACCTGGCAAAACCGAGCGTCCAGAGCGTGCCGGTCAGGCCCATGGCCGTAAAGCCGAGCGCCATGAACGATCCCAAGAGCAACGAGAAAAACCCGCGTCGATCGTCCTTTTCGACGGCCTTCGCCTTGGGCACCGCGTAGGCAGGTTTCGCCGGCATTGGAGGCGCAACCCGTTTGGGAGTCGCAGCCGACGTGCCACTCGCCTTGGCTGCCGCCTGGGTCTTGGTAACCGGTCCCGGTTTGGTGCCCTGACGCGCGGCTGCCAGGATGCTGGATGTGTCCATCGGAGCCGCCGGCCGCGCGGGCGTGGCCTTTTCGGCCGTTTTTCCCGCTGCGGGCTTGGGCGCCTTGGACGGTGTCGCCTTGGGCTTGGGGGTCGGCTTCGCCGTGGAACCGCCGCCTTGCCCACGCGCTGCAGCCAAAATATCGGCGACACTCATCTCCTTGGAAGACTTCCCGCTTGCGGCCTGACCACCTGCGGCAGGTCCGCCACCCGTCGGCTGGGGCGTCGCGGCCTCCGCCACCTCCTCCTTAGCCGTGGGCTGTGAGGCAGGTTCGGTGGGACTGCTGGCCGCACCCGCGTCGCTACCTCGGCATGCCGCCAAAATGTCCTCGACGGACATTTTCTTCTTGTCTGCCATTACAAAAAATCCACTTCTGAATCGAGATTCAAGCCAAAGCCCTGGGGGCTAACAAGGACGAGCCGCTCACGTGGCGGATTTCCCCGCTGAGAAAGCCAACTCTGAAGAGTAACAGGCAGACGTTTCGCCGACCTGTCAAGACACTTCCTTGTGACAATTTTCACGAACTTGCACCAAGTTGTAGCCATGCTTGCCGCCTTGTCAAGCCGGTCACGGGACTCACGTTACGTATCACGCCACCGGCCGGCAACGCCGACCCCCACGCCGGCCAATCGATGACCCATACGAGTGGCTCAAGGGGGCGCCTCTGGGCACCCTGCCCATCCTGACGGGTTCCCGCGCGTCAGGCGACCGTTTCCGCCAGGGCGCGGGGGAGAATCCGGTCGGCCACTTCGCAGAACCGAGGCCTGTCCCTTAGAATTGGGGAAATTGGCTAGGCCCGTCGTGCGGCGCGTGCGGGTCGAGCAACGCAGGTGACCTGACCCACAGCGGACAACGGACGAACGAGCGCATGAACGTTTTGGTTATTGGAAACGGCGGGCGAGAACATGCCTTGGCCTGGAAACTTTCTCAAAGTTCACGAGCCGACCGCGTGTTTGTCGCGCCGGGCAATGCAGGTACGGCGACGGACGCGGAGAACGTTGACATTGCCGCGGACGATATTCGTCGCCTGGTTCAATTTGCGAAACAGAACCAGGTAGGTCTGACTGTCGTGGGGCCAGAAGCCCCTCTGGCCGCCGGGCTTGTCGATGCCTTCCAAGCCGAGCGGCTCAAGGTCTTTGGCCCCAGCAAAGCGGCGGCCGAGTTGGAAGCCAGTAAAATCTTTTGCAAGAATCTGTTGCGGCAGGCGGATGTTCCTACGGCCGATTATCGGGCCTTTCGAGATGCCGCGGCGGCAAAGCACTTTATCAACGATCGTTACCGCGACGTGGTCGACTGTTCCGTGGTCGTCAAAGCTGACGGCCTAGCTGCGGGAAAGGGGGTGATTGTCTGCCAAACAAGGCATGATGCACTCGAGGCAATCGACCGAATTGCCGAACAACGCGAGTTTGGTGCGGCAGGCAATCAGTTGGTGATCGAGGAGCGACTGGAGGGGGATGAGGCGAGCGTGATTGCGATCACCGACGGTCGATCCATTTTGACCCTGCCGCCCGCGCAAGATCATAAGGCTGCGTATGAGGGAGATACGGGTCCCAATACCGGCGGAATGGGGGCCTATTGTCCCACCTCGCTGATTAGCAACAAAATGATGGCTCAGGTCCAAGAGCACGTATTGGTTCCGACTGTTCACGCGATGAAACGGCAGCGTCGCCCGTTCCAGGGGGCGTCTACGCCGGCCTGATGGTGACTCCGCAAGGCCCCAAAGTTTTGGAATATAACGTCCGATTTGGCGATCCCGAGTGTCAGCCCTTGTTGATGCGCCTTCAAACGGACTTGCTGGACATCTTGGAGGCGACCGCCGATGGTCGGCTGGACGAAATCGAGACGTTGCAATGGGATTCACGTCCTGCTGTGTGTGTCGTGATGGCAAGCGAAGGGTACCCAGGCAGTTACAAGCGAGGATTCCCCATCCGCGGGCTTTCGAATGCCGCTGAATTACCCGATGTCAAAGTCTTTCACGCCGGTACGACGACGGTAAATGGTCAGGTAGTCACCGATGGAGGGCGGGTGCTTGGGGTTACGGCGCTGGGCAAGACCATCTCGGCCGCGAAACTTCAGGCATACACGGCGGTGAAGTGTATCCGTTGGGAGGGAGCCTGGTGTCGCAAGGACATCTCCGATAAGGCTCGACGGTACGAGCCGTTGTCTGACGAGGTCGAGCCGACGTAGGAATACATAATGCCCCACCGTTTCCCGGTGAATGGCTTGGGAAGGCATCTTCCCGGACGTACGCCATGAAGGAACTGGCTCGGACGGTCGGTGGTCAAGGGGCCCCGTCACGATCTTCCAGGAGGTCGTCGCCGTAGCCAGGCGGAAACGGTCCCCAATCGCCATGCGACTCGTTCGGCAGGTCGGTCGAGTTGTGTGTCTCAGTGGAAGGCGTGTCGTCTTCCTTCGTTGTGGACGGTACATCGTGGGAGACGGGCGTCGAGGACGTTGCTTGATCTTCCCTGCGTGGCCGTGGTTCGCTATCCAGTCCGAACTCGCGCAACCACACCGCGACGTCATCATCGGATAAGGCAGCGAGTTGGCGCCAGCTGTAGCCTTCGGGCTGTGTCACGGATGTGGGCGTTGGCTTCGAGATGGACTGTTGTTCGATTTTGTCCAGCCAATCTTCGCTCTTGATCGCTTGAGCTCGCCGTCGGCGCACGGCCGTCCGCAGTCGCAAGTCGCTACTAACGACCTGCAATTGACGAGGTGACGAATCATGGCGGATCAGATGTTCAATGAGATCGTCAGCTTCGCCGTGATCACGCGCAAACAGGATTCGCACCCCGCGAAATTCCTGTTCGGCGCTGCGTCCAGGTGGGGCATCTTTGGCATCGAAGACGACGACCGTGCGTCGAAGCGTCTCCTCTGGAAGATGGTGTGCAAGAAAATTTAACAGCCCGCGCCGGGCTCGCGCGAAGGTTCCCGGGCCGATTCCACGAGGGATCAATCCAGCAGCGAACATCAGGTTGTAACCGTCAATCAGTAATGACATAGATCGGATCGGCGCGTGACATGGCCAGGACCTTACCCGCTCATCTCCTATCGTTGTCGGACGTGGCGTTCATGACAAGTCGAATCGAATGCGCGTGGGCCGTGAGCGAGTCGGCGGAATCCTTATCAGAGACCACAGCGAAGCACGCGTTGGCCAACTTGCCGTTGCCAGAGTGTTGCGGGAGAGCACAGTAGGCTCTAGGCTACCTGACAGGACACTCCGTCCCAACGCGGCGATATTGTCAGCCGCGGAAGGGAACCGGCGAGTTGGAGCGGAGAGGAACGTCCGATGCAGCATTACGATCGGATTGTGATTGGCCTGGGGGGCGTGGGCAGTGCCGCGCTGTCTCATCTGACGCGCCGGGGTGTGCGGACGTTAGGACTGGAGCAATTTGGGATCGCCCATGACCGGGGAAGTTCACACGGCGAATCACGCATCATTCGATTGGCTTATTTTGAGAACCCCGCGTACGTACCTCTGCTTCAGCGATCCGACGCGTTGTGGTGCGAGTTGCAGCAGCAGACGGGCGAGCGGTTGTTTGACCGCGTGGGACTGATAGAAATCGGTCCGTCGGACGGCGTGGTGTTGCCGGGAGTTCGGCGGAGCGCGGCACAACACGGATTGACAATAGTGCGTCCTACGACGGCCGAACTGCAACGGTCTTTCGGCGATTTTGTAATCCCCGAGGGCATGCAAGCGGTCTTCGAACCGTCGGCGGGTCTGTTGCACGTTGAAAGGTGTGTGACGGCACACATTCATTGCGCTCGGGAACTGGGTGCCGACGTCGCAATGGACGAAACGGTTGTGCGGCTCGAGCCAGAGGGAGATCATGTTTGTGTGAGCACCAACAAACACGACTACCGGACTGCCGGAGTGGTCTTGTGCGGCGGGCCCTGGTCCCCTGCCCTACTAACGGGACTTCCCTTGCGCGTGGTGCGGAAGCATCTGCATTGGTTTCCAACAACCAGCGCATCGATGCACGCCGACAACAAGTGCCCTGTCTTTTTTTACGAAATGCCGCACGGGTATTTCTATGGCTTTCCCGCACTTGGCCCGGCGGGAGTAAAGCTTGCCGAACACAGCGGCGGTGAAGTCGTATCCGCACCCAGCCGCGTCGCGCGCGAGCCCGATCCTGGCGATGACGCACGAATCCTTGAATTCGTAAGGCAATGCCTTCCGCAGGTGATTCCGCGCCGCCAACACCACGCCGTATGTATGTATACGATGACACCCGACGAGCATTTTATTGTTGATCACCATCCTCACTTGGATCACGTCGTCGTCGTCGCCGGCCTGTCCGGGCACGGCTTCAAATTTGCGCCGGCACTAGCCGAGATCTTGGCGGATTTGTCGCTGCAAGAGCGTACCCCCTTTGATATTCGCTTTTTGAGCGCATCTCGTTTTGGCGCTAATTGACTTGTTTGGGCGACAAGCATGAATCCGCGATTGCCGATACATTCTGAGTGTCTCGAACTGCGACTGAATGGAATGCGGCATCGGTGGGAATGGCGATTGATGCGCAACTTCAGGGGCGTTGAATTCATTCAGCCGACCTCGGCCAACTGTATCAGATTGGGAAATCCGAAACCATCGATCCGGAGGGTTCGGTTTGGGGCGATGGTGACATGGACTGCGACGGCGCTTTGACTTCTCATGATCTGGTTGATGCAGTTAGCATGGCGGACTATTTCCCGCACCGCAGTTGATCAGGGTTGGCTGTCCGTGGGAACGGCAGGCAATTGCCAGCGCGGTAGCTGCCGATCGAACGGCGTCCCACGCGACGTCGAGGAAACGAGAATCTTTCGCGGAGCAGTACTCGGAGTCGACGATATGACGCTGCCCACCCCGATCTTCAGAAGTCAATCATGAACCGGACACCCGTGATCTGGTAGTCACCCGAGACGATGGCTGTTCCACCGGACGCCAAAGTGGCGAGCCGGTCATCGATCTGTCCCCAAATGTAGTTGAATTGCATTCGCGTGTGCGAATTCCAGTACCAGTTCAACCCAAGAGTCACGCTTTCGCCGATGCCACCAAAAATGTCTTCGCTGTTCAAGTCGGTGTAGGAATAGCGGACGGCAACTTGCCAGGCGCCGATCCCATGGCTTCGATGTCTGTTGCAATCTTCGACGCAGAAGAAATCCTCTAGCGGATCAACGCGCCCGATTATCCCTAGGGATCGATCCCAGGGGATGTGCTCGCCGGTTATGAAGTACGATACGTACAAGTAGCCTCCGGCAAAGTGCAAGTCGTTACCAGCAGTGGGAACTCGTTGGACCCAGGAATTCATGAATTCGCTAGTGATCTGAATAGGGCCCGCGTTGAACACCGTTTCCAACGCCAGCAACTCCTGTGTGTCGGCACCGCGAATTTGTCCGGTATCGAGCCAGGGGTTAGTCGACCTTGCTTCAGGACGCGACTGAAACTGGGATTGATTGTTTTGATTCCCGTTGTTGGGTGCGAAACCATCTGGAAATGCAATCGATCCGGCGATGCCAACATGTCCGTAACCCCGGCCGTCTGACGCGTCGTCGTACCACCAGGTCTGCGCGAGTCTACCTGCCAATTCGGGTTGGTAATTGTCGCCCAGAATCTGATTTGTTTCTTGGATTGGAGTGAGGCAAAAAACCCCATACTGCCAATTGAATTGCAGGTCATTCGATTCACCGTACGACATCAATCCCAGACGGCGCGAGTCGCTATTGAAGGCCTCCGCAGCAAAGGGACGTTCCAGGAACACGTTGAAATTGCTGCTGTTCAATTGATCTAAGCTATACGGTCGTTTCTGGTTTCCTAGCCGAAGTGTATTAAAGAAAACCAGGTCGTCCCAGCCGAGCCAGGCATCTCGAATCCGCCCTCCTGTTTGCCCGCTGTATTCGATTTCGGCGCGATACGAAACATTGGCCGGCGGTACCGCGCCACGAATTCCAATGCGGATTCGCCGATTCAAGAAACGGTCCTGAGGATCGTCCGACGGACTTCCGGTTTCGATTGTATTGATACCCGGCGAATCCTGAGGGAAGCCCCAATGATCCAAGTGGATACGACCATTGACCGTTCTATTTGATTCACTTGAGAGAGACTCGACAAAGTTCTGCGACTCGCCTTTGAATTCCTGAAGGGATCGTTCAAGTTCCGAGATCCGCAGTTGTTCGACCACTGGCGGTTCCAATTCTTTGTCGGCAGTCGCTTGGGCCGCGTCAGTCGAATCTGCCAGCGTTGCTGGCGCATCGACACGGGGCGTTGTGTTTTGTTGTTCGCTATTCAACGGCGGTATAGGATTTCCCTCGGTCTGACTGGCTGCTTTCGTGACGGGTAGTCGAGTTGGAACGGCGGGCCAATCCCTTAATGCTGTCTCCAATTGAAGCGTCTGAAGCTTAAGATCTTCCAACTGCCGCTGAACGTCGGCGAGCGATGGTTGTCGAGTTTGCACGGAGCCGTAACCGACATGGCTATGATCGAGACGACCAAAGTACAGACGCTTACGCCGAATCGCACTCTCACATGAAAGAAGCTCAATTGTGACTTCACTGCCCATACTCGAATCGTGGCGTCGTCGGTTTCGATTATTTGCTGTCATCTCTTTTCGAACCCGTACGATCGTCAGCTCCAGATTCTCTTACGTAGCCCCGAAAGTCGCCCTCGTTTTCCTGTATTGCCATGCAGGTGGCGTGCTCCATCGCAATGCGTTCGCGCGTCGACTCTCCCAAAGTCGATCCTCGCGGCAACGTTCCAGTTGCTGCTCGAGAGAGCCAACTTGTGCGATTGGTAACACTGTCCGAGAGAAGTTCGTCGCGGGACGATCGAGGGCCGTGCCCAGCGTCAAACGTTCCACCTGATCAGCTCGCCGCAGATCCAGCCGAGGTGGCAAGTGTCCTACGGGCGCTCGCTCTATGGATCGGCGCAGTCTCAATGAGAGGTTAAGGCGTCTTCACGGCAGCACGCCTAACGTGGGTTCCAGCCACCCCGCTGCAAAGCGAAGACAAGGTCCGCTGAATTGAAGTCACCGTCGCAGTTCCAATCCCCCTCGCGCCAAGTCGAGTTACCGTCGATCGAGTCGTCGTATTCGCCTTTTTGGAAAATCAGTACGAGGTCTGACGAGTCGAACTGTCCGTCCAGATTTGCGTCGCCGATGTGTGAATCCATTGCCGTGACGACTAAGAATTCCAGATCGTCTACGTCGACACTGTGATCTCCCGTCAGATCCAAAGCCTTGTCCTGTGCAATGATCGCAGCGCACAGCAGGTCGATGTCCTGTTCATTAAGCTGACGATCGTGATTGAAGTCGGCCAGCGGAGTCTGGCCCGGAGTGCCGCCGAGCAAATCACTGGCGAACCAAGCGGTTGCGTCATTCCAGGCATTCCGCGGCAGGGTTTCGGGTGAGCGAGCTTCTAGGGACGCCCCCCGCCCATCGGTGGCCGGATACCATTGATCGTCAAAGAGGAATTGTTGCACGATTTCCGCGCCAGGTCCGATAAGCGTGATCCGCTCGCCGCCATTCGACAGTCTCCCCGTGTAGGGGCCGAGTGGAGCGACTTGCGTTCCATACCGCGCCGCGAACGCAGCAGGGTTTTGGGCCACGACCACGGATTGGCCAGGCAACAGTTGCATCTCGGGAAACACGAACCCAATGCCCTCACTTGTTCCTTCCGAAAGGTCACGCACAAATTGCACGCCCTGAAGGTCGAGCGTGGCCGTTGCCACATTTGTCAATTCGACGAACTCGAAAGCCTCAGCGTCCGTCCATCCCGCCGCTCGTTCCGCGGAGGTTGGCGCCGACGGATGATAATTGAGTTCGGTGACACGAACTCCTTCCGCCAGTGGACTGGTTGCCGTTGTCGTGACCGTCGCTTGTGCCGTGCCGACCAGATTGCCCTGCAAATCGATTGCTTGAAATTCCAACGTCTGCGTTCCGGGGACAAGGGGTACCGTTGCTTGCCAGCGTTCGTCATCCAACCAATGCACATTTAGTGGGGTTGCTTGATCCATCAGTCGGATTTCACGCACGTCGATCCAGCCCTTCCCCTGCAGGTCAACGTAGGGCGTGTCCACCAACAATTGATCTGTGTTGGGCGTCGTAATTTCGAAAGGGATTTGGGTTGCAAGACGACCGAGCACATAAGTGCGACGGTCGTGAACATAGTTGAGGATTTCGCTACTGTTGTCCTGTTGTGCCCGAGTCCCCAAGTGATGTACCCACTCATCGAGATACGCTTCGTTGTAGGCAGTTTGTATGATGTCCCAGAGGTGCTGTTGGAACAGGCGTCGATTCGTGGGAATATTGATCACTCGCGTGAGTCGAGATCCGGTGCCGTAAATCGACATGTTCGTTGGCTGATGCAACGCGAAATCCATATCCCACGGAAAAGCCAAAACGCGTTGATCGCTGGGTCTGACATACAGTTGCAGGTTGTGCTGCAGGCCTTGATTGAAAGTGTCGTTGATGCCGGCCAACGATTCGAAAGCAAACAGTCGCATCCATTGATCGACGTCCATGACTTGCTGCGTCATCTGGTCTAACGTCCCTCCAACGTCGCTGCCGGTGGCCCGCAACGCATCGGTCAACGCGATGATACGCGAGTAATCATCTTGAGCGCGATTATTGCGGATCAGGTAGTACCAACGATACGCGTTGGGGTCCTCTCCCATATACGGCAGATCAATCCCTCGGACGGGAAATACGCCGGCTCGCATTGATCCAGGTGCCAACTTGAGGCTTTCGGGATCGCCGTCGACGGTTAATGTGGAATAGTAAATCAATTCGAATTTATATCGCGTCCCGGCAGAGCCGTTGGCATATTGCGAATCGAGAAACACATCGTCGTATCGAGCTGTGAGCAACTGGGCGGAACCATTGAGGGAATCGCGCGGGCCAATCAAGTTGATGACGTCGTCGTACATCATGGGAATGTTGCCCGCACGATTCGCAATGTGCTTGATCGTCATTTCCCGGTGGCTTGCGCCGATACCCCACGGACCTCCTTGGCGATCGATAGCGACCGTGTCGTGCTCGCCGAACAGCAAATGGTCGCCGGCGAAATGCAAATTAAAGCCAGTGGCGGAACTGCCGCGGCTGAAACCGCTGCCTTTAAGCCGTACTCCGACGTTGTAATAGACCTGCGATTCTTGCCAGATCACCGTGGCCTTCATGCGTTCGTTGGACGTGAAATTCGTCCGCGTAAACTGCTCGCTTAAATCATCTCGGGTCATGATGATGCGCAAATTATGTCGAGGGCCAGTCGTCGAATTGTGGTCGTTTACACGATACAAGGCGCGGGACGCCGCCCCCTCGGCAGGGAAAGTGCTCACGTTATCAAACGCATCAACCGCATCAACATAGAACTGGACAATGCGGCCTGCCGGCAGACCAGGGATTGTTCCGACATATTGTTCGCCGTCCAAACTTTGCATCAATACCGATTCAAACGGTTGACCGTCTTCAGCGTAGAACAAGCGGACATCACCCACGCCGTCTGCATCCGCGAGCGACACCGATACGGTTACGGCGGCGCCGGCTTCGGGTATCGCGGGTTGGTGGGTCAATCCGCTAAAGGTCGGTCCTGCATTTTCGACGCGTTGCGAATTGGGCTGTCCGGGAGTTCCAGTGTGATCTGGCTGATCGAGAATGTTTAGGGCTGCCAAACGGTTGAAATAAAGCCGTGAGTGCAACTGCGGTGATCCCGCCAACCAGCGTGCGCGAAACGAGATCCGATACGTTGCGCTGGAATTAATTCGTGCGCCATCCGCGAACGTTGTTTCCAAATGATTACCCATATGCTCCGTCGCACCGGTGGCAACCACGTGTAGCACGTGGTTGCTGGGGTCATCAGGATCTGTAATGACACGTGTTTCGCCATGCTGCCCGTGGTTGCCGACAAAACGCCAATGGTCTGCGTCATGCTCGAACGTTCCGTTCTGCATGCGTTCGATTGCTGCGCCGTCGGGATCTTCCACAACGGAAATGTCATCCAATAGGATTTCACCAGCATCTAGCAGGCCGAGGATCAGTTCGTTCCATTCTGTGGGATCGGCGCTTCCTTGTGGATTGCGAGCTCGACCCTCGTATGTAACTGTCACCCACTGAGCCCTATCTCGTTCGTCACTCGCCGCCCAGGCTTCCGGTCGCCCATTGTCCGCGTTGGGATCGCGCAGTTCGAGGCTGGAGCCACCGCCGTCGGCATACTGTGGCCAAGCTCCGTCGTCGTAGTAGTGCACTTCGTCGGCCGGATTACCGATGGCATCTTCCAGGACAATCACGTCGGCTTGGTTATTAAGGCTGCCGCTGAAGTCTCCCAAGACGGTGGCTTCGGGCCACCGAGCACTAAGCTCATCGGCACTGTTGGCGACGACGACGTATGCACCGGCCGCAATGATCGTGTCTTGCGGGAATTCGTATTCAATACCGCCCGAGAGTGTCCAGCCGGAGATATCCTGCGGTTCTTGGCTACGATTGTACAGCTCGATCCACTCTTCATTGGATTCCGCAAATGCTTGTTCACCACGGGCGTATTGCGGCGCCGCATGATACATGATTTCGTTGATGACCACGCTGTCGACGATCGAAAACGCGTTCGGCAGCCCGGGTGTTGCGGCCGTTGGGTGCAGCCAACGGCCTTCGTGCCGCCAGGATCTAGCCTGCGGTTGGTCCGTCAGAATCTGAGCATCGATCGCGGCCGATTTGTCGGAGCTATAGAGCACAACGCGGTTGTTTTCCTTCCAGGGTAACTCCGATGAAACGGGTACGGAGACCACAGAACCGCTGGCGAGTTCGCCACTTGGGATGGGGACGATCGCTGTTGTGCTTCCCTGCAACTCGATGGAAATCTCATTCAGATTGACGTTGTCCGGTCCCGTGTTGATCAACTCCACCCATGCATTCCTGTCACTTCCTGCCGGGAGTTCATTGAGCAGAATTTGGGGAGGTACGACGGGCGGACGCGGCGTCGCCACGATTGTCAGCTCGGCGCCGAATCGCAAATCCCGAGTGCCGTCGTCAGCCTGATGAACTTCCACCGCAAGTACATTTGGCTGATCCAGATGTAGTGCATTCGCCGGTAGCGTGACCATGTCGCGTCGATGGCCAGTGTCGATCGGGCGAATCGCGGTCGTCTGGTAGTCGATCTCGCCTTCAGGCACGTTGTCACGATAGATTTCCGTGCCGTTCATATAGACGACGGCTCCATCGTCAAGATTTAATCGTAGTTGCAACCGATGGTCGTTGGCGACGTCGCCAAGATACGAGAAAGTGGTACGGAAGTAGTGCGTGTTTGCACCAACCGGTAATTCCGTATTACCCGTTAGTTGAACTACCTCATTGGTCAGTCCATACCAATACCAAGGCTTGGTGGCATCGTGTTGCGTAGCGGTAATCACCAAGCGGTCACTCACGGCTTGGAATTCGAACTCCACCGCAAATGGCGCGTCCGGTTGTGGGATGTTGGGAGCGTTCTGATTTAATGACATGGACTGCGATTGGCCGCCAGCTGCAAAAGTCAGCGTGACGTTGCGCGGCGCCGAGTCGGCCGCTCGACCAAATAACCGCGTCAAGTAGCGCCACTCCCGGCATCAAGCCGGTGAGCGTCAGTTGAGCGCTCCCGTCAGCGAGGTTCAGCGAATTGGATAAATAATCGTTAAACAGTTCGGCCAAAGGTCCATCGATGGGAGTGGTCGCCGTGGCTGTTCCCTGCGTGCGGATGCCGCTACTGTGATTCCACTGCAGGTTGCTCGCTTTCGCGATTGTCGCCGCGGTGACGGAGGGCAACTGGACTCCGTTGACGACGGCACCGGCATCGGCGCTTCCGAAATCGATCGCATGCGTGTAGGACGCATCCCCGCGGATTTCCCCGTCGCCCGTCGCATCCAATGGAATCAAGCGTATTTCATCCGGTCCCGCCTGCGCCTCGCCCGCCGAAAAAATCGCGTCTGAAATGGGCCAATCCGAGTCGTCAAATGCAGGCATTCGCCACGCCGTGCCCAGATCGAGTCCGTCCGATCGATACCGCCACTTGCTGTTGGTGGCGAGCACCTGTGTGGCTTGAGGTGTGAGATCGACGCTAGGCGAATTCGCCGCACCGGGCGTGCCGCGAAGTTTGTAGCTGGTCGACCAATTCTTGGGATCGCGCGAGGTCCAATACGCATCCTGTTTGGCCAAGGACGAACCGCCGCCGTCGGCCGACACCGGCCAATCGCCACGGTCGTCGTAGTGGATTTCGTCCATGACACGGTCGCTGTTGTTGCGCAACTGGATGTTGTCGCCCGCATTGTTCAATGCGCCTTCGAAGGGCCCGACAGTGAGTGTTGACGTTCCCTGCGGCCACGCCGGTGGATTCGCGACAACCAACGCGTACCCGTCAGCCGGAATCACGCTGCCTTCGGGAAACGCATAATCCACTCCGCCTTGTAGCGACCAGCCAGACAAATCCACATCGACAGACAACAAGTTCTTTAATTCAACCCATTCCCCTCGCACGTCGCCTTCGGCGGGGTGATACATCAGTTCATTGAAAACCACAACACTGTCCAGAACTCGACGCACTTCCAGCAGTTCCAAGTCCGAGTGATGGTGCCGATATCGCCCGCGCAGGCGCCCGTGTCCATTGATCCTACGTAATAACGACATGAAATTGACTCGCCCCTTTGTGCCCGTCCCTCGACGGACTGGAAATTGGCCATACCGCTGTCACGGATGCAAGCCGGATGTCGCGATACTGTGTCTCGCGATGCACTGCGGTAGGTAGCTTGAATACCGACCGATTTTAAACGAGACCGTTGGGCCACTGCGTTCAGACGTCCTCCGGCGACTGCCTGCCCGCGCATCGCTACAACGGAAGTCGCTTGGGCCCGTGTCGTCCGTCATACCGGAACCATGCTCCGGCTAGTCCGCGAATCGGCGGCGTCCCAGCAGCGTCGCGCTTCCCAGAACCAGCAAAACCAACGTGGTCGGTTCAGGGACCGCAGCCACGCCGGCACGCGGCCCGACTTCGTACCCGCCATCGGACAACGCCGCGACCAGGTCGCTGGAGTTCGCGCGACCGTCGCCGTTGAAATCACCGCTCGACCAGATGGCGTCTTCCTCGACCTCATACTTGCCCGCCGACAAGACGACGACCAGATCACTGGAGTTGAATTCTCCGTCCAAGTTGGCATCGCCAATCCAACTGTTGAATAGTTCGCCCACCCAGACATTCACGTCCTGAACATTAACGGCGCCGTCACTATTTAGGTCGTATTTGGGGGGATCGGTCCCGCCGGCTGACTGAGCGGTGAGGTCGTCGATGTCTGCTGTGTCCAGAACACCGTCGCCGTTGAAGTCCCCACGGATCTCGCCACCAGTAAACGCCACCAAACCTTCGACGCGCAAACCGATCGGATTGTCGGCGTCTCCGGCGTTGTTGACCAAGAAGGTCAGGGTGTTGATTCCTGGCAGGAAGTTGTCACCCCGTTCCGAAGAAATCTCAAAGGGACTCAGCACGGGGAAGCTGCCCGCTTGAGGATTGTTGGTCGCGAGACCGTTGAGTAGAATCTCGCCACCGGTGTTGTCCGCCGACCATAGTCCCATGATGACCGCCGAATTGATATCCAAGTCGGTCATGTCAAACTCGAGTGTAAATTCATAATCGCCGGGCGGGCCATCGGCGTCCTCGGACAGGTCCGGACCGATCCAACGGGAGCTGGCCGTGTTCTCTGCCCAAGGCGGAATGGGAAAGTCGTCGTCGGATACCGTGACCACTTCCAGAGTGTCGTCGGGAGCTGCCGTCAGCTGAAAGTGTGGATCGGCTTCGAAATCACCTAAGGGTAATTGATTGTCATCTACCCCCGTGTTGTAGATGCCAGGAATTGGCGTCGAACCTTCGGGGGCGGCCCGGCCAAAAACATCGTCAACGCGCAATCCTGTCGGATTAACGTCCGCGCCACCGTTCTCCACGACAAATGACAAAGTGTTGTCACCCGGAAGAAATTCAGTGCCGGCTTCCTTTGCAGCGGCCGACGAGATCGCAATCCATGACTTCGCCCCAAAACCTTGTGACGGCGATGTCGGTACCTCAACTCCATTGAGCAGAACGGTGGGGCCCCCATCGTCGGTGCCCCGTGAGGCAACGATAACTGCGTTGTTCACGTCCCTGCCGGCCATGCTGAAGGTCGTCTGATACACATAGATGCCCGGCTCACCATTGGCATCGTTGGCATCGATGACGTCCGCTGGCGAAATCCAGCGCGAATTGCCATCGTTAGCGAACCACGGTGGAATCGGATAGCCGTCATTGGGTACCGTAACCGCATCCTCGGCATCGTTGGCCGGATTCAAGACAATCGAGTAGTGGGGATCGGGCGCGTTATCATCGGTCAATGCCTGTCCGAAATCATCGACACCCGTGGCGAATAGGCCTGGAATCGCGTGAGGATGTGGCGGCGGGGGTGGGGGAGGTGCTTTCCCGTTGCCATCGAATTCGACTCGCACTCCCGCTGGGCCAAAAGTGTTCTCTTCGTTGGCTCCGTTGTTGATCAAGAAGTCGACCGTGTTGAGCCCTTCTTGAAAGTACGCTTCGAGCGTGAACGGCGACCAGCCGCCAAACTGCGCGTCATTGCGATAACCGAGGCTTTGGCCATTGAGCAGGATATCCAAACCGGCATTGTCACTGGACCATTGACCGTCAATCGCCAGGTCGTCGAAAGCCACGCCGGATAGATCGAACGTGGTCCGAAATGCATAGCTGACGGCGCCATCAAAATCGCCCGGCCCATTCGTATCCGGGGCAGGTGTGATCCAGGTCGAAAGGTGGTTGTCGTCCAACCACGGTGGGATCGGAAATCCTCCAGCGGACGTGGTGGCAAACGGCGCGCCGACAACTTGAGACGGCTCAATCATTTCGTAGTGTGCATCCGGCGTATCTTCGGTTAACACCTTTTGTTGATCGTCCACGCCTGTGTTGAAAAGCCCGTAATCCGTAGCCGGGCCCGCCAGGCTCGGTGCGAGGGTCGACGCGATAATTGCCGTCGAGATCATCGATCGGCCGAGGAAATGTCGGTACGTCATGAGAGTGTTTCTCAATGTATTGTTGTCGTGCTGTGGTTGTCGATGACGCGGTCATCGCCGGGTTGTGAGCGAACAGGTGCGATTGTACTCCGCCGACAGGGCCTCCTCCAAGCGTTTTCGCTGCGGTTGACTGCCGCTCTAGATGAGCGCAGATTGTGGCGCTTGGATTCGTTAGCGATCCGGGTCGACTGCGCCTGCCGTCAGAAAGGAGGCCAGCCCGGCCAGGTCGTCAGTGTTGATCAAATCGACGTTGGCTTGCCGAAGTGCCTGCCACATCGCTGGGTGATCAGGGGTCGCCCAGAAACGGAGGCGGCGGCCTTCCGCATGTGTTTGGGTGACGATTTCTCGCAACCTTAGCCGTTCGTCCGCAGGTATCACGCCAATTCCGTTCCATTGAAATTGGTCCGTCCAGCGGTCACTAATCAGAGGCATCCATGGTCGCGGGGCGGAATTGCGCAGATCCGGCAGACGTCCGTCGATGCCCACCCAGCAGGTCCCCGATTGGTACTCGGCGGCCACCGTCTCCAGCGGACGGTTACCGCTGATCACAATTTGAACTGCACCGTGCTGAGGCCGTCCCTCGACGATACCGACAAGCATGGATTGATAGGCCAAAAGTTGCTCTCGCAGTATCGTGTATGTCGGCTCGGCAGCGGATTTAAAATCGATCAACAAAGTAAACGTCGGTCCCCCGGCAAAGACCCGCCCATCGTGCTGTTGTGTCCGCTTGAGCAATGGATCCAAATAGAGGTGCCGCAAGGTCCGCGTCGGTCGGAGCTCCTCGCGGTCATGGCCCACCAGCAACTCGCCGTCGATCACATACACGTCGGCCTCGACGCTACAAAAACCTTGGGAAAGTGCATCAGTTAGTGGATGCGGGTGATGGTAATCATTATGGGCATGGGCCATGGTCAGAGGTGCTCGATCCGCCGCGCCGACGGAATGCGCCCGCGCCAGCGCGATCAGAATACCAAGCATGTAGTACCGCCCGTAACCGTTGGACATCGTGCTCCCTACCAGTCGATCTCTGCCGGGAAAAACTCGTTGATCAAGTCTTCGTAGTAAGGACGCAGCTTGTCGACGTCCAAGCGGTTGACGCTTTTGGTATACAAGTCGTACGGATTGAACTTGCGAACCCATTCGAACATGGACTTGTCCTGATCGTTCATTAGATGCTGATACTCGCCTTCTCGATGTGCGGGGTAGAACGAGTGGTAGCGCACCATGTACTGTGCTTCGATCGGTAGATAATCCTTCGTGACGAAGTAAAGGTATTCGTCATGACCCCACGACATCAATATGTTGTCTAGACCGCAACCGGCTGCGTACATTCCTAGCTTGGTTTGATATCGAGGATCGTGGCGGTCGGGATTGGCGTCGAAGAATTCCGAAAAGACGATCTTGTCGGAAAAGGCACAGCCAACCGGGAATGTGTCGCCCACGACCGCCCATTGGGGCTCTCCGAACAGGCAGAGCACTTTCCCGAGATCGTGGAGCAGGCCCGTCAGGACAAACCAGCGAGGGTGGCCGTCGGCACGAATCGCTTCGGCCGTCTGCATCAAATGTTCGATCTGTGGCAGATCAATATCAGGATCGCTATCGTCGACCAACGTATTGAGAAACTCCATTGCCTCCCAGATACCCATGCGGCGTGCCCGTAACGGCAAGTATTGCTCTCGCTTCTGTTGGACGAAGTCGACTGTCTGGTACTGGTGATTTAGGCGATAGAACTCTCGTACGCTACCGCGGGTCGTGTTCTCATAGTCACGAAATTGATCGAACGGCTTATCTGGCTGTGGATATCGTCGAACGACATCGTCTTCCCATTCGTCCAGATCTTCCAACGGTTTGTTCACGGAATCGGGCTGCATGCGGTCGTAACTCCCAAGAAGAAAGGGTGTCGGTGGACCAGAGCACACTCATGGTAACGGCGCGTGCGCTGATTAGAACCTAACGCGATGCCTTGGCCAAGATCATGGAGATGCCAGCGGCCCGCGAAAAAACTGCCGTGGTGGCCGGACTCCGATTCCAAACCGTTCCTACCCCGTCGAGCCCATGTGCTCGCGCCGTGCCGACATGTACGAAAAAAGGCCTGCACCAAGCCGTGGTGCAGGCCCGTTGGATACGTGCTTAGCTCGGAGCCTCTGTCAAATCACGCGCGGCCCGCGGGTCCTTCCCAGGCACAGCAGCCCCATCGCCAACAGCACAATGCTCGAAGGCTCGGGCACTTGCGAGAAGGTTTGCGTGAAGAACGACATTGTCACCGCACCCGTATCGCCCGTTGCGTGCAGGATGAGGTCCTTTTGCACGGGCAGCGTCGTGTATCCACCGTCAAATGCGATGGAGTCGAGCAACAAGTCATTGCCACCACCGAAGTCGTATACGACGAGCTTGTCGTCGACGACGGCAGGCAGGAATGTCTCGGTGACACTCGCCAATCCATCACCGGCAAAGACCGCGGGGTTTGCTTTGAGTGTCACGCCATTGATCGTCATGCCCGCGTTCTTGACACTGACGTCGAACGTGACCAGGGCGTCGGAGGCGTCGCCTCCCGGTTGATCGACGAAACCGGCTTGGAAGATCAAGCCGTAGTCCCCGCTCTCCTCAATCGCCTCCACGTTGACGTTGTCCGCCGCCGGCATATCGCCGGACGATCGGTATGTGAAGTTCGAGAAGACCTTGTCCCCCGATTCGATCGTTGCTCCTGCTACCAACAAATCTGACAATGGTATCGGCGCCGCGATGACCGAGCCCCTCCAGGGCGCAGCCAACACTGCGGCGGCTACCAGCCAGGCGAAAAAACATCTTTTCATAGTTTACAGCTCCCGTGAGTCAGCGCACGAAGTATCCAAAGTTGTCGACTGTTTCTAATCGGCCACGAGGGCCTGGAGTGCCAAACGCGCACGCGCAATCAGGAGGCGAGGAAATGCCTGAAAGCAAGCAAAGGACTGCTGGAAAGCAAGAGCCACCTGATGTAGGCACGCGTCAACGAGTGCCTGTAAGGAGCACGAACGTAGAGACCGGGTGCGAAAGGCCTACACCCATACGATCGAGGAATCCGAGGGCCCGAGAAGTGAAAAGCCCCCGCTATGGAAGCTCTCGACTGCACGTCCTGGTACTCGATTCGCGACGGTCAACACCGTTAGTGCGACTCAAGACAGTTTGTGCAGTAGACCCTCCATCCGGAGAAATGCCATGTTGAGACCTCGATCGAGGTCTCCGCTTGATCCTTATTAAAACCCAACCCCACCTACATTGCAAGCAGAATTCTTCCGGTTTTTAGGATCTCGCCGACGTAACTGTGCCTCATCATAACCACGCGTTGGCAGATTGCAAGTGAATCACTGTCGTTTTCTTGGATGCGTCGCGTTTGTTGCTACACTTCCTTTGCCTTTACCTGCCCTCGCTTTGCCTTTACCTGCCCTCGCCAAGCGTTCGCTTTCCCAGATCCCACGGCCCCCGCAGGCAGGAGGCGTGGTCGTGACCCAGGCGAGCTTGACGCGACGTCACGTGGGCCTGATCGTTGCCAGGCCCTTTTCGATGAGCATCCAAAACGTTCTAATGGCGGGTGGAAGACCCCGCTGGCTGACATATCGGCAGGGTTTGCTTGGAAGGCGGAGTTGACCCAAAGCCAGCCTCCGTATTATTTTGAGCGTTTCGCCAGCGTAGCTTCAATCGGCAGAGCACCGCATTCGTAATGCGGGGGTTAAGGGTTCGACTCCCTTCGCTGGCTCTTCTTTTTCCATTCGCATGGCGTCCGTACGGACTATCTTCTCGGGGTTTGGTGGAGGGCAGGTAGGTAACACGATGGCTCAGTTACTGGATTTTGACGTTCGCGACGTGGTGCTGTCCGATGGCTCATTTGGGCCCAACGAAGTCAGTCAGATTGTGCAAACAATCAGCCAAGATCCGCCGCGCCTGGTGGTCTTGAGGGACGCGGTCATGGAACTCGACGACCGTGAAGACCACACGCCGGCCTCATCCGTGCGGTTGGGCGTGTGCCAATATTTGTTGGGACGCTATAAGGCAGCGATTGAAAGTCTTTCGCATGGCGACGGGGGAGCTTTGGCCCATTTCTACATGGGCTTGGCCCATCAGAGTCTGGCCAACTTTCCGGCGTCGATCACCAGCTTCGAATCGGCCAAGCGAGCCGGTTACGACGCCGGTCTTTGTGAATTGGCGATTGCCGGATCAAAGCGGTTGGCGGGTGAGCTGGACGCAGCCCTAACCGCCTTGGACAATTTATCCGGGGCAGTAGAGCAAACCGCTGAGTATCTGTACCAGCGTGGGGCCACGGTGGCGGCTCTGGGTGGCAAGCCCGAAGAGGTATGTGCGCTCTACGAACGGGCTGTGGAAGTCGATCCGAATCATCCGGGCGCCTTGTTCGGCCTGGCGCTCGAAAACGATCGCCGTGGGAATGATGACGCGGCGCTGGATTTGTATCAGCGCGCCGCGGCACGCTATCCAGGGCACGTGGGATCGTTGGTCAATCTGGGCCTGCTGTACGAGGACCGTGACGAATTTGACCGAGCGCAGAAGTGTTACCAGCGTGTCCTGGACTCGTTTCCGGATCACCGCCGAGCGCGACTGTTCCTGCTCGATGCGCAAGCTTCCGGTGACATGTATTACGACGAAGAGGCTCAGAAGAAGCGCGATCGCCTGTCGCAGGTGTTGGGGATTCCGGTTTCCGACTTCGAATTGTCGGTTCGCAGCCGGAACTGCCTACAAAAGATGGGTATCGCCACGCTGGGGGATCTGACGCGCTGCACCGAACAGGAGCTGTTATCGAGCAAGAATTTCGGTGAGACGTCGCTGATTGAGATCCGTGAAATGTTGCGTTCCAAGGGGTTGGAGCTGGGACAGTTCTCGCATGAAAAATCAGAGCCGGAACCGTCGCTCGACTACGAGCACATGTCGCCGGACGAACAGGCTTTGCTGGAACGCCCGATCTCGGATTTGAATCTATCGGTGCGAGCCCGCAAGTGCATGGTTCGCCTGGGGATCAGCTCGATTGGCGAGTTGATTCGGAAGACGGGCGACGATTTGCTGGAGTGTAAGAACTTTGGTGTGACCAGTCTGAACGAAGTGCGTGAAAAGCTGGAACAACACGGACTGAAATTGCGTGGGGACTGAGCGTCCGTTTTCAGACGGAGCCAAAAAACTGGGGCACCGGGCATCTGGGGCACCGGGCATCTGGGGCGGGCATCTGGGGTGAACGCGGCCGGAGCCCTGTCCGCGGACGAAGCGGCTGGATTTGGTCGTGCTGCAAGAACTTCCCACCAGTGGTTTTGCCTTCAGCTTAGGCCATACCGATGCCCTATCCGCGGCGCGTCGTGGAACGTTCACGACACCGCATGGTCGAGTGGAGACGCCGGCGTTTATGCCGGTCGGCACCCAGGGTACGATCAAGGGGCTGGAGGTACAGCAGGTCTGCGCCACCGGCGCCCAGATGATCCTCTGTAACACGTATCATCTGGCCTTGCGCCCGGGCGCGGAACTGGTACAGCGCCTGGGTGGGCTGCATGCATTCGTGGGCTGGGAGGGCCCCATCCTGACCGACAGCGGCGGCTTTCAGATGTTTTCCTTGGCCGACCGCACAAAGATATCGGAGCAATCGGCCATCTTTCGCTCGCACATCGACGGCAGTCTGATGGAGCTGTCGCCGGAAGAAGCGATGCGGGTCCAGCAATTACTGGGAAGCGACGTGGCTATGGTGCTGGACCATGTGGTGGCCTTGCCCAACGGTCCCGAAGCGGTCGAGGAGGCCTGCTGGCGGACGGTCCGCTGGGCCGAACGGTGCCGCGCCGTAACCGTATCCACGCAGGCGCAATTCGGCATCGTCCAAGGTGGTCTTTCGACCGACTTGCGGCAAGGCTGTGCCGAAGCTCTCATTCAATTGGACTTTGACGGCTACGCTGTAGGCGGCCTGAGTGTGGGCGAAGCGCCGGCGGACATGTATCGCATCGTGGAGGCGACATGCCCCTGTTTGCCGGATAAAAGGCCGCGCTACTTGATGGGGGTCGGTCGTCCCGTCGATCTGTTGGAATCGATCCGGCGGGGGATCGACCTATTCGACTGCGTCATGCCCACGCGCAACGGGCGGAATGCCTTGGCGTTCACGGATCAGGGGGTGTTGCGGTTGAGGAATCTGTGCCACCAGACCGATGAACGACCGCTAGAAGACGATTGTCCCTGTGCCGCCTGCCGCCGCAGCCGTGCCTACCTGCGACATTTGTTTCAGGCGCGTGAAATGCTCGGCCCCATCCTGTTGTCGCTACACAATCTGACCTATTATCAGCGGCTTTTATCCCGCGCCCGACAGGCAATCGAAAACGATCAGTTCGGGGCCTTCTATCGTGAGCGGATGCTCGGCTGGGGGCTGCCACTTGCCGATCCCCGCTCGGGGAGCGCCAATTGAGTCTTGCTCGTTGCTACGCAAGGGCTTAACATAGATCCCTCGATGAAAGGAAGCCGGCCCGATGTGCGCGCATGTCGGGCTGTTTCTGTTACGAGGTGGTGCCTCTTAAAATGGGCAACCTGCGCCCCGCTTGGGCCACAGGTGGCAAGGGATAGGCGGCTCACGATTAACCACCTCGGACCGTAATTCAAATTTGTCCGCACGATCTCGGTGGGTTTGGCGCAGATGAGCACATTCTGGCTGTCGTTTTGTTTATTGGCACAACAAGAGGGTCCGGCGGCTGCTCCGGGCAACGGGGGCGCCGGCGGCGGCCTCAATTCGTTCTTGCCCTTGTTGCCCTGGATTATGATCGGCATCCTGTTCTACATGATGCTGGTACGTCCCGAGCGGCGGAAGCGCGCGGAATTGGACTCCATGCTCAAGAATCTCAAGAAGAACGATCGTATCGTGACCATCGGAGGAATTTTCGGCACGGTGGTGCAGGCGGGTTCCGATGCCGAGGACGTGACGCTAAAGATTGACGAGAATACCAACACGCGGATTCGCGTTCTGCGGAGTTCGATTTCCCGGGTGATCTCGGCCGACGGGGGGGCCGATTCGAAGGGGGACTAGCGCAGGGATTGTCGCGCTTCCCTCAGGAACTCGTCCCCGTCCGGCGCGTTCCTTCCACCAATTAATGAATCCCTTTTGTTGCTGTTAGGACAAAGAACAATGGCTCCGTATATCGTACCGCTGGGCATCTTTGCGGGGATCATGATCGCCGCCTATCTGGCCGGCAACTACGTCACCAAAACGCTGCGTATGCCCGACACGGGATGGAAGGTGAGCTTGATCGTGGCCGTGATTGGCCTGGCCGTCTGGATCCTGGTCACCAATTGGCCGCCCAAGCAGGGGATCGATCTGAAAGGTGGCGTGATTCTGATTTACGAAGTAGACGACGCACTTACGCGCCAAACGGCGCGCCGCCGTCAAAACGTCCAAGGCGATCAGCCGGCCGTCAGTAATGTCGACTTGGGCAAGGTTGATATGCCTGGACTGGTACAGGCACTCAGTCGTCGGATCAATCCCGGCGGCGTCCAGGAAATTGTCGTCCGACCGTACGGCGACAAGCAGGTTGAGATCATCATTCCGGACGTTTCGGGACCGGAAGTTGACGAAATCAAGAAGTTGATCACGACCGGTGGTTTTCTCAAATTTCAGATCGTCGCCAATCGGCGCGATCACAGCCACATTTGGGCGTTGGCGGACGAGCCCGAGCAGGCGGGGCAGTATGAAATCACGGATGCGGCTGGCAATGTCGTCGGGCAATGGGTCAAGCTAAGTTTGAATCCTCAGGCGAAGCCGGGTGAATCGCCGTATCGAGTCGATCCGCCGCAAGCCAAGTCGCGGATCGTGCGTAACCGCAAAGAAGTGCTGATGGTTGTCGACCCCAACTTTAATCTGCAGGGAAGTCATCTCGCATCCGTCCGTAAAGGCTATCAGGGCGTTTCGCCGGCGGTGTTTTTTGACACCACCGTGACCGGGGCTCGGCTGATGGGAGGCCTGACAGCCAGCAACCTGCCCGATACCACATCGGGGCACTATTCCTTGCTGGGGATTGTGATGGATGGCCAATTGATTTCGGCTCCCCGCATTAATTCCACGATCACCAGCAGTGGTGTCATCGAAGGGAACTTCACGGACGCGGAAGTCGACCTGCTGGTGAACGTCTTGCCGCCGGACGTTTGCCGGCGGTGTTGCAACAGGAGCCGATCAGTCAGAACGAAATTAGTCCCTTGCTAGGTAGCGACACGATTCGCCAAGGTCGCATCGCGATTGTCGTCTCGTTGGTCGCCGTACTCGTCTTCATGCTTATCTACTATCGCTTCGCTGGACTCGTTTCCTGCCTGGCTCTACTTTTTAATCTCACCTTGATTTTGGCGTTGATGATTTTTGTGGGAGCGGCATTCTCCCTACCCGGCATGGCCGCGCTCGTATTGACGGTGGGTATGTCGGTCGATGCAAATGTGCTGATCTTTGAACGCATTCGCGAAGAAATGCGCGCGGGAGCCGCGTTGCGGATGGCGATTCGGAATGGTTTCCAGCGTGCCACTCGCACGATCGTCGATGCGAATGTCACGACCCTGATCACCGCATTGGTGTTGTATTTGATCGGAACCGAGCAACTGCGAGCCTTCGCCGTCGCCTTGATTCTGGGCATTCTGATGACGCTGTTTACGGGCATTTTCTGCTCGCGTGTCGTGTTCGATATCGCAGAAAAAATGGGACGACTGAAGCGGTTGTCCATGATGCAACTGCCTGACACGCAATGGGACTTGTTCAAGAAGCGGAAAATCGCGGCATTGATATCCGGAGCGCTCATCGTTATGGCGATCGCGGCGGTAGCGATGCGTGGCAACAAGATCTTTGACATTGATTTTTCCGGCGGCACGTCGGTCCAATTGTTGCTCAAAGAACCCATGGCACTCGCCGAGGTACGTCGCCGCGCTGACAGCCTTCGCACAAAAGGTATCGCAGAGGACGTCTCTGTGACTGAGGTGAAGTCCGAACAGTTAGGATCGAGCGTCATTTACCGGATTGATACCTCACTGCCATCACTGGACGCCAAGACCGCAACGTCCGAACAGGTTGGATCAGCGATCGGCAATATCCAGCAGGCGTTGATCGAGGCGTTCCGCGACGATCAGGGAGAATCCTTGCTGAAGTCCCGGTCACTTAAGTACACGGCGCCGACGACTCCACAGGGAGACGCCGAGCCCGCTGCCCCCGCATTGCCGGAAATTCAGGGAGGTACGGATGGCGATATGCTACCAAGTGACACACCGCCCACACCGGATCCGACGACAGCGCCGGCAGACAGTCAAGGTTCCGCTGTGCCGTCGAAGGTCGATGGCCAAGCACTGACGGGTTCCCGGGGTGAGGAGTTGTTGGCCTATGCGGGTGACACCTTATTGGCTCAGGCGGATTTGGGTGCCGACACAGCGCCGGCGAATACCGCTCAGGCCCCGACCGTTGTAAGTGACTCAAGTTCATTGCGAAGTGAGTCGCGTTTGCAGTTTGACGAAAAGATCAATCCGGAGACGCTGGAGGATATGATCAAGGAGTCGGCCCGGGCGCTGGGGATGGTGGAGCCCGACGTGCGCCTCGTTAGCGACGAGTCCAACTGGACCGAAGGCAGTAGCAAAGGCCATAAGACGTGGCGAGTTCAATTGTCGAGTACGCCGAACCAGGCGGAACAGATTCTAAGTTCGCTACGGACGGAACTTGACAGCACCCCGGTGTGGCTGTCGGCCAACCAGATCGGTAGTGCCGTGGCCGGCGACAAAACTCGACTGGCCGTCGCCGCCATCTTGGGTAGTTTGCTGGGAATTATCGGCTACATTTGGATTCGTTTTCAGCATGTCACCTACGGTTTTGCAGCCGTCGCGGCCCTGGTCCACGATGTCGTGATCACCATCGGTGCACTAGCGGCAAGCTATTGGCTCAAAGATTACTTCGGCTTCATGATGGTTGATGAATTCAAGATCAGTCTTCCGGTTGTCGCCGCGTTGTTGACGATCATCGGTTATTCATTGAATGACACCATCGTGGTGTTCGACCGCATTCGTGAAGTTAAGGGGAAGAGTCCCCATCTGTCGTCGGAGATCATCAATGCCAGCATCAATCAAACGTTGAGCCGAACCGTCTTGACGTCGTTGACAACGTTATTGGCCGTCGTGATCCTGTACTTCATTGGTGGCCAGGGTATCCATGCCTTCGCCTTTGCTTTGATGGTGGGTATCATCGTTGGTACTTACAGTTCGATCTTTGTGGCCTCGCCTTTGCTACTTTGGATGTCTCGGCGTGATCAGACGAGTTCTGTGCAGCCGGCCCGGGTTGCAACAGGCGCGTCCGACGCGGTGAAATAGTTGACGCACTGCCGGTAGGTGTTCTCGCCAAGTGCTGCCTGGCCGAGTCCTTAACCGGCCTGCGGCGGCTTTCTCCTGGACGGAGAAGGTGCTTTGTATGTCACTTGCTCCCCGAGGGACCAAGTATGCGCGGAGTGTGCCATTGGTAAACTCGCGGCGATTCGGCGCGTTTACCTGTCTGCCACGATCGCCCCGTTTCTTCTGGCGCGGGACCGAATTTTATCGCGTTGCACTGGAGTCGAACAGCCGTCGCCGTCGATGCCAACTCTGTGTGCGTTTCTGAGGAGCAGAACGCTGAAGTCAGGGACGGCATCGAGGGGCTCGTTTGCAGAACACATCGAGATCGATGGTTAATCCGCTTCGTCTGCCCGCTGTGCTAGTTGTCGTCTTTGCGCTGATGCTGCTCTACGTGCACTCGTATCACCGGCGCCACGCTGAGCTAAATGAGGCGACGGTACCGATCCGCGATCATCTGCAATTGCGGCAATCCGCCTCCGAGCTATCGTCGTCCGATTATCGGAATGCTACGATGATCGATGTGCCACCGCCGCAAGATACCGAGGTGAAAGATAGCGAGTCGGCCGCGCGCTCTCCCCTGCCCTTGCCCGCGCCAGATGTCCCTGTCGCCACATCCACAACGAATCGTGACGTGACAGTACCGCGCCGACGCTCGTCGTACCGCCGGGTTTCGATAATGTTCCTGCGACGCCGCCGGCGTCCCGCCCCACTGATACGGTGACAGCGGCCGGACCCGCGCGCCTTGCCCATACACCTGCCCGCGAATACTCTCCTCGGCAGGAAGTTCCACCGCTGCTCATGCATCGGATCGTCGATGGGGACACGTTGCCGCGACTGGCAGAGCGCGTACTTGGGCGACGCGTCGCGACATCAGGAGATCTGGGAAATTAATCGAGACGTTTTGGTTCGCCCGGATCTTCTGCCTCTGGGTATCAAGATTCGCATTCCCAGGCCGTGACGTTATTTTGCCGAATCGGCGGCCGGGGCACGCCAGTGGAATCAAGGGCGGGACCGGTCTCGCCACGGATAGGACTCTTCCCGGTCGACGAGTCGACGTTGGATGAACTGCAGGATGCTGTCGGTCAAGTGCAGCGTCTGCGTCGTCAACAGTTTTGTCCCTCGCAAACTCGTGTCCAATTCCACGAGGAACAAATCCTGTAACTTCGCCGCCTCAGTGGGGTCGTCCGGCAGTGGGCGATGAGAACGTTTCAACGTCGTATACAAACGCTCGGCCTTGGAGCTCTCGGGGTCGTCTTTGCCGTAAATCAACATGGCCGACAAGTCTCCTCGCACGATCGGGTTTCCCAGGGCCAGCCGCGCTGTGGCACCTTTGAACGTCTGTTCGGGAGAAACGAGGACAAAGGCCTTCACGTCCTGGCCTTGTTTGAGCGTGGGCCAAGACGGTACGCTCCAGTCGTAATGAATCCAATTGAGCGCGACAACCGAACCCATTTCAAAGCCGATGATACAGAGCATTTCCAGGTTCAGATTTCCGGCGTTGTTCTGATCGACCAGGAACGACCGGACGGCTTCCACATCCAAAATCATCGCCTGAATATCTGCTGGCCGCAATTGGTCGCGATCGATGACTTCCGTCGCCTGCTTGCCCACGCGTCGCGTCGTGCTGCGGCCGTGCCCCCGTAGGTCGGGAACCACAACCGCATGCCCCGCTTTTTGTAAGGTGAGGGCCAACGGCGACAGGTCCTGTCCGGAACCGGGACCCAGAGGACCGTCCCAACCATGGAGCAAGATTAAGGGTACCGACTGCTTACCTCGCGAGCCTGGATAAAATGTGGCATGGAGGACGACTTGGTCTTTGGTGATCAGTTCCAGCTCTTGGGGCGTGGTGTCGATCGGTTCCGCCACTGCGCCGTTTGGTAGTCGCCGGGGCGGCGGGCCGGGGTTGCTGTCCCCACAACGGGGCCGACAGTGAACAGGCGTTCCATGCGCAACATAAGGCTAGCAAAAGGCTTCCGTGAAATGGTTGCGCGATGAGCCAGCGGGATACGCGCGCGGCGGTGGCCGAAAAGTTTCTCGTCATAGAGCTCGGGCGGAGACGGCATGGATCAGCACGGGTGGACGGCCCCTCTGATCGCGCCGCCGTTCGCAACAAGAGGTTTCTCCTCTGTTCATCGTAAATGCGGCGACGCGCCCGGTCAACGAACCACCGGTGTGGTGGACATTGCAATCATCGGGCCCCTCTTGCGGTTCCCCCCAGTGCGTGTGTTGCGATTCAGATCAGGAGTACATTTCCCGCCGTCTGACGTTTTTGAAGAGGGACGATGCGTGCGGGTATGCTTTCGATGACATTCCGCTTGCTCGAGTTCCCTCGATCAACAAAGAATAGAGACGGGGTATCAATCGCGTTGTCCGTCCCCAACGCGGGCCCCGTGCGCCGCCGCGCGAACGCAGGTCGGCCTTACCGGCGCTAGGACCGATCGTCTCGGAATTTTGAAGTTAAACGATTGAAACGTCATGCCTGATGGCCCGCGACTGACCGTCGACCTGACCGAGCGCCTCCGCGCTTCCGCCGGAGACACGTCTGCGTGGCTGATCAGTCTCAGCCTCCACTTCTTGTTTCTGATCGCGATCAGTCTGCTTACGATTCGGTCGACCCACGTCGTACCCGCGCTAATCCTCACGTCGGTGCCGCCTGAGGATCTACAGATTAAGGAATTGATTCCCGAAGCGTTTCATTTTGACCCGACGCCGCGCGAAGAGATCGGTGCCAGTGCGATGGGAGGTTTGGACGACGACGTGGCGGGACAACCCATTGTATCTGATGATATTGCGGTGCCCACATTGGAGCTGGATGTTCAGGACATAGGCCAGATCGAGGCGCGCCAGTTCGTCGAAGCAACCAGCGGGCCGGAAGCCGATTTAAATCACGCCGTCAAGGGCGCAGCCGGTGTCGGTGTGATGGGGGCGGAAGGGGCTATTGATCGAATCACGCAAGAGATTCTGTTGTCGCTGGAAGAACGCATGACTTTGGTTGTCTGGTTTTTCGACCGCTCCGGTAGTCTGCAAACACAGCGCACTGAGGTGAACCGGCACTTCAATCGAATTTACGAAGAATTGGGCGTTGTGCAGACCCGCGGAGATCGGCACTTTGCGCGGCATCAGGACAAGCCCCTTTTAACGTCTGTCGTCGCATTCGGAGCGGACACGCAGTTTTTGATCGACCAACCCACGGACGACGTACCGTCAATTCGGCGGGCCGTGGACTCGATTACGCAAGACGATAGCGGGATCGAACGGGTCTTCACGGCCATCAATGCCGCGGCAATGCGTTACAAGAAGTACCGTACCGCGCTGGATCGCAACGTGATGTTTGTGGCCTTCACCGATGAGGCCGGTGACGATCAGGAGAGGCTCGATCCGACGGTTGATCTTTGCCGTCGATTGGCTATCCCTGTCTACGTCGTGGGTGTGCCGGCTCCCTTCGGGCGCCGTGAAACGCTGGTCAAATGGGTCGATCCTGATCCTTCCTTTGATCAAACGCCACAATGGGGACGCGTTGATCAGGGGCCGGAAAGCTTGCTCCCCGAACGAATTCGGATTGCCTTGAGCGACTTCCGCGAGGACCAATCACCGATCGATTCCGGATTCGGCCCTTTTGCGCTCACACGCTTGTGTTATGAGACGGGAGGCATTTACTTTACCGTTCATCCCAATCGGCGCGTTAATCGGCGAGTGAGCCGAGCAGAAACGGCGAGGTATTCGGCATATTTTTCGGCGTTTTTTGATCCGGTGCGGATGCGTCGCTATCAGCCGGAATACGTGTCCGCGCAGCAATACCGTCGAAATGTCCTGGCCAGTCGCCTGCGTTCGGCGCTGGTTCAAGCAGCCGAGATGTCGTGGTTGCAGCCGCTGGAATCACCACGACGGCGATTCGTGGTCTTGAGCGAAGCCCAGCTGGCAAACGATTTAACGGATGCCCAAAAGGACGCTGCGCGGATTGAGCCGACTCTGCGGCAATTATGCGAAATCCTAAGAGCCGGCGAAGAGGATCGACCACGAGAAATCGTGGCCCGTTGGCAGGCAGGTTTTGATTTGGCCATGGGGCGAGTGTTGGCAAATAAGGTACGCGCTGAAGGTTACAACTTGATGTTGCGCAGGCCAAACGAGGGCTCCAATTTGAGGACCCGAAACATAACACGTGGTTATTGACGTCAGTCGATGATGCGTCGGGAACAAGCCGTCTGCAACGCGACGCGAGCGACGCACAGGATTACCTGTCGCGTGTCATTCGGGACCATGAAGGGACGCCGTGGGCGCTGTTGGCAAAACGAGAACTCGATCAACCGCTCGGCTGGCGATGGAAAGAAACGTTTACTCCGATCGACCCGCCCGCCGAGCGTATCGCTGCGAACAACAAAGAGGTAGACAACTTGCCCAGGGACGAGCGGGCGCGTGATCCAACCCCCGCCCAAACGGCGTCCTCCGCCCAAGCTGTAGTGTTCGAGGACGTCCGGGCGCAACTACGACGTGTGGATCACGGATGTATCGCGAGCGAAGTCTTCTTTGACGTCGTAGGGATAGAATTGCCGGCGATTCGGCTGGCGATGACACTCAGAAACTGTCGGCGGAAGGTCTCTTCCGACATATCGGTCGTGTGAGCTCCCGTGTTTTCCGGAAACTGAATCTGCGTGGGCGTGTACGAAAAGACTTCTTTGCCGGCCTGCTTCATGTCGTACACCACGACCTCGAGGTCGGCACGACCTTTGTACAGCGTTTTTCCCTCATGCAGGCTGAAGGTGTCGAGGTCGATCGCGACGACCATTTCGGCGTCGACACCACGCCCGACCTCTTTATAGTCCAAATAGTCCCAATCATGGCGGTCAATCCAATCGGCAATCTTTTGTGGGTCCACGATGGTTACGTCCGAGACGTTCGACTTGAGTAGCTTACCGACTTGTCCGGCCAGCGCGATCGACGCGAAGGACGGCCCGAAGGCTTCGGAGTTAGAAACGCAGATGACGGCTACGCGTTTGCCCTTCAGGCCGGTGTAATTGGCCGGGACGACATTGCCTTGTGCGACGTTCATCAGATTGGCCAAGGTGCCAACGCAGCCGCCCGCCGCGGCCAGGGCCAGTACCGCCCAGGGAATCAATTGCCCGGCTGAACCGAGACGTAGGCACCGACTTTTACAGCGATCACTCCGCATAGCATGGATTCCTTTCCGTCAAATCGCCACTCCCGCAGCCTTGCATGGGTGGCGTCGACAGACGTGGGGCCGACGACAATTCAGGGCGCGAACCATACTCGAGCTGTGTATTGGGAGCAAGGCGGATTCTGCGCGTGCTGGCAGCACCGGGTGCACGTCAGCTTTTGCAGGTGCTGTTTGAAACGTAGAGATGTCAATGGCAGGATTTGGCGTTTGTTTGTTAAACTGCTGAAGCGTTCGGTGTTTGGGTAAGGGATGAGCTGTCTGGGAGGTGATTGGCATGGACGCCAAACAGAATGTGCGAGAACGAAGAAGGCAGAAATTGCTGAGTGAGCTGGCGGAGCTTCAGCTGGAGGAGTTTCGCGAAACGGGGACGTTTGATAGCACGCCTCACTTCAGCAGCATTGAGGAGGCGGCCCACCAGTTGGGGCAGTTGTTGAGCCGACAGGTTCAGGAGCAGTCGGCGCATGAAGTGGCTAAGCAGCGCCCAGGACGAAGCCCCGTGTCCGACGTGCGGAAGGAGCTGTCGCCTCAAGACGGGCCGGCCACCGTGAAGGGGATCGATGGTCCTCTTCAGCTGGATGAAGCATTCGGAGAATGCCGGCATTGTCGTCGGTCTTTTTTTCCCTCAGCGGACTGAGCTGGGTTTCGATAGCCGCCAGCTGACGCCTCAGCTCTGTAAGCGGATTGTGTTTGCAGCCGCCGAAGCCAGGTCGTTCAAGCGTGCGGCTGTGGTCTTGCGAGAAGTTGCTGACTGCCGAGTATCTGCAAAAACCATCGAACGTGTGGCTCACGAAGTGGGTCAGGAACTGGCCACCCAACGCGAGCAGAATTGGCCTGGGGAGAAGCCACCTGCCGAGCCTCCGCAACTGGCGGTGATTCAAGTCGACGGGGGGCGCATTCGAGTTCGCCAATCCGGATGTGGTCCGGGTGTTCACGACGCCGTGTGGCGGGAAAGCAAGAACGCGTGCTTGGTGCGGATGGCAAGTTCCTGCCATTCCAGGGATCCTCATCCCGCGCTCCCTCGTGCCTTTCAAGATGCACAACATGTGGCGCAAATTGCTGGCATTGCAGCTCCAGACGAGGTCGAGGCGATTTCTGCTCGGGATCCAACGGAGATCGAAGACTACCGGCCGAAACGACTGGTGCGCATGTGTCTCTCCAGCTTGGTCTGTTCAGATGAATTCGGTCTGCAGATTCGTCGCGAAGCCTTGCACCGCGGTTTTGATCAGGCCCAGCGCAAGGCCTATCTTGGCGACGGGCTGGCTTACAATTGGTCGATTCAACAGCAGCACTTTCGCGATTATGTTCCCATCTTGGACTTTGTGCATGTGCTGGAATACTTGTATCCAGCCGGGATGGCCATGGCTGCCGAAGCGACGCTCGGCTGGCAGCAGTATCTGCGATTAGCCGAATCCTGTTGGCAAGGCCACGTGGCGCAAGTCATCACCGAGTTCGACACCTGGCTGGAAGCCAATGGTTGGCACGAGGACCTTCCTGAAGAGGATCCTCGCCATCGCGTGGCCCACGCGCGCCGCTACCTCCGCAATAACCAAACACGCATGAACTACCCGGAGTACCGCCGCCAGGGCTTGCCAGTCACCAGTGCGCTCGCCGAATCCCTGATCAAAGAAATCAACTGGCGAGTCAAAGGGAGCGAGATGTTCTGGAACCATCCCGACGGAGCCGAGGCCATCCTCCAGGTCCGCGCTGCCGCCCTCTGCGACACTCCGCGTTTAACCCAATACCTCGCCACCCGCCAAGGATGCCAGCATCACCGCCGATCCTCCGACGCCACCGCCGCCTGACTACAATTGCTGACGTGCACCCGGCAACCTTGGCAGCGGGGCCAGGTCGGACTGCCGTCGGTGGCCACCCCCGACTATCGAGTTGGCACGCAAATCGCTATCATCGACCGACGTTGTTGATCGCCCCAGGACGCACTGGTCCTGGCCGGGAAGTATCTGGGGATGGCACAAGGTGACGAGCTCGACCGATCGACGGCGATCGGATTGATCGACTCGATGGCTCGGCCTACGCGGCGTAGGCCCAGGACGGCAATTCAGGAAGGGCAAGCAAATGGGCTATTTGACGCAAGACAAACTGGTGATCCTGGGGGCGGCCGGCGCAATTGGATCCAACATGATGCAGGCCGCGCTGACGATGCAGTTGACTCCCAACGTCTGCGGGTACGACCCCTTTGCAGCGGGGATGGAGGGCGCGGCGGAGGAGATCTACCACTGTGCGTTTCCGGGGCTCGCGTCACTTGGACGACGGATATCAAAGAAGCGCTCAGCGGTGCAGACTATATCGTGTCCTCCGGCGGTGCCCCTCGCAAAGAAGGCATGACTCGAGAAGACTTGCTCAAAGGTAACGCCGCCATCGCCGCGCAGTTGGGCCATGACATCCGCGCTCGATTGTCCCGACGTCAAGTTGGTGGTCGTGATCTTCAATCCGGCCGACATCACAGGACTCACGACGCTAGTCCACTCCGGTTTGCCTGCTGGCCGAGTGGCCACGTTGGCTGCGCTGGACAGCACTCGCTTGCAGACGGCGTTGAGCCAACATTTTGGCGTTCCGCAGGACGCAGTGACCGGTTGTCGAACCTTTGGTGGACACGGCGAGCAGATGGCCGTCTTTGCCAGCACCGCCAAAATCGACGGTAAACTGCTTACCGACCTAATTGGCACCGATGCGTTAACCGACGCTCAATGGGCGGACATCAAACAGCGAGTATGTCAGGGAGGCAAACGCATTATTCAGTTGCGCGGCGCAGCTCGTTTCAAAGTCCCGCACATCAGTCGCTGGTCATGGTGCACAGTGTCATGACGGGCGAGCCCTATCCCTGGCCAGTGGGAACGTACGTGAACCAGGGTGAATTCTCGCAGATCATGATGGCCATGGAGACCGAGCTGAGGGCTGACGGTGTGCATTACCGAATTCCGTCAGGCACCGACAAGGAGCTGGCAGCATTGCGGGAGTCCTACGGTCACCTAGTCAAGCTGCGTGACGAGGTTGTCCAGATGGGCGTGTTGCCACCGCTGAACCAGTGGAAACAGGTGAATCCCAACCTATAGCCGTTTGGGTGTCGAATTGCTGATGCGGAGCCGAAGTATGTCTCGTGCGAAGTAGCAACGGCACGCTCCTTCTACCCTATCCATTCGTCGGTCCGTCGTCCGCGGAGGGCCTATCGAGTGGATCTGGCACGGCAATCTGTACCGGTTCACGCTGGGCTTGTCGCCACCGTTGAAGGGGACGATCGCCGCGCGCATACCAGCCACCAATCAGCAGCGCGAAAGCAGCGGTTCCCAAGACCATCGCGGCCATCGTCCACGCGGGCCACGGGTTCGCCGGCACGTTCGTGTGGTCCAATCGCACGCTACGCGCGATCAACAGGGGGCAGACTTGACGGTGCCATGCCTGGCTGTCCGCGTCGCTGGCGTCTCCGCTGACAAAAGGGCTCCGATATGACCATAGTTTCATAAAGAACCCCTCGACTTCAATCGCCTGCCGGATTTCGTCGCCTTGCGGCATTCCCCGTGGCAATTCGGTGACGCACACGGTGACGGGAAAATTCGAGTAGGCGCGCGTCTGGTGGTCGCGGGGATCGACCAACTGCAAGGGGCGGTCGAGGGGTGTGAAGAAATCCAGCTCGTAATAGTAGTCAATGCCGAACCGTTGTCGAATATCGGCATCTTCAACACGGACGCGCAAAGCGCCCGCGCGGTTCCTCGTAGACGGTAAACGTTGCCCGCTTCCGCTTCCGGGTTCTTGAGAACTCGAATGACTGGCAATTGCAAATCGCGAGCGGCATGGCCGATAGCTTGCGGATCCATGCGTCGAACGGCCCACAACATTTGATAGAAACACTCGCGGTCCGCTGCCACCAGCGGCTGCTGCTGCGCCACATCCTGAAAACGACCCACGTCCATACCACTCATGCCCAACAACGCCTGACCCGGCCCGATAGTCGGCGCGGCATTGGATTGTTGGGGGTGCCAGGAAATGTGGTCACTGACGAACAACAACGGCGCATCGCCATCGTTGCCCTCGCCACGTTTCAAAAACAACGCGTCACAACTCATCGGTTGGCCTTGCGGATCGACTGGCCAATGCCTGGGGATATCTCGCACCGCGACTTGCGCCACCTGTGCCTCGAGCGTCGTGGCGATATCGACCAGATAGAACCGATTGTAGCCGAAGCGGCGAGCGGCTTCGGCGGGCAAGTCGTGCGGAGTTATCGAGACGACGCGGCCCATCAGTTGATACAGATGGGCTCGATGAGCGGCCGGATCGGTTTGCAGTGGCGCCCAACTATCAGGCATGATACTCCAGCGATGCCGTTGCAAGGCGTCAATGTGCGGTAACACATAAAGTAAACGATAGACCGGTTCCAATTCGTCGTTCGTTAGTCCCCGTCCATCGACGAAGAATCGGAGCACGCTTTCGTCGATTTCAAAGAGCTGCAAAACTTGCTGCAAACCTCCGTCGTCGGCAAGCGGGCCCTCGCCCGTCGTGGTTGGTTGCTGAGACCACATCGGTGCTGCGCTGCCGAGTAGCACCCAGAAAATGGCCGAGAAGCAAGGGAAGTGTTTCATGATTATGCTTGATCGGATCTGCGATATTGATCATCCGCCAGGCGGCTGGAAGGACCGGAAATCGATGAGGCTTCGGCTGGTGCCGTGACCACCTGATCGCCTACTGGACCAATGATTTCCGGTAGCGGTTCAGTTTGGCGAGGATGGTGAAAACGTCGCGCGGTCAAGCGAAACAACAGCGCGACGAATGCAAGCGATACGAGGGCGGTCGTGCCCACTGCGAGCCACGCTCGATACGGAGTCGGCACGGTCGCCGGCGATGCGGGAATCTCGGGGGCTGTGTCAATGCGAGTTACGACTTTGGCCAGGATGACCGGTGCGACTGCCAGGCCGTCAGCGGATTGATAACTCCAGCGTTTGTACACGATTCCGGTGAGCCGCACGGGGGCCGACACGGTCATTCCCAGCGGCAAGGTGGTCGGCGGATCGAGCACATACACCACGATCGGTTCGAAAGGCGCCACTTGGGGAAACAGCCAACATTGGAGATACCGACGAATTCCTCGTCCGTTCTCCGGGGCGTCGACCCAATTCGCTCGGCGAATGATGCCCGTCAAGTCAACCAGTCGACCTCGGTAGGCACTCGTCTGTCGGTAAATCTGTAGGTAACTGACCTCACCCAGACTCGATGACCGAAGTTCGTCTTCCGACGCGTCCCGCAGGGTGCGCCAAAGTTCGAACCAAGCGGTTTGCTCGGCGGGGCGGAAGTAGCTATCGTCCCGAATGTCGTCTAACTTCGACTCGTCAATGCCCGGGGCTAAGCCCGAGCGATCTGCCGTCGCGACAAGACGGGACCGGACGTGATCGGCAGCTTGGGGATCGACGCTCAGCGCCGGGGGCTGCTGTCCAGCCATTCGCCACAGCCAGGTCCAGTTGTCCGGACGACGAGCAAAGTTCATAAGCACCAGGACCAACAGGAGCATTCCCACCAGCGTCAATAATCGCTGCTGTACGCGTCGGGAAAGGTAATTCGGAGGCGGCGCCACACGTGCGTGCCTCGTCTTGCTCGACCGCCTATTACTCATTTCCCGCCATTTCCCCCTCTGCTGCCGCGGTCGTACCCCACTTCGCTGCCCGAGTGTCCTGGTTAAAATCATACCAATCGGTGGAGGACGGGACCAACGAGCGGGCCGTGGAGTTTGATCGGCGTCAGCGTGCAGTATGCGGAGTGGGCGGCTGGAGCGGATTGTCGGGAGGATATAGACCACAGTCGACGGCGGCACCCACCCGTCTGGGTTCGGCAGGCGACATGATCTCATCATCCTCGAGCTCGTTACGCGGGAAGAGGACACTCCCGACAAGTAAAGGCGGTTGAATGTACCCGACATATTCCGCCACGATTGCCAAAAGCTACCGAATCAAACTCTCGAAACAATTGCTTCACGGCGCGAAACCAAATAAGTTGGAATGCATAAGGAAGCTTTACGACGGGCAGCCCCGGAACCTGTCGGTCGGTGCATCGTTGTGTGCAAGTCGCGTGCGCCGTGAGACCTCAGTCCTGCGGCGGATGGGGCACGGCCACGTTCCCTGTAGCGTGCCCATGACGCCCCAGAAGCTGGTGATTTGACGCCATACGAGTGGTCCGCGGCGGCCAACCTCCTCCTTACGAGCCCCAATGTCGCTTTTCACTGTTTGTCACCGTTGTCTAGCCGCTCGATGGCTCTGTTCGTTGCGAACGAGGGTGAGAGGGCCGCGGTGCTATGCCAGCCGCCTCGGGGTTCTGACGCTAGTGGCCGTGGGGGTGACCGCGGGCTGTCCGCTGCAGGCGGCTGAACCTGCTGAGGATTTTCTCCGGGAATTAAAGAGCCGCGGATACTACGATTTGGCGCTGGAATACCTCGATCGACTTGAACACTTGGATACGGTGGACGAGGATGTCCGCCGCACGATTGACTTTCAGCAAGGCGAAGTACTCATTCAGGCGGCCCTGCAGCAGCGAATCCTCAGTCGCAAACAGGACGACCTTGATCGGGCTCAACACGAATTTGAGGAGTTCGTTCGTGAGCAGGCGGACCATCCCTTAGCGCTCTCGGCGCGAGGGCGACTGGGCGACATCGCCATGGAACGCGCTCGGTTGTTGGTTTCCCAGGCCACCCAGCCTACGGTCACAACCGAGCAGGCTGAGGGGCTTCGCGCGGAAGCGCATGAGCAGTTCTATCAATCGGCCGAGGTATTTGAGCAACACAAAGCCAAACTTCGTGGGCGACTCGAGCAGATTCCCAAGGCCCTGTCGGCGGAGAAAGATGCCGCGCTGATCAAAGAGCGGGATCTTCTCCGTAGTGAGTATGTGCAGTGCCAATTCGTCGCGGCGATGGCTCTTTATGAAGAGGCCCTCACCTACGATGCCAGCTGCGACGAACGGGAGCCACTGTTGCAGCGTGCTGAAGTGGCCTTCAAGTCAGTCGCGGAAAAATACCGGCGTCGAGTGGCAGGATTGTCTGCCGGGCTGTTTCTAGGTCGATGTCGACAATTGGCGCAGGACCCGCGCAGAGGCGCTGGCTTACTACGAGGACCTGTTGACGCTGCCGGACGACGAGCCGGTGCTGCGTCCGCTCAAGACAAAGGCGCTGTCAGGCGCGATGGAGTGCTGTTTGGATCCCTCTGTCGCCCAGTACGAAGCCGCCCGACAGCGCGCCGAAGCCTGGCTACAGCGACAGCGGCCGACTGAACGCAGTGACGATGACTGGTTGATGGTCAAGCTGTTGCTGGCCGAAACGTATCAACAGCTCGTACAGGCGGGCGCGGAAGGCCGTGATCGGAGCGAACTCACCCGTGAGGCACGCCGTTTGGCAATCGAAGTTGCCAAGTATCGCGGGGACGGACAGGCACGCGCCCAAATGCTGCTGACCAAACTGGGGCACGTGACCCAGACGGTGGCTCAGACGAAACCGGCGGAGTCATTTGACGAAGCGATGGCCGAGGCACGCGATGCGCTGTCACGCAGACAGGTGGCCGCACAAACGTTGACTCTGTTGCAGGATCGGCAGCGGCGCAGCGCAGGACGCTGCAAATCGTCAGGAAATTGAACAAAGTCTGGCCGAGACGCAGACGCAACTAGATCAGGCGGAGAGCAACGCCCTACGTCTGTTGCGTCAGGCTCAGGAGCTGGTCACGGACGAGACACCGATTGAACAGGTCAACCAAGCGCGTTATTACCTGTGTACCGTCTACTATTACCAGGAAGATTACGCTTCCGCTGCGGTATTGGCCGATTTTCTCGCTTCGCGGTTTCCTGCCAGCGAAGAAGGCCGGCGGGCGGCGGCCGTATCACTCGCTTCGCTGGTGCGGCTCTACGGTGATGGCAGTGCTCCGTGGGCATCGTCCCTGTACGAACGCATGACTCAGACGGCCCAGCGCATTGCCAGACAATGGAAGGGGCAACCGGAGGCAGACGACGCCCTGGTCACGCTCGTCACGATCGCCATCCAGCAGGGAAACATCGATGCGGCGTTGCAGAATTTAGCGCAAGTGTCGCAGGATTCGACTCGCCGCGCCGCAGCCGAACTCGCGACGGGCCAGGCATTGTGGACACTGGCCAACCAGGGGATTTCGCACGACGGCGATGTGACGCTCCCCGCGCAGCGGCAACAGCAGGCGATTGACCTTATGCGACAAGGTTTGCAACGGTCGGCAGGTCAGGCACCCACCGCGTCCACGTTGACCGCCAGTTTGATCGTAGCGCAGCATTTGTTGAATCAAGGACAGGCAAGCGACGCGGTTGCTGTACTGGAAAACGAGCAACTGGGCCCCAAGGCGTTGGCTGATCAAAACAGTCCGCTGGTGGGTTCGGCCGACCTACGGCAGCGAGTGTACATGATATCGATCATGGCTTATCTCGGCGCATTGTCCGACAGCGACTCGGCAACAACGTTGATTGACAAGGCGTTGACGACACTGGAGCAGATCAAAGACACGGCAGCGGGCGATGCGGCCAGCCAGCGTCAACTCGCGTCGACCTATGTCCTCTTAGCACGTAATCTGCAGCAGCAAATTGAAACCGCGCCAGCTAGCCGCCAAGCAGCGCTCGTCGCAGCCTTTTCACAACTGCTTGATCGCGCCGCAGACAGCACTCGCGAGCTGAGCGTGTTGAATTGGGTCGCCGAGTCGTATGTCAATTTGGGTAATGCCGTTGAAGCCATCAAGGCCGGCGATCCCGCATTGGCGAAGTCGTACTATGCCAAAGCGGTTGCGACGTACGAATCCATCTTGAAACACAGCGATGCGGGTGAATACACGATGACGGCCCGGGAACGCTTGTTGTTGGAGACGCGTTTGGCAATCGCTCTACGAGAGCAGCAGGAGTTCGCTGAAGCGATGAACCGTTTCGCCGCAGTGCTGCAGCGCGAACCGACGCAAGTTTACGTTCAAATGGAGGCAGCGCGAACACTGCAGCGATGGGGCGATCAGGGGAATCACAAGGCCTATCAACTCGCCATCGTTGGTGATCGCCCAGATTCGCAGACCCAGCGCAATACGATTTGGGGCTACGGACGGATCGCAAAGCTGATTGCCAGTAAACCAGCGCTGAGCGATTTGTTCTACGAGGCACGCTACGGAGTGGCCGAGTGCCGTTTTCAATACGCGCTACAGCTGGCAGCGGCGGAACGCACCGACGCGCTCAAACAGGCCGAGCAAGATATTGTGATGACCGCGCGGTTGTATCCACAATTGGGTAGCGAACAAAGCCGAGAAAAATACCATCGGCTGCTGCAACAGATTCAGCAATCACTGGGTAAACGTCCGACGGGATTATCATCATGACGCCATGTCTTCCCCTGGTCCGCACGATGGGGCTCTTCTGCTCATTTCTGATCGCCTCGCAGTTGGCCGCGCAGGACACGATTACACTCAATCGCAGTGCCCGCCGTGGCTCGAAGTTGTTGGGCAAGATTACTGCCGTGAGCCCAACGGAGATTACCGTGACATCCGCGGGGTCGGAGCGTACGGTGCCAGTTAACGAAGTGCAACGCATCAGCCTGGCCAACGAACCGGCTGGCCTTCGCCAGGCGCGAGCAGCCGTTCAGGCGGGTCAATTCGAACAAGCGCTAGAGAACTTGGAGGGCCTGGACATTCGCTCTGCTGATACCGTGTTACGTCAGGAAATTGGTTTCTATCGCGTCTTGGCACAGGCCGAGCTTGCGTTGGTCGGTGGCGGAGACCCGAAGGAAGCCGAGGCGGCGATGATGGCCTTTTTGGGCCGCGAACGGACCACGTACCATTTCTTCGAGATCGCCGAGACCCTCGGACACCTGGCGACGGCCTCGGGAGATTACGCGAACGCTGCCCGGTACTATCAGCAGTTGGACAAGGCCCCGTGGCCGGAATACAAACTCAGGAGCAATATCTTGCTGGGGGATGTGTGGCGCACACAAGCGAAATGGGACGAAGCGATCTCGCACTACGAGCAAGCTCTAGCAGTTAACGCCACGGAGGCGTCGGTCGTCCGGCAGCAGACGTTTGCGCGAATTGGTAGGGCGGCTTGCCAAGCCGAGCGAGGTCAATCCGCCGAAGCGATTCACGCGCTGCAGGATGTCATTGCGAAAAATGATCCGGCGGACGACCCTCTGTTTGCCCAAGCCTATTTGGCGCTCGGATCCGCTTACCGACAGTCGCAGCATCCCATGGACGCGGTGCTCGCCTACTTACACGTTGATCTGTTGTTTTACGGCCAACGAGAAGCACACGCCGAAGCTCTCTATTACCTGACAGAGCTCTGGCCTCAAGTCGATCAACCGGCGCGGGCTGTGGAAGCGCGGCAATTACTGCAGACGCGATACGCGGGTACCGTGTGGGCAAAGCGAGCCGGCTGATTTGGATCGGGTCGGGATTTGTGCGAGGCGTAGTACGATGGGGACGTTGCAATCCACACAATTTCACATCGAAGCCGCGGGCGGAGTGCCAGGTCTGGCTTACCCCTGCGATGGGGTCCGACTAAAATAAAGGCAGATGCCCGCGACTCAGACCGCCGAACTAAGGGATTCGCTCTGGATTGAGGTCTGCCTGTCTGTGGTCCATGCCCAACCTTGTCCGACATGATCTCAGGAGCTGAACATGAATATGCGTCGAAACGTGACCGCGCGTTACCTGACCCTGCAAGGGCTTGGGCTGGCCGTGCTGATCGTTGCCGGACTGCTGACCATTGGCGGGGCGACATCCGCGCGGCTGTACGGGCAGGAACCGGAGGTTGCGGCCCCTGCACCGGCTGCGGCCGCCGCTGGAGAGGAACCGGCGGCACAGGAGCCGCCCAGCTACCTGGAATGGGCTTTCGACGCACTAGGTTGGGGTTATTCGCTGATCTTCCTGTTCCTCTCGTTCACCCTCGTCGCGTTGATCGTCATGAATTTATTGACGGCACGGCGAGACAACGTCTGCCCGCTGCCGCTTGTAGAGGCATTTGAGGCGCACTTGAACGAGCGGCAATACCAGGAGGCCTACGAGCTGGCCAAGAACGATGAATCCTTTCTGGGACAAGTTCTTTCGGCGGGGTTGGCGAAATTGTCCAACGGCTATCCCCAAGCGATCGAGGCAATGCAGGAGGTGGGCGAAGAAGAGAACATGAAGTTGGAGCATCGGCTCAGCTACATGGCCCTGATCGGCACCATCAGTCCGATGATCGGCCTGTTTGGCACGGTGCACGGGATGATCAGCTCATTCCAGGTCATTGCCAATACGGCCACCGCCCCAAGCCGGCGGAATTGGCCCAGGGTATTTCCACGGCATTGTTCACCACTCTGATCGGCCTATTTATCGCCATTCCCGCTATCGCCGCCTACAACCTGCTGCGTAACCGCGTCGCACGGCTGGTGCTCGAGGTTGGGATTCTCAGCGAAAACCTGATGAGCCGTTTCGAAGAGCAAGAAGACATAGTCGAATTACGCGGAGCTACGCCGGAGAGGAAGTTGCCATGCGATTCCAAAAGCATTTGCCGCCACGGCCGAAGGCGATATGACGCCGATGATCGACATGACTTTTCAGTTGATCGCCTTCTTCATGGTCCTGATCAACTTCACGGAAGCGGACCAGAACGAGCAGCATTCAGTTGCCGACCAGTGAATTAGCCAAACCGCCGGATGCACCGTTTGAACATCCAATATTCATCCAACTCACGAAGGCGGGAAATGTGATTTTGGGAGGGCAAGAGGTACCGCTGGCAGGATTAAAGCCCTATATGTTGCGGGAAAGTGAATTCCTGCGTTTGCGTGACAAGTCGCCGGCGGACGCGACGGTGATCATTCGGGCCGACGAGAACGCCGCGACCGGCGTTGTGCAGGAAGTCATCCAGATTTGCCAGGATTCGAAATTTGAGACGTTTGCGCCGTGCGCGGAAGAGGAAATTGACTAGCGAGGTTGATGCCCTCTGACGATCTCAAACGTTGCAAGGAGGCACGGAGGCTTCTGCGCAGACCCTAGCGCGAGGACACGATGAAATTTCGCCACCGAAATGTCGAAGAAGAAAAGATCGAACTGCAAATGACACCGATGATTGACATCGTGTTTCAGTTGCTTGTGTTTTTCATTATGACGTTCAAAATTGTCGCGCAGGAAGGGGACTTCAACATCAAAATGCCGCTGGCTGCACCGAACGCTGGAACTCCCGATGACTCACTCCTCCCGCCCCTGAAACTGCGTTTGCTCGCGGACGAGAACGGAAATCTGCGTCCCGACGGTATTCAATTGAACGACCGTGTTTTCGCCGACTTTGCGGGATTGCATGCCCACATTCGGAGTCTGTTGGGGGATGATGCCGGGCCTGGCAGTGTTGGAGACACGGAAGTCGAGATCGACTGCGACTACCAATTGCGGTATGCAAATACGATTCATGCCGTAACGGCCGTTTCCGGGTATGTCGACGCGGACGGCAACGTGATCAAACTGATCGACAAAATCAAGTTTGCCCCCCCCGAGCCGCCGGCCGGCTGATTGCTCGGGAAAATGGTGTTTGTTAGCCCGCGACGAGCTGGTCGATAGACAGCCCTCTCTCGGCTGATCCGGATGCGCCGGGCCGTGTGCAGATTCAGGGGGACTGGTACACTAGGTGATGGTCGACGCACGGCAGCCTAGACCTCAGTTGCCGCCCACTGTTTCGGGGCCTGCCACGCATGCGATTTTACCTGCGATTGATGATTGTCCTTGCCGTTTTGGCCGGCGCCGTGGTCGCCACGCGCGCTCCGCTCATGAGGACACTCCGTCGCCGTAGCCAACCCGTGTTTCGTCTGGATGAGATTCAACGCGGGACGATTCAGGCGACGGTCAGCGCCTCGGGACGCGTCGAGCCCAAGTTGCGTGTTCAGATTGGGACCTTTGTTTCGGGACCGATCATCGAACTAGGCGCCGACTTCAATGACGACGTCAAAGAGGGAGACATTTTGGCCAAGATCGATCCGGCGATCTACAAAGCCTCCGTCCAGCGCGATCGTGCGGCAATCGCGACCGCGACGCCGAGGTCGCGCGTGTCGAAGCCCTATTGCAGCAGGCGAGGAATGACGAGCGGCGAGGCTTTTTGCTCTATGAAGAAAACGAAGACTATGTCTCGGATGCGGAATTAGATCGTTTACGCTTCAGTCGCATGTCGCTAGAAGCCCAACTTCAACTGGCAAAATCATCCGTCGAACAGGCTTCCGCGAACCTAAATACCTCGCAAGCGAACTTGGACTACACCGAAATCAAGGCACCCTGCGACGGAAAAGTGATTGATCGCAAAATCGACCCCGGGCAAACCTTAGCGGCCCAGTTTCAAACTCCGGAATTGTTTGTCTTGGGAGTCGATATGGACGAAGAGATGTACGTTTATGCGTCCGTCGATGAGGCGGATATCGGGGAGATTCGGCGAGCTCAACAAACAAATCAGCCTGTTTTTTTTCGTGTTGATGCCTATCCGGATGAATTATTTACGGCCAGCATTAAGGAGATCCGCCTCAGTTCGACTGAAATGCAAAGTGTCGTGACGTATCCGGTTGTCGTTCGCGCGGCCAATCCCGAGATGAAACTTTTGCCCGGGATGACGGCAAATCTGACGTTCCAGGTTGACGAACGCCAGGACGTGGTCCGCGTGCCCTGGGCGGCGCTACGCTTTTTTCCCAAACCCGAACTGGTGCGTGCCGAGGACCAGCATCTCTTGGAAAGTCGCGAAGCGGATGACGAGTCGTCCGTCAATGCGGCTTCGTCGACGGAAGCGCCTTCGGTGCAGGATATCTTCTCCGCGCGTAGAGAACAACGTCGTCACGTATGGGTCCAGGAGGGCCTCAAGCTACGTGCGGTTGAAGTCACACTGGGCATTAGTGACTATCGATTTGCGGAATTGCTCTCGGGTAACCTAAAGCCAGGCGACAACGTCGTCGTTGGGGTTAAAAGTCCGTAGCGGTGGAAGGCGAAGATGGACATCACGCTGACCGTAAGAGTTGCGCTTCGAGCCTTGGCCAAAAACAAACTCCGCGCCGGACTCACGGTGTTAGGAGTCGTGATTGGCATCGCGGCCGTCACGACGATGGTCTCGATTGGCCAGAGCGCTTCGAGTCTCGTGACGGGGCAGTTCGAAGCCCTCGGCACCAACGCCATCATGGTGTTTCCGGAATTTGAGCGTCGTGGCGGAGTCCGCCAGAATCAGACGGTGTCCCTGACTGCCGACGACTCGTTGGCGATTTCCCAGGAGTGCCCGCACGTCCTGGCTTCGTCACCCGTCGTGGGTGCTGGGGGGCAAGTTGTATATGGAAACGCGAATTGGTTGCCCCGCGAAATGATGGGCGTCGGGGTCGATTTCCTCATCGTTCGGAACTGGCCAGTGCGCTACGGTGGCTTTTTTTCCGACCGAGATATATTGGGTGCCGCCAAAGTCTGTGTCGTGGGACACACGATCGTCGCCCGCTTGTTTCAGACAATTGATCCCCTGGGTGAAACGATCCGTATTGGCAACATCCCATTTCGCATCATCGGCGTGTTGGAAGAAAAAGGCGCGAATCTGGTGGGCGAAGACCAAGATAATATTGTGCTGTTGCCTTACACCACAGTACGAAAGCGTTTACAAGGTTCCAGCTTCGACGATGTGAATGTAATCATGGCCTCTGCGTTGTCGCCTGACACAATGGATGTTGCGAGTGAAGAGATTAATCAACTGCTGCTTGACCGACACAAAATCGGTCCCGGAGAATCGCCCGACTTTAACGTCCGCACCATCAAGGAAATCTCAAATATGCTGAACAAGGTTACGGGCATCATGACGATGCTGCTCGCGTCGATTGCCGGCATTTCCTTGTTGGTGGGCGGAGTGGGCATCATGAATATCATGTTGGTGTCGGTTACGGAGCGCACACGAGAAATTGGCATTCGCATGGCTGTGGGAGCTCGACCGCGTGACATCCTCACGCAGTTTCTGGTGGAGTCGGTCATTCTCTCGATCATTGGTGGCGCCGTTGGACTTTCGCTGGGCGTCGCCGCCTCGGCTGCTATCACGGCGGTCATTAATGCCTGGTCCAACGGGACGGACTGGCCAGTCGTGATCTCGCTGCCGGCGGGATTAGTCGCCATCGGCTTCGCGGCGGCCGTGGGGATCTTCTTTGGCTTTTATCCGGCGTTGCGGGCCAGTCGGCTCGATCCCATCGAAGCCCTACGCTATGAGTAGGCCGGGCAGGTGTCAAAGGACGCGGCCGATTTATTGTGGGAGCGGGATGTCCGGAGGAGTTGGCGGTACGGGTAAACGCTCCAGATTGGATTCGGGCAGGACGCGCGAGCGTCGTCCTCGCTGCAGTAGCTCTTCCGGCGCAGTCTTCGCGGAACAATTCGTCGGCCGGTTGTTCTGAGCGGGGATAACGATCTGCATTCTCTGTCGGTCGCAAGTCGCGCGGGTAGCTGGTCGTGTAAGGGAGTAGCCCCAGCGGAGCAATCGCTTGAAATCGCTCTTCGTAGAACCTCACTCCATGGGCCTCCAGAATGGTACCAGTGCGCTGCTCTAACCGCGCCAGTTCCGCGTTGTATTGCGATAACGACTGGGCCTCGGCGCTGACCGCGTTACCCCAGTCCGTCAACGCCTGTAACACGTTAATGAACTCGATCCGCTCGCTACGAAAACCGGCCGTCTGCTGCTTCAGGTTTTCGATGGCGGCCAAACGGGTTTCGCGCAAGGCCTCGTATTGCGAGAATTGCCGATCGAGCTGTCGAAGGCTCGATGCGACTTCGTGGACAATTTCCAGCATCCGTTGGTCCAGACTGACACGGTCCCGCGCGATCAGCAGTTCAGTTTGTCGCACGGAAGCTCGACCTGCTCGAAGTCCTAGCGGGACAGAAAAATTCACGCCGAATTGCCAATCCGTATAGGCTCCCGGCGGCGATCTTAATACCGCACCAGAAGGCAACTCCCCTTCCAATCCGTTCCAACGATACAGTGCGACCGCATCGACTTGCGGCAACGCTTGATTCCGTGACAGTAGCAACTGCTGGTAATCCGCTTCCAGAACCAGCTTCAATTCCACCAGGTCGGGTCGATTCCGTTCTGCCAATTCCAGCAGGTTTTCCCAGTCAAATTCGTACCGGGTCATGACCGGCGCAGATACTGGTACGAGTTCGTCGGGTGAAGTCGGCGGGAGTCCCAACAGAGCACGGATGGTGGCTTCGCGGTCAAGCACCGTGGATTCGGCGGCCACTAAGTTCGCCCGGAAGTTCGTGAGTGCGAGACGGGCCTGCGAGTATTGACCTTGGTCCGACGTGCCAATACGAAGGCGCGCCGTTTCGAGACGGACCGCGAATTCGGCCTGCATGACCTGCTGTTCGATCGCCCACACTTGAGTTCGGGCTGCTACCAAATCCCAATACGCTTGGATGACACTCCGTACGGAATCTTGGACGGCTCCCTTGAGTCGGAAATAGGAAGACTCTGCGTCGATCCGCCAAGGACGATTGGTACCAGGTTGACGTCGACACCGGCGCCCTTTAGCAATGGCTGGGTCACACTCAATGACGCGGACGACTGAGTTTGTGGATTCAAAAGGCGGTTCGTGGGTCGTTGGCGGTTGCGATTGACGTCCATGCCGACATCGAACCTGCCTCCCGTGATTAGCGGCTTCGAAGCACCCAGTTGCAAATTGTAGGTATCGAGGCGGTTGCCAAGAGCGACCGGTTCGTCGCGGAGGAAATCGTTGCGGACGTTGATCGATGGGTCAAAGATGGCCTGCTGCTGATCAATTCGCGCGGTGGCGATGGCCGGATCAAAGATCGTCTGCCCACTACTGGCGGCACCCACCCCCGCCAGCACGCGGACCACATCCGTGTTATCCAAGGCTTGTCGAATGGCGACATCCAACTCAAGCGATGCTTGCGGTGCCGGTTCAGGACGCCGGCTGACCGTAGGTGGTGGCGTTGCGTCAGCGGGAATGCGTACTCTGGGTAAGTCAGCGGGATCTTGTCGAACGATCTCGCGTTGTTCGGGCAATACGCCGAGAATGTTAAACTGCGCAACGACACCGCGGTTTGTGCAGGTTGCACAAATTGCCAGCAACAATCCGATGATCTTCCTCGACGACCGAGCCATTAGTCCTTTAGGTTCGGCTGGCGAGTTGCCGATCATCAGCGATTCATGCCGTTGATGGCGACTAATTCTCGTCGGACGTTAGCGGCTGGGCGCGGTCTGGGAAAGTTGAGGTCGCCGTGCGTTGTTCGTCTTGGACGATTTTTCCATCCCGCAAGGTGACGGTGCGTTTCGCATTGGCCGCAATTTCGCGGTCGTGTGTGACCAGTACGATCGTGATCCCTTGCTCGTCGTTGAGGTGCTGGAACAGGCGGATGATTTCGTCGCTGGTATTCGAATCGAGATTCCCGGTGGGCTCGTCAGCCATCAAAATCGAGGGGCTATTTACAAGAGCGCGAGCGATGGCAACCCGTTGTTGTTGTCCCCCCGACAGTTGGCCTGGATGGTGATCCAGGCGGTCGCCCAGACCGACGCGTTCCAGCAAATCGACGGCACGTTCGCGCCGAACTTTGCGCGAAATGTCTCGGTTGTACAGCAGCGGAAGTTCGACATTTTCAAGTGCCGATGTGCGATTCAACAAGTTGAAATTCTGAAAAACAAAGCCAATTTTCCGATTTCGCAGGCGGGCCCGTTCGGCGGCGGACATATCACTAACTTCGATATCCTCCAAGAGATAGCTACCTGAGGTTGGCCGATCGAGGCATCCCAGGGTATTCATCAGGGTTGATTTTCCGGACCCCGATGTGCCCACCAAGGAGACATATTCACCGCGGTGGATCGATAGGGACACACCGGCCAGGGCATGCACTTCGGTCTCGCCTCGACGGTAGACCTTCGTGATGTCTCGGACTTCGATCAGGGCCATAATTCTTCCATCCGCGAGTCGGCTCGCAACGTCCATGTCTGGCGAGAGCGTTGCATGGCGGTAATCGTCACGTCGTATACGAATCGTGAGGCGTGAACGAGGAGGTTGCGCGGGCGGCGTCGACGGCGGGATGCGTGAGTTGCGGGGACGTCCCAGGCTGAATCGCTGCGTTCCAACGAGCTGACTCATTGGCCAGACGGTCCAACATACTCTGCAGTTCAGATTCAATTTGATTCATGATAGGATCGACCAGTGCGTGGCGATCGCGCTGTCCGTCAACTTCAATTGCGTGACCGACTTCCAAGATAACATGCAACTTGCCATGCACACGTACCCGATCTGTCAGATCTTCTTCATAACGTTCGACGGTTTCCAGCAGGCGATCGACAGTCGGCTGGCTGGACAGGTAGTCGGGCGGGTAACTGAAAACCTGTTGGCTAAGGTAGATGTCAGCCAGTTGTTCCCAGCGACGCGTTCGCTCTGTCTGATCAATAGAGCCCTGGATCATGCCGGGCACAATCTTCATTCGCAGAGCCTTGATTCGGGGCACGACGGGGCCCTGTTGAGGTGCTCCCAGCCACTCGGTTTCGATCGGGTGTAACAAGCGATCGATTAGTTGCCGTAAACGGTCGGATAGTTTGCCGGCTTGGGGCTGCCCAAAATACTCCAGTTCCTTGAGGGCCAGCAGGGCGAGGCCCACATTGCGAATCCGGTCTAGTAGGGCGCAACGGTTTTGGGGGCGCCAGGAGAAACGCGTTTCAATTTCGCGAAGTACAGGGGCGAGCGTTTCCGCCAAGTCACCGCGAAATAGATACTTTCAGCGCGACGGGATGGATGACAACGCGACCGTCGCGCGACTTCTTCTGGCGTTTACGTGCCGCGCTCCTCGCGATAAACGCGACACCGTCGAGCAATGCGCTGAGCTTGTCGTTTGTGCGAGTTACCGCTCCTTCCGGGAATAAGATCAATGGACGTTCGGCTGCGGATAGGATGTCGATGGCCGTCTCGATGGCGCGGCGATCGATGCCTTCACGATAGACACTGAACCCGCCCATCTTGTGGATGGCCCACGACGTGAATCGATCTTGGTGGAACAGGTGCCAACTAGCCATTGCAAAGACGTGTGTCTTAACTTCCCGAGCCAACCAGCCCATGGCGATGGGATCTGCGGGCCGACAATGATTTGGCGTCAACATGATGCCGTGGCCGGCTGCCAGCGACGTTTGGAGTCTTTCCGCGTGGCGCACTTCATAGCTCTCGACGCCCTGTCCGCGACGCAAGTAAATATCAATCAGATGAAACGTCTGAATGAAACTGGGCCACCAATTGCCCCGATGTGGCGGGATGAAGTCATACGGCTTTTCGATAATGATGTTTTGCATTCTTTCGATGGTCGGTTGACGGCGGCGGCTGGTCGGGCCTTAAGCCGCGTTGTGGGCTCCGTCTAGTCCTCATAGCCGCGTGGGTGTGTCCGATGCCACTGCCAAGCCGTTTCGACCATGGCGTCGATGTCCGTGTACTGGGGAGTCCATTCGAGCAAGGCGCGTGCGCGGGAGGCATCGGCAATCAGTTCGGGTGGATCACCGGGGCGACGTATACCGATCGATTCGGGAATCGGATGCCCGGTCACACGCCGACATGCTTCGATAATCTCGCGAACGCTGTTTCCTCGTCCTGTCCCCAGATTGACGCGAATTCCTTGGCCAGCCTCGAGACGATCTAACGCTTGAATGTGCGCCTGACCGAGATCGTCGACATGCACGTAGTCGCGAATGCATGTGCCGTCGGCCGTGGGATAGTCGTCGCCGAAGATGGTGATTTGTTCGCGTTGCCCCAGTGCGACTTGTAGGACGATAGGAATCAAATGCGATTCCGGTGTATGGTCCTCGCCCAGGTCTCCGTCGGGCGATGCGCCTGCGGCGTTGAAATACCGCAAGGCGGCATACGCAAAATTGTAAGCCACGGCATAATCCTGCAGCGCCTTCTCGATCACCAGTTTGGTGAAGCCGTAGGGATTGATGGGTTCCTGTCGTTCGTCTTCTGTGATCGGGATTTTTTCCGGAACTCCATACGTCGCCGTCGTACTGGAAAAGATGATCTTCGTGACATTCGTCGCCCGCATCGCTTCTAGCAGGTTCAGCGTGCAGACGACATTGTTGTAGTAGTATCGATCAGGATGTGCGACGGATTCGCCGACCAGTGCGAATGCGGCAAAGTGAAAAACGGCGTCAATCGCGTGCTGTTCGAGCACCTGGATCAGTTTGTCGCGGTCGGCCAAATCACCGACGACCAGACGCTGCGGCAATGCCGCGCCGCGGTGCCCTGCGACCAGGTTGTCGTAAATCCAAACTTCATGTCCTGCCCGATCGAGTAAGCGGGCGGTGTGCGAACCCACGTAACCCGCTCCTCCAGTGACCAAGATCTTCATGCTGAACCTCGTAATCGCAAGGAATAATATCTACGGACCGATAAGATGTTTATCAAACCTATCTCGTCGGCGAATGTTCCACGGTCCCGCCGGCCGGCAAAAGGGCGGGAAATGGCCACTATGACCGCTACAGTTGATCAAGGCAATCACGGCACCTGACTGCCGAACCCAAACTGCCCCACCCGTTCCCGCAGACGCCTGTCCCCGAATCGGATTCGTCAAGTACCCGCCCATGCCACCTCGGAAACTACTCAAGCGCAGAGCGTCGACCTCCCCTGCCGAATCAACGCCGCAGTGGTTCGAAGCCTTCACGCATTACTTGAGTCACGAGTGTCATTTGGCGGAAAACACGGTGCTGGCGTACAGTCGCGATCTACGCGGCTTTCTCTCGTTGGCTCGACGGCCGCCCGCCGGCTCGGTTGTCGATTCAGGACCTATCCGACTATGCCGATTGGCTGCATCGTCAATCTCTGGCGCCCGCCAGTATTTCGCGTAATCTGGTTGCCGTCAAAATTTTCTATAGGTACTTGCAGCTCGAAGGAGTGATTCAGCAAAGTGCGGCCGAATTGCTGGGTTCGCAAAAACTCTGGCAACGAGTTCCACAGGTCCTTACGCCAGGCCAGGTCGACCGGTTCCTGAGGGCCCCTCGCAAAACTGACACCTTTTGGCGCCGCGATCGGGCTGTGCTGGAACTATTATATGCGACAGGATGTCGCGCTTTCGGAGCTATCGCAGCTAAAGCTCGAGGACCTCTATCTGGACGAAGGGTTCTGTCGCTGCCACGGAAAAGGAGATAAGCAACGGCTCGTGCCACTCAGTGAGCAAGCGATGGTTGTGGTCGTTGAGTATCTGGACGATGAGCGGCCCCAACTGGCGGGCGATCGCACTCCGCCGCCTACTTGGGTCATCTTGTCCCGCAGCGGTCGCCGTTTTCGTCGAGAGGCGATCTGGGAGTTAGTCAAGAAGTATGCGGCTCGCGTTGGCATCCCGCGTTCCGTAAGTCCCCACACGATGCGGCACAGTTTTGCCACGCACATGTTGGCCGGAGGCGCCGATTTACGACAAGTCCAAGAGATGCTGGGACATGCCAACATCACGACCACGCAGATTTATACGCACGTCGATGCGACGCGACTGCAGCGAATCCATCGTCAGTTTCATCCGCGCGCGTGACGGCGACCGCGATGAGACGGCGGCGTGTCTAAATTGACGCTCTGCTAGGCGAAACTCGCGGCGTGATGGCGTCGGACGTTACAATCGGGTTGGGCGTGTACCGACGGGAGATGACCTATGCCGAGCGACTGGCTGTACTATCTTTGGGCGGTGCTGTTGATCGCGGCCTGCGCGGTCTGTTGGTTTGGAACGTTGCTCACTCTCCCGGGCAATTGGGGCATCGTGGTCCTGGCGGCGGGTTTTGCGTGGCTCGAACCGCGAGCACGCGGACTTGGATGGGGAACCGTCGCCGCGCTCGTTGCCCTGGCTATCGCCGGAGAAATCATCGAAGCCCTGGCCGGAGCCGCCGGCGCGGCACGCAGGGGAGGCAGTCGGCGCGGCATGGCCTTGTCGTTGGTCGGCGCCGCGGCGGGCAGTATGGTGGGCGTCGCGCTCGGTCTTCCCATCCCGATACCCGTCGTGAGTTCTGCGATTGCGGCGGTGGTGGGGGGAGCGATGGGAGCGTTTGCTGGCGCCATGTTGGGCGAGCACTGGAAAGGTCGTCCCGTCGGCCATCAGTTGCAGATCGGTCGCGCGGCGCCGTTCGGACGGCTATGGGGCACGGTGGGCAAGCTGGTCGTGGGCATTGTGATGCTCGTGCTTGTGGCAGCGGACGTCTTGTTCTAGATGAAGTGGCCTTTTTCGGCCGTTGGCACGGAACCCGTCGGAAGGACTGAGCAGGGAGCCGTCGGAGGCCCCGCTCCGTCAGGGCGCCGATCTTGTCCACCAAGGAGGTATCAACGGTTCCTCGCTCCAAATGCCCAGGTGTTGTTCACGGGCCACGTCTTCCCGTGTCGAGAACAGCCACTCGTGGTCTGTGCGTTTGTCGTGCCAGGCAAGTCCCTCTTCGATCAATTGCAGGTTGACCCAATAAAAGTCGGAAGTGAAGACCTGGGCGCCCGCGGTGCCTGAGGGGGAGTGTCGTAGATCTTGATCTGGAGCCGGTGCCCTTGCATCAGTTCCTGTGCCCGTTCGATCGCCTGATGGCCAACAGGGTGATCCGGGGGCGGACTGACGACTCCGGCCAGGACGAGCGTCTCCGTTTGGCCGTCGTGTACGACGGTGATTTCATGTCCTGAGACGACCGTCACCAGTCGCGCGCGAAAGTTGGCGTCCGGCAGCACTTCCCGATTGTCGGGATGCTCCGAGAGCACGTACGACATGCCCCCGACACGGAGTGTTTCGTCCCTACCCTCTTCCACAGGTAGGTCCGCTTGTGCGCGGACACGAGGGCCCTCCGCCTGTAGTTGGCTGAGTCGCAAAAGGTGTCCGTTGTCGAGTAAATCCCAATGGCCGCCGATGCGAAATACGGGCCCCATTTCCTCGAGCATTTGTTCACACAACGCCGTAGACAGCGGTACACCCCAGCTCTCGACAACGAACTGTTCGCCGAGAAATCGCCAGCGGATCGGAGCCCCCGGGCTCAACAAAAACGCCTCGTCCAGGGCAGACGGCGAAAGGATCAAGTTGTGCGAGGTGTTCGGGTTCCGATCGCTGACGGCCGGCGTACGGGCGGGTGAGTCGGCAGCAGTTGGAGGGCGGCATCCGACGAACCATGAGCCGACAAGTACTCCCAACATTACATTGCGCGCTGTCACGAAGCGACTCCCAGTGTGAACGGGGGTGACCGAGACGGACCCGTTTCCGGTCAAACTGTGGCTTGCTTTACGGAATCCTCTCGTCGACGGTAACTCCACCACAGCGACAGCGGCAGCCAGCCAATTGCGATGATTGCCAAATGAGCGAGCACGGCCACCGCCAAGGTACGCAATCGGCCTTCCGTGAACCCGTAGCTGTGCAGACCCACCCCCAACTCATTCACGCCAAACCATGACCACGCCGTCACGACGTTACCCATGACTGCCAGCACCGCCAACCCTCGGTCGCGGACCATCTTGTCCCATCGCGCGTGCAGGATCAGTGCGTTCCACAGCACAATGATCAAGGCGCCATTTTCCTTTGGATCCCAGCCCCAGAATCGTCCCCAGGAATCGTCGGCCCAGAGTCCTCCCAGGACGGTCCCGAAGAAGCTGAAGAAGATGGCGAAGCACAGTGTGCCATACATCATGCGTGCTAATTCACTTCCCGTCTTCCGATCCAAACTCGGTGTGACGACTCCGCGGACGATGTACAGGATGCCGAGCAGTCCTGCTAAGAATGTGGTCGCATACCCGAAGGTTACGCAGACCACATGCGTTGCCAACCAGAATTGGGTGTCCAACACTGCCTGCAAAACCTCAAACGTGTCGCCGTCCCCCGCCAATTTATGGGCGATCAGCAACGTGAGAAAGCCGGAGGCGGCCGCCGTCAAACTCGCCAAGCCATTGCGGTAGAACAACTCGATGACCAGCGCCAGCAGCACCACTCCCCAACCAATGAACACGGCGGACGAGTAGAGGTTCGTCACGGGGGGACGCCCTGAGATATAAATCCGCGAATAAGCGCGACCGTGTGCACGACAAAAGTACAGACGATTAACCAAAAGGCAATCCGATTGCACGTCGTGCGCCATTTGAGCCACCCTAGGCAGAGGATGGCGAAAGCGAGTAAATACAGGAAAGAACTGTAGAAAAAGGGAGCACAGTGATTGAAATAGCTTTCGAACTGATAGAAGCTGCCAAAGTGACGATTGACAAAGGAAGTGGTCCAGGAGGGCTTGGCCTGAAGTTCTTTGGGAGGGTTCTGCCGCAGTAGGTGCTGATAGTCATCGACACTCTTATTGAATCGCTGGGGGTCGTGATCCAGATAGGCCAGCATCACGTCATTCAAGGCCTTGAAGGACGGCTGTGGATCTTCCCCCAGGAAGCGGACGGTTAGCAGTTGCCGCGGCCAGGCTGCGGCGTAGGCCTGCCATTCCGTTTCGTTTTCTGCCAACGGTGCCACTGCCAATGGAGGCTGAATCGAGCGAATTGCCTCTTCCTGCTGAATAAGTGCCTGCCGAAACGCGGTCAGCTTGTCCATCGCCGCCGCGCGATCATTCTGGAAATCATCGGCCGTGGGAAGGGCTGGCAGGTCGGGCGGGCTAAAGGCACGGTGTAACAACAAGACCATGCGAATCTTGCGGTCCGTTTCCAGCAGTTTCTTTTGATACAGACTCAACTGCTCCACGTCGCGGCGACGGACTTCGTCGGCTTGTCGAACTTGCTCCTGGAAGGCATCCATCTTTGGTGCAATTTCTTCCAGCGAATAGCGGTAGTACTTGCGCCGTTGAAGTCCCAGTACGTCCAGGACCTGAGGGTGATAGATACGAATCACCTTGTGTCGTCTAGCCTGATCGGATCCCGTAATTACGTCCAACAACCAACGCACCGCCGGCTGACGCTTGAAAAGACGCTCTTCGACCTCCCGAGTGATCGCATACGTATCGCCTTGGGTCTTCTCCGAGATCAGTTGGATCAGTCCGTCCGTGTCACCCGTCTTAAAAGCGGTCAGGTCTTCGTTTTGAATCGCCGGATACTTTGACTTCAATTCCTGTTCGACGGTGGGCCATGCGGCTTCCAATTCGGCTGCGGGCAAAATGCCGTTGAAGGTTTCAATGTCGGCGATAACGCGGAGTGAATTGCGGGCGAGCGTATCGAACGGCTTGACACGTCCCTGATAAACAAGTGGCAGCTGTCCGAATCGATATAGATCCATTTCGCCGGCCGGTGTGGCCGGTATTGAGGCGACGCGATCGACTACCAGCGCGAAAAGTGCGACAACGCACGCGGGCACAATCGCCCAACGCCAACCAATCGTTCGTCGCGCTGGAAGCGATTTACCGGCATCGGACGGCAATTCCGCGGTGTCGGCAAAGCCGCTGCTTTCTGCGCGATTTTGCCGATCCAGAAACCGCATCAGCACCAAACTGAAATGATAACCCATGCCCACAATGCAGATCATGCAAGCCACGTACGGGATCATCCAGCCGTAATTCGCGCACAACCTGCAATGTTGTGAATTCGTTGCCCAGTTCATCCTGCTGCCAGCCGCTTTGATAAAAAGTCTGGCCGGCATATCGCCGGGGATTGTTCATCCATATCTTTAGCTCTTGATCGACGTTCCGAGTGGGATCTGCGAGACGTACACGCGACGAATAATTCCGCGGTATGGATGTGCCTAGGTAGTCGTCTTTACTGACATCAATCAGCGTCAGTGAATAGTCTTTATAATTGCGAACAAACCGTAATTGGACATCGATTGGTTGGTCGTCGACGGAAAGCGTTTCCAAATCAAAGGTGCGTCGCTGAGCCTCCCCGCATGCCCAAGACTTCCTGCGACAACAGGAAGGTCCCCAACGATTTTCCCGTCTGCTTATTTAGAAACCGGAAGTAGCCGGACGCCAAGTCAACGCCACTATCCATCGCCCCGGCAGCCGGTCTGGCCGGGACGATGCGGAATCCTTGATTCCGACCCGCGTCGGCAGATCCCGTGTCACCATCGCGATTCATTTCGACGGACGAACTCTTTTGGTATCCCACGATCTCGATGTCAAACGGGAGTCGTTCGTCGGAGATTTTTTCGCCGTTCAAGAACGTCGTCGCGTGACTGTTGAGAGTCAGTGGAATGACGCAAACATCATCCTGTCCGGGAAACTCGGGCGAATTGCGTCGGATCACCGCCAACTCAACGCTGCGAATGTCCTGCCCATAATTGATCGTCTGTCCCTCCGCCATCGTCATCTGCTCCTCGGCGTCGTAGAGCGTGACGAACCATTGGCCGAACATCATGAGTCCGATCCCAGCGTGCAAAACGATCACCCCAGCGCGCTGACGGAACAACAACACGCAGCCCGCCAACAGGATGCTGGCGGCGAGCAAGGCGAGAAGCAATTGCCACAACACCCGCATCCCGGAGTCGCCCAGGTAGGTCGATTCGCCCGTAGCCCAGAGCCACGTGGCCAGTGCGCCGAACACGATCGCCAACCCGGTCACCAGGGGACGCAGCAAGCGTTGTTTCGTGCGGCCAAACAAGCCGTAGGTCAACAGGCCGGCCGCCATCACGCCCAGGCCCCCTTTGACCCACAGCCAAAGCGTGCGCCATGCAAACGGCGGCTCACCCTGAAATCCTTCGGAGTTATGTCCACTGACGATTACCAGCAGCGTGACCAGGATTCCTACGATTACCACGCCCAGCCCCCACGCGAATCTCGCGCCCTTGGCTTGCAGGCGATAACGCGTGGCGTGAGCTGCCAGCAGATTGATCCCCATGACGGTCCCGATCAGCACTCCGCCAGGAAACCAAAAGCCTCCCCGCCAAATGATGGATAAACTGACCGAAATGCCCAGCGCGATGACGGCCAAGCCCAGCGGCCGCGCGTACCGCACGGTGGCGGCATTCGCCCAGCTCAAAAAGCCTGCCAACATGCAGCCGACCATTGTGGCCATCACAAAGAGCCGAGCGCACCAGAGCGGATCGAGCTGCGGAAACCAAGACCGTGGAAAAAACACCAGCACATCGACCCACGTCCACCACGTCTTGAAGTAAACCTCCAACACCTCCCAGATGTCGCGGTTGACTTGAGCCAAGGTGCCGATCAGGATCAGCAGGATTGCGGCCGCGAAGGATGCCACAGCGATCTTCAGGGATCCTAAGGGACGAATCCAGCTCAAGATCTGCTCATCCAACGTATTCTTGGCCGGCGTTGCGGTGTGCACGACCGTACGGCTGGTGGCGGGTAGCGTGGACATGATGACTCGCTATTGCGGGTTGGCGAAGCGGAGAGATTTGGCGAATTGTTCGAACGCGCTTTCCTCGGCAAGGACCAGCGAGTCCGGGCCCATCATTTTGATGAATACGGTCTGGCTGGGACGAGGCACGATCACGGCGAGAATCGCATCGCGAGCTCCAGCGTCCGGATCGCTGATCCGCACATACTGGCTGGGTGTCCCGTCAACCTCCAGCGTTGTGATCATCGAATCGAGTTGGCTTTGGTCGATGGCTGGCAGATTAATCTGCCCACGCCAACGATTGACATTGTCCAGTACGGAACCGGCGGCCGGCCCCAAAGCGATCACCGTGACCTCCGCCGTTCGGCCATCCTCATCGACGACAAAAGATGCCAAACGAAACGAACTCCCCTTCCCTCCTGCCAACTGTCCGGTTTGGTGTAGGTCAGACCGCCGGCACTCGCCGTGCCGCCCGACGCGGCAGAGCCGCGGGTGGATGGGACGGCTGCGGCACTCGAGCCGGGTGATTGGAAGGGGCCGCGCATCATCGGAGAAGTGGCCGATGCCAGCCCGGCGATGTCGACCAAATATGCCGTACGTTTTGCAATCTGAGTGCTCTGAGCCGCCTGTTCCATCTGGTCGGCGTGAATGGGTGACAGTTGCAGTTGGTCGCGCCAGCGATTGATGTTCGCCAGGATGTAATCCGGCGTCGCGTTGCCACCAGGAGCTGCGAGATTGGAGACCGTCACTTCAATCCCCTGAGCCATCAACGTGGCATAGCGAAATTGGTTTCCCGGTTGCTCGGTCCAACCTTCCGGTAACGTCCATTTGGGTTGCTCGGGCGAGACGAAACTCACCGTCTTCAAGAATTGTTGGAATTCGGCCGCGATCGGTTCCACCTGAGCAACGGGACCCATCGCCTTGAAAAACCAAACTTGCCCATCCACCGGAACGATCGCCGCCAGCATGCGCTGCTGAGTCGACGATGCGGGCGCCGTGTTGACCGCCGCCGTGGCAGGCACGGCTTCGGTGGGAACTTGATAGCGATTGACTTCCGCCGAGCGATCGCAGCCAACGATCCAGCAGCTCCAACCGATCAGGCAGCACCATCCTACTTGACTTCTCATCTGCGATTGCCTTTCACTCGAATCCTTCCGTCCTCTGACGCCGCGACGGCAGAACGCTGGTTAAAGGATGCACACTGGAAAATAATTTCTCTGCATGACCCCGTCTGCCTAGCGCCTGGTCCGTCGCCAAGGTGGGAACACAGGGGCGAGACCGACGCCGTAGAAACCACCCTTCCAGGCGGCCGTAGTCCGAATGACTATTGGTGATAGCTGATTATAGTGCCGCACGTTACCAAAAGTACAGATCGGCTCCGGTGGAGAAATCGGTCAGCCACGCGGCGAATCGTCGCATGCGCATAGAGTCGCGGCCAGGTTTCGGGCAGCGACTACGGCATCATATTAAGGATAGAGTCCATGATGGTGCTGCTAAACGAAAGATTGTCTTGCCAGCTCCACATGTTATTTATCAGATCCAGCATAAGGATTCCCGAAAAACCTAACAGCAGCACGATACTGAATAGGCTCAGGACATTCCAGATCGAGTAGCCGCCGTCCTGATCGTCGGCACCGGCCACGGCCGCCAGTTCCGGACGAGCTCCCGTGGCGGGCAGTCCGGCAACGGCTCCGACGTCGTCGTCCTCGTCAATGAATTCCGCGGAAGCTACACCGCCGACTTCGTCCTCTTCCGTCAACATTTCGACGGCGGATTCGCCAAAATCTTCACTGTCCAGAGCGATCACTTGGGAACCACTGTCGGATTCCTCGTCCAGACCATCCTCGACCGGCGTCAGCATGAAGTCGTCATCGGCTTCAGCGCCCACCATGGATTCGTCCAGATCCAGCATCTCGTCCTCGCCCAGTTCAAGGGATTCCACGCCCGATCCGCTGGAAAGCTCCAAGGGTTCCTCCAACGAAAGTCCGCTGTCCGACGGATTTCCCAGGCTGATGCCGCTATCGCCGGCACCGGCGGTCACATCGCTGCCGGCCCCACTGCCAAGCACCAAGTCGTCGTCATCCAGGCCCAGGTCGATGGCGGAACCGAATCCACTGGAGCTGGCTTGGGCGTTGTCGGACAATTCGATGCGGCTACCACCGACGTTCGAATCCTCCAAGGACAGGTCCATCGAGCCGCTACCCTGGAGTTTGAGCTCTTCGCCAATATCGGAAGACGAAGCGACTTTCAGGTTCGCCGTATCCGAGGCCGACGGGGGGCCTTCCGACGCGTCGTCGAAGATATCCGACGCCGAAATTGCGTCGGATTTACCTAGAGAGAGTTCCAGATCGCTGGTCTCGGCCAAGGCGTCGGAGCCGGCCAGGCCGCTGTCCTGCGGCAATAGATCGTCCGGTTCGCCGATAATCGTACTGGCTGTGTTTTCGTCCGAATGTCCCAGTTCCTCTTCGCTCACCAAGATCGAATCGGAATCGTTGCCGTCCGAGGAAAGTTCAATCACGTCGGCATCGTCGTCGCTCGTCGGATCGTCGTCGACATCCAGACGGATGTCGGACGCATCGTCACCTAGGGAAAGTTCGCCGACGTCGATTAATTCATCCAAATCGGCGTCAAGCACGATGTCGTCCGTCGGGTTAACGTCCGCGCCTCAGTTCGGCCCTAACACGCTCGATCTCCTCGACTTTGAACTTCCAAGTCGATCCGTCTCGGTAGCCGAAAATCGCATTCCGGCTGCGCATGTCCGTCAGTTGCTCCGGACTAATGCCCAACATTTTTGCCGCTTCGTGCAGTTCAATCAGCTTGGCCATGAACGACTCCTGGAAATCCAGCGTTCTGACCAATCCCGGAAGTCGTCGGCAACTCGCCGATTCGGCCACGGACCGGAAAGGTCAGAACTATCGAGATCGCAACAGCGCCTGGATCTTTTCCGGGGAGGGCTCCGTGCCGTTGAATTCGTCCATTTCAAGATCCCAGCGGATGTTCCGCACGGATCGCAGCGCGATTTGCCCTGTCTTGGCATCGACCTGATAGCTGCCGAGCGTCTGTCGCTGTGGGTCCAGCAGTAAGACCAATTGTTGGCCTTCGACATTCGTTCCTGCGATCGCTATCAAACCGTCTCGCTGTGCCACCGTCGGATTGCTACCACCGAAACGCTGTGCGTAAACGTTGGGGGGATTGGACGACGCATTGTTGAGGATCCACGTCACCAAAACTCCCGCCATGAGTCCCACCATCATCGCTCGCATAAATCACCCTGTCGAAAAGGCTTACGGCAAGCGAATCGGCACCGAGACTTACATCATCATTGTAAAAGCCCCAGGCTCCGATTCAAGTCCTTACCTTCGGAAAGACCAGCCGGTACTCGACTTACGATCAGTTATCCCGGACAATCGGGCGGCGGAGTTTAGTTCCCCGCTCGGTTGGAAGCAAGGTCGACTCGCGGACGTGCGTGCGGCCACCGTCGTGTCAAGATCCTGAAACTCGTGGTCCCGAGCCGCAAGGAATTTCCCTCAATGTACCGCGTTTCGCGTCAAATCGACTTCTGTTACGGTCATCGCTTGCTGAATTATGACGGCAAATGCAGGTACCTACACGGGCACAATGGCCGCGCGGTAATTGTGATTGCCTCGGATGCACTCGATCATCGGGGGATGGTGCTGGACTTCAGTGACATAAAACGAGTCGTTAGTACGTGGATCGATCAGCATCTTGATCACCGCATGATCTTGCATCGTGACGATCCTGCGGTAACGCACCTACAGCAGCTAGGCGAGCCCCTACATCTGATCGATCGCAATCCAACAGCGGAGAATATCGCGAAGCTGATCTACGACTTCGCGGTCGAAAATGGCTATCCCGTCAGTCGCGTCGACCTATGGGAAACTCGCAGCTGTTATGCCAGCTACGGGGACCTGGGTTAACGTGCCGTCGTCAGTGGCCGGTCCACGCTATGCCCGCCGCCGGAGGTTGGTGCCGACCCTTGCTGGGAACAAAAGGGGGATACCCGTGGCAAAAAAATAGTCCGGCGGGCCGCATGGGCCACCACCGGACTTGATCCCCCCCTGGGATTTTTGTCGTGTACTGCGTGTCGTCATCGTCGATGAGTGGGCTGAAGATTGCTGATGACGAGTAGAATTATCGGTCGAAACCATACGAGACTTTGGTCCATCTGTCGGACTTGTCGGCGTTCCGTCCCAGAATCGTCGTGTGACAGACGGCGATCACCATTTCAGGGCGACCTTACTGCCAGGCCGGATGCCCAGGAAGGCTGCCACACTGTCGCCGACCAGAGTAAGTTCCAAAAAACCGCTCTTACCACGAAAGGCCAGAAAGGTCATTTCGGGTTGCCCATGTTCCAGCGGGAAGATGCAACTGGTGACGTGGCCTTCACAATGGATTGACACCTGATCGTCTGTCGGTACGTTCTCCAGTTGCCCGACATCGATGTCGGTAACCGCGGCACCGCCGTCGCTGATCGTCACAACTTTTCCCAGTATCTTACCGGCCAATTCCCGTTCCCTCGCAAAGGTGACAAGACGGCCCTATTCTAAAGTCTCGGGGGGCCTGGGCCAAGTTCGGCTAACGGATCCCGAGTGTAGCGAGTGCCTCGCCGGTTTCCCAGCGCGATCCGACGTTCGCGGACGTCGACCCGAGTTCCGGGGGGTCAGCGGTCTTGCCGACCTACATGGACCGACCGCAGGAGAACCGGGTCGCCGCGGCGGACCTGAAGACGGTTGGCCGCACTGCCATTGACGACGGCGATTTCAAGGTCGCCTGACGATCCGACCAGGGCGACCATTTCACCCGGGGAGCGTTGCGCGTAGGTGGTGACGAGACCCTGGCAGCAGAGTCCTTGGTTGGGCAAGATGATCTCCAAGTCGGCCGCTGCGGCGAGGGCCCATTCACCCGGAATATTCGTAATCAGATTGCCGAACCTATCGACATACGCAATGTGGCCCTCAGCCCCTTCGACGGTCTGACGCGCCGCTGCGGAACCGAGGGCCGCAATCGCCGGGATTTCGGGGCCGAAGCGGTGAGCCGGTACGCCCGCCGCCAAGTAACCCGCGACGTGCGCCATGATATCGCGACCATGAAATGTCGCCGAGGGTTGAGCAGCCCAATACGTGTTTTGCGTCAGTTGGCGGACCCATTCGGGTTGTTGGCGTTGGGTCAGTGGCCACAAGAGCCCATTGTCCGGGGCAATGAAAAAGCGTCCGTCGATCTTCGCCAGTACCATTGAGCGCTCGGTTCCCACCCCGGGATCGACGACGGCCAGGTGGCAGCTTTCCTCGGGAAACGCCCCGACTGTGCGGCCCAGGACCCAAGCCGCCTCCGCTACGTCCTGCGGCGCAATCTGATGGGAAATGTCTACCAGTTGGGCCTGGCGGCAGAGCCCCAAAATTACCCCTTTCATCTGCGCGACATAATGACTGTCGCGACCGAAATCCGTTGTCAACGTAATCAGGGGTGGTTGGGATAGCATGGTCAATCGGCCGGTAGTTCCGAGATCAGCGACAAGCACAACGCACGCACCCGACTGGGATCGACATTTGGATTCGATTTTTTCGCTTGGCCGATCAATGCCCCCACGGCCTGCTGCTTGCCCGCTTGTACGTCGGCCACGACGCGGGGATTGGCCTGGAGAATCTGTCGACATAGCCCAATCAATTCGGATTCGTCAACTTGCTCGATTCCCAACGCCCGCATTGCCTCCTGCAGCGACTGTCGTGCCATCCGCATTTGGGTGAAGACGTCGGTTGCGCGGCTACTCTGGAGTTCCCCGGAGTTGACCGCCGTTACCAATTCGGCCAAACGCGACGCTGAAATGCCGAATGCGTCAATCGTCACGTTGCTTTCATTGAGCGCCGCCATGACGTCGCGCTGAATCCAATTGCTCGTCTTCTTGGCGTCGCCCGATACGTCCGCTGCCTCGACGAAATAATCCACCACGGCGCGGCCTTGATTGACCAGCACGTCCGCGTCGTAGCCGGTCAGGTCATACTGCTGCTGCAAGCGCTGACGCAACGCCGCCGGCAACTCGCCCAGACTCGCCCGTGCCGCCTCGCGTTGCGATGCGGTGACCACGACCGGCGTCAGGTCCGGATCGGGGAAATAGCGATAGTCGCTCGATTCCTCTTTGCTGCGTTGCGGTTTTGTGACCAGAGTCTGGTCGTCCCAGCCTCGAGTCTGTTTGGGTACGTCGCCCAGTCGTTGATGCGTTTCCTGCCAGACCGCAATTTGCCTTTCCGCTTCGTAGGCGAGTGCGCGTTCGACAGCGCGGAAACTATTCATGTTCTTGACTTCGACGATTGGCGTGGGGACCCATTCGTCGTCGGTAGGGATTTTTAGGTTGACGTTTGCATCGACTCGCAGGCTGCCTTCCTGCATGTTACAGTCCGATACTCCCAAATAACTCAACAGCAGCTTTAATTCCGTCAGGTAGGCCTTGGCCTCTAATGGAGAGCGCATGTCGGGTTCGCTGACGATTTCTAAAAGCGGCGTCCCGGTACGGTTCAGATCAATTCGACTGTCAGCGCGACCGGCAACTTCATCGTGCATGCTCTTCCCGGCATCTTCTTCCAAATGGGCGCGGATGATCCCCACGCGTTTGGTGGGGAAGCGATCTTGCGAGTCACTTATCTCAAGCCACCCGTTGCGCGACATTGGCAAATCGAATTGGCTGATCTGATAGCCTTTAGGCAGGTCAGGATAGTAATACTGTTTGCGGTCCCATTTTGTGAATTCCGGGATTTCGCAATTCAAGGCGACGGCCGTTACCAGCGCGAGCCGAAAGGCCCGCTCGTTCATGACAGGCAAGGAGCCGGGTGCTCCGGTACAGACCGGGCATGTTTGCGTGTTGGGAGCCGCACCGAACTGCGTGCTGCAGCGGCAGAAGAGTTTCGAGTCGGTCGCCAGCTGCACGTGGACTTCCAGTCCGATTATCAGTTCGTAGGAGGGATCGGTCATGGCAGAACAGGTCTCCGCTGGTGCCAATCGGTTTCGCGCTGGTACATTGCGGCGGCCCGCAACAACCGTTCCTCCTGCAGTGGCGGCCCCTGGACCTGGAGGCCCACGGGAAGCCCACTGGCCGTAAAACCGCAGGGCATCGCCAGGCTGGGAATGCCCGCGAGATTCGCGCTGACCGTGTACAGGTCCTGCAAATAGAGTGACAACGGATCGTCCACCATTGCGCCGCAGCGGAAACGCGGGACTAGGCGTCACGGGGCCTAAGATAAAATCCACATGCTCAAATGCGCGGTCATAATCTTCGCGGATCAAACGGCGAACTTTGAGCGCTTTGAGGTAGTACGCGTCGTAATAGCCCGCGCTCAGGGCGTACGTTCCGAGCATAATGCGGCGTTTGACCTCTGTACCAAAACCTTCGGCGCGAGTCCGACGGTACATCCGTACCAAGGGACTCTCCAACGCCTCCAGGCCCGCTTCGTCACCCGCAGCCATAAGGCGTCTTCGTTCATTTTCCCATTCCTGCATCATCGAAGCTTCGTCAGTGCGATATCCGTAGTGGACGCCGTCGTACCGCGCCAGATTACTTGACGCCTCGCTGGGGGCGATGATGTAGTACGCGGCGATGGCGTAGCGACTGTGATCCAGTGACACGGATCGTATCTCGGCGCCCAATTGGCGGTAAACGTCGATTGCCGATTCGGTCAATGCGGCCACCTCAGAGTCGAGGCCGTCACCGTAGTGCTGTTCGGCCAGACCCAGTTTGAGACCGGCGAGTGGCTGCTGCACGGATCGGCTATAGGGCGGCACGGCAATCGGCGCGGAAGTCGCGTCGGCAGGATCATGTCCGGCAATGGCCTCGAGTAGCAGCGCGAGATCCTGCACCGATCCGGCAAGGGGGCCAATCTGGTCCAGGCTGCTGGCGAACGCGACCAGGCCATAACGACTGACGCGACCGTATGTCGGCTTGAGGCCCACAACACCGCAGTAGGCGGCAGGCTGTCGGATCGAGCCGCCCGTGTCGGTCCCAATCGAAAGGGGCGCCATTCCGGCAGCAACGCAGGCCGCAGCTCCTCCACTTGATCCTCCTGGGACGCGTTGAAGGTCCCATGGATTGCGTGTCGGGGCGAATGCGGAGTTTTCCGTCGATCCCCCCATCGCAAACTCGTCCAAGTTCGTCTTACCCAGTAAGACGCCGTCGGACGCGTTGAGCTTGTCGATGACCGTGGCGTTGTACGGAGGGCGGAAGTCGGCGAGCATTCTGGAGGCACACGTCGTGGGTAAACCTCGCGTGCACACCACGTCTTTGACGGCAACGGGCACGCCTGAAAGGCAACCCAAGGTTGCGCCGCGGGCACGACGCTCGTCCAGCTCGTGGGCCTGCCTGAGTGAATAATCGGGGTCGGTCCACAGGAATGCGGCAACCTGCCGGTCCACGGCCTCAATCCGGTTCAGGTAGGCCTGAGTCACCTCAACACTCGATACCTCGCGGCGTTCCAGCAGGTCTCTGATTTGGGTGGCCGAAAGTTGCGTGATGCTGGACATGATTGCGGCGCCTGGCTGGTTGAAGAGAATCGCCGGACCTGGCCCGTCGCGCGGCGAATTTCCGCACGGTGGCTACTCACCTAACACGGCCGGAACCCGGTAGCACTCTGCGTCTCGCTTCGGAGCATTGGCCAACGCCTCAGAACGCGACAGGCTCGGCTGTACTTCGTCAGGGGCAAAAACGTTGGTCAATTGCATGGCGTGTGCCATCGGCTCAACGGCTTCCGTGTCCAGCTCGCTCAGCTGCTCAACGTATGCCAGGATTTGCCCCAGCTGCTGTGTCATCTGTGCCAGCTCCGCCGTACTTAGCTCCAGGCGGGCCAACAGCGAAACCCGTTCGACTTCTTCACGCGTTAGGCTCATGGTCTCTCACTGGCTTGGGAAAATCCACACGCTGCGGTGCCACTCGGGAATCTCCGCCACGGACGGGCTGACTGGCGGCCGAACGTCACGCTCGCGATTACTGCGACACTTTGAAAGGGTCGGCCGGCGGTGCTCACTGCAGCGACAAGGGCCCGATATATGGACCCGATATGGCGTCTTGCCAGCCGTCAGTTAGTGAGCTGATTACCGTACCACGGCGTCTGTCCGACACACTTGGCAGGGACAGGCTGCGGACGCTACGAACACCCAATGGCAGGCTGGGCCGGAAGTCCCAGCCCTGAGTCCCATCAGCTGGCGGACTTGGCGTCGGCCGGTGTCAGGCGGAATGGGGCCCGTTTGACTGCCTTACGTACGGCTCCGCTGCGAATGCACTGTGTACATACTCGCATCGATTCGGCGCCACCCCCGTCGCGGGCGACTTTGACTTTCTGTAGGTTTGGCTTAAATTGCCGCCGCGTGATTCCGGTGACTTTTGTACCCACGCCGCCCAAATACTTTGCCTTACCACGCGTTTCCACGCGGTTGCCGACCTGGGCACGTTTCCCACAAATCTGACACTGACGAGCCATCTCGTTTCCTCTGTGTAAGATCCCGCTCCAATTGCAAACCGCCAGTATATCGGTTGTCGCCGCGCTGACAACGCCAACTCGTGGATCTGACCGGAATTACGTCGATTTCCCCTTCGTCGCTCGCAGGGATCGTGCCGTCCGGGCGGTCTCGATCTGATCGATTCGCCGCGCTGGTGCGCCCCCTGGCCCCCAGCGACTCAGGCCCGCGACGTCGACGCGAAGGGACGTGTGATCGCCAGCACCTCGTCCAGTACGCGGCCGTTTGTGGCGATGCCCTCACCTGCGTCGACGGTCGACCGTCCCTGCCAATCCGTAAATGTTCCCCCCGCCTCGATCAAAATCGGTAGCAGGGCGGCGGCATCCCACAAATTCATCACCGGATCGACCATGGCAGCTGCCCGACCTGTCGCCACCAGAAAGTATCCGTAACAGTCGCCCCAAGTGCGCGCGTACCAGGATGCCTGTTCCAGTCGCTCGTGCACCTCTTTGGCACCCCGCTCAGCAAAAGAGCCGACCTCGGAGGTCAGATACAATCCCTCCTTCAGTTTCGGCGTCTGGGAAACGCGGGCCAGTTGGGGTGCCCCCTCGCCCGCTTGGCACCACGCTTGCCGACCCACCGCGGCGTGGATGCGCAGGTCCAACGCCGGCAATTCGATCACACCAATCACCGATTGCTGCTCGTGCTGCACGCCAATTAGCGTACCGAACAAGGGGACTCCCGCGATAAACGACTTCGTTCCATCGATCGGATCGACGATCCAGCGGTACGGCGACGAGCCGTTCTTCGGCCCATGCTCTTCGCCAACGATGGCGTCATCGGGAAATTCTGCCTCGATCTCGCGCCGCAACAACTGTTCCGCCTCACGGTCCGCCACAGTGACGGGCGAATTGTCCGATTTGCGCTGCACCGGTAGCGTCGTCGAGTAATACTGCATGACAAGCTGACCGGCTTGTCGAGCGATGCGACGAGCCAGTTCTAGTCGAGGTGACAAGTCCACGTCATTCATGTATTGCATCCTTCACGCCGTCGCACGCCCCGCGGGGTCCCAACGAAATATCCGACCGTCGGCCGAAGTACCGGAGCCTGGGGTAGAATACCGTGTCGACTACGCCGTCGTCGAAAACGCCCGCGCGACTCAAAAACTCTCGACAGCCTCGCGCCGCACCATTTCTGCCAGCTTGATCGACTCGAGCTGTCGGCGGGCCGAGGACGCCACTTCTTCCAAAGCTGATTGGAGTTTGGCATGACTGGTGACGTCAAGGCCCTCGACCGTTGGAAAGCTCGAGCACATGGGCCCCTCGATTGCTTCAATGATCTCTAGGATCGATATCTCTTCCGCAGGCTTGACCAAGGCATAGCCGCCGTCGACACCACGAGTTGACTGTAGGATTCCGTGCGTGACTAAGCTGCGTAAGATTTGCAATAAGAGGCGCTCGGGCATCGCTCCGTCTGCCGCCAAGCGACTGCATGGGATCGGGTTCGTCGTATTGGATTCTGCGAGCTGAAGTGTCGCTTGTAGAGCGTAGGCAACCGTGCGAGAGAGTTTCATAACCGGCGTCCGATCTGTCGATCCTGCCGTAAAGGCAAGAGGAGCGTGGCAATTAAGATCCGGCGCAGAACGGCATTTCGGGCGGATCTCCACCCTCCGCGCCGGCTGGCAGCCACCACGTATCGGCTGAGCCCACGCGCTGCGCCGGTCATTTTGTTGCCTCTCTCCGCTTCCCGATGATGGCCTCTGAAGAAAAACCATCCGTCCTCGTTAACGATGGAAGCTCGTTGCTGTTGTGTCGTCCAGCGCCACAAGTCGACCGTCCGGGGAGGCAATATAAGGGGAGTGTATGGGGCTGTCAAATAAAACTGACTGGTGTCCCCCTGGGCCGCCCTGCCACGCAGCATGTTGACGCGGCAATCTTCGTGGACGGTTCTCGAAATCCTTGTCCCGGCGGTCCTCCGTTGCAGACGCAATCGATCGCGGCGGCGGATGCGAGAGCAGCGATTGCCGGGGTCGGCATCCGCAAGACGTTTAGCGCGTCGCAGACGAATCCGTCAGTGAGGACGATCGTGAACCGGCGGGCGAGCGAAACGAATGCCAAATCAGGTAGGCGGCCGAGCACACGAGCAGCGAATCGGCGATATTGAAATTGGGCCATACGAATGATCCGTAGCTGAAACGAATCCAATCGCGGACCGCATAAATTTGAGGTCGACCACTGCTATCGATCGACCACAAGCCTAGGCGATCGTACAGGTTGCCCAGGATTCCCCCGGAAATACAGGCGAGCACGATTGTCAAAGCAAGGTCACGGCCAACCCGACCCACGACAAACCACACCATGATGCCAACGAAGGCAACGACTGACAACGCTGCAAACCAGAGTACGCGGTCATTGCCCATGCCGAAGAGGGCGCCCGTATTGAGCGAGGTCTCAATGCCGATCAGACCCTGCCATATCCACCAGATCGGGGCGCTGTCCTGGCATGCCGCGCCACTCGAAGACCCATCGCTTCGAAACCAGGTCCGCCATGCAACCAACGGCGGAAATCAAGGCGAAGATCAAATACCGACTCGCCGGGACAATATCTCGGTGAGTCGCATCGATGTCCGTTGTATTGCGAGCCATACGTTCTGTCACCTTCCTCTTCGGGCGTCAGTCCGCGTGCCGTGGGTCTCACGCATTTATCCGAGAACGAACGCGGCACCTCGGCGTGGAGTGCACGAATTCGGTCAACCCGTCCGCGAACTGGGAACTGGGTTATTGCCAAACGAGCACATTTCGCAGAACAACTCGCTGGGCCCACCGATCTTCGAATAGAATTAACGAATGGAAGGCCTCGTGCAATACCGATCGTGCCACCAAGGCCATTCGGCCCTCGCCATGCAGGCACACGGGCAACTTGACGACACATGCGCAACGTGGTGCCAACCGCAGAAATGGCCCAGCGGCGCCAGCTACCGCGATACAGCAGCGGCCCATTTCGAACGCCGCCGCACGACGATTTCATGTCGCCTGAGCCTAGCTCTGCATTTTCGCCGCGCAACGCACACAAAACGGTGTGTAAGGAATCGCGTTCAATCGCGTTTTGGGAATCGTCGCTTCGCACTCCTCGCATTGCCCGTATTTGCCGTCTTCGATCCGTTCTAATGCGGATTCGATATAGTTGAGCGTGTCTTCTTCGTTGGCCATCAGGCTGAGCGTAAATTCCTGTTCGAAGTTATCGCTGCCGATATCCGCCATATGCAGCGGCATCGCCGAATGATCCTGATTGGCCTCGCGCAATGCGCTTTCCGCCATCGCCGAAACGTCACCTCGCAGTCGGGTGCGAAGGTGCAACAGACGTTCCTTATAGACTTTAAGTTCTGGCTTTTTCATGACGCGCTTGACCATACCGATCGACGACGCTCCTGATTTGTCATTAGATTGGACCAATAGCACGAGCAATGTGGACCCGTAAGCTGCAAATTGCTACTTACAGCCTTCTCAGTGTATGCAGCCGGCGGCAAAATGTCAATCATCGCGTACCTCCCTTGGGTGGTGGTGGCGCGGGGACGACTGGCGTGGAAACGGTAGCGCCCGCGGGGTGGTCCTGGGACATCCTTTTCGTCCACCGAGTCCGCTACTGAAGTCTTTTTGTCGGGGACAACCCGAGCGCCGCGGGAGAGTTTTGCGGGGGTGAGCCATCGAGTCGAGACGGACTTGATGCTAAGCTACCGGTTTGGCTAGACTAGCCCGCCGTCGGCGGGGCAGGTTGCCTTAGCCGAGTTCCTATCCTTAGACCCCAAGTTGATTTTTCGTGCCCGCCACTGACGTTGCTTTTCAGCGCCGCATTGCTCCCACGTGCGGGGCGACCTACGGAATCGAGGAAGTGAGGGTTTCCTGTGCGCGTTGCGGGAACCTGCTGGACGTGGTCTACGATTGGGATCGGCTGGAGTTGCCTGAGTCGCTATCGGCGTTTCAGGCCAAGTGGGTACACCGAGACCATCCGTTGGATTTCAGCGGAGTGTGGCGGTTTCGTGAGTTGTTGCCGTTCGCGGAAGAAGCGCAGATCGTGACAGTCGGCGAAGGGCAGACGCTTATGCAGCGTGCCGATGCGGTGGCTGGCTATGCGCATTGCCGGCCTGGTCAATTGTACTTGCAATACGAGGGTATGAATCCTTCGGGTAGCTTTAAAGACAATGGTATGTCCGCGGCATTCACACACGCGCATATGATTGGCGCTCGCCGCGCGGCATGTGCCTCCACGGGAAATACCAGTGCATCGCTTGCGATGTACTGCGCCGTCACTCGCCTAATGCGTGCGATCATTTTTGTCGGTTCGGGAAAGATCGCCTACGGCAAACTCTCGCAAGCGCTAGAATACGGAGCGCTCACCGTTCAAATCACCGGGGATTTTGACGATGCAATGCAGCGCGTGAAGGAAGTGTCTCGGGACTTGGGTGTCTATCTGGTCAACAGCGTTAATCCCTTCCGCCTCGAGGGGCAGAAGACGATTATGTATCGCGTACTGGAAGCCTTGCGTGGCAGGTACCTGATTGGATCGTCGTGCCAGGGGGGAACTTAGGCAATTCCAGTGCCTTCGGAAAGGCGTTTTGGGAATTGCAGCACTTGGGTCTAATCGAGCGATCACCCCGTTTGGCAGTCATCAATGCGGCGGGAGCCGATACGCTCTATCAGCTGTACGAACAGCGAGGGCTTCGCTGGAACCAAGGGCAGCCTGATTTGGCGAAGGCCTGCCAATACTACGAAGAACTCGACGCCGAGCACCGTAAGGCATCGACGATTGCCAGTGCCATCGAGATCAACCGACCGGTCAATCTGAACAAGTGCATCCGCGCTTTAGAACACTGCGACGGAATCGTGCGACGGGTAACGGATCAAGAGATTTTGGATGCAAAGGGCAGGTCGGTGCGGGGGGAATTGGTTGCGAGCCGGCCAGCGCCGCCAGCGTCGCCGGGGCGCGGTTGCTGCGGGAGGAGGGGGTGATCGGGGCCGACGAGCGGGTTGTGTGCATCCTAACGGGGCATCAGCTGAAAGATCCGACGGCTACGGTTGCCTATCACACGACGGATCAGCAGAAGTTCAATGAAGTCTTGGGCAGTCGCGGCGTGCAGCGTGCTTCGTTTGCGAATCGCGCGGTCGCGGTGCCCAACGATTTGGATGAGATTATCAAGGCCATCCAGCTTTATGGTTGATCGCGGCGGGACCGCGCTGAACTGCTGGCGGCAAACATACGAGTCGGCCGCGATTTTAACCAATCGTTCTCAACAAGGAACTCGGTCATGTCTGGTTCGGTGCCGCTGCGTGTGGCCATTCACGGTGCTGCCGGTCGCATGGGGCGACGGCTGATCGCATTGGCGGCGGAAGATGCTGCGTTAAGAATCGTCGCAGCGATTGAACAGGAGGGGCATGTGGAACTGGGCCACGATGCGGGCAACGTCGCTGGACTGAGCCCGAGCGGCGTGACGTTACAGACGCATTTGGACAATGACATCGACGTTGTGATTGATTTTTCCGAGCCACAGGCGGCGACGGCGATGGTGGAGATTTGTCGTCTACGCCAGGTGCCGCTGGTCCTCGCCACCACCGGTCTCACTCCCGCGCAGCAAGAGTCGGTGCGAACGGCCTCAGAATCGATCCCCGTCGTGTGGGCACCCAGCATGAGTCTGGCTGTGAATCTGGCAATGAAACTTGCCAGTTTGGCCGCACGTCATCTCAAGGATTACGGTCCAGGCGCTGACGTGGAAATTATCGAGCGGCATCATCGTTTCAAGGAAGATGCGCCGAGCGGCACGGCACTGCGATTCGGCCACCTCATTGCCGAAGAGATGGGACAACAACGACACGTGCATGGTCGTGAAGGCCGACCAGGCAAACGAATGCACGACGAAATTGGCTATCATGCGTTGCGCACCGGCGATAACCCCGGTGAACACACGATCGTCTTCGGTATGATGGGAGAAACACTTGAGATAACGGTCAAGGCGACGAATCGCGACTGCTACGCGCTGGGAGCCCTGGCCGCGGCCAAGTTTATTGTGGGACGGCCCGCCGGTCTGTATTCGATGAACGATGTGCTTGGGCTTTGACAAACGGCGGACCAGCCGCTCGCTGGTGGTTTATCATGGCCAAGTGTGACGAGGGTTATCGCTGCGACGTCTGCGGGCAGGACGTCGAACAAATTACGGACAGTCACCTCTACCTGTCGTACGTGATTGGGGAACTCGATCCCGAGCTGTTGCATACTTCGCGCGAGCGACATCTACAGTGTCATCCCATCCTCGCACAGTTTATCGTAGACGATGACTTTCCCGACATCGAAGCCGAGCCACCGTTTGGTAAGGCATCACTCGACCCGGAGTTCGTCCAGCGGCGCGAACGGCTGGTGACACGTGGCTACCGTCGACTTCGTCAAATCCAAGGCAGTGAACTTTCCATCCTGGAGTACCCGTTACCTGAAGTCATCGCGGAGCTGGAGCGACGAGCGAGTGACGGCTAACGCGCCGCTTGTCTAAAACATTCGGTGATCTATCTCTGCACGGCTGACGCCGATCTATTCACTTCTGCGCTGCCAATGGTCGTCGGCGAGCAGCGCGAAGCCGAGATTTCGCGGACTCCCGTTGGTCGTCCTGGCCCTTTGGCCGCGCAGACATCAATAGGTGCGGAGTTTCAGCATGGCCAGCTGGATCGCGCCATAGAGTACGACTTCCTCGCCCAATTCGGCAGGCACGATCTGACAGACGCTGCGCAGCGGCGGAAAGACATAGTCTTCCCAAGCTTCAAGTACCGCTTGGAAAAACGTCGGGCCGATCAGTGAGACGCCACCGCCGACCACGATCCGTTCCGGGGACATCAAGGTCGTTGCCTGCGCCAAGGCCCAACCCAGTGGCGCGTGCCCTGCTGCAAAATACGCAGGGCCAGGACGTTGCCGGCTGCCGCTGCGGCTGCAATGGCGGAAGTCGGGATCGCAGCTGTCGCGGGAAGTGCGAACTCGCGGAGCTGTAGAACGGTAGCCGGGGACACGTCCCACTCGTCGGGTTGAGCCAATGCCCGCAACATTTGTTGTTCCATGCCCAGGCCACTGGCGAGCGATTCGACGGTTTCCCCGGACGAGCGGGCTTGCAGTCCGGGACGCAGATGACCAATTTCTGCCACCGCGGGCCGTTCTTCGCCGTCGATCGCGCCGTCCACGACCAGTCCGCCTCCGATGCCCGTTCCCACCGTAACGTAGAGCACTCGTCTGGTGCCGCGACCCGCACCCAAACTCGCCTCTGCCAGCGCCGCCACATTGCAATCATTGCCGATGAATGTGGGAGCTGAGCAGGCTTGGCTGAACCATTCCGCGAGGGGAAATCCATCCCAGCCCGGGACCTGATGGCTCGTGATGGCGCGGCCTTGCGCAACGTCTACCGGGCCGCCAAAACCAACGCCAACTGCCTCAATCGAATGCCGCTGACAAAGGAGCGTCAGTCCGTCGTCGAGCTGCCGCAGAATTCCCTCCGCTCCGGCCGAACGGTCGATCGGACGACGTATCAAGTCGGCTAATTGCCGGGCGCCTGAGGGGCTGCCGCTGCGAACTGGAGTTTTGTGCCGCCAATTTCAACGGCTGCGATCATTCTTCGCGGTCCTGCACCGGGCTAGATTGAAAACGGCCGACACCATTGATGCGTGCGAAAACATCATTTAGCACCCAATGAAATAGACAGAGGTGAATACTCTCGACCATCCCCATGTCCCGCAGATCGACATGAACGCCGTCCGTTTGAATAGCCTTGAGTTGGCCGCCGTCGTATCCAGTTAAGCCAAAGGTCAAGAGTCCGTGGCGGTTCGCCCACTCCACCGCTTTGATGATGTTCGCACTGTTGCCAGAACCACTGATCGCCATGGCAAAATCACCAGGACGGCCGTAGTTCATCAACTGTTGTACAAAAATGTCCTCGTAGCCGACATCATTTCCGACGGCCAGAATCCAGCCCAAGTTGTCGGTCAAGCTGATGATCTTCAGGCGTTTTCTGGTTTCGTCGTGAAGCGCTTCCTCAGGTAACGTGCTTTTCCCTAAGTCCTCGCAAATGTGTGTTGCGGTTGTGCCGGAACCGCCATTGCCAAAAACGTAGACAAAGCGGTCGTCAGTCCATGCCTGATACAAATAGTCCGACCACCGCTGTAAGGCATCGCGATCGATGCGATCCAATTCTGCTTTAAGTCGTTCGAGATATGCGTGATGGTGAAGTGTCGTGCCTAACATGAGAGCAATTCATTCAAAGGTTGGGTGGTAGAGGATCAGCACGGGAATGACCAATAGTGCCATCATGGCGAAGATCGGGCTGCGCGGCCAGCCAAGTTGGACGACGATCGCGTCGAACGCCCCATAGACGACGCCTGACAGAAGAATCGCCAGAAAATTGGCCTGGTTCATGACGGCAATCATTCGTCCCTTCTGATCGTCTGGAGGTCGAGACTGAACAAATACCTGAACCGGAATCGCGAACCACGCCGCAGCGATCCCCAACACGGCCAGCGCCGGCAAGGAACCCCAAAAACCCAGCAGATGTCGGTAGTTTGTTTTGATCGGCTCAGTCGCTTGGGAGATATCCGTCGCTTCGACGCTCGTCAACCGGGCCGTGTCCAACCGAGACTGCGCGGTGACGCTCGCCTTCGCTCCTTCACTGCCCTCCCCTCCCCTTGGCGCCGCGACAGGTAGCGACACCGACAGCAACAACAGCATGGCGACAATCCCCCAGAGTCCCCAGCGGGTTACCCGCGGACTGGCCCGTCCGTGGGACATGCGGCCGGCTAACACTCCGCCCATTGCGATCCCCAAGCCTATCGTGGCAGCCATTAAACTGGTCTGCTTCATATTCCGCTGCAGTTGCACCATCCCCAAAGAGTTTACCGCCTGAATGGCAATGCCCGACACCATCCAAAAGACGCTCGACGCCAGGATCGCGCCGACCAGCGGGCGATCGCGCCACAAGACCTTGCGCGTCGATCGGGGAATGATCCACGAACCTCGTTCCAAACGCAGGGCGGGTTGCGCGGCGGGAACATGTCGAATTAATAGAGAAGTCATCGTTCCGAACACGGCGATAGCAACGCAGACGCCCGATCCAATCCATAGGTGCGATGCACTGGCGCCCAGCGGCTGCGTGGTGTCGATCAACTGGTCCCCTAGCAGTCCGGCGGAAACGGTGCCGAACAAGATCGCAAGAAATGTGGTCATCATGATGATGCCGTTCGCACGCGGTAAGTCACCAACTCGAAATAACTCGGGTAGGATCCCATACTTGCCCGGACCGAAGAAGGTACTCTGGGTACCCATCAAAAACAGCACTACCATCAGCCCGGTATAGCCACTGGTGCGGTACATCATAAAAGCCACCATCCCTAAACCCATGGCCACGATCTCAGCGACTTTTGACAGTACGATCACACGCGATTTGCTGAAACGGTCGGACAAATACCCCGCAATTCCTGAGAAGAGCACGAAGGGTAAGGAAAAAACGATCGTGGCCACATCTTGCTGGTCCTGGGAGTTCGCCGCGGCAGCCCCCACGGGTATCGCCAGCAATAACATCAACTGCTTGTACAAGTTGTCGTTGAAGGCTCCCAAAAACTGCGTGCTGGTCATGCCCCAAAACGCCCGATCTCGGCCCAGCGGCGGCGGTTCCGGACGCTCGGTCCATGCGCGATCGGAAGGCGATTGGGGTGCATCGGCGGCGTGATGCATTGGAGTCGGTGGAGGCTTCGGCATGCGCAGCATTATGCAGACGCCGTCTCGCGACACAACCGCAGCTGGACTAAGCTGAGTGCGGGGCCTACAACTGCTTGTCCACGGCCTGGGCGACTCGTCGACAACGGACCATCGTGTCCGCGAATTGCTGGAAGTTTAGTGACTGATACCCGTCGCTCAGGGCCTGTTCGGGATCGGGATGGACCTCCAATATGACTCCATCCGCGCCGCGGCAATCGCCGCGAGAGTCATATCGGGCACCATATACGTATGGCCTGTTCCGTGCGATGGATCGACGACGACCGGCAAATGTGTCTTATGGTGCAAATACGCGACGCTCGCCAGCGGGAGAGTGAAACGCGTATGGCCCTCGAACGTGCGAATACCACGTTCGCAGAGTATTACGTTGGAGTTGCCCTCGTTGAGGATGTATTCGGCAGCCAGCAGTAGTTCGTCCATTGTCGCACAGGGACCTCGTTTGAGTAACACAGTGCGGTCGGTATTGCCCACGGCTTCGAGCAAGCGATAGTTCTGCATATTTCGAGCGCCGATCTGAAGCACTTGGGCATAGTTGGCGACCAAGTCGACATCTTCCGGTGCCACCACTTCCGTTACGACCGCCAATCCTGTGGCTTGACTGGCTGCCTGCAGCAGTTCCAGACCTGCTTTCTTCATGCCCTGGAAACTGTAAGGACTCGTGCGTGGTTTGAACGCACCACCCCGTAGGGCCGTTGCGCCGGCCATCTTGACCGCCTGGGCGGTCGCCATGATCTGGTCTTCACTTTCCACGCTGCAGGGGCCTGCGATCACTCCGACGTGACGACCGCCGACCCGCAAGCTGCCAGCCTCGACCACGGTAGGCTCGGGCTTGACCTCGCGGCTGGCCACCTTATATGGCGCCAAGATCGGCACGACCTCAGAGACCCCCGGGCCGCTCTCCAAGGACTGCCGCACTTCCTGGCGTTTTTCCCCAATCGCGGCAATTACCGTACGCTCCGTCCCGACAATCACGTGGGACTTCAATCCGAAGCTCTCCACACGCTTGACCATGTGAGCGACCTGTTCTGGCGTAGCTTCACGTTCCATAACGACGATCATGTTTCAAGCCTCCCGAGGGATTGAGGGCGGTCAGTGCAGATCCAAACAACAAAAAAAAGCCCTGAAACCTACGAAGGTCTCAGGGCCCGTTTGCGTGTTTCGTGTTGTGGTCTCCGGCTACGCAAAACCTCCGGCCCCGCGACCTACGCGGGTAAAAAAATAGGTAAACCAAAAGCTCTGCAGACCACTCAGTTTCATGCCCTCGATTATGATTCGCGACCGTCGGGAATTCAAGTCAACTTGGCCAGGCCTGCGGCATTCTGCCAGCAGAATGCGTTCTTGGTCGCTCGTCCACTTCAATTCCGCAGACGCCACGATGCGGCGCCGACCCCCTAACCTGCCCTGTATTCGCGCCGACGCGCTAGGTCCCGTGATGTCGCCGCACAACACGTTTGGGCTGTTTTTTTGCGTCCGCCCGTCCGTCCTCCCGACGACTTCGCCGATAGCCGTGCTCGATCGCGAACCATTCCGCGTACCGCTCCCGGTCGGTGTAGCTGCGATTTCTCTGATCCAAGAGGTGACCCAGTTCATGAATCAGAATGTTGTTCAAATAATAGTCACGTACGGCCGCTTCGGTCCAAATCAGTCGCCAATCCTTCGCTCCGTCGTTGATCCAGCGTCCGCCGTACATCTGTGCTTCAATTAGCTGAGAAGGCTTTGGTGGCCGGCAGTAGTACTCCGTCAGGCTCTCTTCGATCGGATACAGATAGAGCGTCGAGCCCCATTGCATGCCGTAGCATGGAAAACTTTGCTTCTTCCGAGTCATTTGGCTCAGCTGGATTACTTCAAGCGGCTCAAGCATTTCCACCGGTAGCTCGGCGAGACGCGCCCGGATCTGTGCGGGCGTCAATACGTGTCGGTAACCCTCTCCGGGCGCCTGAACGGCAATGTGAAACTGTGCGCAGACATCGCATCATCGTCGCGCGGTTCGTACCATTGCTCTGGCGGCGCAAAGGCCGACTGCTGATTCTTCTCCAAACCACGGGTACGTTGACTCAACGACGCGGCATGCCGAAAACGTTTCTGAGGGAACACGTTTTGATGAAGCCGTATCGAACGATTCGTGCCGCTGATTTGATTGCGATTGCCCATGGATAGACTCGAGGAGGAAGACGCCGGGAGAAGCACTTGTATTGTACCGCAGGACCGCCAAGCCACGGCCTACAACATGCTAGATGGCTGGCTAGAGGGAATTCAAGTGCCCTGTCGTAAATTCTTTTCTAGCAAAGGTTTATGGGTGTTAACCTGGGCCCCCCGACGGAAAGGGTGTTTGTGTTGCTTGGCTCATAAGTGGGGTATTGGCGGCGGGCTTGCGGAGGTGGTTATCGGGCTTGAAGTTACGCGCTGTCGCGCCGATTCCGGAGCTTGGTGTTTGGTCCCCGTGAACGGGGCCTAAACCGTCCGCTGTGGGGGGCGAGGACAGCTGGTGCAGCGGTGGCATTCCGCCGTCCGGCACGGCAATTCGGTCGCCTCGAGAGAGGGGTGTGTTTTCCCTCTCTGTGGTGGTTTGTCAGGTGATTCGAAAAGGAGCGGACATGGCAAATTCGGTCGTGCTGTACACGCGGAGCGGCTGCCATTTATGCGACGAGGCGTTGAGCATCCTGCAACAGTGCGGGATCACGCCTCAGTTGATCGATATCGATCAGGACAAGATGCTCTGCGAGCGGTTCAACACCTGCGTGCCGGTCGTGGAAATCGACGGGCGCGTGCGGTTTCGGGGTCGCGTTAACGCGGTGTTATTACGACGGCTGATGGATCGTAGCGATGAATGAACTCGCCCTGTTTGCCAAGTATTGGGCGCCTGGACAGGTCAAAACGCGATTGGCGACTTGTGTCGGCGATGAAATCGCAAGTGCGCTGTATCGAGAATTCGTGATCGCCCTTGTGCGGCGATTGCAATACTGCGGAGATCGGCGGACGGTCGTTTACGCGCCGGAGGCTGCCGCACCGCAGTTTCGAACGCTAGTGGGTTCTGCGCTTGGGGGCGACGCTGCGCAGACCACCGGAGATCTGGGGACTCGCTTACAGCGTGACGTGCAGCATGCGCTGCAGTCGGGTTCGACGGCGATCGTCATACTCGGCTCTGACAGTCCGACGGTACCGGTGGCCTACGTCGAACAGGCGTTTTCGGCGTTACGAGACCACGACGTAGTCTTGGGACCTTCGGAGGACGGTGGATACTACTTGATCGGACTTCGGCAGACGCTGCCCTTTTTGTTCCAAGGCATTGACTGGAGCAGTTCTCACGTGTGGCAACAAACGCTTGATCGGGTGCGGTCCTTGGGGACGGCGTGTCGCTTTTGGAGGCTCCCGATTTGGTACGACGTCGATACGGCCGAGGATCTCGCTCGCTTAATGCGCGAACTTGCAGAAATTGCTGAGGATGATCAGGAACTGACGTCACTTCGGGAGCATATTGAGCGGACTCTCGCGAGTTGACATATAGTTGAATTGCAGTCACTGCTGGCAGCAAGTGTCTGATCCCGTCCCATGGTCTACTCGGCCCGCATCCGCAAGAAGTCCATTCGCGAGAATAGGTTGACTACGTGACCTGGGGTTCACTTAGCGATTGTGCGGCCGACGCCGAGCATTCTTTCCGTAGCGATTTGGATGGTCGATAGATCAAACGAGTCGACGTAGTGGAATGTGACGTGGACCGGTAAGAGGGAACAGAGGGTCATGCTGTCCAATGTGGCTTGCGCAGCACCGCAATTAATGTTGGCACTTGATCCGACGTGGATCGTCTGATGCGCGGTGGGCCAACCATCCCTTGTCTTTCGCAGCGGGTCTGCTGATCGTATTTCTTTCGCTCAGTTGGTTACGCATGCGAGGCCCGCGCCGTATCAACACGTTCGGTCACGACTTTGAGGTATAGGGCCGATGCGTTGGAGACAACAGCTCGCGTGCGGAATCGTGTTGACGCTGGGCGCCTCGGCGCGCGGCGATCAGTTCTCGACGGCTGCAGGCTACTATGCCACGGGTCAGTGGCGCGAAGCGGTGGCCGCATTCGATCAACTGGTCACGTTTACTCCGCAGCATCCTCAGCGAACGGATGCCGAGTTTTTTGCGCCGAGGCACTCGTCCAATTGCATGAGTATGAGCTTGGAGCAGAGAGATTTAATTCGTTCGTGGCCGATCATCCGGATCATCGTCTGGCGCCACGGGCAAGTTTTCGTCGCGCAGAGTGTCGTTATTTAGAGGGAGATTGGGACGCCGCCATCGATTCGCTGAGACAATTCACTCGCAGGTATCCGCAACATGAGCTGAATCAGTATGCCCTGCCCTACTTGGGGTTTGCCCTGCTGGAATCGGGGCAGCATCCCGAGTCCGAGGCGCGCGAGGTATTTGCTGAGGCGATCAAACGATACCCACGTGGCAGGCTGGCTGAAGCGATGGGGTATCGTCTGTTGGAACTCGACTACCTCGCCGCAGATGAACCAACGATGCGCCATCGTCTGACGGAACTGGCACGCGAGTTTCCCGGCTGTGCGCGATCCGGAGTACTGGTATTGGCGAGCGGCACACCTTCAACTGAGCGGGCAGACGGCGAATGCCCTTGCCGAGTTCCAACGTGTTGCCGAATCTTCCGCAGAGGCGAACTTGAAGGCCCGAGCGTACTTGCAGGCCGCAGAAGTCTTGCAGCAAGCGGGGCAACAAACCGAAGCACTCGATCAACTCGCCCACATTGCTTCACTTGATACGGAATCTGTATTAGTTGAGCAGAGCTATTTGCAGCGAATTCGCCTCCTGACGGGAGAACAAAAGCTGACAGAGGCCCGGTTTTTGATCGATCAGTTTCGTGAGCGATTTCCGGCGTCGAAATTGCTGAGTGAAGTGACGCGATTGCAGGGCGAGTCCCATCTGAACGAACAACAGTTTCAGGACGCAATCGAGACATTGCGTGAGCTGGCCGAGGCGAATATGGCCCACGATGGCTCCGCATCGAAAACGGACCAGAACGTCACGTGGTATCAATTGGCACGTGCCTATTATCAGGCGCGGCAATATCCCGAAGCCCTGGCGGCGCTGAAGCAAATCGACCGCTCTGGACTGCCTCCAGGTATGCGGGCCCGTGTGGAATACGCCGAGGGCAGTATTTACTGGCAGCTGAAACAAGGCGACGACGCGTTGCAGGCACTCGACCGAGCTCTTTCGAGTGACCCGAATTCCACCTTTGCCAACCGCGTCCGCTGGAAACGCATGCTGGTACTGACAACCGAGCGTCGATGGGAAGAGGGAATCGCCGCATACCAGGAATGGGAACCCACTGATGACGGTACGTGGTTCTATCGTCAGGCCGGGCGATTCTTTGCCGAGTCCGTGTATGCGGCGGGGCATTACGATTTCGCATCGTCCGCCTTCGCGTTGTTGCTGAGCCATCTCCCGAGCGACATGGATTCGGCTTATGGCGTGTCAGGTTTGGCGTGGTGCTGCTTGCGACAGGAGAAATGGTCGACGGCCGCGGAGCTGTTTCGTCGGGTTACGGACCAGTTTGGCAGCGATCCACAAGCGCCTGCCGCCATGCTTGGGTGTGCCTACAGCCTGGAGATGCTGGGTGAGTCGCGGCAGGCGACGGACGTCTATCGTCAGTTCATTCAGCGGTTTCCGGAACATCCAGAACGTTGGCGAGCTCACCTGCGGGCCGCCGAACTGCTACGCGACAGCGCGCCTTCACCGATGCCGTTCGGGTCCTGGAAGAAGGCTTGTCAGTTGTCGATAGCGACGAAGCACGCGAGCGTATGCGGTACCTGATGGCCTGGCTTCGGCGACAGCTTGGTCAGGACGATGAGGCTCGCAAAGTTTTTCAGCAGATTCATGACGAGGGGCGTGCAAGTCGGTATTGGGCCGATGCGACGTATCGGCTGGCCCAGGACGCGTTAGTCCACGGCGACTTGCCGGCGGCAGAACGTTGGATCAATGAAATCCTGCAACCAGGCGGGTTTGATGAAAAGCACCGTATTCGCCCGTACGCGCTGTACATGCTCGCCCGCATTGCTGCGCAGCGCTACGATTGGCAGGCCGTGCTGGCGTCGTTGGACGATCTCCAAGTTGCGCACGGTGATTCACAGTTGGTCACCGCAGCTCGTGTATGGTCTGTGGAAGCGCTGCATCGCTTGGGGGACTACGACAACGTGTTGTATCGCATGACGACTTTGCGGGAGAGTGCCACGCCCATGAAACCGGCATGGCAGCGGCTGTTAGATTTACGCGAATCGCAGGCGCTGGTGGCCACCGATCAGTGGGAGCAGGCGCTTCGAGCATGTTCGCTCGCTGTCCGACAGCGCGGATCATGACGTTCGCTGGGCTGAAGCGAATCTATTGGTCGCACAGTGCCAAATTCATTTCGATCGCCTGGACCTGGCACGCGAACGTCTCAGGTTGTTGACTGCCAACGACACTAATCTGGACCGCCGAACTGCGGATCCTGTTTGGTGTCTGTTGGGCCAAGTTTATCAACGCCAGCGGCAGTTCCAATCTGCCCTATCGGCTTACCTCCAAGTTCAACCTCGAGATGAATCGCCATCGTATGCGGCCGCGCTGCTCAGGGGCAGCTGAGAGTCTGAAGGCTCTGGGGCGTCAGGAGGAAGCGAGTACCGTTCTTCGCCGCCTCGCCTCGTCTTCGACCGCTACGACGTTTCGAGCAACCGTGTGCGCACGCCTTGAGAAGATGCCTGCGCAGTGGCAGAGTGCGCCCGAACCGCAACTACCGGTTTCGACGACAACACCGCGGCGACTCGGAGAGCATGCAGATCAGAAAGGACTCGAATGATTGGCAGTTCGCCAGGATGGCACTCGAAGCTCGTTTGCGGTGTCCTCGCTCTGATCCTCGGGATTATGGCGATGGAGTCGGCACGCGGACAGGAGGATACGCTCACAACCGCTCGCGCTTCCGCACGGCCGCAACCATCTGCGTCGGTGTCGCATGAGTTGCAGTCAGCCAAGACGCGAAGCTTGTTGCATGTGCTGAAAGACGGTGGGCCGATCTTGATCCCAATCGCGGGGTGCTCCTTCTTACTGTTCATCTTTGTTTTTGAGTGCGCCATCTGCTTACGCAGCGGTCGCGTGATTCCACGTCCGTTCGTTAAGCGGTTCATTCACCAGCTGCAAGAGGATGAATTGAAGCAGATGGAGGCTTTGCAGCTATGCGAAGAAAATCAAAGTCCTGTGGCGGAAGTCTTCGCGGCAGCTGTCAAGAAATGGGGACGTCCGTCGGTGGAGGTCGAACAGGCGGTACTAGACAGCGGTGAACGCGTCGCGAACCGCCTGCGAAAATACTTACGGCTGTTTCATGGTATCTCGACCATTAGCCCCTTGCTGGGTTTGCTCGGCACCGTCCTGGGTATGATCAATGCCTTCAATGCGGTCGCGACATCCGACGCCATGGGACGTCCAGAATTACTCGCCGCTGGAATTAGTGAGGCACTCTTAACGACCGCGAGCGGACTGACCGTCGCGATTCCTGCCATCATTGCACACCTGTATTTCGTCAGTCGAGTTGACCGGTTGGTGATGGAGATCGACGCCCTCGGACAAGACGTCGTAAACGCGATTGCCGCAGACGGATGGCGTGAAAAGAGCGACAAAAAGGCGTCGAAAACGGTCCGCTCGAAAGCGGCCTAGGTCGTTTCTCCAAGACTCGTCGGCCCCCGGACTCGTTTTTCAGGGAAGCGATGGAATCATGCCGTTGAAAGCCTACCAAGAGCAATTGCCAGAGCTCAATTTGACTTCGATGATTGACATCGTCTTTCTGCTCATCATTTTCTTTATGGTCGGCACGAAGTTCGCCGAGATGGAACGGAATGTAAAACTGGATGTGCCTCGCGTCGGCAATGTCGGTGCGCGACTCCCTTACCCGCGAAACGTGTCATCAATGTCTACCAAGATGGTTCTCTGTTGTTAGATCATCGTCAAATGACGCTGGAGGACCTGACGCAGGAATTACGAGCAAGAGCCGCGCAGCACCCGGAAATTGGAGTCCTGGTCCGCGGCGATGCCGATGGACCGTTTCAGCACGTGGCGAGCGTATTGTCGGCATGTCGCGAAGCGGGAGTCCGCGATTTGGGGATTTCCGTCCAATTGGACCGAAAGCGGCGCTAACGGATGAACGCCAAGATGCGTTGAGCGCGGTGGAGGTCGTCGAACCGCAGGAGATCGCGACCGCAAGGATGGTAAGATGTCACAAACCTGGTCAGTCATGTTTGCCGCGGCCCACGGCATGATCCGTGCGCCCTGGTTAGTACTGGGCGGGGGTACCTTAGCTCTCTCATGTACATGGTTCTATTTGATGTTGTCGCGGGCGGGGCGACAAAGCCCGTCTCGAAATGCGTCGTGCTCTCCGTTTGGGCGCATGTCATTCTGCTGGGGTGCGCATACGTCACGAATTGGTTTCCCGTTCCCGTGGGACTGCCGCAGGGGGACGGCGAGGTCCACGTGCAATGGATTTCCGAAACGGCCGAAGGAGTTGACGCGACGGAATCCATGGGGCTTATCGCAACGGACAGCTTCGCTCAGCAGACACCCCGCGCCGATGCGGAGTCCATGATTCCCACGGCGCCATCAGCTGACGATTGCCCCGGATCCCGTGAGCGACACGCTTCCGGAATTGTTGCCAGACCCTTCGGAGTCCTGGAAACCGCCCAATCCCGTCGAGATTTCCGTTGCCGCGGTGCAACCCGCCGATCGCCAGCCGACGATGCTGCGATCGGCCGGATCCACCGTGGCTGACGTGCCGCAGGGCCACGCAGAGGTCGATGACACATCGGTGCCACTGCCGGACGTCAATACACTCGACGCTTCACGTGCAGAACCCACAAGCTCTGTGCCGCCGTCACAGGCGACGGATGCGGAGTACCTGTTCTCCAGTACCGCGAAGACCGCTTCGTCCGGTGGCGTGCCTCTGGGTGAGCGACCCGGGCACCGCGCACAAGGGATGCATCCGTTCCGCCGTCGACGGCCGTAGCATGGACCACCTCGGTGCCACCTCCGCAACTGCCCGAACGCTACCTCGGACGCACCGCCGAAAACCGCCGCCGGTTGGCTCAGGCCCATGGCGGGTCGCTCGATACCGAGGTGGCAGTCGAAGCCGCTCTCGCTTGGTTGGCTCAGCGCCAAGACGCGCAGACTGGCCATTGGGACAACCGCCGCTGGGAGGGCGGGCAGGAAACACGCGACCTGGGTGGCATCACCTATGGTGTCAGGGCCGAAACCGCCGTCACCGGACTCAGTCTGCTAACGTTTCTAGGCGCTGGACACACGCATCGTGAAGGCCCGTACGCCGAAAATGTGCGGCGTGGACTGGAATACTTGATCCACAGTCAGTCAAAGCAGACCGGAAGCCTGGCAGGCGACGCCAGCCCCTATGTGGGGATGTACTGCCACGGTATCGCCACTCTGGCGATGAGTGAAGCGTTAATTATGACCAATGACCCGCAGATACGTCCGGGTCTGATCCTGCGCCGTCGATTACACCATCCGCTGTCAGCATCCTGTCACAGGGGGATGGCGGTACCGGCCAGGCGACCACGGCGATACGAGTCAATTTGGCTGGCAATTGATGGCGCTGGTCAGCGCACAGGCTGCCGGCGTCGCGATACCAGACAGCACCTGGAACGGCGCCCAACGCTGGCTCAACCGAGTGACGCTAGGTGATTCCGGAGGGTTGGCTTGCTACACGCCCGACCGTCCCGTGGCATCGCCCAGCATGACGGCCGAAGCTCTCTTTTGCCGTGCATTTCTACCGGGAGTGACACGTACGGAAACTCTTGACGAAGCTGCAGAGTTCGTTGCACGTTACGGGGGCCAGTCAGATGCTCGTCGCGACTTGTACTTCAGCTACTATGCGACCTTGGCGCTGTACCAACTGCAGGACCAACGTTGGCATCAGTGGAATCAGATGCTGACGCGGCACCTGTTGGCATCGCAACGGAAAGGTGGTGATCTCGCGGGCAGCTGGAATCCAGATACGAAGTGGGGACCGACAGGAGGACGCGTTTATTCGACGGCCATGGCCTGTTTGTGCCTGGAGACCTATTATCGGTACCTCCCTGTGTACGAGCTAACTGCGGCGCGAGGACGAGCGATTCGACAACGCTAATTCTGAGAGGGCAGTTTCGATGTCATTTGGATAAAGCGCTTGCGGCTCAAAAGTAATACTGCGAGGGCCGAACCAACTTGTGACCGATGAAGGCGCCGAGCACGGTCAACACGGTTGTGACGACGACGCCCACCAGGTACAGCAGCAACGATTCGGGCAAGAATAGGATGAGCAGCACGAGCGGAATCGCCAAGACTCCCATCCCAACTCCAATGCCCTGAGGGATCCAGTTGACCGACCACGCGCCCGCCACGGCTCCTCCGGTCAGTGACGCCGCGACGTAAAGGAAGGCGGTGTAAGCGAATAGGTAAATCGCTTGTCCCTGTGTGGCGACTTCGGCGTTGGGGCCGATGAGTAGCATTAGAATACGGCTGCCCCATCGCGAGACGGCAAAGAAGATGAAAATGCCGGCTCCAATCTGAGTCAGTCGTACGACCGGAGGTAACTCGAGGGCTTCCGTGTGCGGGAGGAGGACAGGCTCGTCTTCCACGGATTCTGCCCCGTCGCCGCCTTCGGCATGGGCCGGACGCAACATCGTCAGCTGCAAGCTTCCACCACATTCGGGGCAGGTACTGGCGGTGACTTCTTCAGTAAAGAACTCGCAAGCGGAACAAGTTTTGTACATAGTGCGGATTCCGGGACGAGGGCAGACCTGATGAGGCCGATCGCGCGACATCGCTTTTCGTTGATAATGTAGCTTAGGCTGTTTCCGATTTCGGACGCGAGCTTCCGCAGATTTCGCCTGTCCGAGCATGATCCGGCGCCGGCCACGTGAATAAAGGGCGGCCGATCCTTCGGCTCGAGCGGGGAGTTGCCGCGTCCCCTGTCGTATTTCAGGTGGTCGGCAGGTGGTCAGCCTAGCGGGGACCACGTTTGACACCTTGGGGCCGGTCGATAGAATAAGACGTGGAAGCCTGCGTTATTGTTCCTCAGGTCGGCGGTTCGGACCGTCGTCCGACGAGTTAGAGTGGGGGAGCTGTGACGTGGATTTCCGCGAGTCGGTTCTGGCGTAGCCCGATCTGGGCCCCCGCCCGCTTTCGCCGCCCACGGATTCATTTTCCTGCCTGCCAGTTTCCCGCTTTGTGCGAGGGCGAAATCTCATGTCTGCCGTATTTGCTTTTGGGATGCCCGGTCCCATGGAATTGATCATCGTAATGGCAATCCTGTTGCTGCTGTTCGGGCATCGTTTGCCGAGTGTGATGCGTTCGTTGGGGCAAGGTGTCGTCGAATTCAAAAAGGGAGTCCAGGGCGTGGAAGACGACTTGGAGGAAGCGACCCGCAGCATCGATCGAGACGCGAAGAAGAATGACACTTAGCCCCTGCGTATGGCCTTTCAGTCGGTCGCAGCGAGGTGCCACCAAGCGACGCTTCGCCCGCCAGCGTCTGCCGGGTCAAACCATCTTGAAGGCGTCCCTGTTGCCGGAGGGCGCCCGGCAGCGGACGCGGTCATGAGCACCCTCTTCACGTCGGGACAGATTCACTATGTTTGGCCTTGGAATACAAGAACTGCTAATCGTTGGTGCGGTAGCGGTGATGCTTTTTGGCAAGCGTTTGCCGGAGGTCGCCCGTTCGTTGGGAGGCAGCTATCGGGATTTCCGCCGCGGACTGTCGGAGATCCAATCGCAAATGAATTTCAGTGACAGTTACTACGACACGACAGCGCGTTCATCGCCTTCCTCTTCCAGCTACAAGGCGGAGGAGTCGGACGATATTGAAGAACCAACGGCTCCGCGATTCGAGTTGCCACCTCCCCCAGAATCGACTTCCGAACCCTCGGAGAATTCGCTAAACTAGCGGAGCACCGGGCGATTGGCTCAGTTGGTTAGAGCGCCGCATTCACATTGCGGAAGTCACTGGTTCGAGTCCAGTATCGCCCACTTCGTTAAAGTGTTAGTTGACAAGGCTTTCTGCCTTACCTGCCACGTGCAGTGCAACGCAATCGAGTACCCCGGTACTACCCTCATTCGATTGGAGGTTGCGCAGCATGTCTCGTGGCAGACGAATTCCCGCTTATGTCCACCACAAGCCGACGGGCCAAGCCAGGGTCCGCATCGACGGCAAAGATTTCTATCTGGGGGCCTACGGTACGTCCGAAAGCTATGATCGCTACGACGAGCTGATCGCGGGAATGCTCGAAAGAGATCGCAAGCGGTCCCCTGCTCTGCCCCTAAAACGCTCACCGCGTTACTCGCTCAGTGGTGGCCAGAATGCAAACGCCGATATGGCGGCAAAGGCAAAGGTCCCTACGGCTACGCCGGCAATTGGCGCGTTACGATTCGTCTGCTCAGGGAAGCGTTTGGCAAGGAACGGGCTGATCAACTGAGTCCCAAGCGATTGCGATCGTTGCTCGAAGAGAAGGGAAACGAAAATGGCTGGTCATTGACCTACATCAAAGATCACCTGATCCGTGTGCGGATCATTTACAAATGGGCGGTTGCTGAGGAAATTGTCAGCGTTGACGCCTACCAACGGCTCAAGACAATTGAGATTCGTAATGGCCGGCGGACTGAAGCACTTGGTCCCGTGCCTGACGAATTGGTGGAACGCACTCTGCCCTTGCTACGTCCGCGAATCGCCGACATGGTTAAGCTGCAGCGATTGACCGGCATGCGTCCCGGGGAGCTTGTGATCATGCGGCCCCAGGACATTGATCGATCGACGCACGATGGTGTTTGGGTCTACACGCCAAACGAAAGCGAAGGATACGAACCGTCCGTTCCCAGGAAGTTCTTCAATACTTCGCAATGGAGAGGTTCTTGTATACAGGAAGTGTGTGACGCAATTGCATTGTTCATCAAACCAGTCGCTGCGGCTGTTGAAGCCAAACAACCATTTGTCGATCAGTGGACGTCACCAGGGCCGTGGCGTGCTGGATGACGAACCGAGACCGAATCGGTTGACTTCGTTCGGCGCGACTGAAGCGAGCTAGATCCTGAGCCGGAAAGTGCTTCAAATATCACGTGCCGGTCCGGACGCCGCAAAGGTGACGTGCGATTGCAACTCCGGACGGACGCTGTTGAATTCAGGGCGATTGAAACAGGCACGCCGGGGGTGACATGATTCACCAACGTAAACCGCCGAGATTACCAAGGTGGGCGTGACCGACGCCGTCCTGAGCGCGGAATACGTGCGTGCATCTTCGCGCCGCGCGGACTATTCTGAACGCTTCTTCGCCAGCGACCCGCTGGCGGGCTCGGACAACAATCTCGACTTGGCAGGACGCATAGCCGTGCTGCCGGTCAGAACGGATTGAACAACAGAGCAATCGCCGGCGGCGTTGGAGATCAACGATGCCGACGACACTCGAATCGGTAGTAACAAAGTACCTTCGCTCCGGCAGCCCAGCACAACGAACGCGCGAGGAATACGCCACGACGCTTCGCAAGTGGTCGCGGTGGAGTGGCGCAGTTCCGCTTGAACGGCTTGGAAGGAAAGGAGATCCGCGAGTTCCTCGACTGGGTCTACGAAGACGCCGCGTCACGGCAGGGGAGCAACCCGGGACGCACAACGAACAAAGTGCGTTCACATCTGCGAGCCGCCTTGTCTTGGGCCTGGGAACACGACCTGGTCGACGCTCTGCCAAGGTTTCCCAGACACAAGCCACAACGAGACATTGCCGGGAAACACTATCTGACCAAGTCCGAGATCAACTCCCTCTACTTCGCGACTCATCAAATGAAGCGCCCTCGCGGCTGGAAAGGAAGACTTTCGACGCTCAATAGCATGGCTTTCGGACTGGCTGTCTACGCTTCGCAGTGCGGATTACTCCTGCCCCACGCAAGACTCGCTTCCAGTTGCTGGTCAGGCTCTACTGGACGGGATTCTCACCCGCAAGGTTCCGATGAAAGGTTTCAAAGTTGTTAATTACATCTCATTCTCCTTTCCCAAGCTTGCTTGGCGCAAACGATGAAGCCGACGCGTCCAAGCGATTCGTTCAATTGCGGGCGGTAGAAGCGACCTCAGCAGCTTGGCGACATGGTTCTCGAGCCGAAAATGGCTCCTTCTCGGGACGCCTCGTCTGGGTGGCGCATCACCGGTCGCCGACTTAGCCATGATGCAAACAGGATGATGGGCGCCATCGTCCCAGCAAGCCCGATTCATGCCCCCAATGCTGTTTTACTTGCATCAGGCGATGCTGTCATGCCATCGATTAATCCTGCGATGCCGGCCTGTCAGAAACGCGCCGTGCGATATCGGTGCCCTACCGGCAATTCAGGTTAAGTAGTAGCCAATTGCGGTCGGTTTGAGCTCCGTTGCGGCCTTGCTCGCCAAGCTTTGCGGACCCGGTGAGGTGGTCCGCAAAGCCCATTTGCGAAAGGGCGTGACCGCGAGCCAGCGAACTGCGTGGGCTCGGATCAACTCGGCCTAGATAACTGCCAGCAGATCATCCACGACGCGCCGGGTCTCCAAACACATTGTCGTGGCTAGTCGAAGCCTTGTTTCCGCGGATTTTTGTCCGTTTGTCGAGGGAGAAATCACCCGCGATATAGACGCCACCGCCGATGCCGGTTCCGCCGATGGCCCGATTGGCGTTGATGTTGCTGTGAGTAAGTGTGACGGGTGACTCGCCGTCGCTGTAAATTCCGCCACCCAGCGCTTCGCCGGCAGAGGACACACGGTTATTGACGATCGAAGTCCGGTCCACCGTCAGTGTTCCGCTTAGGTCATTCGCGATGGCACCACCGACCGCCGACACGTCGCTGATGACGGAATTGCCTACAAAACGGCTGTTCCTAACGATGGCAACGCCCCCGTTTTCCAAGCCACCCCCTTCTTGCGCCTCCGCCGATGCCATCCTGCGCACCACCTTCACCCGCCTTACCACCATGGCCCCCGATCACCACATTATGGGTCACCGTGGTATTGATCATCTCAAGAGAGGCGTCGCCGGTTGCCGTTCTTACGTCAATCGCCCCGCCAAGGGTCTCTGTTGCATTTCCGCCGTTTCCACCACTTCCCCCTTGCCCTCCGATTCCACCCTGAACGACATTTCGAGAAAGCGAGCTATCCGTCAGGACGAGAGTCGAGCCTTCAACCGAGAATCGCGCCCCCGTGACCATTTACAAAGGTGCCGTCGCCGTAATTCCCGGTGTCGCCGCCATCGGCACCGGCTCCACCCTTGCCACCATCGCCTACCGTGACCTGGTTTCCGTTGAATCGACTACTCGCAACGCTCGCTTCAGCGCCAAAGCTAAGAAACATCGCACCGCCGTAGGCCGTTCCGCCATCGCCGCCGCGCACGCCTTCTGGTCCATCCGCACCTTGGCCTCCGATGGCCTGGTTCCCCGAAAACGTGCTGTCGGAGACATCCAATGACGATTGATCGACGTCGCCGAGCAGGCTAACGTTACTAAAATTTATCGCACCTCCAATGGCAAATCCTGCCCCTTGCCCCAAGTCTGGAATCCCGTCGCCCCCCTTGGCGGTATTATTCTCGAACTGGCTATGTGCAATGCTTGCGGACGTCCCATTACCGCCAGCAATAGCCCCCCCGGCGGCTAGGCCGGAATACGTGACGTCCGGACTGAACCCTGTCGCCGCGATTGCCGTGTTGCCGGAAAACATGCTGTCGTTCACGCTAAGCGCCGAGAACCCATCAACAACGATGGCACCGCCTGCTCCGATGAGTAAGCCAAAGGCTCGGTTGTCCGTAAACATACTTTGGTTGACCGTCAGGCTGGCCCCAAACGCACTGGACACGCCGCCACCGGAACCCACGTCGTTCTGCGTGGAATTACCCGTTACGTGGACGTTGTTGAGCGTCACATTGCCGCTCAGATTCAGCAGTCCGCCACCGTTTGCAAATGCGGCGAGATCGGGAACACCGGGTACAAAGTCCGTTGCCATGCCATCTGCGATCGTGATGTCATCGATCGTGACTGTTGTGTAAGCGTCTTTGTGCACCATGGTTGGCGGGTGGTTTAGGCTGGGGATTTCCTCGATCCATTTGATGGAGAATTCCCATGGCAAGTTTAACGCGGGCAGAACGAACGGCGATTTGGCAGCAGCGGCTTGATCGCTACTGGCAATCCAAGCAAACGGTGGTGGACTATTGCAGAACCGAAGGCATCTCAGCGCCCTCGTTCTACCATTGGAAGCGACGTTTGATCGCTCAACGGCACGCAGACGAATTGCCGCGTCGCGCCGTCAGTCGTGCAAAACCCACTCACCGCAACGCAGCGTCTGCGCCGTTCACGGAACTTGTGGTCACGGGGCAGCAGGACACGGCTCACGCTCAACTGCCCAACGGTATTTCGATTGTTCTGGGCCGTGATGTGGCAATCGCGGCAGCGATTGTTGATCGCTTGATGGGCTGCCAACCGGTTGCGGACGTCACCGAGCCTCCCTCCGCGAGCCTTCGGTCATGTTAGCGCTGGCGAGTCACAGCAGAATTTTTCTCTGCACGGAACCGACGGACATGCGAAGAGGATGTCGCGGTCTTTCGGCGATCATCCGAGAGAAATTCGAATCTGACCCGACCAGTGGCCATCTGTTCATCTTCATCAATCGAAGACGCGACCGGATGAAGTTGCTGCACTTCGCTGATGGAGGTTTCTGGCTGTACTATCGGTTGCTCGAAGCTGGCACGTTCGAGGTGCTCAAGTCAAAAGACGGATCGATCAAGAGACAGATCGATTCGACCGAGTTGTCGATGCTGCTTGCGGGAATCTCCTTGGCCGCCTCGGCCAAACGACGCAAACGCTACGCGGCTTGATCACGAAAGAGATTCGGGCGAGAAAAATCCACACTTTCGCAAAAAAGGTCTGCTTTGGGCTTGCTGAGCCAGAGCGGACCTTTTTATGTTGGCGGCCATGCAAAACATCGAATCACTTTCGAAGCCGCAGCTGCTGGAATTGCTAAACCAGCAGCAAAAAGAACTGGCTCTACGCGATCAACAGATTGCCCGCAACAACGACGTGATTCGCCAGCTCGAAGAAGAGAACCGTCAGCTTGAGAAAGACTACCTGCAACTGTTCCGCGACCGCTTCGGACGAAAAAGTGAACGCTACATTGCTGACCCCGATCAATTGCGCATCGACTTTGGCGACACCGACGATGCGTCGGATGCCGCTGAAGGACTTGCCGAAGCCGTCGAAGAAGCCGGGCTTTCCGTCCGAGCGCACATGCGCCGCAACCGCAAGACGAACCACTCGCTTCCGGCTCATCTGCCACGCGTCGAAACGATTGTCGACGCTGAAGATGCCGACAAAGTTTGCCCCGAACATGGTGAAAAACAACTGCTCCCCGAAACGATGTGGGACGTCCGTGAAAAGCTGGTGTTGATTCCGGCTCAGCTCGAAGTCCACGTCTCGAAATACAAGAAGTATGCTTGCCCGAACCAGCCTCAGTGTGGCATTGCTTCCGCCGAGCGGCCTACGGGAATCGTGGAAGGGGACAAGTACGATACATCGATCGCTACGCAAATCATCACGCACAAGTATGCCTACTTCCTGACGCTTTACCGATTGCAAAACATGTTTGCCGGCAGCGGTTGGGCTCCGTCTCGCAGCTTGATGCTGAACATCCTGATCAACAGCTTCGAGATCATCGAGCCGCTGTTGGCTTACTTCAAACGGACACTGCAAGGCGATTCGATCGTGGCCTGCGATGACACGGGGATCAAGTTGCTTTATCCGAAAGTGCCTCCGGCTTTTGACCTTGATGATCCGAAACAAAAACGGGCATCCGAAGTATTCGCCAAAGCACTTGAAGAAAAGAAGTCGAGCATCAATGCGAAGATGTGGGCTTATCGTGGCGTGAACGTGAAACTGAACGTGTTTGACTTTACCGTCAGCCGTCATCGCGATGGTCCCGATCTATTCTTTGAGAACTTCAGCGGGACGATCCTTGGCGACTGTTGGCACGGATTCGGCGCGATTGCGTCGGAGTCCGGCGGTGACATCGTGCGTGCCGCCTGCAATGCGCATGCTCGTCGCAAGTTTGAAAATGCAACGGACTATCCAGACGATCGCAAGAAATGGCTCACATGGTACTGGTTGCTTTTCGACCTTGAGTCCGAAGCGAAAGAGCAGTCGCTTGAGGGCGAAGCGTTGTTATCGTTTCGCCGAGCAAAGCAAAAGCCGGTGTGGGACTTGATGCGCGCCGAGCTGGACTCGATTGACGACCGAATTGAGCAAGTGGTGTTGCCCAAGAGCGACTTGCGCAAGGCGCTGAATTATCTTGCCAATCATTGGGTCGAGCTGACGCGTTATCTCGATGATCCGGAGTTGCCGATGGACAACAACTGCTGCGAGCAGTTGATGCGTGACGTGGCGGTGGGAAGAAAGAACTGGATCTTCAACGGAAGCATCGCCGGCGGTGAACGTAACGCAGGATTCTTGACACTGGTCAGCAGCGCTCATCGCAACAACGTCGACGTGTGGGCCTATGTGAATGATGTGTTGAAACGATTGCTTGCTGGCGAAACCGACTACGAGCCAATGCTGCCATGGAACTGGGCGGCCTCTCATCCTGAGTCGATTCGAGTCTACCGCGAAAAGGAACGAAAAGATCGCGAGATGCGCCAACGCGAAAAACGCCAGCACCGGCGTATCGAGCGCAATCGACAGGCCAAATCCAGCATCGCTGAGACTTGAACGTCCGGAAAGCCGCCAGGCAAACAAGCAATGGTACTCAGAGACGCTTACGATTGTCGTAGGTATCGCAGAACGACGTCGCGCACGTCTAAACTGCCTAGACGCCAGCACGCGACTGCAAATGTCAAACCAAACAGCAAGAACCCGGCGCAGAATGCTTGTCGCTCACCCCGCCGATAGAACAGGGCAAGGATACACCCGAGAACGCCGACGCAGAAAAAGAAACGCAGAATCAATTGCCATTCACTCGATGCGTACGTAATCGACGCGCAGCCAATCGCCACAAATGCTACTGCTGCCAGAAGTTGGCGTATCGAAAGCATGCTTCGCATATCAAGTCGGCCCCGACATTACCGATACGTGGTCCGTTGGGATTCGCTCGACATCTCAATTACGTTCTTACGAACCTCCATGCATGACTACATTGGATCGTCGTCCTCGGTGGCTGTCACCCACCAACTTCGCTTGGTTCCAGGTAGTCGAAGCGTAAAGACATGACAATTCGGCAGTGATTGCTTCAATCGTGCGACCGACTCGTCGGAAATGCCATCCACCGAGACATTAAGTTGCTCCAACTGGTTCATTCTAACCAGATGGCGAAGTCCCACTGACGTGATGGGATTGTGAAGAAGACTCACCGACCGCAACTTCGGGAAGCCATCAAGGTGCGTTAGGCCGGCGTCCGTCACATCGTTCATATCAAGCACAAGCTCCCGAAGATTTCGATTCGGCTTGAGCATGCGCAGTTGCTCGTCATCGAGATTCATTCGTCTAAGCACAAGAATCTCAACCGCCGGCAACGCGTTCACGTGCTTAATGAGTTCTGCAACCTTGCTGCGTGGGACATTCGTCGCACAAATCACGACGACATCATCCCGTGAGGACTGTGGCTCTACTTTGTGCGTCTGCAATTTGCTGTCGGCGTACAAAGCCGATCGACGCTCAACCTCTCGAAAGACGTAATTCTGAACGGCCTTGCGATTGGGTAACGAGGCAAGTTCACTATCATACGCAACGCTTCCTCCCGACGCCTGTATCCCCTCAGTGGCGAATCTTTGTTTACGAGCGCGATTCGCTGAGAATCCGATCCAGATGCTAACCGCCGAGAACAGTACCAGGAAAACGCGTAGCGTAATCCTTGGCCGCCACAATTTCAATACTCGTGGAATTTGCGGAGTGAACATGATTAAATTTCATGACCTGCGTTCGTGTACCGCAGTCTAGCACGCCGTATTCGCGTCCGAAGAATCGGTGGTTATTTGACGACTGTTATCAATCAAAACGGCTTCCGACGAGATTTTGGTGCACACGCGACGGCGATCAGGCCAACCAACAGACTTGCTCAGCGTATTCGGTTCCGGAACGGGAGCGATCGCCAAACGTGGTCCTTGATTGAAGCCGCCGTCGGCTAACGCCGCTACTAAATCGCTGGACGTAAAGTCGCCGTCGCCGTTCCAGTCTCCCGTGCCCCAGGTGGAGTTACCCGGTAAGTCGTCGAAGTACTCACCGGCTTGAAAGACGGTTGTGAGGTCGGACGTGTTGAATTCGCCGTCGAGATTGGAATCGCCAATGTACGTATTGACTACATTCCCGATCCAGTAGACGCGATCGTCGCCATCGACCAATCCATCGCCGTTCAAGTCCAGAACCGATAAATTGCTCCCATCGAGGATTTCGCGAGTCAGTAAATCGATGTCCGCGGTGCCGACTTCGGTGTCCTCATTGAGATCGCCAATGAGAATGTAGATCAAATCGAAGTCTCGAATCGATGGCTGGTCGGATGCATCTGACGCCACGACGGATACGTCTGCCAGGAGCGTTTTCATCGGGACGTTACGGGCGGCTATGTTCCCAAACGAACGCGAGTCCGTGACATTGAATCGATATTGAATCCGTGAATCAATCTCGCGCTGATCGGCAGCGACATCAAAGATTCCACTCGCGGAATAGAACCCGATCCATGGCAGAACCACACCATCGGGAACATCAATTGCAAGTTCCCCGGAGCCTGCCTTGTAGATGATCGTTAGCTTCGCGTCATCCGTGCTGCCTCCGGGAGCGATGTTCGGCGTGGGAAAATAGGACAAACCCACGTTGGGCGCTGGTCCGCAGAATGTCCCATCACCGGTGGTCTGGAGATCCGTGACCAAAAACTCTTCCGATAGACCGGGTTGAGCTATTTGTCCGAAACTCGCGATATCCCCCCAGCCTCCAACATCGAGTTTGAATATGCGCTGCGGGTAATGCCTGTCAAAAGGCCCGGTCAGTAAATCCGCTGCCGCCTCGTGGTTGATAAATATCTCACTTTCGGAAATCAGCTTTTCGCTGTGCACACGGTCTGCCCTAGGTGACGTTCGCTCCGCGCATCGGTGCAGAACCAATCGTCAAACCAGATTTCTCCCGTCGCCGCACTGTATCCGGCCAGCAAATAATCCTGTCCAGGACTGGCTGGCAAGATCTCCGCCAGAACGGGAATGCTCAGCGATGTGCTTAGAGCGAACGCGGTAAGCGAAGCGCGAATCGGATTCAGATTGGCGTTTGTGACGATTCTCGATTCGTTCACTTCTTCAGTTGGAAGGACGACCTGTCAGCACACCTAACCTATTCTGCGATGCCATCGACGTCGAGCGATTGAACTGAAAACTCGTCGCGCGGGCTTCTGAAGCCCGTGCTTCGCCTCATTGAGACGTGCGGCAACAATGTGGAGCGGTGTCACGCACCTTCGATTGATCGATCGCCATCGACGCCCGATTCTAACCCGTCATCGCCCGTGAATCACGCGATGGACCGTCGGACCCTCCGTCGGGGCATGCCTTGTCTCATTTCGGGGTCGATTCTCGGAATTCCAGGAGGCTATTCATCAGGCAGCTGCGTGTCATCTGCATCGGTCTTCGCAGCATCTCCGTGCGAGGCAGGCCGTGCTTGCATTAATGCACTCTTTGGGAACAGCTCCGAAACCTCCTGCGCTAGTTCTTGTCCAACCTGCTCGGCTTTCATCGCCCTAGCCCGCTCAATCATCAGTTAGTGAGCCTAATCGTCTAACTGATTCTGCAACTGAGTGTGATCCTGCCACCACGCAAGCAGAATAGCCTATATCGTCATAACGACCAGTAATGTCAATATGCCGAATCGCAAGTGACGTCGCCGCACTAGTTGGAGACCGATCGTAGCCATGCCGGCATTCTACACGGACCTGGATTTGAACCGAAACGCTTCGAAATCGGTGGTTTGATCGGGCGCTCCGGCAGTCCATTCTAGCCAGTTGTCGCCAGCGGATCACGCGCCTGTTCGACGGATCCACTGCCGACTCATAGGCTGTCTCACGCTGATCGTTATTCAATCTCAATTCGTAGCTCGTTGGACTCAATCTCTCCATCCCAACCTCCATGCGCAGAATTGCCTCTGTAGTGCCAACGCACGAGGTACGTTCCCGGAGCACTGAAATCGAAATCTTCATTACGCACAGCTTGGCCGGACATATGTCGCTAACCCTCAACGACACCATCCGGTGGGCTGGCAGGGGCGGGTTAGGACGATCGCAAATTGGTCCAGAGTCTGGAATTACCTTTCCATCAGGCCCCGTCACGGTGAACCAGGCGAAGTCTCAGGGATATCCAGCGTACAGGATGGGCCATACCCGCCTGACACGACGACACTCGCCAGGAAATAGGAAATGAACGTCGCGAGAACCAGTCGTCTCGGTAAGCGTCCGGTCTACCGATACCTGACGCTTACCCGCCCTACGGGTTTACCCAACAGAAAATGGGAAAACTCTTTGGCCGATCCCAAAACGTTCGGTTAATCGGGCGTTTTCGACGCCCCAATTCTACCAGACCAGGCCGAACGGCTCACTCTGAGAGATGGGTCCTTGTCGCAAAACGAAACTGCCCCACCGAGAGACGCTCGGCGGGGCAGTGAGGTTGCCACATGGTTATCGCTTTGTCTATCGCCTACAGCGGCGTCGCCGAGCGACGATCGCTAGGAGGCCCAGCGAGCTAAGCATCATCGACGATGGCTCGGGAACAACTGTGAACTGGAGCTCAGCAAGTCCAGTGCGAAATGTGCTGCCGTAGTTTGATTTCATGTCGAAGCCAAAATAGCGACCTGTGATGCCCGTCAGATCGACGATCGCATCGGCCGGCGTGTCAGGTCCCGTCGCCTGTGGAAGAACTTGGGGCCCCAGTGGCGTCCACCCACCGCTGGAAAAATCATAGGGACTACCAGTCACAGGCAAGACCGTCGGATCGTTCGTCACATAGGCATCGGATTCTTGAAGCCCGCGATCGAGCACTTCACGGACATTCCAAACGTAGAGTTCTGCCAGATCATCGTGGACGGCACCCAGATCTACTACGATCCATGCTCCGGGCGTTTGCCCGTCAACGAAGTCACCTTGCCCTTGCCAATTGTCCTGCCAAAGTGAATTGTGCGTCCACGTACTGGCATCGTTCACGTCGCCAACGGTTAACCCAGATCCGTCAAAGATCCGCGAGAGCGAGCCGTCGCCCGGGTCGGCATTATCGCCCTGGTTAAATGCGGTACCGGTCACTCCTACGATCGCATTTGGTACCATGTCTGCTTGAGCGGCGCTGACAAACAATGACACTAGTCCGATCAGCAAGAGGGGATTCGATCGTGCCGAGAGATCGTCGCCGATCACCCTAATTCGTCTCATAATGGTGCTCCTCATAGCAAAAAAAGAACGCCAGCAACGCCACCCTCTGATCCCGAGTCGGGACGATGTTGGCGTTCTTCAGTAGCGTCTTCCTTTGCAACTAAAACTCTTGATGATTCTCGCTACGCTAGAAGGCACGGTCAATAAACTTGTTGGATGCGAGAGCAAGATTTTGCCAAATACAACTTCAAACTCGCCGGCGAGCGACTTGGCGTGTAAAGACTTCGAGACACTCCACTCCAGCATCGGCGCACCTGCGCGACCCTTGCGTGTAACCGCCGTTTTCCAATGCAACGACCAAGTCACCCGTTGTATATAATCTGTCTCCATTCCAGTTCCGCGCGGATGTAAACCGTCCGTGCGGATGTAGACCGTCTGGATACCCTCGCTTGGATACCGTCGTCTTGCCATCGCTTCGCTCGAATACGGACCACGTCGAGCCCAAGCTTATACTCGTTGATGACTCCATCGATGCCGCCGCCGCCAGAGTAGTTTGTGATTTGCCCGTCGCCGAATTGACCTGCATATCCCATGGTACGCAGCAACCAAACCAAGGTCTCCTCCATTGGAACAATTCGAATCGTCATACCGGAAATCGAGAGCGGCGTTGGGGAATGATTGACGAAAGGCCCACCAAGGCAATAACGATTATTGAGAGAGTACTAGATTCTGGCACAGTTTGCGTTGCCAACCGGCGCCCGTTGTCGTAGGCGCCATCTTCGAACGCAATCACAAAATCAGCGGTCGTAAAGATACCGTCGCCCGTCCAATCTCCTTCTCGCCAGGACGCAACTTGACGGGTTTCGTATTTGCCCGCCTGAAAAACGGCAACAAGATCGTTGCTATTGAACTCGCCGTCCAGATTCACGTCGCCGGTCCAGGTATTGGCCAATTGCGTCGTCCAGTATCGCAGATCGTCGGCTGCGAAAACGTCGTCGCCTGTGAGGTCGTAGGCCGTGAGACTCTCGCTTTGCCGAACCGCCGTCGCGAGGCGATCAATATCGCTGATGTCGAGCGATCTGCTCACATCAAAATCACCCAAGATGTCCGATACCAACGGACGGTCCAAGTCGATTAGGTGACTTCTTACATTGCGCAATGCCCGAAGTTGCCTCATGTCCACGGCCGCTTGCGAAATCCCCAAAATCTGAGCGACTTCTTTCACCGAGATCGCTTCCAAGAATCGCATTACCAGGATTTCGCGGTCGGTTCCTGGCAGTTGGGCGAGCAGGCGGTGGATTTCCAAAGTCGCCTCCTTTTTGGCTGAGCCGCTCGCTGGGACTAGGGTCCTTGGCAACAAGCGCTCCGCCAATTCGACTGCCGAATGATCATTGATGGCGAAGTTTTCTTCGCGACTCACGGATCGCTTTTCTCGTCCCAAATGATCTCGATGCACGTGCGCGATACGATCACGAGTCAGACGGTAGAGACAAGCGAACGTTGATTTATCCGGATCATTTTCCCATGAATCCACTTGTGAGGCTGCCATCGCCATCACATCCTGGACAATGTCCGATTCGTCAAGTCAAGGTCTCAACCGATCGTCCAGCCAGTGGGCGACGACTCGCCGTAAAGCATCACGATACTTTTCCAAAACTTCCATCACGGGGAACCAATCCTGAAGAACTTCGTGGTCTTCATCAAAGACCGCTGTGTACAGACTGTCTTCGTCTCCATCGAGTTGGCCCTGACTGACATAGTAGTCGACCGAATCAGCATCCAATCCCGGGGAACTTGGCCACCACTCAGTGCTTGCTTTTGAAACGATATCTTCTCCCCATCCGTCGAGTTTCTTATGGGTCGAGCTCACACTTACTAATTCAAGGCGATCTACGATTCGGCTTAACGACGATGCCGGCGTCGCAATGCGAAACACCGCACTTTTGACGGAGTATTCGCCGGGTGCGCCATACAAAAGATAACCATCGATTTTCGTGCCGCCGCCCAGCTCTTGTTGCAAATCTTGCAGCGGCATGGGCCAATCGTTTGGATTCGGTAAGGGGCCTGGAGGATCGTTGGGACCGAATGCAATCTCTCCAACAGATTCCATGTATCGATCCATGCACGCTGGAACCACAACCAGGATCGTCGCTGCCAGTACTGCCAGAGAGGATAAAGCCATTTTCATCGAACGGCCTTCCACACGCATCGATGCTTCACCTTGTCCGAAGCGTCTTCCCGAACTAATGCTCTACTGTCTCACACGCGGTCGGATTTCAAGACGCTTTGCAGGTCCCCAGCTTCGGACAATGAATCTCAACCATCTTACCCCGATGGAACACGATAACGTGCTCATCCGGCTCCGAGTCAGCGATCCGTTCCGGGCGGCGGTGGCTATCAGATCTCATTTCGCGAATCGTGCGTTCAAAAAAGTGTGACAAGTGCCCACAATCGCACTCGTATGATGAAGGAAATAGCCCCCCTGGCCATTGGTACCTCCGTGTCGGTCCTGCTCGTCGTCGACAATTGCCCTCTCATTCAAAATTCTCAGCGACCCACCGATTCCGGACAATCCCGATCTTCGAGTTCAATCGATCTGCAAATCGGCCAGCCGCTCGAAATTCGGTCCTTTGATGAAGCACTTCTGGTTGCATCTGGCGTTCAGCCGCCTAAGCGTCTCACGCAATGAGTATATCGGACGAGTTGATCGCTCCGCAAAACGTATCTCACCGCCGATCCGTCAGCCCGCTGCTGGGGGGCAGGACCGTCCCGGAAATCACGGTGGTTATTCGGCGCGAATCAAGATTCAGATTCACACGCAACGGGTTCTTGGGACAAGCCACACCCGCCTGCACAAGGACCGTGCGGTCATGAGCGTGATCAAACGGTCGATTCGTTGGGTTGCCGACAGGGCGCAAAGTGAGCCGATTTTGATTAGCGGAAGCGGCGAGCCGCCCAATCGATAGAAGACGGCTCGCTTGCTTGAATCGTGCTGATACCTTACTGCGTCGCAAGCCTTGCTTCTTGCTCTTTTTGCATGAGCGTCTGCTTATCTTCAGGCGCCATCGGCGTCAACTTAATGTGCACTTTGACGAGTTTACCTGTGAAGCGAAAAGGCAGTTGGTAATCGCTGTCTACTGCCGTGCGGGTGTCCGATCCGATGTCCATCGACTCGTCGATGGTCAGGATCGCGGGGATCGTGTGCGGGATCGTCTTGCTGACCACTCGCTTCCCGTCCACCGAAAGCACTCCGGTGCCGCCTTTGCCCATGCCGGGGCCGTCGTACTTGAAGTCGAACTCGATGCGATGCTTGCCCCGCGTCAGCGCATTGTCGGCTTCCCAGCGAAATCGTTCCAGACCCAAGAGGTTGTAGACGAAGACCGGCTTTCCTTTGAGCAGATAAAGACCGTACCCGCCAAATCGGCCGCCATTTGTAACCAGCATGCCTTCTCCTCCGCCGTTTGGAACTTCCACCTCGGCAGTGATCGTGTAGGACTTGGCCAAAATATTCGGCGACGCGCTGTTCGGAATGCCGCTGAGCTCGGTCGTGTAGGTGAACTCAGTTCGCCCAGCGATGTAGCTCGGCTTCGGCGCAAGAATCCGTGGTAGGATCGAGTTGTCCAGCGGGAACACCTGGTACTTTGAGGCTTCCACGAGAAAGAGCTCTTGCAACTCGCGGAGTTTTTCCGGGTTCTCCTTGGCGAGGTCGTCATTCTCCGAGTAGTCTTCGGCAATGTGATAGAGTTCCCAGTTATAGCCATTGACCACATCGGGAAACGTGCCCAACCCCATGAACCAGGGAGCATTCGGCGGCGTTGTGGTCGCGACCCAGCCGTCGTGATAGATCGCGCGGTTTCCAAACATCTCGAAGTATTGTGTGGTGCGAGTGGAGGGCGCTTTGGCGTTGGCCTTATCCCAGGTGTAAGCCATGCTCACACCTTCGATGGGCTTCTGGGCAATGCCGTCCACCATGACCGGCTGCTTGACCCCGGTCGCTTCAAGGATCGTAGGCACGATATCGATCAGGTGGTGGAATTGTGTACGGATCCCACCGGGATCGTCGATATGGCCAGGCCACGCCATGACCATCCCTTGCCGCGTGCCGCCGAAATGGGATGCGATCTGTTTGGTCCATTTGAACGGCGTGTCAAAGGCCCACGACCACGCGACCGACATGTGGGGCGTAGTTTTTGGGGAGCCCCAGGCGTCGTAGTACTTCATCTGTTCCTCGACCGGTATGTCGATGCCTTGGATCGCGGCCATATCAAACGGGGTACCAATCGTGGAACCTTCGGCGCTGGTGCCATTGTCGCCGCTTACGTAAATGACCAGGGTATTGTCGAGTTTGCCCATGTCTTCGACGGCCTGGATGACTCGGCCGATTTCATGGTCCGTGTAGGCCACATAAGCGGCGAAGACTTCCGCCTGCCGGGCGAATAGCTTCTTCTCCATTGCCGTGAGCGTATCCCATTTCGGCAACTTGGCGCCGCCGTACTCGGCTTGTCCGTCCGGCCACGGCGTGAGTTTCGTATTCGCTGGGATCACGCCGAGCCGTTTCTGGTTGGCGAAAATCTGCTCGCGCAGCTCATTCCAGCCCATGTCGAACTTGCCCTTGAACTTGTCAATCCATTCTTGGGTAGGCTGGTGCGGCGCGTGGGTGCCACCCGGAACGTAGTAGCAGAAAAACGGTTTGTCCGGCGCGGCGGCATTCACCTGTTTGAGATAGTCGATCGCGTCGTCCGCCATTCCGGTGATCAGGTTGAAGCCGGGTTGATCGTGCCAGGGAAAGATCTGGGTGTGACCGCGGAAAAGCCACGGCGTCCATTGATCGGTTTCGCCACCCATGAAGCCATAGAAGTAATCGAACCCCATGCCACTAGGCCATTGGTCAAATGGTCCGGCCAGGCTGTACTGATAGTCGGGCGTGTTGTGATTCTTGCCAAACCACGAAGTGGCGTAGCCGTTGTCCTTCAGATATCCTGCCAATCGTGGCATTGTCCACGCCGATGGTGGAGTCGTAGCCTGGGATAGCCGGTCGCCTGTTCGGAGATAACCCCAAAGCCGACGGAGTGGTGATTACGCCCGGTAATAATCGCCGCCCGCGACGGCGAGCAAAGCGCTGTCGAGTGAAACTGGGTATAGCGCAGACCCATGTCTGCAATCCGATCCATATTTGGTGTCGGAATCACGCCGCCGAAAGTGCTGGAGATCCCATACCCCTGATCGTCCGTCATGATCAACAGTACATTTGGCGCACCCTTAGGAGGCACGACGTTTGGTGGCCAGTACGATTTGGAGTCCTTAGCGCTGAGGTTGATCACGCCGCCAAATCTCGACGGGGGATTTGGCAGATAATTTCCGTCCACGGTGGTCGTGGCACTAGGAGAACCGGGCGTGCCGCTGATAGTCTGTGCAGCAATCTCTGACGTGTAATACCAATGGATTGCGAGAACCGCACAAAACGTTCCGATAGGGAGGGTAGCTCTACAAGCTCGCATTTCAATCGCTCCTTGATGTTCGGCCAACGGTCATCGCAAGAACCAAGAATCAGGCCGGAATTTGAAATAAACCGAATAACGTCTAGCAGCAGGCGATGCACTGAACCAGCCTTTCTTGGGGAGCAACCGGAAGGCGTTGCTCGATCGGCTGCGACAAATGGCTTTGACCTGGCCACAGATGCCTCATGATACCCGACGTTGTGCGATCCCGGTATTGGACCTCCGTCCAATACACTCTCTCTTCACGGGATATTCACGGATTGCAGATTTCACATATTACGGGAATTGAATTCCGATTAGAGGCGCTTACTCGTCGAAGCTGCGCAACTCGGTTCGCAACGGTGGGCGCAGACCAAAACCATTTCGACGGGCGACGACGTCGGTCCAATTAGAACGTCGAACTGTTTACGCTACCAGTTTTGAAGCGTCTGCAGCCCAGGACCGGCTGTCTGAACAATCCTTCCTTTGATCGGCGTGAACGCCCTGATTCTAACCGGACAACCCTCTTGGATCACGCCTACGGTGCACGGACCCCCTGGCGTGCGCATAGGACTATCTCACCACGGTCGATTGTTGGGGCGCATTTCGATTTGTTCTCAGCGAGGCGAAAACGCCATTCCCAGAGCAAAAACAACGACCAACATGATAACCGCAGTATATGCCAATCTCCTCGTGACCAAGGACGGATTCTCAACGAAGTGCTTGATCGATCCGAGCCCATGCCAGAGGTAGAGGCCTAAAGGAATGGTAACGCTCCCAAATGCGATCATCAGCCAGACAGGTGTTCCGGTCCGAAGCATCTCGCCGCAATCGCCGACTTGATCAATCCAACCGACGGATATGTAAGCACCGTTGGCAATTAGGCAAAAGCCAGCGAAGAACCTGAAGACGATTCGCAAGACATTGAGTCTTTGCGGAATAACGGCCAACGTCGCGAGCGGAACGACGGAGCCCACTATCGGTCCCATCCAAACAACCGTCGCGGGATGCGGGTTAGGCGAGACGTCAGTTCGAGAAATCGTTAGCGGATAGAGCACTACACGTTTTACCGAGCCGCCCGTCACGATTGCTCCCAGTACGTGGCCGAGTTCATGGAGGGCCATCATCGCAAACCAACTCAGCGCCAAGAGTGGCGACACACGAATATGAGCTGGTGGAATCGCTGCATTTCGCTAGACCGAACGACGAGAATGAAGTAGCTCCGATCCTCACGTCAACACATCTGAATGTCTCACGAGGGTCCATTTTCGAGACAGTTAACCGTACGCTCCGGCGTATATCAACAATAGTCCAAACGAGAAGGCGAACATTGCCGAGACGCGAATGACTGCCGGTGGACATGTGAGCCACCAGTCTATGAATGAATCGAGTCGCCGTTGTCCCACGATCAGAATCACGATCGCGGCCACGATGGCGATCACACCAACTGCCTGAACCACGACAGGAAGGCGGCACGTTGGCGCGACGACAAGCAGGATGACTCCAAGGACAAGGCGAACCCCGATCGCAAGACGAAACCGCGTAGGACCGCGCCAATGCTGCACGAGATTGATAATGCATTTGGGGTTGGCAAGACCCAACAGCCCGATTATCGCGGCAGTCGCGCCGAAAATCGAAACGATTGCAGACATTTGGTCGTCCCCAGTTAGAACCGAACGTCATCGTTTCCAGCTTCGTCCATCGGCCCGTTGATGACACACTCGGCCCCGAGTCACACGTTCGTTATCACTTTGATCAATTCGACCTCGAAGACCAACACCGCGTTTGGTGGAATCCTGTCCGGGACGCCGCCGTCACGATACGCTAGGTGTGGGCTGACGCGGATTCTACGCTTTCCACCCTCGCGCATTCCTTCGACGGCATACTCAAGTCCGGCAATCACCTCACGGTCCCCGATCGTGAAGGTGTGCTGTCGGGAATCGACCTCGTCACCGCGATTTAGATAAATGACGTACCGGATAGTGACGGAATTGCCCCGGCTGGCTTCTCGGCCGGAGCCAACCAAATCCTGTTCGAGCTTTATCCCTGGTCGCATCGGGTCTTCTGTGTCCCCCGTCCGATCCGCGACTGACGTTCCAAAACCCTTCGATTGTTGACACTCAATAATTGTGCTCGAAAAGCCGCCGCCCGCGCCCGGTAGCTGAATCACACTCCCTGTGACCCCATCAGGGTCTGCGAAAATATTTCCGATGGCACGAATCGCGTTCAACCGAGTGTGTTGTGCGCTGTTCTTGTCCTGGATCAAGTGCGAGAGCTCCGGAACGGCTGACTTGGCACGAAGAACTCCTAGGATCTGTGCAGCTAAAGAACACGCAATTTGGTCTTCCGACGACAGAACTTCAATTACGTTTTCAATGCCAGGCTCGCCAATCTGAGTTAGAGAATTTGCCGCGGCCATGCGTATCTGATCATCGTCATCGTGCAGCGATCCGATCAACGCATGAATCGCGGCCTCTGAGATTGGGCGATCGGCCGCCGAAACAACTGGATTGTCCTTATTGCTTCGCGCCGAGACCACGAAATCGTTGTTTTCAACCCTGCGCATTTTGTCGGATACTCAGCTGTTCATCCGATTCGGCTTGTTGAGGGCCATCGACTATCTCCGATAGTTGATCAACACTAACTCGCCTCAGGACGTTGAGGTGCGAACCGTCACCGAAGTGGTCAGGCCGCTCTTCAATGGGAAATCCGTCACAAAAAACAAGTGTGTCATTCATTTGCCAATAGATACCTGGTTCAAATTCTCGGCCATTGAGATTACGCCAGTCAATGCCCTTTGGATTTGTGTCCCGACGCACGCGATATTCCCACGTTGAACGATGACCATCAGGGAACATGTGCGTCATCTCCGTTCCATCGAAAACGAATATGGTGCCAATCTGCCGCTCGTCAACTCTGCCACCGCGTTGGTCCCACACGCAGACCCATTTTCCCTGCATTCGTGTCACCGCAGACTCAACCTCCTGGTTGTCGAAGGCTGCGGAATGGGAATCAACTTGCGAGTTCGCCCACGCAATCTGCGCAAACACCTGAACGAGCAACATATATGCAAACGATCTCATTGTCTTGGACTCCTGACGCGGTTCCGACACCCCTCGAAGTTTCATTGTCACTCAGCGAGCGCCGCGAGTCGAAATGGGGTCCATTCTTGATACACATCAATGGTTCTGGGGGCGTCAGCAACTGCGAAGGAGATCGAAGTTCGGTAAAGCCACAGGGCAGCAACGCCACCGACTAGTCCGAACACCCAGGACCACATCAATTGTCTTGCCTTCATGAAAAGATCATGTCTTGGTATGTACGATGTTCCCGGAGGAATCCCGGGGAGCGAAGCTGATGGAGCGGTCGCCTACTTCGGCACTATCGATCCGTACTACCGTCTTGATAACCTCGTAGTTGCAAGGCTGCCCATTCCATCGTTTTCTTTTTGCAGCACCTTGCCGACCAATGCCAAGTACGAAACACCCCAAAGGACAAATCCACTTGCAAAGGCACGTCGCGATCCAGAAAGGATTGTTTCACAATCGGGTCGGCTTCATGACTCGGCGAAAATCGCCTATGGATGGCCGACAATTGCAGGTCTTGAAGCTCAGACATGCCGTTCAGCGTTGACAATACATCGTCGACACCTCCGCCCGACATTGTCCGAATTCGAGCGATGTTGAGCCTGCAATGCCAAAGATTAGAGAATTGTTTTAAATCAAAGTCGGCTTGCTCTCTGAGAATTCGTTCCGCAGCTTTAGAGCCCACTGCAGCACTTCCAATCGTAGATCGGTCGGCACGCGAAGACTCGCAATACTTAAACCTATCCTCCACGCTCGTGCACCGTGATCCAGTCAGGATACTCAGGTAGTCCGGCGATGACAAGCAAGACTGTACGCTTCACTCGGATTTGACGCTCACTCGGCATGATGCGTTGACCGGAATGATTTGCAATAGGCATGTGTCACAGACGGTCGCGGACCGACAATGCCCCTGATTTTCGGCCACATCAAGCTGGCAAGATGAGCAGGTAAATCGCTCACAACGCTTAGCCGCAGGCGCCTTTCGATACTTATTCCGTTTGGCTTGTGACCGGTTTCACGTTGTTCAGAAACAATATCCTTGTTGAAGGTAAGGCTCGCCGCCATCGACCTTGGCTCGAAGTGTTAATCCCTGCCGCGTTAACGCAAAGAAACTGGAGTCGCTTGAGTTTGGAGAATTCGTCGAATGCCTCCCCCCCGACCTCTGAGTCAGCGACGGTCAATGACTTCAGGTGCTGCAGCCCAGCAAGGTCTCCGATGGTCCGCCCGGTGACTTTTGAACAGTTGATTTCCAACGTTCTTAAACCCTCCAATCCAACAAGAGAGCGAACCCCCTCGTCGGTAACCAGTGGAGATCTAACGGCGAGGTGCTGCAGTCTCGACATTGACGCAATGTCGGACAGCCCAACATCCGTAAGCAAGTCAGAACCAAAGCTGAGCGACTCCAGTGTTTCTGAGGTCGCCAGTTGTTTGGCCGCCACGTTGCCTATTTGAGATGAAGCTACCGTAAGTGCCTTTAGATTTGGCATTCGTAAAAGCTGAGAATACGCCGGCATCCGTGATGGCCTGAGAACCGATACTTAAACTCTTCAGCTGACGCAGAGTTACGAGGTGTGAAAGTCCGGCGTCCGTCATCGTCGAATTAGGTATTTGAAGCTCTTGCATTTCGTGGAAATGCGTAAGCATTGCCACGTCTTCGTCGGAAAAGTTAAGAGGAGTCTCAATGCTCTTTATCTCGGCAAATTCATCGTCCTCGTTGTCGACTACCCCTATACGTGCCTGAAGCCCGTTCCTCAAAAGAGACCGAGCCCCCGTCTTCACGAATCCGACTCAGGAGCTCAGCTCGTTCATTGTTAAAGACAATTCGGCAGTCTGGAATTGCATTTTGCAACTTGGCGATACCTTTCCGCGTTACTTCTGTCCGCATCAGAGACAACTCGTCGAGCTTTGAAAGGCCGGAGCTCTAAAATCGCTTGGTCTGTAATCCGCGTGTCACCGAGTGCCAATCGCCGAAGGTTCTTGAGCGAAGCGAGGTGCTTTATTCCATCATCCGTCACCGCAGTGTTGTTTAGCATCAAGCACTTGAGTTTCGCCAAATTGCGAATTGAGTCAGTGCCTTGGACGGCGGTATTTGCCAATTCCAAAACCTCAAGACTATGAAGTTTCAACACATGTTGAAGGCCCGCGTCGGAAATCGGTACGTTAGAAACGCATAGCTCTTGGAGTTCCGGCAGGTCCGCAAGGATTTCTAGGTCCGCATCCTCAATTGACGTCGCGACATTCTTAATGGACCCAAGAACGACTCTTTGCGGACTTCTAAAGTAGGCTCTCTCAGCCCAAGCGATCCAGTTCGGCACCATCGCCAAAGGATTGAATTGGATATCGTCATTATCAAAGCGGCTAACCAAGCTAACCTGTCCACCAAGTTGGCGTACCATGGCAACAGCTTGCCGTTGCTTTCGAGCTCGCGACGTTTCCAGGCGAGCCAGATGCTCACAACGGCGATTCCCGCAAGAAAAACTCAAAGTCCAAACCGAAAATGCGTGCGCCGTGAAGTCTTCTCATTAGGACTGCGATGAGACATTATCCTAGACCGGAAGTAAGAACTGCTCAGTTTGTTACACTGCCGCGATTCACCAGATTGGCCGTCGCCGGAGCGAATCCCCCACGTCTGCTGATTCAAGAATCGTTCGTTTGCTCGGGTGCTTTTGTCGTCCCAATTTTACCCGGTCAGAGCATGTTGATCACGCAAAATCGTCGATGGACCCTCTGCCGGGGCATGGGATGTCTCGAGAACGGGTCCTTTGATCGGGCGCCTGGTCTAGCGCAACCCTTACTCTTGGTCCTTCTCAAGCTTGTCCTGCAAAGCCTTGATCTGGCCGGTCTGTGCCTCAACAGCACGCTTCAACTCACCGACTTCGGAGCGCAGGCCCCGCACCTCGTGCTCGAGGTCCCCAGTGCCGCCCCGGCCGAAGATCAGCACGATCAAGCCGATCAGGATCAAGGTGCCGCAGCCGAGGCTGACTTCTTGCCCCTCGGCCAGCCGCACCATCGGAGGTTTGTCGGCGGCCGACTGACTCGACTCTGGTCCAGTTGACATCTGCGAACTCCTTCTTCAGCGCCGAACGACCAAGCTCACCGGGCGGCAATGGTGCGCAGCGGAATTGCCGTCCGGTGCAGCGACTTGTTAGACAAAGCCTTCATCGACAAGCTTGCTACCTTTTGAGGTTATTTCATGTCGTTGCCCTGACCCGCCGACGACTCGACACCAGCTCTCAGCTACGAGCTTCGCATCGACACCGGTCGACTCCAAGTGATAACTGAATCCTCCGTACATGCCCGGCACAGCGAACCACATGTGTGGCCGATCTAGTTCTAGCAGTGGCTCCAACTCAGGCAGGCGCAATCCGTGGTTCGGAAGTTCTCGGTCAATCCGACCTCGGATGACCTCGTGAAAGTGGGATTGAATCTTCAATAGCACGCCGACAGGGACTTGGTGCTTGAACACGGGGGTTAGAAGTTCACGCAAATGGTGGTGTTCCTTTTTTTCTGCCACATCAACGGGCGCTCTCCCTTGCGCGTTTTGCAGCGTCCGAAACGCCCCCATTTGAAGAAGTCGTTGTGCGATCTCTACAGGTGCGCCAGCATGGGCGGCTTGATGCAATGGAGCAAACTGCGATTTCCCTCCGGGCCGGGATGCATTCACCCATTCCCCGTGCCTGGATAGAAGCTCAAATACGGTCGGCCAGTCGTATGATTTTGCAGCGTCGCCAAGCGCGATACGTGCTTGCGCAGCATCGTCATTTAGAGCGTCCAGTTGAGTAATGCCATCCCAAACGGTATCCATTTCGGCTCTCTTGTCTGACAGGAATTCGACCGCCGAAGTGCGGTAAAACTCTACCGCAGTTTCGCGGCCGAGCATGGGGTCGTCAATCGTCAGGCATCACGCTGGCAAACGGGTTGCGGCGTCGTCGCAGATTGGATCGCCATGCTATACCGCACCGGAGGCCGTGCCATGCCGCAATCGCTACTCGACAGTTACGGCCAGCCAACCGCAAATGGTTCGACTGACGACGCATGCGGCGGCTGGCCGCCAGTCAACGCATCTTACCCTCTCGAGCTGCCTGGCACGCCGTTTTTCGAGGCCGAAGGCGCCCGGATTACGGTCCTTTGTTGCGTTGTCACCACAACTAACAAGTCAACCAAGGGATTAAGGACGCGAGAATTTTCCTTAAGCCGTCATGGTTGTTCGTCATCCATAGGAAGGTAGCCGCCATCCCATCCGACACCAATCGACTCATGTACGAGCCAGATCTCGGGTCGCAGCTTCTTAATTGCCTGTGCGCCCGTCAAGGTGATTTTCGTTCCCGTCAAATATGCGCCTTTCAGCCCCCGGATAGACGCAATGGATTCAGCGGCGGCGTCCGTCACATTTGTATTCGATATGTCCAAGATCCGCAGCCGATCTACACGGCGCAGCTCTCGCATTGAATCATCTGACGCAGGCGTGGAATTGAGCATCAAATGCCAAATATCCGCATTTCGTAAATGGTGAAGACTGATGTCGCCACCTGCGCAGCCGGTCAAATCCAATTGATCTATTCTCACGAATTCTGGTAGGCCAGGATCTGCTATTTCATCAATGAAGGAAACGTAACTTAATTGGTTTTGATCGCGGAATACAAATTCGTTAGCTCCAGCCTGGCGTAGTTGGTGCGAGATCCATTCGTGTTTCCGCGATCCCTCTGTGAATACCCGCAGCCATCCACCCAGATAAATCGATGCTATAGCAGCAAGCCCGACACCGACAAAAAGCGTCTTAAGATTGAAACGCACTGGTACACTCCGTATGGCGAACGATCCACTTACCCTTCTTTTGATCGGGCGCTTTCGGCACCTCGATTCTCCCCGGTCAGCACGCCTGGATCACGCTCCCCGTCGAAGGACCCCCTGGCGGGGCATGGGACCGTCTCAGGCACGGTCGTTAAATGGGGCAGTGGCCGAACGTTCAGCATCAGTTGACGGCGCGAAGCGACGTCCGCTGAATGTGGTGGTTCGCCGGCTGTCGGGCAGACGCCTCGCTTCCCGAAGTAATCTGATCGATGTTATCGCCACCCAACCGAACACTGCAAGGAACACCAGGCGGTGTGTCACTGGCATGGGCCACAGCTTGCATTTGTCCCGCGATTGGCAAGACAATCAACGCGGCTGCGACATTCGCAGAAACGTGGAAGGACTTGCCCAGGCTGGGCAAATGGGCCATCCGTGCCGGCCGAACAGCCAGGCAGCCAGCCCTAGGCAGATGGCAACTACGTGGGCCTTGGACACCGGAGCGACTTCATTCCCCAGATCGACCGGTATTCCGGTTGCACCAAAGCCTACGCCAAACGTGGCCAGGAGGAGACTCACCCAACGGTCTCGCAGGACGCGACCCTAGGTGAACCCGAATCCAGCGAGCAGAGTCCCGACAGACAAGAACCCAATGAAGTTCCACCACAGTGCATAAGGTTGTCCGATTGCCCCGAGTTTGCTGACGTAGTCGTCCAGGGGTTTGAAATCCGGGTTCAGGCCGGAAAAGACCAGCAGCCCAGGCCAAAGAGGCCGACTGCGGCGATACCGAGGGTCCCAGCCAGTCTCTTCATGGTTCCCACAGGTCGCCTCACGTGAGAGTCATCGGCCGGGTTTCTAAATGGTCTGTCACAACCCACATCTGGGGGAAGTCATGTCCCAAATTGACGGTCGATTGATGGCACAACCCTACACGTGCTGATCCTCGCTGATCCTCTCGTGCGATTCGTACCGAACAGCACGGCCGTCAAAACGCGAAGCGAGTCACGTGCCAATTGTATCATCGTCCAAGACCCGTCGCCCACAGTTTGGGCAGTTCCCAGTTGCGATGACTGTGTGCTTTGGTCGAGCGAGAGAGCCCGCGCAATGAGGGCAAACGAGCGTCGGGAACTTCTTAAAGATGCGGTCGACCGTAAAGAAACCGTACAGCATCAATGGTGCGCAATGAGACAGATGAGCGGAATCCCGATTACGTCCCCAAGGTAGGGATCGACACTGCGAACGAAAACTGCAACCAGCATGGAGAGCAAGAGGACACCGACAGCCACCGCGGTCCGCAAAACAACCGCTCTGTCGTGTCGCCCTACGGTAGCCACGTATTCGCCGATGGTCATGGACCGTTTCCTCTCAGCGTCGGGACGATTGCATCATATGAGTTGCCCCACTCAGGACGACAGAAGATGACCATCGGCGTCATCAATGGGTCGTTTACCGGAACGCCTCATCGGACTCGATGAGAACGGACCGAATAAGTTCGGTGACATGGTCAATGTGGTGCGTGAGGCGTAGTTTGCAAACCGGGCGATACCGTAAATCACTGCGAACATTACACCTGCTCCAAAGCACATCTGCACACCCTCCCAGGGATCGTCGATCAGTGTTGCCAGGCCGACAAGTGAGAATATTGCCAGAAAGCCGTATAGGAAGCAAAGAAATACTCTCGTAAACACGTGAAGTGTGAACGCTCCTTGCAGCGAAACGTGTTCATCGTCATAAAACCGACCAAAGAAGCACGGCCTAAACGAATTCGGCGGCAAACACTCACCACCCCACTGAATCCAAACTTGCCTCCCCCAGATACGACCAACAGCTGATTCTCCGACAAGTCGTGCGGATAGAGACGAGTCTATCTGTGATGAAAGCCGATCGATCGTCTCCTCTAAAGAGAAGTCGCTCGCCACTTCTAGTGGCTGTCTAAAAAACAACAGGTTCGCAACAGGTTTGAGTACGTCGGCGGTATCCACCAGACTTCGGCCCCTACCAGCAAGACACCGACTTACTTTTCGCAAACGGTGGGTTGCTTGGGGCCATTTCACCGACCTAAGAATTCCCTTGCTGTACCGAGGATTACAATCGCAAGGCCAACAGAAACAGCGAACCCGAAAAGCATCAGCGGCCACGCGACGGTGATCGATACACCTTGCCTTTCCACTTAACGATCGCCATTAGGCTAGATACTCAATCTGGTGCCAGTATCGTTCGTTTTGTCGGGCGCTCAGCACCCGTCTTAGCCGACGAGCCGCGGTCGATCACCCCACGACCCGTGGCCGCTTGCCCTCCGGGACGGTCGGGTGCCTTGTCCCGCCGTTTCCTGCTGCGCACTGGCCGCAACCAAAGTCCCGGCAACCGCTTCCCCACTCGAGTCCCAAAAACTCGTCTCATCAATCAACGTCCCATTTACTCAATAAATGAGACGGAAATAGGACACCCTCTCCCACGCACGAGCTTCCCCAGCAGGGAGCATTGCGACGTCCGCACGGCCCGCCACGCTGGTCAAATGGAGTGCCGCGATCGGTGCCGTTGAGGTGCAATTTACCACTTGGCGGTGAGCCGATCAATTAAACCGCGTGCCGCCTCGCGCGGCACCTCAACGGACGCCGATCCGGATCATTGCCACAGTCGATTAGCGGGTTGCGCCGCCGGACTGCCCGCGCTGGCGGCCCTTGTCCTGCTCGATCCACTCGTCGGCCTGCGTGCAGCTTTTGCGCCGAGCAAATCGCCGTCGCGAAAATAGGACGTCGACTGGTAGTTCCCGTCGCTGTCCTTATAGCTGTGGTCAATGCGCACGGAACCTTCTGTTTCATCGTCCGCGTTATGTTGGTGCAGCGCCGCGAGTTTCCAGAGCTGCTTTCCAGAGAGGGCGCTGGGCCTGCCGGCCTTCGGCGGTTGGAAGAACCTCGCACTTTTCGTTACGAGACATCGTCGCCAGGTCGCGAGCGCCTGGCGGAACCACTCCACCAGCACTTCCAATTGGCTGTACTCCGCATGCCGGAAAACCGAAAGAGGCGACCGACGCTCACCTCCACGCGGGAGGTAGATCACAGATGGACGAAGTGCTGAGAAGCTGGTGTACCCATCACGTGATCACGCGCCGGATCCTTTTCGACATCCAACTTTCGAATCGCGTTAACGCTAAACTGTACGGCCAATTCGGTGATTGTATAACAGCGTCTAAGTCCATTTGTAATTTGCAGCTGACCGGGTCATACGGCTCATCGGCCATAAAGTTGTTGTAAATCCACAGCACCGCTGCCTTGACATCGCGATGCAAGCATTCGAACTCAAATTGGCACACTGGGAGATCAGGATCCGGGTCGTCTGAGTGCGAGCGTATGGTCATTTCATCCAGATGGACTTGGTCGTCGATGAGTTTCTGCTGCATCGCGTCGACCAGCGGGGATAGCCTGTCTCGCGCCGATCTTGTTGACCTGCTTGAACAGCTCGAGCCACTGATTGTCGCAATTGTCGTGTAGCTGTGGATCCATAATGCCGCGGGTTAGACTATCGATTATGTGCGTTGAGCATCTCATTTTGTCGTCCTCGCTTTCGTTCTTGGGTCCATTCTAATTGTTGGGTCTGGCACCGCGTATTGCTTCAGCCAGACAGAATACTGTCTCGCTTTAGATCGTCAAAGCAACCTCCTTGGAGTTCGCGTTGTGTTGCCGTAAAGCTCCATCGGCGTGCCCGGCGGCCAGCCGTTGGCTACGTGGACCAAATTGCCGCAGTAAGCTATCGTGTCCAGCTCGAGGCGTTGCCAAGCGGTCAGGGCCGAAGCTGCCGTTGTGCAGCCATTCCACGACAAAATTGCTTGAGAGCTCGTCACGATCACTAAACCGGGCATTTTGTCCAACACTCCGCTAACACTCCACACGTAGGCTATGCTCCGCTACGCCAGGCTACAGAAGGACCCGAAGCCAAGCCCTGATTCTCCGAGAAAAACGTAGCCTGGCATCGGGTAGCGTAGCCTGGCCATCGAACTCCGGAGCCGAAGGTTAGAGGTTCGTGATGCGATGAAAGAGAGGTTCTCCGAGTGCTATAAGACATCCTACTCGTTTCTTGGCACCGAAAGGACTTCAAGCATGTTGTACTTAGCTATTGACCAGCGGCCGCTCGCAGTTGACCGTTAATCACAGTGTAAAACCCTCCGTGCTTCGCGCGAATCGTGGCGGTGGCAAGTTCCGTATACGCCTGAACACCCGTTCAGTTTGCATTTACTGCCCTTTTTGTTATTGATATTGCCTTTCCGCCCGGGCCAACGATTCGGCCAGCCCGGCAGTAACAACGTCGGCCGTCATATGTCAGGAATACCGCATACACTTGCAATGGCGAACAGTGATCTCGTCACACTTATTGACGCGAAGTCGGACAGTTCGAGTCCAGCGGTTGCATCAACCATCCGCGTGATATTTGTCGGCACATTGAGCACTTTGTTGATGCCCTCAATCAAACTCCTGACGGCCGGGACGAGCTTTTGCGACGGGCCACATTCGTGGCGAATAATTGCACACCCGGTACCAACTTCGCGTTGGCACTCGACCTCTGCCTGCCAGGCCTCATCCAACGAAGGGAATGGCTACCCAAGTCCGTTCGACCGATTCGGCAGATCGGGCACCGCTTGGAAAAGGACGAACCCCTATATGGCCTCGGTTGTCAAGAGAGCGCACGCTCTTCGCCCCGTATTTTCTTGGTTTTCTTGACTTCCTTATTTTGGATCTCTAGTTGTTGCTTCAGCGGTGAGGAGTCAACGATTCCCTAATCGGGTTTGGCGAGCTGACTCGGATCAAAACAGCTTTCGGACTGCGCGTGTGTTTTCTTGCGATTACGTCAGGTCAAGCTTTTCGCCGGCGTGACGCACTCAAACCCCTATCAGACGGTCGACCCTGATCGGCAACAAGCCAGCCAGGATTGTGGCACCAGCGGCAACGTTACCGCCACGTTGTGCCACGCCGTAGAAGCACATCGTTTCCCTGAACACCGTCCATTCATTCAACGAGCTCATCCCACGCGAGCGTGGAAGTCTTAGTTCGGTTCGGGCTCGGGCCAGGGGCAATCACGCCATATTGGATTCGTTATCGTCTCGCGTTTCAGGAGCGGGCGTCAGCGGTGGTCCATTCCGTCCGAGCAGGTTCTGGAATTGGCGCATTGACAGCGATCGCTGCAAATTGCCTCCCCACGTATTGACCTGAGTTCGTCCTAGCGGCTCCACCGCCGACCCCGCGTTAGCTGGCGAAAAACCTCAACGCATTGAAAGGCTCCTTCCGCTTAAGTATGTAGTAAACGGCTCGAGCAATCTTGCGCGACAAGAGCGACATCGCACGCGACTTGCCGTATTTCTTTTCCTTTCGTTTGAGAAACGCTTTAGCTTCGTCGCTGTTCGCAACATCCAGAGCACCGATTCGGAGAACGCCCACTTCAAGTGCACGTTGCCAATCTTCCCACCACCATGTCCGCTGACTTTGCCGTCGCTGGTCTGCTTTGGGGTCACCAACCTGGCATAGGACAAGAAGTCTCCGACACTTGGGAAACGGTCAATGACGTGGATTTCGTACAGCAGCACAAGCGACAAGATGTTGCCAATGCCAGGAATCGTGCGTAGTAAGCTGGACGCCTGAGGATCGTGTACCGTGGCGTGCGTTTGCAAATTGGTCTCCAGTTGTTTGATGAGTCGGTCGTAGTGACCCACCATGTGCAAGTCGGCCTCGACGTTCAACCGGACGCTGACTTCCTCAAAGCGATCGAGTACGTCGCGGTTACCGGCATACCGTAACGTCTTCTCGAAAGGATCGTTGTTGTACTGCTGGTTCATCAGTTGCACGTGTGCCAGAAGTTCACTACGGCGACGCACAAGGAACATGCGACGTCGCACCAAGTCTCGCGTCGCGCGCATCTCGCGCGGATAAACGTAGCTCATCGGGAACGTACCGCCGCGCATGAATCGCGCGATCTTTTCACTATCGAGCTTGTCGTTTTTCTTCTTGCCGCCGTGAATGGCTTTCATGTACAGCGCATGGCCGAGAATGAATTCAATGTTCTCATCGCGACAAAGGTCCGCCAGCCAGTACCAGGTGAACATGCATTCCGCGCCCACGACCAGGTCCTCGCGAAACGACTGGATGGCATGAAGGAAGTCGGATGGCTTGGCGCGCACGTTACGATGCAACCGCTTGTTCCCCTCATGATCGAGGATGCACAGGTACATTCGCTTCGTGTGCAGATCCACGCCACAGTAGAACGCATGTTGTTGATCATAGAATCTCACGTTGGTCTCCCTTCGCTTGAACATTCAACCGCAAAACGGAACACAGAGAGAGGCTGAGCAGGGTGCAGGGGCGGCAATGAGCCCCGCTCGCCGACACGAGGTCGGCGAAACCTTGCAAGGATGCTCTGCGCGTCTATCCGTTTGATGCGGAACAGGCTTTCGTAGGGAGAAGGCCGTCGCTCTCGCGAGGCCATAATGAGGTT
>CAWAVP010000007.1:0-170248 GCA_963785495.1 uncultured Planctomycetales bacterium | reverse complement strand
CACGGTGCCCTACTGCCAAATCCTCAGTGAACAATGATTTAAGCAGCCTAGTCACACGCGGTCATCCGCACGTCGTTTCGCGCCGAATCGAGTCTTAGACGGTGAGGGCGTGTTGATAACCCTTAGACTTTTAGACCAGCTGCCGCTGCTCACAGCTCGAGTTGTGGAGTAGACTGCCGGCATGCGCATTCCACACGCGGAACTATCGCCAGCGACACTCAGAGCAGTCATCCAGGAATTCGTCACTCGGGATGGTACGGACTATTCATCCGTGAACCGCCGCGTCGAGGATGTCCTGCGGCAGCTCGAGGCAGGTCGGGCGGAACTCCATTTTGATGAAGAAACGGAGAGCTGCAATATTGTCGTGACGGGCGGTAGCATGGAGGTCTAAATCGCCTAGACTTTTAGACTGGCTGTCGCCTAAATCGAGCTGGCGTACCAATCGTGACAAATGAGTGTTTTAATAACTTTGACTACTTCGGAGCCATTTAAATTAAAAACGCGCGTTAGACGGGCTCCTAGGGGCTTTAAACGGCATTCTGGCAGGACAAGCTCGAGGCATTTGCGGGGGTGAAAAAGAGCATTGGCGAGCTACCGTGAGCCGAGTCGATCTGCAAGCGGGAAAATGGACAGGGTTCTTCGCCCTTGAACATGGGGCTGACGCCCAATACTTGGCGGAAGGTCTCGTGGATGACGTCCTGAACCAGCGGCTTGTGTCGCTCCGTCGTAAAAACTGCATCGTGCACCGTGATGATGGGTACCTCCGGGTACTCCTCCATGAGCCGTCGGCATACCGACTCGATGATGACGTAACTTTCGATTCGCTGCATGAGGCGAGCCAGGTTGGCGTAGTCTTCCGCCTTGATGGCGTGACAGACGGCATGTGCCGTTGGAAAACGGTCCTTTAGGACCGTGACAAACTCTCTGGGACGGTACGTCCCCCAGTCGTCATAGAACTGCGTAAGGATGTTCCGCTTGTGCTTCTCACGCTGTGCCGGAGTGACGCTGGAGTAGCCCGCTTCGCTCAAAAAATACTCGTAAAAATGGGCGTTTTCAGCGAGTTCGAGGAGAAAGAGAGCGTCTTTTTGAACTAAGTGCTTATTGTATAATGGTTTAAATGCAGTCTCTTCATTAAAAGTGACTACATACGGTATATATATATTAGATACTAAGTAATGATTTATATAAATAATATTATTATTAGAAACTCTGGTGATTGAAGAATTCGCGGAAATTAAGCACACCAGCCAAGCCAATAACAAGGGCTGGCAATTGCGAATGTCCGTCTCCACCAAAGGCTCCCCGCCAATTCGCCAGTGAGTCCTCAACTCTCGAGGGCAGTTCGTCAGGTTCGTATGCCAGCGCCCATAATCACAGCGGGTTGGCAGGCGAAAATCCGCCTTGCGAATGAGGTCATAGGCAATCCAGGCTTCCGAGCCCACCACCAAATTGGGCACGTCGTCAATGCGTACCTGCTTGACCCAGTCCCACAGGTACTTGTGAACGGGCAGCCAATTCGCCCGCCTTCTTTTCTCACGCTTCTGCTGCAAGTAGTTTCAGCACTCCCCGATTTCTCACACCCACGCGGTGCCAACTTGACGAGGCATACGGCTCCAGCAACCGATAGCGTTTGGTAAAACCCGCTCCCTTTTCGCCCGGCAAATAGACTTCGTCGATTTCGATGATCCCCAATCGAGCGGCTAGCTCAAGCGTGCGGCGGTAATTCGTAGATAGCGCAGCTCGCCAAACATGGCTGTGTACCGAGCACCCAGCCGTCATAGGCTTCGCGCCGATTGAGAATCTTGTTCATGATCAGGAAGTGGGTGACGAAGCGAATTCGATCACCATGCTGACGTAGTTCCTTGGGGCTGAGCCTTGCTTCAAGCTTTAGGTCTAATGGCTCGTAGACCGAGTTGTACTTATTCTTTCCCTTCATTTGTTCTCCTAACGTTTTTCATTTCATCGTTTGGTCTCCTCGTGTAAGGCAAGCCGCGTGCCAGCGCGCCACTGTCTCCGTAACCCATGGTGGTACGCGCACTTACGGCACTGCGTGAGCTTTCACCATGTTGGTCAATCTGGCAGGCAATTCGGCAAGCGGCAGCAAGGAGTCGCAACACGTTGCGGCGTAGCCTGCCAAAATTGATTTGCCCGCGATTTGCTTCTGATTTCGTGGTGATTTCGTTCGATTTGAAATCGGGCTTTCTCGGTGATGTTGTCGCGTACGTTATGCAACTACCTCGGAGCGCAATTCAGTTGATTTAAAATAGGTTTGCGAACGAAGTTACGTTCCTCCTCGTCGTGTTCAAAACCAAGTTGACGAAACCAGGTGTCGCATTGAGCCGTACTTCATGAATTCGTCAGGAGGGACATCATCACGCTTCGTCCAATCGTTCAGGACAATAGTCTGGTCCAACTTGTCCAGCACCAATACGAATTCGCGGAATAGCGTGTACACATCCCTGCCGGCATACCTACGTCCTTTTGAAAAGCACATGAGGTAGATGAAAGCTCGACTTGGCGTCGACGGGCTTATGTCAATCCACCAATTGTCATTCATGCCAATTCGATACGTTCCGTTCTGGTTGTCATCCAGACGAGAAAAACCCGCTTCCATCAAAGCGGGCAGGATGTAGTTCTCAAAATGTTCTTGGGCTACTCGTTGCCGAATATCCATACCGTTCTCCTTTTGTATACTTAGGTACATAAAAAATGCCGCATCCGCGCTGAGTCAAAACGGAAGGATACGGCAAGTAAATAAAACTGTTTCATGTTGTGACTCTGCGCAGACCTAATGGTCCTCCATCAAGTTAATACACCGATTGCATTGCGATACTTGGCGATTTCGCCGATCTATTTTCAAAAAAAATACAAAGAAAATGAGCGACTCGATTACTCGACTTCGTACACGGCTGCAGTACGCCGACGGCACGTTAGACCTGCAGCTGCTCCAGGAACTCGTCGCGTTGGGTGAGGCGCGTCGGAATTGATGCCGCTGATTGTGGAGCAGTGCCGTAGTGGAAGGCTTCCGCTAATTGGAAGGTACGTGGTCGAGCTCTACGAGATCACTCGGCATGACGCCCTTGTCGATGTCTTCATGCAGCAGGGTACGACCCCCGCATTCAGTATTGTTGAACAGTGCAAATTGTTGCGTGCGAAACATGGTGGATTTGATAAGCCGTTGCGAGAGCATTTGAAAAAGGAATATCAGAAGTGGTCCTCGCCTCAAACGTGCATCGATTGCTGTGAAATCGTCAAGGCATTGGGAAGTGCCAAAACAAAGGAGGGCAAATCGCTTCTTGACTTGATACATGACGAGCTGGTCGCCCTTCGTAGCCCCTCGCCGGCTGGTCTTCATAGACAATTGCTAACAACGGTCGAAGCAGCACTTGTGGAGTACAGTAACGGCGGCATGTGGGACCCATCATCGTCCAAGACTTTGCCGAGTGAACGGCGTCGCCCAGGCAAAAAGCAAATACCTTGGGCGGAAAGAGAACGCGAACTGGCTGTGAGAACGGATTTCGAAAGCTTTCACGAATCGACGGGAGAGCGACGACTCGAGAAGTACATTGCGCAGAGCGGGTCGTCGATTAAACTCGCTGAACTGAAAAAAATGTTTGACCGTTTGCGAAGTTTTCAATCCGAGCTTTTGGACAAGTACGAATCTCGCGTGGACGGAGCTTCAACGGACGAAGAGTTTGCAGCACTTCAATGTCCTGGAATGCCAATTGCCGAAATGCATCACCTAATTGCCCGAGAACGACAACGGCGTCAATCCAAGCGAAGTTCGGAGGAACAAGCGGAGTAGCATCTTTGCCTTTCGTCTCGACTGATGGGTTAGCCAACCCGAGTTTGTTGACCGAGCTGCCCGAGCATCAGGGTGGAGACGCTCCATCGTATTCTGGAGCGTCGATCCACCTAGTTGCCTTGTATCGGGGGCTAGACTGGAGCGCAGCCGCTGCTTCATGTTGAAATAGGTGGCTCTAGATAGCCCGGTTAGCCGGCGAAACGCCTCAACACGCTGGGTTTCCGTGGTAAAGCTACCGTCCGCGCAGATCTGGAGGAAGATCCGCTGCTTGGGTGGTATGTCTGCCATTAGGTACTCCTGCCAATTCATGTGTGCACCTTTCAACTGACTTGCCTTAAGGTAGTCGCGCATCGAGAGTTGCGGGAACATGTTCAGGTGCTGTCCAATCCATTTGTAGATTTCGCGATCGAAAAACCAGCTGCCCACGCGCATATGAACTTCCTTCGAACTGGGCTCAAAGAACAGGAGAAATCCCCGGTCAACAATTGCCGCCGCATGGGCATTCAGCGTGTTCCAATCGTTCGTGATGACGCAGACGTTGCTCACCGTTTGAAAGCTATCGGGCAGGTTGCTGTGTACTGTGGAGCCCGAAGTCCACCGAATGGTCTTGGCATAGTCCGTTTGACATAGCGACTTGAGTAGTCGTAAGGCTGGCGGGTTGCGGTAGATCCCGTCGACGTCGTCCAGGATCAGTGTCTTATCCCGGTTTTCATGCAGCTTGTTGTAAATGCCGTATGCGGTAGCGTTTCCTTCCACGAGGCAGCCCTTGTCACCCACCGCATCCTGAATGATCCGAGATTTGGCGGTGCCCGGCACCCCACAATGATCGTGAGGCTCAGTTTGTGCTCGGCGATTCCCCGCGCGTAATCCTCTAGCTTTGCATACGTCGAAATGGTCAAAGAACGTTCTGGTTTCTTACTTTTCATTTCTTTTCTCCGACACGAGTACATGTGAATGAACTAACGATGTCGGAATTCTCACGGTAACGATGTGGGATACGAGCAGATTTCCGATGCTTGCAGGTCAATGCTCCTCGGTGCTTTGGAGTGCGAACTGGACAGTTTCGGGCCGCCACGAGTCCGTTTCAGCTAGACGCATCGACTCCTCGATTCGTTTCTCTCCGCCGGATAGCTCAGATGCCTTGCGAGAGCCGGGAGGCAACGCCAAAGGCTTAGACTTTTGGACTATCTGATTCACTTTTCGCCGGACAAATTGTCAGGCTCGGGTTTTCGTCCGCCCAAATGCTTTTCGTCCGCCGAGATTTTTTCCCCGAGAAACGCAGAGGCAATTTGGGAATTCTGAAGAATCTCGCAGGACAATTTTTTGGAGCGCGACCGTCGACGAACGTGTGCGTTTAATGGCTTGTGGTCACCGCGATGCGGCAAGGACCGAACAGATGAGCAAAACCCAGCATCGGAGAAATTGCCATGCACATTATTTTTCAGGCGCCTGCCCGTGACGGTGCAGCGGACCGCTCTCTCGCTTGCCGACGAGTGTACTTCCGCCCCGTCCGGGCTTCTTGATACTGGCGCCGTTAGCCGTTCGACGTCGGTAGTTTTTTCAAATTCACGTTTCAGTGCCCCGCTGAGGGTGGCGCAAATGGAGCTTTTACATGATGATTGCATTATCAAATCCTGATTCGCCTCGACCAAGTTCGGGGTATTTAAGCCTGCGAGAGGCAGCTCAACATTTCGGTGTTTCGGAGCGAACCGTTTTCAACTGGCGGCGTGATGGCTTCCCTGTCGTTGCTATTCGCGGGCGCCGGCTTGTACCCATAAGCGAAGCTGAGGTCTGGGTCAATCAATTCTTGGTTGATCGACGGACGCATCCAAAGAGGTTTCCACCGGATACGCCAAGCTCGGCGGCTTAGTGGTTGTTTAATCGAAGCATAGCAGTTGCGCGGTCAACCGAGATCGGCTCAGCCTAAGGCTTGGCTGACTCGGTTTGCCGGGCAATCCACGACATACCAGTTGGAGCTGAAAGAGGTCACAATGGCAAGTGTAATCTATAATCGAGACAGCAAAACACGGACCATCCAGTTTACTGATTCATCGGGAAGACGTCCTAAGATCCAATTGGGAAAGGTCAGTAAACAACATGCTCGCGGCGTGTGCGTTCATATCGAGCATCTTCTCTACGCAAAGAACTCTGGGCAGGCTCCACCGACCCAAACGGCGACATGGGTCGCAGAGTTATCGACGAGCAACACGAAACTCGCCAAGCGGCTGGCCAGACTTGGTTTGATTCAGCTCGCTACGCATCAACCTGACGAACGTCAATGTCAAAACATAACGCTCGCGGATTTCCTAGATTCTTATATTGAGACGTTTGGTCCCAACCGGAAGCCAACGACGGTTACAACATGGAAACAAGCACGGCGGTTGGCAATCGAATTCTTTGGAAACCGCCTACTGACCTCAATCTCGGAAGGCGATGCCCTCGAATTCCGCGAATACCTTGCCTCGCGGGCAACTCTCGAGTTCCCGGCAAACCCAAACTCTCGGAAAGTACGATACGGCGTCGATGCGGATGCCTGCAGCAAATGGTGCAACAAGCCGTGCGACGTAATCTCATAACCATCAATCCATTCAAATCCGAAGACATTCCCACCACATTGCCGAAACCAAAGCAGAAACATCACATCAGCAATGAAGTTGCGCTGCGCATTCTGAAGCACTTGCCAAATGACGAGTGGCGTCTGCTTTTCGCGCTGGCACGCTGGGGGGGATTGAGAGTTCCGAGTGAGCCTGAATTGCTGAGATGGTCGGACGTCGACTGGGAGCAGAACCGATTGACGGTGCATTCTCCAAAGACCGAACATCACGAAGGTCGCGACCGGCGGATCATCCCCTTGTTCCCCATCATCAAATCGTTGCTCGAGGTGTTGAGAAAAAACGCAGGACCGTCCGACGATTTCATTTTGTCGTTTATGCGGAAGAAGTCCAACTCATCCTTTCGGGACCCACTCATCAGAGCTATCGAAATGGCTGGTGCAGCCCGTTGGAGCAAACTGTATACTTCCTTGCGTGCAACGCGGGACACAGAACTGCGGAGCAAGTATCCAAGCCATGTCGTCGACGCCTGGATTGGACACGACGAGAACGTAGCTAAGCGCGAACTATCTGCAGGTAACCCCAGAGCACTTTCGGCAAGCCATTCACTGTGAATCGGAAGAAATGGTGCAAAAAATGGTGCAGCAGTTTGCGGCAAACGAAGGCAACGCCCAGCAAACAAAAACGGCAACGCCCGTATCTCCCCGAGCCCTGCCGCTGGTTTCTGCCCCGTTCGGAGCCTTGCTAGAGTATTCAGTGGGCGATGAGGGACTCGAACCCCCGACATCCACGTTGTAAGCGTGGCGCTCTAGCCAACTGAGCTAATCGCCCCTGAGGTGTAGGACGACACGACGCGAGGACCGCCGGGTCGGTCCCGTAATCTAATGGGCGCGGTTCCGGGCTGTCAATCGGGCTGCGGTCTTCGGATGTCGGGACACGTTCCGGACCCGGCGCCACGTCCGGCGAACACATCCGGCCCGCCGACCACAGAATTACGTCCGGCTCCTTTAACACGGTCGGTCATCGTGTTTCGCCCAGCTGGCCGTCGCCGCGTCACGTGCGAGCCACAGCGAGTCGGGGTATCATGCGCACATGACTTATTCTGCTCAGTCGATTGCGGTTATCCCGGCGGCCGGTCGGTCGGTACGCATGGGCACGGCGAAGCTGATGTTGCCGTGGCGCGGGCGGCCGCTAATGGCGCATGTGATCGACGCGTGGCAACAGAGTCGCGTGAATCGGCTCGTGGTGGTGGCTCGCCGCGATGATCGACCTTTGGTGGAGTTCCTGCAAAATCAGGACGTCCTACTCGTCCTGCCGGAGGTCCCGCCGCCGCAGATGCGGGATTCGGTTCAGGTGGCACTCGACTGCATATCCGAACAATTCGTGTTGCGGGCCGATGACTCCTGGCTGCTGGCCCCGGCCGATTTGCCACAACTGAGCCCTCAGGTCATCAATCGGGTTGTAACGGCCCGTCCCCCAGAGCGTGACGCGATCGTCGTGCCGCTGGTCGGTGGTCGCCGCGGCCATCCCGTCCGTTTCCCCTGGTCGCTGCACTCGACCGTTGCAAGACTCGGTCCCGATCAAGGAATCAATGTGCTGCTTCAGCAGTATCCCGTCCACGAAATCGTCTGCTCACGGGTGCCCCGCGAATTGGATATCGATCATCCCGAGGACTACCGGCGGCTGCAATCCGAGCCTTCTCCTGACGGCCTCGACTCCCATCCGCCGGCGACGCCAGAGGTGCGAAAGCCCACGGACTGACGTGGCTGGGCGATTCTATCTCGCAGCAGACGACCCTACCGCGGCGGGGTTGTGGATGGACCTCGTCTGGAAACGCATCTAGAATACAAGTTCTGCAGGGGGTCATTCTAGCGAGTGGTTTTCCAATCCCGATGGTTCATTTGGAGGGACTTTTCATGCAATTTTCGCCTATCCGATTTCCACTGCGGGGTCTGGTCTTATTGTCCGTCTGGACGCTTCTGGCGGTAAACGGTCTGTTGGCTGGACCGCTGCAAGGGCATTACATGGAGGCCCGTACCTGCCAGGTCTACACCGGGCCCTGTTTTGCCAATGGCGAAATGGGCATGGCAGGCAAAGATGCCGTGATGGCGTGGGGCATTCAGGAAGGGGACCAGGACGGGGTCGACCTGAGCGGATTGCATGTGGCCTTGGTCGTACGCGCCTCGCATACGCTCGGCCATCAAGGCTTCGCAAATGCCCCCACCATCCGCTCGATGATCGTCGTCGATCAAGCTGCGGATTCCCAACAACGCGAAGCGCTGATTCGCTTTGTGTGCGCACAGGCTACGGCTGCGACGGCCGATGTCGAGGCCATTGAATCGGCGCCGATTGAGATGAACTTGGATATTGCGGAATTGACCGGCCGGCTACAGGTCGGCGATCTGGTGACGCTAAACACACGTAAGGCGCGGCCCGGTGACTGCATTTGCAGTAACGAATCGGCCTTCTATCCGCCCCTGGCGAAACTCGAGGGTTTCGTGCCCGGCGTGACTATTGACGGCGAGGTCAAAGCACGGGCATTGGGCACGCGGTGGTCGATCCCCAACACGCGAACGGCCTACCTGGGTACTTTTGTGAACGCGTCGCGGTAGCTGCGGCAGATGCGAACCCGCGCGGTAAGCTGTGTCCGCCGACCTCTGACGTGTGTGGCCGTTCACGCCCGCAGACCGGGGCTTGCAGAGAATCAAGACGAGGTGCAATTCATGAGGTTTCTGATTACGACGTGCTGCCTATTGTTACCCTTGGCGGGAACCCGTCTGCAGGCACAAGATTATTCGGTCGAGGTCATCAATGAACCGATTTCTGCGGACGACCTGTCCGAGGCGATTGCCGCGGAGTTGGCTCCCACCGGATATCGTGTGGTGCAGGGCGAGAGCCGCGCGATCTGGGAAATCTGGCCTGCCAAAAAGTGGAGTGTCGAAGCGGGATTCACCGCGACGCCGGTCCGACTCTATCCCTTCCAGGAGGGAGAATTGATCGGCGTCGCCAAGCTTCGTCGACGTGGCAGTGACTTCCGCGATCAGACAATCTCGCGGGGTGTTTACACTTTGCGTTACGCGCTGCAACCGGTCGACGGCAATCACATCGGTACGTCGCCGACTCGCGATTTTCTGCTGATGGTCAGTGCCCAGGAGGATCCTTCGCCGGAACCTCGCGCGACCGAGGGACTCTTGGAGGCCAGTGCCGAAGCGGCCGGTTCCAGTCACCCGGCGATGATCTGCCTACAGAAGCTGGACGACGGCGCGACCGCCCCCGCTCTGCGGTATCTGGAAAATCGTGGCTGGTGGGTACTGCGGCTCGTTGGCAAGGCGGGTGATGATAATGCCGACATGCCCCTGGATATGGTCGTCGTCGGTCATGCCGCCGAATAAGCTTCCACGCCGTTATCGATCGGCGACCGTACAACGCGCGCCATGTCGACCGCTCCTCGCCGCCGTGCTCGTTGTCGGCATGCTGGTCACTGGGCACTGCGCTGGGCGACGAACCTCCGCAGCCCTCGTCAACATCCCAGGCATACGACGTGGTCCTGCTGACTGGGCGTGTGATCTGGTTCGGCGAGGGACTGAACCGGCGGTTGGGGATTCGTGTCGTACCGGACGCTCAGCAACGTGTACTGGCCTTGGAAACGGACGATGGACAGTTAATTCCACTGATTGAGGATCTGAGGACACGGGCGTTTCGCCGCGACGAACGATTACGGGCAATGCATATCGAACTGCGCGTCCGCCATTATCGTGCGACTCCGGCCCTGCAGATTCTGGGCGTCTACGAATTGACCGACGGCGGCAAATACGAAGTCGATTATTGGTGCGATGTATGCTCGATTCCGATGTACGAAACCGGGCCATGTGCTTGCTGCCAACAGGAAAACCGGCTCCGTAAACGCAAGGTCGATGACGAGGGCAACGTCGCGGAATAGCTGCGGAGGTCGCCGAGGACTTGGCGGGAGCCATGGCGTCGAGTTTAGCGACCTGGCAGTTGGCGGAAGGCTTTCCAGGTCATCAGTTGGATACCTTCGGCATCCAACAGCGCACGAACGTCTGGGTCCAAAAAGATCCGACGGTCACTGTCGCGAATGTCGACACTGCTGGTGATCGAACGCAATTCTGGATCGTCGTAGCCGCAATGGATAATTACCTCGCTGACCCCGGCCGGCAGGTGCCGCAGGGTTTCCAAGTAACGTTGCTTGCGCTGTTCGTACGCGCCTCGCTCGTAGAATTGATAGACGTCATCCAAGATCGGCAGCGACGCATCCTGCAGCGGCGAGATGATCCGCACCGCATCGGGAAAGGCCGTTTCGACTTGGTTGCTGGGGGTGGGCCGCACGGCGAGTGCCGGCAGGTCGTAGTCCAATGCGAGTTTGACGTATAGACGCGCGAGATCGGGCCGGCTGAAGGCCGAACCCATATGCGTATCGAGGTGACTGAGCGGTACGCCAAACTCGCGCGCCCGTTCGATCTGGGCCCGCAGCTCGATCTCTGCCTCCTCCACCTTGACATGCTCGGCGACCTGTTTCACGTCATCCCACAGGAATCCGTCTTGATCCACGAGACTCGGAACGCGCTGACGCCCCGCCACCGGCCCCCAGCGGTAAAGATCCCACTCTGAGTTTAACGTCAGATGAATGCCGTAGTCCTTGTCGGGGTGCTCGCGTGTGTATTTCGCGAATTCGGGAAACCAGGGGCAGGGAACCATGATACTGGCCGATGAGACCACACCTTGTTCCATCGCCTGAATCGTCGCTCGATTCACCGAATGCGACATACCAGCGTCATCGGCATGAATGATTACGTATTTTTGGCCGGCCGCGTCGGCCGCCGGAAGGGCACACATCATCAGAACCCAGGCGAACACGGAGAAACCTCTGTGGCAAAATGTCAACAAAAAACACATCCGTGTCTCTATTGTGACGAACTCGACAAGAATTGCCAGACATATCGGGAATCCGTGCCAGGGGAGAAATGTTGGATCACCAGCCTTGGCATTGCACCGGAAAGTGGGGAAACGTGGGAAATCCCCCAAGTCTGCGGCTGCGGTTCTACGCGTGGTGACAGGGCAGCTAGGGCAGGTCGCACGACGCAACCTAGCGGTTTGCCGACGGGGCGACACCGGGTACGGCGGCCACATCTTAGAATAAGACTTTGGCAAAACTCCGATCGCGAGGGAAACTTTTGGACGCCCAGAGGCGTCGAACGATCTAATCGTGACGGCTTCCTTGCCGCGACTCCAGTGCTCCTTGAACTGCCGTAGAGAACAGGTCTGGTACCATGCGTTTTACTCGACTGCTGCCGTTGGCCCTCGCGCCATTGTTCGCCATGTTTTTGAACCTGTTGACGGGACTGTCACCTAGTTCTGCGGGGGAAATCGGTTTCATGGAGCAATTCGTCCTCGCTCCCGACCGGTCGGTCGTACTGTCGCAACTCGTTCCAGGCACCGAGGACTATTACTACTACCACTGCCTCCACTACCAGAACTTGCAGCAGTACGACCGAGTTGAGGAACTGTTGGCACCGTGGATTGAGCGGTACAAGGACACGCCGCGGAACCGGGAGATTCGAAATCGCCAGGCGCTGTTAACGTATGGTGAGAATCCCCAAGGCACGCTGCAGTATCTCACGCAAGCCCTGGGGCTACGTTTTGACCATCAACGCGACACCGTGGACCGCGCCAGCCAATTACCGGCGCGTCTTGATCCGGCGTTGCTATCTCGCGAGCGACTGCGCGCGGTTGGCGTTGCGGCGAGACCGAAGTCTTGGCGGTTTCGAAGACTCCGCCCTGCCCTGGCTGGCACAGACCGAGTTGACGGAAGATCAACGTCGTGAGCTGTTGAGTCGTCTGTCGCGGCCGGATCTGAAAGGCTTGGTGGGCATGGTGCTGGCCGACATGCGGGCCAGCAATCGCGTGGCGTTTGGCTCCCATCCGATTCACGCCCTGTTATTGCGCCGGCAGCTTGACGAATTATTGAAACTTGATGGCTCGTTGCTAAACGAAACGAACTTCGTCAATACGTACCTCAGCAAATTGATGCCGCCGGTGGACGTGGATTGGGAAAATGACTTGGACGCCCGCCAGCGCTATCTGGACGAGGTATGGCGGTTCGTGTCGCGATTGTCCGAGGCCCACAACTCGTTGAAGGCACACGTGCTGTATCATCGTTTGGCGCTGGATGTGCAGCGAGAACAGTTTGACAAGGAAAGACTGTTGACCTATTTGCAACTGCCACGTGGCGGCAACTACATCAACCCACGTTTTCTGGCGATTCCCGAAAACCGGCGATCGGTGGCCAATCTGGAACAAGACTTTCGCGGCAATACCGGTCTGCCGCCGGTCGGCAATGACGAGTCTGTCGTCCGCGCTTACTTACAGCATTTCTTCGTCGACGCGGCTTCCTACAAGGAATTCCAGCAATACGTTCGTGACGACTATCTCAAACAATTATTCGCCGAAACGAAAATCATCAATGGACTCGGAGACCCCGAACAATGGGCCTCCATGCTGACGCCCGAAGCATATCAGCAGTTGCGCGAGCGAGTTGACCTGGAGTTTGCTGCGACCAACCCGCGCAACTACACCAGTGAAGACGACGTAGCACTTGACGTGTTCATCAAGAACGTCCCGAATTTGATTATCAAGGTATATCGAGTCAATGCCTTGAATTATTATCAGGACCTTGCGGAGCACGTAAACACGAGTATCAACCTGGACGGTCTGGTAGCCAACCGAGAAGTAACACAGACGTATCAGGAATCTCCCTTCCGTCGTGTACGCCGCCATTTGACGTTCCCCGAACTAACGGATCCGGGCGTTTACGTAATTGACCTGATCGGAAATGGCAAGAGCAGCCGGGCGCTGATTCACAAAGGTCAGTTACGTCATCTTGTGCAGCCGACCTCGGCAGGCTACGCATTCACGGTGCTTGATGAGCAGGATCATCCGTTGCGCGACGCACGTATTTGGATGGCCGGCACGTACTATTCACCGCAGGCCAACGGTCAGATCCTGATTCCTTACTCCACGGAACCTCGGCAACAACCGATTGTCTTGGTGCACGATCAATTGGCGTCGTTGGAAACCTTTCAGCACGGCGCCGAGTCGTACCAACTACTGGCGGGGATCCACGTGGACCGCGAAGCCCTCCGCAGCCGACAAATGGCACCTGTTCTGATCCGTCCCGAGCTGTCGGTCTCCGGTGTTCCCATCAGCCTCGCTGCCCTGGAAAACCCTCGTTTGGAAATCACGTCCGTGGATTTCGACGGGATCAAATCGACCGATACCATCAGCAATCTAACGCTCCACGATGACCTCGATCTCGTCCACAACTTGCGGGTTCCCCCGCGTCTGAGTGAATTGACAATCGTCGTTAAAGGACAAGTCAAGTCACTGAGCGAAAACAAGACCATCAATGTGCAGGCGGCGGAGACATTCTATATCAACGATATCGAACGCACGCGACTGATTGATCAAGTCAAGCTGGTTTCCACTGATAGTGGGTATGTGCTGGAACTGTTCGGCAAGACTGGAGAGATTCACGCGAATCGCCCTGTCCGAGTAAGCCTCAAGCATCGCGATTTTCGCCAACCGATCGATGTCGCATTGCGGAGTGACGAGACCGGCCAGATTCACTTAGGCACACTACCGGAGATCGTCGAAGTCAAGGCGACGCTGGGCAACGACAACGGCTCACAATGGACATTGGAAACGAATCGCACTCAGTACGACCGCGAAATCCACGCGGTGGTTGGCGACGTGATTGAAATTCCAGTGGCCGACCCGTCCGCCGCCCCGCAGCGCAACGCATATTCTCTGCTCGAGCGTCGAGGCAGCACGTTCGTTGAGGACCACTTTGAACGGCTATCGCTGCGTAACGGAGCCCTCGTGATTGAAGATCTGGCCGCCGGAGATTTCGACCTGCAGTTGAAATCGACCGGTACAACGATCCTGTTGCGAGTGGTTGATGGAACAGTACAAGCCCAACACGGCATCGGCAAAACGCGGGTGATCCAATTGGGCAACGAAGCCGTGCCGCGAATCGCGGCGGTGGACATCCAGGAAGACCAAGCGATCATCCAACTGGCCCACGTGACGCCACGGACACGTGTGCACGTGATGGCCGACTATTTCCATCCGGCCTTTGACCCATACAACCAATTGGCCCATGTGGGAGGCCATAGCCTGCAATTTGCATGGCGGTCCACGCTGCCTTCGCTCTATGTGCAGGGGCGAACGATTGGCGACGAACTGCGATACATCCTCGAACGTAAGTACGCGACAAAATTCCCAGGTAATATGCTGAGCCGCCCCCAGTTGCTGCTCAATCCGTGGGATGTCCGCGATACCCAGACCGGACAGGAAATATTGGGGGGGGGAACCGAATTCGCCGCCGAAGCGCCAGCTACGCGTGCCACCGATGCAGCCGAAGCGCAACGGGACGAGGCCAGCTCCGAGGTGCGCGATTTTGCCAACCTGGATTTCCTGGCCACGGCAGCATTCATTTCCCTGAATCTTAAGCCCGACGCCGACGGCAAGATTACCGTTGACCTTAAAGAGTTGGCAGGTCGCACTGCGTTGTATGTCGTCGCCGTCGATCAACAGACGTTAGAACAGCGGACGGTCTTCCTGCCTGCGGCCGATCGCGAGCAAATCGACCTGCGGCTGGCCAATGGCCTGGACCCGGAACGCCACTTCGCCCTGGTCAAACAGATCAGTTCCTTTGACGCCGGGCAAACAATACGTATTGAGAGCTTCGGATCGGGTCGCTTCCAGCTCTACGATAGCCTGCCACGCGTCTACCAACTGTACGAAACCCTGCTGCCCGACTCGCATCTCAAGGATTTTCGTTTCCTCCTGCAATGGTACAAGCTGACGGCCGATGAAAAACGAGAGAACTACTCCAAGTTTGCCTGCCATGAACTGAACTTTTTTCTCGCTCACCACGATCCCGAGTTCTTCAGGGATGTCGTTCAACCCTATCTGCGTCACAAGTTCTATAAGACGTTCTTGGACCGTTACTTGCTAGAAGAGAATTTGAGCGAGTATCTGAGTCCGTGGCAGTACGAACAGTTGAATGCTGTGGAACGCATCCTGTTGGCGCAGCGGATCGATGGCGAATTGGTGCGCACGCTGGACAGCCTACGTTCACAATGGGAGCTGATCCCGACCGACCAAGACAACTTGAATCACTTATTCGATACAGGCCTATTAGGGCAAGCCTTGGATGCCGAAGGAAAGAGTGTCGACAAATTGGGGTTGGCTGAGAGCCGGGCCCGCTTTGGCCGTCGCGCCGGCATCGGACTGAAGTATGCCCCGCCAGCGGCAGCTACCAATGCCGGCCGCCCCGCGGCTGCCGGGCAAACAGCGATGGATGAACGCGGCGGAGCGGCGCTGGAAAAGGCCGAGGCCGATGGGACGGTGCGATTGGGCGATCGCGTCGCCAGCGTTGACTTCTTTGCCCAACGTCAACAAATGGTACGAGAACGTTTCTTTCAAACTTTGGACCAAACCAAGGAGTGGGCCGAAAACAACTACTATCGATTGCCCATCGATCAGCAGAATGCCAAGCTGATCACGGTTAACGACTTGTGGTTGGATTGGGCGCAGCACGGTGACCAACCCGCTTTTCGCTCGACCAACTTTGCCCAAGTGCGAAACTTTACCGAAGCCATGTTCGCACTCGCGCTGCTCGACCTGCCCAACGAATCTCCCGACCACCAGATGGAAGTGGTCAATCAAGCGATCAAGATCCAAACTGCCGGTCCGGTAATTGTTCTGCACGAACAGATCGAAGTAGCCCGCGAAGGCCAGGACGTACCACCGGTGCTGGTGAGCCAAAATTTCTTCCGCGAGAACGAACGCTATGCGACGATCAACGGCGAACCCGTCGATCGATTCATCAGTGGAGAATTCCTCTATCAAACCGTCTATGGTTGTCAGCTGGTCATCACGAATCCGACCAGTAGCCGACAAAAGCTGGACGTATTGACTCAGTTGCCCACCGGCGCACTACCCGTTGAAGGCGGTAAAACGACGCAGACGATTCGGGTACAACTAGATCCCTATCGCACGCAGACGATTGAATACTACTTCTATTTCCCCGCACCGGGCGACTTCGTGCAGTTCCCCGCTCACGTGACGCAAGACGGGCAATTGGTCGCTGCAGCCCAAGTCAGTTCCTTCCAGGTGGTCGAGCAGCTATCCGACGTCGATCGCCAATCGTGGGACTACGTCTCGCAATTCGGCAGCGACGAAGACGTGATGCAATTCCTGCAACAACGCAATCTACAGGAAATCAATCTCGATCGGATCGCCTTTCGCATGGGAGACAAAAACTTCTTCCAACAAACTCTGGACACGCTGCGCCAGAGGCACATCTACAATCACACGCTCTGGGCGTACGCCGTCCACCACAACCAACCTACCGCGATCGGCGAATTCTTGGATCACGCCGATGGACTGCTGACCCAGTGCGGTGACGTGTTGATTAGCCCCTTAGTCACGATCGACCCTGTGGCACGCAAAACCTACGAACATCTGGAATACTATCCAATGGTGAACGCTAGGGCACACCAAATCGGGCAACAACGGCAGATCTTCAACGATCGGTTGTACGAGCAATACAACCATTGGCTTAAACTGCTCAGCTATCTGCGGCAATTGAATGACGACAGTCGCTTGGCGACCGTGTATTACTTGTTGCTGCAAGATCGCGTCGAAGAAGCCGTGGCTCAATTTCAACAGATCGATCGTTATCACATCACGGCAAAAATGCAGTACGACTATTGTCAAGCGTACTTGAGCATGAGCCAGGGAGAAACCGATAAGGCCCGTAGCATTGCCCTGGCTTACGAAGACTTTCCAGTCGATCGTTGGCGAAACATGTTTGCGACCGTGATCAACCATGTGAATGAAATCGAAGGCCAAACAGCCTTGGCCGTCGATGCCACCGACCGCAATCAATCACAGGACGAACTGGCGGCTGCCAACCCGACGTTCGATTTCACGGTGGAAGCAAAACAATTGCGGCTGCAGTATCGCAACCTCAATCAGGTGACCGTGCGATACTACTTGATGGATATCGAACTGCTCTTCAGCCGAAATCCGTTTGTTCAGCGACATCAAGGACAGTTCTCCTACATTGCACCGAACCTGACGGAAATCGTGGAGCTGCCCGGCAATGAGGGTCAAATTCAACGGGAACTGCCGGCAGAATTGCTAAACCAAAACGTTTTGATCGAGATTGAAGCGGGAGGACAGCGTCAATCGCATCCCTACTATTCCAATGCCATCTCCGTTCAGATCGTCGAAAACTATGGTCAGCTTCGCATCTCGCACAGTGAAACGCGCGACCCGGTGTCGACGGTTTACTGCAAGGTCTACGCACTGATGAAAGACGGGCGTACCGTATTCTACAAGGATGGCTACACGGACCTACGCGGCCGCTTTGACTACGCGACGCTTAGCACCAATCAACTCGATTCCGTCGAGCGATTTGCGATTCTCGTGCTGAGCGAGCACGATGGCGCGACGGTGCGGGAGGTCGCACCACCCAAGCGTTAGGATTCCAATTGCTTCTTCCAGGCCTCGATCCGCATCAAAGCCTCCATCGGTGTCAGTTGGTTGACGTCCAATTCACGGACTTCGTCCAGCAACGGGTGCGCCGCGGGACCGAAAAGTGTGAGTTGGATATCGCCGGCCCGGGGTCCGATATGCGGCGGTGGGATTTTGGGGCGGCCGGCGCCGTCCAGATGTTCGGATTCCAACCGGGCCAGAATTTGCTTGGCCCGCTCGTTGACCGCAGGCGGGACACCGGCCAAACGAGCAACGTGGATCCCGTAACTCTTGTCCGCCGCTCCATCAACAATCTTGTGCAAGAAGACGACGTCTTCCTGCCACTCCTTGACGGCCACATTCAAGTTGCGGATGTGCGTCAATGATTGACGCAGATCAGTCAACTCATGGTAATGCGTCGCAAATAAAGTACGGCAGCGAATCTGGTCGTGCAGATGCTCGACGATGGCCCAAGCCAACGACAATCCGTCGTACGTGCTGGTTCCGCGTCCGATCTCGTCCAAAATCACCAGACTACGATCGGTAGCCGTGTTGAGGATCCGAGCGGTTTCGGTCATTTCCACCATGAACGTACTCTGTCCCTTGGACAACTCGTCACTGGCCCCAACTCGCGCAAACACGCGGTCGGCCACACCGATCGTCGCTTGACGGGCCGGTACGAAACTGCCCGCCTGAGCCATAATCGTCAACAAGGCCACCTGGCGGATGTAGGTACTCTTGCCGGCCATATTGGGGCCCGTGATCAGCAGAATGAAACCGGCATCTTCATCGGCCATGGTATCGTTCGGAACGAATGTCCCCTGCGGCTCCACCACGTCCAGAACCGGGTGCCGACCATCCTGGATATCCAAGACCGGCGTCTCCACGATACACGGCCGGCAATAGCCTTGACGTCGTGCCAACTCGGCCAATGCCACCAGGACGTCCAATTGGGCCAGCACGTCCGCGTCTGCCTGCAGCCGTTGTGCCGCGGTCTGTACCTGTTCTCGCAATTGGACGAACAGCTCGTATTCTGCGTCCTTCGCCCGCTCGTCGGCCGACAACACTTTTTCTTCGTACTCTTTAAGTTCCGGCGTGATAAAACGTTCGGCGTTCTTTAATGTTTGCTTGCGGATGAATTCGGCCGGGACTTTCTCACGATGCGCGTTGGTGACTTCGATGTAGTATCCAAAGACCTTGTTGTAACCGACTTTTAGATTTGGTATGCCGGAATCTTTGAGTTGTCGAGCTTGATACTGCGCAATCCATTCCTTGCCGCCCGAAGCCAACTGACGCAGCTCGTCTAGGTGGGCGTTATAGCCGGACCGGATGAAATCTCCTTCGCGAGCCGTCAACGGACACTCGTCCTTTAGCGCGGCGAGCAACATGGTGCATAGGTCGGGACAGAGGTCCAACTCGGCGTGTAGTCGGCTCAGCAGATCACAGTGCAACGCGCTGAGCACATGCTGGATCCCGGGCAGGCGTTCCAGGGTAATTCCAACAAACCTCAGGTCACGCGGGTTGGTTCGTCCCGTCGCCACTCGAGCCAGCAGCCTAGGCAAGTCGTAGATGTGCCGCAGTTCGTCCTGCAATTGATGCCCCAGAGCGGGCTGGTCCAATAGCTCTTCTATGGCATCCAAACGCCCGTTAATCGCCTGCACATCGGTCAGCGGATTAGCAATCCAATCGGCAAACAATCGCGAACCCATCGCCGAAACCGTGCGGTCGATTACCGATAGCAATGAGCCCTCGCGGTGGCCTTCCCGTAACGTGCGCGTGATTTCTAAACTGCGACGCGTCGCCTGATCGATTTCGAGGCACTGTCCGGTGCGATACGGCAGTATGCGATCGATATGAATCAACGACGCCCGTTGCGTTTCATTCAAATAGGCGATCACGGCACCAGCGGCCCGAATCGCCAAGCCATCGTCGGTCCGACCATCGGAACTGGAACTGGAGCCAAGACCAACACCAAAGCCAAAACCTTCCAGTCCCGCCGTTCCAAAGTGCTTTGCCAACGACTCGTGGCTACCTTCCAGTGCAAACTCCCAGGGTGGACGCGGAGTGATCATCATGCCAGCTTGTGGCATCGTTCGTCTGGCGGATGGTCTTCCAGCACCAACAGTTCCGATGGTTGAATACGTCCCAATTCGTCCATCAACCGTTCACGCGGCAGCGTGCCGGCGCGAAAACGTCCTGTCGACAACTCGACCCACGCCAAACCCAGATGACCGGTGTCCGCGCGTCCGGGGCGTTCCGTCACCACGGCGGCCAGGTAGTTGCTCTGGCGGGGGTCCAATAGCGAGTCATCGGTCAGCGTTCCCGGCGTGACCACTCGCGTGATATCGCGTTTGACAAGTCCCTTCGCCTGCTTCGGGTCTTCCACCTGTTCGCAGATGGCAACGCGCAGTCCCTGAGTGATCAATTTACCGAGATAGCTTTCCAATTGATGATGAGGAAAGCCGGCCATGGGCACGGGATTGTCGCTATTTTTGTCGCGGCTGGTCAAGGTCAGGCCGACCTTTTCGGCAGCCACCCGCGCATCCTCGAAAAACAGCTCGTAAAAATCCCCCATGCGAAACAGCAACAGCGCATCGCCGCACGCCGCCTTCGCGTCCATGTATTGCTGCATCATCGGTGTCGTAGCCATGGCTGGGATCGTACCGCGCCTCCGGTACCGCGACCAGGGGCCACTTGGTCGCGCCACCGCGCTACGTCGCCGATTCGATATCGCTCAATTCAATACCCTCGCACCGCGCTGCGTCGATTAATCGTTGTCGTGTGACCGCATCCGTACATTGCAGCAGTTCGGCCAGACGTTCCCGCCCCTGCCGGCCGAGACACGTACCAACGCCGTCACGCGAAACGAGATCCACCAGCGAATCCGCCAAGTCACTCAGCACGTCCTCGGTGACCGGTCCGCTGCACAGCACATGGTGGACGACATCGACCTGATAGTCCTCCGGCAACAGCGACAGGACATCAGCGGCCTTGCTCGCCGGTAGGATCGACAAGACGGTGGCCGTTGTCTGGGGTAATTCCTGAGCGAGGACGCTCGCCAAACGCGAGGGCAATTGGCGAGCCAAGAAATGAAACGATGCCGGTCGCTGCGAGTCATCAATGCGGAGATGCACGCCGTGCGGCCGCATTTGGGACATTTCGTGAATGAACCGTCGCGCCGCAGCCAAACGCACTGCCGGTGGTGCCTCCTCCGTCTTCATCTGCTGCCGAATGACCAGTGCGTGTTGTTCCGGCATGCGCTGCAGTAACTGCTCCGCATCTGCTGCTGGCAGACAGGAAATCAGCAACGCAGCATTGTCGGGCGTTTCGTGAGGCCTCATCGTGACGTCCCTTCCATGTGGACCGAGTGGGTCAACACGGATATCGGCCTACGGACCGGTCAGGATGAGTCGCAGAGGCGGAATTGACAACTTAAACGTCAATTTTTCAATCGTCGTCCTTGGCGATCGTACCAAGGCGGCATCAGTCGGCCGACCAGTTCCAGATCCCCCACTGCCCGTTATTCTCGTCCACTCCTACTCTTAGCCGAGCCGGCAGGGGCAAACCAAGGTGATGAAGATCGTCCAGGAGAAAACGCCCCAAGGTCCTCGCTGCACAGCTCGGCCGTCGTGTTCTCAACCGGCAGCAAGATACAGTCTTCCCGCGGAAACACCCAGCGACGATCCTCGAATCGAGCGGTCACTTCCCGTTCGTCCCCCGTGACGTGGATCTGCGGATGCTGAGTCGGCAGCAATACGTGGTGGTCCCAGGCATCAACACGCGACTTCAGAGCGTCGCGCAAGGCAATGAAATCGATCACGTAGTGATTCTCGTCAAGCGGCCCGTGGACCTCCGCCTCCACGCGGTAGTTGTGCCCGTGGATGCGTTCGCAGATTCGGCCGGCAAACGTAATAAAGTGGGCGGCGCTGAAAACCAGGTAGTCCTTAGTTAGACGGACGTGATAGCGTTCTTTCGGCATGTCCCCTCCCTCAATAACCAACCTGTCTCGCCGCCGACCCTGCGTTGCCGCGGCAGGTGACACGCGCACCTCCCTCCTCTCGCCCGAGACAACGACGCCGCAAAGGTGGATGGGGGAGCGGTGGCCGACTTGCTATTGTACGCATGCGCCGGCCGCTAGGCGAAAGGCGGGCCGATCTGACCTTCGCGGAGCCCGGCAAACAAAGCGGCGGTGATCAAATCAGCGGTTGTGCCCGGGTTCCGCCGATTGCCATCGCCACGCAACCAGAAGTCCAAATCGGCAACGGCGCACCAATAGTCTTCACTTCCCAGTGGCCCCGCTTGCTGCACGGCTTCAGCCCGTGCAGCCGCCTCCAATGCAACGCGCAGCCCACACTTTCGGGCAACCAGACTGTCCGGGTATTCGCTCATCACCCGGACATGGACATACACAATCCGTTCCGAAAGCGGCCGGTCCGGCGCGGTTTCGAGCAACCAGGGCAGGATGCGGCTTAGGACTTCGGTGTAGCCGTTGTCGTACTGCCGGGCAACCAAATCCCATTCAGCCGCGGCGGCCATAGCGGCTAAAAGATTCGCGGGCGGCGTTGTCGCAATGTTGTGTTCGGCCACACCATGATCGTGCGGCGTTAGTCCGCCGGGCTGCGCGAGCCGAATTGCGTCGTAAACGTCGACCGCATCGCGCGGGGTCAATTGCTGCAGCACCGAGGGCACACCTTCCACCAAGGGCACGGTACGCGGTACCCGCGCCAAGGGGGCCAGCAATAGGACAATGCCTAGGTTCGTATTGGCGGAGGTCAGTTGTTGCGTGGCCTGCACGGCTGCAAGCACGGTGCCGCCCACAGTTTGCGTCGTTGCGTGCTCCATGACCGGGCCGAGCGCAACGGCGCTGGCGGCAAAATCCTGCACGCCCATGTTGGCAAAATCGGCCGCCCGGTGCACGTTCCCTGGTTTTGGCGCCAGGACTTCCAACAGGCACGCCAGAGTCGCACATTGTCCCACAGAGAGGTTGGCCGGTGAATTCATAGGTCCAATCGATGCCGAACTCCCCAGGTTCATGAACTAACGAACGCCCATCGACCAACGTGATCACACCGACGTCGACTGCAGAAATTCGCGTAGGCATGCCTCCACTTCCGCCGCCGCCTCCTCGACCACCCAATGTCCCGCGTTGGGAAGTTGTAAGACGCGGGCATGGGGAAAATGACGACGAAAACGTTCTAGACAGGAAGGCCGGAAACACCAGTCTCGCATACCCCAAATGAGTTGAACGGGGCGATCGATAAAACGGGGCAACCCCGCCTCAATCTCCGCCAGCGTTTGCCAGGTCGGATGTGTGGGAGAGCTGGGAATGTCCTTTACGAATCGGTAAACAGCCACGCGGTGAACCCACGAGTCGTAGGGGGCCAACAACCCGGCCCGAGTCGATGCCGAAAGCGAGCGTGGGTCATACACGGCCATCCGCAGCGCCGCCAAGGAAAACAAGTTACCTCCTTGCACGGCCCAGCGACCCAACAGCGGCATCCGACATGCACGGATCCGCCAAGGGATGAACGGCGGTGGAAATGCGCCGGTATTGAGCAACACCAGTCGTGCCACGCGATCGGGTCGGGCCAGCGCGGCACCCAATCCGATTGCGCCACCCCAGTCGTGGCCCATCACGGTCATCTGACGAAGATCCAACTCATCGATCAGTTGAACAAGGTGGTCGATATGGTCCTGCAGGCGATAGGGAAAGTCTTGGGGCTTGTCGCTCAATCCGCACCCCAAGTGGTCCGGCACGACAACTCGCAGCCCCTGTGAAAAAACGGGGACCAGTCGTCGCCAGTAGAATGACCACGTGGGATTGCCATGCACCATCAGCAGTGCCGGACCTTGCCCTTCATCCAAATAGTGATACCGGCCGGCCGGCAATTCTCGCCAATGCGACCGAAAAGGGTACTGCTTTCGCCAAGAATCGTCAGCCATCGAATTCGTCACCGAGCAAGCGCCGCCAGATTCCGTACCCAACCCGGCGACCAAGACCGGGCAATCGTGCCAGTGTGTCGACGCCGCTTAGGTGTCGAGCACAGCGTAGCATAGCGGCCATGCCGTTCGCTGAACAGGTACGGCGTTAGAGGTCGCCTGCCAACATACGGCATTCGACGTCGTCGTCGGCACACACATCGCACTTGGGCGTCCCCCGTATCGCATGCTGCAGACATCGAAGCACTCGATCTTGCATGATCTGCTGCATCAAGGGATGCGGGCCAAGGGGGGCTGTTACCAGATAGCGAAGTCCTGTGTGTCGCGCCGCGGCGGCGGCAGCCAATTGCGGTATGTCCTGGCGCCAGTGTCGACCGGGCGCTAGAAAATACGGGTGGACGATCACCAATTGCGCACCTCGCGCGACCGCTCGGTCGAACGCGGTTGCAATCGAGGGCTCGGCAAGTTCCATGTGCGCCGGCTCGACAATCGGCAATCCGGTAAACTGGCGAAACATGTCCGCGACTTGCAGCAGCAGATCGTTGCTCTCGCGCCGCCGCGATCCGTGGTCGACAATCACGATTCCGACCGCATCGGCCGTTAGTCCAAGCATCCCGAGAGTGACCGGCGATAGCGTGTTGGCGGGATCGGGGACGAGTTCAGACATGGCTCACCAATTCGCGGATCGTCTCGCGCAAGGATGCCTCGCCGCCAAACTCGATCCCCAGAGCTCGCAGCTTTCCCGTTTCGATCTGATGCTTCGGCTGTCGCGGTGCGCCGTGCAGTTCGGCGTCGCTGCCTGAAAACTCTTTGGCCAACTCGGCCACATCGTATTCCGAGACATACCGATCGTAGCAGTTAAAACATTCACCCGTCACGCCGTCGGCATGCAGCAGCAATTCGGCCGCGCCGCGACGTCGTGGACATGGACTTCCTTGCCTCCTCGCTCGCATTCAACCGTCTGGCCGCGAGCAACGCGGGCGATCAGTTCGAACCATTTACTTTCGTTCGGCGGATGAGTAACTCCATACACTCCCGTCGGACGTAGCGCACAAATGGGAAATCCGTGTCCCCAACCGTAGCTATGCACAAACATTTCCACCGCTGCCTTGTAGGCACCGTAATGGCTCATTGGCCACGCGGGATGGGTCTCATCCAGAGGACGATCATCCAGAATGCGTTCGTGAACCGCGCACGTCGAAATGAACACAAAACGTCGGACACCCGCTTCGCGCGCCGCTTCGATCAGCCGCAACGAACCCATCAAATTGCGATTCGCGAAATCCAGCAGGTCGCCTTCCGCGCCCCGAAAGCCGGTACCTGGGCGGTCCAACGCAGCGTGAATCACGGCGTCGCAACCGACCAAGAGTGCAGCCGTTGATCCGCCGTCATTCAGCTGACCTGGCACCCAATCCATCCCTGCTGTCGGCATCTCGCTGCGATCACTCTCGGGTCGATACCAACAGCGACATTGGTGTCCCTGTGCCAACAGGTGACGTACTAAATAACGTCCCAAAAACCCTGTTGCTCCGGTAACTGCGATTTGCATCGTCGCTCCTTTCCAGGCCTCTTGTAGTTTCGAACACCGCCGGTTGTGCCTTCGTGACGGCTTCGCCGAGTGTCAATCGACGTACCGAAAAGGATTGCTTGACCGCCGCCAGTTTCACGGGACGGACAAGCCATCGGGCGGAGATTGACGGACGATCTGACTGATCTGTTTGAATTCGGCCGTTCCCGCGCGCTCGCACCATTCGAACATCACACCTTCGGTCGTGGTCAATGTCATTCCTGCCGCCTCGAGTCGGCGCAGCGCGGTATCATGATCAACCGAAAAACGGGTCGCGAGGGCATCGACGACCAGGAATACGTCGTATCCGGCCGTGGTCAAGTCGCAGGCCGTCTGCAGCACGCAGACATGCGTTTCCAGACCACCCATGACGATTTGCCTTCGGCCGCAGCGATCGAGTGTCTCCAGCAATGCCTCGCACCCCGCGCAACTGAAGGTCAGCTTGCTGGGAATGGTCGACTGCGCGGGATGCTTACCCAAGTACGTCTGCAATGCGGCGGCGGTAGGCCCGAGTTTCTCGGGGTATTGCTCGGTGGCCAAACAAGGCACGTTCAGCAAGCGAGCAGCCTGAGCCAATCGCTCCAAATTCCATACCATCGTAGCTCCACGCGGCATGACTTGCAGCAATCTCTCTTGAGCGTCGACAACTAGCAGCACCGAGTCCGAGGCGGACATGAGTAACGGACTCCGCAAAGCGGTCATGGCCATGTTGATCCTTTGTTCGATATAGCTTGCCGAGGCCCGGGCGATTAACTTCGTGTATGCGGCGTTAGCGGCAACTCACCGCGTAAAATTCGGGATCCATTGGCGATGACAAGTAAGCTGGCGCCCATATCCGCGACCACGGCCATCCACATGGTCGCCAGCCCGCAGACGGCCAGGACAAGCACCAACAACTTGATGCCGATCGCCAGGACGATGTTTTGGATTAGAACTCGCCGCACCCATTTACTCAACCGCACCAAGTCGGGCAGGCGTTCCAGTTGAGGTGTTAGCAGAGCGATATCCGCCGTTTCCAGTGCAACGTCACTGGCAGCGGCACCCAAGGCAATGCCGATCGGCGCCGCCGCCAGGGCGGGTGCGTCATTGACGCCGTCGCCCACCATCGCCATGGAGGGCTCTTGCCGCGGAGCTGTGTAATGTGCCGTATTTTATCCTCTGGGAACAGGTCGGCATGAAAGCCATCCAGTCCTAGCTGGTGCGCCACGGATTCGGCGGCAGCCGCGTGATCGCCAGTTAACATCACCAGTTGACGGACGCCCAGTGCCCTGAGCTGGCTTAATGCCGCCGCGGCATCCACACGTGGCACATCGCGCACCGCAAGGACGCCTAGGATCTGCGCCGACGAATCCCCAACGTCGTGCGCCAGTAATGCCATCGTGGCGTCCTGATAACGGTCATGCAACATTTGAATTTCGGATACCGATAACGTGCCTCGATCAGCAAAATAACGCGGACTGGCGACGGTATAGGTATCTGACCCGATCCGACCTTGCACGCCCATGCCTCGCAGGACTTGAAACGCCTCACATGCGGGCGTGTCATCTGGAGCCTTCTCGACGATCGCACGCGCCACGGGGTGCTCGCTGTGGTTCTCCAAGGCGGCGGCCCAGCGCAGTACGTCATCCTCGGTAGCATCGTTCCAGGTTTCGACGGTGTCCAACTGCGGCGTGCCATATGTGAGCGTGCCTGTCTTGTCGAATGCGACGCACCGTAGCTGTCCCAATTGCTCCAAGAACACGCCACCTTTGATCAGTGCGCCAAGCGACTGGCCCGATACAATCCGCAGACAATCGTGATCGGTGTAGACAAGACCAGCGCACAAGGGCAGGCGATGACCAGCAAGATCAACCCTCGCGATACCCAGCTGAGGAGCAGATCGGTCCAGGTGGCGAACCCAAAGTTTGCTACCGGTGTCAGCCAGGCGACCAGCGGCGGAACCGTCGCGACGAACAGGGCGATCGCTATGACGACAGGCGTGTAAACGTGCGCGAAACGATCTACGAGCCGTTCTGTGGGAGCCGGCATCGCACGGGCTTGGTCGATCAATCGTGCAATCCGCGCGAAAGTACTCTCGGCTGGTCCGCGCGTGACCTGGATCCGCAATGTGCCTTCGCCGCAAAACGAGCCGGCGTAGACCAGATCGCCGACCGCCTTTTCCACCGGCAGGCTCTCGCCCGTAATAATCGACTGATCGACGCTCGAGGCGCCCGATAGCACTTGCCCATCGGTGGGAATCTGTTCACCGGGCCGAATCAACAGTCGATCGCCTGTCTGCAATGCGTTCAGCTCCACGTCAACGACACGCGCCGACAAGCCGTCGATCAAGCGATGTGCGGCGCTGAGGGGCCAGCCGCAGCAGGTCGTGGATCGCCCGCTGCGTGCGGCGATGACTGGTCTGTTCGATCATGAGGGCGAGGCGAAAGAGTACGATCACGGTCGCCGCTTCAAACCATTCCCCGGTCAGCAGCGCTCCGCTGACAGCCAAGGTAATGAGCACGAACATATCAAGCTGGCGGAGGCGCAACGCCCGTGTGGCGTTGACCAGGATGGGCCCTCCCACCAGGCTGACAGCCGCGATAGCGCACAGCGCCAAGGCGGGCGTCGGCCAGTTTAGCATACGCCCCAGGGCGATCGCCGCACACGCCAGCGTCGCCAACAGGCAAGCGGGCGACTGCAGCCAAGCCTGCCACGCGCTGGGCGGGGCTCGCTCGGCATCGACCTCTGGCGCGGCTCCGGCCGGAAAGCCAATCTCCATCAAGCGGCCGCGGATCTGCGTCAGATCGACGCGCGCGGATCGTAAAGGATGCGCAGCGAGCGGTCCAGATAATCAGCCTGCAGCTGTTCAATTCCCTCCAAAGGATCCAATCCACGCCGAATCAGTCCCAGTTCTTGCGGACAGTCCATGGCAGGAACATGCATCGTCGTCCATTGATAATTCAATTCACTCAACAGCACGCTCGCACGAGAGGATCCAGAAACAATACGGACAAAAAACGGGGGCGTATTCCGTATTATAAGGTGGGGCGTCGTGTCCGATAGTTCGCTCCCCTAGTCCACACCGTCGCGCGCTGCCGCTTGCTCCTGGACGCGGACTGGTGCGAAGTGGCAAATTGGACAACAATGCAGGGGACCGAAGGCCAGGTCGCCAACCTGGCCCAATGGACGACGCGGGCGGTTCCGGCGGCGGGCTGGCTCGACCACGTCAAGCTGCTCACGATGAGGATGCGCAATGAAAATCCGCTCCACAACCATCCTGACCGTCCGCCGTGGGACGACAGTTGCGCTGGGCGGCGACGGACAAGTGACGCTGGATACGGCCATCTTGAAGGCCGACTCCGTCAAGATCCGCTCGCTAATGGACGGTAAAGTGTTGTGCGGATTCGCTGGATCGGGAGCCGACGCGTTCGCCTTGTTGGAGCGTTTTGACGGTAAGCTGAAGGATTATCCGGCCAATATTCCACGAGCGGCTACGGAACTGGCCAAGGACTGGCGGATGGACCGGGCCCTGCGCGGCTGGAAGCCTTGCTGGTCGTGGTGGACTCGGAGCATACGCTGCTGATTAGCGGCACGGGGGATGTCATCCAGCCGACCGATGGCGTGCTGGGCATCGGCTCCGGGGGCAATTACGCGATGGCGGCTGCCCGGGCGTTATTGGCCCATTCCGAGCTGACGGCCGGTCAGATTGTGCAGGCCTCCTTAGAGATCGCGGCTCAGATCGACATCTATACCAATAACAACCTTGTGGTTAAGGAGTTGGAAATCGCCACATCATGAGCTCGTCGCCGATACCGCCCTTGGAGGACAAACAGTTTACGCCCCGCGAGATCGTGGCGGAACTGGACCGCCACATTGTTGGACAAAGTGAAGCAAAACGCGCGGTGGCAATTGCTATCCGCAATCGCTGGCGGCACCAGCGGCTGTCCGAGGAGATGCGGCAGGAAGTCGCTCCAAAGAACATCCTGATGATCGGCCCCACGGGCGTTGGCAAGACAGAAATCGCCCGCCGACTGGCCAAATTGACGGGCGCACCGTTTATCAAAGTCGAGGCCACCAAGTATACCGAAGTGGGGTATTACGGTCGTGACGTGGAGAGTATGGTTCGCGAGTTGGTGGAAAACGCGATTGCAATCATCCGCCAACGGGAAATGTCCAACGTGGAGGAAGAGGCCCAAAAGAAAGTCGAAGAACGGTTACTCGATCTACTGGTTCCGCCGCCGATCAGCGTGGACGTGGGCGGCGAAGATGACCGCACGGCAGAGCACTACGAACGTTCGCGTGATCGGATGCGAGCGATGCTCATGGCGGGCGAATTGGAGCATCGTGACGTCGAACTGACGGTCGAGCAAAAGTCGAGTCCCGTGGTATTTGGCGGCGCCGGCATGGAGCATATGGACGTCGATATCCAGGGGATGTTTGAAAAGATCCTGCCGAAACATACCGTGCGACGTGAGCTGACCGTCGCCGAAGCGCGACGCGTGCTATTCGAACAAGCTTGCGAATCGTTGCTCGATCCAGAAAAAATCCACACCGATGCCATTGAACTGGCGGAAAACACGGGCATCATTTTCGTCGACGAAATCGACAAGGTTGTCGCCAGTGATTCGAAGGGCACGGACGTTTCCCGCCAGGGCGTCCAGCGTGATCTGTTGCCGATTGTCGAAGGCACCAGCATTCAGACTCGCTACGGCTACGTCAAAACCGATCATATTTTGTTCATCGCCGCCGGCGCATTCCACCGCGTGCAGCCTAGTGATCTGATGCCAGAATTGCAGGGCCGTTTTCCGATTCGCGTTGAACTACAAGATCTCACCAAGGAAGACTTTATTCGGATCCTTACCGAGCCCAAAAGCTCACTGACGCAACAGTACACGGTGCTCCTGCAAACGGAACAGGTTGGGCTGGAATTCAGTGACGACGCCATCGAGATGCTGGCTTCGTTCGCTCATCGCGTCAATCAAACCACCCAGAACATTGGAGCTCGCCGACTGTACACGATCCTGGAACGGTTGCTGGAGGATTTGAGTTTCGCGGCTCCCGACATGCCGGGGACCCAAGTGACCATTGACACGACCTACGTCAAACAGCAATTGGAGAAGATAACCGACGACGAAAACCTGAGTCGGTTCATTCTCTGACCGCCGCGACGGCGCTCCGCTGTCGTGTAAATCGTTCAAGGTGTTTTCATGTCTAGTTACCAACTGATTGATGTCACCAAAAAGCAACAAGGGGTCGTCGTTTCGATCAAGGAAGAATTCCTCAGCACGGCCATTGTGGCAGAAATCCTGGAAAACGATTTGCATGCCGTGATTGCCGAATACCAGCCGACGCTGCTGGTGCTGGATTTCAGTCACGTCAAAATGATTTCCTCCTCGACGATTGGCAAACTGCTGGTGATTCACAAGCGACTTGAGGAATACGGGGGCCAGTTGCACTTGTGTTGCGTGTCGATCCCCATCGCCGAGGTGTATCGTTCGCTGGGGCTTAGCGACAAACATTTGCTGGTCTTCGGCAGCGTCGAGGAAGCTTTGCACACTCGCGTGGTGGGATTGGACGATGAACGCGAAATCATGGAAGACTGAACGATGGAAAGCCGACCGCGATTGGCGAGGCAACTCGGCGCGTACCGCAAGACGGATTCCCTCGGTGCTCTGATAGGTGTCATGTGCCGATAGCTGAACGTCGGATGGCCAGTACGCCACCACAACGACACGGCCTCTCGTTGTTTATCCGCGTGGCGGCGTTCGTCTTCGTCGCTATGGCCACGACCGTCTCGACGTTGACCGGGATCAGCTATTTCGCCGCTCGACAAATCATCCGTCAGCAGGTCGAACAACGTCTGTCGCTGGCCGCTACCCAGCGGGCACAGGCCATGGAGATGTACATTCGCCAGCAGCATGAACGCGCAGACTCATCGCCAGCCGCACGCGGCTGCGGCAACAACTGCTGGCATGGTCGGCGGGCACGTTGGCGACCGTAGCGTTCCAGTCGGAAGCCGATCGAATACTGACGGACGCTATCCGCGGATCCGATGACATCCAAGAAATCTGGCTGACGGATGTATCGGGCAAAGTCATCGCCGCCACCAATTCAGAACACATTGGCGAAGTCGTCTCGGACGAACGCATCCTGAAGGCGATCCGTAGCGGTCCGTTTTTGAGCGAGTATCGGCGCGGCAACGGTCCGCTGGAGACCCTACTTTCCGCCCCCCTGACCAACTCGCAGGGACAACTACTGGGAATTGTCCAGGTCGTCAACATAGCCAAGCGTTTGACCGACATCGTATCGAATCCCGTGGGCTTAGGTCGCACGGGTGAAGCCTTGATGGGCCGGTTGGAGGGCACCGATCGCATTCGCTACATCCTCCCCTCGCGGCTAACCAATGCCGAATCGATCTCGATTGCCGAGGCCCCCTCGATGCTCAAGGCCATCGCAGGGCAGCAGGATTTTGAATTGGCGCAGTACGGCGAACAAGACGTCCTGATCGCGTACGAGCCCGTGCCCTTTCAACAAGGCATTGTCAGTTGGGGCTTGGTGGTCAAGATCACGACCGCCGAAGCCTACCTGCCGTTGCAAAGTTTGCGACGGATCCTGCTACCGCTGGGCCTGCTGCTGTTGATCCCGGCGATTATCAGCGCCTACTGGCTCGCCAGCCGTTACGCTCGGCCCATTATGAATCTTGCCCGCTCTGCCGACATATTTGCCAGTGGCAATCTGAAACATCGCGTGCCGGTCGAGGAGGACGATGAAATTGGTGTGCTGAGCCGTGCATTTAACGATATGGCGTCGCAGCTGGAAGCATCCTACGATGTGCTAGAACGACGCGTGGCCGAACGCACCGCAGAACTGTCTCAAGCCAACCGGGCGCTCGAGCGATCAAATCGCGACCTGGAACAATTCGCTTACGTCGCCTCGCATGACCTGCAGGAACCGTTGCGGGCCATTTCCGGATTTGCGACATGATCCAAGACCAATGTCGGGAACAGCTCTCGGAGTCGGCTCAAGAATACGTCCATTTTGTCATCGACGGCGCCGACCGCATGAAGTTGTTGATAGACAACTTGCTCGAATATTCGCGGGTCCGTTCCTTGGGAGCGCCCTGGAACGGATCGATAGCCGACTGTCGCTGCAACACGCACTAGACAATTTGCGCACTCCCATTGAACAGCGTCAGGCCGTGGTCACGACCGAAAACCTGGGCAACGTGATGGCCGATCCCTCACAATTGACCCAAGTTTTTCAGAATTTGATCGGCAACGCGATCAAGTTCACGGACAAGGAACCGCCGCGTGTTCACGTCCGAGCAGAATACGGCACCGATGAGGTCATTTTTTCCGTGACGGACAACGGCATCGGGATCGATTCCGCCGACTTTGGCCGGATCTTTACTATTTTTCAGCGGCTGCACACGAGCGACACCTATACGGGAGCCGGCATCGGCTTGGCGATGTGCCAACAAATCATCCAACGGCACGGCGGCCGTATTTGGCTGGAATCGGAAATAGATAAAGGCAGTACGTTTTACTTTACGCTTCGCCCGCCCGACGACGACGCTTGACAAATTGGGACGAGCCCCGTCAATTGGCAGCAATCGACTCCATCGCCCGTTTCCTTGATCCCATGAGGTCAGCTGATGCCGCCTCAACCTCGACCGACACAGACCACGCGAATCTTGCTGATCGAAGACAGCAATACTGACGCGATGCTGATACAAGCGCACCTGCGAAAGGCAGATCCTTCATTCGTTGTCCGGCGAGAAGTTCGGTTGGCCGACGGTTTAGCGCAGGTCGCGCGCGGCGAGGCCGATGTGATTCTGCTCGATTTGAATCTGCCCGATAGCGCCGGACTCGATACCTTCCGCAGCCTCTACCGCTCCGCATTGCAGGTGCCAATTGTTGTGCTCAGCGGTCAAGACGATGTGGACCTGGCCGTCGATGCCGTCTCCTTGGCGCTCAGGACTATTTGCCCAAAGGTGAAGCCAGCCGCAGTTCCCTCGCCCGCTCGATTCGGTACGCCATTGAACGCGCGCGACGGCAGCGAGCCGAGCAAGAATTGTCCGCAGCGGGCGAAATCCAGCGCCGACTCTTTCCGCAAAAGTCGCCCCAGTTGGCGGGTTTCGACATCTGTGGGCGGTGCGAACCCGCTAACAAAGCCGGCGGCGACTACTTTGACTACTTTCCCATGCAGCACGACTGCCTCGGCATCGTCGTGGCCGATGTCGCTGGGCACGGTATCGGACCAGCCTTAATCATGTCCGAAACCCGGGCAATCCTCCGCTCCTTGGCCACCACCTACGATGACCCGGGCGATATGCTCACGTGCGCCAATCAAGTGCTGTCGGAAGACCTGCACAATAACGTCTTTGTCGCGCTGATCTTGGTCTCGCTCGACCCTCACCACCGACGACTGCAATTTGCCAGCGCGGGACATCCCGGCTTGCTCTTCGATCCACTGGGACAAATCCGTACCCGGATCGTCTCCGGCGACCCTCCGCTGGGAGTGTTTGAGGATCACCAATTCGAAACCCACGAATATCGGGATCTGCAGTCCGGCGACACGCTACTGCTCTTTACCGACGGCATCGTCGAGTCGTTCAACGATCGAGATGTCCAGTTCGGCGAAGGGAAACTGGTCGCAACGATCACCGACACGATGGAACAATCGAGCCGATCAACCATCAGCGAGATTTTTACCCGCGTCCACGAGTTTTCGAGTGATTCGGCCTATCAAGACGATCGTACCGCCGTCGTCGTGAAGGTCTTGGTGTAACCCGCGTCGCCGCACCACACCTGCTCTCCACCGTGGAAATCACATGCCCAAGTAGGTGATCAAGGTCACGGAGATAATTCCCAGCACCATCCCCATCCCGATCAATAACGCCAGAATCGCTGAGATCCCCAATTGTGCCGATCGATCTTCCGCCAATAAGCTTTGCCGCTCAACCTCAGAAAATCGCGTCGCAAAGACGCTCTTGCTGGGAGCCGCCGGTACGGTGGATCCGCCAACGGGACCCGGTGTCGATAACGGTGCGTTAACCATATTTGCCCTTTCCTTTAACTCGTTTCCCCGACAAATCGCGCACGGCGTGAAAATGAAAGCAAGCGTCGTGCCAGGCCCGAGGGACGTTTGCCGGTTCACCGGCCTATGCAGCGCTACGCGCAACCTGCGGACCGAAAATCGGCGGGCAACACCGGACCGTCGCGGCCAGAAGGCCACTGCGCACAAGGCCTCAGTCGGGTGCGCATGCGCGTGAAGATTGAGTCAGATTGGCACAGCAAGTGTGCTCAGTTGCACAGGCGTTCAATCGGGCAGGCAAACGACAATACCTACCGCTTCCGTTATACTGAGCACGCTGCAGCGCCGGAATCGCGACGCGGAACGCGAGCGGCCGGCTGTCTCAATCACCATTCCGATTCCCCCGCTCGAATCCGCGCGCACCCTAGCCACGGGTATTCGTCATCCCAGCCGCGTCGACTGTTGATGCCCCAAGTAGCAGAGGTGGACCAAAATGTATGTTGCCATGACGGTCGTTGTAGTGGGAATGGCCATCGGACCGATCGAAACGGGTGCCCCCGGTTGGGAAACGACGGCATCGCGCGACGAGCTCCGGCCGGAGTTTTTTGTTGCTGCCGCGGTCGGGGACGTACCGTTTCGCGAGCTGGGGCTCCGTGCGGCTGGCCGGTCCGCAATTGACGGCGCGTGGGTGCGGACGTTTGCGGTTTCGGGCGGCCAGTACGTTCGGTTCTCCGCATGGCGAAAGACGAGCAAGGTGTCGTCGGCGCGGCGCAGCGCGATCGTCAAAATCCGCTGGCAGAATGCCGGCGGTCATCAAGTCCGCGGCGAGGACGACTGGGCGCGTCCCGAGTATCCGCGCGACCAACGCACGACGACCGACGGTTGGACAGAAGTTGCCGATACCTATCAGGTGCCGTCCGACGCAACACAGGCCCAAGTCGAACTGCGATTGCGGTGGACGGAGGGATCGGTTGTGTGGCGAGACGTGCAGCTGCAGGAAACCCGTCCCCCGGAACCTCGCCCGGTGCGTTTGGCCACCGTGCATTTTCGGCCGCAGCGAGGCGAGTCGAACCAGGACAACTGCCAGAAGTTTGCGTCGCTGATCGCCACAGCGGCCCAACAGTGCGCCGACCTGGTCTGCCTACCGGAATCGCTCACGTACTGTGGAACGGGACGGACCATGGCCGAATGTGCCGAACCGATTCCTGGCCCCTCGACCGAATACTTCGCGGAACTTGCCCACCAGCACGATTTGTACATCGTCGCGGGCTTGACCGAGCGTGACGAATCGGTGCTTTACAACACCGCCGCGCTCCTCGGCCCAGACGGCCAGTTGGTGGGAAAATACCGTAAGGTCTGTTTGCCGCGCGAAGAGATTGAAGCGGGCCTCACGCCCGGACATGATTATCCCGTGTTCGAAACGCGGTTTGGTCGAATCGGCATGATGATTTGCTGGGACGTGCATTTTCCAGAGGTCGTGCGCGGCCTGAGTGATCACGGCGCCGAAGTGATCGCGATGCCCATTTGGGGAGGCAACCCTGCACTGGCAAGGGTGCGCGCGCCATCGAGAACCAAATCTACTTGATCTCGAGCACGTACACGGATCTCTCTGACCACACGATGGTCTCCGGCGTCTGGGACCATCACGGCGAGCTACTCACGTGCAACGGACCAGAATGGGGGCAGGTCCTGGTCGCCGAGGTGGACTTGAATCAACGGACACTATGGCCCTGGTTGGGCGACTTCGGGGCGCGGATTCCGCGTGAACGGCCGGAATAAAATTCCTACCCTTGGCGCGGATCATGTCGGATGAAAAAGTTGCTGCGGATCGTGCTCTTGTTGTTGATCCTGACGAGCGTGGGGGCCGGTTGGTTCATATTCGTGGAACGGTGGCCATGGCTGGATGCCGTCTACATGACGGTCATCACGCTCAGCACCGTGGGGTTCCACGAAGTCCATCCACTGACGCCGCGATCCCAAGTTTTCGTCTCGCTGTTCTTAATCACCGGGATCGGCATCTTTATGTACGGGGTCATCCAATTGGGTGAGCTCGTAATCCGCGCCGAATTGCAGGATTGGTGGAGAAAACGGAACATGGACCAAGAACTCAAATCGATGCAACACCATTTCGTCATCTGCGGCTGCGGCCGCATGGGACAAATGTTATGTCGTCACCTGAGCGATGCGGGTGAATCGTTCGTGGCCATTGAGCGAAATCCTGAGGCGCTAGAGGCATGCGTCCAAAACGGATGGCCCGTCGTAGAAGGGGACGCGACAGAGGACCGTACGTTGATCGAAGCCGGCGTTCAGCGAGCGCGGGGCCTGGCGGCCGTGTTGAGCTCCGATGCGGACAATCTATACGTTGTGCTTTCTTCCAAATTGATCTCGAAGCAGGTACGGGTGATTGCGCGGGCCTACGATGAGAAGGGAGTCGAGAAAATGCATCGGGCCGGCGCCGATCAAGTGGTCAGCCTCTACGCCAGCGGCGCGATTAAGATGGCTCACCTCTTGACCAATCCGGACCTGGGTGACTTTTTCGAGTTCGTGGCCGAGGGCGGACTCACGTTGGACCTAGCGGAAATCACTACCACGCCGAATTCCGAGTTTGCTGGAAAAACATTAGCCGCCTCCGGCTTTCGCCAACGGGGAATCATCATTGTGGGCATTCGCCGGGCGTCGGGAGACGTCGTGATTCCCCCGACAGGCAATACGTTAATTGAACCCGGCGACAACCTGTTTGCTCTGGGCGATAAACACTCCATCACACAGCTCACGACGACGACACACCGCCTGTAGCACCAAGTTCCCCCGACACAACCCATCGCCGAATACTCTATGGGTCAATACACAAACATGCTCCGTGCCGACCTGAGCGACATACCGCGACCACTCACGTCGTGGATCGTCATCCTGATTTCGGGCTTGGCATCAACCATGATCCTGGCCGCTCCGCCCGCGCGACAAGTCCCTTGGCTTCGTCATACGATCGACGGCACTTCCCAGGGCGCCGATGGCGTTCGTTGGGCAGATGTGGACGGCGACGGCAACCTGGACCTGGCAACACCTTGGGAAGAAGGCGGCGTGATTCGCCTCTACCGCTATCCGTCCCAGGGCGACGTGCGTCAGCCCTGGCCGCGTGTTACGGTGGGTACGGCCGCCGCGCCGGAGGACGCGTTTTCGGCGGATATCGATCAAGACGGTCACTTGGACGTGATTAGCTGCCACGAGGGTCAGCAGCGCGAAATTCGCATCGCATTTGGTCCCGCAGAGAATTCCCCGTTCACCGACCGCGCTGCGTGGTCACTTCGTCCGATCGACGACCCCGATCCGCCGCAAGCCTGGATGTTTGCGGTGGCCGGACAATGGGACGGCCAAGGGGGATTGGATGTGATCGCGGGCTCAAAGAATCGCGGTGCGAGCGTCACCTTGTGGCTAGCTCCAGATCGTCCGCGAGATCGCGAGGCCTGGCATTTGCGCAAACAAAGATTACGTGACGCCGGTTGGATCATGTCCCTCATCGATTTCGATATGGATCACGATGGGGACGACGACGTCGTGTTGAGCGATCGCCGCGGACCGACACGCGGAGTCTTCTGGTTGGAGAATCCTGGTGCCCAAGCCGTTCGCAAGCAACGTCATTGGCAGGAACACCCGATTGGTGGTCAGGACGTGGAAGTCATGTTCATCGGAGCGGCCGACTTCGACCAGGACAGCCAACCTGAGTGGGTGGCGGCGACGCTCGATGCGCGCGTCGTCATCTTTCGCCAAACGGGCAAGGCGCATGAACCATGGCAATCGACGTCGATCGCATTGCCGGCAGGATACCGTCGTGGCAAGGCAGTAGCGGCTGGCGACGTCGATGGTGATGATAACCTGGACCTGGTGATCACCACGGAAGATGGCTGCGTGGCGTGGTTGCCGGAGCCCAAACTGGCTCAAAACTCCGTGCCAAACTGGCAACAGATTAACGGCAAAGAGGGTTTTAAATTTGATCGAGTCGAACTGCGGGACTTGGATCGCGACGGTGACCTGGACATCGTGACCTGCGAAGAACGGCACAATTTGGGCGTCGTATGGTACGAAAATCCTCGTTGATCACGACAACCGCGGCACACGTCGCACTTAAACGCTCGACATCTGGCAGCCACGACGTTAATATCCGGACTCAGTCGATGCGCGACTCGCGACAGGAAAGATAACGCCGTGGGTTCCGCGGTCGCTCGGTAGAGAACAGATCCATTGCAAGGGGTGACGAGCATGATTGGTGTGGGGTTTCATCGTTGTTTGTCGTTTGGCATCGCGCTGGGAACGTTGTTGGTCGCTATCGCATCAGCCGGGGCCCATACACCGGCCGAAGCCATGGCCGAGGCTGCCACCACGTTTCTTGCTTCCCTGGATGACGAGCAGCGTGCGGACGCTCAATTCGAGTTTTCCGACGAGGAACGATTAAACTGGCAATTCATCCCCATGGAACGTGCCGGCTTGCCGCTAAAGCGCATGAAGCCTCATCAACAGCATTTGGCAATCAACTTGCTGCACAGTGCGATGAGCCACCGCGGTTTCTCGAAGGCCCTGAATATCATGGCGCTCGAGCAGATCTTGCACGAAATGGAAAACAACAATGCGATACGGGATCCGAATCTATACCACTTCTTCATTTTTGGAACCCCATCCACGTCGCAAACCTGGGGCTGGCGAGTCGAAGGGCACCACCTGTCGGTCAGTGTGACGTTGGTCGATGGGCAGCAAATCGCGCCGACTCCGGCCTTCTTTGGTGCGAATCCCGCGAACGTCAAACAAGGCCCGCACAAAGGCCTGCGCGTCTTGCATGCCGAGGAGGACTTCGCGCGCGAGCTCCTCAAGAACCTGAGCACCGAACAGCGCGAGTCGGCCGTGATTGCCACCGAGGCTCCAGCGGACATTATCAATGGGCCCGGACGCGACGCGGCGGCATTGGATCCGCCAGGACTGTCAGCCGGTCAAATGACCAAAGAACAGCGGCAGTTGCTGATGACATTGATTCGCGAATACGTGTTCAACTTCCGTTCCGAATTAGCGCGTGAGGACATGCGCAAGATCCGCGAAGCGGGCGTACGCAACATACACTTCGCTTGGGCCGGCGGAGATGAAGTAGGACAAGGTCATTACTATCGAGTGCAAGGCCCCAGTTTTATTATGGAGTACGACAATACGCAGAACGACGCGAACCACGTTCACTTGGTATGGCGTGATTTCGACAACGACTTTGGTGCTGATTTACTCAAGGCACACTACGAGAGCGTTCCGCATGAGAAATAGCGGCTGCGAAGGTGGACTGCCACAAAATGGCGACGCGCCCGGCGCCCAACGTCGCTTATCGCGAGAAGGATGATCAGGGATGACGGACTCACGCGCCCAGCGTGTTCTGCGATGGTTGCCGACAGGTATCCCGCGACTTTGGTGCCCGCCCCTCACGCACTATGCACGCGACGGTCAGCTCGACCCCGTCCGCACGGCTGTGCATTTACGACATCTGGGGCGGCATGCCCATGGATGGCTCATTCCGGGCTCGACGGGTGAAGGTTGGCAGATGAGCGACGATCAAGTCCGCGAAGTATTGGACTGCGCACTGTCGGTGGCGGCGCAAGTCGACGCACGCGTGCTGGTCGGCGTGCTGCGCCAAGATGCCAGTTCCGCCCGGGCATGCATCGAACAAACCGTCGACTGGCTGTGCCATCGTGCGGAAACAGACGACGTCGAGCGTGCGTTGGTTCAGCAGCACGTCTGCGGTTTTACCGTGTGCCCGCCCACCGGTGCGGCGCTGACGGTCGACGAACTGCGCCCGGCTTGCGCGAAGTGCTGCAATTGAATCTTCCGACGGCGTTGTATCAGCTACCGCAAATCACCAAGAATGAAATGCCCGCGGATCTGGTTAGCGAGTTCGCTGCGGAATTCCCTAACTTTTATTTGTTCAAAGACACCAGCGGCGCAGATCGAGTCGCCAGCTCGGACACCGATCTGCGGGACGTCTTCCTTGTCCGCGGCGCGGAGGGTCAGTACGCGCTGGCCGCGGTCAGCCGGTGGTCCCTACGACGGTTTCCTGCTAAGTACGGCGAACGTTTTCGGCGATCGCCTGGCCCAGATGATGGAGTTACTGGGGAATGGGCAAGCTGCCGCCGCGCAGCGGGTCATCGCGCCGGTGGAAAAAGTCGTGCCGCAGGTCTTTCAACTGGTTGCCGATTTGCCCTGGGGTAATCCGTTCACGAACGCCAACAAAGCCATGGACCATTTCATGGCCTACGGCAGCAGCGCCACGTCCAGCGCAGCGCCCTATTTGCACGATGGCCAAAGTATTCCGGCGGAAGTCATCGACGCCACGCGAAAGTTGCTCGACCAGGCAGGCCTACTGCCCGACGTCGGCTATCTGGCTCTCGCCTAGAGTTCTCCCCATGCATTATTTCGATCTGCAAGTAAACGGTTACGGCGGCGTCGATTTCAACGGCGACGACTGGAGTACAGAACGCTTGGCGCAAGTCTGTGAGCGGCTGCGTGTTGATGGCGTCCAGGGGATCTTGGCCACGGTGATCACCGATTCGTTGCCGTCCATGTGCCGGCGTTTAGCCAGGTTGGTCGCGGCCCGCGAGTTGGCACCAGAAGTGGCCGAGACAATCGCGGGAATTCATATTGAAGGCCCGTTCTTGAACCAGCAGCCGGGTTATATCGGGGCACATCCGGCTAACGCCGCTCGGCCGGCAGATCCCGCGACGATGCAACAACTGCTTGACGCGGCCGGCGGTCTGACACGCATCGTTACACTTGCCCCCGAATGCGATGCGGGCATGAAGGTGACGCGGATGCTAAGTAGTCAGGGCATTGTGGTTGCTGCGGGCCACTGCGATCCCAGCCTTGACGAATTGGATGCGGCGATCGATGCGGGACTGACGATGTTCACGCACTTGGGTAATGGTTGTCCCCTGCATTTACACCGTCACGACAACATCATTCAGCGAGTGCTCAGCCGTGCAGATCGTTTGTGGATCGGGATGATTGCGGACGGTGTACACGTCCCTTTTTTTGCCCTCCAGAATTACCTCCGCGCCGCCTCGCCCAATCGCTGCTTCATCGTCACGGACGCCATCGCCGCTGCCGGGCAAGGACCCGGCACATATCAACTCGGCGGTCAGACCGTGGTCGTGGATGAACAACTGGCCACGTGGGCTGCCGACCGCTCTCACCTGATGGGCTCGGCGGGTACAATGCCGCGCACGGCTCAGAATCTCAAACAAAAATTGCTGTTGGACGAACATCAAATCGAACAGTTGACGTGGACGAATCCGCGAGCAGCAATTAACGTCCACGCCGCATAGCCGCGGCGCGACGGAACGCCGGACATTTTCCCCGACACGGTGCACTGGGTGCTAGATCACCTTGAAGTCGGTATACTGCGAACTCTCGTTGACGCGGCGTAGAACGTCGTAAAACGTCGTAGAAGGTTCTCGCGCGGTTACCTTCTTTGCGGCCGGTCGCCGGCTTAATTTGAGGAGACATCTTGTCCAATCGTTCGTTGATCCGTATCGCAACTCTGGGCCAGGACCCGGCGTTGGCCGAATTGAGCGTCGCTGCCGAACGTTCCGAGTATTTTCAAAACGTCGGCTGTTTCGACGCGTCGTCGGACAACGATCGTGGAGCGATCGTAGACGATCATCGCGATGAAGAGAGCTGGGAGGTGTTGTTGAGCAATACCGTCGCGGAGTGGGTCGCCGTGTCGAGCATGCCCAGCGACGCTGCCGCCGCAATTCGGCGTGCCGAACAATTGAAGCGGTTGATCCAAGCGGGCGTGTCCCTGATCCTCGTGCACCCCCCTTGCGACATGCTGCTGGCTTACGAGCTGGAAATGCATCGGGGCGATGGAGGGGCCAGGATTCTGCCCTACTGCCCCACGATGGATCATCCAGAGCTGCAGGCGCTATGTGCCGCCGTGGCAAACGATGACGCGCCGTTCGGTGAAGTCGAGCAATGCCTGTTTGAGCGACGGGTGGTCTTGGAACAGCGCCAACGAAACGACGTCTTGGCTCACGTCGCCCGCGACGCATTGATCGTACGACGCCTGCTTGGCGATGTCTCAAGCGTCTCCGCGACAGGCGTTGCTTCCGACGCGGGACAATGGACCAATCTGGGCATTCACTACACCGGGCCCCAGCCTCGGATCGCCCGCTGGGCGATGGGACCGGCACGGGACCAGGCGGGGCTGAAGCTGACGTTGATCGGTGAACAGAAGTCCGTTTCCGCGTGGATCCCCGACCAAGGGCATCGCCTCGAATGGTCGGAAACTCTGCAGTTGGCGCCGGCGGAATCCGACGACTGGCATCCCGCAGATCAGTTTCTACATCGCCTCGCTCACAAGACCTACAATACACCCTCCGGATCCAACACAAGTTGGGATGAAGTGTGCCGGGCGTTAGAAGCCACGGACGCTGTTCAGCGAAGCATTCAACGAAAACGAACGATCGAGCTGTACCACGAGCAGGTAACGGAGCAAGAAACCTTCAAGAGCATGATGGCCGCGGGGGGCTGCGGAATGTTGCTGTGGGTACTGTTGCTGTTGCTCGTTGCCGGCGTCGTGGAAGGCCTCAAATTGCCTCTGCGAGACACTTTTATCTGGCGTCTCTGGCCCGTCTTTCTATTCGCCCCTCTAGCCGTCTTCCTGGCACTGCAACTGTTGCAGCTAGTATTTCCACACCCAACACGCAACACTTCGAGTTCACCGACGGAAGACTAACGCTTCACGACAAACACGGTTGGCAACAAACAAGGTCCCCATCAATGCAATCACGACACATTTCGCTCCCACTATTCCTCTGCGTCTTCGGTACCGTGGTACCTTGGGCATCGGCATCCGATGGCTTCGTTGAATTATTCAACGGCCGGAATCTGGACGGTTGGCAGGTCGGACCCGATAACGCATGGGTCGTCAGCGACGGCGTACTTACCGTGCAGCGCGACTTCGATGGCCAGGAGCACAATCAGGACTACTTGTGGACGCAGCAGCAATATGGCGACTTTGAACTGGAATTAGAATTCAAGGTCGCGGACGATACCAACAGCGGCGTATATCTGCGTACTGCCGACCGACAGGACCCGGTCTACACGGGCATCGAAGTCCAAGTCGCGAACTCCTTTGGACGTAGCGAACTTAGTCGGACGAGTACGGCCGGGGCGATTTACGATTGCGAGGCTCCCGGTAGGAATCCGCTGAAGCCGCCGGGCGAATGGAATCGATACGTTATAACTTGCCAGGGGCCACACATTCGAGTGTCGCTGAATGATCAACAGATTATCGACATGAATCTCGATCAATGGACGACACCTCACCGAAATCCCGATGGGTCAGACAACAAATTCGGCACAGCCCTGAAAGACTTTGCCCGCTCCGGACATGTCGGGCTCCAGGATCACGGCCGCCCCGTTTGGTATCGAAATATTCGTATCAAGCGGCTGGCGAAATAACTGGAACTCGCCACGGAGCGACTCACTCAACGTATGTCGGTCCTCACCCGCCGCGGTCGCAGTGACCTCTCGATCTCGGGAGAGGTACCCATTGGTCCCGTCTCCATCCGGGAGTCAGTGGCCGAAGGCCGACTACGGGCCAAGTCGAATCGCTTTGCAGCGGGACGGATTCCGCAAAGTCCCTCACAGAGCGCCGCAGCGACGCTAGTCACCGACCGACGGGGATGCCGCTGGTGGATCGGGGGCGGGTCCCGGTTCTGCGTCTTCCGTGGTTGTGAGGGTGGTGGAGGACGTGGTCGCTCCGCCCGGCAAAGCGTCGTTGTTCGGCGCGTCCGCTCGATCCGTAACGGGAGTTGCATCTCCGTGGCCCCCCAACCCAAATAGACCGGACGCACCCCAGGGAAGCGACGAAGTGGGGCGTGCCGGTCTGGTTGAGAGTTGCGGCGGGGACGCGGTTTCGAGCGTCTGCGTTGCATCGGCCGGAGCCGATCGGCTGGCCACGTTTTCCCAGTCAATTTCGGGCTTCTGCGGAGGCATTTGGTCCGACTGGCTGGCGACTGTGGCGCGACGGAACCATTCGGCCAGCTGCTGCTGCTCCGGTGACTGTGCAGGGATCACTCGCGAAAACTCCAAGACCTGGGCTCCCGCAGCCGCCCATTGGTTGTAGGTTTCGCGCCGCATGCGAAAGGCTTTGTATACCTGGATTCGGTATTGCCGCGCCAAATCATCGACCTCGCGACTCGGTGCCGCCGCCGGAAATTCGGGCTGCGTCTGATTCACTTCGCCCAGCAACACACAACAGATGGCGATTTCCCACATGGTATTAGCTCTCACGCACGTTCATTGGGGTCAACCTCCGGGCAGCGAGCTCCGGAAACACGTCTTCATGAAACGTAATACCATCAGGCCCCGAGTCAACCAACTCGCGTCAACCCGACGGACAAGCGACACCTTGCCGTGAGGATCACGCAACTTCGGCGTGGTCACCGTGATCAACGACCCAAAATAACGACAAGACTCCAGCACGGCGGTTAGATCGCAGAATTGGCACCAAACCACGGCGATTTGAGGACAAGCGGGAAATCGATTCGCGCGAGCTCCCCGATTGATGCCGTGAACCCTCGTCGTACCGTATGGGCCGAGGTGAAATTGCGACAACACGACGCGTATTCTTAGCGCGGCACAGCGCGAACCCCCGCGGATCGGGCTGGACCTCGTGACTCCATAATTCTTCGCAATCCGCCCAGTTACTCAACTCCGACGGAACCTCCCCCGTCATCTGCGTCAATTCGGTCAGCCGAGATCTGGCATGAACCGGCAGGCAACCGTTGCTTCTGTTGTCAGCTCTGCCTTAAAATGGGAGTCGCCAAAAATTACACCGTGCCGGGTTCATGTCACCACTTGCGTCGATAGGGGAGTTCCCCCGAGGGCCGGTCAGCAAGTGGCCCTCGGTTACATTTGATACCCGAGCCGGCGGGAACGCCTCTGAGCTGGAGTCGCGAGCATGCCGTTCGTGTTGTTAGTCGATGATTCTCCCGTGGAACGACGGTTAGTGGGAGGATTGATGGAGAAGGAATTGGATTGGCTCGTCGAATATGCCGGTAGCGGCACGGAAGCGCTGACCAGCATGCAGTTGTCGCTGCCCGACCTGCTGATCACCGACCTGATAATGCCTGAGATGGACGGGTTGCAGTTAGTCACGGAAGTTCGCGAAAGATATCCACAAGTACCGGTGATCCTGATTACGGCTCACGGAAGCGAAAACTTGGCGGTCGAAGCCTTAGAGCGGGGCGCGGCCAGCTACGTGCCGAAATCGCAGCTGAACGTCAAACTAATGGATACCGCGCGGCAGGTTCTTGCGCTCTCCGGCGACGACCGCGTGTATGCGCGGCTACTGGAGCGGATGGAATACACGCAAGCGCAGCTTCACGTTGCCGAATGATCCGGCGCTGATCGGTCGCGCCGCCGAACATGTCGTCTGGCAAGTGGCGGGCATGAAAACCTGCGACCCGACCGACCGACGCTGCTTGGCTGTCGCGTTGGAAGAAGCCCTGCTCAATGCCCTCCTACATGGCAACCTGGAGTTATCGCCGGAAGAGGCACAATCGGTGCGCGCGGAAACGTTGCAGGGCGATACCTGCGAGTTGGTCGCGCAGCGCAGCGAACAAGATGCGGTGCGTCGGCGCACGATTCATTTGGAATACGAAGTCTCTCACGAACGAATCCGTATCGTGGTCCGCGACAGCGGCCGAGGATTTGACGCCGATTCGATTCCAGCACCCGGTGATCCGGAGGCGATCGGCGCCGAAGGAGGTCGCGGACTGGTGTTGATTAAGAACTTCATGGACGAGGTCCGCTTTAACAGCTCGGGCAATGAAATCACGATGATTAAGCGTTGGACGTAACGCGATCAACCAACGCGTGTCCTAGGTCGTCTGCTGTGCGCTGCGCCACGCCCCTCTCGCGTAACAACGCCGACACTGTAACAACGCCGACACTTCGGATTCGTGGCACAGAAAGAACGGATGTCAAAACACAAGTACCCAACCGCGCCGGACCCTCACGCGACAGGTTGGCCGCCGGGTGTGCCCTATATCATTGGCAACGAAGGCTGCGAGCGTTTTAGTTTCTATGGCATGAAGAGTATCCTGCAGGTGCACCTCACAGGTCTCTTCCTTTTGCAAGGCATCCAAGGTCAGCTGGCGGAAGAACACGCGCAGGAGATGGTTCACCTGTTTGTCGCCGGGGTATATGCGTTCCCGATTGTGGGCGCAATCATCGCCGACCGTTTGCTGGGCAAATACCGGACGATCTTGTACTTGTCCCTAGTCTACTGTCTGGGACATTTCGTGCTGGCGATTGCCGAGAATTCGATCCATGGCATGTGGTTGGGCCTCAGTCTGATTGCGATTGGATCGGGTGGTATCAAACCCTGTGTATCGGCCAACGTGGGTGATCAGTTCGGCGCCGGCAACTGGCATTTGATCGCAAAGATTTTCCAGGCCTTTTACTTCATAGTCAATTTCGGATCGTTCTTCGCCACCTTGCTGATTCCCGTGATTCGTGCTTGGGAGCAAGAACATTTCAATTGGACGATCCACGTGGGCGGCCACGAATTCACCACCAGCATCGCGTTTGGCCTGCCAGGTCTGTTGATGTTGATCGCGACGATCATGTTTTGGCTAGGGCGCCACATGTACGTGCACGTGCCTCCCAACCCCGGCGGGCGTCTCGGATTGCTGGACACTTGCTGTTCGTCGATGCTATTCATGGGCATGATTGGTCTGCCGATGTTTTTCTGGGACGTGCTGGACCGTCGACAATTCTGGCCGTTGGCGGTGGGGTTTACGTTGATAGGTCTGGCCATGTTCCAATGGAGACAGCGAGTCCGTCAGGATGACGGTTTCCTGGCAGTCCTGTTGTTTTCGCTTGCTGCCTGGCTGCGGGGTGACAGCGCCGGGCTCGGGCCGCCGTGCCCGCGGACGTACCGGCCGACTCGATTCGGCGTCATTGGCTGTTCGCGGCCGCGGCAGAGAAATTCGATGACGTCACGGCAGAAGGGCCGCTGGCCGTGATAAAGATCATCAGCGTGTTTTTACTAGTGAGCATCTTTTGGTCACTGTTCGACCAACATGCGTCTAGCTGGGTTCGGCAGGCCACACAGATGGACCTGGACGTGATGTGGGGCAGTCGGAAGCTGTTCCGCTTGCTGCCCAGTCAGATTTCTGCGCTGAATCCCTTGATGGTGATGACGCTGATTCCGATCAACAACTTCTGGCTCTATCCGTTGATCGATCGCCATCTGTTACGTGTGACGCCCCTGCGTAAAATGACGGTAGGGATGTTCATCGCCAGCCTGGCCTTCGTCAGTGTCGCATTGCTGCAGGCGTGGATTCTGGCGGCAGCTGACCAAGGCGAAAAGGTGTCGGTGCTGTGGCAATTCTTCCCCTACCTGATCATGACACAGGCCGAAGTGATGGTGTCGATCACGGGTCTGGAGTTTGCCTATACGCAAGCGCCGAAACGTATGAAATCCACCATCATGGGTTTTTGGTTGTTGTCCGTGGCATTGGGCAATACGCTGGTCGTGTTCGTGACCAAATTACCCGATATGCCGCTGCTCAAATTCTTCTGGGTGTTTGCCGGTTTGATGGGCTTGGCTGCGGTCATCTTCGGCATACGGGTGGCATTTTACCGCTACAAAGACTACACGCAATAAGCGAAACATGAGCGTTTACGTCCTCGCGACGCTGGATACAAAAGGTCATGAAGCGGCATTCGTACGCGAACGGCTGCAGGCACTCGGCGTTCCTGTCGTACTAGTTGATACAGGTTGCTTGGGAACGCCTCAGGTCGCTGCGGATATCGAGCGCGCAACGGTTTTTGCAGCGGCCGGCACTCGTATCGACGCATTAGCTGCGCGCGGCGTTCGCGGTGATGCGGTTACTGCCGCGGCACGCGGTGCGGAAAAATTGGTCCGCCAAGCACATGACGCGGGCCAATGCCGCGGCGTATTCGGACTAGGAGGCTCGGCGGGCACCACGATTGCCACCGCGGCAATGCGCACGTTGCCGCTGGGCGTTCCGAAGGTCATGGTCAGTACACTGGCTTCCGGCGATGTTCGCTCCTTTGTCGGCGAGCGAGATGTCGTGATGATCAATTCCGTCGTGGACATCTCGGGATTAAATCGAATTAGCCGCATCGTGCTGGGCAACGCGGCTTCTGCGATGGCGGGCATGTTTCGCTCCAACGAACTGCCGGCGCGCACGCCCGATCGACCTCTCGTCGCCGCCACGATGTTTGGGGTGACAACTCCATGTGTCGAGCGAGCGCGTGGCGTACTCGAGCAAGCCGGATACGAAGTCTTGGTGTTTCATGCCACCGGCAGTGGCGGTCGAGCGATGGAGGGACTGATTCGCGACGGATTGATCGCCGGCGTCCTGGACATCACGACCACAGAATTGGGCGACGAGTTGGTCGGGGGTGTGATGTCCGCGGGTCCCGAACGACTGACGATCGCGGCGCAATGTGGCGTGCCTCAACTCGTGTCAGTGGGCGCCACCGACATGGTCAACTTCTGGGCCCTCTCCACGGTACCCTCGCAGTTTCAACATCGGCAGCTGTATCAACACAACGAAAACGTCACGTTAATGCGGACGAATGTCGAGGAATGCCGTCAGATCGGCGAGCGGATTGTGCGGGCACTGCAAACGGCGCGCGGGCCCTATCAAGTACTGCTTCCTCAGCAAGGCGTCTCGGCCATCGATCGGGAGGGACAACCGTTCAACGCCCCGGTGGCGCGCACAGGCATTATTCGATACGATCCAGAGTGGTTTGCCGGAAGAGCGAGTGCGTCTCTTGAATCATCACGTGAACGATCATGAATTCGCCGACGCAGCGGCCCGTTCCTTAATGCAGTTGATGCAGCAAGTGGCAAAATATGGGGACTGATCGTGGCTCTCTTCTCGCGTAAAGAAATCCTAGAACGCTTGCGTGCCAAAGTCGCCGCCGGTCAGCCCATTGTTGGCGGTGGTGCCGGCACGGGGTTGAGCACTAAATTGGAAGAAGCGGGTGGGATCGACCTGATCGTGATTTACAATTCGGGTCGATTCCGCATGGCGGGCCGCGGATCGCTTGCCGGCTTACTCGCCTACGGCGACGCCAACGCGATCGTGATGGACATGGCCGGTGAGATCATCCCGGTCGTCAAGCAGACGCCCGTGTTGGCAGGCGTCTGCGGAACGGACCCTTTCCGCCGCATGGATCTGTTTCTTCGACAAATCGACGCGGCCGGTTTTTCCGGCGTCCAAAACTTCCCCACCGTAGGCCTGATCGACGGCACGTTTCGCACGAACTTGGAAGAAACGGGCATGGGTTTCGGCCTGGAAGTCGACATGATCCGTATCGCTTGCCAGATGAATCTGCTGACCACGCCCTATGCCTTCAATCCGGACGAGGCCGCCGCATTGGCCGAAGCCGGTGCCGACATCCTGATCCCGCATATGGGGCTGACCACAAAAGGGCTGATCGGTGCGGGCACGGCTTTGTCGTTGGAGGAATCCGCGCAACGCGTGCAGGCCATGCATGATGCGGCCAAACGCGTAAAGTCCGATATCCTGGTCCTGTGCCACGGAGGACCGATTGCTGATCCGGCCGACGCGCAATACATTCTCGATCACACCGAAGGCATTGTGGGCTTCTACGGAGCGAGCAGCATGGAACGCTTGCCCGTCGAACCGGCGATTCGCGACCGTATCGCCGAATTCACGCGGCTACGATTTCGCGCCGACTGAAGCTCCAGCCATCTCGCCTCCCCTCCTCGCCTCTGCCGCGTCATCAACTACCACCCGCCGCCAGCTTGAGCCGAAAGTCGGCCTCTTAATCGCTCACCCGCGCCGCGGATTCTGGAGCCGACAGCGGTGGCCGTTGGAGATGGTCGTTGCCGTGTCGCTGGTAGGCGTCGGCGATGGTCAGCAACGCTTCTTCGCCAAACAGACGCGCCGTGAATTTCAGAGACCCCGGGCCGCGGCCTGTTGCCGGATCGGCCGCACCGTGAGGAATGACAATCGAGGGATGCCCCGTCAGATTGGTAATCGCCAAATCGTCGCCACCGACATAAAGATCGACGTGCCGAAATACTTGCTCTTCCATGTCGCGCATCAACATCGTTCGCACGCGGTTGGCTCGCAAATACTCGATCGCCGGCACAAACTCACAGGCCCGAAATACGTCCGGCCAGCTATTGAGGTCCTGCGTTACTTTTTGGCGAGTCAAGTCGTCGAACACCGTCGCCGCTTCCACGTCCAACATCATGGCAAGGGCGTCGATGGGATACGACGACGGAAAACGGATGGGTACCAGTTGGCGCGCCCATTTGCCGAAGGACATCCAATACCTCAGCCAGTGACTCCTGTTCTTCTGGTACGTATCCGAGTCGAAGGGAGCGCACGTTTGCCGAGGAAGGCCAGTGAAACGGTTGGGTCACGGCTGCGCCATCAAGGCCGTCGGCGCCATGAATCGCGTCCAGTACTAGCGCGGCGTCTTCGACCGAGCGTGTCAGCGGGCCCAGCTTATCCATGCTCCAAGAAAGCGTCATGCAACCGTATCGACTCACACGGCCATAGGTCGGCCGTAGACCCGTGCAGCCGCAACGCCGAGCGGGCGAAATGATACTGCCCAACGTCTCGCTACCCAAGGCAAACCCCACGAGACCAGCGGCGGTTGCACACGCTGACCCCGCCGAGGAACCACTCGAACCTTGTTCGACATTCCAAGGATTGCGCGTCCGTTGGCCAAACCATTCGTCTCCCATGGCCAGTGCGCCCAACGACAACTTGGCAATCATCACCGCGCCAGCCTGCTCCAGTCGTTCAGCAACCGTCGCCTTCGTCTCGATGACTTGGTCTTTAAAGGGCGTCGCGCCCCAGGTTGTCGCGTAGCCGGGATAGCCGATCAGATCCTTGGCTCCCCAGGGGATCCCGTGCAGGGGGCCACGATAGTACCCGGCGTCCAGTTCACGATCCGCGCGACGTGCCTGCGCAGCGCCAACGTTTCGGTGTACGTCACAACACATTTCAACACCGGATCGTAGGCTTTTAAGCGCGCAAGGTAGAGTTCGGTCAGCTCGAGCGACGAAACCTGCCGCTCGCGCAATAGGCTCGCCAGTTCCGTGACGGGTAGGAACGCCAAGTCCTCTTCGTTCGTGGGTCGCCGGCCGCTGGCCCACTCGCGGGGCTGACTGCGGCGCACCGGTGGCTCTGTCTTGCCGGACGCATGTCCTAGGGTCCGGAACTGCACGGCCGGTGGCACGTCATGCGGCACTTCCACTTCACGCAGTCGGTGCATTTTTTTAAGTTGCCGCATCACCCCCTCGCGCGTCGCTTCGCGTTCTTCGTCCGACAACTGAAGATCGGCCACCCATTCTGCCGCTCGCAACATTTCGTCGGTGACCGTGCCGGAATTGGCCGCTTGTTGGGCAACGGCGCGCTGCCACGTGATGGACCCGATACCGGTCGCGGCCAGGACAGTCAGGATTTGCCGACGCGTCGATTGAATTTGCGAATCCCGTTCGGACATAGCGGCGGCCTTTCAAATTCGGATAGCGTTGGGCAGCGAGGCCACATTCGATGCGGTCGGACCGCCTCACCAGCGCTCGGTCGTCGCGCAACACCGGGGCCTACCGCAAAAGTTTACTAATTGTCCATCACTCACGTCCGGCCATCAACCGACTGACCGACAACGCTTTTGCGCGACGTGTCTCTCCTCCCTCTGGGCAAGGTCACCGCGGGGCACTCGCTTGCGCTCCGCGGCCGGTGAGGGCCGACGACGGCCGTTCGCGTCTTGGGGAAACACGCGTGGCGAGTGGGCCGCAAACTGGGTGAGGGACGTGTGGCGTTCCGCGTCCCGGAGGAACTCACTGCCGGGGGATACTCGCCCTGCATCGCTGCGGGCGCTAGCGTTGCTGGCTGGAGGTTTAGGTCAAGTCTGCGGGTGTCCGAGTACGGGTTGAAGCGAGCGAAGTCATCCGTCCGATTCTCAAGGCTATCCCCATCGCGAGGGTTACTGCGGCCTGCGGCCCAAACCGTGCCTTCGTCCCACCCGCCTTCCCCCTTCGAGCCCCGCCTTGACTCTCTCATGAAGCACTCGCCCCAGTTCTTCGTTCGTCTGCGGTTCGCCCTCGTCGCGGTCTGCCTTTTCGCCCCTTTCACCTCACCCGTGTCGTGGGCGTCGACGTTGCGACGATCGGCGATTGTCCGCGCGGTTCAGGGGGCTCGTCCGTCGGTCGTCAATATCCACGGTCACAAGACCATCACGACCGCTTCGGCCGGGTACCCCGGTGGGGACGCGCCCCGGAAGGTCAATGGCATGGGCACGGGGATCGTGATTGACGAGCGTGGTTATATCATCACGAACTACCACGTTGTTGACGGTGTGCGTGACATCAAGGTGACGCTGTTTGATGGCAAATCGTTTGTCGCGCGTTTGGTTGCCCATGATCCACTGACCGATTTGGCAATCATCAAGATTCCGACTCGAGAACGAATGCCGCTGATCCATATTGGCACGTCGCAAGATCTGATGGAAGGCGAAGACGTGATTGCCGTCGGCAATGCGTATGGTTACGAAAACACCGTGACGCGAGGGATCATCAGCGCCCTGCATCGCACGGTCCAAGTCACGGACAGCCAACAGTACCAGGACTTGATCCAGACCGACGCCAGCATCAATCCGGGCAACTCAGGAGGCCCCCTGTTGAACATCGACGGCGAAATGATTGGCATCAATGTCGCGGTAAGGGTCGGTGCCCAGGGGATCGGTTTTGCCATCCCGGCCGACCGAGCGATGGAAGTCGCCTCACGGCTACTAAGTTCGGAACGTGTGGGCGGCGTCTGGCACGGTGTGATCCCCGAAACGCGAGTACTGAAAGATGCCGGAGTATATGCCCAATCGATTCAACCTCAGAGTCCGGCGGCCCTGGCCGGAATCCGCCCGGGCGACATGATCACGCGCATCAATGCTGTGACCGTCCGACGGTCCTTGGACCTGGAGCGAGCAATGATTGGCATGCGTCCCGGCCAACAGGTGGAATTCGAGGTGATGCGACAGGGTCAGACACAAAACATCCCCGTGCAGTTGGTGGCGAGTAAGGTTGTGCCTGAGTCGCAACAGGATTCGGTCTACCAACAGGCATGGCAAGCGTTTGGATTTCGGCTGGATGAATTGCCGTTGGCCAGTTTGCCCGCGGGGCAAACGCAGTTTTCTGGCGGCCTTCGCGTCGTCGAAGTCCGTCCTGGCAGTCCCGCCGCGCGCGAAGGCGTCGTAGCTGGCGACGTGCTAGTCGGACTACACGAATGGGTTACCGCCTCCCCCAATGACCTGGCGTATATCATGTCTTCCAGCCAGGTACGGCAATACGACTCGGTTAAATTCTATATCCTCCGTGGACAGGAAACGCTCTTTGGCCACTTGCCTGTCGCTTGGCGTCGCTAGTCATCTGCGGCACCGGCTTTCTCTCGACATTGGCCGTTGAGGAATGTGGCCACGGTGCCTAAGCTGGACGTCCATGGAAGCTGAATTCGTGGACTGGTTAGCGCGTCGCCTCTCTTCCCGTACCGACGTCACATTGGGCATCGGCGACGACGCAGCGGTCTACCTACCGGGAACCACCCAAACGGGCGATCCCGCAGCTCAGGTCGTGACCACAGACTTGTTGTGCGAGGGAGTGCACTTTGTTTGGGATCAGACCACGCCGGGGGCCATTGGCCGGAAGGCGCTGGCGGTGAATCTAAGTGATCTGGCAGCCATGGCCGCCCGACCTCGAGCCGCCGTCGTTGCCCTTCTGTGGTCAAAGCCGCGTCTGATCGCCGAGGCGCAGGCCCTGTACGAAGGGCTGTTGGAACTAGCCGACGCGTACCGGGTTGCGGTGATCGGTGGCGACACGAACACGTGGACTGGCCCGCTGGTGATCAGCGTGACGCTCTTTGGTGACGCGACTGAACGTGGCGTACTAACTCGACGCGGTGCACAACCGGGAGACATCATCATGGTGACCGGGCAATTGGGCGGCAGCCTGGCTGGTCATCACTTGACGAGTCAGCCGCGTGTTGCAGAAGCGCTGCAGCTACATGAGGACTACGCATTGCATGCCGGCATGGACATCAGCGATGGCCTTGCGCTGGATTTACATCGCTTGACCGAAGCGAGCGGCGTCGGTGCCGAGTTGGAGCTCAGTAAGATTCCGATCTCGGACGCTGCAAGGCAACTGAGCACCAGCTCGGGAAAATCTCCCCTGCAGCACGCGCTCGGCGACGGCGAAGATTTCGAGCTGCTAATCATTGCGGCGGAGTCCACAGCGGCGCGCATGCTCGCCGAACAGCCACTCGACGTGCCCCTAACTCGCATCGGAACGATCGTACCTGATCGCGGCTTATGGTGGCGCGATGATCAGCAGCGTCGTATGGCGTTACCCATTACGGGTTACCTGCATTAATCTCGCTACCTACCTCCGAACCAAGTCGAACACGCACGCAACGGATCATGAAACAACTGGAATTGACGCTGGCGTCCGAGCACGACACGGAGCGATTCGGAAAAGCCCTGGCAGCGAATCTACCGGCAGGAGCGAATGTCTGTTTGATCGGCACGCTCGGAGCGGGAAAGACACGCCTGGTCCAAGCCGTCGCCGCCGCTTGCGGCATCGCGCGTGAACGCGTTGTGAGCCCAACATTCACGTTGTGCAATGAGTATCGGGGCGGTCCTGGTATCCAACACCTGGATTTATATCGCGTCGCGGACGAGGATGAAGTGTTGGAATTGGGGCTGGAGGAGTACTTTGCGTCCAGCAGCTACACGTTTGTCGAATGGGCCGATCGCTTTCCAGAAAGTCTTCCGCCCGATCGATTCGACGTGCAGTTGGGCGTTACTGGCGAATCGTCGCGGCATGTCCTTATCCGTGCCATGGGTGCCGACTACGAAGCGGCGCTCGAGCAATTGGCGCAACAAGCTCGGCACCATCCTGAGTCAGAAAATCGAGTAAGCTAGTCCGTCTGGCCGGGGGACCACGGGGCATCGAGCGATGCGGGCGGCGTAGATTGTTCGGTGGGAGGGCAACCCACTGCAGAGGTCGGCGATACCGCCTGAATGCGACAGCCCACAATATAAAAGTCGCCAACGCGAGTGCAGTGTTCGATGTTGGCAAGAAGGTTCATCGTGGCCGAGCTGTAGGGCGCCGTCAGGCAGATACGCAGCGGTCCGTTTTCCAACCTTTCGGTATGGAAAAACCCGATGCCACTGCAGGACAGGTCCCGGGTGACAACCGATTTAGCACAGCCAATCGGCCGCAGATCGTCGTCCAATTGCTGCACGCGAATCGGAATTGCCACCGACTCGCGAGGTTCAGCGCGGCGGCCGAAGGCGGGCGAGACCTGCTGACATTGGACGATGACGTCCTGCATGAACGAGGCAATTTGATCTGGCGTCACCTGTTTCACCACTGTCGCTCTCTATGTGGAAGCGGTTTCACAACTCGTATCACCCAAGTCGCCAGACGATGGCTATGCGCCTTTTCGCCTATTTTCCGGAACCCCGGTGACTCCGGCAATCGAAAACGCATTCGTCCCGCAGGTCCTGAAACCGCTTCTGGTCGTTCGTGCGTGAGGACGTCACCGAAACCGAAGGGCGTGCCCCACGGGAATTGGGGACCGGGTCAACGGATTCTGACCTGGCACATTGCGAGTATAGTTTTCGAATCCAGGCATGGACGTCCATAGTCCAGATTCGCCCCGAGTCACGCGCCTACGAGGGAATTGGGGGCGATCTCGACCCTTACACGCTCCTCATGTCGTGCCGACTGTGGCAACCCACACTACCATGCCCAAGCAGGAGGGAGCCTACACGATTGTCGTGCAGGACGATGCGACCGAGTCCGCGGTTGGAGCAACCACCTGCACAAGCGTGCGGCCTGAGCCGCTATGGTCGCTTCTGCAGGAACAGATGAACACCTTTTTTGTTCGACGCGACCACGTCCAGTCGACCGTCTTGATTCACATCGGCGACTTCGAACTGGGTGCCAGGTCCGCTGTTATGGTCGAACAAATGGGGAGTCCAGACGGGACGCCCGTTTTCTCGAGTCAGACGATACCAGTAAAATACGGCCGGCTGGTCGCCGCCAGGATCGTGGCCACCATGAGCCCACCATCGCTTCCCTGTCACCAGGTCCGGTAGACCGTCGCCGTCAATATCGGCGAGGCAGAGGCCATGCGTCTGTGAAAAGCTGCGATCGATCTCGTGCGTCTGCCATTGATTCGGAGCAACCTGCTCATGCCACCAGATGCCGAAGTTGTGAGCGCTACTGCTAACCACATCGTTATCGCCATCTCCATCGAAGTCGAACACGTGCATCTGCGATGCCGGCTCTCCGAATGGTGCTGCGTGAAATTCCCAAGGCCCCTGAGTCGGATCAATCGGTGCCTGCCACCAACCGGCCGGCACGACGACATCGTTGCGGCCATCGCGGTTGATATCACCGATCCCCAAGCCATGATCGTACTTTAGCGAACCCGGGGCGGCGTCCACCGAAATCCGATGAATTTGCCAGACATCGGTCGCGTGGACTCCGGGAGTCAGATACGCCAGATATCGCGAGTCGCCGTCCGGCTGCGTAGGATCTGGGGATACGCCCATGACCCAATCCGATTTCCCATCGCCCGTCAGATCGACAAACTGAGGACTCTCGTTATTCGACACGGGAGTCAATTCGTGCTTGGTCCAGGGCACGTCGGCCTGACCGGGGTTTTCGAACCACCACGTCGGCGTACCGGGAAAATCGACGACCATCAGATCGGTGCGTCCGTCGTGATTCACATCGAATGCCGCATTGATGAAGGAATTCGAATAGCCCTTGGGGTCATATTCCGGTGGCTGTTCGACAATCGAATGCATCTGCCAGTCCGGCACTTCGTACCAAACAAACCCGGCAGCGACATCCGGCCGACCGTCACCATTGAAGTCCCCCACGGCGACGCCTTCACTGCGAAACACGGCATCTAACTCGATCCGCTCGAACTGCACATCGGTCTCTCCGCCGCGGGCCCCCGTAGTGCAGCACAGCAATCCAAACAAGCATGCAACGATCGCGTTCTGTTGGTTCAACATCGCCTCGATTCAACCTCGTTACGCGGGAAAGGAATTCAGGACTGCGGTCGCAAGCGTCTTTTCGCCCAGGTGGCCGCAAGGTCTAATGAACAGAATGTAAGGCCTAAGCGACTGTTTTTCCATCACCAGCCGATTCGGTCCGAGCAGAATTCCGCACCCCTCCCGCGAACACCGAGGAGTTGAGCCAATGCGCAACGCAAAATTGGGCCCCCGGCCGGCCGTAGCCAGTCCGCCCCGAGGTTGGGGCCTGGCCCGCTGGGTGCTGTTGCTTTTGTTGAGCGGAATGCACGCCCCCGCCCCCGCCGTGGGAGACGATGGATCGATCGTCGCAGCCTCCAGCGCTGAGGACAGCTCGTGGGTTGAGCACGTTGTCGCTCAAGCCGCCGATTCCGTGGTGCTGATCACGGTGGAAGGTCGCGATGGGCGACAAGCCGGCCTAGGTAGCGGATTTGTCGTTTCCGCCGACGGACTGATCGCCACGAATCTGCATGTGATCGGCGAAGCGCGACCCATCACCGTTCGGTTTCGCAACGGACAGCGCCACCGAGGTGACCGAGGTATACGCGTCCGACCGGCAGTTGGATTTGGCCGTGATTCGAGTTGCCGCCGACAACCTGGCGCAACTGCCGCTGGCCAGAGACGAACAACATATTGCGCAGGGCCAGCCAATCGTGGCGCTGGGCAACCCTATGGGACTGCGCAACAGCGTTGTCAGCGGCGTCATCTCGGGACGCCGCGAGATCGACGGACGACAGATGCTTCAGATCGCGGTGCCCATCGAACCCGGCAACAGCGGCGGGCCGGTGTTGGACGCACACGGCCAGGTCCTGGGGATCGTGACGCTCAAATCCGCAGTGACTGCCAACCTGGGCTTCGCCATCGAATCCTCGGCCTTGCGGACCGTACTGGCGAGTCCCAATCCGATCGCAATGGCCCGTTGGAAGACCATTGGCTCGTTAAGCGACGACGATTGGTCCACTGTCTTCGGTGCACGGTGGCAGCAACGTTCGGGACAAATCTTGGTCTCGGAGAGCGGGGACAGTTTCGGGGGCCGAGCGTTGTGCTTGTGGAAGGGCGAGTTACCCGCCGAACCTTTCGAATTCGGGGCGTACGTGCGACTTGACGACGAATCGGGTGCGGCCGGATTGGTGTTTCACGCCGACGGTCAAGATCGCCATTACGGCTTTTATCCTTCTGCCGGTCGACTTCGTTTGACGCGTTTTGATGGCCCGACGGTCTATTCCTGGCAAATCCTTGAGGAATTCGCCTCGCCGCATTACCAACCGGGCAAATGGAATCATCTTAAAGTACGTATCGAGGGCGATCAGGCCACGTGTTACGTCAACGACCAAGTGGTGGTGCAGCGTAAATTGCCCGGCGCCACGTCGGGGCACGTTGGACTGGCCAAGTTTCGCGACACGAGAGCCAGCTTTCGCCAATTCCAGGTCGCTCCACGACTCGCAGCCACCCAGCCATCTGACGATCGCCTCGATCCGATCCGCGAACGATTGTCCGCGCTTTCGTTGGACGATGCGCACAGCCAGGCGGTCCTGGCGGAGTTGGCGTCGGACCCGGCCGCCAGCGTCCGCGCCATCGAGGATCGGATGGAGCAAATGACGCGGCAAGTGGCCCTGTTGGAACGCCTCGCCAATGATGTTCGAATACGCGATACGTGTGACCAACTGGCCGCCTTATTCGCCGCTACGGCCCACGACGGGCGTTTGATCGACGCCGCCTTGTTGGTGTCGCGGTTGGACAACCCCAACTTGGACATCACGGCCTATCGGCGTCAGGTGGATCGGATGGCCGACGAGATCCGTGCCGGCCTCGACGAGTCGGCCAGCTCTGCTGACCGGATATCCGCCTTGAATCGCTATTTATTCGCGGAAAACGGCTTTCATGGCAGCCGGACACAATACTACCAGGCCGCCAATAGTTACCTGGATCGGGTTTTGGATGACCGCGAAGGACTGCCGATCACCCTGTCCATCTTATACCTCGATCTGGCCCATCAATTGCAATTGAACATGGAAGGCGTCGGTCTGCCCGGCCACTTTGTGGTCCGTTTTCTTGCGGCTGAGGGTGAGAGTCAATTGATCGATGTGTTTGACGGCGGCAAGCCCTTGACCGTCGAAGAGGCCCGGCAACTGGCATGGCAAACCACCGGAGAACCGCCGGCAGACGATGCGCTGCCGGGGAGTCACTAATCAAGCGATCGTGTTGCGCGGTGCTGCGCAACTTGCAAGGCATCGCCCAGGACCGCGAGGATCAGGAGGCCCTATTGAGGTATTTGGAGGCGATGGTCACCTTGGCGCCGGACGAGCCGTCGTATCGCGGCATGCGCACCGTCGTGCGTTACCAGACCGGCCGCAAGCAGGCGGCGATTGCGGATCTGGACTGGTTCTTAAAGAACACCCCGGCCGGCATCGATCTGCAAGCCATACGTACGCTCCGCGAACGCTTCACGGCCGGTGAATGACGCCGCCGACTAAGTAGGTTCCAATAACCAATCTTCCAGCACAACGTGCCGAATTAAAGGTGCCCGCAACAGCGCCGCGCGGGGCAGTAGGCTTTGCAGCCATGGACGCCGGGCGACCGCAGAAGCCGCCCGCATCCGGCGGCTGCCCCGTGTCTGCAATTCCACATTCGCCGCCAAACGATCGAAAGTGGCGGGAATAATATTGGGTTGCGGCCCCACGTGGATGATCGTTTCAATACCCATACTCAGCAAAGAAATGATCGCGTCCCAAAGGCGCTGCGTGTGATCGATCCATTGACCAATAATTTCGCGGGAATTGAGTGCGTCGTAGCACGTCGTGCCACTGACCAGCGAAAGGACATCGGGTCGCGGAGGCGAAAACCCACCAGGTAACGTGTGAAGCAGCTTGGAAGCTCGATTGGGAACGAACTTTTCCCAAATGATCGGCGTGTGCAAAGGCGGCCATCGATGCTCGTTCAATCGCAAATAAAGTCGACGTGGCAAGATTTCGTTGAGGCGGCTGCGCAGCGCTGGACCGTGTCGGCGGTGCCCAACACCAAGAAGCTGTTGGGCGAAAGATGAGCTGAGACACCAATGACCCCCTGCCCCTCCGCGTTGACCCGCAACAACTGTTCCTTGACCTTATCCATCGGGATCGCTTCGCCTTTAGAAAACACGACGCCCATGGTCACGTCGTGGGCGAGTGCGACGCAGTCGTCCGACATGGCCAACGGGACCCGCAGTGCGTCTCGCATGGTGTACACGCCGCCCGCGACCAAGGCGCTGATTTCCCCCAGGCTGAACCCAAACGAAACTCGCGCCTCATGGTAATCCAGGCCGTGGAACTCCGTCAGCAATCGCAATTGTGCTTGTTCCATCGCTACGATCAGCGAGATCGCGTCGGCATAGTCGTCCAATTCTGCTTCGCGCTGATCCAGAATTCGTCGCACGAGGTCGCAATCGTGACCGGTCGTCTGACGGCAAACTGCCGACGCTTCCACCAGGTATTCCCTCACGATCGGTCCGTAGTCGGCGTGCGATAACAACTCGTAGCTGCGTCCCAAATTTGTGACGTTGTAGCCACGAAATGCCAGCGCGGTGTTCGAAAGGAGCGGCTTGAGGTTGACCTTCATCGGTAGCTGATGTTCCTATTCACGATTTCGAGGCAGCGTTCGCAACCCCACTCACGATATGCGCTCCGACTCATTATGTCGGCAATTTAGCCGCTGCCTACCTATTCCGCTTACAATCTGCCTTGCAGCCGGAAGGGCCGTTAGAACCGTCGTGGCGAAGGCGATGCGAGTTTCGTCCCCCCCTCGGCACCAGAGGTCGCTTGCCCCCCTGGTGCCTGACCACTACAACCAATAGAAGCTGGGGCGCCGCGCGTGAGAACAACACCGACGCAGCCCTGCGGGAAAGGACAACGGCCGGTTTCAGGATCGGGAGCGACAGACGTGGGCGAGACATTGACGGGCAGGCTGAGCGGTCAGACGGCGGTCGTGACCGGCGCCGCGCGTGGTATCGGTCGAGCCATCGCCTGGCACTTGGCGCGTGCCGGCGCGGACGATGGTTCACGCACACACCAGCCAGGCGGCAGCTCGGTCGCTGGTCGATGAGATCCGCCAATGGGGCGGTCAAGCCGAGGTTCAGACGGCCGATTTGGCGGACCCGCAGCAGACGATCGCCTTGGTGGAACGCTGTTGGCAGGCGGCCGATGGTCGAATTGACATCTGGGTCAACAATGCCGGCGTCGATGTATTGACTGGCGCGAGCGCCGAGTTGACGTTTGACACAAAACTGGAACGCCTGTGGCAGGTCGATGTGCGGGCCACAATCCAACTGGTGCGCGATGTGGGCGAACGAATGCGTTTGCACGGCGGTGCGATTCTGAATATGGGTTGGGACCAAGCAGAACTCGGCATGGCCGGTGACAGCGGCGAGATGTTTGCGGCCACCAAGGGGGCGATCATGGCGTTCACACGCAGTCTTGCCAAGTCCCTGGCGCCGCAGGTCCGCGTCAACTGCCTGGCCCCCGGTTGGATCCGTACTCAATGGGCACAACAGGCCTCGTCGTACTGGCAACATCGGGCGCCTCAGGAATCGTTGCGAGGTCGCTGGGGCACCCCGGACGACGTCGCCCTAGCGGCCTTGTTTCTGGTTTCGAATGACGCCGATTTCATCACCGGGCACGTCCTGCCCATCAACGGTGGCCACACGGGCTATCGGCCCGCGGCGCTGGCGAAGGACCGCTCAGTCGGCGGGGAGACGTAAGGTCCGATGAACGCCCCGGCTTCCCGGCACCTCCAATTTGTTACGGGCCGTCTGGCCGCTCCCGCGCTGGAGCGCGTGCTGGCACCGTTGGCCCAACAGCAGGGATTTGAGTACACGATTGACGTGCTGCCCATCACCGTCGCGGCATTGATGACGCCCGAATGGATTGCACGTCATCTGCAGTTGCTACCTGACACAACGCAGGTCGTACTACCGGGCTACTGCGACGGCGACTTGAGTGTGTTGCCTCAGGCAGGGCAGATGTCGTATCGGATCGGGCCCCGTGACCTGCACGCTCTACCGGAATTCTTTGGAGCGGAGCGAAAACCGCGTACGGGCTACGGTGCGTATTCCGTGGAAATCTTAGCGGAAATCAATCAGCGCCCCGCCAATCGCTCGCCGATGTCCTGAGGCAGGCGCAGCAACTGCAGGCCGACGGCGCGGACGTAATCGATTTGGGATGCCACCCCGGCACGACTTGGTACGAAGTGGACGACTACGTCCGCGCACTGCGCGATGCCGGCCATCGCGTTTCGATCGACAGCCTAAATACAACGGAAATTGAATTGGCGGTCCGTGCCGGCGCAGAGTTGGTGCTCTCGGTGAACGGCAGTAATCGTCACGCCGCCCCCGATTGGGGGTGCGAAGTCGTCGCGATACCCGACGACCCGTCCGAGCTCCACAGCCTGGAGGCCACGATGGCGTATTTGGATCGCCACAACGTCGCCTATCGGCTGGATCCGATCTTGGAACCCATTGGCTTTGGCTTTGGCGCCAGCCTATTGCGTTTTGCAGAGATGCGTCAGCGGTATCCCCGGGCCGCGATGATGATGGGGATCGGAAATCTGACGGAACTGACGGACGTCGATTCAGCCGCGGTCAACGTCTTGCTACTGGCCCTCTGCGAAGAATGGCAGATTCGAAGTGTGTTGACCACGCAGGTCATCAACTGGTGTCGCACGAGCGTCCACGAATGCGATGTAGCGCGACGGCTTGTCCATCACGCGATTACACATCAAGTCCTGCCGAAACATTTGGAAGAGGACTTGGTTCTGTTGCGCGATGTGCGGCGTTACGAATTAGACCCAACCTGGTTGGCCGAATTGACAAATTCGATTCGTGACCATAACTATCGCATCTTTGCCGATTCCGATCAGCTGCATTTGATCGCGCATCACCTCCACTTGCAAGGCGACGACCCTTTTGAATTGTTTCAAAAGCTAATGGCGACGTCGCCTCAGAATATCGACGCCTCTCACGCCTTCTATCTGGGCTACGAATTATCAAAGGCCCTCACCGCCGTGACGCTCAGCAAGCAGTATCGCCAGGATGAGGCGCTGGATTGGGGTTACTTGACGAAGGCGGAAAACCGCCATCCTCCAAATCGCGAGGTGCCGCGTCCGCAACGCGGCCCAAAGGACGACGCGTAAAACCGGATCACGTTACAGGCGTCGGTCCTTGGTACGACGAGGGGTCGTTTTTTCAACTTGTTTGCAGTCTGAACGCCATGACGCCTCAAAAACAGTTCGGCTCGGCGATCGCGCCGCATGTGCACGAATTACGGCCTGCTCCTGCGGCAGAAGACGTTTTTCGCGCGCTCCGTCGTCTGCCCCATTGTCTGTTTTTGGACAGTGCCCAGCGTCATCCCACGCGGGGACGCTATTCCTACGTCGCCGCCGACCCGTTCGCTTTTTGCCGGTTCACCGACACGACGGCGGACCCGTGGCGCGAGTTTGAAGCCCAACTTGATTCCTTGACCGGTCGAACGGAGGCCGAGTTACCTTCGTTTCAAGGAGGTGCGGCAGGACTGTTCGCCTACGACCTCAATCGTTCGTTGGAGGTACTCCCGGCGCCGCGCTGCGACGACTTTCATGTGCCCGCATTGGCGGTCGGCATTTACGATGTCGTGATCGCATTCGACCATCAGACGGAGCGGGCGTGGATCATTTCACAAGGTTGGCCGGAGCAATCCGCGGCGGGTCGTTCGCGCCGAGCGGCAGCGCGGCTAGTGCAGTTTCGTGAAAGAATCGCCCGCCACCGTCAGCCGGAACATCGCTCGTCATGGCCCGACGACGAGCCGACCATGCCCCGGCGGGCGTCGTCGCGGGACGCTGGCCCACAGAATCTCCGAGTGAGCACACACGCCGGGTTACTGAGCAATTTTACGGCCGAGGCCTTCCAGACAGCCGTGCAGTGCGCGATCGAACATATCCGCGCCGGCGACATCTTTCAGGTGAATCTGGCCCAGCGCCTGCTGTACCCGGCCGATTGCTCCGCCTATACGTTGTATCAACGATTGCGGAAAGCTAATCCGGCCCCGTTCGCCGGCTATTTCGATTTGGGGTCCCACCAAATCATCAGCGCGTCACCGGAACGCTTCTTGCGAGTCCAGCAAGGTCAGGTCGAAACTCGACCAATCAAAGGGACACGCCCCCGCCGCCAGCGCGCCGAGGCGGACTTGTTCGCCGGCGATGACTTGCGCAGGAGCGAAAAGGACCTGGCCGAAAACGTCATGATCGTGGATTTGATGCGCAACGATCTGTCACGTGTCTGCGAACCCGATTCCGTAATTGTCACTCAGTTGTGTGAACTTGAAACCTACGAATACGTCCAGCATCTCGTCTCGGCGGTCGTGGGCAAATTGGCCACCGGGAACACCTCGCTAGACTTGCTGCGCGCCACGTTTCCGGGCGGTTCGATTACCGGCGCCCCGAAGATCCGTGCCATGGAGATTATCGCCGACATCGAGCCGCACGCCCGCGGCGCCTATTGCGGTTCACTCGGGTATTTAAGCTGGGACGGTGCCATGGATTTGAGCATCTTGATTCGCACGATCACGGCGGCGGATGGTTGGTGGCAATTCCCCGTCGGAGGCGGCATTGTCGCTCAGTCCGACCCGTGCCGCGAATACGAAGAAACTTGGCATAAGGCCGAGGGACTATTGCGCGCGATTCTGCCCTAATCGCTCCCGTCCGTCCCACTCGGCATGTCGTCGCCAAAGTGGCGGCGATGGGCTATAACGACCGCTGCGGCATCCATTCAACTGCCCGTGGCATTTGAGCATCCGGGCCGCCCATGACCGAGGCGAAACAACGTGCTGCTAGTAATCGACAACTACGATAGTTTCGTACATAACCTGGCGCGGTACCTGCAGCGATTGGGGCAGGAGACACACGTCGTGCGCAACGACGCCGTGACGATCTCGCAGATTTCTGAATTGGCACCCGCCGCCCTCGTGTTGTCGCCAGGCCCCGGGACGCCTCACGACGCCGGTCGCAGCCAGCAAATCGTCGAACATTTTGCTGCCAGCTTGCCCATGTTGGGAGTATGCCTGGGGCATCAAACCTTGGCCGCCGTATTTGGCGGACGCGTCTGCCGGGCACGCGAGCCGGTGCATGGTCGTAGTAGCTTGATCTATCACTCGGCACAGTATGTTTTTCAGGGACTCCCGAGCCCTCTGCGAGTCGGCCGGTACCATTCGCTGGTGGTCGATACCGAAACGTTGCCGACTTGCCTCCAACCGTTGGCGCAGACGTCCGACGGCGTTTTGATGGCGTTTGCCCACACACGATGGCCGCTCGTGGGCCTGCAATTCCATCCCGAATCCGTCCTGACCGACCATGGCTATGATCTGCTGGCCGGTTTCCTGCGGATGGCCGGTCTGCGTCCGCATTTGCCCGTTCCACCCGACGAAATGCCGTGGCGCCCCATCGACAATCTGATCACCCCCTGGCCGACCCAACCGATAACCTTCTGATCGTTGCTCCGCTGGATTTACCCATGTCCGCTTCACCAGCGATGGAAACCACATTGATCCTGGAAGGACTGGTCACTACGCAAAATGCCGACGGTTCGACCAACATCTCGCCCATGGGGCCGGTCGTTGATCGCGCCGTGACGCGGTTGCGTCTACGACCGTTTCAGACGTCACGTACCTTTCAGAACCTACAGCGACTTGGCGAGGGTGTCTTCCATGTCACGGACGATGTCGAATTGATCGCCCGCTGTGCGATCGGCCAGGCGATACCGCTGCCTCCGTTACAGCCGGCTCCTACCATCCAGGGAAAGATCCTTTCGGACGCATGCCGCTGGTACGCCTTTCAAGTCGATCACGTGGACGATCAGCAGGAGCGGACGTCGATCGAGTGCCGGATTGTCGATCACGGCCGATTGCGCGACTTCTTTGGGTTCAATCGTGCCAAGCATGCGGTGATCGAAGCGGCCATCCTGGCGACGCGCAGCCACTTGCAGGACCCCACGTCGTTGCTCCAACAGTTGCGGGAACTGGCCGTGTGGGTCCAGAAGACGGGAGGAGATCAGGAACACCGTGCATTTCAGCACGTGCATGACTTTGTGCAGCAGCAGATGGAAGGCCCGTCGCGCCGGTAGACTCGCCGAGCGAATGACGGCGGGCTGGCGGATCGTTATATTAGCAGCCTTGTCATAAGTCCGCATTATCCGCTGTGAGTTGTGCTTGAACCTTGGATTACGATGGCGTATCGCGTGCGAATTGAGGCCACGAGCCGTCTGCACTTTGGCTTATTGTCGTTTGGTCATTCCGGCGACCGTCAATTTGGTGGAGTGGGCTTAATGGTCCAAGCCCCTGGCTCGACCCTGGAGGCCGAGGCGGCCGATCGATTTTCGGTCAGCGGCCCTCAGGCGGGCGCATCACCGACTACGCAATGCGGTGGCAGAGGGCCACGTTGGTGCCTCGTTTGCCGAGTTGCCATATGCGGTTGCTGCAGTCGGCTCCGCTGCACGTGGGCCTGGGGACGGGAACCCAATTGGGACTGGCGGTCGCAACGGCACTCTACCGGATACAACATTGTCCCGTGCCGGACGCAACGACCTTGGCGATGTCGGTCGGACGTGGTCTTCGATCGAGTATTGGCACACACGGCTTTCTCCAGGGAGGCCTTCTGTTCGAGGGTGGCAAGGCACCCGGCGAATCGCTCGGACCGTTGGCCGCTCGAGTTGCCTTGCCCAGTCGCTGGCGCGTCGTCCAATTGTGTCCTCCGCGGCGAGTCGGCCTGTCGGGCCACGCGGAAAAACGTGCCTTCGGTACCTTGCCTCCAGTACCTCGCACGGTTACCGAACGGCTGGTAACGTTGGTTCAGGAGCAACTGCTGCCCGCCGCCCGCGCTGCGAATCTGGACGCTTTGGGCGAGGCTGTCTATCGCTATGGATACGAGGCGGGCATGTGCTTTGCCGCATATCAAGGCGGTCCGTTTGCCAGTACTGAATTGGCGTCGTGGGTAGCGGCGCTGCGGCATCGTGGTATCCGTGGGGTCGGCCAGAGTAGTTGGGGGCCCACGTTGTTCGCCCTCACGGAGGGTCCCGAACAAGCGGACGATTTGGTGTCCTGGGCCCGCCACAGGTGTTCGGCATCGGCAGAGGTTCAACTGAGGATCAGCCCCATCGCGAACCAGGGGCTGCGCATTGTGTTGTCGAACCCCACGCGGTCGGTTCGAGCGACAACTGACCTGCATTGTCGCTGTGCGCTTCCGCGAAATCGCACGCACTGGTATGAATGACGATCTTCACCGCGTAACCCTTTGCCCCTGGTCGACAGCTTGCCTATGATGTGGGCTTAGCGGGGGCGTCGTCGTTGAAAGAAAAAGGAAGTGGCATGGAGAGAAAAGGTTCTGAATTTGCGGGGCTGTCGGTCGCGTTGATCACACCCTTCAAGGAGGGACAAGTCGACGTGGACGCGCTGCGACAACAGGTCCAATTCCAGATCGATGCCGGCACCAAAGGCCTCTGTCCCGTGGGCACGACCGGCGAATCACCGACGCTGACGCACGAGGAACATGAACGCGTCATTTCGGAAGTCGTCCAGGCTGCGGCGGGTCGCGTAAAGGTGATGCCGGGCACAGGATCGAACAGTACTTCCGAAGCGCTCCGCTTGACGCGTTGGGCAGCGAGGGAGGGCGCCGATGCCGCCTTGATGGTCGCCCCCTACTACAACAAACCGACGCAGGAAGGCTTTTACCAGCACTACAAAGCAGTCGCTGAGGCCGTCGAGATCCCGTTGTGCATCTACAACATTCCCGGGCGTACGGGGAAGAATATCGAGCCGGAGACGATTGCCCGGCTGGCGGAGATCGACAACATCACCATGGTCAAGGAAGCGACCGGCTCGATGGACCAGGCATCGCAGGTGTTGGCCACCACAAATTTGACAGTGCTCAGCGGCGACGACAGCATGACCTTGCCCCTACTGGCCGTGGGAGGGGAAGGGGTCATCTCGGTCGTCGGCAATGTTGTCCCGCAGGACATGATCGCCCTGCTGCAAGCCTTTGCTCACGGCGACTTGCCGCTCGCACAACAATGGCACACGAAGCTGTTTATGCTCTGCCGCGACCTACTCTCGTTGGCAACCAACCCCATCCCGATTAAGGCAGCGATGCAAATGTTGGGACGTGATACGGGTGATTTGCGACTGCCGATGACGCCACTGGACGACGCCGGTCAGGCGAAACTGCGGCAAACCTTGGCCGGCTACGGGATGCTGTAATGGCCGACAACGACTTTGACATCGAAGGCTTGGCACGTTATCTGCACATCACGCCGCAGCAGGTTGAGCGTCTGGCGTTGCGCGACCGAATTCCGGCGCGGCGCGTGGGGGGCAAGTGGCGATTTTCGCCCGCTGAAATCCATCATTGGATGGAGGAGCGGATGGGATTGCTAGAAGACAGCGAATTGCAGCACGTGGAAGGGGCACTGGCCCGTGCCGACAACCTTCAGGCCGGTGAAACCTATATCGCCGACATCCTGCACCCGGAAACCATCCGGATTGGACTCAAAGGTCGCACCAAAAATTCGGTGATTAACGAAATGTGCCAATTGGCGGCGGCCACCGGAGTGCTGTGGGACGCCGAAGCGATGGCCGACGCCGTGCGGGCCCGCGAACAACTGCAGTCCACCGCGATGGACACCGGTGTGGCGCTGCTGCATCCCCGTCGACCGCTCGCCAACATCCTCGCCGAACCGGTGTTGGCCGTGGGACTCGCTCCCCAAGGCATCCCTTTCGGCGGCAGTTCTCGGCTGACCGACGTTTTTTTGCTAATCTGCTCTTGCGATGACCGCAGTCACCTGCGCACACTCGCCCGGTTGAGCCGCTTGATCTGCGACGATCAATTCCTGCCAGACGTTCGGCACGCCGACGACGCCCAGACGGTCTACGAACTGTTTTGTGAGGCCGAGCGGTGCGTGGCCTAGTCGCCCTTTCACCACCTAGACCCAGCGGGCCGCGTATCGGCCCGACCATTCCCGTGAAGGTCCTGCGATGGACGTGACGACGCTGTTTGTCGGCCGCGCCGATCGTGCCGAATTCCGCCGCGCGTTGGCCGAGCTGCAGGCAACGAGTCGGCTGCGGATCGCTCCCAATGTGGTGGCAGCCAAAGTCGCCCTGGACCGCGACCCAGCCATCCGACGCATCTTTGTGGCACCGGTGATTCGAAACGAGTTCCCGGAACGAGACCTCCAGCAGTTAGTGCGACAGCAACCGTTGGCCGAGCTGTTTGTGGTAGTGGGTCCCTGGATCGAGGGAGAGACGCGCAGCGGTCGCCCTTGGCTGGGTGCTCAGCGGCTGTACCTGCACCAGTTCGTACCCTGGCTGAGGTCCGGTGATATTGCGGCGCGGGCGTTCTCGCCGTGTCGTTGGCGGCCAGCGACTTGGAGTTCGGACGAGGCATGGCAGTCGGCCGCCAGCGTGCCCTGGCCTCGGTGGACTGGTCAGGTTGGGATCTGCAGTGAAACGCCGGCTGAGCCGTCAGAGTCTGGCGGATGTCTGCCGGTCCGCCGGACTTCGTTACCTTGCGTTCGGTCCCGGCCAGGGTATCGACTGCTCGCCGGTAGACGCGGTCATCTACGATGCCGTCCTAGATCGCGGAGATTGGCACCGCCAGATCCGACAGCTCGCCCGCCAATATCAACCTCGCTCGCTAGTCGTCCTGGCGAACTTTCCACGCCCCGACGAATGCGATTCCATGTTCGAGGCAGGGGCCACAGAAGTGCTGGGAAAGCCATTTCAGGTGGACCATTTGCTGGTCAGCTTGACGGATGCGACGGGCGGTGAGAGCCTCGCGGTGGCCTAGAACCAGCAAGCCGGTGGCTGTGACCTCGCCCCTCGTCCGTCCAAGGTACGTCTGCTAGGATGAGAGGAGTGGCGATTTAACCGTCGGGCAAATCGCGTCCTACTCCGGCATTTGGCCGGCCTCGTGGCGCGAGCCGCGTAGAATGTCTCGTCGGTATCCGCCGTTTCCGCTTTTTCTCCGTTGTTGACACGCGTGTCCGCCCGGGCCGCTGTCGCACTGGCCCCCACAAGGGACACCTCATTTTGAGTCACGATACGGCCGCTAGCAAACCCCCTACCGGCAAGGGGACTTACGCCTTTGTCAGCCTTGGCTGCCCCAAAAACACGGTCGACAGCGAACGCATGCTGGGACTGTTGCGGCTGGACGGTTATCAGCTGGTTGCCGATCCCCGCGGCGCCGACTTTGTGGTCGTGAATACGTGCGGATTCATCGAAGCGGCGCGGCAGGAATCTTTTGCAGCGATCCACGAAATGCTGGACCTCAAACGGCAGGGGCTGACGCGAGGAGTCATCGTATCGGGGTGCCTGGCCGAACGGCAGAAGGAGTCGCTGCTGGACACCTGCCCTGACATTGATCACTTGGTGGGCGTGTTCGGTCGGGAAGAGATTACTCGCGTGGCGGACCGCTTAGTCGGCGACCTGCAGGAACAACGCACGGTGTTTCAACCGGCGCCGATTCGCGCCCTACCCGATACCGACCGCCTCCGGATTACACCGGAACATTTTGCCTATTTAAAAATCTCGGAAGGTTGCGATCGACTGTGTACGTTTTGCGCCATCCCCAAGATGCGAGGCAAGCATGTCACCAAACCGCTGGAGCAGGTGTTGGAGGAAGCCCGTCAATTGGCGGCCGACGGGGTCCGCGAGCTGATCGTGGTCGCCCAGGACACGACGTATTACGGGATGGATCTGTATGGCCGGCCGCGGCTGGCCGAGCTGCTGCAACAGCTGGAACAAGTCGAAGGGTTGGAGTGGATTCGGCTGATGTACTTCTACCCCATGTACATTGATGATGCCCTGATCGACACGTTGGCCGGAGCCGGCGGATTGTGCCGTATTTGGACATGCCGCTTCAGCACATCAACGACACGATGCTCAAGCGGATGTCGCGGCGAGTCAATCGAGCGGAAACGGAGGCCCTTCTGGACAAGCTGCGGCAACGAATCGAAGGCCTCGTATTGAGGACGACGTTCATCACCGGTTTCCCGGGCGAAACGGATGCACACTTTGATGAGTTGGTGGAGTTCGTCGAGCAGCAGCGTTTTGAGCGCACCGGCGTCTTCACCTATTCCCTGGAATCCGACACGCCGGCGGCCGGCTTACCGGACCAGGTGCCGCCCCAGGTGGCCAGAGGCGCGTTGCGACAGGCTGATGCAGGTCCAGCAAGAAATCGCCTTTGCCTGGAACCAGCAACAAATTGGACGTTGCCTGGATGTGATCCTGGACACCCCCCTGGCCGGTCAACGGGACGTTTGGATCGGTCGTACGCAGGCCGACGCGCCCGATGTCGACGGTTTGGTTTACGTGACCGGCAAACGACTGCACGCGGGACAGATCGTGCCCTGCGAAATCGTGACCAGCCGAGACTACGATCTAGTGGGAGCGGCCGTCCACCAGCCCGCTCACTCGCGGTAAGCTGTTTCGGTATTCGGAGTACGTCGAGCCCCTACGATGTCGATGAACCTTCCCAATCAGATCACGATTGCGCGATTGGTGGTTTCGCTGATCGTCTTCGTCTTGATCCCCTTGAGGTATTTCCAAGGGGCGATGTTGTTTTTTCTGATTGCCGCATTGACCGACTGGTTGGACGGATATTTGGCGCGTAAGCACGGCCTGGTCACGCAGTTGGGCCGAATCCTCGATCCGTTTGCCGACAAGATCCTGATTTCCGGTGCCTTTATTTTTTTGGCAGCCGAACCGGGTTCGCAAATCGCCGCTTGGATGGCCGTTGTCGTCGTAGGACGTGAACTGCTAGTGACGGCTTTGCGTAGTTTTCTGGAACAGCAGGGCGCAGGATTTTTCGGCCAAGATGGCCGGCAAGTTAAAGATGGTCTTTCAATGCGCCGCGGTCGCGCTGAGTCTGTATGTGCTGAGCCAAGGTCCGAGCTCAGTAGCAAAAGTATCGCCGCAGCTGCTCTGGGTAACCTACTTAATTGTCTGGCTGGCGGTCGTCTCCACCATCTACTCGGGCATCGGCTACATTTTTTCCGCTGCCCGGTTGCTCAAGCAAGGTACACCGACACAGGCAAGTTGAAGACATGTTTGAGTTCGCGCAGCACACGATGGTGGGCCTGGCCTGCGTGATCGTACCGGCCAGCTTGTTGCTGTGGCTGCTGGCGCTCGATCGCTTGTTCAAAGGGCACTCGCTGCTGGACCTTGAACCGCGACGGCCGGTGCCCTGGTCACTGGTCGATCTGCTGCTGATCGGCTTCGTGGGTTTTGCGGTCTTGACAATCACTCAGTTGGCATGCCTCAAGCAGCTCGATCTTCCCAAAGGAAACTGGGACCTCGCGGATCTGTCACCGGGCCAGCAGGTCTACGTGCTGCTCACGTTTTCGGCCTCGAGTATCGTGACTTGGGCGGTTGCCGTGATCGTCTGTCGCTGGCGTTCTGGGGCGAGTCTGCGTGATTTAGGTTGGGACCCAAACAGATGGCAGCGTGATTGCGGATTAGGCTTGATCGCGTTTGTGATGTTGATCGTCCCGGTCTTGTCGATTCATTTTATCGCTCAGAAAGCGTTTCCGACCGACGAAACGCATCCGTTCATCGATCTGATCATGAATGACCCTAAGCTGGCGTACCTTTGGCCGATCGGTCTGGCAGCCTTAGTCGTCGCGCCGTTAGTAGAAGAGTACTTCTTTCGTGTCCTGTTGCAGGGTTGGCTGGAACGAAGACTTGCGCGGCGGGAATGGTCGCGCGCATTGCCGATGCCGTCCAACGATGCCCTATCCGACGAGACGCGGGACAATCAACCGATGGCCTCGAACGAGCCGAGTATGCCGCCGCAGCCTCCCGCCTCGCCCGGTTCCTTCACGCCTACGACAGCGACATGGGCCGCCGCGGCGGAGCGTGCAGAGAATCCGTACCATAGCCCGAGCCTTGAATCGCTTTCGGACGACGCGCGGCAGGGACAGGACGAGGCTGCAACGACGGAAACCGCCTCTGCCTGCCGTCCACCACCGGGCTTACCCCAGCAGCCCCTGGCCCGAATGCTGGCGATCAGCGGTAGTGCGTTGGCTTTCGCACTGGCGCGGTTTTGGTCAAGGGCCCGCGCCATCTCGCTGTTTGTACTCGCGCTGGGGCTGGGTTACCTGTATCAGCGGACGCACCGTGTCCTGCCATCCATGGTCGTGCATTTCCTGGTGAACCTGACTGCTGTCGCGCAATTGGCGATGGCCATCCTGGAGAATCGGCCGTAGGTGACCGCTCACCACAACGGAATGTCGGCCCAAGCGTTTGACTCCGCACTGTCCGAGCCCCTAAGAATCGGACTATAATCTGCGACTTGTACGGTGTTTTGCCGGGTGCCATTCGCGCCCGGATGAGGGCCCCACGTTCGTTTGAGAGAGAAGGACAGCAGCATGGCATTCGGATTCGGAGTCATTGGATGCGGCATGATCGCTAATTTTCATGCCAAAGCCATCGCGGACACACGTTCCGCCAAGCTGGTCGCTTGTTACGATTCCTACGCGCCCGCCGCGGCAAGGTTGGCCAAAGCCACCGGCTGTCGTCCTTATGATTCCCTCAAGGACATGTTGGCTGACGATCAGGTCGACGTCGTCACGATCTGTACTCCCAGCGGCGCCCATCTGGAACCGGCCTTAGCGGCAGCCCGCGCGGGGAAACATGTGATCGTAGAAAAGCCGTTGGAGATCACGGTCGCGCACTGCGATCGCGTGATCCGCGAATGTGAAAAGCAGGGCGTCGTGCTCTCGACCATCTTCCCCTCGCGCTTTCATGAATCGTCGCAGCTGATTAAGAAAGCCATTGACAAGGGGCGATTTGGCCGGCTGACCATGGGAGATGCGTACGTCAAATGGTATCGGACGCAGGAGTACTACGATAGCGGTGCTTGGCGGGGCACCTGGAAGCTAGACGGTGGGGGCGCCTAATGAATCAGGCGATCCACAGTGTCGATCTGCTGACGTGGTTGATGGGACCGGTCGATGCGATCCTTGCTCACACCGCAACGCTGGCCCACAAAAACATCGAAGTGGAGGATGTGGCGGTGGCCAGCCTCCGTTTCGCCAACGGGGCCTTGGGCGTCGTCGAAGCCTCGACGGCCGTCTTTCCCGGCTACTTGAAACGGATCGAGATCCACGGCTCGGAAGGATCGGCCGTTTTGGAAGAGGAAGACATCAAAGTCTGGGACTTCGCGCGGCAAACGAAAGCCGACGCGGTGCTCAAAGATCGCATGGCAGGCAAGACAAAAACGGGCGGTGGGGCCGCCGACCCATCGGCTATCGGGCACCATGGGCATGCCGCCCAATTCGCCGACGTACTGAAGGCAATCAAACGGGGCGACCAACCGTTGATCGACGGCTACGAAGGTCGGCGATCGGTCGAAATTATCGCCGGCATCTACAAAGCCGCGCAGACGGGTCGCATGGTCAAACTGTAAACTCGCGGTAGAGCGGCCGGCCCCGACGTGAGCCCGAAGTCACGTCGGTCGGTTCACGGCCGGCATGCCGCTCGTTCTTCTCTCGGACGCTGGGCGACTCTCGGATCGCTGCAATGGATAAGCAAAAGCAATGGCTGGTCTACCTGGTCGTGCGAGTCGTAATCTGTGTCCTGCAGGCGCTGCCAATTGAGGCCTGTGAAACACTCTCGCAGGCGATCGCCTATCTGGCTTACGATGTGCTCAAGATCCGCCGCGGGACCATCGACCAGAACCTGACCCACGCCTTCCCGCAGCAATCCGCGGCCCAGCGGCGGCGGCTGGCGCTGGACATGTGGGCTCATCTGATGTTGATGATCTGCGAACTGTCACAAGTGCCGCGAAAGCTGCGTGACACCAATTGGCGCCAGCACGTTTTGGTCTCGGACCACGATATTGAAGTTTTCCTACGTCAGCTACTGAGTCCGAGGCCGATCGTGGTGGTGTCCGGACATTTTGGCAACTTCGAAGTCGGGGGCATTACTGCCGGTCTGCTGGGCTTTCCGACCTACACCGTCGCCCGTCCCTTGGACAATCTGTATCTGCATCGCTTCGTCACCCGGTTTCGGGAGGCCACGGGACAGTACATGTTGCCAAAGCGAGGCAGTGCGAAACAGCTGGATGCGATTCTACAGTCGGGTGGTACCATGATCTTATTGGGCGATCAATCCGCCGGCCCGAAAGGGTGCTGGGTCGATTTCTTCGGACGGCCCGCATCGTGCCACAAGGCCGTCGCGTTGTTCTCTCTGGTCAACCGAGCCCCCATGCTGTTGGCCTACACGGTGCGGGTCAGGCCCATGCAGTTTCGCATCGGCGTGTCCGCCGTATTCGATCCCCTGACGGACGACATTTCCGGCGTAAAACCGCTCACGCAATGGTACAACGATCAGTTGGAGCACGTCATTCGGCGTTATCCCGAACAGTATTGGTGGTTGCATAATCGCTGGAAGAACAAACCGGCATGGCAATTAAGCCGCCGCAAGCGTACGCTGAAGAGAGCCGGGCGACGAAGCGTGGAGTCCTAACCGGCGGCGTGCCTCAAGGTGAACGGTTTTCCCGCAAGGTCCCGTGGATGAGTCCCAGTGACGACATTCTGTTGACGCAGGTGAGCGACTGCCCCCCTGGAGAGTGCATCGAAGTGGTGGTGGCGGGACGGATGATCGCCTTATTCAATGTCGGCGGGGAGTTCCATGCCTTGGACGGGGTCTGCCCGCATCAGGGGGGACCACTTGGCAAAGGGACGCTTTGCGGGCACATTGTGACTTGTCCCTGGCACGGTTGGCAGTTTGACGTCCGCAGTGGCGAGAACCAGATTACGCCCACGATCTGTCAGCCGCGGATCGCCGTGCGGGTCGAAGAGAATCGAGTATTGGTGCGTCGCCGGGATCTTGAGGAATCGTGGTCGTAATGTGTGTTGAGAGACTTGAGCGCAAGGATGGCAGCTGCGGAACCGTCATGAGCTCGTCCCGGTCTCGCTGGAAAGCCCCCCCTCAGTGATTCAATACCGTCCATTCCTCAATTGCGATCCGCCGGCATTGTTACGAGTCTGGCGTGAACAACCGCCAGGCCGAGGCTTGATGCAGCCTATCTCGAACCTGCTGCTCGAGATGTTTGTGTTGTCCAAGCCGTACTTCGATCGGCAGGGGCTGATTGTGGCGGAAGAACAGGGGCAAGTGCTGGGCTTTTCGCATGGTGGTTTCGGTCCCAACGCAGCCGGCAACGACTTGGCGACCGACGTCGGCCTGATCTGTATGCTGTTGGTCCGGCAGCATCCCCAGCGTATCGACATCGCCCAGGAACTGCTTCATCGCAGCGAAGACTATTTGCGGCAACGTGGAGACGCGGGAGTTTCGAGTGGGTGGCACGTTCCCCTTCAGCCCGTTCTATCTGGGGTTATGCGGCGGTAGCGATTTGCCCGGCGTCTTGGCAACCGACACGGAAATAGAATCGCTCGTCCGCGCCGAAGGTTACGAAGAGTGTGCACGGTGCGTGGCGTTCGAGCGGAGTCTGCATCGCTATCGACCTCCGGTCGACCGTCAGCTACTGCAGCACCGCCGCCAATATCGATTAATTCCTCAGGTCAACCCCACGGATCTCAGTTGGTGGAACGCCTGTGTCTTCGGCCCCGCCGACCGCATCCGCTTCTTGCTGGCGCCCAAAGCCACCAATCAGCCGTGCGGGCAAATCACTTTCTGGGACATGGGACCGTTGTCAACGCGCCACCAGTCGGGTGGTATGGGCCTGATCAACATGCAGATCGCCGAACCCCTGCGACGCCAAGGCCTCGGTCTCTTCCTGGCCTCCGAATCGCTCAAGCACCTAGAAAACTCGGGGATTCATCGAATTGAGACGCAAACGTTTGGCGAAAATGAGGCAGGCCGTCGCTTACTGAAAGCGCCTGAGTTTCATCGAGTTGCGCAAGGGCGTCACGTTCTGCAAGTGCTTGACGTAAGGCGAAATGAGGGCAGGCTGAGCGGCCACCTCAACCTTCGCTCCTCGCTGGCGGACCGCCTTGGTAGAGATCACGGCCTTGCACAAGGGACTGCATTTTGGCATCGGCAACGCTCCTCGGCAGCATCCAGAATCCGCAATCGGGATGAACGTAGCACAGCCGATCCGCACCCACGACCTGCGCGGCGCGTTCGATGCGTTGTGCCACCGTGGTTGGCGATTCTACCTCGTTGTCTTTGATGTCAATCACCCCCAATCCTAAGCCGATCCGCGGATCCACTTCGCGCAACACCGTGAGTTCATCGGCAGACCGTCGTGCCATCTCCACAACGATATGGTCCACCTGCAAGGCATTTAAGAAGCCGACTAACCGCTCGTAGGTGCCGCGTTGGATCGTTTGACCTCCATAGTTGCCAAAGCACAGGTGCACGCGCGGGTCCCTTGAACACCCTCTAGAACGCGGTTGATCGCCTGCGCGGCCAGGGGCGCATCGACTGGATTGCCAGGCAGATTCGCCTCGTCCACTTGAATCACATCGGCATCGATCCCAATCAATTGTTCTTTGAGGACATCGGCCAAGGCCATCACCAAGGCGGCGCGGTCCTGGTAATACACATCGGCAATCGTCCTGGCCAGCATATAGGGACTGGTCACGGTGAACTTCTTTGGCAGACGAGTCAGTTCGCGATAGAGCTGGTAGTCGGCCCACAGATCGAGTTGACCGGCACCGATCGGCCCCACACAGATGCCTGGCGGCTTCGCGCGAAAGCGAGTCGCATCCTGCGTCGCCACATCTGCAATTGTGCATGGGAGAGTTCCGACTGAATGCCTTCTAACGGCCGCAAGAAGTAGTCGATCATGCCATTGGTTTCCGCATGATTGACGTCCCAACGGTAGAGTTCACCGTCCGCTACGACATCGATTCCGGCCAACTCTTGCGTTTTGAGCACGGCCAACATCGCATCTCGTAGGCTCTCACGATTGCTGATCACGCGTAGCCACATGGGCACCGGGTAGCTGCCAACTACTGTCGTACGTATCATCCGCATAGGTACTCCGATTGAATCCCGATCTAGGGCGTGAAGCCGAATCCGATGCATTGCAACGAGGCGATGCGGAATTGCCCGTCGTGAATCACGGGGCGCACGATGCCGCGATCGCGTACGTAGAGATCGGGATGATGGGCCAGCGCGGCATCCTGCTGGTCAGGGGGCAAGTAGGACAGTCCCAGATGATAATGATGACCATTTCGTTCAACGTGTGTCAGTCCGAGTGTCGCGGCCAAGCAGAGGTCGGATTGCACAGGAATGGTGCCCACGCAACACAAATCCTCGCCGCTCATCACATACGCCGGCGACTCCGTGTCGTCAGCGCCTGTGCGATTTCGGTTCAGTCGCCACGTTGTCCCGGCGTTGAATAGACTCTTGAGCGGGCCCTTGCAATTCTTGCTGCTGACGCCGCGATATCCCAGCTCAATGGCCTGGAGGTAGCTGGAGAGCGACTGATCCGATTCGTCGATGATGACCGGCTTTTCCCGCGACAGCCGGCGGATTCCCGCCGTGTGTTCCGGCTGTAAGGCGATGTCGCGAGCCAACGGTTGTTCGATCAACAACGTATTCTGCCACAGTCGCTGCAGCGATGGGGCCGCCTCGATCGCTTCGACCAACGCATCGAATTCGTCCCCGTGTCGGTACTGTTCATTGCCGTCCAGGGTGACTTGATAATCGGCCTGCCGGTATTGTTCGACAACACGGGCGATGGTTTGCAGGCGCAGCAACATCGTCTGGCAGGCGATTGCAGACTTTGATTTTGAGATACCGTATTCCAGTCTCCTTCAAATACTGCTCCAACGATTGCGGTTGGCCATCATCCAATCGCTCATCCGGTGGAATATCAGCAGCCGTGATGGGATCCGATAGCCCCACGGTGTGTCGAACATAAATCGACGCTCGCGGCGCAGGGGGGCAACCAATCGGCGGGCGTGACGTTGGTGAGTTGACTGTCGACGAGAGTCGGATCAAGTTGAAGCACGTTTTTTTGGATCAACTGAAAAAACGTCATGTGCTGACTACGAGCGATCGCGTCGATCATCGCTCGCTCAACTAGGCTGTTTCCAAGACTTGCCAACAGCCCTGGCCACGCGCCGAAGCGGCCTGACGGTGGACTTCTGCCTGTGCTTCGTACCAACCTAGAAAGAACTCCGTGGGACGCTCGAATCGACCGCGAAACACTTCTCCGGCCACGTCAATCACGGCCAGCATGTCATCGATCTGCTGCGAATAGTCTTTTCCGGGCGTCTTATCAAACCAGCTGGGTGGAAGGCAGTCGCCGCTGTAGCCGAATTGCCGAGCGCCATCGATGGCCAACTCCGCTCGCATGACCGCTTGCGGGCACCAGGTCAAGCATGCGGAACCATAGCGAAATGGTAGACGCGTCGTGGAGTTGCGCAGGGCCAAACGAGCATCGATGAGTTGAATCCGCATGCGTTCCTTTTAAGCTCGTTGTTTGGCGTCGATTAGCAGATCGAGTTCGGTTTTCAAGCGCCCAGGATTTCGTCGTACGGGAAGGCTGCCGAGCGAGACGGGACCTCGCTTCAGATTTACGTGCGTGGGCCCGCACCACAGCCCCAAATCGGCATCGTCCGTCTCGCCCGGCCCGTTGACACGACAACCCATCACGGCAATCGTGATCGCGTGATCTTCGGCGTATCTCGTCATTTCTTTCACCTGTGCCGCCAGATCGATGAAGGCCTCGTTCTCGACTCGTGAGCAACTGGGACAAGCTAATGATGTTCAACGTATCGAGCCGAAATCGACGACCGTCCGCACGCGTCCCGGCAGCGATGTCGGCCAGAATCTGCCGGCCCGGCCGCAATCTCCTCGGGCTTGCGATCGTTGGGCACCGTCAACGACACGCGAATCGTATCACCAATGCCGCGGCTGATCAGCTGCTCAAAAGCAATGCGAGTTTTGATGATGCCGTCCGGCGGCAAACCCGCTTCCGTGACGCCCAGATGTAACGGCACGTCGGGTCGCTGCTCGGCAAACCGCTGGTTGACTTCGATCACTTTGCGGGGATCGGAGTCTTTCAGCGAGACGCAATAACGCGTGAACCCCAGCGTGTCCAACAACGCACAGTGCTCCAGCGCGCTCTCGAGCATCGGCGAAATCGAGTCGTCGACAGGGTACTTGTCCTTCTTGGCTGGGATCGACACTGCCACAATTCACGCCGACGCGAATCGCACATTGTGATGCGGCGGCGATATCCGCCAAGTACCGAACCTTTGTCCTGCCAAGGCTTCTCGCGTTCGTGGTGATATAGGTGGCCCGGGTTGTACCGCAGCTTGTCAACGTACGGCGCGACGAGCTCCGCCAATCGGTAATTCTCCTGCAGATCGACCGATAGATTGGCTTGGTCTGTCGGCGAATCTCGGCGAGCGCCGCGGCATCGGCCTGTGCTGTCGACGGCAATGCGAACGACGTCCGCCCCGGCAGCGTGCAGGGCTTCGACCTGCTGCCACCGTCGCCTCGATGTCTTGCGTATGCGTGGCCGTCATGCTTTGGACAGCAATCGGCTGCCCCGCACCGATCGTGACGCGTACCGATCCGCACCGCTCGCGTAGGATTCCGTTTCAATTCTTGTACCATGCTGGTCCTCGAGTTTTCCCGCATCTAATCGCACCGTGTATTTTTTCTAACCGTAGCTCCGTTGGCAATGTCACCCAGTGAAACGCCGCACTAATTCCCTTTTCGTTGTTTTACGTCTGCGTCCCCCTTGAATCCAATCTGGCAGGATTCCAGCCGATCGGCAGTGGGGATCGTATTTTCGCACTTCAACGGAGGCCATCGGGGCCCTGCGTTGACTTGGCAACGTGGGCAGGTAAACTACGCCTTGTCCGACAAAGAAGTTGCAGCCTTCGATGTACACGACGATTCGTTTTGGAATGTCGCGAGGCAGGTTGCTCGTCCCGACGAGCTCCTCGTGTGCCTGGACGGGCGATGCGACGTCGCCCAGTTTTTGGCCCCACGGCATTCACAGGGAGGTAACGCTAGTGTCCCGAATTCCACGATCTCACACAATCGCTCATCAAGCCCCCCAGCCTCCCTACCGCCGCACCATCGTTCCGCAGCGGCCCTGGTATCCGCTCGTCAAGTGGGACGTCCAACGTCGTTTGTTTTGCGATATTCGCGGCACGAATGAGCGCATACGTTTCTATTGCAATGCGCGGCGAAGTGCCGTGCTTGCCTGGCTGGTCTTAGCCACCGCGGGCCTCGTTGGGACAAGTAAGATATACGCGCGTCCGGCGCCGAACGTTGTGCTGATTATTTCCGACGATCAAGGCTGGACGGACTATGGCTTCATGGGACACCCGTACATCCAGACACCTAATTTGGATCGGCTGGCGACGGAAAGTCTGACGTTCACACGAGGTTACGTCCCCTCCAGCCTTTGCCGCCCTAGCCTGGCATCGATTATTACAGGGCTCTATCCTCATCAGCACAAGATTGTTGGCAACGACCCTGCTCCGCTGCCTGGACAAACGCCTGCGGCATCGCAACGTGAGCCGGCATATCAGGCGCTGCGTCACCAACTGATTCGGCATATCGACGCCGTGCCTACACTGCCGAGATTATTGGGCGGCGAAGGCTACCTATCGCATCAGTCTGGCAAATGGTGGGAAGGAGACTACACGCGTGGGGGATTCACCCACGGAATGACGCGAGGTTTCCCTCAACCCGGTGGCCGACACGGCGACGATGGACTAACGATCGGCCGTCAGGGGCTGCAGCCCGTCTTCGACTTCATTCGTAACGCTGAGCAAGACCAAAAGCCGTTCTTCGTCTGGTACGCTCCGTTCTTGCCCCATGCACCCCACAACCCTCCGGAACGACTGCTGACACGGTATCGAGACAAGGCTGCCACGCTGCCCATCGCCAAATACTGGGCCATGTGCCATTGGTTTGACGAAACGTGTGGTGAATTACTGCAGTTCCTGGACGATCAAGGTTTGCGCGAAAACACATTGGTGGTGTACGTCACCGACAATGGCTGGATCAACCTAGCAGATCGCTCAGCTTACGCCCCTCGCTCGAAACGCTCGCCCAATGAAGGAGGGCTCAGAACGCCGATTATGATCCGCTACCCGGGAGTCGTGTCACCACGTATGGATGACCGCCGCCCGGTCAGTAGCCTCGACTTGGCGCCCACAATTCTTCGTGCCTGCGGCCTGCAACCGACCGGCGAGATGCCAGGTGTGGACCTGATGAACGATGCGGAGATTGACGCACGTTCCGCGATTTTCGGAGAGATCTTTGAACACGACATCGTCGATTGTGATGTGCCCGCGCGAAGCCTGCGATACCGGTGGGTTATCGAAATGCCTTGGAAGTTGATTGCTGCCAACCCACAGCGGATGGGGCCAGTGACGCCGGAATTATATGATCTGCTCGCGGATCCCTACGAGCAAACGGATGTGTCCAAAGAGAACGCGGAGGTCGTCGCGCGGCTGCTATCACGACTGGACGATTGGTGGGCGCCTTGATTTTCGAACGTCGCGAGCCCAATAGACGCGGAGGAGGCGCAGGTTTTTTGTTGGTGACAACGAAAGAACGATCGCAACCAGAGAGAATCGCGAATCATGGAAAACTCGACAACAGGAACTTGTTCCTCGGAGTTCGGCCAGCACACCTTCGACTGCAGCAATCCTCCGCGCATCCTCGGCGCCTCCGCGTCCATGACATCTAAACATCCGCTCCTTCGATTCACGACCGTTACGTTGACGCTGTTCGCACTCATCATGGGCAACTGCGTCGCTCAGGAAGGCTCAGACGCCCCCAACTTCGTCATCATTTTCTGCGACGACCTAGGATACGGCGATTTGAGCTGTTATGGTCATCCGACGATCCACACTCCTCATCTGGACAACATGGTGGCCGAAGGACAGAAATGGACAAGTTTTTATGTCGCCGCCCCTGTCTGCACTCCCAGTCGTGCCGGTCTACTGACAGGTCGCTTGCCGATTCGCAATGGCATGACGTCTCCACAGCGCGTCGTGTTGTTCCCCGATTCCGGAGGTGGATTACTCCCATCAGAAGTGACGATTGCCGAATGCCTGCAGCAAGTTGGTTATGTGACCGCGTGTATCGGAAAGTGGCACTTGGGGCATCGCCCTGAGTACTTGCCGATGACGCAGGGATTCGATCAGTATTTCGGGATCCCCTATTCGAATGATATGCACGCAGGCGGCGGCTGCCCGCTGATGCGCGGCGATCGCGTCATCGAAAGACCCGTCGATCAATCGACTATCACGCGACGATATACAGACGAAGCGGTGAAGTTTATTCGGCAGAATAGGGATCGGCCGTTTTTCTTATACCTGCCTCACAATATGCCGCATGTGCCGCTACACGTTTCGGAGGCCTATCGCAATACAAGCTCGCGCGGGCTCTACGGCGACGTTGTCCAGGAAATTGACAACTCGGTCGGGGAAGTACTTCAAGCGATTCGTGAATGCGGTTGTGATGATCGTACGCTGGTGGTATTCACCAGTGACAATGGGCCCTGGTTATCTCAGAAGCTCAATGGCGGCAGCGCAGGACTTTTGCGAGCGGGCAAAGGGACGACGTTCGAAGGCGGCATGCGAGTGCCGACCGTATTCCGCTGGCCGGGCAAGATACCAGCCGGCTCGGTCGTCGATCAAATTGGCAGTACGCTCGACCTATTGGCAACGTTCTGCCAGCTGAGTGGAGCAGAGCTTCCCACAGATCGTACGCTCGACAGTCTCGACCTCTCGCCCGCCCTTTTGGGACACGGCAGCAGTCCGCGAGAGACGATGTTTTTCTACACGCGGGGAGTTCTACATGCCGTACGCCATGGTCCATTCAAGCTTCACCTGCTGACGCGAGATCCCATCAATTACGGGCGTCCACCTCACAAGGAAACACCTCCCTTGTTGTACAACGTCGAACGGGACCCAAGCGAAAGGTTTGACGTGGCGGCACAGCACCCGGAGATCGTGCAGCAGCTTCAAGACATTATCGCTGTTCATCAGCAGAGCGTGAGTCCCGTCGTCGACCAATTGGCCATCCCCTGGACCGGCAAGTAACTACGGTCGCTTGCAGCACCGTTATTGTCTCTCACGATATTCGCGCACTAAATCGACGTAGTGCTGCGCGGCTTGCAGAATCCTTGCCTGCATCGCCGCGCTGGTTTCGCATTTAACTTTGCCGGGCACACCCATCAGCAGGCTACGAGGCGGCACGGTCAGGCCTTCGGGGACGACACACCCGGCGGCAATCACACTGCCCGTGCCAATCGTCGCACCATTCAACACAACGGCCCGCATGCCAATCATCACGTCATCCTCGACCGTTGCACCGTGCACAACGGCCGCGTGGCCCACGGTTACCCGGGCACCCAAAATGCAGGGACAACCCGGGTCAGCATGCAGTACACTCAGGTCCTGAATGTTCGTTTGGGCTCCAATTCGAACGCCCTCGGTGTCACCTCGTATTACGCAACCGAACCAGATACTGGCATCAGTGCCCACGCGCACGTCGCCTAAAACGGTGGCATTGTGAGCAATAAAGGCCGTCGCTTCGACAAGCTCAGAGTGAAATACGATATTATGGGGCATGGCGTTCGATAGTGACCACGGCTGCAAAATTAACTGCCAGGAAGCGTCCATCACCAAGGACAACGGGTCTTTATGATAGACGTCGTAATCATAGACGTCGTAGTCCACCGCACAGAAATCCAATCCCGCTCGACAACGATTCGTGCTGACCACGGCACTCCAATCGCTCTCGCCAGCAAGAATTTCCCCGGCAAAGTACCGCAAACTCGCGGGGACGCCATCTCCGCTTCGATTTGAACTATAACCATACGATTCCGGCGTTTATTTGGTGTCGGATTGTAGTGTCTGCCAGTTCGCACACAAGGCCCACAACTGTCCAGAACGGGTGCAACCCTCGTCGATGTCGATTTTTCGCCTCGAAAAAGACCCGTGGGCGGAAATAATGCCATAAAGTGTTGGACCATCGGCCAACATGACCCACGGTTGATGACGAGTGCTTAGATTGTTGAGGAAGGACGGAAAACGATGGCGGAGCAGGATTATTTTGGAGGACGATCATTTCCCAAATTCGGGGAACTGCCGGGACGCCATTGGTGGCCGCTGGCCATCCTACTGGTTGTGGGTGCCGTCGTGGGCATCGGCGTCTCGATGGCCTACTTTACGGTGGAAGCCTACGAGAAGGCGGTCGTTTTACGTTTTGGCAAACTCCACAGCATTCTCGGACCGGGGCTGCATTTCAAATTACCGCTGATTGACAAGTCCGTTCAGGTCCGAGTCGACGAAAACAGCCTTGCCCTGCCCTACGGCCTGAGCTCAGCCGGTCGTGGCGAGCAGATGCAGAACATTCGTTCGTCACAAAATGAGCCGCTGATCCTGACCGGCGATTTGTACGCGGGAGTGGTCGAATGGAACGTCGTATGGCGGGTCGTAGACCCCGAGAAGTATCTGTTCAGCCTGGCCACCGACGATGTCGAGGCGACGATTCAGGCGGTAGCCCGTAGCGCAATGAATCGAGTCGTCGGTGATTATTCGGCCGACGAATTGCTGACGGGCAAACGGGAAGAAATCGGTCTGGCCGCGCTGGACGAAATGCAGAGTAAATTGGCCGATTACAACTGCGGCATTCGCGTCGTCGCCGTGCAAATGCAACGCGTGACACCGCCCGAGCGGGTTAAGCCTGCGTTTGATGCCGTAAATGAATCGATCCAACAGCGAGATCAATTGGTGAACGAAGCCAACCGCGAGCGGAATCAGTTAATTCCTCAGGCGGAAGCGACTCGCAATCGTTTTGTGCGTGAAGCAGAAGGTTATGCCGCACGGACGCGTGCCGAGACGGATGGGGAGATCGCCGCATTGCGTGCAAAGCATGACGCGTACAAGCAAGCCCCTGACATCACGCGTCAACGGCTCTATCTGGAAGCCATGGAGAGCGTGTTGTTGAACAGTGGACCGAAGACCGTGTTAGATGCAGATCTTCGCAGCCTATTACCGATGCTCGATTTAAATGGCGGCGCGGAAGCGAGCTCTCCGTAGTTCGTGAGACGATAGAAGATGGAGATCGGCATCGTATCGCGGACCGCCATCGACCGACAGGACGGTTGATGCGTGCATCGCTCTGGCGGACACAAGACAAGTTAAATAACGAGGGAAAACATGACGTCCACGAAGCATCCCACGATGATTTGGGCAGCGATTGCCGCCTTGCTCGTTCTGCTGTTGATCGTTTTGCCGATGACGCTATATGTCGTCGACCAGCGTGAACTGGCGGTGGTACTGCAGTTTGGCAAGCCGGTCGCGGAACGCACAAGTCCCGGGGTCTACTTCAAACTGCCGATCGTTCAGAACGTGGTGAAGCTGCCGAGCACTCAACAATTCTGGGGCGATGAAGCGCACAACCCGTTGTCGGATTTGCCCACAAAAGACGACAAGAAAATCGAGATCGTGCCTTGGGCCGTGTGGCGAGTCAAAGAGCCGCGCATCTTCGTCCAGACGCTCGTCACGATGGACGAGGCGGAACGCCGCGTGTCTGAATTCGTGCGAGGTGCAATCCGCGACGTGATCACGCAATACGACCTGGCAGAATTTGTCCGCAGCACGGACCGTCCTCTGACGATGTCAGGCACTATGAGCGTCGATGCGGCCAATCTGATCGGCCAGGCGAACGACTTGGAGGAAGAGCGCGTCGTGCAAACGCAGATTCAGTTTGGTCGACCAGCGATTCTGGAGAAAATCCAGACCGAGGCGCGGCGACGGTTGACGAGTAAAGCCGAGGGTGGCCAGGGACGCGGCATCGAACTGGTCGATTTAGGCATTTCACGTATCGAGTTCGTCGAAAGCGTGCAGAAGAAGACTTTCGACCGATGGATTGCCGAACGCCAGGCCATTGCTGCCCTCAATGTGAATCAGGGCGAGCGGATGAAGCAGGAGATTGTTAATTTGGCCAAGGCCAACGTCGAACGCATCGAAGGCGAAGGACAGCGCAAAGCGAACGAAATTCGAGGTGACGTTGATGCAGAAGTGATCCGCAAATACGCGACGGCCATCCAGGAAACAGGAGATTTCTACCGATTCGTGCGGCTTTTGGAGGTGTACGAGCAAGGCATTACGAGTGACACACGCTTGATCCTTACAACGGACAGCGACCTGCTAAGCCTATTAAAACATCTGCCGCCGATCGAGTCATCCACCGATGCCCGCACTCAGCCGGCAACATCAACATCGCCCCTGGCACCATCGACTCAATCGACGGATTCTCACGACGCCTCGCCCTAACCCAATATCAAACGTTAAACAGATCGCGCGTGTTTTGTCGCGTGATTGCCGCAAACTCGGACAGCGACACATCACGGACCTGCGCCAAGCACTGAGCCGTGTGCACCATTAGCGCGGGGTGATTCGGTCGCATGCCACGATGTGGTTCAGGTGACAGATAGGGCGAATCGGTTTCGACAAGCAGGCGTTCGGCGGGTACCTGGCAAGCGACATCACGGAGGTCGCCGGACTTTTTGTACGTCACCATGCCGGCAAAGCTGATATACAAACCCAACGCGACGCATTCCATGGCCCCCGCCAGGTCGCCGGTGTACGAGTGCATCACGCCGCGGAGGGGACCGCGCCGATGTGCGTCATGCAACATGACCAATACGTCTTCTTGGCAATCCCGCATGTGCACGATGAACGGCAATCCCGTCTGCTGCGACAACCGCAAGTGGCGGTCAAAATAGTCTTGCTGCACGTCAAAGGGAGCATCGTCCCAGTAACGGTCGAGGCCGGTTTCCCCGATCGCCACAACACCCGGCTGCTTTACAAGATGTTCGATTTGCTGCCAATCGTCCGGCTGTGCTTCGCCGCAGTAGTTTGGCTGAATGCCCACGGCAGCCGCAACCATCGGATACTGTTGCGACAGCGAAACGCAGGCAAGACTTGTGTCAGCCGTCGTGCCCACGGCAATCACTCTCACCACGCCCGCACGCCGCGCTTGCTCCAGGAACTGATCCAATTCCGGCATCAGGCGAGCGTCATCCAGATGCGCATGCGTGTCGACCCATTCCATCATCGGTCCTCTTTTCTTTGCGGCGGTTGGCCGGTGCAACGGAAGATGTTGCCGAAGTTAAAGACGATACCCGACGGCGGTGTGGCCGCAGTTCGCCGACGTCTCAGACGCCCGTCGCCGACAACTCGTCGAGACTATCCAGATGTCCTTGGGCCGCGCCCAGGGCCTCTTCGGCAATGGCTCGAGCGGCAGGTGCATCTTGGAGCGACTCGAGGCACTGACGCATCACCTCGATCTCGCTCTGCTGACGTGACACGATTTGCGGTATCAAATAGTCAATCGAGAGGTCATGCAAGTCGGTGAATTCCATCGGAAACTCAGATGACGCCACCGGACCTCCCAAATCCAAGATGACGGCCCCAATGCGATCGGCCATCAACTGCTGGTCTTGGGCGACATGCCGCAGCACGGCCTCAGCCTCGGAGTCGGGCTGGGGAAACCACGGAGAGCGCGCTGGCCAAATATATTGGCAACGATCGAGAATGTAGCGCCAGCAATCGATTCAAAACATCCAGCGTCGTCCGCTCTGCCATTCCCGCTCCCCTAGAACAATTGCCGGGCCGCCGCTTGCGTCAATTCGTTTAGCGTGTTGGCGTAGACCAACAGCGTTGCGATCGGCACGACCAAAATCGCCACGAACGTCGCGGCCAGAAACGGGACAGACGTCGCCGCAGGACTGGAATCGAGTTCGGGATCGAACGTCATGACTTTTACTACGCGCAGGTAGTAAAACAGGCTGATGGCCGTGTTTAGCCCGCCGACGATGAGCAATACCAATAGGTAGCCGTTCCCCGTCTGTTTCCACGCCTCAGTGAGCGACGCGAAAATGGCAAACTTGCCGAGGAATCCCGCCAACGGCGGCAGGCCGACCAGACTAAACAAGATCAGGGAAAACATGACGACCATGACCGGCGATCGACGCACCAAGCCCGAGTACACGGCAATCTCTTCGCTTCCCAGGGCGTTCCGATAAAAGGCGATAATCGCGAAGGCACCTAGATTCATCAGTAGATAGACGGCGATGTACAGAGCCAGGCCAGCAATCGCACTCCGCCGCCACTTCGGGACTCGAGTTGACCGCCGCAATCGCTGCCGGTATCGCCAACATCATGTAACCCGCATGGGCGATCGTCGAATAGGCCATCAAACGTTTGATGTTGGTTTGTCCGTAAGCGGCCAGATTGCCAAACGTACAGGTAATCAAAGCGATCACACCCACGACCAGCGCAATGAATTGCCGCACGGGGGCCAAAGGATCGTTGCCGTAGGGCGACGCCGCGGGCGAGGGATCGTCGATGGCGGCGGCATCCACGGCCTGCGTAGGCAACGTCTCGACGGCCATCGCGGCGACGTGGGTCGTCTGCGTAACTGCCACACCGGTCTCCAAGACTCGATCCGCCGGCACGACGCCCAAACCGATGACGACTCGGACCAATAGCGCTAAGGCACCGGCCTTGGAAGCCACGGACAAGAAAGCGTCCACCTCGGCGCTGGCTCCTTCAAAGACATCCGGACACCAAAAATGAAACGGAACCGCCGATAGCTTGAATGCCAGTCCGACCATCATCATCAAACCGCCGAGCGCCAGGACCATGATTTGCCCGGCCGGTAGCACCGGCATCAACTCATAGAGCTGCACCGCCATCGTGGGCAGGTGTGCCGTGTTGAGGATACCGGTGAGCAAGCTGATGCCGTACAACATGATGCCCGCGGCACCGGCACCATAAATCGAATACTTCAGCGCGGCTTCACTACTGGTACGCCGAGTCTTCTGTTGACCGGCCAGTACGTAAGACGGCACGCTCGCCATCTCGACCGCCATGAACACCATCAACAGATGATTGGCCGAAGCCATCAGGCACATACCCAGAGTACCGCCCAGTACCAGGCAATAGAAATCCACCGCGTCGTCGGGCTCGGGATTACGCGACAGGCGAGTAAACACGGCAAACAAGAGAGCGAAAAGCAACAGGAACGCCCGCATGTAGACGGTAAAGGAATCGTAAACCAGCATCCCGGTAAACAATTCCTGCCGCACAATCGACGCTTCTTCGGTCAGGTGCAACCAAGGCGCCGTGTAGTACAGCGCCGCGGCAGTGCCGATCATCGCCATGACAAAACCGGGAACCAACGCACCCCAGCGAAACACACGGATCACGAGCATCGCCATGATGGTGACGCACAGGATCGTCTCGGGAGCAAACGCAGGCCACAGCGACGCCAGCGTATTGTTAATCGCTTCGGTGGCAATTTCGTGAAGGGGCACTTTCGGTCACTTTCCGTTTATTTATGGCAAAAGTCCAAAGGCCGGATTCTCGTCGGCAACGGGCCACGTCACCACTCCCTGCCTTGGCGGAGCCGCCACCGCGTTGGTACCCAAAAGCCGATCGCTCTGGACGCTGCCGGTGCGCACCCCCGAGCCGTCAGCTGACGGCGAACTGGCGATCCCTTCCGCCTCGGCTTGTTCCAGTTCCTGCAGTTGAACGTCTTTGACGGTCTTGGTCCATTCCGCCAGCGTGCCAACTTGTTCGTCAATCGTCGCATCCATGTAACGCAGCACCGTCTGATACGGGAACACGCCAAACAACACGGCAAACACCGCCAGGGTCACGGAAACGAACAGTTCTCGGGCATTGATTGGAGTCAGCGCCTCGCCGTGAGGTCCTTTGTACTCCGGCCCCAAATAGACGCGTTGGATCGCCCACAGAATGTAGCCGGCCGTGAGAACAACGACGCTGGCCGAGATGACTGCCAACAGGGTGCTAAAGCTCCACACGGAAAGTACGACAAACACTTCCCCAATGAAACCACACAGCCCCGGCAAACCCAGACCGGCGAAAAAGATGATCATGGCCAGCGCCGTATAGACAGGCATACGGCCGTAGAGGCCACCAAACTCATTCAAATTGCGGTGATGCACTCGCTCGTACACCACGCCGACCATAAAGAACATGCCAGCCGAGCTGATCCCGTGGCCGATCATTTGAAACATCGCGCCCTTGATACCCATGTTCCAAGACTGGGCATCGAAGCCGTTGGCCGCCGATACGGACCAAACGCCCAAGCCCAAAACGACATAACCCATATGGCTGACCGAACTGTAGGCCACCATCCGCTTGAAGTCAGTTTGAGCCAAGGCGGCGAATGCGCCGTAGACCATGCTGACGACGCCCAACGCACAGACAAACCATGCAAAGTCGTAACCAGCGTGCGGACAAATCGGGTAGCAAATGCGAATAATCCCGTACCCGCCCATTTTCAGCAGTACGCCGGCCAGGATCATCGAAATGGGCGTGGGGGCCTCGACGTGCGCAGTCCGGCAACCAAGTATGCAACGGTACCGAAGGCACCTTGATGACAAAGCCAATCAGTAACAGTAAAAAGGCCCAGTGCTGAATCCCCCAGCCGTCCCACAGCACGTCACCTTCGGAAAACAGTTCCGTTTGCTGTCCCATGGCCGCCAACGCCAACAGATTAAACGTGTGGAACTTGGGGGCCTGTTCGCCGTCGGCCGCCACAGCATCCTGGACCTGCTCAATTACGTCCGCTTGTATGTGTAGCGTATCTAGCGGAACTCCACGTCGTACCAACTCTCCCAGGTCACTGGCGAAGTACAACATCAGAATCGCAACGAGCATCAACACGCTGCCGAGCAAGGTGTACAAGAAGAACTTGATTGCCGCGTATTCTTTGCGAGGACCGCCCCAGATGCCAATCAGGAAGTACATCGGCAATAGCATGACTTCCCAGAAGACATAAAACAGAAAGAAATCCAACGCCAAAAAGACGCCCAACATGCCGGTTTCCAACACCAAGAACAGCATGCAAAACGCTTTAACATTCTTCGTGATCGACCAACTGGCAATCATCGAAACGAAGCTGATGAAGGCGGTTAGTACAACCAGAGGCAAACTGATCCCGTCTACGCCCATGAAGTAGTCAATATCGAATGACGGTATCCACCGCAGACTAAACGACTGCTGCATCGTTCCCAATTCGACGTCGAACGGCATGAGCACCAACCAAACGGTTAGCGCTAAGGTCGCTACGGTCGCAATTAAGGTGACCAGCTTGATCAACTCATCGCTCCCCTTGGGAAAAACCGCCAGCGCCAGGGCGACCAAGGTGGGCAAGAAGACGACCAGACTAAGTGCGAAGGCAGGTTCCATCGTTTACGCTTTCAGGATTACTTGGAGGACGTGATCGATGTGGACTGTTGGTTTCGACATGTGCGGCGTTGTCCCAACCGTGCATCATCGCCGCGCGATGACCCAACTCAACTTCTCAATGCGATCCGCTTTAAACGCCATCAGCTTAAAACGCCATCGCGTGCCGCCAAAAGCTGGCGATGGCAAATACAACCACGGTCCCAATGACAATGAACATAACGTACTGTCGAAGGTTGCCCGTCTGAGCTCGTCGCAGCGACAAACCCGTCCGGTAAGTCAGGCCAGCCAGCGAGTTGACAAAGCCGTCGACAATACCGCGATCCGCAATTCGCTCCCAATACGTGGAAAACACGCGGACACACACGGCGGAACCGTCGATTATCCCGTCGATCACCCACCGGTCAAAATGAGAGATCCACTGGGAAACCTGCAACACAGGATTGACAAATAAGAACTGATACAACTCGTCAAACCACCACTTGTTCAACAAGAAGCGATGGATCGGAGCGAATGCGCGTTGAGCCTCGGCCGCATCCAACTTTCGCAATCCATAAAACATCGTCGCCAACAGGAATCCGCCCAACGCCGTCGAGAAAGCAATCCAGGTTGCCGGTACTCGAATCGAGGCAGCATGGCTGTCATGTTCGTTTGGCCAAATCAGCGACGTCAATGCAGCTTGCTCGGTCGGCAATGTTCCAGCCGGACGCGCTTGTTCCAACAGATTTGGCAGCGTCACGTTGCCAAAGGGCAACCAGACTACGCCAATCGCAAAGACCAGCAATGCGATTCCCATGCCGACGTTAAGCGGATTCCAACCCATGGCATGGCCATGCTGGTCGTCGTGCCCATGCTGGTCGCCGTGCCCATGCTCCCTCGTCGCCGTGATCGTGATCATGACCGTGACTCGGACTAGCCGATGGCGCGTGACTCTCGATTGTAGACGACGGTGGCCAGAATTTGATCGCCAACAGGATGATTAATGCCAGCACGGATCCGACGATCGCCTGCACGGGTCCCCAGGCTGCAGCGATCGCCAACACGGAAAGCAAAATCAAGGGACGATACATCACCGGCGGCGACTCGTGGGCATGATCAAATCGATGTTGATCTCGCGGCGGTCCTGCAAACGTCAGATACCAGAGACGAAACATGTAGAACGCGGTAATCGCGGCCCCACCAGCGGCCGCCACGAAAAAGAACGTGCCCCAACCGGGATTGGCATTCCGGAAGGACAACGCCTGTTCCAAAATGGCGTCCTTACTGTAAAAACCGCTGAACCCCAAGCCGATCTGCTGACCAAACAATGTCAGCGTGAATGGCAGACCGGCGCCGGCAATGGCCAAACAACCGATGAGCATGGTCGAGGCGGTCCACGGCATTTTCTTGCGGAGGCCACCCATCAACGGCATTTCATTGGTATGGACCGCATGGATCACCGAGCCACTGCACATGAACAGCATGCTCTTAAAGAACGCGTGGGTGAACAAATGCAATACGCCGGCCAACCACCCGCCCACGCCCAACGCCAACATCATGTACCCAAGTTGGCTGACGGTCGAATACGCTAAGACGCGTTTGATGTCGGTTGCCGTGATGGCGATCGTGGCTGCCAGGAATAACGTCACGGTTCCCGTCAATGCAATGACCAGCAGCACTTCGGGAGCGAAGACGGGAAAGAAGCGGGCGACCAAAAACACGCCAGCCGCGACCATCGTCGCCGAATGAACGAGGGCAGAGACCGGAGTTGGCCCTTCCATCGCGTCCGGTAGCCAAACGTGCAGGGGAAATTGAGCGCTCTTGCCGACGCAGCCACAAAAGATGCCGACTCCTGCCACAATCAACAGCCATCGCGCGGCACGTCCGGGTTCTCCCGGCCCCATCGCCGCTCGCCAGGCTGGAATCTGCGCATCAATGGCTGCCGTTTGAGCTTCCGCGGACGCTGTCGGACCGAGGGCCCGCACGACCTCGGCCACTTGCTGTCCGGCCGCCGCCTTGACCATCCCGTCCGGCACGATCATCGCATGCGACGGACCGGGACGAACCTGCGCAAAAATGCCCTGCTCGCCACCAAACGAAAATGTCCCCAAGCTGCTCCACAAGGCCATCAGACCGATGATCATGCCAAAGTCACCAACGCGGTTGACGATGAAGGCCTTGTTGGCTGCCGTCGAGGCACTCTGGCGTTCGATGTAAAAGCCGATGAGAAAGTACGAGCAAATCCCAACGAGTTCCCAAAACACGAACGTCATCGCGATATTGCCCGAGAGCACCAGCCCTAGCATGCTGAAGCAAAACAGGGAGAGACTTTGAAAGAAGCGATGATAGCGTCCCGCTCGATGCAAGTGCTCTCCGTCGGCAAGCGTGACCTCATGATCGACGTAGTCGTCAACCAACTCGTCGTGCATATATCCCGTGGCATAAAAGTGAATACACGTGGCGATCAACGTCACCATGGCAAACATACTGACCGTTAGTGCGTCGATATACACGCTGATAGTTACCTGGCCGCGAAAGAACTTGCCAAGCGTATAGACTTCGCGGTAGTATGCCGGCGACTCTGCGTGCTCCGCATGCTCGCCATCCGCGTGCGAGTCGTGGTGATGGGCGGCCGCATCGGCCGACTCCTCTCCCTCGCCATGCGCCACGGCCCCTTGATGCTCGTCTACTGCAACGTGCTCGACGGCCGCCGCGGCCTCCTCCGAGTGTTGTCCTTCTGCATGCGTTGCGACGGCCGTGCCATGCTCCTCATGCGACGTACCTGCAGGCGCATGATGCGTCAACCAGACACCGACTGCGATGAACGAAAGGATGCAGGAGGAAAGAATCGCGCCCGTCGCGCAAACCCCCGCCTGCCGTCCACCTTTTCCCATTAAGGGTCCGAACAGCAGAATCAACACGAAGGACGCTAACGGCAGCAACACCGCGATGCCGAGCAGCCAGGAAAGGAGCACACCGGTATTATCCATCAGCCCTTTAACTCGTCGGCTTGATCCACGTCAATCGTGGTATGGTTATTGTAGAAGTTCAATGCGATAGCCAACGCCACCGCAGCCTCGGCCGCCGCCAGCACAATCACGAACAAGGCAATCAATTGCCCATCGAGCCCCAATGAATGGCGACGCAGAAATGGGCTACCAAAAGCAATAAAATTGATGTTCGCGCCGTTCAGCACCAACTCGATTCCCATCAACACGCCCAGGGCATTGCGCTTGGTGGCCATACACAGCGCCCCACACACAAACATGATGGCGCCTACGACCAAGTAGTGACTCACGCCCACGGGGGCGGACAACAAATTCATGACAGGCCCTCCGCTGTCGCAGAACGAGTCGAAACTCGGCGACGCGTGCGAGCCAAATAGGCCGCACCAATCAGCACCACCAGCAAGTGAATCGAAACGATCTCAAAGGGAAGCAAGTAGCCGGACATCCCCGCCTGCAGCACAGAATCGGTCTGCTGCGCCTTGTCGATACGCACGCCAATCAGACTCCAGCCAAGCTGAGTTGCCGATTCGCTCTGAACGGCAGGCACATTCGCCTGATCGTCGCGAGGCACGCGCCAATCGGCTACCGACACAGCCGCCAAGACCAACAGCGACAGTAGTGCCGCTCCGCCAATAATCGCCATGACCCAGTCGCTACTGCGTGTCTTCATGGAAACGAAGGCCGCCTGAGCCGTTAACATCACGCCAAAAATCAACAGCACCAGCGTGCCGCCCACGTAGATCATGATTTGCATCGCGCCGACAAACTTCGCGCCCGCCAGAATGAACAAACCCGCCGTCGACGACAACGCAACGATCAGATAAAACGCCATCCGCACGATGTTACTGCTTATCAATACGGCAACCGAAAAACCACAAGCAATGCCTGCAAACAGCAAGAAGAAAAACGAGTGCCAGTTAATCGCCCCCAACATCACTTCCGCGCCTCCTCTGCCACGTCACGCCCTTGGACAGAACGGTAAGCCAACGTCTCGTCGGCGGGCACGCTGACCGCTTGCGTCCAGGACTCACGGACACTTGTACGAAGCTGAGTGCGCGGCAACAGGTGGGGCAGGTCGTAACTCTGCCACGCCAATGCACCGACAAAGCAGACCGCCGCAATGGGCACACAGTACTTCCAGCACATCGTGATGACTTGATCGATTCGAAGCCGCGGCAATGTCCACCGGACCCACATCATCACCGTCACACCGACGACCGATTTGAGAATGAAGTTGGCACAACCAGCAAAATTCGCCAGATAACCACCCAGCCGCCAATCAACTTCTCCGGGCTGATAGGCCAGCGACGCGAAGACGGGGATCGGACCGTGCCAGCCACCGAAAAACAATATCGCCGCCAGACCACTCACGACGAACATCGAACCGTACTCGGCCATGAAGAAGATACTCCAGCGCAAGCCCGAGTACTCCGTATGAAAACCCGCCACCAATTCGCTCTCTGCTTCGGCTAAGTCAAAGGGAGCTCGGTTCACGCTGGCCATACTGCACGTAAAGTACACAAAGAAGACTATCAACGTGAACGGGTCGTGAAACACCAACCAATTCGTGAACCAACCGGCCTGCATATCGCCGATGGCAACCAGATTCATCGTGCCGCATAGCATCACGGGAATAATGACGCACAACCCCAAAGGCACCTCATAGCTCACCACCTGCGCTGCTTCACGCATGCCACCAAAGAGCGACCATTTCGAGCCCGATGCGTACCCGGCGAGTATCACGCCGAATACCTCCAACCCAAGAATCGCCAGCACAAAAAAGACGCCCGTGTTCATGTCACGAGCAACCCACCCCGAAGCAAACGGCAAAGCGATGTACGCGGAGAAACTTGCCGCAAAGCTGAGATAGGGCGCCAGCTTGAAAAGCAAGGGATCGGCCGTCGCCGGCATGAGGTCTTCCTTGGCGATCAACTTGAGACCGTCGGCCAGCGTTTGTAGCCAACCAAACTTCCCGCCGACACGCGTAGGCCCTAACCGATCTTGAATGCGACCGGACACCTTGCGTTCCATCCAAATGAACACCAGTGCCCCGACCGCCACGACCAACTGCAACAGCAAGCAATGAATCAGCGCGGCGGTCAACACGCCTAGCCAGTGATCGGCAGGAAATTCCCAGCCCAACCAGCCAAGCAACCAACTATAAAAGATTGTATTGAGTTTATCGGCCACGGTGGTTTCGTCCGTCAGCTTCCCAACCGAGGGCGCTCAAACATACCGTTCCAGCGTGCCCCACAGGCAATGGATAAATGTTCGTGAAATAATGCACAATGTCGGGCGAATCCACAAGCCCCCGTCTTGACAGAAAACCCTCAGCTAACGGTCGATTTCGCCCATCACGATGTCCAGCGAACCGACGATCGCCGGGATATCCGCAATGGGTACGCCGCGACAAATCTCGTGCGTAACCGACAGATTGCAGAATGAACTACTGCGTGCCCGCACTCGCCAGGGAATCGACGCTCCATCGCTAACCAGATAGAAGCCCATCTGTCCCCGCGGCGCTTCCGTCTCCAGATACGCCTCACCTTTGGGCAACTTCGTCGTCAACTTAATGGGGATTCCCCAGTCGCCGCTGGCGGTGCTGTAACGGTCCATCGCTTGGCGAACGAGGTCCATGGCCTGAATGACCTCCAGCATCCGCACATAGAAACGATGCCAACAATCGCCTAGGACCGCTTCGCGAGGCACGGCAGGATACTTGTGATCGCGGGGATAGTGCCCGTCACGTTCGACGATCACCTCGAAAGCGTAACCATCATACATATCTGTGTAGCGGACTTCGCCGTCGCGGCGGAGATCATAGTCGACCCCGCTACCGCGAAGAACAGGGCCCGTGCAACCATAATCAATTGCCATCTCGGGCGACAACACACCGACACCGCATGTTCGTTTAACGAAAATCGCGTTCGTCGTCAGCAGCGCGTGGTACTCCGCAATAATCGGCTGTAACTCGTCCAGAAACTGCTCACACTTCTGCAACCAGCCTACCGGCAGGTCTGCCGTACAGCCCCCCGGCGTGATATACGAGTAGGTCAGCCGCGCACCGCAAACCTCCTCAAACAGATCCAGGACCTTCTCCCGCTCGCGGAAGGCATACAAAAACGGACTGAACGTGCCGAGATCGAGCCCATAGGCCCCCATACCGACAAGGTGGCTGGCGATGCGGCCCATTTCCGCGATAATCACGCGTAGGTGCTTGGCCTTGTCGGGCAACGAATGATTCAGCAGTTTCTCGACACAGAGCGACCAGCCCAAATTCATATTCATGCCGGCTAAGTAATCCATCCGATCGGTATAGGGCACCCACTGCCGCGGCGTGAGGTTTTCACCGATCTTCTCGGCGCTACGATGAAGGTAACCGATATGCGGCGTGACTTCCGAGACAATTTCGCCGTCGGTCCGCAGCACTAGCCGTAATACACCGTGGGTACTTGGATGCTGTGGCCCCATGTTGACCAGCATCTCGTCCGTACGCACGTCAAATTCAACAATTCTTTCGCCGTCGATTTGCGTGGCCATCTTATCTCTACACCTCGTGTTGTCGCGGGCCGACCCTCTTTCGAATTCAATCCACCGACAGCCCCTCGCACCAAAACGCGCGAGTGACATCTAATCCCCATTCACGGTCCACCTCTAACGCCCGCGAATGCCGTGATACTCGAGCGGAAACTCGTAGTCCTTCCGTAGCGGGTATCCCACCCAGTCCTCCGGACAAAGAATGCGACGCAAATCCGGGTGCCCGAGAAAGCGAACGCCGGAGAGGTCATATACCTCGCGCTCGTGCCAATCCGCCGTAGACCACACCCCACTGACGCTCGGCACTTCAGGCAACTCTCCAGGCTGATCGTTCTTCCAACGAGGCAAATTCACCTTCACGACCAACGTGTGCTTCCGACGAATGCTCGAGAGATGATAGACCAACTCCAGATGGGGCTCCCAGCCGGTCTTTCCCGCTTTCTTGGGATCAGGCTCAAAGTAGTCCACCGCCGTGATGCAATTGAGCATATCAAAGGCCAAGTCGGCATCATCACGCAGAAACCGACAGACCTCAACCAACCCCGCGGGCGCAACTTCGACCCAAGGATCGATCGCTTGCAGATTGTGTCCGGTGATTTTGTCGCCGAAACGTTTCTTCAGATCGTTGACAAACTGCTCACCAGCCATCGCCAACCCTCCCCCTTATTCGCCGTGGACACAAAACGCTCGTCAACGGTTCACCTACGATTACCTGCTGGAGAGCACCGAACCTTGAGCACTTCCTCTGGGCGAAATCTTCCGCTGGCTGGGCTTGTGCGGGCGAGCTTACGGCACGTACCCAATCCAGGGCCCCCGTCCGCCACTCGTAGGCAAACCCAACCAAGAGCACAACAAAGAAGACCAAGACGGTTACCACAGCAAAGCTCACGATCTGCTGCAGCCCCGCAAACTCTAAAGTACGCATTCCCGTCTTGGGATCGGTGATCACAACGCCCTCGCGTAGCTCGCGCTCAGTACGAGTCACCTCGACACCTTCCACGCCGCTGGGATCTCCCAACTCCAGGTACACCCCGGCCACCGCCGGACTCAGACGCGGCAGATTGTCCTCCACGGTCACCAACGCCACTTGATCATTACGCAAGTTCGACACCTTGCCAAAGACCGTCGCCCAGGGAAACAAAAAGGCAACTTCCACATCGAAGATGATGAACACCAAAGCCACGACGTAGAACCGCAAGTCGAACTGCACGAAACTCGAACCGATCGCCGGCTCGCCGCATTCGTAGATTTCAAGCTTTTCTGCGTGAGGATTGCTGGGCCGCACGAACCGTCCGACCAGAAGATTGACGAACACGAAAGCTAACCCAAACCCGCCAAAAAGGGCGAGGTAGCCCACGACGCCTACGGAAACATCAACTGCCGATCCCATGTCGTGACCCTGTATTAGCCGTGTATCCGAACTCGCACCCGGCAACCAACTCGACCCAAAGACCGATATTGCCTCGAGACACAATGTACCCCGCGACCGTCAGGTACCCCAGGGGACAGAACGGCATCGCCAATTGCTGAACGAATGCGTCGCCAAGACACACCGCGCCTTGACCGCCCCAGGATGGCCGTCGGCGAATCCTAAACTGTGCGATTTTAGTGACCCTCGGCCCAATTGCAAGGCAGCCTACGGTGCAGGATTTGGGAAGCCAAAGTTTTCGCCAGCACACAGCGGCGAAAACCCAGCAGAAGTGAGTGGCTCAAGAAGTCACGCAAAATAGAAATAGATCCTCGATCCCGGTCGACATCGCTGAACACGCGTTTGCGCGCCGACATCCCCGGGACCTTTGAACCGCGCTGCTCTCGAAAGAGATAGAGAACGGCGAGACTTAGCCGAGCGAGCCCGCGCTGTCCGGACCACCTGCACCGACAGTATCCACCGTCAATGGCTGCCTCCCGGCGAATCCCGCATCGACTTCGTGCCAATACAGGATCTCTGGCTCTCCCAACTTCCAACACAAATAAATCGGCCGACCGTCGGATTCGGAAGGAAAGTCGACGAGTCCCTCGCCGCCTTTTGGCTCCACGCCCAATTGGCGCAACTCCTCAACATACTCCCGCAGTCGCTGCATATCGCGGAGCAACCCCCGCTCAACTTCGGCCAACTCTTCGCTATAGACATCCTCCGCCTCGCGTTCCCGACCAGCCAGAAGATGATTCAGACGATGACGACGATCGGTCACCTCGTTCGTTAGCTGCACAAGGTCCGATACAATCGCCTTCACAAGCGGCAGCATGCGGTTTGCCTCTTCGGCTGAGAAAACCTTTCGTGAGCGACCTTGGGTCTCACGCATCGCATCTACCTTTCTTCCACATGACACGCAACAGCGAGCTAGTGGCTAGTGCAGTTGAACGAAAAACGCATCCTTTCTGCAATCGATTGCCTCCCGGCAACCGAAAGAATGAACGGCACATGAAGCGATTACCACGCCCCACTGTGACCTACATCCAATCTAACCGCAGTTGCAGAATTGACCAAGGCGCCTACGCAGATTGTCAGCGAATGAGACAAGAAACTTCTCGCGCCGCGCCGCGCAATATTCAACATCCGAACGGATGCCGCAGACCGTCGACTTGAGCGCCCAAGTTCGCTGACTGCCTCAGGGAAGCCTCCCGCGTCCGCATATTAAGCATATACCAAACACATCGAGCGGGAGTCGGTCCGCGTAAACGATTCGGTTCCTTAACAGCTTGCGAAAGTGCGCTGCGGTAATGCGCAAAAGTGGCCGTTACTGATTCGGCCCACCGTGAACCGGCTCGGTTATCACTTTCGATTGGGCGACGGCCGTGGGATTAAGCGTCGCTCGGCCCCACGCGACGTCGACGGGCAGTCGAGAAAAATCGACAATACAACCGTCTCGACTGTAACAACTCAAGTCGTGTGTCGCCCCCATGAAAATGCAGTCGACCGGGCAAGGCTCGACACACAACGCACAGAACATGCACTTCGAGTAGTCGATTGCATAACCCGTAATCCGAAACCCTTTACCGTTCTCGACGCGCTCCTTGCCAATGTAGATGCAATCAACTGGACAGGCCTTGGCACACTGATCACAGGCAATACATGTCGTCAGGTCAAAGCGGTGAAAACCTCGATAACGAGCGGCCACCGGGACGGGCTTCTCCGGGTACTCAAATTTCTCCGTAAACGTCCCTCGATCGGCACGGTACGTCTTCAGCCAGTAACTTAACGTTACAAACAAACCTTGCCAGACCGTGAAGACCGCCTGCACGACATTTCGTAACCAAGTCACCATGGCAAATCCGCTAATTAATTCTCGATCAACCATCCGCCAGCGGCGAAAACCGCTGCACAGACTACCGGGCTGGCTGATTGTGGCTCAGATCGTATCTCGCTGAAGAATGGCGTACCGGCGAGACCGCAAGACCGTAGCATCGAGCATCGGCCGGCACGCGACGTGAATTATAGACGTCGACCGAAACTCCGCAACCGACGTTCAACGACACGCGTCGAGTCGATCTGACACGGGCATCGGCAGACGTCCCGCCCGAACAAACTCAAAATCGCTGCCGCAGCGGACATACGCGACTCGTCCCTCTATCATATCGACACGTGGTCCGTGGTCCTAACCACGGCTTCAAGTGTCCAACGTCGCTGCTGCCACGTCCAGATCCCCCACGGATCGCGGCCCGAACGTCGGTTAGGCACCCCGACCACCGATCCGCGGCCAACCCCCGTACACGTTGGTGTGCGATTCCCCTCGAAATACCCGCGAAATGGCAAGAATTTCGCAAAACGAACGCCCTCTCTGCACGTCGGAAGAAGGGGCCAGTCAGTCGCCCCCCCGCTCGAGCGAGCGAAATGAAGCCATCCTTGGAGGACTTCAGCCGGGAATCCCCCGCCGATTTCTTGACTGTTGAGGCGGAACACGTAGAGTGAAGGGTAGGAAAATTCGTGATCCAAACGATTCGTGGGTGCTGATCGCTTCGACCTCGCGCACCCAACGTTGAAGGGGGAGAAGATTTAGCGACGAGTATTTTGCGCCAAGCGACAAGGGATGGCGGAGATCCTCACTGCGAAGGAATGGAAGTATGTTGGTGTTGTCCCGCAAGAAGAATGAAAGCATCGTGATTAACAACGACATTACCGTGGTCGTTGTGGAAATCCGGGGAGACAAGGTTCGGCTGGGTGTGGAGGCGCCGAAAGAGGTCCCCGTGCACCGACGCGAGGTGTACGATGCGATTAAACGCAGCGAGTCCACACCCCCGCAGGCCGTAGCGAAACCGAAACCGGCGAATAGTCACGTCGCTAATTGACTCATCCGTAGTCAATTCAATGCTTATCGCGTTCGTTCTCGCTCATCTCTTTTCAAGCAGCATAGCTCGATTTCCGAGTTATTTGCGTGCGTGTTTTTTCGGTTCCAGTTCGTGGCGTCGCGCGGACTACGACTGTCACTGTACTTGACGCCCCCGGCTACCGGGCGTTACATTCCCCCTTCCTGCCAATTTGTTTGGTAACGGCCCCGTCGTCTAGCGGTCTAGGACTCCGGCCTTTCACGCCGGCAACACGGGTTCGAGTCCCGTCGGGGTCACTTTGCCAGCTGCGCAGTGTGCAGTTCCCAGTGCGCACCGGACGAGGGTCCGTTTCTTTCTGTCAAAAAGTAGGTCTCAGGCTGAGCTGCAGTCTGCCCGCACATCGCGACTCGCTCCCCCGCACCTACCGACGAGGACGCGACTTCTCCGGCAGGGAAAGCGAAGCTCACACGATTTCCCTCGCCCGCCGGGAGATGACGGCGCTGGCCGTATTCCAGGGCTGCTAAGAGAAACGCCCCCTAGGTCGCTCGGTAAGCGCAAAAGTGTCCTGGCCGGCGAAACTTTTGCGTCGACTGTTAGGCGACACGAGGCGGCAACACCGCTCAGGCGAGCCCCCGCTAAAACCCGCTCCTTTACCGCGGCCTGGGCAAGCGGCCGATGTGGTTGCTGTTTCATCACCATTCTGGTCATGCGGCCGGCCGATTGACCGTGAAGTGTACCGGAAATGGTCGATAAGGTACGATAGCCGCAGGCGGGCGGTGGCGTTCTGACGTCGGTCGCCCTGCTTCTTCCTCGCCCGATTGGAACGTCCGAGCGTTGATGTCATGAAACACGTTTTTGATGCCCAGGAATGGCAGGTGGACGATTCGTCGGCATCCTGCTGTGCGCGACAGTGATGATCGCTGGTTGTGGAGGTCCCGAAGGTCCTCCGCTAAAACAGGCCTATTACCATTTTCAACGCGGTCAATTCGACAACACCATGAAGATCGTCGACCAGGCCGTCCCCCAGACGTCTGATCCGGCAACGGTCGCCGAACTGCTGGTCCTTAAAGGCCGCTGTTATTGGGAAATGGCGTATCTGACCGACTATCCGGCGAATCGCAAACTGCCCTGCTGCAGAGAGCCGCGGAGACCTTGTCGCAATCAATCGACACCAAGGACAACGCCGAGCCGCGACATATCCGGTCCATGGTCTACGAAAAGTTGGGCCAGACCGAATTGGCGGCAGCCGACAAAGCGGTGGCGACAACTGGACGAGGCTTTGCAGCGAGCTTACATCAACGAAAAGCCGGAAGAAGTCCTGCTGGACCTGAGGGACTTGGGACAGCGCCCCTCTTCGGCGCCGGCAGACGCCGAAAGTGACGATCGCGAGTATTCGCCGGGCGATGCACTGGCAGACGGGCAGGAGGAGGACGATGAGGCCTCCGATCGATCACGAGCCGGCGACGTGCCCGGAGTTCCGCTGCTGGTCAGCCGCCAGCGGACGAAAGTTCCACCGGATCGGCACCGCGGATCAACCAACCCTCGTCCCGTGGCAACGAGCGAACGGGACGCCAAGGCAGCGAGTCGCGGCGACCTGGTGGCACACGTTTCCGGACACCCGCAGACCTGGCGGCTAATCGCTCGCTGCCCAACGCAGAAGAGGACGCGGACGAGGAAGGATCCGACCAAGACACGTCGGAAGACGGTGATTCGGATGGCAAACAAACGCCCGGGCAAACGGCTGAAAAGCCCCCCATGCGGCGACGAGTCCCCGGATCGACCTGGCAGCCGTATGTCCCACCGACGCTCTTTGGCGGTGGCAGTGGAATGCTACCGGCCCCGCCAACCACGGGCATTACGGGGCCCGCCTACGACGGCGGAAACGTTCAGGATACGGGGGATAGTTCGTCGCCCTTCGGTCGTCCGCCGACGACCGGTATCACCGGCCCAGCGGGCTTTCAGGGCCCGCAAGCTCCGCCCACAACCGGCCCAATAGCGCCCACAACCGGTATCGGTACTGGCCCGTTGAATCCGGCCGTGCCCAGCGGCATCCCCAATCCTTTCATTCCACAAACCAACGGCCCACGACTGCCCTTCACGGGTGCCTTGCCACCGCAATTCCAGACGCAGGGGGGCATACGACCCAATATCGGGCCCAGGCTGCCCACAAATGGACCGCACTATAGCCCGCTCTATCCGACACCGTTGACTTCTCCGACAACGCAAGGCCTGGCACCCCTGGGCGGAGGTATCCCCGGGGTCCCGACGACTCCAATGACATCACCGGCAATCGGTCCATTACCACGCACCAGTGCGGGCCGAATGCATCTCGCTGAAGCGATCTCCCTAAGACATGGGCTAATATCCGTCCCATGACAAACGAAAAGGCACGGCACCTCCGCTGAGGATCGAACATGGAACTTCGACCGTTGGGTTCCTCGCCAATGCGAGTGTCGGCAGTCGCATTGGGATGCTGGCCCATCGCGGGGATGACGAGTCTGGATGTCAGCGACCAAGATAACCGCCTTACGGTACACGCGGCATTGGAAAGCGGCATCAATTTCTTCGATACCTCGCACTGCTATGGGGCCGATGGGGAAAGCGAATGCTTGCTTGGCGAATTGCTGGAGACTCAGCGCCACGACACCGTCATCGCCACGAAGGCCGGGATTCACTGGGGGCGCAAGGCGAGCGTGTTTTGGACGCATCGCCAACCCGTTTGCGACAGGAGTGCGAAACGAGCCTGCGGCGGTTGCGTCGCGAATCTGTCGATCTGCTGTATCTCCATGCGCCCGACGGCCGGACACCGATGGAGGAGTCTGCCGCGGCGTTGGCTCGACTGCAGCAGGAGGGAAAGGCACGCTTTGTCGGCGCGTCCAACGTGTCACTGGCACAATTGAAAACGATGCACTCCGTCTGCCAAATCACGGCCGTCCAGCCGGCCTACAACATGTTGCTACGACGCATTGAGCGCGACCTAATTCCGTGGTGTCTGGCCCAACAGATAGCCGTCGTTCCCTATTGGCCGCTGATGAAAGGTCTGTTGGCGGGTAAGCTGGCTCGCGACCATCAGTTCCGTCGCGGTGACGGCAGACCCAAATACGCGGCCTTTCAGGGCGAAGAATGGCGGAAGAATCAAGATCTACTGGACCAACTGCGCGACATTGCCACCGAATGCGGTCGCAGCGTGGCCGAGTTGGTCGTGAACTGGACCATCCACCAACCGGGAATTACGTCGGCACTATGCGGCGCGAAACGTGCGCAACAGATTCGCGAATCTGCAGCCGCCATGCGGTGGCAACTGAGCGACGCACAGCGGCAGCGAATTAACCAGGCCCTGATGCAACGGGGGACACCGGTTGAAGACAAAGCAGTCTAATCCCGTTGCCATCGTTACGAGTTTGACTACGGACTGATCGTCTCCAGGGAAACCTTTGCCCCCAAACTCGCGCAGACGATGGATTTGTTGTTCTTTGGCCTCCGTGGTCAGCGGATTGCCTCCCAAGAACAGATTCCAAACGGCGCAAAACGCATATCACCCGATGCGTCCTTCTCAGCCATCTGGACCAAAACGGATAAATCAGACACCTTGTTGTTGTCCAGGATCAAAAACCGGAGCTCGGTAAGGCCTGACAACGGCGACAGGTCTTCCACACCGTTGCCGCGCAGATCCAGCGAACTCAACCAGTGCAAATCCTTCAACGGCGTGAGGTCAGTAACCTGATTTCCGTCGAGATACAACGACCAAATCTTGGTCAGGCCGGCGATTGGGGAAACGTCCTGAATCTTGTTCTCGGACAAGTAGAGCGACCGCATGTTTTCCATTTTGGACAAAGGCGCAAGATCGCTGATTTGATTGTGTGCCAAATGCAGATACTGCAACTTCACCAATTCGCTCAGCGGCCCGATATCGGAGATCTGGTTTCGGGCGACGTTAACCGACTGCAGGTTGGTCAATTCCTTGAGTGCGCTGACGTCAGTAATCTCGTTCGCCTCCAGGTCCAGCAGGGCCAGGCTGAGACACTGTTCCAGACCGGTCAAATCCTTGACCCCTTTGCCCTTGCCTTCGATCGTCGAGATGTTTTCGACGTCTTTGGCCGTTAGGGGTTCCTCGTTATCCCTTTTCTCAAACACGTACTGTCGTACCACTGCCTCCAGGTTCTTGTCCGGAAAGATCGAATCCTCGCCCCGGAGCGTCGGCGACTGGGCCACCACCAGGAAACTAAACATGACGAATACGCGTCTGGAGAGAAAAATCGACATGCGGATACACCTCGTTGCAAGGTTCGTAGGATGATAGTAAGGGTAGAGCCCCGGCGTGGTTGGCTTGGTAACGGCTGCGAGACCACTGCTCGCTGCCGCCCAATTTAGTTTACTCGAAACCAGAATTCAAAAGCCTGCGTGTGGTAAGGAACAAGAATCTAACCGCCAGGTCGCCAAAACCTCGGCGGGGAGCAGCGTCTTCCGCCCGCTCCCACCCCCACGACCGTCAGCAGAAATCGTATCGTTGCAGCTCGTAAGGCTCCCTGGCGCAATCTGGTCGCGGCGTTCCCCCCCAAACCAGTGCTTGCCACGCGGCCCCGGGCGAGGCTACATTTTCGACAATCCGAGGTATTACACCCAGCATTTCGCTGCGTCTGAGGTAGGAGGCACCGCGATGACCCGTGTGCTGTTGACTGCGTTTCAACCGTACGACAGTTGGCAATCCAACGCCAGTTGGCTCGCATTGGTCGAGCTGACACGTGATCTGCCGCCGCAACCGTTGGTAACCACACGGCTATACCCTGTCGACTACGGGGCCGTCCAGGATCGCATCGCCGGCGATATGAACGATCACTACGATTATGTGATCTTGACCGGTCAGGCGCCAGGGCGGCCTCGCATCGAAATCGAAACGGTCGGCGCTGAACGTGGCCTCGGGCATCTCCAGCGAGGCGAATGACCATCGCCCGCTCGTCGCGGACGGCCCGCTTGCCTACTCCAGCAGCATCCTAGCAGGTCCGATATCCGAGCGGATTCGCCTGGCCGGCATCCCTGTTGGCGTATCCCACCATGGCGGCACCTACTTGTGCAACGCAGCGTTGTACTATGCGCTGCACCAGATCGCCTCGCAGGAGTTGCCCTGCCAGGCGGTGTTCGTTCACCTGCCGCTGGACATAACCCAGGCCGCCGCCTACTCGGCACCCATTGCATCACTACCGTCGGCGGTTAGTGCTCAAGCGCTGCGAATCATCCTCGAGTGCCTACCACACAATGAAGCCATGGCCTAAGTCGTATTTCACGACAAGGATTGAACGCGGGGCGGCCCCCCCTTAGGCGTAAGCCGCTTCTCGCTGCAGCGCCTGCTGGACACCCACGAATCCATTTCGCCCCTTGAGGCACGCCTGTCGGAACCCTTCCGGGCGAGACACGCCTTCCAGCATGAACTTTTCAATGTTTCCTTGCCGAAACACCAAATCGCCCGCATGGTACCAGGCCTGTCCAGGTCGCACGAAGATTTCGATTTCGTCGAATTGATCCAAGGCCAGCGACTTCTCCTCCACGGCCGACAATCCGCGTTCGACGACAATCCGGCGGTTCGTCAGACGATATCGTCGGCCGACGACGGGACCGATCCGTTTGAAATACAGCACGAGCGCTAAGGGAATGGATAACAGGCAAATCAGATTACCGACCGTCAAGACGTAAAAACCAGCCGGGATCGCGTACAGCCGTCCTAGGATCAAGCCAACGGGAATGCCGAAGAGTGACATCGCCGCCACCGAGGGCCAGACCGTCATCACCGTGGCTTCTTTTTCCGCGGGAACCGTCACACCAGCAATCGCCTGTTTCATTGAATCACTCCGCCGAATCCCAGACTGGAAGCTTCAACGCCACGTCGCACTCATACGACCAACTCGGAAGGTTACCAGACGGGCGAAATCCGAGCCAGCCCCCGGGTCGCCAATTGCCCCGGCACCTGCCCACCCGTCACGGACCATGTTGGCCGGTCTCCACTTCGGACACCGATTCAACTGCGTCCGCCTGGGTTGTCCGGGGCGCCGCGAAAAACTGGAGACCTGTACAAGAGCGGCTGGCAGGTACCACACCGCAGAATAGTGATTCGCGTTCCACCAATGAATTTCCGGCTCACCGGCCGCCTTCCACAGGGCCTCGGTGCACTCTCGCGGAATGACCGTGTCGTGCCGAGCATTGAACATCAGGACGCGCCGCGTCCGCAGGTTGGCGGCATAGGTCAATGGGTCGACGTCCCTCAAACGGCGCATTACTTCGTGATAGTCGAATTGGCGGTCCGCCCAGCTCGCTCGGATCTCGGCCGTTTCCTCCGATTCCAAAATGATTTTTTCCAGATTCCCGCCTGCCAATATCAAGCACACGTTGTGTAGGCGAGGTTCGGCCGTCGCCGCCAAAGCACCGATGATCCCTCCTAGGCTGATTCCTGTAATCCCCATGCGGTTTTCGTCGATCTCCTTTTTGCGCTGCCAACCATGCGACGGCACGGCGAATGTCCAGCACGGCTTGCGTCATGCCGCGAATCGTCTGCTCCAGGTCATCAGAAATCATCCGCACTCGAATTCCCTCTGGCCTGCGAGGTCCGTAGTACGGCATTTTGACAAACAGTGCGCCCACCCCATGCAACGACAAACTTTGACAACACAGTCGCGAGAGCTCGAAATCACCACCCAGGATGTGCAACACGATCACACCAGGATGTTGACCGGGACCGCGCGGAACAAAGTATTCGCAGTACACGGTGTTATTACATTCGTACGGCGTCACCACGGGTGAAGGAAACGTCACGGTGCGGACCGTCGAGACCTTAGACCATTTCGATTCCAACGGCGCGACTGATACGGGAACGGTTGAGCCGCCAGGCGAAACCGCTCGGGTACGTCCGGCGCGTTGGGCCCCGGTTGAAAGCGAACGAGCTCGTCAGCCTGTAGGTTGACCAGCGTCAATCCAAGCAATACGGCCAGGCCTACCAGGCAACGCGGCCCACCCCGCACGATTGCGTCACGAGCCGATGTACCGAGCGTGTACCGTCTTTGCCTCTGCCACATCATCCGTGCCTCCTACAATAGCGCGTCCATCCGCAAAGATAGTAATGCGGTAGTCGTCTACTTCCAACCGCAACAAGAAGGGATTACTGGTCAGCTTACCCACGCCTTGCAGCTTCTCGGCCAGCTGCGGCAAGGGTACGGCGGACTCCGAAGAAAAACTCAATTGCACCGCATTCCGTCCGCAGAGCACCGCCGACTGGCCGCCCCGTTGCCCTGTCAACCAGGGGAATTCGCGTTGATCACACGTCGGACAATCCTTGGCTTCGCGGAGCTGCTCGAGATGAATCTGCCGAAGCCGATTGTCCCACATGTCGATCACGTACAGCGACCGGTTAACGGCGGCACGTCGGCCACTCAACACTTTGATCGCCTCGCACGCCTGGAAGGACGCGATGACGTTGACGATGGGGCCCAGGATGCCGGCAGTATCACACGTCGGCGTCGTGCCCGGTGGCGGACTGTCGCGCATCAGACACCGCAGGCATGCCGTTTCCCCGGGCAGAATGGTCATCGTTTGACCCTCGGCACCAATGCAGCCACCGTAGACCCAAGGGACGCCAAACTGAATCGCGGCGTCGTTGAGCAAAAAGCGGGTGTCAAAATTGTCCGTGCCGTCGACAATCACGTCCACGCCCTGAATCAATCGCTCCACATTACGGTAGTCGACATCCGCAACAATCGCTTCGATCTGGACATCCGAATTGATTTGCTGCAATCTGCGTTGGGCAGCGATGGCTTTGGGGAGCCCGGACGCCACGTCCGACTCGTCATACAGTACCTGGCGCTGCAGATTGTTCAACTCCAAGAAGTCGCGATCCACCAATCGCACGCGCCCGACGCCCGCTCGAACCAGCGTGTTAGAAATCACCGAACCGAGCGCGCCGCAGCCACACACTAGCGCCGTTCCCTGCTGCAAACTCTGCTGGCCGTCGTTCCCCAAAGGAGCAAAGAGGACCTGCCTGGCGTACCGTGGATGCATAGACGTCATGATTGGCGCGTCCTGAAACGAGGTAAACTGATCAGATCGTGCTCGCCCCTCGGCCGATCGACCTAACTGACAATGTAACCGCTCAAATCGAATTGCGGTGCGAGCTCCCGCTGTAGTCGTTCGCAGGCCGCACGGATCGACAACGCATGCTGTTCCTCGGCGCAAATCCGCTCGCCTCGGCCCGCCAACTCACCAACACGGGACGTCCTTGGGCGCGGTGACACAACGCCTCCAGCGGTTTTCGCTCCGCCGTGCTCAAGACGGCGTCGGCCCATTCGGGCACATCCTGACTGGGATCGGTGGTCAGGTCAGCGACAAACAGGACATTCGGTGCACGTTGGGCAAGTTGCTGACGGTTGCCAATCCATTCCGCCGGGACGACGACCAACTGGACTGAGGGCCAACGCATCGCTTGCCACAACATCTGGTCAAAGTCGTGAGACGCTAGGCGGGCCAGCAGCGGCACGCCCGACTTGGTTGCCCGCGCCGCCAGCCGATCGTCTGCGCCCTCGACTCGCCAGACCGAGCAGCGCCTCGGCAAACTCCCCCCAGCATGCATCGGGGATCGTCGGTCGCCAAACGCCACGAAACACCCAGCGCCGTCCATCCAGCCAAAGCTGCCCCCTGCGAACTTCCAATCGCCGCAAGCCAACCTCTTTCGATTCGGGCAGCTCCGATCCCTCCTCGTCAAGGCAATGTAGGCGATAGTAAGCCGGCAGGCTGGGAGTCCAGTAACAGGGGTCGACCACCGTTGTGCTCCACACCGACCCGTCGGGACTTTCCTGCAATCGAAAAGTGGCGGGCAACATCCTAGTCAGTTGGCAGTACGGCCCTTTCAAGATCCAGTGGGCGCCCTCCTGGCCCCCTCCGTTATCGGACTGACCACCGCCTCCAGCAAGACCTCGCACCCGCACTTCGACGGCATTAGTGGTGCCGGCACCATGTTCGAATTGGAAGGCGACCGGGGCTGGCTGTGACATCCGCTGTGACTCGTTTGGCAAAGGTCGGGGGGGGGGTAGCGAACTCGTGCGAGTTCCGGGACTCTGTGGATCCTGGACCCGGAAGATCGACAAAGTCCAGCGGCGAAACAAACCGCCTGTTGTGTGCCTGGGCGTTGCAAAACTATCGCGACGCCTACCATATTAGATAGCAGAGGGCGAGTTCGGTCGAGGTACGGCGAGTTTTAGCGGCCGTCAAATCCCGGGTGTCCCAAAGGAGGGCCAGGGCATGAGTGAGGGGCATAGACGGCGAACGGGTCGCCGGCCACCGACGACAATCGGTCCCGAATCGCCCCTCGCACCGCCCCCCGTTCCGACCCCAAGCTCCTCGGTGCGGCGACGCAAAGGTCTGCGCCACAGCGATTGGTCATGCAGCCGAGGTGGCGGCCGGGTCGGTAGGGGAGTTGGTTATTCCGCCGCCTCTTATGCACGTCCGCGTCACGGCCGGCTTCGCCGCGCGGTGAGTGGCTTGTCGTACGCCAACCGGCCTGGCTGACAAGCTTTTTGGTTCACCTGCTGTTGTTGCTCATCCTTGGACTGATGATACTGCCAGCCGAGCCCAGTCTCGGCCGCCTTACGTTGACTTTCGGGAACCGGATGTGGCAGATGATTTGGTGCTGGACACGGTTTCCCTGGAACCGCCGGCGGCGGCGCTGCAAGACTTGGCGTTGCCGGATCCTCCGCCCCAAGAATTAACGCCGATCGCCTTGCCCGAAGTTACTTTGCCTACGTTTCCAGCTACGACACCGACGGTCGCACCGGCCCGCACCGAGCCATCGGTCGCCGGCACGGGAGTGGACACCACGGTAGCGTTGTCCGGTGCCTCGGCAGGATTCGCCGGCCGCGAGGGGCGACGAGGGATGGCGCCTCAGTTTGGGTGCCACGCCGGCCAGCGAAGAAGCGGTCGATCGCGCGCTGGTGTGGTTGGCCGCGCATCAGCAGGCAAGTGGGCGGTGGTCGTTTGACCTGAGAGATTGCCAATGCAACGGCCTCTGTGAACACCCCGGCATGGGCATGCGGGCCACCAACGGAGCGACAGCCTTAGCGCCGCTCCCCTTTCTCGTGCCGGCCAAACGCATGAAAAGGGATACCATCGCAGAACCATCGAAGCGGGTCTGCGATACCTATTGGAAGCACAAGGGCCCAACGGAAGCTTTCATGAAGACCAGGGCACGATGTACTCGCACGGCCTCGCCACCCTGGTGTTATGCGAATCGCTGGCGATGACAAGGACCGATCCCGGCGGAGCCGACGCTCGATATCGTCGCCAACCGGAACTACGCCAAGCTGCACAACGTGCGATCGACTTTATTGTGCGGCATCAGCACCCGGACGGCGGCTGGCGGTACGTGCCGGGCCAAAAGGGCGACACATCGGTCGTTGGATGGCAGGCGATGGCATTACAAAGCGGTAAAATGGCTGGCTTAAAAGTGCCAAAGCGAACACTGGATCGGACGTCCCATTTTCTCGATTTGGTGATGGCCGACACGTATGGGGGCGAGTACGGCTACTTGAACAACGTATCGCGTCCAGGCACCAGCGCCATTGGGGTCTTGAGCCGCATGTACCTGGGGTGGGATCGCACACATGCCGGCGTCATCGCAGGCGCCGAATATCTCGATCGCGTGGGGCCCTCGTCAAATAATGTGTACTTCAACTACTACGCGACGCAGGTCATGCACCACTATGGCGGCCCGTTGTGGGAGAAGTGGCATCCGCTGCTGCGAGATCACTTGGTCGAGACGCAGGAGCGCGACGGTCACCCGACGGGAAGTTGGTACTTTGACGGCGATTTTGGGTCCATTGTGGGCGGTCGCCTCTATATTACGGCCATGTCAGCGATGATTCTGGAAGTCTATTACCGCCACATGCCGATCTATACGGAGTCGGCAGTCGCTCGGGCTCAGGTGCTTAAAGCGGCGGAATGAACTCGCCTGGACGAACAAGCAAAGCCTCCGTGGGCGGTCGGGACAACCGCTATAGGCGCGACAGACCGTTGTCGCGGCTTGTGGCTGGCCGTGTATCGCCATTTTTGCGTGGCGCGGCGGCCCAGCGAGGTTCCCCTAGTAGTTAGCCCCCCGTGTACCACGGCCCCTTCGTCGTCGCGGTGCGGACCGTGACGCCGGGCCAAGTTTGCGGACAGTTGGCACAGACGGCGCGTTACGTTCGCGCTCCCCGCGAACGGTCCGGCGTTTGCATTTGGCTATTGCGGAACGCTTGCAGATTTTGTCAGTCCATTGCAACCTAACAAGAGCGGAACGATACACGATGACGAGCACCAAGGCGGCGAAAATGACTGCGGACGCGGCACGATATCCGGACGAAGTAAAGGAGAAATCCGCCAACACGGGACAGCGAGAAATCCGTTATCAGCACTCCTCCGACCTAGGTGAACTCCTGCATCAGGCCCAATGCACGTTGCTCATTTCGACTTACCAGGCCGGCAAACTGGTGGTGATGGGATCGCATCAAAACCACATTGCGATGAGTTTTCACAACTTTGACCGCCCTATGGGTGTGGCGGCGACCCCGAACGGGAACCGTTTGGCCGTGGCGGTGCGCGATCGAATATGGTTGCTGCGCAATGTGAGGAATGTAGCGAAGCGGATGGATCCACAAGGGGTCTTCGACGCCTGCTATTTGACTCGGCAAGCTCACGTGACCGGAGAGATCCGAGCGCACGAGATGAGCTGGATTGGCGACAAATTATGGATCGTGAACACGCTGTTTTCCTGCCTCTGTACGCTCGACGCCAACTACAGCTTCGTCCCTCGTTGGCAGCCGCCCTTTATCAGCCGCTTAGCCGCCGAGGATCGCTGCCACTTGAACGGCCTGACGGTTCTTCGAGGTCGTCCCAAATTCGTGACGGCAATGGCCGAGACCGACTCGCCCGGTGGCTGGCGCGACAACAAAGTCCATACGGGATGCGTAATTGACTGTGAATCCGGCGAAACGATCGCCCGCGGTTTTGCCATGCCCCATTCGCCACGCATCTACAACGGTGATCTGTGGCTGCTCGATTCGGGACGCGGCTCACTTGTGCGACTAAACGCGAACTCGCGAACTGCGGAAGTGGTCGCGAAGTTTCCCGGGTATACGCGTGGCTTGGCAATTCATGGCCACTTGGCATTCATCGGCCTTTCGCGGATTCGTGAAACCTCCACGTTTGGCGGCGTACCGATTGCGGAACATCGCGACGAGTTGAAGTGTGGCATTGGCGTCGTCGACCTACAACGCGGCAAACTCGTCGGTCAATTTGAATTTAAAACGGGCGTTGAAGAAATCTTTGAGGTCACCGTGCTGCCGAAGGTTCAAATGACCGCCATGCGCGGCCCCTTCGCCTTAGACGACGGTGACCCCACGATTTGGGTTGTGCCGGAACCAAAACCAGCAGATCCTGCCGGCTGACCTCTCCCTCCCTGCGGCATCGCATTACTCCGCAGAGCCATGCAGGGGCATCGCATCGATCGTTAACGACTTTTCAATCGGCGTTTTTACCTCCCCCGCTGTCCGTCGACGGCACATCACGAAGATGACACAGTATGGTCCCTGGAACAAACCAGATGAGGCTCGATCGAATATGAAACGACCCCTTCGCGCAACGCGCAACCGACGCCGCCACCGCAAGCCCCGGGCGCAACGTCGTCGTGCGAATCCAATCTCATACTCGCGCAGTTTGCTGTTGGAGGCCTGCGAACCTCGCATCGTGCTGGCGGGGACACCCCAATTGATCGACTTGAATTTGACGGGCGGGTCAGATCCAAGCGACTTTGTACAAGTGGGTGATGTTACTTTCTTCACGGCGAATGACGGCGAACACGGCGCGAGTTATCGCGCACGGACGGAACACCGGCGGGCACCTCGATGGTAAAGGATATCCTGCCCGGTGCCGACTCCGCCGATCCCACCGACCTGATTGAGTTCAACGGCGAACTCTATTTTACGGCGGACGACGGCGTCGTTGGGCGAGAACTGTGGCAATCAGACGGAACGTCGGGCGGCACGGTTTTGGTTAAAGACATTAATCCTGGTCAAGGGTATCAGTACCCGGTAGGCGAAGGCAATCTAAACTCGTTTGCAAAAGACATGATGGTGGTTGCTGATCGACTGATGTTTGCCGCCGAAGAATCCAATTCGGGCGTTGAACTGTGGAACAGCGATGGCACGACGTCTGGCACCGTGTTGGTCAAGGACATCGCCGAAGGCACCACGACAAGCTACTACGGCGATTATCCAAAGTCGTCGAGCCCGCAGGAATTGGTGGATGTTAACGGCGTGCTGTTCTTCTCGGCGGACGACGGCGTCAATGGTCGCGAACTGTGGAAGTCCGATGGAACGGCCGATGGCACCGTGATGGTCAAGGACATCTATACCGGGTCGTCGCCGTACTATTACTACGGCTACAACTACGGAGACTTCCCCAATGCGTCACAGCCGTCGCAATTGACCGCCGTCAATGGCCAATTGTTCTTTGCCGCGACCGACGAAACTCACGGCACCGAACTTTGGACTTCCGACGGAACGTCGGACGGCACGGTGATGGTCAAAGATATTCAACCTGGCGACGGTGACAGCCTTTACGGCGGTAATTCGTTGTTGGAGTTTCGGGGCTGCTGTTGTTTACCGCGGAGAACGACGAGGCGGGGCAAGAGCTGTGGATTTCTGACGGCACGGAATCCGGCACCGTCATCGTAAAGGACATCCGCCCCGGCAGTGCCAGCAGCATCACGACGGGCTATCTCACCGAATTGAACGGCGAGGTGTATTTCGCCGCAGACGATGGCACTCATGGAACCGAGCTTTGGAAGACTGACGGCAACGAATCCGGCACCGTCCTGGTGAGCGACGTGGATGGTTCAACCAGCGGCTCATTTCCGCGGTATCTGACAGCTGCCAATGGGCACTTGTATTTTTCGGCGTTCACCTCGGACGACGGCCGCGAACTCTGGGAGAGCGACGGCACTGCCGCAGGTACGACCATCATCGCCGACCTGCTGGATGGCACCGGCAGTTCGTCACCGCGTGATCTTTTCGCCGTCGGACAGACGTTATTGTTCTCCGCCGACAACACGACCAATGGGCGCGAGTTGTACAGCGTGCGCGCGGCGACGAAATGCTGGAAGCCCGACTTACCATCTACGTGGAGAGCGAAGCGGTTGCGATTCCAGCCAACGTAGGCGTATCCTCGGCAGGCACGCCACTCTCGCAAGTTCGCTCGTTGGGGACGGACGGCAGCCTGATCGTTGCGCCGATTAGCGACGAACCCCTGGAAAACGTTACACTCGGCGATTTCTTCGAGACCTGGCGGACCAACGCCGGACAAGCGGAAAACAACCCCCAGGCGACTTTCGACAATCACGAGCTAATGAGCAACTTGACCGACACGACCAACACCGTACAGATGTTGGTCAACGGCCAGATCTCGACGGAGTTCGACAACTACGTGATCCAAGATGGCGACGAGCTTGTCTTGGTGTTTGGTGCCAATCCGATCGTTTCGTTGAACACCAACTTTGGCTCAATCGTGCTTGAACTCTTTGCCGGCGCCACACCCGGGACCGTCGACAATTTCCTGAACTACGTCAATGACGGCGATTACCTCAATTCGTTCATCCATCGCTCGGATCCTAACTTTGTCATTCAGGGTGGCGGTTTCGCGACATCGTCGTCAACCTTCACCAGTACCGATCAGTTCACGGCCATCCCGACCGACCCACCGATTCAAAACGAGCCGGGCATTTCAAATCTGCGCGGCACCGTGGCCATGGCTAAACTGGGTAGTGATCCGAACAGCGCTACCAGTCAGTTCTTCGTCAACCTAAGTGACTCCAACGCGCTCCTCGATTTGCCGGAGAACAACAGCTTTACAGTTTTCGCGCAAGTGCTGGACATGACAACGGTCGACACGATTACGACCATTCCTGTCGATAAGACGCACGCATCACCATTCGGCGAATTGCCGGTAGCGGAAGATGATCAGCTGGTGGTCATCCAGGATATTGAAGGACAAGGACGAGTCACCGGTGTCAAGTTCTCGGATGCGAATGCAAATGGAGTGCAGGACAACGACGAGTCGCCGTTGGCCGGCGTTACTATCTACGTCGACAGCAATGTGAACGGCGTATTCGACTCCGGCGAGACCATGACGACGACCGACAGCGACGGCCGTTACTTGTTGGAACTCCTGCCGGGTAGCTATGTGGTCAATGCCGCCGTCACCGACGGCCAGTACACGACGCTTCCCGACAACGTGCTTGGATACCAAGTGACCGTGGATATTGGCCGCGAGGTCCAGAACGTTGATTTTGGCGAGGGACCCCTGACGGCGCCCGGCGCCGTCGATCTCTTGCCGACGTCGGATAGCGGTAGCCTGGACGACGACCAACTGACGTTCTTCAACAACTCGAGTTCCACGGCATTACTTCAGTTTCAAGTGAACGGCGTTCTGAATGGGGCAGCCGTCAGGCATTTTTAGCGACGGGACCCTAATTGGGACTGCTACCGCAACGAGCGATACGGTCACCGTACCGACCGACGGTGTGACTCTCTTGTCGGACGGAGTTCACAGCATTACGGCAACTCAAACCCTTCAGGGCAACGTCAGTTCGTCGTCTCCAGCGGCCTCTCGCTCGCCATCGATACGACACCCCCGGCGGGTATCGTGTCGACAGCACCCGACCTGGCACAAGCTGGCGTCCAGTACACGTTCGATGCCGACAGCGCCGACGAAGGGCAGGTCATCTACGCGCTTGCCGATGCCCCCGCTGGCATGACGATCGACAACGCCTCGGGCGTCGTCAACTGGACGCCCACGACCGAACAAATCACGCCACAACAGTTCGACATCCAGGTCATCGACGCCGCCGGAAACGTGACACATGAGCCCGTCAACGTGACGGTGCTGGGCGAGATCCCCGCGTTTCCAGAAACATACAATGTTAGCGAAGACAACCAACTGACCGTTGAGGTAACCAACGGCGTATTGGCTAATGACGGTGACAATGGCGGCAGTGGATTGACGGCCACGTTAATCGCGAACGCAGATCACGGGACCGTTTTGCTGGCCGCGGATGGATCGTTTACGTACACGCCAGACAGCGACTTCTTTGGGCAGGACTCGTTTACCTATCAGGCAACAGATGGAGACAAGCTGTCCAACGCGGCGATTGTGACACTGCAAGTCAATGGAGCAAACGATGCTCCTACGGGTAACAACGACAGCTATACCACGTCCGAAGACACGCCGCTGAACGTGACGGCCAATCTAGGCGTCCTTGCCAACGACTCCGATCCCGACGGAGATTCGCTGACCGCCATATTAGCGAATCAACCGAGCCACGGGACGGTGGCGTAAATGCCGACGGATCGTTCACGTATACTCCCGACGCAAATTACTTTGGCTCCGACTCGTTCGCTTATCGTGTGAGCGACGGCACGTTGGAATCGGAGACCGTTTCCGTTAACCTGGACGTCACGGCCATTGATGATCCACCCACGGTGGTAAACGACAGCTATAGCGTCAACGAAGACACGGATCTGGTGGTGACATCGGATCAGGGCGTGTTGGCCAACGATAGCGATCCGGATGGGGGACTCACCGCAACTTTGATCACCGCTCCCGTTCACGGCACATTATCGCTGAACGCGGATGGCTCATTTAACTACTCGCCCACTCCGAACTTCGCTGGCGAAGACAACTTCACGTATCGCGCAAGCGATGGTGTCAGCCAGGTTACGGCGTCCGTGACGATCACGGTCGTTGATCAACCTGATCCACCGACCGCTGTGGACGATGCGTTTGAAGTCGCCGATGACGGTTCCAGCCATGTCTTGGACGTATTGTCCAATGACACCTTCAGTCCCGACATCAACGACACGCTAAGTGTCGTCTCGGTGACGCAAGGCAGTCAAGGCGGAGTGGTGTCGCTGACTGACGGTCAGATCGCGTATCAGCCGCCGAGCGGATTTACGGGAACAGAGACCTTCCAATACACGATCGAGGATTCCGATCAGCTACAAAGCACGGCGACGGTTACAGTGACGGTTACCGAAGGCACCGGCAACATCCTGTCGGGCTTTGTTTATATCGACGATAATGACAACGGCCAACGCGACACGGGCGAGTTGGGCGTGCCGGGCGTGCTCATCTCACTCAGCGGGTCGAGTTCCGGCGGTGAGTCGATACAGCGATCCGTCATGACTAACGACGACGGTTTGTATTTGTTTGAAGACCTACCGGCGGGAACGTACCAGATTCTGGAACGTCAGCCGACCGCGATGGCCGACGGCAGCGAATCCACTTCGGTGACGGGCGCCGACCTGGCGACCAATGATCGGATCGCAAATCTGACCATTAGCGGCCACAAGACGTTAGCAGACAACAATTTTGGCGAGCTCTACCTGCAGCCGGCATACATCTCCATCGCCTGGTTCTTCTCCTCATCGACGTCTACCAGTCAGGTGTTCCGCGAAACGATGGCCATGGCTGAGGAGCGTGTCGGCGAGAACGAATTGGCCCAGGCGATTCGCGATGGAGGCAACGTCCCGCCCGACACGCCCAATCGGGCCACTGTCGGCGGCGCCGATGCGTTTTACCACCACACAAGGCGCGGCGTTGCACGTGACCGCGGCCAACGGAGTGCTGAACAACGACATCGATCCCGATGGCGATGCGATTACGGCAACGCTCGTTGCCAACACAACGCACGGTTCTCTAACGCTAAACGCCGACGGGGCCTTCGATTACACACCCGATGCCGCTTATGTAGGCGCGGACGAATTCACCTACCAGGTTAGCGATGGCCAGTTGACCTCCGCACCGGTAACGGTCACGATCGACGTCACTGCGGTTCCTAACGTGTTCCAACTCGCAGAAAACAGCCCGACAGGAACCGTGGTCGGCCGAATGGAGCTGGGGATCGGGCAGACGCTCAGCTATGCCATTACGAATGCCACCATGGATCCCGATCTGCAACTGCGACCGGATGACCATTTGAGCGGCGATCCGGCATCGGCGCTGGTGATGATCGAATACCTAGATCTGCAGTGCCCCAATTGCCAAGCGATCCACTCCGAGGTTCGCACTTTGGAAGATGACTTTGATGGCGAATTGCTCGTTGTCCGTCGCCACCTACCGATCACCTCGGTGCATCCCAACGCATTCGTCGCCGCGGTCGCCGCTGAGGCCGCCGGACGTCAGGGCAAGTTTGAAGAGATGGTCGATTTGATGTTCGAGAACCAGGACGAATGGGGACCGTCCTCGGATCCACAATCGTTCTTCGAAGATTTCTCCGGCCAGCTCGACCTGGACCTTACGCAGTTTCGCAATGATCAAGCCGACCCGGCGTTGACCGCTCGCGTCCAACGTGATGCCGATGCGGCCGATCGGCTGGGAGCAGATGCTACGCCAACTTTTTACCTGAACGGCGAATTGGTCGACACGGCCGATGCCACGGACGATTTCGAGGCCGTCATAACCGATGCGCTGCAGGCATTCGACGACGTGTTCGTCATCAACCGTATCACGGGAGATCTTATTGTCGCGGACGGTAACAAGTTGAACTTCGAAACAACCCCCACCTACACATTCACCGTAATTGGCACGGACATCGATGGGCACGATTCGTCAGCCACTGCGACGATCAACCTAACGAATGTCAACGAAGCGGCGCCCACGGCATTCACCGACGCCTATTCGGTAGACAAAGGTCGTACCCTGACTGTGGACGCAGCTAACGGTCTGCTCAAAAATGATGTGGATGCCGACGGTGACTCGCTAACGGCGGTATTGGTGACGAACCCCACCAACGGAACTCTAACACTCAACGACAATGGTTCGTTTGTCTATGTGCCCGATAGCGCTTCAGCGGTACGGATTCGTTCACGTATCAGGCGAGCGACGGCAGCCGCACATCAAACATCGCTTCTGTGACGTTGAACGTAAAAGGCGACAATACCACTCCCGTACCAACAGATGACGTCTATTTCGCCACGCAAGACACAGCTCTGAACGTAAACACAGCGGCTGGAGTGCTGGCAAACGACAGTGATGCAGAAAACAATTCTCTCACCGCCACGTTAGTCAATACGGTGTCCCATGGCCAACTGACGTTCAATGCCGACGGCTCGTTCACCTACACTCCCCAAACGGGCTTCACGGGTGACGACACGTTCACTTATCGAGCCAGTGACGGGACGTTGTCATCGGGTGCCGCAACCGTAACCATCACCGTCGCCGCGACGAACGCTCCACCCACGGCCGTGGAGGACACGTATAGCGTCGACGAAAACACAACGTTGACGATCGCCGCGGCAACGGGGGTGTTGGCAAATGACCTAAACCACGGCGTCGGGAGTCTGTCCGCGCAGCTGGTTGTGAGTCCCACGCACGGTACGTTGAGCCTCTCGGCAAACGGTTCGTTCACCTACACTCCGGAGACGGACTACGATGGAACCGACGTGTTTTCCTATCAAGCTCACGACGGAACGGCAAACTCCAACACCGCGACCGTGACGATTACGATCAACAATGTAAACCGCTTGCCGCAGGCACTTGACGACGACTATGCCGTCGTGCAGAGCAACGTACTGACCGTTGCCGCCGAGGCAGGCGTACTGGCCAACGATCTGGATCTCGACGGCGACAATCTCACAGCTTCCCTTGTCGACGCGACGGTCGACGGCACATTGACTCTTAATGCGGACGGTTCCTTCGAATACACGCCCAATCCCAGTTTCACCGGCGAAGATTCGTTTACCTACCAGGCAAGTGACGCCGATGGCAATTCGAATACGGCCAGTGTCACAATCCGCGTTAACGCCTTGAATACGTTCAGCCTACTGGAGAACACGTCCGCTGGCACATTGGTCGGCCAAGTCCAGCCCGTGGATCCTGCCGTCGACGGAGATGTGATCTTTCAATTCGACGATCCTCAATCGCCCGCGCAGTTGCGGCTTGTGCCGGATGACCATATCAGCGGTTCGCCGACGTCAACCGTCGTGCTGATGGAATACTTGGATTTCCAGTGTCCGACGTGCCAGGCATATCAACCCGTCATTGATCAACTGGAAACGGCCTTTGTGGGTCAGTTGCTAGTGGTCCGCCGTCATCTGCCGCTGACCGAGGTACACGCAAATGCGTTTGCCGCAGCTGTTGCGGCCGAAGCCGCCGGCCGACAGGGCAAATTCGAAGAGATGGGAGACCTGCTGTTCACCAATCAAGATGAATGGGATACCGCGGCCGATCCACAACCGTTCTTCACCTCCTACGCGACGCAACTGAATCTGGACTTCGCGCAATTCAGCAGCGACCTGGCAGATCCGTCACTTGCGGCACGCGTGCAACGCGATGTCGATGCGGCCGATGGTTTGGGTATCTCGGCTACTCCCGGATTTTACCTCGATGGCAACTTCGTCAGCGAGTTGCCCGCCTCGCAAGAAGAATTCAGCAATCTGATTCAATCCGAATTGGATCAGGTCGACGACGTCTTCCGGCTGAATCGCTTCAACGGGCAGTTGCTGGTGCGTGACAGTAGCGCGTTGGACTACGAGTCAACGACTGGATTCACACTTGCCGTGCGCACCACCGATGCCGAAGGCGATACCGGCGTCGTGGATGTGATCGTGAACCTGGTTGACCAAGGAGAGAACGCGCCCCTGGCCGTCGACGATTCATACACCTTAACTGAAGACACTCCACTAATGATAAATGGGGCATCCGGCATCTTAGGGAACGATTCGGATGCCGACGGAGACCCACTGTTCCCTCGCATCGAGACAAACGTCTCCCACGGCACACTGCTGCTGCAACCGACAGGCGCCTTTTCTTACACGCCCTCAACCGATTTTAATGGCACCGATTCCTTCGTGTATCAATTGTTTGACGGCAAGTTGTTATCCGAATTTGCCACCGTGACGCTGAACGTGACTCCGGTTAACGACCCACCCACGGCAAACGACGACGCCTACAGCCTGAATCAGGACTCGACGCTGGATATTTCCGCCACCGCCGGGGTGTTGAACAATGATCTTGATCCCGACGGCGACACACTGACCGCCAATGTGGTCGACGCGCCTGCACACGGGACATTGACACTGAATGCCGATGGATCATTCACGTACGTGCCCGCGGCCGACTACAGTGGTAACGACGCGTTTACATACCGGGCGAATGATGGCACCGTGGACAGCGGTAATCCCGCCACTGTCAACATTACAGTCACGCAAGTGAATCAGCCCCCCATGGCGGTTGACGACAACTACGTTACGGCCATGGATTCCGTATTGTCCGTTGACGCACAAGCGGGCGTCTTGGTCAACGATAGCGATTTGGACAACGATCCGTTGATCGCTCAGTTGGTCACTCAGCCCGATCATGGCAGTCTAATTCTCGCGGCGGACGGGACGTTTCAATACACTCCTGACAACGGCTTCACGGGGACCGATACATTTGGGTATCGCGCCAATGATGGGCTAGACGACTCCGGCAACGCAACCGTCTCCATTACCGTGACGCCTCCGAATACCTTCGTGATTCCCGAGGCCTCGCGCGTCGGCACGGTCGTTGGTCAAGTTCAGGCGCAATCGGGCGATATCGGCGATCCGGCGGTCTTCGAACTGTCCCGCGCCGACGTCGATCCACTACTGGCTCTGGTACCCGACGATCACATGTCAGGCAATCCTGCCGCCAGTGTGCTGTTGATCGAGTACCTGGACTATCAATGTCCGACGTGCCAAGCCTATCACCCTGTTGTGCAGCAGTTGGAAGACGACTTTGCCGGCGATCTGCTGGTTGTGCGACGCCACTTCCCGTTGACTACAGTGCATCCCAATGCGTTCGCCGCCGCGGTCGCCGTGGAGGCAGCCGGTCGACAGGACGCGTTCGACGCGATGGGAGACTTGTTGTTCATGCAACAAAGTGACTGGGCGTCGGCGCCCGATCCCCAGTCGTTCTTCGAGGGTTACGCCACACAATTAGGACTGGACCTTACCCAGTTCCAAAATGACGTCAGCGATCCCGCCTTGGCCGACCGCGTACAACGCGATCTGGACAATGCGTTGACACTCGGAGCCAATGCAACTCCAACATTCTATTTGCAGGACTCGAAGCTCGGCGTCCTGCCCAGCTCATTGGCCGATTTCAGCTCGCAGATCCAGGCGGCGTTGGACCAAGTCGACGATATCTTTGCGTTGGACCGAACGACCGGACAACTGACCGTGCTCGATCCCATCGTACTCGACTTCGAAACGGTACCGACCTTGACCGTCGATGTGCGGATCACTGACAGCCAGGGCGATAGCGAAATCGTCACCGTGACCGTAAACTTGACCAACATCAATGATCAGCCTCAGGGCGCCGTGTTGGGATTCCAGTTGATTGATGAGGCATTGGCCGGCGAAGAGAGTTGGCTGCTACCCAGCCTGTAAGCCGAGCAATCATCCGGATCTTAGTAGTGGTACTCGAGACCCAGATTGAGACCTTGAGCCCAAAAATCATTTGTCAACGCGGCGAAGGCGGGCCGTGGGTCCCCGTTCAGAGATCCTGGAGGAATCTGCGATACATTGATCCCGGTGTCGATCTGCTCGCCGGCTCGCAATACATCCGTCCACAGAAGCAAGCTGTAACCACAGTTGAACGACCATCCGTAAGATAGTTGTCGTCGCAAGGTCACACCCAATTCCGTGATCGTACTGATTTCATTCGTTTCGAAGACACCCCGATTGGTACCCTGCACCAACAAGCCCGACGGTTGCGTGCTGGAACCACCGTTAGGCGTGGTAACCACCGTTTGACCCGAAATCGACGTCCGCGAATTGGTATTTCCCAGGGCAAACTTGCCCAGCAATTCCACATTCCACATCGGTGCCGTGTAGCCAAATAGCCGGAATCCCACCTGTCCGCCATTGAATCGATTACGCGTCTCGAATCGGTCATCCAGCTGAAAGGTCGTCCCCGTTGTGGGCGCCGCGAGCGAAACGGTGGACTCGGAAATGTGCACTCCGTCTTCCAATTCGGCGTAGCGATAGCCCAGGAAGAAGTCGACACCCGCCGCTTGGACAGGTATTCCCGGACGGCGAATCAGCGCTTCTCCTGTCTGAAACTTCGTCGTCGTGTCGATCGCCAACGATCCCTCGATCAAGTCGGGATAGTCTATTAACCGGGCGTCCGGAGTGCCCGTCACGACATCCGTGAAGGGCCGGGCCAGGATGGAAAACTGATTTCCGTCGCCGCGAAACGACGCGTCGTCCTGGTCCAACCCCAAATACGAAAACTCCAAACCGGTCTGGTGACAGGGATCGAGCCACAGCCCCATGATGATGCGACCACCAGAACGCGCTCCGTCGAATAAATCATCACCGCCGAAGAGGACCGAAGTGTTGAGCGATCCAAGCACTCCCGCATCGTCCTGTAACGTGCCCACGGGACTGGTCGTCGCCAAGGCCGGTACCCCCATACCCTTGGTCCACCACAGCAAGTAGTCGCCTCGCACCCAGACGGCGGGCTCCGTCGGACACGCCGAATCTACAGCGCAGCACGTATCCCCGCCGTCGAAGAATTCGTCCTGTACCGGCAGGTCAACGAATTCGCCGGATGGAGAATCGGTCGGTGCCGAATCCTCGAAAGCCGACCGGCTTACTCGCGAGACGCGCCAACACCGGACGGCTGCGCGGGGTACGCGCCGACTTACTGGCCGTCGACGGCAACGCCCGGTGCGCCTGCGATTGGGGCGGTTGATGCACTTGGCCGTAACGAGGCTTGAAGCCGATGAAGCGACCGTGGTAGTGACTACCCTGCATGCGGGTCGTGTCTGTACTCGACCCGGTTTGTGCTTGCGCAGAACTGACGATGCTCCACATCACCAGACTCACCCATGCCACGGTCGGCAGTACTCGGCGGCGCAACATATCGACTCATCCCTGTCGAAGGTAAGTACACGCCCGACGACCATTGCACGGGCTCTACCTGCGAATAATCGGCCAAGTCGCCCGTAATCGTTAATCCTTTACTAATCGCGCACGTCAAGCGAATCGAATAATTCACCGCTAGCAAGTGATCTCGACCCACCACACCGGCAAGTCAAACACGCGCACCAAATACACCGCTGGCGAGCAGCTCGCCAGCAAAGCACAACGATGCGCCGTCAGACTGGGCACACCGCAAGGGATCGACACCGTTAGACTGCCGGCGCTGAACGCGCAGGCAATCCGTGTGCTCGTGACCGTGCGTGCGGTCGCGGTAGGTCGCAGGCGATACGCCGTTCCAGCGTTTAAAGGCGTTCGTGAACGACGAGGGAGATTCGTAGCCGACGAGCGTGGCGATCTGCTTCACTCCCAGGTCCGTACCCGTCAGCATCTGACACGCACGCGACATGCGGACTTCCGTCAAATACTGGAGCGGGGGTTGGCCGACTACATCGCGGAATCGTTCCGAAAACGCCGAACGCGACATGTTGACCCATCGCGCTAAGCTGCCGACCGTCCAGGGATCGCCCGGTTGAGAGTGTAGAAGTCCCACCACCACACCGATGGATGGGTCGGAGACAACCGAAGCCGATCCGCCCGCTTGATCTCGTCGCTGGTGGTCGGCGCACGTGATAAAGGCCCGTAACGACTGATAGAACATCACCCGCACCAACTCTTTGACAATCACCTGCCAACCCGGCTGGCGCTGATGCTGCTCGTGTTCGAGTGTTACGAAAAGGGCGTCCAATTCCCTCAGCTGCTCGTACTCTTCGACGTTCATTTGAATCAAACAGGAGAGATTGGCGTGCAAAGGATTGGACGAGGCGCCGTGTCCCAAGGAGTAGCCGTAGATCACGCTTGTTCCCTCGGCATGACCATTGCCGTTGAGCCCAACTTGATCGTCGTGCTGCATGAACTGGTCCAGATCTTCCGCCGCTTCACGTGCCGGCGAATCCTGGAGGCAATGCCCGCTGCCGCGGGGTATCAGGGCGACATCACCGGGCCGCAGTCGCACCGGTTCACTCCAATCGGGGGACTTCAGCCAAGCCTCTCCTCGACGCACCGCATAGAAACTCGCATGTCCAGCAGGAACGTGAATCCCCCAAGGTGAGTGTGACCTAAACGCCCCGGCTCGCCAAGTCGACCACGATAGACTCGCTAGCGCATACGATAATGGGTCGACGATCGATGTTTGTTCGTCCAACATCACGGTCTATTCCCCTTTGACGGTCTGTGTCACGGTTGCCCCTTTGTTCCCTTTAGATCTCGTCCAACGATGTCGAACGAGTTTGCGAGTTGCGTATTCGCGCAAGCTTGCAAAAGTAGAACCAAAGAAACCGACTAGGGATTCGCTTGAAGCCAGAAATCTTCAAGATTCATCCTGGTAGCGCAGTCCAAGAATGGCAATTCCTCGCCCCCCGATGGGGTCACGCCGCGTCGGCTCAATGACCGTCGCCAACGACGCGCGAAAACACTTCGATCGAAACCCACGGCCCCCGATGGTGTTATGATGCCCGCTCCTGGGCCCCGTGAATTGGTCCAAACATCGGAGCATTGCGACGGTCGTCGCTTGAGTCCTATCCGACGTGTGAGCGATTCGTGTCGCACCAATTGGTTTCCGAGACCGTGTTATTGGGTACAAGGCGAGAAAGAGGATGACGATGAATCGGATTTTTGGACGAATTCCCGCCCGGCGAAGCCTTCGCAGCGAGGCCGCCAAGTTTGACGGATCACACCGCGCCGACGACGGCCGTCATTCAGAGGCAGCTTCATGGCTTCGGCTGGGGAGCCAGGTGCTGTTGATGGTGTGCGTCGCGTCGCCGCTATGGGCCGGAGATTGGTTGCGTTTCCGCGGTCCAAATGGATCAGGAACAAGCATCGACACCAGCGAAACACCCGACTCATGGGGGCCCGAGGAAAACATCTGCTGGAAGGTCGAATTGCCCGGACCAGGGCTCTCCAGCCCGATCGTCGTCGGAAAGCAAGTCTTCGTCACCTGCTGGACGGGGTATGGCGCCGACGAATCGCAATCGCAAGATAGTTTGCGACGACATCTCCTGTGCGTCGATCGAGCGACCGGCGAGACAATGTGGCAGCAGACCGTCAATCCGGCGCTGCCCGAGGACGAATTTGGGGGCATGTTCGCGGAAAACGGCTACGCTTCCCACTCGCCCGTGTCTGATGGCGAGCGAATCTATGTATTCTTCGGCAAGACAGGCGCGCTCGCCTTCGACATGCAGGGCCACCAATTGTGGCACACGCCGCTGGGCACGGAATCGGACCCGCGCGGATGGGGCTCGGCGGCCAGTCCCATTCTTTACCAAGACCTGTTGATCGTCACGGCTTCCGCAGAAAGCGAGGCCTTGGTCGCACTGAACAAACACACGGGCGAAACGGTTTGGCGGAAAGAAGCTGCCGGTTTTTCTGGAACGTGGGCGACCCCAGTGTTGGTTCCCGTGGACGACACACGCACGGACTTGGTCGTCTCGGTACCTGGCGAGGTATGGGGCTTCGATCCTGCCAGCGGGAAGTTGCTTTGGTACTGCGAATCACCGACGTCCAATCCGGTCGCGGCCAGCCTGGTTACGCACGACGACATTGTCTATGTGATCGGCGGGCGCGAGGGAGGATCGCTGGCGATCCGCGCCGGTGGTGCGGGGGACATCAGCGAATCGCACGTCGTGTGGCGAGGTAACGATCGGGCCGGCATCGGGACACCACTTTATCACGATGGTCGCATCTATTGGGTTTCTAACGGAGTGGCCCATTGCGTCGATGCCTCCAACGGCCAGAAAATCTACCAAGCCCGGCTCAGCGACATCCGCCCAGGAGACGGAGCCACCCTCGGCCGGTCAGGAACAGGAAGGCGGACGCCGCGAGGGACCTGGAAGACGGCCCGGCGGGGGCGGACGCGGCCAGGATTACTCGTCGCCGGTGGCAGCCGACGGAAAGCTGTACTTTATTAGCCGTGCCGGCGCGGCGACAGTGTGGGCGTTGGGCAATGAGTTTCAACAACTGTCGAGCAACAGCTTCGCGGAGTCCGACGAGCAGTTTAGTGCCTCACCGGCCGTTAGTGATGGCGAATTGTTCGTGCGTTCTAACCGACGGCTTTACTGCATCGCGAAGTCCAAAGAGTAGTCGATCTGACGCGTCAGCGTGCGGTCCGACGCATTTGGCAAACGACCGCATTCTGACGGGCGTGGCTACTGCCGTCGTTCGTTGTGCAATGCACCGGACGATGGAACTATAATGGCGACATCCTCTTTGTCTTGTCGATCCATTGGACCGCCTTCCGTGAGGCTAAGGTGCCACCCTCCGACTCCCGCGATCCCCCTGTTCCGCCTCCCGTGCCGAGGAACGATCCGCAATGGACCAATCGCGATGTACGGATGAAACTGCCGACGGATTTCGACGAGGACCCGCCCTTGTCGCTGGCACCGATCGACCCAGAAACCGAGGCCGCGCGGCAGCGGATCCGGTCGGCCGAACAAGGCCCGGTTCGCCCGGTCTTCGAAGATACCACCAAGCGAACTCGGTGGCAGTTCACGCTGGGCCAATTGATCCTCGCCAACACCGTCTTGGCCGTCGTGCTGGCCCTTTGCCAGGTATTCGCACCGAGCCTTTTGGCAGGGGCGTTAGGGCTGGTCGCGTTTTCTGCATTCGCATTCGTAACGGTCTACCAGCCGGAGTGGCGCGAGGCCTATCCGGTGGCCTGGGCGATGATTGTCGTTTACCTGTTGGTGGCAATCGTCGCATTGCTGCGCGGATAACGGGTTGGCCCCGCAACGTGACTTAGGCGAAGGGCAGGCCGGTCGGCGCCATCTCCTCGCGGCCTGGCCCACCGCATGCACCACCGTAAAACGGCAAGTCTCACCGTCACGGTCTTTTTATGTGGCGGACGATCGCCAGATCAGTGATAATCGGGGCGGTTTGCGCCTGAGGCGAGCGCAATGATAAAGGAACTTACACTGGGCGACACCAAATGCGACAAACAAAGCGACGAGGGATTCCTCGACTGGAGGCACTGGAACCGCGGTATGTTCTGGACAGCACAGTCGTATTCAACGAAATCATGTACCAACCGGCATCGGACCAGCCGCTGGAATTCATTGAGTTATATAACCAGATGGGCGTCGACATGGATATCTCGGCGTGGCGACTGGGTTCGGCCGTAGATTTTCGGTTTAGCGAAGGAACGATCGTTCCCACGGGTGGCTATTTGGTGGTCGCTCAGGATCCTCAGGCGTTCAAGGCCGCGACGGGAGTCGACGCGTTGGGGCCTTATACGGGCCGGCTGGCCAATGGCGGCGAGGAGATCGAATTGCGGGACCGCAACGACCGCTTGATGGATCATATGGCCTACGACGATGTGAGTCCGTGGCCCGAAGCAGCGGACGGCTGGGGCGCATCCTTGGCCAAGCGCGATCGCAGTACCAACAGTCAACCCGCCACACATTGGGTATCGAGCGTGCAGGTGGGAGGTACGCCGGGCGCAGCAAACTTTGCAGACCAGTTGAGCGCGCTCCTCAGGATCGGATCCAGACATTAGTTGACCTCACATCCACGTGGCAGTGGAACGCCGACGGACAGGCCCCGAGTACTGGTTGGCAACAACCGGATCCGACACACAATTTCGCACAAACGGCGGCCGGCGTGTTCTACGCCGGCGCAGCGCACCTCGATGGCGCGCCGCTGGAAGCCTTCCCAGGTGTCACTGCTACCGCATCGTCCGAATTGTCCGGATACGAGGCCAGCCAGGTAGTGGATGGCTCTGGACTGCTACCTAACGGTGGCCATGCATCGACGAATTCGTTCGACAACATGTGGCTCTCGAGCGGGACGATCTTCGGCGCCAATCAAGATACGGCTCCGGAAATCACGTTTGATTTGGGTCAACCTCGATCGATTCAGGCAATGCGAGTGTGGAACTTCAACCAGGTCGACACCGCTTCGTGCTGCTTAAATCGTGGCGTACGTTTGGCGGACATCTTAATTGCCGGCGAGGACCAGGTGTTCAGCACGCTGATCGACGACCAAGCGTTCGATCCCGCGCCTGGCGATACCTCTGATTTTTCTCAACAAATAGATTTCAGCGCTGCGACCGCACGCTATGTCAAAATGGACGTTGACACAAGCAATGGTGTTGCCAACCACGGAGACCCGTTTCAATTCGTGGGACTCAGCGAAGTCCAGTTTTTGGCCTACCCGCCGGCTGGCGACGTACAACTGCCGCTGGGCCCCAACGCGTACTATTTCCGGCACGAGTTCAACTTTGACGATGCGCCCGAGCGCACGTCACTCGAGCTCACGACACTCTTGGACGACGGTGCCGTTGTCTACCTAAACGGGCAGGAGGTGTACCGACAGAATATGGCCGATGGCAACGTCGACTACGGGACCTCGGCGGCCTTTGCCATCGAACACGCCAGCCCCACGACTTCCATCTCGATCCCGACCGACGCGTTACGTCCAGGGCGAAATGTGTTGGCCGTGGAAGTACATCAGGCGGCGGCCGGCGATGACGACATGGTGTTTGGTCTGGAGCTGACCGCCACGACCAAGCCAGCCAGTCTATTGCCCACCAATCAGATACCGTTGGCCTTCCATGAACTCGGCGCCGCCGGTGCCGACACTTTTTTTGTTGAACTGCGGAATCAGTCCGACCAGACACTCGATCTACACAACTTCCGTATCGCCTTCGATGCGGGCACGGAATATCGTTTTGCGGAAGGCACTACGCTGGCACCCGGCCAACTGACATCGCTTCCCGCGTCGACTCCCGGTTTCTCCCACGCAGCGGGAGACAAGCTGGCCTTGTTCGATGCCGCGGGCGACCAGGTCTACATGGCTGCCATCATCGAACCTCAAGGTCAGGCGAAACAGCTTGGGGGCAGCGATGAATTCCTGACGCCGACGGTGCCGACCCCCGGCAGCGAAAATCAGATCGACCTGCGCGACGAAATTGTGATCAATGAGATCATGTACAACTATCGGCCAGATGCGGCGGACCCAGGATCGCCTCCCAGCTTCGAGCTAACGAAAGTTGTTTCCCTGGATGGATCGTGGCGCTTCAACGAGTCGGGCGGCCGCCTTGGCCAGCGACTGGGCCGCCTCGCCACATCAGGTGGGAGGTGATTGGAAGAGTGGAAACGGGCTGATCGGATATGAAAGGAACGCTGTCGTTCCGCCCGGATTGAACACAGAGATCGCCGATCCGAGTCAGAACGACATCATCACCTACTATTTTGAAACCGACTTTGACGTTACCGCCGCGCAGCTCGCAGCTTCGTCAAGCATTCAGCTGCAACACGTGATCGATGATGGAGCGGTGTTTTATCTGAATGGCGTTGAGTTGCTGCGATTCAACATGAATGAGGGCGTGTTCGATGCCTCGACAACAGCCTCCTCCAGCGTAAACAACGCCGTGCTTAGCGATCCGCTGCTGATCCCTGCCGACCGGCTGAACGCCGGTACCAATCGGCTGTCCGTCGAACTGCACCAACGCACGGCCAGCAGTAACGATGTGGTGTTTGGCGTGGAAATCGCGTTAGCGCGTCAACTGGATGAAGGGGTTCCACCCACGCCCTACGCGGAAAACGACGAGGAATGGATTGAGCTGTACAACCGCAGCGAGCAAGCCGTCGACCTGTCTGGGTGGTCGGTCGACGATGCGGTGCAGTACGCATTTCCTGCCGGCACGGTCATGGACCCCGGCGGTACCTGGTGTTGGCGCGAGACGGCGCCGCCCTAAGCGAAAAGTATCCCGAGTTGGCAGGTCAGATCCTGGGCGACTACGAAGGCAACCTGAGCAACTTCAGCGATCGGATTGTGCTCCGCGACACTGTCGGAAATCCGGCCGACGAAGTGCAATACTACGAGGGCGGGCAGTGGCCCAAGGCCGCCGATGGTCGAGGCTCGAGCTTAGAACTGCGTGATCCGTTCGCCGACAACGCCTACGGATTGGCCTGGGCAGCCAGCGACGAATCACAAACATCAACGTGGCAGACGTATCGATATCAGGGCATCGCAGCCGCCAGTGCCGTCGGCCCAGATGGTCAATGGCAAGAACTGGTGATGGGCATGTTGACCGACGGCGAAGTGCTGCTGGACGACATCCAAGTGATCCAGGACCCAGGCGGAGCGGCAATTAATCTGATTCAAAATAGTACGTTTGAAGAAGACGCCGTCGGTTCGTCCGCCGCTCATTGGAGATTAATCGGCAACCATCGACATAGCGAAGTTGTTGTCGATCCGGATGATCCGAACAACCAGGTGCTGAGGTTCGTGGCCACGGGCGCGACGGAACACATGCACAACCACGCGGAAACGACACTCATGGATGATGGCCAAATTGCCACCATCACCAATGGTGTCGAATACGAAATCTCGTACCGCGCCAAGTGGATCACAGGGTCTAACTTGTTGAACACGCGTCTTTATTTCGATCGGCTGGCGAGAACCACGCCCATCAAGCAACCCGTTGCGCATGGCACGCCCGGTCGCCAAAATTCTTCCTACATTGTCAATCAAGGTCCGGTCTACGACAACTTACACCACCAGCCAGTCGTTCCCGACGAAGGACAACCGGTTACGGTGAATGTCGATATTGTCGACATGCAAGCTGTCGCGGCAGCCGAGTTGTGGTATTCGATCGAAGGCGGGGATTGGCAGTCCGTCCCGATGGCGCCGACCCAAGGTACCACCTTCGCCGGACAAATCCCGGGACAGTCCAGTGCGACAATCGTGCAATTCTACGTCGAAGCCACGGACGCACTGGGCGCATCGACAACATTTCCGCGAAGGTCGTGAGTCGCGTGCACTGTACAAGGTGCAGGACGGGATGGCCAGCGACGGCGGCTTGGTCAACCTGCGAATGATTCTGACTCCCAGCGATGCCGAATTCCTTCATTCGGAAGTCGAGCTGATGAGTAACGATCCGATCGGCGCGACAATCATCTACAACGAGCAAGTCGTGTTTTACGATGCGGGCGTGCGTTTGAGTGGCAGCCAACGTGCCCGCCCGTTTCAACCGCGGCTGAGTTTCAACGTGGACTTCAACGCCGATCAGTTATTCCGTGACGTGCACAGCAGCCTGACACTCGATCGTTCGGAAAGCACGGGCTTTGGCCAGCGCGAACACATCTATCATCACGGCATGAACCATGTCGGCGGCCTGCCGTCCGAATACAACGACTTGTTCTACATCATCACGCCTCAGAAAGCCCATACGGGTACGGCCGAAGCGCAAATCGCCCGTTATTCGGACACCTTCTTGGACGAGCAGTATGTCAATGGCAGTGCGGGGCAACTGTATGAATACGAACTGGTGTACTACCCCACATCAAGCACCGGTGGACCGGAGGGCCGCAAACGACCACAACCAGACAGTGTCGTGGGAACGGCGATTCGCTACTTAAGTGATAATAAAGAAGATTATCGCTGGGACTTTCTCAACAAGAACAATCGACAACAGGACGACTATTCGCAGTTGATCGAATTCTCGAAGGTCATGCAACTTTCTGGCCAGGCCTTCCTCGACCAAATCGGCTCTGTCATCGACGTGGATCAATGGCTGCGCGCCTTTGCCTTTGGGGCCATCACGGGACACGGCGATAGCTACAGCAGTGATGGATCCCAACACAACGTCCAGTTCTATATTCGACCGACGGACAACCTTGTGCTGCAATTTCCCCATGATTTGGATGCGTTTTTTGATGCAAATCGAGCGATCGCGGCCAACGGTGATCTGCGCAAGCTGATGGGCGATCCAGCCAACGAGCACATGTATTACGGCCATGTCAATGACATGCTCGAAACGACGTTCAATGAACAATACATGCAGCGGTGGATTGATCACTGGCAAAGCCTGTTACCGAAACAACGATTCGATTCCCATCTGCGGGATATCGTGCGGCGGCAGACGTCGTTGTTGTCACAGATCAAGCGCGCTGCACCAAGTGTTGATTTTGGCATTGCGACCGAAGACACCACGGTGGACAGCAACACGGTGACGTTGACCGGCGACGCGTGGGTCAACGTCCGTGAAATCCACCTGGCCGGCAGCCAAGCAGCGCTGCCCGTACACTGGACCGATGTTACGCAATGGCAAGTCGACGTGCCGGTCACGCAGGGATCCAATGCAATTTCGCTGGAAGCTTACGATTTCCAGGGTATGCAAATCGCCAGCGATACCGTGACCGTGGTTTCCACCGCGCTCAATCCCGTCCGGGACTCGCTGCGGATCAGCGAATTGAATTACAACCCCTCCGGACCGACAGCCGATGAATTGGCTGCCGATCCCGATCTAAACAATGACGACTTCGAATTCATCGAATTGACCAATATCGGTCAACTACCCATCAATTTATTGGGGGTCAACTTCACATCCGGTATCGAATATGTGTTTCCCTCAGCAACGCTGGCAGCAGGCGAAACGGCTGTCGTCGTTCAAAACGAAGTCGCCTTCCGCTTACGCTACGGACAGGAACCCCGCGTCCTCGGTCACGTCGATGGCGGACGATTTAACAACGGCGGTGAATTGGTAGAACTGGCTGACGCTCAAGGGACCCCGCTGGTAAGCTTCACATACGCGGACCAGTCGCCTTGGCCGACGTCGGCCGATGGACAGGGGGCGTCGTTGGTTCTGATTGATCCGATGACGACTCCCGTCACCGAATATGGCACTCCACAACGTTGGGCTGCCAGTCTGACTGCCGGCGGCAATCCCGGAGAACTTTCCAAAGACGGCGACTTGGATAAGAATGGCATCGTGGATGTCGGCGACATTGATTTCCTGTGCGCTGCGATCGAGGCGGAAGATGAGGCGTATGATCTGGATGGAAATGGCCAGCTCAACTCGCTTGATCTGATCATGTTCGTCGAAGACGTGATCCGGACAAGTATCGGTGACGCCAATCTGGACCACGTGTTTAACAGCGCCGACTTTGTCTTCGTATTCACCACAGGAGAATACGAAGACGCTATCGCCGGTAATTCCACGTGGTCCGACGGCGACTTCAATTGCGATGGAGAGTTTGACACATCCGACTTGGTGCTGGCCTTGCAGCGAGGCGGCTATGTCCCGGCAGCGCAGGTCGCGTCAACCGTCGACGCTGCCTGGACCGATATCCACCTTGCGGGCGCCGCCGTGGACACCGACAACCACGAAGATGCCGGCGACTCGCTAGACCAGTTGCTGGCCGACCAAGTCGATCGGGTATGGAGTTTGGCGACGGAATAAACAAGCCAACAGCGTGGGCAAACGCAACACCGCTTCGTGTGAGTGCGATTTAAGAAGCAGCGTCAGACGGCCCTGATCCGACCTGCGGCCACCTTCTGCCCGCGGGGAGAAGGAAGTTGCGTGGATGTCGGTGCGCTATGCGACGATCTCGTCGATCACGTGGCCGTGGACATCGGTCAATCGGCGTTCGATGCCGTTATGGTAAAAGCTGAGCCGTTTGTAGTTCAAACCCAGCAGGTGCAAGATCGTTGCGTGGAAATCGTAGACCGTCGTCACTTTGTCGACGGCACGATAACCAAACTCATCCGTCGCTCCAAAATCGAATGGCGCTTTAACTCCAGCTCCCGCAAGCCATGCCGTAAAACCGGACGGATTATGATCGCGCCCGCTCGCTCCCTTTTGAAAAGTCGGCATGCGTCCGAATTCGGTACACCATACGACGAGTGTATCTCGCAACAGTCCGCGTTGTTTCAAATCTTTCAACAGTGCCGCGGTGGGTTGATCGAACACCGGACCGTGGATGTTGTATTGCGATTCGATCGATTTGTGGCCGTCCCAATTGCTGACCCCTTCGCCACCCGTTTGATAGGCTCCGTTAAACAGCTGCACAAACCGTACACCACTCTCAATCAACCGACGCGCCAATATGCAGTTACGCGCATACGCGGCCCTCAGATCGCGGACTCGGTCGCCCGAACCATCGGCACCGTACATCCTTAAAACATGCGCCGGTTCCGTGGAGATATCGGCCACTTGCGGGACACTCAATTGCATTCGCGCAGCAAGTTGATAGCTGGCGATCCGCGCCTGCAGTTCCGTGTCACCGGGGTACGCTGCAAATGTTCTTGGTTCAATCGCTCCAGAAACTCGCGCGTAGCACGATCGGCTGCGGGAGCAATGCCTTCGGGCCGGGCCAGGTTGCGGATCGGCTTGGCAGCGTTGAAGTCCGTCCCTTGAAAGGCTGCGGGCAGAAACCCGGGTCCCCAACAATTCACACTCGACTGCGGTGTGCCACGCGGGTCGGGAATGGCCACGTACGCTGGCAGATCTGCGTTTTCACTTCCCAGCGCGTAGGTCACCCAAGCCCCCATGCTGGGAAAGCCATCCAGCGTGTAGCCGGTGCACATGAAGTTTTCACCCGGGCCGTGCGTGTTCGTCTTGCCGGTCAACGAGTGGATAAAGCACATATCGTCGACCATGTCTCCCAGGCAGGGCACCAGGTCCGACACCATCTTGCCACACTCGCCACGCGGACGAAATAACCAGGGACTCTTGGTCAGGTTGCCCTGCTCTCCCTGAAACGTGATCAGTTGATCCCCGCCCGGCATCGGTTCACCGTGACGCCGAATCAATTCCGGCTTGTAGTCGAACGTATCGATATGACTGGTCGCCCCGGAACAAAAAATGACGAGCACGTTTTTTGCTCGTGCGGCAAAATGCGGAGGTCGTGCGGCATGAGGATGTCCTGGATCGATCCGCGGACGAATGGGTCCCTCGTCCGCCACGGATTCGCTCTGTGCGTCCTCGGCCAATAGGCCTTGGCTGGCCAGCAGATGCAACAGCGCGATGCCGCCCAATCCGTTGCGCGTGTCGATCAGAAATTGCCGTCGCGGGATTTGCCGAGACAATCGTGTGGTCGAGGGCTGTTTTGATTTCATGCGGGCGATCCCCCACGGCCGTTAGAACACAAACAGAAACTCGTTGCTATTGAGCATCGCACGACAAAACGCGTCCAGACCATACTGCCCAACAAATTCACACCCTAGCTCTTGCTCGTGCGAACTGGGGTGCCGTCCGCTCAGCAATTGAAACGCGCGAGCCACCTGATCCGCCGGCCGCTCGCCGGCGTCGCGGCGCAAGCGATGTGCCAACAAGCCACTCTGCTGCAACACGAACTGACTATTGAACAAGTTCAGCGCCTGTAAGGGTGTTGTCGAGCGGCTGCGTTTGGGTATCGTCTGATTACCGTCCGGGCAGTCGAAGTTTCCAAAGACGGCGTCGTGCTCTTGGCGAACCTTCGTCATGTAAACCATCCGGCGCCATTCGGCGGGTCCCCACGACGTTTTGGCGAAGTAATGGTGCACGTTTTCCGGCTGGACTTCAAAGACACTAAAGCCTGGTCCTCCTATCCGTTGATCCAGCACGCCACTGACGCACAACATGCTGTCTCGAATGGCTTCGGCTTCCAAGCGGCGAGGTGGAAATCGCCAGAGGAAACGACTGGCGGCGTCTACGGCCAGACCCTTTTCGGTGGGACGGCTATCCTGGCGAAATGTGGCTGAGAGAAGGATTAGTCGTTGGACATGTTTAAGTGACCACTGATGGTCGATCAATTCTTGCGACAACCAGTCCAGCAGTTCCGGGTGAGTGGGCTGAGCGCCGTTGGCACCAAAGTCGCTGGGTGTATCGACGATGCCTGTACCGAAAACATAATGCCACAGACGATTGACAATGACTCGCGACGTCAAAGGCATGTCCGGATTCGTGATCCACTCCGCCAGTTGAACTCGGCGGTTCTGTTCCCTTTCGTCAGTGGACATCCCCAAGGATCCAAACACCGACAAGCCGTCGGGCGCGACCACTTCACGGGGGGCCAGGGGATCGCCGCGATACAGGCGATGCGTGAGTTCGGGTTGCTGGAACGTACCGATCCACGCCTGGTCAATTCCCGTTGACGAATCACCGATCCGTTGCTTCAGCGCGGCGATTTCCGCGTGTAACTTTACGGCAGCTTGTGCATCCTGACCTTCCAGCGCATCGAGGATTGCGGCCCACGACGGTTCACCGTCAAAACGTGCGCGGTCGGCCGAGCTACTTATTACTCGCCAATCGCCCATTTGCTCGGCAGCTTCGATCGCATATTCGACTGCCACTCGATCGGTAAACCGCTGGAGCCGGTCTCGTCCCCAGACGACGCGATTAATCACCACAGGATTAGGAAAAGCAAGCTCGATCCAGCCAGTTCCCGCCGTATTGGAAATCCAGCTGTGGTCGTTGCCCGTAATGCCGTCGTTCACATGCTTAAGCTGATGAATATCGTAACCCGGCAAGGTTCCGGACGCGGTGGCGATCGTGCCCGCGGTCGCTAACGCGACATTGGTGCCGTCGGGCGCATAAACTTCTAGCTCATCCAGGCAGGGCTCTCCGCCGGAGTTTGTGGCATGTACCGTAAATCGCAAGTATTGCGCGGTCACTTCGGCAAATGGGTCCTCGTTCAAAACCGAATTGACGGCCGGGCGCAATGCTTCGGAGCCGGACCTTTCCGCTATACGCTGTCGAGCCCGTTGGGTCAGTTCCGCAAGTTGCGACTGCTGTATGGCCAGCTCTTTACGCAACGTCTCCAGCCGTTCACGCGCCGCCTGATTGCGTGCGGAGTTGACCGGGCGTTGGCCGTGATTGACTCCGGCAAATACGGCTTGGATGGAATAATAATCTTGCTGGGTAATCGGATCGAACTTATGACTGTGGCAGCGAGCACAACCGAGCGTGAGCGCTAGGAACGTTGTTCCCGTCGTATTCACCATGTCGGCCAATTCGTCCTGACGCTGCATCAATGTCAGATTGATGTCCGGACTCTTGACGATGTCGTAAGGGCCCGCGACAAGAAACCCCGTCGCCACGTCCACGCCCAGGGCGTCGCCACACAGCTGCTCGCGGACAAACGCATCGTACGGCGTGTCTGCATTGAGCGAATCGATGACGAAGTCCCGGTAGGGAAACGCGTTGGGACGCAATCGATTCGTTTCGAATCCATCGGTCTCGGCGAATCGCACGACGTCAAGCCAGTGCCGAGCCCAGCGCTCGCCAAACTGAGGCTTGCTAAGGACCCGATCCACCAGCTGCTCGTAGGCCAACGGGGAGCGATCACGGGCAAAGCGATCGACTTCCTCGGGCGTCGGCGGCAATCCCAACATGACCAGATACAAGCGGCGAATTAACTTCGAACGGTCGGCAGCCGGCGATGGCTGCAGACCGTGTTGCTGCAATCGAGACAATACGAGCGCGTCGATGGGATTGCGGATCCAAGGGTTCTGCAGCGCGGGAATGGCAGGACGCTGCAGGGGCTGAAACGCCCAATGGTCCGTCGACGGTCCCTTCGCCGAGCCCGCCAATTCGTCCGGCCATGACGCTCCCTGATTGATCCACGTCTCCAGTACCGCCACTTCGGCAGCCGACAACCGGAGCTCCACGTCCTCGGGGGGCATCACCATACCATCTTCATCCTTGCCCGCGACATACCGCCACAACGGACTGGACGTCGCATCGCCAGGAACAATCGGTGGCTCGCCAAAGTCCGCCGTGCCCAGCGCCGCCTCACGCACATCCAGTCGAAAACCACTTTCCTGCTTCTCTGGCCCGTGGCAATCGAAACAGTGCTGTTTCAGGATGGGCTGGACCTGCGCGGCAAAATCGACCGGCTGTTCGGCGGGCACCCTCACCGGTTCAGCCAACACAGCAAGCGGCGTGGACATGGCCATCGCCACGACACAAGTAGTCGTTAGCAGGTATGAGCGAGGCATGATGAAAAATGGCGGGCTAGGTGTGAGGAAGACAATGTAGCAGCCCCTGCATTGTACTCGGTCGATATCTTCCGTCGCAACCGACGCGCCGTACCCAATACGAGTGGGCCCATTCTGAGTGGGGCGATGACGCCTTGTGGCCGCCGCGCTACCCACAGTGTGCGGCAACGCGGTGCGGCAACGCGGTGCGATTGTCGGCAACCAAGTGCGTGAACTACTTCGGTCCGGCCGACGCCTCGCGCGGCGCAATGCAAGAAGGCTGCCGAGGGCCAATGACAGTAAGAGACCGCTGCTGGGTTCGGGCACGCTCGCGACCGCGGCGCGCGGGCCGGCCTCATAGCCTCCATCGGCGAGTGCCGTCACCAAGTCGCTGCTGTTGGTGCGGCCATCACCGTTAAAGTCCCCGGTGCCCCAACCAGAATCGACATCGGCTTCGTAGGTACCGGACGACAGCACCGCGACCAAATCGCCCGAATTGAATTCGCCATCCAAATTGGCATCGCCGTACCACGTCACAACCAAATCCTTAACCCAAACGGTTCGGTCGGCTTGATCGACCAACCCATCGCCATTCAGATCGTAGGCGGCCTCGTTCGTGCCTTCGAGAACCTTCTGAGTTAAGAGATCAATATCCTGGACGTCGCAGACGCTATCGTCATTTAGGTCGCACGGCATGCTGAAGGGCAAGCCGTAAATTTCAATTTCGTCGATCGCGGTGCCACCGCCCAAGCCCGTCGTGGGCACCAGCAGCCGGATCCCCGTAGCGACCACTCCTTTTTCGCCCTGGCTGACCGAATAAGCGTGCCGCAGATAAGTCGTGAACGTGTCATCGCTCATCCGGTAGTCCAATTCTCCAATGGTTTGCCATCCGGAGCTCGCGTCACCCGTATCGGGAGTGTCCGCGTCGGGACCGGCCACGCGCGTAAACTGCAGGACGTATGTTCCTTGAGAACGGTCCGTGCATTGGCCACCGCACGCATCGGTCACGTTATTGCCGTTGTCGCGGCCCCACGCGATTGCCGAAATCTCCGTCTCTTCGGCCAGCGCAATGCCCGCGAACTGCAACGGCGCGTAAGGATCGTCGTCGCCACCGATCCAGCTATTGGAATTTCCATAGTAGCCATCATTCAGATTGTGGACGGCGTGGAAATCGACGCCGATTTCCGGCCCCAGATCGCTGCTGGAAAAACTGACGCCCCCGTTTTCCTCCAGTGCTGCGTTGGCGGGTACAAGGGAGCCATCCGGCGGTTCGATATCGTCAAAGAACTCTCCGTCGTTGCCATCCCATGCGATCGAAAACCCCTCGGCGGGCGTGATCGCCAGGGGGGCGGTAGCCCCAGCAGGAGGAACAAATTCGCCCGCTACGTTGTAAATCTCGATTTCGTCGATCGCCGTCCCACCACCCAGACCGGTCCCCGGCACGATTAGTCGCAAGCCCGTGGCGCTTACCGGATCGAAGTTATAGCGGTGCCGTTGCCACGTATTGTTGTAATTCGTCCCGACCCCATCGCTAACTCCATATTCCAGCGTGCCGATCTCCGCCCAGCCCGTGACCGGATTGCCCGTGCTGTCGATATCCAAATCGGAACTGGGACTAGGAACTTGTGTGTACTCGAGCGTGTAAAACCCTAAATGACGATCCGTACAGATACCGCCACCACACACATCGCCACTCAATACGTTACTGCGGCCAAAAGCGATACTCTGCACGTCGTCAATCGGCGTAGCGCCCAAGTCAATCCCCGCGAACGGTAGCGAGAACGGTAGATCATCGCCACCAATCCAGCTGAAGCCATTCCCGTACATGCCGTCATTCAAGTTGTCGGTGTAATGATAAGGGGTGCCGATTTCCGGTCCCAAGTCGCTGCTGGCGAAGGGAATCGCTCCGGTGGCCAGATTGTCTGGCGCCAGATCCCCTGCCACTTCGGCCGCCGGCCCTTCCTGAACCAAAAGCAAACCACCTCCGTCCAGGATCAATTGGGCGGACAACGGCGAAACGGTCAATACGAGTAGCCAAACTGCCGATGGCACGAAGCTTGACGCGATGCGGATCCACGATCGACAACTGTCAGTAGACCTTAGCGTGAACATGGTGGGCCCTTTGTACGAAGAGATCGACGATCATATCTTGGTGGAAGGTCATATGCGGCGGGAATCATCGGGAGAAGAGCGAATGCGCGTCCTCCCCCACACTTGCCGTGGAATTGCCCTCGAGGGCAGGGTCTCCGTCCTCATGACAACCCGCGTCCGAATGCGTTAAAGTACGGGGACGTCAAGTTCTATACGAACCGTGCCGCTTTGCTCGGCCGCGCGGCTGTCGTCCGCGCGACATGATAACCCCGCCGATCCCCGAAAACAAACGTTTTTCAATTCCTCGAGCTATTCTCCATTTCACGTCCAACGCATCGCAATCGACCGTTTTGCAATCGACCAGGGCCTGCCTCGACCACCACCGCGTGTGAATTTTTCGCGTGTGTTCCGAGTTAACACCGGTTACGCTGTGAACAATACGATGGCATCCCTTTAACGATGCATGTCTTCCTACAGACAGCTCACCGTTTGAAGCACTGGATTTATGAGACATCACCGCTCCTGGCACCGCCGTGCTCACGCCTTTGCACGTTCATACCAACGTCGACGCCTGCGACAACCGTTTGCTGAATCTCTTGAACCTCGCCTCGTACTCGACAGCACCGTCGTGTTCAGCGAGCTGATGTACAACCCGCGCACGACTCAGGACTTGGAGTGGTTGGAATTACACAACGAGATGGCCATCGATATGGACATTTCGCAATGGCGCATCGACGGTATCGACTACACCTTCCCCGAAGGCACAGTGATGTCCGCCGGAGGGTATCTGGTCGTTGCCAAGTCCCCTGCGGCGCTGCAAGCCGCCACCGGGCTGACCGGCACCTTGGGCCCCTACGAGGGACGCATGGACAATGCCGGGGAAAGCCTCCATTTGATCAACAATAGCGACCGCACGATGGATGAAATCGACTACAGCGACCGAGAACGTTGGCCTGTGGGGCCGGATGGTTCTGGGGCCTCGTTGGCCAAAATCAATCCCGATGGAGGCAGCTTGAGTGCGGCCAACTGGACCGCTAACCTCCAAGTCGGTGGCACTCCAGGAGGGCCAAATTTCACGCAAGGGCCCGAGCCTGTTCGCACGCTGCAGTTAGTGACGTCCGATGCCAGCTGGCGTTACGATGACCGGGGCGTCGACCTGGGCACAGCATGGCGAACGCTAGAATTCGATCCCGACGATCCCGACGGAAACGGAGATCCCTCGGACGCCTGGCACAGCGGCAATGGTCTACTAGGCCACGTCCCACCCAACTCGCCCGTGACCATCGCGACGCCCCTAGATGCATCTCCGCAGACGTACTACTTCCGCCATGAATTCCAATTTGACGGCGACCCAACCTCGACGGAACTGCATTTCGACGCCATTGTTGATGACGGCGCCGTGATCTACCTCAACGGTCAGGAAGTGTCGCGCATCAACATGCTGGAAGGCCCCGTCGACTACACCACTTTCGCCACGACGTCCGTTTCGAGCCCCGAGTTCACGGGGGAATTCCAATTGACGACGGCCGCCTTGCGACCTGGCGACAACGTGTTGGCCGTGGAGGTCCATCAGGCGGCGGACGGAGTAGCGCCCAGTGAGTCTCCGCCGCAAAGCGTGCTGGAGATTATTCCTGAATCCGGCTTTTCGCTGACTTGGACGGCAACGGACGGCGAATATTTCGATGCCGCAGCACCACCCGATGGAGCACTCGTACCCGATAACGCGGCGTTGGCAACAAATGGAGCGGTCGCGTTTGCCGGCAGTGATTTGGGACCAGAAATTGGCAGCAGTTACCACATGTCCGCCAATTTGAACGACGGCAGATACGGAAACTCCAATAGTTGGATCGGTGGCGATAACAATCCTTCGGAGCCACAGCAATTTGCCGGCATCGCGTTGTCTGAAGAACTGGCGATCACTGCGATCGCCTGGGGACGCGACAATGGCAACAATGCGTCCGACGCCTGCGGCGGACAGTGCACCGATCGTTCACTAGGCACCTATACTCTGCAATACACAGCCGTTGCCAATGTCGACGGCAACACTGCCGAAACCGGCGACGCCAGCACCGGGTGGGCCTCGATTGGACAAGTGACCTACGGTTCGGACGAAGATGTCCGGATCGGCGATGGGTTCACATCATTCCTGCGACATGCGTACGACGTCCGTTTGAACGGGGAACCGGTCAAGGCAACCGGAATTCGCATCGTGGTACCCGCCAGCGGATTGGCCAACGGCACCGCGATCGACGAAATCGAGATCTACACGGGAACCGAGGCCGTCGCCCCGGATGCCGTCTTCGGCGCCACATTGGCGGCAACGGAATTCTTATCCGACACGACGACTCGACTGAGGTTTAACGAGCTGTCTGCTGCCAGTAGCAAGACTCCCTTCGTCGAACTGATCAACAACCGTGAACAACCCGTCGAGTTGACAGGTTACTCGATCGTCAGCTCCGACCTTGCGGCCCCCCCCACGCGCTCGACGGCACGACCATTCCCGCCAACGGACTATTGACGTTGACCCCTCAGCAGCTCGGCTTCGACCTGCCGCTCGACGATCGCGTTTTTCTGTTGGCCGCCAACGGCACTCGTCTTGAGGACGCCGTGCGCGTGCACGACCATCCGCAAGCTCGCGCCGCAGAATACGACGGTCGCTGGCTGGTCCCAGATCAAGTCACGCCCGGGACACCCAATTTGTTTTCGTTAGAACAGGACATCGTAATTAACGAGATCCTCTATCATGCGCCGGGTACGGCAACGTCCGGAGTACCGGCGACCTACGAAACGACTCGATTGGTTTCGATCGATGACCTGACGATTTGGCGATATCGAGCCGAAAACGAAGGACTGAGCGATGGCTGGGCGAGTGTCGCACATCCCACCGGCACGGACAGCTGGCAAGAAGGACCGGCGCTGATTGGTTACGAACGATCGGAATTGCCGGAACCAATGCGTACCGAGTTACCCAACCCCGTCACGATTTTTCCACCCATCACGACTTACTACTTTGAACACGATTTTGAGTACACGGGCAACCCCGCCGATCAAGAAGCCGAACTGGCCATCCGTCACCTGATCGACGACGGCGCCGTGTTCTACCTGAATGGACACGAAATCCTCCGGTTCAATTTACCGGCCGGTCCCATCGATAGCGGCACCACCGCGACGCCTTCGGTGAACAATGCCGAATTCAGTGACGCCATTCCCTTGGGCAAAGAGTACTTGCGGCAAGGCACCAACCGCCTGTCTGTGGAAGTCCATCAAGCGTCGGTCGCCAGCAACGATATTGCCTTCGGAGTGGAACTGCTGACGCGCAAGATCGTCGATCCGGGGATCCCGGCACAGCCGTTTGAAGATTCGAACGAGGAATGGATCGAACTGTACAACCGCAGTCCGGTCCGCGCCGTCGACCTATCTGGTTGGCGGTTGGATGATGCCGTCGCTTTCGACTTTGCCCCGGGAACGCAGTTGGCACCCCAACAATATGGTTTGATTGTGGCCGACGCCGCGTCTTTTAACGAAACGTATCCGCAGCTGGCAGCAATGGTGGTGGGCGAATTCCGCGGTAGTCTATCCAACCGCGATGAAACCCTTCGGTTGTTGGACGCCTCGGGTAACCCAGCCGACGAAGTGCATTACTTTGATGAAGGGCGCTGGAGCTACGCCGCCGATGGCGGTGGCGCCAGCCTGGAACTAGTCGATGCCTTTGCAGACAATGGACAACCTGAAGCGTGGTCGGCTAGTCACGAAGCCGACAATTCACAATGGCAAACCATCACCTATCGCGATATCGTTCGCCCCGACGGTTTCACGAATAACATTACGACGCGGTACCATGAGTTGATTCTTGGAATGCTAGACGCGGGCATCGTGTTGATTGACGACGTCTCCGTCATCGAAGATCCAGATAGGACCGCGATTCAGCGAGTGCAAAACGGGCAGTTTGAAAGCGACAGCCTACAGCAGCAACCGGCACACTGGCGAATTGCAGGCAATCATTCGGGCATCGTGGTCGCCGATCCCGACGATCCTCAGAATCACGTGCTGCAGTTGACCGCCAGTGGATCATTAGAGGACCGCTACAATCATGCCGAAACGACATTTGTCGACAACGTGCCATTACGCGAAGGAGTGACGTACGAGATTTCGTTTTGCGCAAAATGGATTCAGGGGTCGAATCAACTCAATTCGCATTTGTACTTCGATCGCTTGTCTCGAACATCCCTTCTCGATCGACCGCTGCATGTCGGAACACCGGGACAGCCCAACTCCAGCGCCGTGGAAAATATCGGCCCCACGTTTGCTAATTTGCAGCATACGCCGGTCGTTCCTGCCCCGAATGAACCGGTCGTTGTTTCGATCCAGGCCAGCGATCCTCAGAATGTGGCCGGCGCCGTTCTTTGGTACGCCGTCGAGGACGGTGATTTTCAATCGCTGCCGATGAGTCAGTCGGCAAGCGGCGATTGGACCGCGACGATTCCCGGACAATCGGCAAGCGATGTGGTGCAATTCTACGTGGAAGCCAGCGATGGTTTGGCGGCGACCGCCACTTTTCCCGCAGGTGGAACGGACTCACGCGCGTTGTTTCGTGTCCAAGATCAGCAGGCGCGAGAAGGCATTCACAATTTCCGCATCGTCATGACACCGGCCGACACGAAATGGTTACACGAGCGCACCAATGTGATGTCAAATGGCCGCATCGGCGCGACGGTCATTTATAACGAAAGTGAAGTGTTTTATGACGTCGGTGTGCGTTTGAAGGGCTCGAACGCGGGTCGCTCGAATGCACCCTATTTGGGTTTTAACGTTGCCTTCGATCCAACGCACTTGTTTCGGGGCGTCCACGATTCGGTCGCCATTGATCGATCGGGCCGAAGTAGTTCTACGCCACTAACCCAAGACGAAATCTTGATCAAACATATTGGCAATCACGCGGGCGACATTCCCTACATGTACGACGATCTGGTGCATGTCATCGCGCCGAATCGGATCCACTCGCGAACCGCTCTGCTAATGATGGCCCGCTACGGCAACGAGTTTTTTGATTCGCAATTCGCAAATGGTTCCGATGGTACCACGTTTCGCTTAGACATCGCCTACGTCCCAGATCGAACGACCGACGGCAAGCCGGAAAGCCCCAAAGTCCCTTTTCCCTATTCGCACCCGCAACCCACCAAAGACCTGCAGGACCTGGGCGACGACAAAGAGCTATACCGCGCACGTGCAGATCCGCAATAACCGCGATCGCGATGACTACGATCGGATCATCGAGGCAGCCAAAGTGCTGAGTTTGCGAGGTGATGAGCTGCGCGCAAGCGGCTCCGGCCATCATCGATATCGACGAATGGGCGCGGGTCTTCGCGTTGCAATCCTTGTCAGGCGCCGCCGACGTGTACACGCGCGGCGGACTGCACCACAATATTCAATTCTACGTGCGGCCCAGCGACAATCGTGTCCTCGCACTGCCTTGGGACTGGGATTTCGCCTTCACGGCTTCCGCCCGCCAACCGCTCATCGGCACTCAGGGCACAGGCGGCCGCCTCATGAGTCTGCCGGGCGTACGACGAATGGTTTACGGACATTTATTGGACATTATCCAGACGACGTTTAACAACGAATACCTGGACCCGTGGATCGAACACTACGGTCAAGTCGCCCGGCAGAATCTCAATTCGATTAAGAGCTATGTCACACAACGCCGCGATTACGTTTTGACAGCCTTGCCCGAGCAGTTCCCCTTCGAAATCACACACGAGGTCGGCCAAGCTCTACAGGTCGCCACTCCCGATGCGCTGCTCACGGGACGAGGTTGGATCAATGTCCGCACCATTGTCGACACGCGGACTGGGGAATCGTTAGACGTACAATGGCTGGACGACGAAAACTGGCAGGCGCGCGTGGTCGTCGCCGACGGATCTCAGAAGGTCGAACTGCAGGCAATCGACCACCAAGGACGTGTGGTCGGCGTGCAAACCATTACGGTCCAATTGACGCGAGGTGACTTCAATCTGGATGGCAGTGTCGACGCTGCCGACATCGACCTTTTGGCTGCCGGCATCCAAGCAAACGATCGCCAGCTTGACGTGGACGGCTCCGGCAGCACCGATGCCAAGGACCTGGACTATATGATTCATGCCGTCCTGCAGACGTCGTTTGGCGATACCAACCTCAACGGGACGTTCGACTCGGCTGATCTGGTCGCCGCATTTCAAATTGGCGAGTACGAAGACAATGTCGTCAAGAATTCACAGTGGAGCGACGGCGACTGGAACGGAGACCAAGAGTTCGATACGAGCGACCTGGTCATCGCGTTTCAAGATGGCGGCTTTGTGCCAGCAGCACATGTAGCGGCCAGTTTGCCAGCGACGTCACAATTGAGCCAACACAGCCTTGGGGCGGCCGCCGCGCGGGTCGAGTGGTATCCATGGCGCCACCGCGTCTCAATAGTGACGCGACCCACCACGAAAGTCGGTCCGGTTGCCGCGACCGTCAACGATACGACCGAAAGCCAATTGAGGCGACACTTGCAGGCGAGCGCTGTCGATTTACTGTTCGCGCATGACGAGGTTCGTTTCCGTCGAATTCGCCAAGTGCGTGACGCGGTGAGCAGTCCAGACAGCCCAATGCTTACCGACGATCTGGATGCGGCAACAATCGTCCCACTCGCGGCCGATGCCCCATCCGGCCGGCGGACCCCACGCACGTAGCATGATGGGTTAGATCGCCACGGCAAGCTGCCCAATCCGGCCGGCGGCCGCACGCTCCGGCGGGAGAAGAGACGCGTTCGAGCGTGCGAAGCACGACATCACGACGACGCATGTGGAGCACCAGGAGGGTCGACAGAAGCATCTTTGTCGCGTGTCGCCTCGGAACAAGCAAAGCTGGCGGCCACGCCACCGTTCATGTGGCATTGCCCCAGATTGGCCTCCTGCAGCCAGCGTACCGCCGTTGCCGGATCATCGGTCAGCGCGATGCGCGTCAAGTCCTCGTCGTCGATACAACCGCGGGCCAACATGACGTCACGCATCCACTGGACCAAGGGTGCCGAATAGTTGTGGCCGAATAGAACGACGGGAAAATTCTCGAGCTTGCCGGTCTGGATCAGCGTGAGGGCTTCAAACAATTCGTCCAGGGTTCCGTAGCCACCCGGAAAAATAATGAAGCCGTGCGCATACTTGGCAAACATCATCTTGCGCACAAAGAAATACATGCACTCGTGGTGCGCGTCCAGATAGGGATTAGGCAATTGCTCGTGGCGCAACTGAATGTTCATGCCAATGGAAATTCCGCCACCCTCTCGTGCTCCTCGGTTTGCCGCCTCCATCAAACTTGGACCGCCGCCGGTGACAATGGCAAAGCCGTTTTCGCTGAGCATTCGACAGGTCGTGCGTGCCATCTGATAATACTCGTCACTCTCCGGCAAGCGTGCGCTCCCGAAGACGGCTACGACCCGTTCGCAGCCTTCCAATGCTCGCGCCATCGTCTCGACACTCTGGATCAAATCGCTCTGGATTCGCAGCACGCGCCATGGGTCTTCATACAAAAACTCCACACGGCGCATCGTCCGATCAAGAAACTCGAAGTCCGGATTTCGCCGCGGATCGGCAGGCAAGCGGTCAGTCATTGTCAGGCAACCGTTGGGGAATTAGGAGCACGCATCGTTGGCGTTCGGAAGCGGCGGCACAGCGTAGACCAAGTGTCGATCATCCGCGTCAGATTGTCAAAGCCGGCGGCGGTATACAGCCCTGTCGCCGAGCGGCATGTATGCCGCAGTGCCCATCATCCGGCCTTCGGCCACCTTCTCCCGCAGGAAGAAGGAAGTCGTGCGACGAAAGGAACAACTCCCGACGACACGACGACGGGGACACCTCCCGACAACAGGGACAACTCCGGCACCATCCCTTTTGAAAACGATGGTGTGTAGAATGGCGATGTGCGGCCCAGCATTGGCGCCGTGTTTGCCATCCCGATGCGTGTCCCTTCCTCAGGCACAACAGATCATGTCGCGACCAGCACTTCATCCTTTGGCGGCATGGTATCTCGTGTTCGTTGGTGTCGGGACACCGCTAATCGGGTCAGAGCAGGTGTTTTGGAGCCAAACGGGCGGCATCTGGCACGGCTCTCGCGACGGATCAAATCCCAGCCCGTTTGTGTCGGCCTTCGACCCTCGCGGCGTTGCTGTTGCCGGCAAAACCGTGTTATGGTCCGATGTCGAACCCCGAGTGCCACCCGCCCCTACAGGTGTCATTCGTGCTCTGGAAATCGACGGCACTCATCCGCGTGCCGTTGGCAAACGCTGCCGTCGCCGTCAGGGATGGATCTCGACCTGCAAAACGGCCAATTGTACTGGAGCGATCTTGAGCAGAACGGTATCTACCGCACGTCCCTGGATGCGGACGGCGACACCGGCGCGACGGTGGAACCGGTGCTGGTCGATGAACTGAGCATCTCGTTGATCCACAACGTGGCCATCGACGTGGCGTCGCAGAAGCTCTATTTTGGCTACGTCAATCCGCTGATTGACAGTCTCTTTCCGGGAGCAATCGGCCGGGTGAACGTGGACGGATCTCAGTTCGAAACAATTGTTTCGGGACTGAGCGAACCGTGGGACGTCGCCCTGGACGTTACGCACGGCAAGATCTATTGGACCGACACACTACTGGGCCGAGGTGGGCTGATCCGCCGCGCGGTGCTCGATGGCTCGCAGCCGGAAGACGTGATCGACAATCTGAAACAACCACGAGGCTTAGCGCTCGACGCATCCGCCACAGACCTCTTTTGGGTCGATGCGGGTACCAACAGACTGCAGCGGGCCAACACGGATAGTTTCCTGACAACCGATATTCTCTTGGACCTCCAGCAACCAACGGCCATCTGGCTGGAAACATTCAATCTTTCCGGCGATTTCGATCAAAACGGAATCTTCGACATTGTGGACATCGATCTCTTAAGCGATGCGGTTGCCGCCGGATCGCATCAGATCGCCTTCGACCTCAACGGCGACACGCTAGTTGATGAAGCGGACATTCACGTCTGGGTGCATGATTTGAAGAACACCTGGCTGGGCGATGCCGATTTGGACGGGCAGTTCGATTCGAGTGACTTGGTCGCCGTGCTGGAGGCGGGCAAGTACGAACAGAACGCCGATGCCTCGTGGGCGCAAGGCGATTGGAACGGAGATCGCCACTTCGGCACCAAAGATCTGGTCGCGGCACTGACCGACGGAGGCTACGAAATGGGACCACGTGGCGCCGTCACAGTCGTCCCTGAACCCACATCACAGATCTGCCTGGCCGTCGCCTTCGCCGCCGCATTCATTAGCGCGAGAAGAACCCACATGCGTCTGTTCCCCCCGCCGGGAAACGTTGACTGCAGGTCCGCTGAGGGCCAGTGGGCACAACGGATCAATGTGCCGACTCAATAACCGTTTGAATTAAAGCTTAGAAAGATTGGACGAATCATGCTATTCGCAGTAACGCTGGCAAGCTCGGCCGCGGTCACGCAATCTGGGATCGGTTTAGGATCTGCAATTGCCGTTGTCTGTTCGTGGGATCGCAATCGCTCCATACTCTGGGCGATACTGGCCGGCGTTTTTTCTTGGTTCTATGTCGTTTACTTCGCGCTCACTCGATAAAAAACAAATCAAAACGGTTCCGCAAGAAACGCCGTGCGGGAAACCACGGGAAAGAGAACGTCGCCACGTCTATCATCGATGTGAACGTGTTTTGAAGTACCAATGCCTTGGCGCCGAATTCCGCCGCCAACGCAATGGAGACTGCGCCTCCAGCGAATGCCCCGTCAGGATCAGGCCGTCCGCTGGCACCCGCACCCGGGCAGCTAACCAAGCATGGGAGGCCCAGGTATTTCGCACCCCCCCCGCTCGCTGGGTTGACCTTGGCTCCGTCCGTAACCACGGTAGTCACAGTCGCCGGCGGGAAACCGAGGGGCCGGAAACATGATTTTCGAATCCCACAGCATGCAATCACCCTAGGCGCCACCGCGCTCAACTCGCTGAGCGCCTCTTGATAGACATGAAGAAATTGTTAAGAAGACATTAAGAAACGGTGAAGGCAAAACTGGACTTTCGCGCCATTTCACATTACAACCAGAGATCATGCTTATTTGACCTGAAGTTCCTCACTCCGTTTCCGCAACAGAGTATCGATGACCTGTGCGCGGGCGCTAGGTGTGAGGAAGTGGAGGTCGGTGCGCTGCGTTAGCGCGACCGCTAACGTCACGCCATCAAGTTTAAGATCACAGTTTTCGGCTCTCATACGTACTGGCTTGCTCCCGGCGATTCGCAGGCTCGGATCGCGCAATCGGATAGGAAATGGATCATGCGACTTTTGGCTTTTTCGTGCGTAACGTTACTCGCCCTCTTCGCTGCCTCCCCAGCCGTCCAGGCAGAAATCATTGCAGATGCCCGAGCGGAATTCTCGGGGACGCAAGGCAGCAACAAATGGTACTATGGCTACTACGATCGCACGGCGGACATCGAGGAAGGTGGCGACGGGATCTACACCAATGACAAGTTCTCGAGGTTCCGCGGTGGATCGTCATCCGCATCTTGCGAAACCGGTGCCAACAATGATTGGTACTTTGGCTACTGGACCTATAAGCCGTGCGAGATCTTTCCGCAGACCGAAATCACTAGCGAGACGATGTTGCCCAATACGGCCGGCAACACGGAGCATTATGCCGTGATGCGGTGGCAAAGCGAAAAGAGTGGTACGGCGAATCTCACCGGTTATTTCTTTCAAGATTATGCCGGTCCAAGCGACGGAACGATCGGCCGCATCTTTCGCAACGGAGAAGAGATTTTCGCCGAGAAGACATTAGGTGAGCAGAAAGATTTCGACATTCGCATCCCCAACCTGGCAAAGGGTGACGAATTCGATTTTGTTGTCGACTTTGGTAGTGACTACGGCGGCAACGGCAACAACGACTTCACGACCTACTCGTTCATCGTCGACCACACGGGCGACGGTGTGTTCGGCGACTTCGATGGCAGCGGAGTGTTGGATGCGGCGGACATCAACGACCTCACTTCGCAGGTTGCCGGCGGGACCAATCCGAGCGCTTACGATCTCAACAGCGACTCGAAGGTCGACGTCAACGATATCAACGTCTGGGTCAAGGACCTATTCAATAGTTGGATTGGGGATGCCAACCTGGATGGTGAATTTGGCTCGAGCGACTTAGTGGAGGTGCTTTCGACCGGCACGTACGAAGCGGATGTTGACGCAGTGTGGACGAGTGGCGATTTTGATGGCAGCGGCCGCGCCGGTACCAGTGACCTCGTCGTCGCGTTGGCCGACGGCGGTTACGAGTCGGGCCCGCGAGCTGCCGTGAGTGCCGTGCCCGAACCCACGTCACTTGTACTTTTGGTGCTCGGCGTGTTGCCACTTTGGCGTCGTCGCCGATAGTGGACTTTCATGACCGGCGGCCTGACGCGCAGAGCAGCCGCTGAGCCCCGTTTTGGCCGACGGAGTTCTCAGCCAAACTGCATCCACTTGAAGCCATCTCGCGGTCGTGCAGCTTTCATCTCGCCTGCGTCCAGGCGAGGTGGCGAGTTGCCTCGGGATGCGCAAACGTCGTATTGCCACCCGGCCTTCAGCCACCTTCGCGCCGAGGGAAAAGAAGTCTTGCACGATCGGCCCCGTCGCGGTCTGTCACCGGGCTCTGCCGACGCACACCTCTGATGGCGGTATGACGTTCACCTACAGGTGCGAGCCGCACACCGTTTTGTGAACCAAAGCCGCGACATCTCCCATCACGATCGTGTTGATTTGGTTAATCTGCAAATTATGGCTTGATCCCCTCAAACCGCTTGTTACGATCAGCCTATACCTCTCATTCGACCTAGTCCGCACAATCATGCTCGTTTAGAAACCTGGGAGACACACCGTTCGACCCATGAAATCGAACCGAGTACCCAGGTGAGCACGATTGCCGAACGACAGGTGAAGCGAAGTTAACACCAGGCAAAACGATTCACCACGGTTTATTTATTGTGACAACACTGACTTGATCTGCATTGATGGGAACTGCCATGAAAGCATACTGGACAAAACTCTCACTTATTCTTGGCCTGCTCTTGGGGCTAGGGAGCCTCGTCAAGGCCGACACGCTGTTGTCGGAGGACTTTGAAGGCCTCGCGTTAAAGCCCTATCAGAGCGCCACGGAAATGGGCGGCGACGGCACCGACTGGACGGATGAGCTACCCGCCGGTTGGACATCAAGTTTCATGGGCCCAGTCGGGGATCCGATTGAATTCCAGGGATGGCGAGTTCACGACGTGGACTCGTGGATTGCCACGGAAGAGGACCAGGACCGATCCACGTGGACACACGGTGGAGTGGGCGAACACGGTAGCGTATTGGTGGTCGATCCGGACGCCTACGACGATGGCACCGACATTGGCTCAGACAACATGTTTGCCGACGTGATGACACCGGCAATCGATTTGAGCACGGTCGTACCGGGCACTGTCAGCATCATGGTCGATTCGTTCTTCCGAAACGAAACTCCTTCTGATTTGTCACTGGACGTCAGCTTTGACGGTGGCTCCACCTATTCGAATCTGGTGTACTACGAGTCGGACGCCTTGGGCGACGGCGATGTGTTCGACGATCAATTGCAGTTCGCCGTGGATAATCCCGCGTCGGGCTCGATGGTCTTCAAATTCAGTCTGATCGACGGTGACAACGACTGGTGGTGGGCGATCGACAATGTGTCGGTAACGGGCCAATTGGTTCCCGAACCCACCTCGTTCGCGCTGATCGGTTGCGGCCTGGGACTGTTGGGCCTGATCCGCCGCCGCAATCGTTAGGCGGACCTCGCAAAACCGCGCTGCCGCTCATCTGACGGCAGCGCCGCAACGGCGGGTGAGGGCAGCCAGCAGCAACCAGTTGTTGACCGCCGTCATCCGGCCCGCGGCGGCCCAATCCTGTTCGCCTCAAGATTTGCGACGTCCTCTCCGCAGCGGGAGAAGGAAGTCGTGTGAGCTACCACTCCCTCCGCAAGTCCCCTCTTTTCTACGTGTCCCTGCCCGGCCAACGTTGCCACCAATCTTGAAAGAGTTGCAACTGCGTCGCGGCAAATCGTTGTTGACTTGGGCTCAGCTGATCCGTGCGATTGAAATGGAGGCGCATAGTCTTCGTCTCCCAACAGCACGAGTAAGTACTTGTAGTAAAGGACCAAGTCCGGCCCCTCGTCGAATGTCGAGAGGACCTCCAGGGCCGCGTTCAACTCTCGAGCAAGTCGCCGCGCTTCGGCGTCTCCATTTGCGGCTTGCTGGCATAGCTCCAACAATCGGAGGACGGGCGTCGGCAGACAATTGCCCACTCCAGTGATCGCACCCACGGCGCCGCAACGCACGTAGCCATGAAACACCTGCGTGTCGACGCCCACCATAAGAATCAGCCGTTCGTCCGCCGACGTGATATGTTCTGCGGCATAGGTCAGCGCCTGAGAACCACCGAACTCTTTGAAGCCCACCAGGTTGGGATGGTCACGTCGCAGGTCGAAAAACAACTCGGCCCGTGTCTCGAATCCATAGTACGGGCTGTTGTAAATCACCGCCGGTAATTCTGTGCCGCGGCCAGCACACCGGCAAAATGGTTTCGTTGGGCTGCCGCCGAAGTCCCGCGCAAAAGCAGGCGAGGAATAACCATCAGCCCTCTGGCACCGACGCGTTGCGCGTGCGCCGCCTGCTCGATCGCTCGTTGGGAATTCTGTGCGCCGGTCCCAACAATCACCGGAACTCCGGCTGTGGTCAACCTCGCTACTCCTTCCTGTCGCTGCTCGTCGGTCAGCAACGGCCAATCGCCCATTGAACCGCAATAGACAACGGCGTGCATGCCAGCGGCAATGAGCTGTTGCCCTTTTTTCACGAGGGCTGCGTAGTTCGGCTCGCCGTTCGGCAAGCTGGGCGTCATCAAAGCGGGTATTCCGCCGCGAAAAACACGGGTGTCCATAACGTTCCATAACAAAAGCGAAAGGGAGCTGTAAGTACCTAAAGCTGGTTTCAAAACAGGGAGGGCGAGGCTCCTGCCGAGCTGCCTGTGCACAATTCGGCCGAAAAACATGGCTCAGCTGGAGTTTCGCCCTCCCAAAGTCAAGTATTGCAATGCGTCCTACGTCAATCAATGACAGCACACGAAGTGCCAACGAGCCTTCATCGCTTCAGCGTCGCCACAGGTCCACAGCGAGCCGCGAAATTACGATTTCTCGGACTCGCGTTGGTCATCCGGGGCCTTTCGCTGGGCAGACTTCATTGGAAGTCGTCGACGAGCTGAAAAATCGAATTATGAATCCGGCGTTCACAGGGCCGTCCATCCGCCGTCTCAAGAAAGCAACGGATTTCCATTCCCCAGGTCGGTGCCAGCTCGGGGACCGTCAGCGTGATGGTTTTCCCGTCATCCGACAGCTCGGCCTCCGTCACCTTCCACGGCCGCTCATTGTAGTGATCGGAGCCGTAATTCGCCGTACGCTTTAGGTCCCACGCGGTCAGGCTATAGTTATCCGGATCCTCGGCGACAGGGCGTGATAAGGGATCGGTAAACACCAGACGCACGCTGTTGTTTTTTGGCATGGAGTCCGATTGGCAGATGCATCGGCTTGCCGGTTGCTCGCACGCGATAAAAGCCACCGGGTTGTTGTTGGTTGCCCGCCCAAGCGAACATGCCGCACGTGTACAGATGACCGTTGGTGGGATGAAAACGCCCTCGGATCAGTCCCGTGGGGAACTGCGGCATGGGCAGCTCGCACATGCCTCCTTGCATTTGACCGGCGACTTCTTCGTGCGGCACGACAAAGATCTTGCCGTATCCGTACGACAGATTCAGCAGTGATCCCCCCAGAGGTCCCCAACCGGTCTTGGGCACCCACAACAATTCAGCCGGAGACCGGTCAAAATCGTTGGTGATCCAGCACAGCGGTTGTTCCATCGCTTCATCGGAGGAGTCGGTCGACGTCGTGATAGCCGAACATGTTGCCGTAGAACCCACCTTCGTGAACCCAGTTGATGCGATTCTTGGGGTTCCAGTGTCCTTCCTGATCGGTCACGATGAACGTACCGTCCGGGTTCAAACATACTCCGTTCGCGGCGCGAAATCCTTTGGCCGAGATTTCGGTTCGCGTTCCGTCCTTGCTGACCCGCAGGAGTGTTCCGTGGTGAGGAACCAGCGCCTGGCAGCGCATGTCGGGCGGACTTGGCATAATAGAAATTGCCGTCTTCGTCCGTTTGCAGCCCCATCGCGAATTCGTGAAAGTGATCCGTCACCTGATGGTCGTTGTTAAAGTTGTCGTAGAAATCGATCTCGCCATCGTCGTTGACATCGCGCAGCATGACAAGTTGATCGCGGCACGTCACGTAAACATCGCCGTCGACGATGCGGACCCCCAGCGGCTGAAACAATCCCGAGGCGATCCGCTTCCACGTCAGCACGCCCGCCAACGAATCGATGCCCGCTACCTTCCAGACATCGCCGTCCCAAGTGCAATCGCGCACGCAGTCCCCATCGGGATAGAAATCAAAGCCGGTCAACCTCACCCGCGCAAACCAGGGATTGGCCGACCGGACTCGTCAACACGTCGACCGCGAAGGGTCCATCGTGCGCCGCCGATCACGTGGTTGCGTAACGACCGGATCGGGAAAGCGAGCGGCACCGCCTTGTCGTAGCACGTCCCAGGACAGCTCCGTCGCGGGTACCGCATCAACCGCATCCACGACATCAAGGGCTTCGGACGAATCGCCGACAGCCGCGAACCACAGGGTGAGCGACCGGGGATCGTCGCCGGCAGCAATGGTCAAACGCACACACCCCTCCTTCGTCTCCCACGTCAGCCCGTGCTGGTCGCCTCGCACGCCTGCCACCAAACCGGGAGACTGCCTGCGAGCCCGAAATGACGTGGTCAACTCGGGCACGATAGTGATTGCCGAGCTGATTCTTAATCAGTCCGTCTTCCAGTGCAAAGCTCCAGCCAGCCAAAGCCCGTGGCGGATTCGATTGGCCGTTGAGCTGTTCGGCCGAAAGCTGAGCGTCGAAGAATTGCAGCGTAGCCATTTCCCCCTTAAAGAGACTCTGCGGGGCGGGAAAATCCGACGCGGCGTATCCCAGGCGGACGACTTGGCCCGGACGCGGTTGTTTTGGCCTGAGGACTTGCCGTGCATCGACTTGGCCGTCGACATAGAGCGTTGCTTCGCCCGACCGCTGCGCCCATGTCAGCGCCACATCATGCCATTGGCCATCGGCAATTTGGCGAACCGACTGGACAACTCCCACCCAACCGATGTCGTAGCAGAGACGGCCATCGCGGACAAACAGCGCCTTGCCATCCGGAACCCACTCTTCGCTCGGGCCGGTCTTAGCAAACAGGCTGCCTCCGGCTGTCGTTTTTATCCGGGCAGAAATCGTAAAATCGTGATTCGTCAAATCCAGCGCATCGGCGTTGTCAATTTCGGCGTAAGTATGGCCATCGAACGACAACGCCGTCGCGGTATGCACGTCAGCAGAAGCTTCCGCTGGGCCCATGACGACCGCGCCTGGCAAGGCCTTGGTCTGCGTGTCGTTGTGGGGATCCAATTGAGCGACTTGCAGTGTCAGGGGCTGTGCCCGGGGGCCCAGTCGCAGGTGTCGCGCAAACACTGCACGCGGCGATTCGGTCAGCAACTCCGGACACTCAAGTACCTCGGTGTTCCCCACGCGATACGCAATGATCGTGCGATCGCCGTGATAATACATTCCCTGATATTGTGCCCAAGGACGCGGCAGTGGTCCGTAATGTCGTCCGTCGCGTCCGACAAGCCGTGGATCCTGCCAGCTACCGGTGTCGGGATCCGCCCATCCAGGTCCCGTTTTGTTTTGGGCCGCGACGTCTCCGACGATGTGTGGATGAATCGCATGCTGTCCGTTGAAGTGAATGCCCTTCCAATCGATAAACTGCGAGCCTGACCAGGCCGCCGCCATCCGCATTGTGTCGTGATCGAAGATCATCCAATGTCGACCTCGTGAGATCCCACCGGGTCCTGCATCGAGCCGTACGGCAATCCCCTTGTAGGCGAAGTTGGTTCCATCTTGACCGACTTCGTAAGTATTAATGAGCGTCCGCCCATAGTCCATGGTCACCCAAGGTTCCGAGAGCTGCGGGTCCGGGCCACGCAGATTTCCTTGAGGCAGCCCGCCCAGCCATGCATCATTGACCACGAAGTACTGCGAAGTATTGTGTGGCTTCAAGTAGGCCTCGCGGATGTAATGTATTACGTCGTACTTCTGTTGCGGTACCATCCACGTCTGTGGCTGCATCATGCCAAATCCGCGCGTCAACGTTTGATACATCGTGAAGGGATCCGAGCCGTTCTTGAAACGGCCGCTGCCGAATCGCAAGGACGTGGGCAAGGAGCCCGGTTGCTCGAGCGTACCATGGCAATTCACACACAAGCGATCGTAAATGGCCTGACCGCGGCGATAGTTCTCCGGACCGAGGTCGGCAATCATGCCGGCGTGATCGATGTGTTGTTCGTATTCCGGTAGCGGCCGGGCGGCGTACAGATGCGGCGCCGGTTCCAGGTTGCGTGCGACCAGCGGCCCCCCGTCACGGACGGCCATCAAATACCGGATCAGATCCAGAAACTGCTGGCGGCTGGAAAGCTGATTCACCAATGACTCGGGCATCAGCGACTGCTGGTTCTCCGTGACGTCGTCCAGTTCGGCGCGGCGGAACTCCCATAACTTTCCTGGCCGCGAGGGGTCGCGCAACACAATCAATTCATCATTCTGAACGATCAGGCCCACCACCGAGATGCCCTGCTCGGTGACGACCGACAAGGATTCGAAGCCGCGACGAATTACCTTCGAAGGACGCAGCACGGCATCTACCAGATAATCGTCCGCCGGTGGCGTCTCCCAACGCGACAAATCCGGGCCGAGTTGTTGGCCGTACTCGTCCGGCTGGTGACATTTACGGCAGGACATAAATGGCTGGTAGAAGACAATCGCACCGCGACGTGCATCGCCTTGGACCTTGGCATCCGCCGCCAGTTGCACCGGCGATTCCGCCAACAAGGCTTCCTCGAGCGTTTGTGCCGGAAGGAGCGAAGTCCAAGGCGACAGCCAAAGCAGTACGCGCGATGGCGTATCCCCACAACTTCCGCTCCGTCATCAACCGCATCATCATGAACAACTCCACACCGCATCTCCAAGGACATTCAGTCGAGGCGTCACTCCCAGGCCAGGCGCGGGACGAGGCGGACATGCGTCCGTTGACCCGCTGCGGCGCCCCTTCCGCAATCGATTGCGTCACATAGCTGTTGAAATCGGTCGCAGTAAAAAGGAGGTCGACCGGCGTACTCTGTGCCAGGTGCGCCGATCGCCGCCGTCACAATGTCGCCTCCCCAACTGTCCTCCAGTGTCATCGCGATACCTAAGGAAACACACAAATCGCGTGCCTGCTTCGCCTTGGTCAGTCCGCCAAACTTACTAATCTTGATGTTCACACAATCCATCGCCGCGTCCGCACTGGCCTGAAGGATCGCGTCCACGGAATCGATCACTTCGTCCAACACAAAGGGCAGGTGCGTATGACGGCGAATACTCAGGCATTGCGCGTAGGTCGCACAGGGTTGTTCGATGTAGACGTCTAAGTCGCGTACTGCATTCACGACCCGTAGCGCATCATGCATCAGCCAGCCGGTGTTCGCATCGGCGATCAGTTTGTCTGCGGGCTCCAGGATCGCTCTCACGGCGCGAATCCGTTCGATGTCGTCTTCGGGTCGACCTCCGACTTTCAGCTGGAAGCGACGGTAGCCGTCTCGTCGATACCCGGCTACGTTCTCGGCCATTTCCGCCGCAGGGCGTTGCGAGATAGCTCGATACAGCACCACATCGTCGGCATATCCACCACCCATCAAATGATAGACGGGCAACTCAGTCGCCTTACCAAGCAAGTCCCAACACGCCATGTCGATCGCCGATTTGACATAGGGATGCCCTTTCATCAGTCGATCCATCGTCCGATTCAGCACCTGCAACTGCGTCGGATCCTCGCCTATTAACTGCGGCGCCATTTCCTGAATGCCCGCGCACGCCTGCCGCATAGGCCGGAAGATAGACCGGTCCTAGCGGACAAACCTCTCCGTATCCGACCAAGCCGACATCCGTATCGACCTGCACAACGGTCGAGTCGAACACGTCGACACGCTTGCCCTCCGACCAGTTGTAGCTCCCCTCATGCAGAGGCAGATCGACTTGATACACGTGAATCGAAGTTATCTTCATCGTGACTCTTCAAAACTGGGCCGAACACGTCACTCGACGCACACAATCCCCTCATGGCTGACGACGCCAGACTTCGGCGGTGCAAGGGTTTCGCTTAGCCTAATACCAAACTCTGACGACTGCAGTGACAATTTCGCTGCCCTGCAGGATGGGAATCCGCGTCTAGCCTGAATCGTAACAGGAGTTCAGACGGGTGGGAATCAGACTCACGCCGCCTCACGTGACCGCCTCCGTCGTGCCCCAGCCTGCCAGGCACCGCCGCAACGCCCGCCACCGTGCCATGTGTTTCAATCTGTGATCTCTTCCTCGTCCACGTTTGGAATCGAACGCGTCATGGTTGCTCGCAATCCAGGTGCCGGCACCAATTGCAAGCGACGTCGAGTAACGGTAGCATTACCGGCATACAAGTTGCTATATAGCGTCGACGATTGACCGTGTGACAATCCCTCGCAAGCCACGTGAGAAATTGTGGTTTCGTGCTTGCGAACGACGCAACCGATGATTGTTTGTTGGGCGACTTGTTCCGCGGATCGACACCACGGTTCACGATTTGCAAAGTTCACTTCTGGGAGCACACTGCGATGAGATTGCCATTCACCCCGATGTTTGCCGTCTTGTGCGTCTGCGCGGCGGCCACGGCCTCAAATGGAGCGACCACGTTGTTTCACTATCGCGTCAACGATACGGATGTCGCAGGGCTGCCCGTCATTCCCAGTGTGGATGGCGACGCAGGACTGGCCGGACCGGACGTTGTCTTGAGCGACGACATTCCGACAATGGGAGTTCCGGTCGGAGCCGGCAACCGGTCGATCGACGGCGGAGGACTCGATGGAGTAAATTCCGCCGGTATTCGCGAGCTCGAGAATTCGCTGATTGCCGAGGCGGGCGGGTTTACCTACGAAACCTGGTTCAAATGGGATGGAAGCGGGGACATCAATTCGATCCTCGACTACTCAGGAACGGAAAAAATGGTGATCGATGTGAATGCCGGGGCCGGCAACGAATTGCGCATGCGGATTAACAGTGACGGCAGCCTCGACTCTTTCATATCCGAAATTGAGGAAGAAACGTGGTATTATTCGGCAGTCGTCTTCGATACGCTCGGCAATGATGTAGTAGATGCTTCCATCACAGGTGTGTTCACCTTGTACCTTGATGGGGAAGTCATGGATGTCACGGACGAACTCACGATTAGCGACTTCGGCGATTCACTCAATCGCAGCATCGGCGTCGCCAAACATCCCGAGGGGTTTCCTCGCGATTTCTTTAGCGGCCTGGTCTATGAACCGCGCGTGTCGCTGGGAGCCTTGGACCCTACGGAGCTGTTGTACCAGACGGGCAGCATCACGGGCGATTTCAATGGCGATGGTCAACTGGACGCCGCTGACATTAACGATCTGACGATGCAATCTGCGCTGGAACCAACCCACTCTCATACGACCTTGACGGCGATGGCTTCGTCAACACGCAGGACGTCAATGTCTGGGTCAAGGACTTATTCAAAACCTGGGTTGGTGACGCGGATTTAGACGGTGAATTCAATTCAGGCGATTTAGTCGTGGTGCTGTCATCCGGCACGTACGAAGCGGATATCGATGCGGTCTGGACAACGGGCGACTTCAATGGCGACGGACGGACGAACTCCAGCGATCTGGTCGTTGCACTCTCCGACGGTGGTTATGAACTCGGGCCGGTCGCGGCCGTGGCCGCCGTTCCCGAACCGACCACGGGCCTGGCACTGAGCCTGGCCGCAATTACAGGCCTGGTGCTCGTTCCCCGCGGCAAGCGGCGAGCACACGCTAGGACGTAATTGTTTGCCGGTCGCCTGCTTGAGCCCCAATATTCAGCGCATCGAACTGCGTTATTTCCTCATCGGGACGCTCTGCGAATCAACGGTACCAAATGGGGGCATCTCGCCGATACGTTCGCCCCTCAGGATCACATCCGGCGTGCAATGGTTGCACTTCTTCCGCGTGCGAGCGGGCCCTCGCTTCCAGCAGGCGTTCGCGCTGGCGAGGAAATGCCTAGAATGCAGCTTCCGGTGGATTACCGAAAGTCGAATGCGATGAGCATCATCTCAACAGAACAGTTGTCGCGACGTTATGGCCGCAGGAAGGCGATCGAAGGCGTCAATCTTGATATCCGCCAAGGCGACATCTTCGGATTTCTTGGTCCCAACGGGGCAGGCAAGACAACCACTATCCGTCTGCTGATGGGCTTTCTTCAACCAACCCTTGGTCGCGCGAGCATCTTCGGGTTGCCGAGATTGCTGGCGGCGAATTCCACAAATCAAGCGAGAAGTCGGCTACCTACCGGGCGACCTGCGACTTTATCCGTGGCTGAACACCCATACGGCGCTCAAGATCGTGGGAAGGACGCGTGGCGATGATTTGGGCACGCCCAGGCGCGGACTTGGCCGATCGATTTCAGCTCGAAATGGATCTGCCCGTACGCAACATGTCGCGGGGAATGCGCCAGAAGCTGGGTCTTGTTATGGCGTTGGTACACAGTCCACGACTACTCGTACTGGATGAACCCACGTCAGGGCTCGACCCGCTGATGCAGGAAGAATTGGCCCGTTGTCTGCGAGAACTCGCATCAGAAGGCCACACCGTATTCTTTTCAAGTCATACACTGAGTGAAGTCGAATCCCTGTGTGACCGGGTCGCCATCGTTCGCCAGGGACGTATCATCGCCGACGAGACACTTCAATCATTGCGCACTCGCGCACGACGTATCGTCAAACTGGTCTTCATGGACGGAGAAACGGCCGCGCAGGCACAACTGCCAAGTTTCCTGAGACCGTATCGACGAGAAGGGCAAAAATGTTACTGCGAACTTGAAGGCCCTACTCCACCGTTGATCGTTTGGGCGGCTCGGCAAGGAATTGAGGACATTAGCATAAGTCAGCCGGATCTGGAGAGTCTGTTTCGCAAGTACTACGACGCATCGATGGAAGCGTAATCATGCGCGGACTGTTCACGAAATCGCTCCATGAGGTCTGGCTGACAACGCTACTGTTTGGCCTGTCGTTGTTGGCAGTCGAAGCACTACTGACGTACATCCTGCCGCAACTTCAACAGGGGCTGAGTGGGTGCCGACCAGATGCCCTTTGTGAAATCCTTAGTCGCTGCCCTACTGGGAACGGAGTTGGGCGACGAACTTGCGCGCACGATGCAGGCCTTCCTTTGGGTACACCCTGTCGTGTTAGCATTGGTGTCGGCACATGAAATTACCATGTGTACCCGAATGCCTGCCGGGGAAATCGACCGTGGCACCATCGACGTGCTACTGAGTTTTTTGCCCGTATCCGTCGCACCGTGTATGTTTCCGAAACCATCGTCTGGTTGGTCACGGGTCTGCTGGTTCTGCTGATGGGATTGCTGGGGCACCGCATTGCGACGAATGCGATGCCGCACGCGATGCGACCCGAATTGTCGCGCACCATGCTAGTGACCGTGAATCTCTATGGGGTTTACGTAGCCGTAGGCGGCATCGCCTTTCTCGTATCGGCATTTAGCAATCGACGTGGCCGCGCCATGGCAACGGTATTCGGTATCGTCTTGATGTCTTTTCTGCTAAACTTCGTTGCCCAGTTTTGGGAACCCGCCCGGCAACTCGCCTTTCTTGGCGTCATGAAGTACTATCAACCCGCTCAGATTCTGCAGAGCGGTGATCCTCCCCTGCACGACATCACTGTGCTGCTGTTCGTGGGTGGCTTGGCTTGGCTATGCGGAGGCGAAGTGATCGCGCAGCATATGTACGGTGTAATCATCCTCCCGTGTCAGCACGGATGGAGTTCGCTGCCTGCCGCCCTCCCGGCTTATGGTTGTGAAATTCGCCCGAGATACAGCGATCGACGCACAGACGGTTGGCCGCGGTGATGCAGTGGATGGTGCGAGCCAGGAACCGTTTTACAGAAGGGCACCCGTTGGTCATCGAAAACCGCAACGTCTTAGACGCGACGTGAATTGCCGGAATGGATCGTCGACACGGAACGAAAACATGGCTGTTGAATAAAATGAAGCACCCCGCCGCCGGTGATCCGCCGCCAAGACGGATCCCGATGGTTATCTTTGCGATCGTCGCCAGCTGCGGCATTGTGGCAATGCTTCTTGTGGTGCTGGTGCGTCAATCTGGTTGGTCGCGACGATCCATTTACCAAGGCCTTCTCGCCGCGGGATTATTGACCAACGTGCTGTGCGTGTTGACTTGGAATCCAGTGGTGCTTGCACGGCGCATGGTTTTCCATCGGGGAACGCGGGCTTGGGACCGAATTTGGCTGATCGTGTTTCTGATCGTCCTCGTGAGCGTGGTGCTGGTCGCGGTGCAGGATCTCACCGCCCGTTATTCGGAACAACTCCCACGAATTGCTTGGCTATTCGGGCTGGTGGCGACATCAGCCTGGGATGGGCATATGGACCTGGGCGATGGTTACGAACCCCTACTTCGAAAGATAGTGCGCATCCAGACGGACCACGGTCATCGCGTCATCGCTCGCGGACCGTACGCTTACATTCGGCATCCCGGCTTATGGTAACGATTGCCGGCGAGCAGATTATGGCCGGTGAATTCGCAGGTCAGCCGCGTGGTTGGCGAATTATCCATCGTCAACATTGCGAGACAAAGTGCACAGCATTGCGCGGATTCTGTAGGCCATCGTCACGCTCGAAAAATCGCGGCGGCGTGGCAAGTGACCTTTGCTCGTAAACCGGCTCAGTTACGTAACGAACGCCTGTTGTGGATCAAAGCGCAGCAGGGCGTTCCAACCGGTAGTATTGTGAGGAAATCCGCCACAACTTGGTCAATCGTTGACGGGCGTGCGGAATCTGATTGAGAATGCAATCGAACGATTTGCGAGAGCAAAGTCTCTTTACGTTGGCGTGTCGCGACCGCGGATCGCTCGTGACGCCCAATCGGGTCACTCGCCCGCGCCGGTGGGTATAATCGCGTGTCCGGGTCTGTCAAAACACTGTCATTCACCAAATGCTTGTTGCAAAACGGAAGACCGTCTTGTTACATTAGCGATTGCGATATCGTATTACGAGACGAAAGCTAATTCACACGAAAATGGCACGAAGTTCCTGTGACGTCCACAGAAGCTTCGTGCCGTTTGTCGTTGACGCTGGGGGATAGCGACTGATGTCCAAGAGGCTGCGCACATTTCCGCTGATGATTCTGCTGTGCTGCGACTTTGTCCTAGGCCAGACCATCGTCTACGACGACGGGCAAGAGCACCTACTCACGGAGGACACAGACCGTGTAATTGTGACGAATCAAAGCAAGCTGGATCTGCAAGCGATGGTTCAGGATGTCAACGTGGATAGCGCCACGCTCGCGCAAAACGGGGGAGTGATTGGGGGAGTGCCTCAGGAGGACACTCGGCTATACCTCCGTAACGGATCAAACGTGTCACTGAATGCGGGGCTGGTTTATGCTGTTGATATGGACGCCTCCACACTCTCGCTTAACGGCGGGAAAATTCGAGCCTGGGACTGTGGTACGATGAGCATCCGCAACGGATCGCATCTCTCCCTGAATTTGGGCGAGATTTCCTCTGTCGGTCCTGGCTGTCCGTCGCTCGTCTCCACCGATTCAAATGTTCAGATCACTGGCGTGGAAATGCCCCGAATTGAACTAGGTGGGGCGTCCACGGTGGTGGTCCGCTACGGGCGGACGTCGACCGGGCCATGGCCGGGCTCGCGGGCTCCTCGTTCGAGGTTCTCTTCTCGGTCGAGAACGAAGCCCAACCCAACCGCTCCGGCCGGGCCTCCACTACCGTGGCCCCCGGATCGAACGGCTTCAACCCGAAGTACACCTTCGAGACTTTCGTCGTCGGCCAGTCGAACCAGTTCGCCCACGCCGCCGGCCAGGCGGTGCGCGAACCCCGTCGCACGCTACAACCCCCTGTTCCTCTACGGCGGCGTCGGCCTGGGCAAGACCCACCTGCTGCACGCCATCGGCCATGAGATCCACCGGCGCCAACCCCGCCGCCAGCGTCTGTACCTGGCCTGCGAGCAGTTCGTCAACGATTGATCGACTCCGTCCGCACGACGCATGCCCGGCTTCCGGGACCGCTACCGCAACATCGACGTGCTGGTGATCGACGACATCCAGTTCCTCGCCAGCAACGAGCGGACCCAGGAAGAGTTCTTCCACACCTTCAACACGCTCTACACCAGCCAGCGCCAGATCATCCTCTCCTCCGACCCTCGCCGCGCGAGATCCCGACTCTCGAGGAGCGCCTCCGAAGCCGGTTCGATTGGGGTCTGATCACCGACATCCAACCGCCCGACCTCGAAACCAAGGTAGCGATCCTCCGACGCAAGGCCGAGAGCGAGGGTCGAGCTGCCCCAAGGGGTCGCCTACTTCATCGCCCGCCAGGTGCGCTCGAACATCCGCGAGCTGGAAGGCCTCCTCAACCGGGTGATCGCCTTCGCCTCCCTGACCGGCAAGCCCCTCTCCCTGGACCTCACCAAAGAGACCCTGAAGGACATCCTGCC
>CAWAVP010000006.1:0-154670 GCA_963785495.1 uncultured Planctomycetales bacterium | reverse complement strand
ACCGGCCGATAAACGCGAAGTGCCTAGGCGGACGTTCGCACTGCTTCTACTCGCCGCCGGCCGGCCTCCTCGCGAATTGCTGCGACTTCCCTTCACATCGACTCAGGCGGAACAGGCCGAACTCTTCGTGTCACTACTTTTGCGACCCACGGTCTGCCCCGCCGTACCAGGGTTTACGGACCAAAAATCGATCGAGGTGCGTTTTTTCGCACCCGGCAGCTTGGTCGCGAATTTGGATTTTGTCGAATCGATCTTCGGCAATGCCGGCGACCCTGGACACATCCGGATAACCATGCCGGGCATCTACGTACAACACTGGTCCGGCCACACTGGATGCGCGATCCCTCGCGCCCCATCTGACGACACGTACCAAGAAGTTCAGTCGGCCTACCGCATCATCGACGAAGCCACGCCTCGGCCAATCGCGAAGACAGTCATGTGCTGGTCGCACGAAAGACGAACTATACAACGATGGTCAAGCATTCAAGCTCACTTGCCGCAACCATCGAGGCATTATCGTCACGTTGATCGCCGACAATTATTTCGGCTACTGCAAGAAGGAAATCAAATCGCAGCTCAGCTATGCCTCGAACCTAATGGGATTGTGCGAAGAAGAACACGCCGGGGGAGCGTTGGCATTTCCCTCGTTTGACTTGGGCGAGGACTTTGAGCAAAGTGCATTCGAGACGGAGTTCAAATATCGCTTTGCCGACGTTGTCAAGCACTACGGCCCCCTGATGGTCCTGCAGCCCACGGGTTACGGTATCGATCGCCGTTACGAAAACATCGTTTATCTGCCGGAAGATGCCCGCATCGATTTACGACAGCAGACCATCAAGTGGAACCACAATCAGAAGCCCCAAAACTTGCGACTACAGCCCGATCGTACGTATGTGATGCCGTCGGGTTACCGCGTCGAAATGCATCGCCCTCAGGCTGGCGTCCGCTGGCGTCTGGTCGGCACGAACCCGGAGGGTACCTTTTGCCATAAGCCGTGCACCGTATCGGGAGGCGGCAAATCGGAGATTTCCAAGCCAATTACCGATTCGATGATCTCCGGGCCGATCGTCACCTACGACTTCAAACGAGACTTTGACATGGTCGAGGAAATCATCGGTCGCGATTTCGGCGATCGCCACAAAGAGCCGCGCGAACCGCGTCAGCCTAGCCGTCCGCTGCTGAGTCAGGACCGGTCGCTCGGTTCGGCGGTCCGATTGTTGACTCCCAGCGCAGAATATACCGACGAATACAATGCCTGGGTGGCCAATATTCCCCGCCATACTCGCGACCTCGTGCTGATGCTCAAACGATTCTACAAACCTCATTGGAACGATTGGCGCCGCCGTTTTAGTGTTGACCTAATTAATGGCAAACCGGGCTATGAGTTGAAGTTCCGCAAACAAAAGCTGTTGTCATTGCTGATCCGCGTGGGTTTTACCGAGGACGAGTCATGGCGCACCTTTGCACTGCGCAAAGATTTTTACGCCTCGCAAAAACTGCAAATGGAGGACGATATTACAGCTTCGCTGGTGGTCCCGAAACGCTTCCTGAAACATCTGCACCCGACGTTGGATCAATTTGCGTACAAGTTTTGTCGCAACGTCGAATATCGATTGTTTCAACGGCCCGACGAGGCAATTGTGCGCGGTTACGACAAAACGGCCGAGGCCGATTTTTCGCGAGATGGCAACTTCTTTTCGAACTACGAACCGCTCACCTTGGCCGAAGCGCGTGACATGGTTGACGATACCATCCTGTTCGACCAATTTAGCAAACCCATTCGCAAAGTAATTCGCCGCTTCGTCAAAGACGGTCATCCCAGCTACTGCGTTTCCACCGCCAATCCTCGTCTGGTGAACGGTGTTCGCAGTCAGAATCCGCGGTATCTCCAGAATCGCCCCGATCTGGAACAGCCGCGACAATGGTATTTGGCCGAGGTGGGTGCGAGGTTGTTCCGCCGCGTGCCGTTAGACAGCGAAGTGCCCTTCCCCGTCAACTCGGTGTTGCCGGGACGGCCAACAATCCCCCGGACCACAATCGGGGGATTCGGCCGTTGGCCGTTTACAACCCAATTCACCATCAGGAATTGCCCGAGTTATTCATGGAGTTCATCTCCAGCCTGACCGGCAAGTCGCCGTCCACCACCGGAGCCGGCTCGGAAGGGGCACTCACCAAAGGTCCGTTTAATCCCCTGCCCGCCATCATCGACTTGAACAATGCCCTGGTGAGCTACCTGCTAACGGGCAATCCGTGCTACACCACGTCGGCCGGTTTTATTGGGCCCAAATACCGCTTCGATCACGATATTAGCTTGTTGATCCCCGAAGTCTGGTCACGAATGTTCATACATGAGCGCCACCCGCAATACTTGATCACTCACGGCCACTTGGAAAAAATTGTTGATTTCGAATACGAGGGCGAAACCGTTCTGGCAAGTCGCCTGGGCTACCGCATCACGGAGCGTTTTGTCAACGTCTTTTTTGGTCGGATTTTCAGCGATCCATCATCGCTCTTTAACGAGGAAATGCTCCGACCCGAACTCCAGAGTCTCGAAGATTACGTGGATGGCATCAACAACATTGTTGCCACGCAACAGCGGATCGCGCGGAGCTATTTGGACGATGACACGGTCCAGTTGGCTTGCCCGCCGCTGCGGGCCTTGATCCACATCATGGCGGAGGGAGAATTCGAGGGACAGACCATCGAATCGCCGTCCCTGCGGCAGATGTTCACGCGACAAGCACTTCTGACCAGTGACTGGTACCGCGAACGGCTGCTGGCGCAACAACAGGCGGATCGCAATCTTTGGAAACGGCACGTCGCCTATCTGGAAGAGTTCTTGGAGAATCCCAATCGAGCTGAAGATGCACAGCAGCTGCAAATTCGCGAGCGACTACAGCACGCATTGCGTCGACTGCAACAAGTTGACAGCGACGCTTACGTGACCCATCTGGAAGGGACCTTCGGCGCAGATCCCGCCGTGCTGGCATCGCCATCGGCCAAGTCCGCGACCGGCTTGACCTCATCACAACCCGCACGCTAGAGGCGCCAGGGTTAACCAATCTGAACCTGCCGTCCACCCGGCGTCGCCTCCGGCGACAACTCTCGCCGAGCGACCGCGTGGCCGCTGGGGGACCGCACCCCGGACCGTGTAGAAATGACCGCCAAGAACCGCCAAGATTGGTGTCTCGGCCGCGAATTCTCACCAATGCCTTCCGGCAAATCCACATCGAAGGGGAAGCCACAGGCCAGCCACGGTGGAAGGCCAGAAACAAGCATTTACGAAAACCGAACTCGCTCCTAACATGCCTGTATGAGTATCAATCGTTTTAAATTTCTGGGGCGTATCGCCGGTCTACTGATCGTCACCCTGTTCGCCGGCGCGGTGATGTGGGCGACGGGTATACGACGTGTTTCGGATGATCCGGCGGAGGCCGCCGCTACTCCCGACGCACCGCCAACTCTCGAGCCGGCAGCCCCGGTGGTCGTCCAGACGCTGACGGCGGAACCGATCGAGGTACTGAATACCTACGCCGGCATGTTGCAACCCTTCGAGCGATTTTCGGTGGGCTTCGAAGTCGCCGGACGGGTGAGCGAGCTGGGGCAGAACGCACAGCAGCATGTTTTGGATGAGGGGGACCACGTGCGGGAGGGCCAGGTTCTGGCGGTGCTGGACCAACGTATCCTGACCGCCCGCGTCAATGAAACAACGGCTCTCTTGGAACAAGCCCAACAGGAATTGCAACGGGCACGACAGATGCGGCGCGGGCCAAACCCCGCCATTTCCGAGACCGATTATCAAACGCGGGTTACCGAGCTGGCCGTGGCAGAGGCTAAGGCGATTACGGCCCAGAAGAACCTAGAAGACGCAACACTCAAATCTCCCTGCGATGGCATCATTTCACTGCGGATGATCAATGCCGGTGAATCCATTGCGATGCATGCGCCCGTGTTCGAGATCGTGCAGGTCGATCGCGTGCTGTTGGTCGCGGGGGTCCCCGAATCGCGCGTCCAGGAACTCGAGCGGCGCCGTCGTTACCTTCAGGAAGCCGGCCAGGACAGCCGCGGCTCGCTGCCATTCCGCGTCCATGTCCAACTGATGGGTCGAGATCGCTTCGGCACGCCTTGGCCCCCGCGAGAAGGCGAGGTGTTTCGAATTGGCGAGACGGCCGATGACAAGACGGGACTGTTTGAAGTGGAAATTTTGCTTGAGAATGCGGACGGGCACCTGAAGCCCGGTTTGGTGGCCGAGGCCGGAATCGTGGTCGACGAACTGTTGGCCTACCGCGTTCCGCTGGACGCCGTGATGTTTCGCGGCAGTACTCCCTACTTCTTTGCGGTCCAGCAACAGCCCACCGACCTGAAGTCGATGTTCTGGAATCTTGGACCTCAAGCCGACTTTTTTGCCAAGCAGGTGCCGCTGAATCAATTCATTGAGCAGGAGGGCGAGTTGATCGCTCCCGAAATCGCCACGCCGAACCGGCAGATGGTAATCCGCGGACAACATCGCCTGGTGGACGGACGCCGTATCCGCATCGTGAATCGCGAAGCCAACGCCCCAAGTGACACGGCTCGGGCACCAGAGGCCGCGAAATCGGCCAGATAGCGATCGATGTGCGTCACTTGACGAGGCAACACCAGGGACAATCTCCGTCATGAAAATCAGCGAAGCCGCAGTCGATCATCCGCGGATTGTCTTAATCTCCGTCATCCTAATTGTCGCCGTCGCCCTACTGGCGGCTTGGCAGATCCCGGTCCAAAGAACGCCGGCCATTAGCACCGCGCTGGTTATGGTGGCGGTCCCTTATCCGGGAGCTCTTCCCACAGAAACCGAGGCCCAGATCACACGGGAAATCGAGGATGCGTTACAGCGACTTAATGACGTCGACTATATCTCCTCGACCAGTATGCGCGGATCCAGTGTCACGCAAGTCGTGTTTGTGGATGGCGTGGATCCGGACAAGGCAAAGAGGGATGTCAAGGACTTGGTCGACCAGATTCGCAGCCAACTGCCCAACGTATTCCGCGACATTGAACCAATCGTCACTAAATTGGACTTCGAAAACGCGCCGTTGCTGTTGATCAATCTGTCCGCGCCCGAAGGATTCGATCAGCGAGCACTTAAGGACATTGCCGAAGAAGTCCAGGAAGAAATCGAATCGATCCCCGGCGTCGCCAGCACGCAATTGTTCGGAGGGCTGGAGCGCGAGATCCATGTGAACGTGAACGTCGATTTGGCGAGTCAATACGGTTTAACGTTAGAAGATTACCGCCGCGCGCTTCAACATTTCACGCCGAATTGCCCGGCGGACAGATGGACACCGGTCACTTCGATTACCAGGTGCGCAACGAAACCAAGCTGCGCGGCGTGGACGACATTCGCCAGGTGATCCTCAAACAGGAGGAGGGACGGTTAATCCGAGTCGGCGACCTGGCCACCGTTACCGATACGCATCGTCGCGTGAAAAATGTCGCCCAACTGGATGGTCAGAGTTGTGCGTCAATCATCGTGTACAAAGAAGCCGACATCAACACGCTGGGGACATCCGTCGCGGTCAAGGAGCGTGTGGAAGCGTTGGCAGAACAGTACCCGTCGGTGGAATTCTCTACCACCCGAGACACGTCGGAGGAAATCAGCTTGATGTTCCGAGTGCTCGGTTCCAGCTTCGTTTTCGGCGCGATGCTGGTCCTGGTCATCTTGAGTTGGAGTATGGGGTTGAGGATTTCGGCGCTGGTGCTGACGGCCATTCCGATAAGCACCGCGGTAGCGTTGGTCGTCCTCTACGCCACCGGCGTGCCGATTTCAAACATGGTGATCTTTAGCTTCATTTTGGTTCTTGGCATGGTGGTCGACGGAGCCATTATCGTCGCCGAGAACATCTATCGACACGTGGAGCGAGGTGAGGATCCCTTGATCGCGGCGAAGTCAGGGATACAGGAGGTCGGTATGCCGGTGATCATCGCCGATCTGACGACCATTGCCGCCTACCTGCCAATGCTGTTAGTCCCGGGAATGATGGGCGACTTTATGGGTGTCATGCCCAAAGTCGTTTCCATGGCCCTGCTGGGTTCGATGCTGGTCGACCATTTCCTAATCCCGGTGATGGCGGCGAGGTTCTTCCACCAGCGTGATGCGGAGGCGGCGAAGGCGAATGCGGCCAAGCGCGATGCGTGGGTGGTGCGTGCCTATCTCGCGACGCTCAATTGGGCCCTGGATAACCGTTGGGTGGTAATGAGCTGCACCGTGCTGGCCATGGCTTGGGCCGGAATCATGCTGCGTTATATTGGCTTCACTTTTTTTCCCGAAAGTGATCGAGGACAATTCGAGATCAAATACGAACTGCCACTCGGAAACAGCGTCGAGCAGACCGTGGCAGCCGCGGCATGCTTCACCGAGCCTCTCAAAGAGCTGAGCCAACAACGCTTGGCCGGCGGGCACAGCGAATTGGTTCATTTTGTCTCCGCCATTGGTTCCTCCGAAGGGCTTGCCAGCCGCCTGGATAACGACCCGGCGGTCGGTCCCGAATTCGGCACGATCATGGTGCAGTTGCTCTCGCCCCTCGACCGTACTCGGCATGAAGACGAAATAATTGCCGAACTGCGTGAAAAAATCGAGCAGGCGCTGATGCGTTTCCCGCAATGGAGTATTCGATCGAAAAGGTCGAAGAGGGACCACCGGGCGGATCGGACGTTGCGGTTCGGATCACCGGTGAGGACCTCGATGAACTGGGGCAACTGGCGATGCGCATCCAAACTCACCTAAAAGGTACACGCGGTACGGTTGATTGCCGAGTCGACTATCGACCGGAAAACCCGGAACTGATCGTCGAACCCAATCCCAGTGTGCTCGGACTATACGGTATCAATGAAGCGGAAGTGGCACGGGCGGTCCTGATGGCCATCCACGGTGATGAATCGATCGAATTGAATATCGACGATGAAGATGTCACTCTGCGAATACAAGCCGATCGCCAATTCCGTGCCAGCGCGGACAACTTGGGACGCATGATGCTAACCGGCCAAGATGGCAAACGAGCGACGCTGGACGAACTCGGTAGCCTGACGCGATCCGTCGGTGTCCATGCTGTTAACCGCTACAACCGCAAACGATCAGTGATGGCAAAATGCAACGTCATCAAGCCCGACATCCAGCCTGACGACATTTTCGCCGTCCTCCGCAATCAGGTCTTGCCCGATCTCGGTTTTCGCCCGACTGGAGGCGACAACATGGGCTTCATCGGAAGTACCGGCACTCCGTCGGAAGGCATGCGGGCCGAATTTACCGGAGAGAACGAAGAACGAGACAAGAACTTCCGTTATCTACAACTCTGCATGTTGATCGCCATCGTGTTGATCTTCGGGATCCTGGTATACCAGTTCAATAGTTTCCGACAGGCGACGATCGTATTGCTGACGGTGCCGCTAAGCTTTGTCGGTGTCGTCGCCGGAATGTGGTTGGGCAACTTTCCCTTCAGCCTGGCGTCCTTCATCGGCTTGGTAAGTTTGACCGGTATCGTCGTGAATGACGCCATCGTCGTGGTCGATTTCATCAATCAGGAACGATCGCGAGGTGTGCCATTACGCCGCGCTCTGATCGAAGCAGGACGCAATCGCTTACGACCCGTGATCCTCACGACCGTAACGACAGTCGGAGGATTGCTGCCCCTGATGCTGAATCTGACCGGCGGCGCTGAATTCTGGCAACCCTTGACGGGGGCGATCATATTTGGCTTGATGTTCGCCACCGTGCTAACGCTGATCGTTATTCCCGTCGCCTACAGCCTCGTCTATCCCCTGATGTTCCGCAGCGCGATCGCGAAGGCCACAGCCTAGCAGCAACTCGCCCCTCATCCGGCCTGCGGCCACCTTCTCCGGCAGGGAGAAGGAAGGTATGCGGGTGTCGACTTCGCTTAGCCCGCGGCAAGCGGAAATTCCCAGCCTTGGCGAAAAGTCGGGCGAATCAATTCCTGCGCAACGTCATTATTTACTGCCTGCAATTGATCATGTGCCCAGGCAAATGGACGCTGCGCTCGATACGCGACGTTGCCCAAAATCACGGTCTCGCTGAGTGGTCCTGAGTAGCTGAAATCGCACGTCGCCTTGGGGCCTCCTTTACAAGCTTGTATCCATTCCTCGTGAAATCCGGGCGAATCGGGGATCGACTTCGCCGGCGGCGACATGTCAGCAAACTTCTCTTGCGGGTACAACACATGCTGACCGAATCCGCACAGTAGCATGCCGTCGGTCCCTACGAAGAGCGTGTTGTTGCCTTTGTGAGGCATCCCATGCTGGGCCAGGATCGGGGGTCCCTGTTGGGCGTGGTACCAGTAAAGATCCACATCCGGCTGATCGCCATCGGCTTTGAAGACATACTTGACCGACATCGACTTGGGCGTCCGGAGCGGATCCACGGGAGGACCGGTTGCCTCAACGTGCGACGGATACGTCAATCCCAGTGCCCAATACGGGATATCAAGGATGTGGCACCCCCAATTGCCCGTTTCTCCGGTACCGTAGTCCCACCAGAAACGCCAACCGTACGGGCAGATTGTGGGGCTATAGGGTCGCGGTTTCGCGGGTCCAATCCAGAGATCCCACTTCAGATCATCCGGCACCGGAGCTTCTTCCGAAGGAATATCCGGCATGCCTCGATTGCCATCAATCCAACAATGGCATTCCTGCACGGCACCGATCGCACCGGACTGAATCCATTCGACAACTCGATGCACATTCTGCAACGTGTGCCGTTGAACCCCCAGCTGAGTCGCCACTCCCTGCTTGGCGGCCCATTCGGTCATCTGCCGAATCTCCCATATCGAATGCGCCATCGGCTTTTCGCAGTACAGATGCTTGCCTAATTGCAGGGCAATCATGGCGGCGTGGAAGTGGGTATGGTCCGGCGTACTGACCACCACTCCGTCCACTTGATTGGCCCATTGATCGTACATACGGCGAAAATCGTGAAATCGCTTTGCTTGCGGAAAACGTTCGAATGCATCGCCCGCGCTGTTCATCGACGTCGCAGAGCGCGACGATATTCTGATCGGCCAAATGATTCAGATTACTCCGCCCCTGGCCGCCAATACCGATGACCGCCAAATTCAGCTTCTCGTTTACGGATTGAGCTCGTGCCGGAGTGCTGTTTGCGCATGTCCAGTAGCCGGCACTCACGGCCAACGATGTCTGCAACGCCTGACGGCGCGAAATCAAATTAGGCATTGGGTTTTCTCCCTTGGCTGCCGCAGCGTCTGCCGATGCCTGTGTGTGCATTGGCACCGACAATTTCAGAATTCCCGCGAATTGAACAACGACAACTATCCTATCTATAAAGGCGGCGTCGTACTGGTCAAATAGGCAAACAAATCGCGTATCTCCTCGTCGCTCAAACTGTCCAACAAGGCTTCGGGCATCAAGGATTGTTGATTCGGAACCACTTCATCGATCTCGGCGGCGGCAATCACTTGGTCCTGCCCGTCAGTGCCGCGTAATGACCAACAGATTGTCATTATGTTCCACCTTGAGGCCTGAGAGAACACGCCCGTCCTGGGTGAAGACGGTAAAGCTGCCGAAGCCTTCGCGGATTTCGGCGCCGGGATGCACGACCGCCAAGAGAATTCGTCGCAAACTGCCGCGATTGTAGCTGGTCAAATCGGGCCCCACATCGCCCCCCTTGGCGAACAATTGATGACATTTCGCGCACGTTGCTTTGCCTTGAAACAGATCACGACCCCGCAACGGATCGCCCTGTCCTGACCGCACGATCTGCTCGACCGCATCGATACGGGCCTCACGCTCCTCCGTAGGCGTTTGTTTGCGAGGATACAGTTTTTGGAGAGCCCGCTGGATCCCCGCCGACTGGTGCCGGTAAAGACGCTGGATCGTTTCCGCATCCAGTGCGCCGTGGTCGATCTGCTGCTGATCAATCGCCATCAAAAGGGGCTCAGCCCACTCGGCGCGGCTGGCCAACACTTGGCACGCAACATCGCGAGTGGCCTGGGGCAAGCGACCGTACTGGCCTAACACCACCTCCGGCAACTTCGGATCCGCCAACTTTTCCAGGGCGATCAAGGCGGCGTTCTTAATCTCGACGTTGTCATCGTCCGTCAGCTGTGAATACATGGCACTGGCCGTTTGCTCGGGCAGGCGCGCGAATATCTCCCAAAGCACGCATGAGTGTCAGCCGCTGTTCGAGCGGTGCGCTGGAATCGGCGACGATCGCCAACGCCCGTTGCGTGGCCACCAAGTCACGTTGTCGCACGGCCAGTTGCAGTGCAAAGGGTCCGCGCGACTTGGCCAACTCCGCCGCCAGGACGGCCGGCAAGCTGGGCAACGCGCGGCCTTCAAACGTCTTTACAAAAGCCTCCACCAACTCTTGTCGCTGGTCGTCGCCGGGGGCCAATTGTAGCAATTGACCACACACTTTGAGGTCGGCTTGTCGGCCGCTCGCCGCGTAGCGTCGCATCAGATTCTGAGGAATCCGATAGCCGCCCACGCGATAGTTCGTCCGCCAACTATCCGAGCGTTGCAATTGCGATAGGATCAAGGACGGATGATCGGCGTGAGCCTCCAATGCCCACCACAACATGTTTGGTACATACACATCGTCCACGTCAACGTCTCGGCGAGCATGTCAAACACCAGCGGAACCGCCACCTCCGCGGGTAATCGTTTAGCGGTGGCCGCCAATTGGCATCGCGTCTCCACATCGATTTCCGTCCGCGCCATCTCTTGCAGCGGCATGATCAACGAATCATCAACGTCGCACGTATCTCCCAACAGGCGGACGGTCCAACGGCGGACATGAGGATCCGTATGCACCAAAAGGGACTCAGCCTGCGACGCATCGAAACCACCTGACAGATTCAGAGCCCAAAGCGTGTCGAGCGCGGCCTGACCCGTAAGTTGGTGAACCATCGTCGATAGTCGTGCAACCGCCGATGAATCGCGACGGTCTCCCAGCAATCGCAACGTGGTCTGTCGAAACCAACGGTTCGGATGAAACAGATATCGATCAATCAACTCGTCAGTGGACAGTGCCGCCATGTCGTGCGAAGCCCAAGGTTGGTAATCGGCGCCGCGTAGCCGATAAACACGTCCCAAGTCGGGGTTGGTCTGGCCTTCGTGATTACGATAGTGATTCGGCTGCACGGAATACCAATCGGCCAAATACAATGCCCCGTCCGGCCCCAATTGGATATCCACCGGAGTAAACCAATTGGCACGAGGTCCGTCGCCGGGTTGCACGATCACACCCACGTCGTGCGTTTTTGCGCAGCGCCGTCGGGACCGATTTCGCTAACGATCACCTCATGCTCGACGGGGTTCACACCAAAGAGTCGCCCGTGGTACGGCATGGGCAACGCATCGGCTTCATAGATGCAGAACGTATGCGTAAACCGGACGACTGGATGATGCCGCATGGGTTGGTAGTAATCAAATGCGTAGGGGTTAGACAGATTTCCATGTTTGCCAAAGTTCTTTTGCGAATACCCGCCTTGCACGTAATAAAAACCGCGCGTGTCGCCACCGTTGTGGCCCGAATAAACTCGTCCCTTCTGATCAATTTCCACTCCAAACGCGTTACCGCCCCCCTCGGCGAAAACTTCGTAACGGTGCTGCTCCGGATGGTAGCGCCAGACGTTTTGCCCTAGGCTGTGAACGGGCAAGGCGTCTGGTATCGGCTGCCCATCGGGGCCCAATACCAGGACCGACGCGGCTGACGGTGCTGCCCTGCGTAGCATAGATCCAGCCGTCGGGTCCCCACCGGAGGCTATTGGCGATGGAATGCGAATCTTCGATGCCGAAGCCGCTGAGTAGGATCTCCGGCTGCAAAGAGTCAGGCCGATCGTCCCGATTACGATCCGCGTAGAACAACAGGTACGGTGGATTCATCACAAACACGCCACCGCGCCCGACCAGTGCCGCCGTGGCAAAGTTTAGCCCGTCCAAAAACACCTGACTGCGATCGAACCTCCCGTCGCCGTCGGTGTCTTCATGAATCGTAATCCGATCGGCTCCACGAAAAGGGGAGTCGGCTGCGTGTGGAGGAGGTGGGGGTGCCGGTGGATCATAGACGTTCCGCCAGACGTTATCGCGGCTCAGCAGCTTCAACCCCGCCGGCCAAGGATACTGGCGATACTGGGTTACCCACAAACGTCCCCGCTCATCAAAACTCAGGTGCAACGGATTTGCCACCGTAGGTTCCTGCAACAGGAGGTCCATGCGCGAAATCATTCGCGACTTGCAACTCCGGCTCGTCCTGCGCCGGCTGCAAGACAAACGAATGAGTTCCAATTTCTGTTTCGCCCCGCGTTACCGTCGCGACCGCTGCCGCCGCCAAGAGGCCGACCACAAGGATCCGCAACTCCCTCACACCATTTTTGTATCGCATCACCAGTTCGCCCTTGAGTCGTAGGTCTCGTCACCGTCGCTATTGTTGGCCAATCTAACGGCCGATACCAGCCCTTCCGCCATCCGAGTGGGTTAGTAACGCGTCACAGTTCCGGCTTGTCAACCGGCGTGGAGACGAAGACAATCCTGAGAACGTCTTCCCAACGGCCACGTAACCAAGCAATGCACTCGACCGGCGGGTTTTTGGACCGCCGCCAGGAAAATAAACGAGATTCATTGTCGCCAGAGAGTATCCCATGTCCATCCAGCGAACCGCTTGTAATCGCGATTGTCCCGATGCGTGCGAAATTCTGGCCACAGTGGAAGAGGGGCGCGTGACGCACTTACGCGGCGCCCGGATCACCCGATCACCCAAGGCTTTCTATGTCACCGGACAAGCCGCTTCTTGGAGCGTCAGTATTCGCCTGACCGTCTGACTCGTCCATTACGTCGGGTAGGCGATACGTGGCGCGAGATCCATTGGGACGAGGCCTTGGACGAAGTGGCAGATACGATGTTGCGAATTCGCGCCGAATCAGGTGGCGCGGCCATTTTGAACTATCGTTGCGGCGGCTCTCTCGGAATCATGAAACATGTAGGCGACTGGTTCTTTCAACGATTTGGTCCCGTCACCATAAAATCCGGAGACGTCTGCTCGGGTGCGGGCGAAGCAGCACAACTGACGGACTTTGGTGTGAGCGATAGCAACGACGTCTTCGATTTGCGACACAGCAACACGATCGTCTTGTGGGGAAAAAACGTCGTTGCCAGTGGCGTGCACTTGCTTCCTGTGCTACGAGCGGCACGCAAAGCCGGTACGAAATTGATTCTGATTGACCCGGTTCATCATCGCACGGCACAGCTATGCGATCTGTTTGTACAACCGCGTGCCGGTGGGGACGCCGCCCTGGCCTGTGGAATTGCGCGTTGGCTGGTGGATCATCAGCGGCACGATCCGCACGCGTCCAAGTACTGTAATAATTGGGCGGAATATCAACAGTTGATTCGATCTCAGTCTGTATCTCAATGGGCAGCCGCCGCCGACATCTCCCCGAGGCAGCTTGAGGAAGTGGCCCAGCTTTATGCGAACTCTCCGGCCGCAATCCTGATTGGCTGGGGAATGCAGCGTCGCCGCCATGGGAACGCGACTGTACGGGCAATCGATGCACTCGCGGCCATGTCGGGCAATTTGGGTGTTCCCGGTGGCGGAGCCTCGTTTTATTTCCAGCGTCGTGCCGCGTTCGACTTCTCCTTTGCGCATGGCCCAGCCGCCGCGCGGACAATCCCGGAACCACTGCTCGGTCCTGGGATCCTCGATGCCAGCGACCCTCATATTCGTATGGCCTGGATTTCTGCCGCCAATCCCGTGGCGATGCTGCCCGAATCCGACACCATGGCGCGAGCGTTGAAGAGTCGTGAGTTGACGGTTGTGGTCGATCCGTTTCTGACAGACACGGCACAATGCGCGGACTTAGTGCTGCCGACAACTACCTTCCTGGAAGAGGACGATCTGGTCGGCGCCTACGGCCATCATTGGATTGCGCAGATGCGTGCGTGATGCGCCCACCGGCCGGAGTCTTGAGCGACTACCAGATCATTCAGCGGCTGGCCGCGCGCGTGGGCTTGGGCGACGAATTCGCGGACGATGTCCGCAGTTGGCAACAGCGTCTGTTAAGCCGCGTCGCGCCGCTGGTGCCGGCTTGCCGCAATTGGAACAAGGCGCGGTGCGAAATCCGCTGGCCAAGAAAATCCTTTTCGAGGATCGACGTTTCCCCACGGCCGACGGCAAAGCCAATCTGCTGTCAAGTTTGCCTAATGATTGCGTGTCACCGGCCACCTTGCCGGCCCTGCGACTCGCTGCGATTTCCACCGAACGGCGCAGGGTTCGCAATGGGCGGCAGGGCAGCAACGGGGACCTGCGACCGCCAAAGTCCATCCGTCAGTGGTTCCCGAGGCCTCCGAAGGACAATTCGCGGAGCTTACGTCTTCGACAGGTTCACTCACCGTGCGGCTCGCGCTGGATCCCCGACAACGCCCGGATGTCGTCCTGATGGACAAAGGAGGATGGCTGTCCAGCGGTCGCTGCGCCAATGTTTTGATAGCGGCCGAATTGACCGACGCGGGCGAAGGTGCCGTGTATTACGACACGCCGGTCACGTTGCGTATTCTGCCGGAGGCAACGGCCGCTAGTCCAAGCACCTCTCCCGGTCGCGGGTACGCATGAGTCCCTTGTAGTGGCGGGTAGTGGCGGTCCCGACGATCACCGACGCCGCATTCCGTCGACTCAAGGCAACTTCATCAGCCAAATATTGCGGAATTGAACCGGGTTGCCGTGATTCTGCAGTTTAATTGGCAACACACTGGGACCTTCCGGCTGGCCGGCGCCGGTTTTGGTCTGAATGCGAATATCGTTTTGGACCGCAACTCCGTTGTGCAAAACGGTCAATCGGCCGAAACGACATTTGTTGCCACACACGTCAAAGACCGGCGCGTGAAACGTAATATCATACGTCTGCCACGATAGCGGCGGAAAAGCCATGTTCAGGTCCGGCGCTCGCTGTCGATACAACGCGCCGCACTCGTTGAACGCCCCCTCCAAACCAAAACTATCAAGGATCTGTACTTCGTATCGACTCTGCAAATAGACTCCACTATTTCCTCGTCCTTGCCCACGCGCACTTGGCATATAAGGCACCAGGAACTCAATGTGCATTTGATAATTGCGGAACTTCGGGAGGAGCTCGGTACCAACTTGAAGTAATCCGTCTTCGACACGGGCTTTCTTGAAGGCTGAGGTACTGCGGCCGTCGAACAGAACAATCGCTCCAGCGGGCGGTGCTAGCCCCGCGTATGGACTGCGGCGAATGACTTTGACTAGCGTACCCAGCTCACCTTGAGCCGCGTGCGACAGGGTTGCGAGACCCGGTTGCAGCGATACGCTGTAGTCGCCGCCCTGCAGCAGTAGATGGTTGCCGTCTCTCTGTCCGTGCAACTCAATGCGGTCAGCTCCGGTCCAACCGTTACCAGGTAGACCACCTGGCAACAGGGCCGCGCAAATTGGCCATTGCCCTGCGGCACGACTTGCAGTCCCGTTCGCGGTGCAGTGGCCGCCTGAGTACCGGGCAGGCCACTGGCATATTCGCCTTGAAATAGCATGTCATCGAGTAAGTCGGACGGCGAATTCTGCGCCTCTTCCGCGGTGTCCGACTCCACCCGTTCCCCAGCAACAAAATCATCGGCGTTGGTGACTGCCTCGTCGATTGGACCGACGTCATCAGTTTCCGCATCATCGACCGCCTGCTGGGCAACAGCAAGAGGCACCGTTGGCAGTTCGTCCTGCCCGTTTGCCCACACGGTACAAAGCAATACAACCCAGCACGCACACGCCTTGCGAACCAACCAAAGGTTCATCTTAGACCTTTCCCCTCGAAGCCCGACTAATCTCCAGACACCGGCCCCATGATAAACTGTGCCAACCGTCGGTCGCCACGGGATCAGGACATGACGTACATCGCGCATGCGTTTGTTAGCATTTTGTGAATCGTGTTCAGGGCGGTTTGCGCTTGGAGCGTAGCCCGATATGTTATTCACTTCTGCGCTGCTAATGGTCCTCGGCGAGCTGCGCGAAGCCGAGATTTCGCGGACTCCCGTTGGTCGTCTTGGCCCTTTGGCCCCGCAGAGCGCCGTCATGGGAAGGGGCAGATCGTATTTGCTGGCGACCCGGTTTTCGCGGACCAGTTCACGGCGTCCGGCGGTCCGTGGTACAACGCCAACAATCTACTGACTTTCATGAATCTGGTGGATTCCAGGGGGAATTCAATTCCAGTGACCTGATCACCGTTTTGGTGGCGAGTGTCTACGAAGCTGGGTCCGACTCGACGTGGACTACTGGTGAATTCAAGGGGGCGGTTCGTGTTGTGACAACGCCGGACGAACACAATCGCTTCGAACTCGAAAAAATAGGTTCATGGCCCAACGGGCCGGAGTGGCGGCGGGCTCAGACGGTACTTCTTGCCACCTCGGCGATTTGTGCCCCGGTTTGCGGAGCCACGCGGATTCGCGTTACAATGCTCGCCGGGTGGTTCCCGATTTTGCCGCCCGTTTCCGGCGTTCGAAAGGATGACTAAGATGACGAAGTCTCAATTCTCATTGCCATCGTGTGCCTCTTGCCGCGTGCTGGGATTCGCAGTGTTGGTGTGGTTCTTGTGCAGCCAAGCAGGACGCAGTGATCAAACAAGCGAATTGCAGGCGCTACCATGTCACCTTTTGTTCGAAGCTTATGACAACCAGAATTGGGACCTCTGGACCATCCGTCCCGATGGTTCGGAACGCACAAATCTCACGAATACGCCCGAGGTACATGAACTCTACCCGCAGGCATCGCCCGACGGGAAACTCATCGCCTTTTTGGTCGACGAGCCGGCCGGACGTGATACGAAGCGGAGCCTGTGGGTAATGAACGCCGACGGCAGTGGCCGACGCAAGATTGCCGACGGTTCGCGCCACGCTTGCTGGAGCCCAGATGGTACAAGACTCGCCTTTGCCAAACAGGAGTTTTCCCGTTTTCAAGTCAAAGACTTTGCCTCCAAACGTCTCTACATCCACGACCTAAGGACGGGAACCACCAGGCTTCATCCGAATGACAAAATTGAGCACATCTACGTTCCCACCTGGTCGGCGGACGGCGCATGGATTGTGTCAACCGTCCACGCGGGTATGGGTTTTGGCCACGCCATTGTTGCCTTGGAAGTCGATGGAGACCGGATTGTCGATCTGCACATCGAGGGATGTCGCCCGTGCCTGAGCGCCGACGGCACGCGTCTGACGTGGAGCCATGACGACCATACGGTGTCGGTAGCGGACGTGCAGATGACGCCCGAGGGCCCCGTGCTGTCGAACGAGCGGGAATTGTATCACCACGACACGATGCATCTGTATCATCCGGACTTCTCGCCGGACGGCCGCTTCGTCAGCTTTAGTCTCGGCCCGGGTGGCCGCATGCCGGCGGCAGGACCGGCGACCCACACCGACGTCGCCGAGATGGTTGGCGTGCGCGGCATCTGGGACATTTATGTCAAAGCCGTCGATGGCCCGGACGCCCCGCTGCAGATCACTCATGACGCTCAGCTCTCAAACAAGGAATCGGAATGGATCTGCGCACCGTAGGTGATGCCGGTCGGGAATCGGCGACAACCGGCCAATTTTTTTGCTTTGCTTTCGCCTGTGTACGCGTCCTCGGCTTTGGCCTACTCGGCAGCGCTGCGCTGGTGGGCTGCGTCCAGAAGGTGGACACGGCTCCGGCCTCGGAGTCCACTGGCAACAACGTGACGCTGTCGGAGCTCACGACATCCCAGGGCGTGGCTATGGTCTTGATCCCCGGTGGGCAATTTACGATGGGCAATACGGCGGGCGCCGATGACGAACAGCCCGCGCACGACGTGGAATTGAGTCCCTTTGTCGTGGATAAGTATGAAGTCACACAGGATCAGTACGCGCAGATGGAGTTGCCCAATCCACCGCACTTTAAAGGGCCGCGTCGACCTGTGGAGCAAGTTCGGTGGTCGGACGCGGCGTTGTTCTGCAACGAGCGTTCGCGAGTGGAAGGGTTGACGCCGTGCTACGACGAAGTGACTTTCGCTTGTGACTTTCAGGTTTCGGGGTATCGACTTCCCACCGAGGCGGAATGGGAGTATGCGGCGAGGGCCGGCGTGGACGAGGTGCCGGCGGCCAGCGGCACGGCGCGATCCCTGGAAAACCATGCATGTTACGCCGATAACTCGAGCAAGCAAACCCAGCCGGTCGGAAGTCGGCGGCCGAACGCCTGGGGGCTGTATGACATGCAAGGCAATATTGCCGAATGGTGTAACGACATCTACGCTGTCGACTACTACGCCCAGAGCCCGTCGCTGGACCCGCACGGTCCACCCGAGGGTGAAAAACGGGTCATTCGTGGCGGTTCCTGGAAATCCACGGCCGACGAATGTCGACTCACCGCGCGACTAGCCGACGATCCGGGAATTAGCGACGCCTGTTTTGCCAGGGACACTTTCGGCTTTCGCTGCGTGCGCCGGGCGACCGACGAGGAACGCCAACAGGTCTCGGCTGACTGATTGCCTCCATGCAGTTCCACACGTGGCCATTCCTCGTCTTCTTCGTGATTGTCTACGTCGTTTACCTTGCGCTACGTCGGACGCGGTTTTGGATTCATTGGCTACTTGTCGCATCCTATGTATTCTACGGCTGGTGGAATCCCCTTTACCTGCTGCTGATTGCCTACTCAACCGCCTTGGATTATTTCTGCGTAGCGATCATGGAACGTGGCGGTCGGCGCGGGCTGTGGTTAGCCATCAGCTTGATTAACAACCTCGCGCTGCTCGGGTTTTACAAGTACGCTGGCTTTCTAACCGAAAACATCAATGCAGTCCTGGCGGGGATACACGCCGGCTATGCATTGCAAGCTCCAGACGTATTGTTGCCCGTCGGGATTTCGTTCTTTACGTTTCAGTCGATGAGCTACACGATCGATTACTATCGGGGACAATTGGAAGCGGAGCCCAGTTTTGTCCGATTCGCGGCCTTCGTATCATTCTTCCCGCAATTGGTTGCCGGTCCGATTGAACGTGCCAGCGCTCTGCTGCCTCAGATGCGCACGGCCGGCCATAACGCGCGTGCACCTGGCCGATGGAGCGTCGCTATTTATCACGGGGCTGATGAAAAAAGTTGCGCTGGCGAATTACCTAGCGAGCTACGCCGATCCAATTTATGCCAATCCCGCAGCGCAAAGTGCGTCGGCCTTGGCGTGTGCCACCGTCGCTTTCGCCTGGCAAATCTACTTCGATTTCAGCGGCTACACCGACATGGCCCGAGGTGTCGCACGGGTGATGGGCTTTGACCTGATGTTGAATTTTAATCATCCCTATCTGGCGACGGGCATGCGGGACTTCTGGTCGCGGTGGCACATCAGCTTATCGACCTGGTTTCGGGATTACGTCTATATACCGCTGGGTGGCAGTCGGGTGAATCGCTTGTTCACCTATCGCAACTTGTTTCTCACGATGGTCATCTCGGGACTTTGGCATGGTGCCGCTTGGACCTACGTCATTTGGGGCGTGCTGCACGGCGCCGCCTATGTGGTACTAAGACCGCTGGAAGAATCCACCTGGTACCGTCAGGGCGTACCGATTTGGGTCAAACGCGTGTTTATCTTCAGCTTTGTTTGTCTGACATGGATCTTTTTCCGCGCGTCGAGTTTGCCGGATGCGTTGCTTATCGTGCGGCGCATCCTGACAGGAGCGTGGACCGATCCTGCACTGCCAATATTGGCGATTGGACTGGTGGGCACGGTGTTCGTCTATCAGTGGATCGTCGAAGCACAACGTCGCGTGCCGCGGGCCGCGCCGGCTTTCCGGGTAGCGTGTTACACCGCCATTATTCTGTACGTGAGTTTCGCTCCCGGACAGGTCAATCAACCGTTCATCTACTTTCAGTTTTGATGGCTGTAAGAGCATCGCATGTCCCAGTACATTGACATGTCGTCCCATCGTGCACACACGGACCCGATCCTGATGACCTGTCCTCGGATGCGCTGCGCGCGAAGTCCGTCGCGTCCTTGGCATCGCACTGCTGATTTGGCTGATCGCTCCACGAGTCGCAGAACGTTTTTTTGTGACGCCAGAACTTGCCAAGCTGGACTACCGCACGCCCTACGAAGCAAGTGAAGACTACTGGCGATTCCGCCAGCTGGTCCGCCAGACCGCGGACGATGATGGCGTTATGATGCTCGGCGACTCGGTCATTTGGGGCGAGTACGTGCCGGCCAATCAGGCGCTGTCCGCCACCCTGAATAACGCCCTCGGCCATCCCCTCTTCGTCAATGGCGGAATCAATGGCATGCATCCCCTGGCGATGACGGGGCTGGTCGGTGACTATGCGGGCTCTTTACGGCGGCAGGCGGTCTTCGTGCACTGCAATCTGTTGTGGCAAACCTCCGCGGAACGCGACTTGAGCACCGACGCGGACCTGTCGTTTAATCATCCGCGCCTCGTACCTCAATTTACCTGGAAGATCCCGGGCTATCACGCCGACATCTCGGACCGCCTGTCGATTGTTGTGGAACGCCACGTGAAACTGCGTCAATGGGTCCGGCATCTGTGGATCAAATACCTTGGCGGACAAGACCTGCCGCACTGGACGCTTGAACATCCCTATGCATGGCCCACCGCGTTACCCGATGCCGACAGCGCGCAGACGCGACAAACGTCCGTTCCCTGGACCGAGCGAGGTATTCGACCGCAAGCATATGCCTGGGTGCCGCTGACAACATCGTTGCAATGGCAGGCCTTCCAGCAGACCATACACACACTACAACAGCGCGGCAACCGCGTGTTTGTTTTGATCGGGCCCTTTAACACGCATTTGTTGACAGCGGCAAGTTTGAATGAGTGGCGACGGCGCCGGGCCGCGATCGCTGACTGGCTGGACACTACCGGTGTTGCGTACTGGTGCCGGATCCCTTGCCCACGGACATGTACGCGGATGCGAGCCATCCTCTGGCCGCGGGCTACCAGCAGCTGGCCGAACAGTTGCTAACGGTACCCGCCTTTCGCAACTGGCTGCCGCAACACAATTCGCCCGGCAAACTCGGCGATGGCCCCTCGCTGTCGCCACCCACGACCGCTTCCTCCGTGCCATAAGCTGACGTGGCGGATGTGCGGGTCGTCACTGCCCGTCCGGCGTCGCTCCGATAACAAACCGCCGCGCCGACTACTTCGAGTGGAAAAAAGGAGCCGCTTGTTGCTTCACGTCGTCCGAATAGAGTCGGATGTTCGTCACTCGACCCGAATCGTCAAAACTTCCAAAGCCGACATAGCCCATGCTGTGCGTCGTATCCTGGGCACGCATGATCGGATTGTCCATCTGATCCACGTAGACCTGGATGATTCCCGACTTCACGTCTCGGACAACGCGGACGTGGTGCCAGCTATCCTCGGGTCCCCAATCAAAGCCGTCCGTACCCTCCGTCGTGATCTTGGTGCGAGGAGCATCATTGACGGTAAAGATTTGATGCGCGTGTGGATCGCTCTTGGTGGCGATATGTGTGTAGTAGTAATGCGACGGATCCACAAAATTGAAAAACACGCAGGCATCGCGATGCCCATATTCGCGGCCCGTCTGCTGCGCTTCATAGTCCAACACAAAACTGCCGAACTGCTGGCCGGCAATCAGAGCGATATTGTGAGGCGAACGATAAGGAGGCTCATAGTCCGAGCCCGCATGCGTGTGTTCGAGGACCCACCGATCGCCGACCTTGATTCGCTGCCAGTGCTGCGGAGCGGAAAACACGAAACGATCGATCGAAGATGAGTCCGCAAAATCTTCTTGGAAAACGAGATTGTCAGGATCCGAGACCAACTCAACGACGTTAAAACTCAAGTCGCCAGCCGCCAAGGACAGGCGTGTACAGCACAGGATGGCGAATATGGCTAACCTTCGGGACATCAGGTTTCCCCCTTTGTTACTTGCAGCTACCTTCAATGCTTGTGCGATACATTCTCGGTGTCACCGATGGCCACGGCCGAACCCACTTACTCAGCAGCGGCGACCCCGTCACCAAGATTGGCCATCATAGGCGATAAGGCCCATCAGCGTAAACGATTTTCTGATTGCTGGAGTTTCCGGCCAGAGGCGGCGCGACCCATGACATCGCGACACTCCCTTGCACAAAACGCTGCGACACGGAATGATTGCGGCCATGACCACCCATGACCCCTACGCCTCTCTACGCCTGCCCAACTACCGTCGATTCTTCATCGGCAATTTTCTTTCGAATATGGGTCTCCAAATGCAGACGATGGCCGTGGGCTGGGATATCTACGACCGTACGGACTCGGAACTGGCCTTGGGACTCGCCGGCCTGGTACAATTCCTGCCGGTAATCACCCTATTTCTGCTGTCCGGTCATGTGGCCGATCGTTATGCACGAAAATGGATCGTGATTGCTTCCCAAGTCGTTATTGCCGCGTCGTCGGCAACGTTGGCCATTATCGCCTGGCATCGTGCTGACGCGCGACTGATCTTTGTCTGCTTGCTGGCAGTGGGGATTGCGCGCGTTTCAGCAGCCTGCCAAGGCATCGTTGTTGCCTCAGTTGGTACCCACCGAACACTTTGCCAACGCCGTGACGTGGAACAGTAGCGGGTTTCACATGGCCTCGGTGTTGGGACCTGCGATCGGAGGCCTCTTGATCAAGCAGACCGAATCGCCAATCTCTGTCTATTTGCTGGATACAACTGCCGCCGGATTGTTTATCACGTCTCTGCTGCTGTTGAACATCCGACGAACCGATTGGATCCCGCGCAGCCTGGATTTCAAGGAACTGGTCGCCGGCTTTCGCTTCATCTGGGACCACCAACTAATCCTTGGAGTCCTGTCGCTGGACCTATTTGCCGTACTGCTGGGCGGCGCGGTAACGCTTTTGCCAGTGTATGCGGACGATATCCTGCAGGTAGGTCCGTCTGGGCTGGGCTGGCTCCGCACCGCACCCGCGGTAGGGGCGCTGCTGATGGCCATTCTGTTGGCACACCGGCCACCGCTAACACGCGCAGGACTGATGATGCTGCTGTCGGTGGCGGGCTTTGGTGCTGCGACGATCGTCTTTGGCTTCTCGCGGAGTTTCGCCCTCTCCATGACAATGTTGTTCCTGACCGGGGCTTTGGATAACATCAGCGTGGTGATTCGCCACACACTGGTGCAAACCACGACCCCCGACGGACTGCGCGGTCGCGTCTCGTCGGTCAATAGCTTGTTCATCGGCGCGTCAAATGAACTGGGAGGGTTTGAGTCGGGTATCGTCGCTTATTATTTCGGACCTGTGTTTTCGGTGGTGAGCGGAGGGATCGGCACGATCCTGGTCGTACTCGTGATCGCGATGAAGATGCCCAAGCTGCGGCGCTATGACCGCCTGGGAGATACTTTCGAATAAGGTTCACCCCCCAACACACGCCGCTGGACAACAGCCGCCCGCCACTGGCCATTTAAGCGTTGGGACCCTACAACATGAACAGTCGGATACGTGCCTGCCAATCCTGCCGGAAAATCGAAGCTGAAGTACGATGTATGACGCCCTGCTAATTGTCTCGTTCGGCGGACCCGAAGGTCCTGATGACGTCCTCCCCTTCTTGGCAAACGTGCTGAAAGGCCGCAACGTGCCGCGCGAGCGGATGTTGGAGGTTGCGGAACACTACCAGCATTTCGGAGGCGTTAGCCCCATCAACGCCCAAAATCGTGCCCTGATCGCGGCACTGCAGCAGGAACTCGACCAATTCGGTCCCCATCTGCCGATCTACTGGGGAAACCGAAACTGGCATCCTCTGTTGGCCGATACCTTGCGGCAAATGGCCCACGACGGCATCCAACACGCCGCTCGCCTTGTTTACTTCCGCGTTCAGCTCGTATTCCGGTTGCCGGCAATACCGCGAGAACATTCTGCAGGCCCAAGCTGAAGTCGGGCCTGACGCGCCGAGGATCGACAAAATCCGCGCCTTCTACAATCATCCCGGATACATCGAAACCATGGTCGAACGGGCTCGTGAGGCCATCGGACGGATTCCCAGTGCACGCCACGAAAAAACTCGCTTGGTCTACACCGCCCACAGTATTCCATTGTCCATGTCTCAGAACTGTCGGTACGTCGAACAACTGAACGAATGCTGTCGACTGATCAATGAACATCTGGGATGGGATACATGGAACCTCGTCTATCAAAGCCGCAGCGGCCCGCCACAACAACCTTGGCTCGAACCCGATGTCTGCGACTTCCTGCGGCAACTCCGCGACACGACGGATATCCGCGATGTTGTGATTGTGCCCATCGGTTTCATTTCCGATCACATGGAAGTGCTGTTCGACCTGGACACCGAGGCGATGCAACACGCGGAACAGTTGGAGATCAATCTGGTGCGTGCCGCCACGGCCGGCACACATCCCCGTTTCATTCAAATGATTCGCGAGTTGGTCGAAGAACGTATGTCCGATGATCCGCATCGCACGCGTGCTGCGTTGGGCGATCTGGGGCCCAGCCCCGATGTTTGCCCCCCCGATTGCTGCCCCTCCGGCCGCCCTCATCCCTAGCCCCGTCGCCCCTCTGCTCAACGCGTCGGATGCTCGCCGAGTTGAGTGATGGGAGCGTCAGCCTGCGCCCGCTTGCCCAAGAATCGGGACGTGGTTCCGTCCCAACCCTCCGTCCTTGGCTGACCCGACCACCTAATCCCTTCCTATGAGGGGAATCTCATCCGCCGTTTGCTGCCGTGTTTTGCCTTGGTCAGTATAATGGAGAGCTAGGATGTCCGTCCCAGCGTTCCCTTCTGCCCGTCATCCACGTTCTTATCTGTGAAGGGCCGACCATGCCACAGGCCGTCGTCGATCCCGATGAACTCCGTCAATTCGCCCTGAAGCTAAGGAAGTTTAACGTCGACCTCCGCGATCGCCTATCCTCGTTGAACAACGATATGAGCGCGTTGAGTGAGACGTGGCGTGACCAGGAGCACCAACGATTTGCCGAGCAATTTGACGAGCATCTAAAGTTGATGGCTCGCTTTTTGGAGTTATCCGAGCGGCACGTACCGTATTTGGTTCGCAAAGCGGACCAAATTGACGAGTACCTGCAATCGTAGTCAGGAACCCGTCATGAACCGCCAAGCGAATGTATCCTCGATCGCCGCGCTCCGCCGCTTCGCTGCGGCGCTGCACGAATACGCCGAGGTGGTCGCGGAAGTCTTGTCCGATTTGCAGTTGGAATGTCAGCGCACGGTCGATTGGATCCAACAGGACCGAATGGCATACTGGCCGCATCAGGTTCGCATCGCCGGTGAGGCCTTGAATGAATCCCTCAATCAATTGGAGTTGAAGCGACTGACATTGGACGGTCGCGATGCGCCATCCTGCACCGAAGAAAAGCACGCCGTCCAACGTGCTCGTCGGCGTCTACGATACGCCGAACAGCAGTTGGCGCGCACGCGAGAGCTTGGCCCGATGGTGCAGCATCAAGCGGAAGAGTACCGTGGCGTACTGGCAAAACTAGCATTACTCATCGAGGCAGATGTGCCTCGTGCCTTGGCGCAACTCGACCGTATGACCTGTGCACTCGAGAAATACGCAACCATCACCAGACCAACTCCATCGTCGACCAACGCATCAACAAAGGGCTCAACATGAATCGCCCCGGCAATCTGATTGGCGGCATCCAGCGGCTGAAACGTGCGACGGCCGAACTACAAAGGCAATGGCATGAAACGCGCCAGCAATGGAACGACCAAGCGGCGAAAGACTTCGAGGCGACACACCTTGAACCACTGCTGCCCACCTTGCGACGCGTGATGTCTGCGACGGGAGAGTTGGACGAAATGTACCGCAAGGCGATCCAGGCGTGTCAGGACGAGGACTTGCAGAGTACAGAGTGAGCATTGACGACGCAGCCGACGGCACTGCGGAAGGTAACACGAGGATGTCAGAGATTTCGATCACGCAGCGTCAACAAGAACAAGTGCGTCGCCTTGCGCGTCTTTCGTCAGAGCTGGCAGCCGGTTTAGCAGAGAACCGCGCAAGGCTTCAAGACCATTTGGCCAGCGCGGACCGGCAATGCGGCGAGTTGACAAAGCACTTGGACGAGCAGTCATTCCAGACGCTGAGCGAACTGGAGGACGAATACAACAAGCAGCTGGAAGCGGCGCGAGTGACCTTCGAGAGTCGTGTCGAATCACTCGAGCAACAGCGTGGCAAACGATCGGATCAATTGTCGCAACAAAGAGCCGTCGCCATCGCAGCCGCGATCGAAGACTTTGAGACGACCGACCTGCGACTGCGTGATCGCCGCATCCACGATGCCGAACAACTGAAAAAACAGCACGACCAGTTTGTGGGAAAATGCCAAACCTACGTCGATCAACTTACCCAATTGCAAAACCAGGCACAGTCATTGCTAAGGAGGCGCGGCGTCGGCCTGCCAACCGTTGAGTTGAATTCGCTGGCAGATGATGACAAGGCGTGGAGTTCCACACTGGTGCGGACCCATGAAGACCACGTACAGCGCGTTCTTGCGATGCTGACGGATGTGAAGCGACGAGGTGTCAGCCGTTACTTGGACGAAGGATGGAGCATCCTGTTGCTCTTGGGCGTTTTACTGGTCAGCGCATGGCCGTGCGGGCTGGTCACATCCTTCGCGCCGCTCCCTTGGCTAATGTCCGTCATCGCCTGCAGTCTGCTGTCAACGTTTACGGCCTATCAATTAGCGCACCGCATCGCCGCCGGACAACTTTGCCGTTTAGCTCCGGAAATCGCCCACCAGATCGCCGCCAGCGACCGGACAGTCCGCCAAGCGGTTCGCGCTTTGGAGCGCGAAACCAAGTCGGGGCTCGAGGAGCTTCGACGCCAGTGCAGCGAAGAAGCGGTCCAAGCGGTGCGCACGCGTCAAGGCAATATCGAAGCCGCCGAGGCCACGTTTCAGCGTGATACGGCGGAACTCGAACGGGCTTTTGCCGAGCATCATGCCCAATTGGAGCGGACTTGGGAAACCGACACCGACCAAATCCGATCCCGTTACCTGCCGCGGCTTGACGACCGGCGTGCATTTTTCGACAAGCAAAAAAACCAGGCCTTGCAGCAGGCGACCACCAGCCGCGATCGTGCGGAACAGCAATTCGAACAGGAACGACGCGAACTGCAGCAACGTTGGACAGAGGCGATCGCAGAATTTGAAAGGTTTTCCGACGAAGTCCAGCAACGTTGTGCTCCGATCGTGGCCCACCTGCCGGCGGACGACTTGGCCGCGTGGGAACCACCGACTGCCCCACCGGAGGCCGTGCCGCTGGGCCACTATGCGCTGACATTGCCCGCTCAGCCCGAAGGCGCGAGCAAAGCGGCGACAGTGACACTACCGACTCTGTTGTCTTTTCCGCATGACGCCTCGCTGCTGCTCAAATGCGACGGTGGGGGACGGGATGCCGCCGTGCAAGTTCTGCAGAATGCCACACTGAGGCTGCTTTCGTCGTTTCCCGCTGGCAAACTGCGACTGACAATCTTCGATCCATTGGGATTGGGGCAGAATTTCTCGGCGTTCATGCACCTGGCCGACTACGACGAACGTCTAGTTGGCAACCGCATCTGGACCGAAGCTTCCCACATCAACCAGCGTTTGATGGACTTGACGGAGCACATGGAGAATGTGATCCAAAAGTATTTGCGGAACGAGTTTCCGTCGATCCAAGCCTACAACGAACGGGCGGGCGAAGTCGCTGAACCATTTCGCGTCCTCGTGATTGCCAACTACCCACATCAATTCACGGAGGAAGCGACAAGACGGCTGGCGAGCATCGCCGCCAGCGGTCCGCAGTGCGGCGTATACACGTTGATGAGTGTCGACATGACGACCAAACTGCCGAAAGATGCTCAATGGGACGACCTGCAGCGAAATGCCCAGGTCTTCGGCTGGCAACAGGATCATTTCGTGAACCAGCGCGAACCCTTTGCCGAACTTCCTCTGAGCCTCGACCTTCCGCCCGACAATGCGACGCTCACGCAGATTGTGAAAGCGGTCGGCCAGAGGGCTCAAGAGACGCGCCGCGTGCAAGTTCCCTTCGCCACCATTGCTCCTGCGGCCGCCGACATCTGGTCCGCCGACTGTGCCAACGAACTGATCATTCCGTTAGGGCGCAGTGGCGCCACGCAAACGCAATCGCTACGACTTGGCCATGGCACTTCGCAACACGTGCTGATTGCCGGTAAGACGGGATCTGGTAAGTCCACTTTGCTGCATGCGTTGATCACCAATGCTGCCCTCAGCTATTCACCGGACCAAGTGCAGTTCTTTTTGATCGACTTCAAGAAGGGTGTAGAGTTCAAGGCGTATGCCGATTATCGGCTCCCGCACGCTCGCGTGATCGCGATCGAGAGCGAACGTGAGTTTGGGCTGAGCGTTCTGCATCGCCTGGATCAAGAACTGCGACGGCGGGGCGACATTTTCCGCGACGCCGGTGTCCAAACGCTGGCCGCTTACCGGCGCGGCAACCGCAACACCCGTTGGCGCGATTGATGCTGATTGTTGACGAATTCCAAGAGTTTTTCGTCAATGACGACAAGCTGGCACATGAGGCGTCACTGCTGTTGGATCGTTTGGTACGTCAAGGTCGAGCGTTTGGGATTCACGTCGTCCTTGGCTCACAGACTCTGGCGGGCGCTTACTCGTTGGCTCGTAGTACGATTGGGCAGATGGCCGTACGGATTGCATTGGAGTGCAGTGCCGCCGATGCCCATCTAATTCTAAGTGAAGACAACACCGCCGCTCGACTGCTGGGACGCCCTGGCGAAGCGATCTACAACGACGCCAATGGCCGTCTGGAAGGCAATCACCCGTTTCAAGTCGTGTGGTTGCCGGACGAACAACGAAATCAGTATCTGCAAGAAATTCTGCGGCAGTCTGACGAAACCCAGCGGAACGATCCGCCCGCCATCGTCTTTGAAGGGCATGCCGCGGCAGAACTGGCGGAAAACGCGGATTTACGCCGTTTGATCGAGGTCGGCCCCAGCCGCAAATCGCCGCCGCCTCCACGAGTCTGGTTGGGTGCACCCATCGAAATCAAGGAACCAACGTCGATCACATTCCGACGGCAGGGAGGCACGAACCTGCTGATTATCGGACAAAGCCGCGAAACGGCGCGTGGACTGCTATCCAGCTGCCTGTTGAGTCTTGCAGCCACGCACATGAGGGCCACCGCGGATCAGCCGACTCGCCGAGCACAGTTTTGCGTGTTGGATGGAGAACGTGCCGAGCACATCCCATCGGCCTTTGCCGACGCCTTGCAGCCCTACCTGTCGTTGCCACTCCATACGGCCGGCCCGGTGCAAGTTCACCAAGCCCTTGAGGACATCGCGGAAACGGTGGATCAACGTCTGGCAAATCCCGAGGTGCCGCACGAATCCGTGTATATCGTTATCCACGACCTGGCCCGCTTCCGTGAGCTCCAGCCGACTGCCGACGAATTCGGATTGGGCGGTTTTGGCGAGGCGGCCGAAGCGACCTGCGCAAGCCAACTGACGAAGATCTTACGCAATGGGCCTGCCGTCGGGATCCACACCTTGGTATGGGCAGATTGTTACCACACGGTCTCGCGTTGGCTGGATCGGCAAGCGCTCCGCGATTTTGGGCAGCGCGTCTTGTTGCAAATGAGCGCTACGGACTCCAGCCATCTGATGGATTCGGCAGCCGCCGCCCAACTTGTGCGCACCGTGCCTTGCTGTACGACCAAGATCGAGGCCAAACCGAAAAGTTCCGCCCGTACGCCCTACCCTCGACGACCTGGCTCAGCGAATTTCAGCGCCGTCTGCAAGAAGCTCCGCTCGGCTCCGTCGACCCCGATCAAGGATCCGCACCGTCGGATACCAAGACGCTCGTATGATTCAAGCACCCTCATCGGCCGCCGACCCCGCAAGCGGGTACCCCGCGGCGACCACGTCCTGTGGGAGCGCGTGGCCCGAGGCCCGAAGAGGGTCGACAAGCATCACGTTCCAGGGAAAACGCAGGACGCCGACGATCTGAATCGTTCAGCCGCTCAAGCCGCCAAATAACGGCGTGGACAGATAACGTTCTCCCAAGCTACACATGATGGTCACAATCCGCTTGCCTTTGAACTCAGGCCGCGCCGCCACTTGAGCCGCGGCCCACATGTTGGCGCCGCTGCTGATCCCGGCCATGATCCCCTCTTCGCGTGCCAAGCGACGTGCCCATTCGAACGCCTCTTCGTCGTCGACCGTCACCACTTCGTCCACCAGGGATGTATCGAGGTTCTTGGGAACGAATCCGGCGCCGATTCCCTGGATACGGTGCTTGCCCGGTTGGCCGCCGCTGATCACCGGCGATGTCGTCGGCTCGACGGCGATCGCCTTGAAATCCGGATTAAGGGTCTTGATATAACGAGCCACTCCGGTAATCGTCCCTCCAGTACCGACGCCCGCCACGATCGCGTCGATTTTCCCACCAGAGTCTTCCCAGATCTCCGGACCGCGTTGTCGCCTCGTGAATCGCTGGATTCGCCGGGTTTTCAAACTGTTGCGGCATCCACCCCCTCGGCTTCTCTCTGGACCAATTCACTGGCAGCGTTAATCGCGCCCTTCATGCCCTCGGCGGCAGGCGTCAACACCAGGCTGGCGCCCATTGCGCGCAGCAATGCGCGCCGTTCCAGCGACATCGATTCCGGCATCGTTAACGTCAGTCGATACCCCTTTGCGGCGCAGACGAACGCAAGCGCAATCCCCGTATTACCGCTGGTTGGTTCGATAATATGCGAATCGGCATTGATCAGACCGTCGCGTTCCGCGGCCTCGATCATCGCCACGCCGATGCGGTCCTTGACGCTATTAAGGGGCTGAAAGAATTCGCACTTGGCGAACACCGTTGCATGTTCCGGAGGCACCAAGCGATTGATTTTGATCATCGGCGTGTCGCCGATCGTCTGCGTCACAACGTCAAAAGTGCGCCCACGTGGCATGGCATGACCCCTTTATCAGATCCAGGTTTGCATAACGATGGCAAGGCAGAATACGTGTTTCAAGTTTCGGCGTCAATCGGACGGTACTCAGTCCGCCGAGCGACCGATGCAGTACAGGTGTTCGGCTGTGCGTAGTAGAATCTTGTCGTTGACAAACACCGGCGTGGCGACGGTGAAACCTTCCACTCGGTTTGTCGCCAATAGATCGTGATCTCCACTAGCATCAAACACAAACGTGGTGCCGTCTTCGCGGACCAGGTAAATATGCCCGCCAGCAAGGATGGGCGACGAACTGAAGGCCGTACGATGCTTGCCGGTTTTGACGGACCACTTTTCCTTGCCGGTTTGCAAATCCAAGCACGCCAAGCGGCCTTCGTCATTACAGACATAGATTTCGCCGTCGGTCGCCGCGGGCGTCGGTACGTCGGCGGAAATCGCGTCGTCGCGCCACAAGACGTCGCCATCGCACGAAATCGCCGTCAACGTCTTCCCTCGGTCGTACGGCGCAACGATGATTCCATCTACATAGACGGGCGAGGCAATCGAACGGTTGTAACCACTATTGTCCGGATTAAAACCGCCCACTCGCCAAAGTTCCCGACCGTCGTTGGCGTCGTGGCCGGTGACGTGGTCCGCTCCCAATACGACGAGCAACTGTTTTCCGTCGCGGTCGATAACTAAAGGCGTCGAATACGTCTGATTGGCCTCTTCGGGCACATCCATCATCCGGTCGACCTTCCAGGCCACAGAGCCCGTTACCTTGTCGAACGCCACAAGATACGAGGGACCGCTCTGTATCACCGCGACCACCACATGATCCTTCGTTAGCACAGGAGACGTTCCCAAGTCCCACCACAGCGTATCCTCACCGAATTCTTCTTGCAGGTTCGTCCGCCAGACGATGCTTCCCTGCGAATCCAGACAGGCGAGGTCGCCGCTCTTGAAATACACATACACGTGCTGACCATCAATGATCGGCGAAGAATTGCAGCCACTCGCCTTCTTGTGCTTACCCGGCCGCTCCTTGCCAATTTCCGTTTGCCAACGCAGCTTGCCGTCCCAGTTGTAGCTTTGGGCCACATTTTTGCCGTTTACCGCGGCCGTCAAAATGATTTGGTCTTCCCAGACAATTGGTGTCGAACCTGCCTGCGCCGGCATATCCACTGTCCAGAGGATGTTTTTATCCTGCTGAGCGTTCCACTCGATCGGATAGTCACCGGGACCTGCCACACCGTTGGCAGTCGGACCACGCCAATTTGGCCAGTTTTCTGCCTGTAATTCCGCAAGGACTCGCGACTAACAGACACCCCATAACAAACAGCACATGGCGTGCAGATCGCATGTATTCATCTCCTGAGTCTGGTAAAACCGACAGTATACCGCAAGAAAAGTCACCCAACATCCGTGGGTTCGTCAAACTTGCCGACACAAGCACTCCGGTTGTCGTCTCTTATGGTGGCCAATCCTGCGAATAATGCTGCGAGCCTGCCACTTCATAGGGTGTCGGGCCTAGCCCGAGCCGCGGCACAGATTTCGCGGACGTGGTCGGCCGACGTCATGCGACGACAAAGGTCGCCGGGCGTCGACACGGCGCTCATGGGTACCGACTCTCGCCAATATCCCACAGGCGTATCCGCCAGTTGGCCTCCACTAAAGTGAATCTCCGTCGCGCCCGTCGCCTGCACGATTTGCCGTACATTCTCCGCGGAACCCCACATCCGGGCATCACGACGATGCGTTGCCGCGCGGCCCGGACCATGTGCCCAAGTCGCTCCTTTCCCGCCCAAGCCGACGGAGCCTGTCCCGATGTTAAGACGCGATCAATTCCTAGCTCGATCAGCGACTCCAACGCGGCGAAAGGTTCCGCCACCTGGTCGAACGCGCGATGAAACGTCACGCTACGGCCTCCCGCCAATCGGCGCATCTCCCGGCATATCGGGACGTCAATCTGTCCATCGTTGGTGAGTGCCCCAATCACGATGCCAGCCACGTCTTCAGCCAGCACCGCGTCTGCCTCCGCACGCATCGTCTCGATTTCGGTGGGACTGAAACAGAAGTGTCCCCCTCTGGGACGAATCATCACCATCATTGGCAGCGGACATGCCCGTGCCACAGCCCGAATCATGCCAGTACTAGGTGTCGTTCCGCCCTCCACCAAGTTGGCACACAATTCGACTCGATCGGCACCGCCCTGGGCCGCCGCCAACGCACCGGCCACCGAATCAACACAGACTTCACACAAGGGCATCGCAGAAGGATCGCACGGCATTTCGATCGTCTCAATTTGGTCGCGGAGTAGGGAACGCGTCAGGAGGAGGCCCCCAACGTTCGGGGGTCAAATGCAGTCGCGTTGGTCCGCTGGCCCCCGTGCTAATCCGCGGACCGGTTGGCTCACGGGCATCGCGGCCTACAATTGGGTGAATGGGAACAAGAGGCGAACGGTTGGGTGACCAAGGCACGTTGGCGGAATGCTCAATGATCGGCTACGTCTCTGGTTGACGAGGTGGGACTCTCCTAATGCAGCGAGTTGGTAGGAAATCGGATCTGGGTGTGTTCTTCGTGCTCCTGGTCGTATGGATGGTGGCCCAGGCGTGTTTTGGACCGACGGGCGGAGGGGCAACGTGAGTGCTCGGGAGTTGTGAGCCGAGTTCGGCCAATTCGCAGATCCCCGTGTACCGTACTCCATTGTCGGACTCGTCATCGACTGACGCGTTTGCGACCGGCCTGGACGATCCCCTCCTTCGTTCCGATTTTTCCTGGCAACCTCCGGAACGGCAAGGATCGCAACCGGACGTTATCCCGTCGACGACCGATTAGTGCAACTCCCAGTTCCGCCCGTGTCACTCGCCCAACAGCCAGGAAACGGCCGCGTCCGTCACCTGATCGACCTGTTCGGCAAGCTGGAAACGTCCCTTCACGCCGGCGGCCGCATACGCATCACGAACCAGCTGACTTGACGCTTCCGTTTCTCCGGCCAGCCACAGGGCATGAGGTGCCGCCACGGCAAACATGCCGGGTAGATCATCATATTTTGCCCCTCCCGGAAGGAACTGCGGGTCGCGAATACTCTCGACGTTGATAAACCGGAATCCTCCGCTATCGATGGCGGCGCGGTCGAATGTGCCGTGGCTTGAGCCCGCGCGGCGGCGGCCCAGGGTCCGGCACCCTCCAGGCCCACCAGCCAGATCTGTGACGGCGTACGCGGGTGGTCGGTCGCGAAGCGGATCACGGTCAACACATCCTGAACACGTTGAGCGAACAACGACGTGTTGTAGCCGCACGTGTAGGCGGCGGCCTCGCGCGTGTTTTCGACACGCCGAGTCTCGGTCAACGGGCGCACACCCGTCATCAACTCACCTTGTTCCATCAGGTCGACACCAATCACGGCAACGCCGCCAGCAACCAGCCGACGGACTTCTTCACGAGGTTGTCCACCTTCGAACAGACCATCCTTGCCGTCCGGATCGAGCCAAATGGCGACGGGCCCCGCGTCCCATCCTTCCGGGACCAAAAACGCGATCGGTAGTACTTCATGTTGCTCGGGCCTTCCAGGATCCTGATCCAGAGGTCGATGTCGTAACAACCCGGTGATCAACCAGCCGCCATCCCATTGCGACTTGTCCCTCTGATCAAATTCGACGGCGCCCACATCGGTCAATCGCCGTCCCAGCACAACATCCAACGCAGGGGCGACGACGTCGCGGTATTCTTGCAGCGTCGCGATGTCGTGAGGACGCGCTTTCAGCAGTTGCTGTTTCGTATCAGCGGCCCAAGTCTTCAGGAGCCGGATTTCCGTTTCCAAACCTGTTTCCGGCTGCGGGTGATCGTCATCCCAGACGGACAATTCGGACCGTGTCAAGCGAGGATAGTCCTCTTCGATGACCGGTTCGGCCAATCCCAGTTGCAAATGGTGATTGAGAAACTGATACATCACTTCGCGGCTAACGTAGTTGTAGTTGTGTCCGAAATGCAACAGCGGGTGCAGCTCGATCTGATCGCCCGCTCCAAGTCGCTCGTATTGTTCTTTCAATTCAGGAAAGCCTTTCGTCGGCATTTCCCGAGTCCAATCGTTGGCAGCAGTCAGACATAGCGGGCGAGGTGCGATGAGCGCCGCGAACTCGATGTTGCCGGTGTTTATGCGCAACAAGGAGGCATTCTCGCAGGTGCAGCCTCCTTGCATGGCCGTGGAAACCATGACGGCCGGCACCAAGACGGCGGGGCGGGGATCAATGGCGCCCAGAATGAACGTTTGCGTGCCGCCACCACTTGCGCCGGTCACGGCAATCCGGTCCGGATCGACGTTGGGCAATTGACTGATCCAATCGAGTGCTCGAATGGAATTCCAAGCCTGTAGCCCCATCACACTCTGCAGCATGGATTCGGCCTGCGGACTGAACAATCCCCATTCCTCCGGTCGATTCAATTCAGGCCGCTGTCGCGCGAAACGATGCGCCAAATCAAAAGAAAGCTGCACACTATCGCAATAGCCAATCATGTCGTAGTTGAAAACAACGCAACCCATCCGCGCCAATTGCACGCAACGCGCCTGAATCGGGTTACGCCCTCCCACTTCGAACCGCTCAGCGCCGACCATGATTTCACGACGAACGTGATCGCGTCCCTGATCGCCAAAGCGGCCATCTTGAAAATGGCCATGAGGTGAGATGACCGCCGGGTGCTGGCCCTCAAAACCTTTGGGTCGGTAGAGATTCCCGGTCACATAAAACCCCGGGAGGCTCTCGAAATACACCTTCTCGATGGTGTAGTTGCCGTGGTCCTGCAATCCGTGCACAACCGCGTTAAGAGGTGTCTTCGTGGGAGTGGGCCAGATTCCCAGCGCGACTTTCATGGCCAAGCGCCGCCGTTCGGTCGCTGCTGCCATTCCGGAAGTGATGGACTGGGTTGAAATGGAAAATACCCGTCCAGATCTTTCAGCGGTTCCAAACGGCTGTCACCGATCGCTTCGCCATCGGCCAAGACTCTCAGTTCAGCGGCAGATAGGTCCGCCGAAAGCCCCCACAGCATCAGCGTAAAACATGAAACCCAAGCAAAGTTGCATTTCAACATCGATCGGCCCTCAGCACGTCGCCTTCGTGAATTCACCCATTCGTCCGCTCGGGCTGCGCTCCAGCGCGACCGCCCGACGACAGACCTGCGCCATCGTTATTTTTCCACAACCCATATATTGCGGAATACCACCGGGTTGCCGTGATTTTGCAGGAATAGAGGGGCCGGTTCGGCCGTCTCTTTTCCGAGACGTCCCGGCGTCGTATGTGGCAACTCCAAGTCGTCGTGAATCACAACACCATTGTGGCGAACCGTGACGCGTGCATTGGCTGTTTTGTTTCCGTCGGCATCAAACTTCGCCGCCGTAAAATCGATGTCGTAGGTCTGCCAACTGAGCGGCGGAAGGCACATGTTAACTTTTGCGCGCTGATGGAATAAATGCCACCACATTCGTTGTCACGTCCTTCCAGGCCAAAAGAATCGAGCACCTGGATTTCGTAGCGACTCTGCACGTATACGCCACTATTCCCACGGGCTTGTCCCCGGGATTTGGGCATGAAGGGAGTACGGAATTCCAAATGCAACCGGTGATCTCCAAACGACTGCTTGGTTTCCGTATTCGACGAGGCCAAGTAATGATCGTCCGTCATCTTCCCGTCCTGCCAGTGGTCCACATTCGACCCATCAAACAGCACGATTGCGCCCGCCGGTGGCTGCGCTCCCAGCGTGGGGCTCTTGCGTTGCACCGCTGGCAATTTACCAATTTCATCGCCTTCGACGGACTCCACAACCAAATTCGCGCCGTTGACGCGCACTACGAACTCCCCAGCATCAAACGTGGCCGAGTCACCCGCCAGCTTGCCCTCCGTGTTGGTCGTTTCGGACCCCGCTTGCCAACCGTTACCAGGTAACCCCCCTGGGTAACCAATCGAACGAAACGTTCCGTCGCCTAAGGCAATCACTTGAGCGCCCCAGTGGGATCCATCGGCATCAATCGTCCCTTCGTACTCACCCTGAATCCGGAAGTCGATGCCGGCCTCCTTAGCATCCGTGTAGGCCGGATTTCCATCTGCAGCCCAAAGCTGCAGGCTCAGCATCAAGAGCGATACGACCGCCACCAGTCCTGTTTTGTTTAACATGTTGTACTCCATCGGTTCTGTCTAAGGTTCCGCCGCGCCCGCAGCCGGAACGGTTGGTTCGCGAAATCGACAATCGATCCGGTCGAACGAAGCCCGTATTGTGATAGCCCTGTCGACAACTCTCAAGTCAACCGCCGGCACAGGCCAGATTTTTCTTTCGCGATGGAGTGGTTGTCGCCAGAAATAGGCTCTGCCGTGTGCCGCAGAATGCGGCCACTTCAGACGATCCAGGGACGGCGACACGTACGGAGAGCGAAGGTCGCTGCAGGCTGGAAGAGGGGTGGCGACGAGGGCGTTCGATTCAGCACTCCCTCGCCGCCGCCCCGCAAGCGGGTGTCCCACGGCGGCCTCTCCCAAAGGGAATGCGATACGCACGGAGCGATAAAAGGCCACCGCTGGACGGATCAGGTAGAGGCCACTGCCGCGATGCGTTATTCCCCGGCGGAGGTCGGCGGCAGCAGACTCTGGGGTTCGCTCGGTGGTAAGTCGACAGCGGGGATTCGCTGCGGTTCAACGGCCTCAAGTGGTTCGGCCGGCAGCTCGGCTTCGGCTGGACTGCCGACCGCAATGGCGCGGGTAAAACGTTCTGTTGGAAAGCCCCCCCAGTGACTGGACCCGGCTGAGTCATGCAGTAATTAAGGTGTCGAGGCTTGAATCGTTGGGCGTTCTTCGCGGCCGACTGGTAGGCGGCGGGGACCCAAGGCCCTTCGGACAAGTGGACGCCGGCGAAGTCGAGTAGCGTACCCTGAGCGAAGTGGATCTTGGCGACCCCCAAGTTGTAGTCGACCAACGACCGGAAATATTCGGCCTCGGCGTCTGCCAACCGACTTTGGGCGTCCAATACGAACTGCAAAACTCCCTGGCCGTATTGATACCGAGTCTGTTCACCCTCCAGTCGAAGGCGACCGGCGACAATTCGATTGTAATTGAACCGAGACTGTTCATACGCGGATCGAGTTCATTAAACGCTTCGCTTAGTTCCGCCAGCACACCTCGCTCCTGCTCGCGCAACAGGGCTCGCTCGCGACTTAGAGACAGTTCGGCCTGACGCACCGCCGCGTGGCCAATGCGATTGCCGATCGGTGTGGACAACTCCAATCCCAGCCCCCATCCTTGCAGGTCACCCTGATACAGATCGTGGAAGGCGCTGCCGTTGGCAACGCTGTTATTACCAAACAGATCATCGCCGAATCCACGCCAGCGGTATTGCCCGACCAAATCCAATCGCATCAGCAGCTGGTTGCGTGCCGCCAGTAATTCCATTTCTCGCCGTTTAATGGCCCACTTTTGCCGTCGCAGTTCCACGCGACGAAACATGGCATTGTCGACCGACTCGTCCCAATCGAAGACCATCTCGGCCTTGGCAGGCTCATCGGACGGACGCAGCAACCGACCGTCATTGACGTCGATGCCCATCAGCAGGCGTAGGCGCCGTCGAGCGCGTAGATTCCGAACCGAGTCTGTGTGGTGGAAGTGTTCGTACCGACGCCACTGAGCGCATTAACGACCTGTGTTTGGAACAAATAATACTGCTCACGCGTCAACGATTCTTCCAGAATATCCTCCGCCCCAGCTTCCATCTGCGTCTTAGCTGTGCGCCAGGACTCCAACGCGGCATCTCGAGCGGCAAGTTGCGCGTCGAGATCGCGATAGGCATAGTACAAGAGCCAATAAGCGACTTGCACATCCTCGACCAGATCTCGCACGGCGATTTCAAAATCTGCCAAGGCGATATCGGTCCGGATCCGGGCGACCACGATACCGTTGTAGGTACCCGGCGTCGCATTGGGACCGGCGATGCGGTTGTATGCGATGCCTGCGCCCTGCAGCAACGGCTGCCGCGCTTCGATCTCAAACATGGTGTCGTAGTAACTACGGAACAGATTCGTAATGAAGAATGGTGACGTGCTGGTGCGCATTGTCTGATTGCGAACTGCAAATCGTGCACCGGTAGCAGCGGTCTTGTTGATTTCGGCATTGAACACGCTACTTGTCGTCGACGTTTGCGCCGCAGCAAAGTTCGGGAAGAACTGGTTCCTCGCCCGATCATCCTGACCGGAGAATAGACTGGTAGTAAACTGGGCGTCAAAGGCACTCAGCGCCGCCTCTTCGAATACCTGTGTCAATGCAGGATCGTAAATCGTGGAAGACGACTGCGGCGCCGCGACGACACGGACGCCGATATCGCGCATGACTTCACTATTCCGCAGCGAGGTTTGGAGGGCTTCGTTGAGCGATATGGGACGAATATCTTCGGGAGCGGGTTCCCGAAGTGTAAACGGGGCCGGTTGTTCGTCGCCGATTGCCGACGCGAGTTGCACGTTCGTGTCGGGGTAATCGATCTCCAACGCATAAGGCTGAAAGTCCGCTCGGTGCTCAAACGTCACTTCGCGCTTTGCACGGCAGCCGCTACCCAACACCAACAGCAAGGCAGTGCTCAAAACACCGAGGTATAGCTTGCCGACGGAGCTGAATTTCTTCCCATTCATTAGTACCGTATCCAAACTGTTAAGTGTTGCAAATGACAATATGTTGCAGATCGTCATGATTCATCGGACGTGAGCAAGTCGCGGCACCAATACGATGAAATTCACCAGCACATGCCGTACGACCAACAGAGTTACGCTAGTCGGAAAACTCAACCACAGCTGCGAGAGTGCTGGGGGCGGCGATTCGTGCCGGAGATGACGGTTCCACACGAGATGGCAACCGATTGCGCAGCGAAGCGGCGCAGCAAAGCCGGGGGGGCGGCGCCGACATGCAATCTCAGAAGTTCGGGCCCGCAAGCCCCGCTAGGGTAACAGCAGCACCAATCCCACCGTTGTCCCGGCCTGCAGCAAGGCGGAATTCCACTGCAGTGGAGGAGGTACTTGCATGACGCACGGGGCACAGACGCCAGGACGGTATTGGCCTAACGTCGTCACACATTCATAGGGATGATCGTACCCAATCTTGTACGGGATGATCGGCAAGGCAAGGAAGAAGCGTCCACCCGAAATGAATGGCTGAAAGTGAGGAGACACTGATTGCCCGTAACGTTCCAACGGCGTGTCATCGAAATACAAGGGTTGATGAAAAAAGTTGGCCGGCGCCGAATGAAACTCGGATATGGAATCCGACAGCGACGTGCTCGGTCGCATTCCCTGAAACACACTACCCGAGCAATCTGGCGGTGTTTCCTTGCCTACTAGCCTCATGCCGACTTGGATTTCGGAGAGATCTTTGAACGGGCTGGCGGCATCGGTGGGTGGACAGCCAGTCGACGTACGCGGCATCGGAGGCTCTGGCGGATTCTCTTCTTGTGCCGTAGCGACCGTGATCGTCAGCGCGATCGAGCCGGTGGCCAGATACAGAACGGTTTTTCGCCCGATGAGCATCACTAAAGTCTCCTACGCATTCCGTCCGCGAAGTGAGAGGCGGGTCCGGGCCCGCGCATCTCGTGCTCTGTTGTCATCGTCATCCACATTGTCGTTTCTGCTGTAGTGTCACTCAGCACCGGAAGCATTCCCCCAGTTTGCCTCGCTTGGGCTACTTTGGCGCTGCACGTTGAAGGAATTGATAGCTGCGGCACGCCGCCCTCGAGGCTGCGCCATTAAGACTGCCAGCAATGCGCTCAGCCGCGTCCGCAGGTCGTTGGGGTCCACAGCGCGGATCAAGAATCGTTTCTGCGGCGACAGATGCCCAGCAATGAGCTCGATTTGCGACTTCCGCACTCCAAGTGACTTGGCCAACTGATCGCGGATGGCGGCGTTGGCCTTGCCCTTCTCCGCAATTTGTGTGACGCAGACCTTCAAAGCACCGTCCTGTTGACCGCGAATCTCATTGCGGCGCTCCGGGAACGCCCGTACAGACAACACGCAGCCGTCCTCATGAGGTTCCAGCGAAATCACACGTCCACTCCCGTGAACAAGGCCGACCCGACACGCACGATTGTCGCTCCCTCTTCAATGGCCACGGCAAAGTCTCCACTCATGCCCATCGACAATTCCGCCAACCGCGGGCCATCCGGAAACTGTGCGGACAACTGGTCGCGTAGCTCACGTAACGCAGAAAAGTTCTCTCGCGTCCGACGTAAGCCCCCCGCGGTGCTGGCCATCGCCATCAGACCATGGACCACCACGCGCCCAGAACCCTTGGCCGTCTTAATCGCACTGGCGACGTCGGCGGGAGCAAAGCCATGTTTATTTGCATCACCCGAGATATTCACTTCGATCAGCGCCGACACATGTTCGTCGTGTTGACTTGCCCATTGATTTACGGCTTGCCACAACCGAAGGCTGTCGATTGAATGCAGGAGGTAGACGTGAGGCAACGTGGGCTGAATTTTATTGCGCTGCAAGTGGCCGATCAGATGCCAGCGTACTGACAACTCCGAGAGTTGACCAGATTTCTCCCACAGTGCTTGTGGACGGCTCTCGCCCAAATCACGGCAACCGGATTCGACCACGCAGCGAGCCAGCGAAGCCGAGACATATTTGGTGACCGCGACCAATCGCACGTCGTCTGCAGTGCGGCCACTGTGCGCCGCCGCTAGCGCGAACGTATCGCGGATGGCTGCCAGGTTCTCGGCGATCCGCTGCGTCGCGTCTTCCATACCTTGCGACTCACTCGATCTCAATCAGACTGTCAATCTCGCCGTTGGCCTGGAACTTGCGACGACAAATTCGCTGGTAATATTCTGGCCCAAAAACGTGCGACTGGCCGTGGCGGCCAGCGACCGATAAATGACCCACTGCCGTGCCCCAATCTGAAGGTGAAACGCTACGGCAACATCACGTGGCAGGATTTGCAGATTCTCGGCCACGGTCAACTGACGCCACGTACGCGCTTTGCCGCTGCGCTTCCGGTCGAAATCAATAAACACGGGGACGCATAATGCGGTTTCCCGTGGCAGTTTGATAGAGCACCCGCCCATCAAACTTTCCGAATCGGCTGTCCAATCGCCATTCCGACAATCCCAGCGGATGGGCCCACACCAACGTTTTGTCCGTATTCCATTGGATCTCTGTCGTTTCCTCGTCCTGCATTAACTTGATCTGAGGTACGAGGGGCAATTCCAGGCGGTAATCCAACTGACCCGAATGAGGACCTAGCAGCACGTCGGCTGTGAACAAAAACTCATCCTGCCGCGCCAACAAGAACTGCCGCTGCAATCGCCAGTTGCGCGTCATCCGAATCTCAAGTTCCAGGTAATCCATGTCCTCATCTGACGACCAACAGACTTCCTCCCATTCGCCGTCCACGTCCAGCGGCACACCGTCCACGCGCAATTCGGGAAGATAATGGCCTTGCCAAACCGATCGCTGCCGTACGGCAAATTCGCTTGCGAACGTCCCCTGCGGAAACGCCACGGCCAAGTGCGGTGATCGAGCGGACCAACTGGACCGTAAGACCGCCAACTCGGCCCATTCCGAATGTTCGCCGGCCAACGGCAACGCAAATTCACTGTCTTCGACCTTCATGGCTCCGCGTTGCACGTCAAACAATTCGCGATCGACTCGATCACCTCCGATGGCCAAGGCAGATTTAATCAAACCGCCTGCCGCGTCCAACGGCGACTCGTCAGAGGTGAATATGATCGTGCCATTGTGACGCCGGAACCGCAACGATTGGCGCACCAGCCACTCGAATTGCAGTCGGGCTTCACCCGATATCGACTTGCCGACCACCTGCTTGTCCAGATACAGGCAGCGCGTCCAGCAGGCCAAAAGGGAACGCCAGGCGCAGGGCCAGGCGTGCATGCAGGATGCCCTCGCCGTCCAGCGACGCCAAGAGGCCGCGGGCAATGGCCGTGCGCGCCGGCCGGCCAAACTCCTGGCAACCTTGCACCTTTGGAAATACGTAGGCCAACGCCAATGGGAGTTCGCCCGCCGCCAATTGGGCGACAATCAAGTGTTCGACCGGCGCGTCCTCCAGCGATTCGTCATTGATCACACCGGCGGCCAGCTCGATGATTCGCTTCAGCAGGCGCGACCAGAGAGAAGCAGGTAAACGCACCGCCAAACGCGGTAGTCCATGTACCCAGGCAATCGCTTCCAGCGCCACGTCGGCCGTCAATCGGCGCGCATCCGGGCCTCCAACCATTCCTCGGCAACGATCGACCAGTCGCCCGGCGCTTCATCACGATGCCGACGACGACGCAGCGAGTAGAGCCAGTCCAACAGTTGCAGCGTGGCGGGAGACGAACTTTCGGTCGTGGACCAAACCAGCGGGCAACCGGCGGCCTTAGGCATCAGCTTGTGCATGGGAGCAGGATCGCGCCTGCGCCGCCAGCTTAGCGGCCCAAACATCCCAAGGCGCAAGCTTCGTGATCTGCTTTACAAAATCGTCAAGGTGTTCCTGACCTGCATGTTCCACATTCGCATCCGTTGCGCCGACGGCAAGCACTGACGCACTTCCCTTGGCCTGCTTGTGCCGTTTCTTGTTCTTGGCCTGCTTCTTCGTTGAACGCGTCGTCGGGGGCATCGTCCCACCGCCTCCTTCGTAATCCTAATCACCCGGGTTGAAATGCTCGCGGTGCATCGTAGGCAGCGCGACCTATCGATCACGGCAGAAGGGCGAACACGATGGTTGCACGAAATCGCAACAATCGCCGTAAACCTTCATTGTTCGCTACTTTAACAACATTCGTCCCCGCGGCAACGCCTGATCGGTGGAATTCATCGATCGCCGAGTTTCGGCCGACAAGTTAAGATGCCACATTCGTCCTGCGCAGCAATTCCGCCCTGTATCGGAAGCCGTTAAGCTACAGATAGGGCTGACGTCGTGAAAACGCCGGCCCAAAGCCGTTCCGACGTCATTGCCTCCCACCGTCTCCCTCGTAGCCTGAGGTCCACGCGCGCATGAAACGCTTTGGTAGTCGACAACGATTCGGATTACGTAAGCCGTGGTTGACACCCTATTGTTGCTTGCTTTTATTACTCATCTCGTGGCCTCAAGTTGTCGCGGCACAGCAGGAGGCCCAAGAGCCCAAGACAGCCTCACCATCGCCCGCCGCGTCGGCTGTAACGGGAGATGCCGCAACCGAGCCCCCCCCAAGCTCGGCCAACGCACCGTCTGACACATCAACGCCAACTCACCAATCACGTACGGCCTCCGGTCTGGTGCGATTGGATCCTCAGGCGGAAGTCTGGGTCGACGCCAAACAACACCGCGTTATCGTCGGAGGTCAGATTTGCTTGCGACAGGGCCTGCTGGAAATGTTTGCGTGTCCCAAGGGAACCAAAGAGCATGAGTCAATTGTGTCGGTCAACGCCAAGGCCTATCTGGTGCACACCGGTCTGTTGGCGATCGGAGCCCACGCGGGGCGTCCCGTGCAATACGATCCCGTCTATCAACCGGCTACGGGTGACACGATTCACGTCGAGGTCTTGTGGCGGGACGAAGCAAAGCACGTAGTTCGTCGCCGAGCTCAAGACATGGTGCGGCAGATGAAAACGCGACAACCGATGGGACACGAATGGGTATTCGCGGGTAGTGGGTTTTGGCAGGACGAGCGTACGGGCGAACGATACTATCAGGCGGAAGGGGGCGAGCTGATTTGCCTGTCAAATTTTTCCACGGCGACGCTGGATTTGACGGTAGAAAGCTCACGAGACAATGCCGACTTGCTGTACGAGGCCTTCACCGAAAACATCCCGCCATTGGGAACGCCCGTGCGGCTTGTCTTGTCCGTCGCGCCCCCCGCCGAGACTCGCTAATCGGCCGGCTAAAGCGTTGCCTGGTAAGGCGCCGATCTTCGGTTACGTGATTGGCCTTAAACGCGCACGTGATCCATCATTTCGGCGGGACTGGTGATGTAGCTGGTATAAAACGGTCCGAATTCGGCATAGCGAGCGCTGGCTTCGTCAAATCGCATTTGATAGACAATACGCGTCAAGAATTGCGGATTAACGGCCCAAAGTGTGACTCCCCACTCCCAATCATCCAGTCCAACGCTAACGGTGATCAGTTGCGAAACCTTGCCGGCGAACGCCATGCCGCTCTTGGCGTGCTCACTCATCATACGATTCCGTTCGTCAAACGGCAGTGTATACCAGTTTTCTCCAACGACTCGCTGCTTGTTCATCGGGTAGAAACATGTGGCGGGCCAAGTGGGAAAGTCGGGAGTCAGCCTTTGGCGTCGCATAATGGGTTCGCGCCGTTGATAGGCGCTGACTTTCGCCAGATAACTCTCACTCCCTTCAACTTCTCCTTCCTGGACAAGCCGCGCGGCATACTGTTCGACGCTCGGTACGTATTCAGAGATTTCACTGATTGAAACAAACGAGTAAGTGGGCACGATCGCCGGACCAAGCATGCTGCTCATCAGCCGCTGGTGGACCGCATCGATTTTTAAGGGATGGGGATCCATTAACATCAAGCCAAAATCGGCTTTCTGTCCACTGACCACGCTGGTCTGCAGTCGTTCGGTCGCGTCAGCGCAGCGGGGTCCAGGCAAGCGATCAGCTGTTGACGTCCCTCGTCGCGTTGTGCGACCGAGAGTCGTTCCAGAATCTCGCGATCGAAGCGGTAGTACAGATGACTACAATGCCAGCCTTCATCGGGTATCAACGAGGGTTCGATCGCGGTTGCCATCGGACGACCTTGACTCATCACCGTTCGCTCCTGCACAAAAGCCGTATTCCCGTGTATCTGGCCCGTGCCTGCCGCGGCCGGTTGGCGCGACGAACAGGTGGCCACAATGTCAGGCTGACTGCCAGATCTGCCACTGTAAGGGCTCTGAGGCGGATCGTCCACGGGTGCAGTGACGAAAACCCCGCGCGTTGATTCAGCGCGTGGCGATATCAACGACATCGTGGCAGAGACGTTGCAGAGCCTCGGCGGTCACGAAGGCCGCGACCTGTTGCCGAGGTTGTCCTGGCTGTTTTTCGTAACGTACCAGCCGCCAGCCGCCATCCCGCTGGGCGGTCACTTCGTAGTAGCGTACCGTGCGTTCTTCGCGCTGTCGGCGGCGCCGAACGCAGTTGAACGGCGGTCTGCTGCTGGTCAACTTCGTGAAGCTGTAGAGGTTCCAACAGATAACGAACCTGCCGGGCGAGCTCTTCACCGGCGGCTTGTAGTTTGTCGGCCGAGGCCTGGGCGGTCTGGCCGGTACGCACTTCAAGCTGCCACATCGCGCAACCGAGCGGTTGGATATCGACGAAGTCCACCTGCAAATTGCCATCGGCCCATTGTACTTCGAGCGCACAGGGCTCTTCGCGTCCCCCTGTTGCATCAGGAACTCGAGTTGTTCTTTCACTTGTGCACGGATGTCCATCTTGATCACCTAGCTTGCTGCCGTCTTCGGGCCATGGAAAGAAGTCATATTTCGGGGGACCCTATCTTGCGCCGAACTTACGTATGTTCCTGACCATCAAAGGAAAGCACCGTGGCCTCGTCTTCCAACACGGTTTCCAAATGAACCGGTCGCTTCCATACTCGATACAGATTCTCCAAGGTGGCTCGAGCATGATCCAGTTTGAGCTCAGGACCGTTATAGCGATGTTCCAGTAGCAGTTCACCGCGGTTCTTGTAGTTGCCGTCACGGACGTAGATTAAGGGACGCCCCATGTTGGTCAGACTAAACAACAACTGCTGTTTTACTTTCTCAAATTCACGGCTCTCCACCTCGTAGTAACCGGTCTGCTGGTTGTAGCCGAAGGAAAACAAACGATGCTGGCGACAAAAATCGAGGGTCAGGAATTCGTCGATAAACGTCAGATCGTTGTGAATCCGCCGTACCTCAAAAATCTTCTCGCGTCCCAGGCCCGCGTCGTTGTTCCAGCGTTGCTTCTCGACCCAGTCGTCACATTCTTCGAAGTCACGCCCGAAGCACCCTCGATTCCAACGATCTTCGATATCGCGAAATAATTCGACTCCCAGTTTGTAGGGATTGAGTCGCGTTGGCGAACTGGCAAGTGTTCCTGAAGTATGGTCGGCGTACGCAATGACGTCGCCGGAGCCGTGCAAACCATGTCGGGTCATGATGGTGGTATGCCAATAAGTGGCCCAGCCTTCGTTCATGATTTTGGTCTGGCCTTGTGGCGCAAAGTAATACGCTTCGTCACGGATCATCGATAACACGTCGACTTGCCAAGGTTTTAGCGGTGCGTGTTCCAGCAGGAATAACATCACATCCCGCGTCGGCTCCGCAGGGATCTCCAACACTTCTTCAACGTCATCGGGAAGTGGCGGCAGAGTTCGACCGGTAGAACTACGAGGATTGATAAAGGGATCCATGTAGTCCTTGGCTCTAAAACGCACCGAACCCGCGTTGTCGCTGTGTACTTCCGTAGCTTGAGGAAATTCGTAACGACTGCGGGCATCAAAGCGTTTGATGAAGGGCGAATGAATGTCAATCAAATCCTCGATACTCAGGCAAACGTCGATAAACGTCTCGACCTCCTCAACGCCGAATCGATCCATATAGCGACGAATGCGGTTTCCATGATTGGCCATATCGTCGATCATCTTGCGGTTTGTTTGGCTGAACCAATGGTTCATTTTGAAGAAGTCGCAATGACCGTACACGTGCGCAATAACCATTTTGTGGTCGGTCAACGAGTTGCTGCTCAACAGGTAGGCGTAGCAAGGATTGTTGTTGATGACCAACTCATAAATCTTCTGCAACCCATAGGCATATCCTTTGGCCAGCCGTTCATATTCCATGCCGTAGCGCCAATGTGGATAGCGAGTGGGAAAGCCGCCATAGGCGGCGACGGTATTGAGCTGTTCGACATCGACGACTTCGAAGATCGTAGGGAAGAAGTCCAGGCCGTAGTTCCGCGCGGCCTTCCATTTGCGCTGGACCTCAACTAGTTCCGCGGACAAAGTACGAAGATCGACAATTGACATCAGTCATCCACCCTTTCTGTTCGAACCTGCCCTTCCGTCGGCCCGCGCGGCGACACCTTCCCAGACGGTTCCGTTTCGACCGGGACTAATCCCCATCGAAGCAGGACGCCCGCGAGGAGTTGCGCGGTGGGGACATGACCCGAATTCGTGCGGTGAGCTATCCCACACCGGCGTATTGAGCGGCACGACGTGAAAGCGGCTGGGATCCAGGTTTCGGATCACGTCGTAAAGACGCGGCATTTCGACGCACAGTGCCCGCCGCGCCTGTTGGATGACATCTTCCCGCGTCGCCCCAGTCACGGTGACGCGACTGTGTCCAACGCTCACTTCAAACTGACAAGGCAGACGTGATCGATTGAGATCAATCATGGGAATTCCTCCACAAACCAAACGCGGCCCGAGCCGTAGGCGCCAGACAGCCGCCCACGGTGCTCGACCCTCCCGTGTTACAAAATCATTTACCCGTCCCCAAAAACGCTTTGATCGAACCGTAAATCGCATCCTCGTTTTCGATCTCGGAAAGGATTAAGGAATCGTGATTGTCTCCGAACCTTGCCCGTAGCGACTGAATGTAGTCGCCGCTGCCATAGGGACTTTCGACCTGCCCGTAGCAGAACAGGTTGCAGTCCGGCAGGATCTCCTCCGCGAGGATCCGCAGGCTTTCTTTGTTGTCTTCTCCCCAGTTGTCACCGTCGGAAAACTGGAAGCAATAGATGTTCCATTCCGAGACAGGGAAATCCCGTTTGATCAGTTCCTGGCAGACCTTGTAGGCCGAGCTGATCCGAGTTCCCCCGCTTTCGCGAGTGTGATAGAAGGTTTCTTCATCGACCTCTTTGGCGGCCGCATCGTGGATGATATAGCGTCGTTCCAGGCCGTTGTATTGGCGGCGCAGCCAAGTGTCGATCCAGAACGCTTCGGTGCGTACGATCTTCTTTTGCTGGTCCGTCATCGATCCGGAAACATCCATCATGTAGATCGTGACGGCACTGGCTTGGGGCTCATTCACTTGCGTCCAACTGCGGTACCGCATGTCTTCTCGAATTGGCACGACGCGGGGTTTTGACAAATCGTACGTGCCCGTGGAAATCTGTCGTCGCAGCGCTTGGACATAGCTGCGCTTAAAATGTCGCAGCGAATTGGGACCGGTGCGGCGGATGCTATCGTAGCGCGCCTTTTCCTCGGAGAGGTTTGCATTGCCTTTGGGTTCGATGCGCGGCAACTGCAATTCGTCGCCCAACAAATCGGCCAATTCCTCCAGCGTCACTTCCACTTCGAGAATATGAGCGCCCGGCTGACCGCCCGCCGCGCCCTCGCCTCCCTCTTCGTCACCGCGACCAATTGGCTGACCGGGCTGTCCGTCGCCTTGACCGACGCCACCCGACTTGTTGTTGCCGTAGCGAAAATGGGGCACATCCAGCTGCGGTACGGGGATACTGACCAGGTCCTTTCCCTTCCTTCCGATCATTTCCCCCTGTGTTACGTATTTCCGCATGTTGTCGCGGATTCTGCCGCGGACAATTTCGCGAAACCGAGTCACATCGCGCCGTATGCGAGTTGTCATCCCATAATCTCCGCTCCTGCGGTCAGTGCCGGACCCCACCTGGGTGTCCACGGCACGGACCGAGGAGTTCTCTATTAACTGTCCTTCACATCGCCCGCGCGAAAGATGCTGGCCACGTAGTTCAAGACATCTGTCGCACTTTCGTCATCGTAGCCGTAGTTTTGAATCAATCGCGACTTGACGACGTCGATCTTGGCCTGCGTCTCGGCATCCACGACATTCGACACGAGACTGGTGAGTTTGATCGTATCCTTTTGATCTTCGAACAACTTCAGCTCCAGTGCCTTGTAGAGTCGTTCGTTGGTCTTGTAGTCGAAGGTCTTGCCGTCGATCGAAAGGGCCCCGATATAATTCATGATTTCGCGTCGGAAATCGTCTTTTCGACTGTCGGGAATGTCGATCTTCTCTTCGATCGAACGCATCAGCCGCTCATCCGGCTCTTCGTACTGTCCGGTGTACTTGTTCTTCACCTTTTCGCGCTGCGTATAGGCTTTCACGCTGTCAATGTAGTTGGCGCACAGGCGTTTTAGCGCATCCTCGTCCGCGGCGATGGCGCGTTGTACTTCGTTCTTCACGATGTTCTCGTACTCCTCTTTGACGACCACCAGCAGATCGCGGTAGCGAGCGCAGCTCATCGCTGGTAATAAGGGAATGGTGTTTCAATCCCGACTCCAGCTCATTGAGCACCATGAACGGATTGATCGAGCGAGCGTCCGGATGGGCGACCAACGCATTGGAGATCTTGTCCTGCACATAGCGAGGCGAGATGCCGACCATGCCTTCGTTGACGGCTTCGTCACGCAGTTCCTTGATATTCTCCTCGGTGAACCCCGGCAACGTCTTGCCGTTGTAAAGTTTCAGCTTTTGGAGCAGCGTCAAACTCGCATGTTTCGGCTCTTCTAAACGCGTCAATACGGCCCACATTGCCGCCATTTCGATGGTGTGCGGCGCGATGTGTTTTCCGCGCACATTGCGTTCGTTGTAGTCCTTTTCGTAAATGCGAATCTCGTCGGACAGCTTCGTCACGTAAGGAATATCGATCTTGACCGTCCGGTCACGCAGTGCCTCCATGAACTCGTTGTTCTGCAGTCGTCGATATTCGGGCTCATTGGTATGTCCCAAAATAACTTCGTCGATATCCGTTTGCGGAAACTTCTTTGGCTTGACCTTGTGTTCCTGGCTCGCGCTGAGCAAATCGTAGAGGAAAGCCACATCAAGCTTCAGGACTTCGATGAACTCCAGGATGCCGCGATTGGCGATGTTGAATTCACCATCAAAGTTGAAGGCTCGCGGATCGCTGTCGCTGCCGTACTCGGCAATCTTGCGATAGTTGATGTCTCCCGTGAGCTCGGTCGAATCCTGGTTCTTTTCGTCCTTCGGTTGAAACGTGCCGATACCGACGCGATCCTGTTCGCTCAGCAAGATCCGCCGCACACGGATTTCTTCCGTAACTCGTGACCAATCGCCGCCGTGGTGTTCCAGACGCCGCGCAAACATGAAGCGGCAATAGGGGCAGAGGTCGTATTTGATGTGCACTTGGAAATCGTCCGTCGATTCGCGATTGAGCATCGCAACCACGTCGGCTCGCATCGCCAGGGGAATCAGATGCAAGGGTTCCTCATGCATTGGGCACCAGAGGACCGACTGCCCGTCGTCGTCCAACCAGCCCAGCGTGTATACGGCGCCGTCGTCCGTCGTGCTGTAGCGTTCGAGGCCTTGCTTCAGCAGCCGCGCGATGGTGCTCTTACTGCTGCCCACCGGTCCGTGCAACAGGAGCACGCGTTTCTCGATGCCATACCCCTGAGCGGCACTCTTAAAGGCATTGACTAACTCCTCAATGGCGCCGTCCAACCCGAAGACCGCGTCGCGACCCTCGTGGTCGGGATCGTCGAAGAACCGATAATGGTGCCGACGTTCACGGCCTTCCCCACGAGGCTCCACTCCGTACGACATAATCATGTCGTACACCCGCTGGAAGGCGTTCCGCGTGGTTCGCGGATGCTGCCGCACAATGTCCAAGTAGTCCTGAAAACTACCGATCCAGTGCTCGCGTTGAAAGCGATCAAGATTTTGCCGCTCGGCGATCAGCGACATGATTTCCCGCCCAGCGCTCATGTAGATTCTCCCTACCGGGTAACTACCCCGACAAGAGGTCTCGCTGGTTCGGGACCCCCTGTTGCGTCGGGGTACCTATCCGATCAATTCGTAAAAGGATGTGGGAGTTCCGCGGCGTGGCGTGATGTTGTGCTCCGTGTGCCGGCTGTCGTGTCCGCTTCTCAGGCCATCGTTCCTTTACTTCTTCGCTTGCGATCGGCGCAGCGCCAAGCCCTCACTGCGGCCAAGCAAAACGCCAGAGCGCGATTGTGCCACGTTCGATTCCCCGCGTTCGGTTCCCTAATTGCTTAGGAGACTTCCGCAAGAAACGATTGAGCTGAGTCAATCACGCCCGCAGGAGAGAAAGTCGCGGGTCGACGGGAAGTTGGAAAAGATCGGTCCGAAAAGAAGAGGGCAGCTGGGACGGCGAGCCAACTTGCCGCTCGCAAAACAACCCAACGTGACGTGCCTCACTCCACAGTCTAGTATCGTTCGACTCCGCCATTACGACAAGAGAAACTTTTGCATTCTGTCAGTTTCTTCGCCCAGCGCAACACACGATTCAAAATCTTTGGCGCAGCTCGATCGGCCTCCTGTTGCTTTTCCCGAGAAATCAAGGGGTGCACACCCAGCAGTCTCCTTTCTGCAACTCGCTAAGCGAATGGCTTTGTGAAATCTATCACAAGCTCGTGCTGTGCGAGTTTCCACATCAGACACTCCACCACATCCGACAACTCGACGTCTGCGCGCCTTCTTAGCAATTCGCGCCGCACGACACGAAACCGATTAACAGAATCCTAAGCCGCATCGCAACTCCCCCCTGCGGGGTCGAGTTGATAACCCGATCACATCAGCGCCGCGGTGCGACATGGGCTTGCGCCTAGTGATTCAACAAGCGGCCCACGCTGTCCAGCAGACGATCCATTGCGAAGGGCTTGCGGATATAGTCGTCGACACCCAGCATCTCGGCATAGGCCTTGTGGCGGCTGCCCTCGTTGGCCGTAATCATAATCACGCGAATCGGGACAGGGCGCGTTCGTCGCAGTTTTTCTAGGACCAAAAAACCACTCCGTTTGGGCATCATCATATCCAGAATCACCAAATCCGGATCCTCCCGCTCAGCCATCGCCAAGCCCTGGTTTCCATCGCGTGCCACAAGGATCTCGTAGCCTTTGGCGGTCAGGGCATATCGAAGGGCCTCGATGATCTCTGCATCATCGTCAACCAACAAGATCCGCTTTTTCTTCGCTTCGGCGCTCACCGACGACTCGTCTGCTGCCATGCCTGGGTTCCTTCGTGGGTTGGCTCTCACGCGGTCACGGCCGGCGGAATCGCCGACCCACCGGCCCGAAACTCCGAACACCTGCGTGAGCGTCCGGTTCCCGACTATTCTTGTCCGCAACACATCGACAAAACAAGGGGTCCCGCGCGACCCCGCGGGCCCCACAATTTGGGCTCGTCAAGCTGGCGTCAGGCCGGTAGCTTGATTGCCATCCGGGTCCGACTATCCCTGCTTTACGTTGTCGTTCCATGCCTGCCACGTCCCCAGCCGAACTCATCTACCTGCCGCAGGACCCCATCCGCCGCGACTACGGTATTGGTTTGATCGGCTGCGGCGGCGTTACCAAGCACCATCTGACGGCATACCGATCGGCCGGCTACCATGTTGTCGCCCTCTGTGATCTCCACCTGGCGTCGGCCATCGCACGGCGGGACGAGTTCTATCCTCACGCCGATGTTTACGAGGACCACCGCCAATTGCTCCGCCGCGACGACGTGCAGGTCGTCGACGTAGCGACGCATCCGGCCGTACGGAGCTTCATTATTCAGGCGGCGTTGGAGGCGGGCAAACACGTACTGAGCCAAAAGCCGTTCGTCCTCGATCTGGACGAAGGCGAACGGTTAGTCCAGCTCGCCGAGCAGCGAAATCTGAAACTCGCTGTCAACCAAAATGCCCGCTGGGCGCCCCATTTTGCATATCTCGCGCCGCGGTTCGAGCGGGGTTGCTTGGCGAATTGGCGGCAGCGCACCTTTCCGTCCACTGGGACCACTCATGGGTGGCAGGGACCGAATTTGAAAAGATTCGACACCTCATCCTGTATGATTACGCGGTGCATTGGTTCGACATGGTTAACTGCTTGTTCACCCCCCGCACCGCACTCCGCGTCTATGCCTCCGCATCGCGTAGTCCCTGGCAAACCATTATGCCCCCTTTGCAGGCGCAAACGGTGGTCGAATTTGATCGCGCCCAGGCATCACTGGCGTTCGATGGCAGTACGCAGTTCGCCTCGCAAGACCGTACTTACGTTACGGGATCAACCGGCACGCTTTTGAGCGTCGGATCGGGAAATCGAGAACAACACGTCACGTTAACGACCGCCTCCGGTGCCTTCAGCCCTCGATTGACCGGTTGCTGGTTCCCCGACGGCTTTCACGGCACGATGGGTGAGTTGCTCTGCAGCATCGAACAAAATCGCACGCCCAGTATCGATGCGCCCGGAACCTCGACAGCCTCGCACTCTGCTTTGCCGCCGTCGCCAGCGCCGACACACACCAGCCTGTTGTCCCCGGAACGATCCGTCGGCTGCCTTTTTGATCGGCTCCCCCGCGAGATTGGTGCCTGGACGCCGGCAATGTTGCCACGTCACTCCTAGGCGGCTCGGGAAAAAGGCGGATCCGCGGAATGCATCGTCCGGCGGTTGCGCGATATCACCGGCCAGTTCGCCATCCGGTCCGCCGAAGGCAGCAAACGGGCAATCAGATAACCCAGAGCCACGCCACAGCACACGTCACTGGCGAAATGAGCGCCGCCATCAATACGATTCATGGCGCAGAGGCCAGCCAGCAGATAGAACCACTTCCAACCTCGAGGATAAACTCGCGCCAGACTATAGGCCATCGCGACCGCTCCCGCTGTGTGTGCCGAGGGGAACGAATGCCGCGTGTTGTCGATCGCAGTCATCCAGTCAACCGTCTGTCCCGTCCAAATAGATCCCAAAAATGTCGACCCGCGCCCACCCAATTCGAAATACGGGCGCGGACGGACTGCGCCAGATTTGCAGTTTGATCAAATCGGCGGTCAACCCAGCCGTTACGAAGCACGCGGCCACATGCACCAGCTTTCGCCGCTGCCGCACATCCAGCACATAGGCGGTCACCAGAATGGCAAGTGCGCCGTACGCGTGCCCAAAGATCTCGGCACGGTGCAAAACCCCGCGAAATTCTCCGGGCAACGCACCTGCTGAGCATCCGCCGAGAAATCGACACGTCCCACGGCAGAAAACACAATCCCGCCGCGATCCATGCCAACACAATTCCGGCTGTCCGCAGACGCACGTTATATCGATTCAACATCAGCTCGTCTCAATTGGTGCACGATCGCAGTCCCAGGCGACCACATTGGCCTCGATTCAGCGCGGAGCATACCCCTTGCTGGCAAGCAAAACCAGACCAATAACGATGACCGATCGCCGGCCGCAACCACTTGGCTGCCTTCAGCTCACCGGCAGCCAGCTTCGCTCGAGCGCAAAGAGGGACTCGCTGAGGTCGGCTGGTTGGAGGTGCGATCAAACTGAAATTGTCGCGGACGGACGCGACGACTACACTGCCCGCCCCCAGCCGATTGGGCGAAACGGGAATTACGGCCGATGCGTGGCCGACAACAGCCGTTGCGTGAGGCTTGCGTGCGTACGCTGCGCGGGCTGCGGGCGCGCTTCCAAGGAACCTACCGATGACCTCCCTGACGGTTCGACAAACGCTGTCGATCTTAGCAATTAGTGGACTGTGTTTCTTCACACGTTTAGGTAGCCCCAAGCTGTGGGATCGCGACGAACCGCGTAACGCCCGTTGTGCCTGGGAAATGTGGGAACGGGATGATTGGGTCGTACCGACATTCAACGGCGAGTTGCGGGCGCACAAGCCCATTCTGTTGTACTGGCTCATGATGACGGCCTACGCGACCTTTGGCGTCAGCGAGTTCGCGGCTCGGTTTTGGTCGGCCAGCCTGGCTATGGGTACCGTTGCGCTAACCTACATGATGGGGCGACGCCTGTTCGATTCCGTCACCGCCACCTGGGCCGCCCTGTGTTTGACCACCACGCTCATGTTCAACGTGGCCGCGCACGCAGCGACCCCAGATTCTGCCTTGATATTCTGTACGACGTTGGCGATGACCTGTTTTGTGATGACGCAAACCTGGAGTTGCTCGCCGCTTCGCCTGAATGTACCACCGGACATGGTATCCGGGAGATGGAAGCACTGGCGGAACACGGCCTGGTGGGCGGCGGCCGCTGGCGCGATGGGACTCGGAATACTGGCCAAAGGCCCTGTCGGCTTCGTGCTGCCGGTCGCTGTGTGGTGCGTGTTCTTCTGGCTGACACGACTGACCGTGCCGCCTCAAGGCTCCGGCGATGGGGTGTTCGACAATCGACACCGATTTGCCTCTGCGGTCCTCCGCGCGCTGGCACCTCGGCTCCAGCCTCGCTACCTCATGGGCTGCGGCTTCGCATGGCACCCCTTCATGGTGACGGCGCTGGCGCTAGCCGTCGCGGTGCCCTGGTACTTTGCCGTGGGACAACGAACGGACGGTACCTGGCTGCGAGAGTTTTTTCTGGAACACAATGTGAGCCGCGCGATGCAGCCGATGGAGGGACACCGCGGCAACCCGCTGCTGTTCTACCCTGCCGCCATCCTCGTGGGGTTCTTTCCCTGGTCGTCTCTCACAATCCCTGTCGTCATCTGGATTGTGGGACGCCGTCAGGACAGCCGTTATGACGCGCGCTTTGCCTTCTGTCTGGCGTGGGTGGGAGTGTACATCACTGCCTTTTCACTGGCCGGCACGAAGCTTCCCAGCTATGTCACTCCCACGTATCCCGCGCTGGCCCTGATGGTCGGACATTTTGTCGCCCAATGGCCAGAGTCGTCAGTCGGACCGGCACGGTGGTGGTCACAATGGTCGGCCGTCACGTTGGTAGTTGTGGGACTGCTGCTTGTCATCGCCCTGCCCTGGGCCGCGCATGTCTACCTGCCGGGCGAGGAACGTTTGGGGGCCATTGGCCTGATTCTGCTGCTGGGTGGCCTGCTATGTTGGACTCAATTTCGCGGAAAGCAACTGGAAGCCGGTCTGCAACGGATGGCCCTGACCGCGGTTTGTTTTGTGGTTGCCCTATTCGGATGGGTCGCACCACGCGTCAGCTCGCATCAGCAAATCCAGCAACTGCTGGCGACAGCTCGCGCCATCGACGCCACCGCACCGCTGGCGACGTTGGATGTTCACGAACCCAGCTGGGTATTCTACGCGGGCCAGTCGATTCTGCCTGCAGGGACCCCTCAGCAGGCGAAAAACCATGTGGAGCGGCGACAGGGATTTCTGATCACGACCCGACGCCGCTATGAGCAGTTGCACGGTCAGCTAGCGTCAAAGACCACGGTACTCGACACGATCCCGTACTTCATGAAGCACGACGATCTGTTGCTCATCGCTTCTAACGCAACCGTCGCAGGGCGCAGCGAGAAAATATCTCACCGCTGACAACGGGCGAACGTCTGCATACAATCCGGTCAGCGGACTTGCTCCACTTTTTTACTGCTGCCCGACAGGGAAGGACGTCGCCCGTGCACGTTTTCCGATTCCGATCGACCTTGCTGCTCATTTTCGTCCTGGTCCATGCAACCTCCAGCCTGGCAGCAGACGTCGTGGCCGTCGCCGGACGTCCTTTTGGCGTGGGTCGCGTTACCGTGCCTCTTGCCGGCGCCGACGAGAATGTGATCATTGAGACCAATGGTTATGCTCTCGAAGAAAGGCAGGGACGGGTCTTTTATCCCGCGTTCGCCCATCGGCGCGTGCTGGGAATTCTGCGAGACCTGCTTGGCGCGAAGGACAATTCGGGCCCCTCGACACTGACGATCTATTTTCTGTTCAAGGGGGATGAACCGCTGGAGCTGAAGCTGTGGACGCCAAAGCCCGAAACCATCGTGGCCGTTCCGCAAAACAATCCGCGGCAATTCTTACGACTTCAACGGTCGTGGTGGGGGCAATACACCGCCGTATCGCGATTGCACGAGAACGATGGGGATTACCCACCCCTAGTGGAAATCTATTTGGCCAATATGTTGGGCCAGCGCTTGGGACTGCGTACGCCCTTGTTAGACCGCATCCAAAAACAACCTTCTCTGCCTAAGGAATCCCTACTGCTCGTGCTAAACGTCGAATCGATGCGCATGCAGGCGTTCGAGGACACATTGCGAGGCGACGTCGACTTGGGTATTGCAGATCAACCGATCCCCACCCCCATCGAGTGGTCGCTCCGCACGCCCAGCAACATCCCGGACATCGTGGACGTGGAACCCATTGCTTTGCACGTACCCGAGGAGTGTTTTTATTTGCGATTCGGCAGTTTTGACAACTATCTGTGGTTGCGCAAGTTCACCGAACAAAATGGGGGCAGCCCAGTCAACTGATAACACTGCGCGGCCACGATGCCTTACTGAACCAGCGAGTTCAAGATCAATTGGGGCTGAGGGAATCGGCCTTGGCCGAACTGCTAGGCAACCAATTAATCTCCGATGTCGCCCTGTTGGGACGCGACACGTATCTGCGGGAGGGAGCAGCGATTGGCATTCTATTCGAAGCGCGACAATCCGCTGCTCAAGAATGAGCTCAGCAAGCAACAGCGCGACGCGGTCGCACGCATGAAATCGTCGGGTGCATCCATTCGCGAAATCACCGTGGACGATCGATCGGTTTCCTTCGCTTCCACCAGCGACAATGAACTGCGATCTTTTTACGTGGTTGACGATCGCTATCATCTGGTCACGAATTCGCTGACGATCGTCTCGCGATTTTTGGCAGCGGGTGAAGGAACGGGATCCCTCGGCCAATCGAAGGATTTCCAACTGGCGCAGCAGTAATTTCCCCATCGATCCACAGGATACGCTGTTCGCCTATCTCTCGCCGGCCTTTTTCCGCGGACTGGTCTCGCCTCAGTATCAAATCGAACTCCGACGACGATTACGAGCGGTCACGGATTTGGAAATCCTAAAACTCGCGCGGCTGGCGGCGGCTCACGAACAACTGGCGAATGACAACATCGATGATCTAATTTCCGCGGGTCTGCTGCCGACTTACTTCAACCAGCGTCCGGACAACAGCCATGTCGTGCTGGCCGGCGAACAGGTGCGTGATTCATTGCGGGGTGCGCGAGGAAGTTTTCTGCCGATTCCCGATGTACCGCTGGAGCGGGTAACGGCCAACGAACTAGCACGATTTGCCGAGATGGCCAGTTTCCACCAACGTCGCTGGTCCGATATGGACCCGTTGGTGCTGCAATTGAAACGGACCGCAGTGGCCGGTACCGATCACGAACGAATTGATCTTCGCGCGGAAATGCTGCCCTTTGACCGCCGAAAATATGGCATCGCTACTTCCATTATTGGCCCGCCCTCGCCCATCTCGATTCGGCAATCCGACGACGATGCCATCACCGTGCAGATGGTTTTTCAAGGTGGGCTGTTAAACCCGAGCGTTGAGCCTCATCATCTGTTCTTCGGGATTCGCGATGAAGAGCTGCCAATTGAGTTTTCGACGGTCACCCTGGTGCGCATCATGCAAGTGCTGCGGACCGCGCCGGCATATTTCGGAGCGTGGCCGGCATTGGGCCTGTTGGATTTACTGCCGCTACGCGCTGCACCCGTACCGGACGGCAACGGCTTGGCGCGGTTGCCGTTCGGGCTCTGGCAACTATCGACCCCCGACGATTTCTCGTTGATCGGCGTCGATCCTCAAGTGTTGGCCACCGCCGCCAAGGATTTGGCTGTGCAGGAAGGTGAGATTGAGGCTCAGGTGCGAGTTCACGTCGCGGATGTCTCGCAATCCAAAATCAAGACCTGGTTTGCGGCGCTCGATTTTCAACGAGCGTATCGGACGTCCGTGGGTAACACGCGGCTGCTGCATACGATCTCGCAGCAGTTGGGCGTTCCACAAGAGAACGCTCGCGCCGCTGCCGAATCGGTATTAGGCGTCCAGCTAATCCTCGCCCTGGGGGGCGAATATCAACTTTACGAAGGTCCCGCGGGACGGCCATATTGGGGCTCGACCCACTGGCCCAGCTTGGCTGATCACGAGGGCACGAGCGGCCAATTCGCCTCACCAAGCATGGCCTGGTTCCGGGGTTTAGATGCCCAGATCCGACTCTTGGACGATCGCATTTCCGCCACAGGAACGCTGGAAGTTCAAAAGCAGCAAAACGACAAATCCAAGATCCCCTTCTTTGACTTGCTCCGTCGTCCATGACGTGCCGCGAATCTCAGGTAGAACAAACTGGGGGGAAGCGGTACGATTAATGAAATTCACGCTGGGAATTGACAAAGCCCCGTGGATCTGCGGATTTTCAACCCCGACCGGGCCAGCCGGTCACCGCCTGGGCAGGAGCAAACAGGTGAAAACAGGTAACCTGAAGCGATTGGGACTATGGGGTCTTGTGGCCGTGATCGGCGCGCTGGCCTTCGGAGCCGGCTTCGCGGGACGAGGCTGGCTGGGGTGGAGGCGAGATGGGAAGTCGTTGTCTGCTGGGCCGTGGACGGAGTTGTTAAGCCAACGGCAGGTCCGTGGCTCGACGGCCGCGGTGGGCGAGACCTTCGCCATGGCCACCGGTCCGATCGACTCGGATGTCGAAGGACTCTATATGCTCGATTTCTTAACGGGCGACCTACAGTGCGTCGTGCTGAATTTTCGAACAGCAAAGTTCAGCGCGATGTTCCGCGCCAATGTCTTGGCCGATTTGGGAATCGATGCGGCCAAGAAACCGAAATACCTGATGACGACCGGCGCGATTAATTTTCCTCGCGGCGCGACGGCCGCTCGGCCGGGCAATTCGGTTGTCTATGTGCTCGAAACTTCCACTGGCAATTATGCAGCCTATGGCATTCCATGGCGACGTGAGTTGGCGGCAACCGGTCGTGCCGAGCTCGCAGCTTTGCAGTTGCTGGACGTCGGTACCGCTCGGACGGCCGCTCTACGCGAGTAAGACGAGACGTGTGGTCGTGGGCCATCCACAACAACAATGGGAAGCAGTTCGGCGCGGGGCAACAGAATGCCTTGATGTGCGACAAGGAGACGATCGGTGGAGATTAACGTCAACGGCAAACCCACCGAGGTGCCCGACGGAATCTCGTTGCGGAACTTCTTGGACGAAGTAGGAATCAATCGGCAGCACGTGGCCGTCGAATTGAACGCCACGCTTGTGCCTCGCGAGCAGCATGAACAGTGTGTGCTGAGCCATGGCGATCGGCTGGAGATTGTGACACTCGTGGGCGGCGGTTAGCTGCCTTGGCCGGGGATCAGCGCGGACACAATGACACGGTTCTGGATGGTCTGCCATGGGGAATGGTGGCTTCCGATGGCGGATCGACTTGGGCCGTCGGACGATGAATTTGAATCTACGCGACGTGCCCGTCATGGTGTCTTCTCGCTCCAGCGGCACCACGGCTCGGTCGCCAAGGGGGAAACGGCAGCGATGGACAACAGCAATGTGGCAACGGATCTGGCGCACGCGACCGACGCGGACCCATTTTGGGTGGGCGGCCACCTGTTGCGCAGCCGGTTGATCGTGGGCACGGGCAAATACACCACCTTCGCACAAATGGCGGCGGCCCTGGAGCTTTCCGGGACGCACTGTATTACCGTAGCGGTTCGCCGCGAGCGTCTCTACGACCAGCACGGGCAAAACATTTTGGATTACGTCGACTTGGAGCGGTACATCCTGCTGCCCAACACCGCAGGCTGCTACAACGCCGAAGACGCCGTACGCACGGCGCGTTTGGGACGAGAGATCCTGCGAGGCTTAGAAAACCCGGGCGCTGATTGGGTGAAGTTGGAGGTGTTGGGAGACACCAAGACGTTGCTGCCCGACCCGGTGGCCACGATTGCAGCCACCGAGCGATTGGTGCGTGATGGGTTTCAGGTGCTGTGCTATACCAGCGACGATCCGATTGTCGCGCGGCGGCTTAAGGAGGTGGGCGCCACAGCCGTCATGCCGGCCGGAAGCCCCATTGGGTCGGGACAGGGAATCCTCAACGCCAACAACCTGCGAATCTGCCTGGAATACCTGAAGCTGGGGGATCCGGATTATCCCGTAATCGTGGATGCGGGAGTCGGCACGGCCAGCGACGTGGCGGAGGCGATGGAACTGGGTGTAGACGGGGTTCTACTCAATACCGCGATTGCCGAGGCGGCTGATCCGTTGGGTATGGCGCGGGCGATGCGTTACGGCTGCGACGCCGGTCGGTGGGCCTTTCGCTCAGGACGGATTCCCAAACGGCTGTACGCTTCCGCCAGTACGCCCGACCAGGGCAGGATCGAATCACCGTGAATTGCCAGGCAGAGAACGGAGTTCGCCAGGGGGCAGGCGCCCGAGCTGCGACGTCGATAAAACTCGCCGAGCGGTGGGGTTATCGAGGCTGGTGGCCCGATGGATTTGACGATCGGCCAGGTGTTGGGGCCCGCTGGGCGACTAGCGCAGCGACTACCCGATTACGAAGTCCGAACTCAGCAACTGCAAATGGCCGAAGCGGTGGCCGCTTGCCTGGGCGAGGGCCGCCATCTGATGGCCGAGGCGGGTACGGGGACCGGTAAGAGTTTCGCGTATCTCGTGCCGGCTATCTTGTACGTGACCGATGAGGATCGTGGTGCGGAAGACGGTCCTCGGCGAATCGTCATCTCGACACACACGATTAGTTTGCAGGAGCAGTTGATGGGCAAAGACCTGCCGCTGCTCAATAGTGTGATCCCCCGTGAGTTTTCGGTGGTGTTGGTCAAAGGGGCGCAACAACTATGTGAGCTTACGTCGGCTGGAGAACGCTCAGCAACGGTCCCGCAATCTGTTTCAGCAGCCGGAAGACTTCGAGCAGTTGGATGCCGTTGGCAGCTGGTCTCGCCAAACGAGTGATGGGTCGCTCAGTGACCTGCCATTTCGACCGCGGGCTGCTTTGTGGGATGAGGTCGCAAGCGACAGCGGCAATTGCCTTTCGCGTAACTGCCCCACGTACAACGATTGCTATTACTACAAGGCCCGGCGGTGCGCTGAGCACGCTCAGATCCTGGTGGTCAATCACGCCTTGTTTTTTAGTGACTTGGCCTTGCGGCAAGCGAACGTCAGCATCATTCCAGATTATGACGCGGTCATCTTTGACGAAGCCCATACCATCGAAACGGTGGCCGGCGATCATCTGGGGTTGCGGTTAACTAGCGGCCAGATCGACTATAACCTGCGTCGCCTATATAACGATCACACCAACAAGGGATTGCTTGTCGACGGCGTCTCGATGGCCGCGCAGCAACAGGTCAACCGGTGTCGTGAAGCCGTGGATCAATTGCTGGGCGACGTCGACGACTGGATCAACCGGCAAACGTCCCCGTTTAACGGACGAGTGGCGGCACCGAGGATCGTGACCAATTGTGTCAGCCCGGCGCTGTCGGATTTGGCGGAGGCAGTCCGCCGCCGGGCCGAGGACCTCCACGGGGACGCCCAGCGTCAAGACTACGTCGCCGCAGCCGACCGGCTGACGGGGCTGGCGGACCTCTTGGAGTGCTGGCTGGGACAAACGCTGCCCGAAGCGGTGTATTGGGTCGAACGCTCGTACGATCGACAAGGCCTCCCTCGGTTCACGTTTGCCGCCGCACCCCTGGACGTGGGCCAGGCCCTGCAGAAGCAGCTCTTCCAAAAGGTAAACAGCGTCGTGATGACCAGTGCCACGTTGTCCACGGGCCAATCGAACTTCGGGTTTTTTCAACAGCGGTTGGGGGTCACCCGAGCGCAGACGTTGAAAGTGGGCAGTCCCTTCGATTATCCTCGCCAAGCCACTTTGGTGTTGGTCACGGGAATGCCCGATCCGGGCCGCGAGCGAGAGGCCTACGAGCGGATGACGGCGGCGATGATCGAACGCTACGTCTTGCGGACCCAAGGGCGTGCGTTTGCCTTATTTACCAGCTACGACAGCCTTCGCAAGGCCGAAGCACGTTTACGTCCGCTGCTGCGGGCCGAAGGCGTGGCGATCTACAGCCAAGCGGACGGTGGGCCCCGTCATCAACTCTTGCGGCAGTTCAAAGAAGACCCCCGGGCGGTCTTGATGGGTACCGACAGCTTTTGGCAAGGTGTCGATGTGCCTGGCGACGCCCTGCAGAACGTGATCATCACGAAGCTGCCGTTCAGCGTCCCTGACCTGCCGTTGCTGCAGGCCCGCCTGGAGGCGATTCGGGCGGCCGGCGGGAATCCTTTCCAGGAATTACAGCTTCCCGAGGCCATTATCAAGCTGCGACAGGGTTTTGGCCGGCTGATCCGCACGCGCCGCGACCGTGGCTTGGTTGTCATCCTCGATCCGCGTATCATCACACGCCCCTACGGAGCATCGTTTCTGGAATCGCTGCCGACGTGCCGCGTGCTGCGTGAGTCGGCATATGGGGTGGATGGCGCGGAGGAGTCGGCGACGCCAGATCGCAACGACAAGATTCCTTGACCTGGCAAGGCCCGCCGCACACCGGCCCTCGCCGGCGGCCAGCGGACCATTGACCACCCCTGGCGGGCGGCTTACAGTAAAAGTTTCTCTCTGTAACCGGCGGCGCTGTCGGAACGGCATGCGGAACAGAGCAGCTCTCCTTCACACCCGATCCAAACGGCCTCTATGCTGGCAAAGCGAGTCATCCCGTGTCTGGACGTTGACCAGGGTCGCGTCGTCAAGGGCACCAATTTCGTCAATTTGCGAGACGCCGGCGATCCGGTGGAGGTGGCCGCGCGGTACGAGGACGAGGGAGCGGATGAATTGGTGTTTTTGGATATCACGGCCAGCCATGAAGATCGTGATATCATGTATGGATGTGGTGCGGCGAACGGCGGAACAGATCTTTATGCCGTTGACGGTAGGGGGTGGAATTCGCACGATCGAGGACATTCGCGCCCTGCTGAATGCCGGCAGCGACAAAGTCTCGATCAACTCGGCCGCATGTCGAGATCCGGATTTTGTCCGCCAAGCGGCGCGTCGCTTTGGCAGTCAGTGCATTGTCGTCAACATCGATCCCAAACGTGTGCAGCGTGAGGGGCGGGAAGTGTGGGAGGTTCACATCAACGGCGGCCGCTTACCGACCGGACGGAGGCCGTCGCGTGGGCCTGCGAAGTGGAAGCATTGGGGGCGGGTGAAATCGTGCTGACCAGCATGGACTGTGACGGTACCTGCGACGGCTACGACATCGAGATCACGGCGGCGGTGAGTGACGCCGTTTCGATTCCCGTCGTGGCGAGTGGAGGTGCCGGAAGCCCGGAACATCTGGCCGACGCCGTATTGGAGGGACACGCCGATGCGGTGTTAGCCGCCAGCATCTTTCACTTTGGACAATACAGTATTCGTGAAACGAAAGAGATTATGGCACAACGGGGAATCCCGGTTCGTCTCTAGGTTGTGCTGTGCCCAGGGAGTTGATGGCCCGGCGGAGAGACCGAACGGTAAGGGGAACACGGGGACGAACTAGCGCGTCCGGTTCGACAGAGAAGTGAGGTTGGTTCCAGGATAGGTGTCCGATGAGTACCGCAACTCAAAATGATATTGAACGTTATACGGGGAAACATCAAGAGCTGGAGGTCGACAAGCTGTTCCGCGCCCTGCGTGAAGCTGGAGGGGAGCGACTTGCACCTGAAAGTGGGCCAGCCGCCCTATGTGCGTATTCGTGGCTCGTTGCGGCCGTTAAACCGCGACCCGATCGAAGCGGAGGAGATGGTGCGTTTGCTGTTTCCGATGCTCAACGAACGCAACCGTCGAATTTTCGATGAGGATGGCGGCGCCGACTTCGCTTACACCATTGACGTGGACGGCACGAACTGGCGATTCCGCGTCAACATGCTGCAGCAGTTGGGAAGAATCGGGCTCGTCGCCCGGCGGATCAACAACTGGATCCCCGACTTCGAGGGGCTGAATCTGCCGCCGATCATGGAATCGCTGTGCCGCTTCGATCAGGGCATGGTCCTGCTGGCCGGCGTCACGGGCTCCGGCAAAAGCACCACGATTGCCTCGATGTTGAACTGGATCAATCGCAACTATCGCAAGCACATTTTGACTCTGGAAGATCCGATCGAATTCATTTTTTCGGAAGACAAATGCCTGATCAATCAACGCGAAATCGGGCATGGATGTCCGCGACTTCGAAATCGGCATGAAGCATGCTGTCCGCGAAGATCCGGATATCATCCTGGTGGGAGAAATGCGTGATCAGGAAACATTTATGACCGCCATTCACGCGGCAGAAACCGGGCACTTGGTGTTTGGGACGATTCACGCCTCCAGCGCCGCCACGACCATTGGACGTATCCTGGACTTGTTTCCCGAAGAAATGCACGCCGCGATTCGCGCAGCGCCATCGCCTTCAACATGAAGGGGATCGTCGCGCAGAAACTGCTGCGCATCAATCCGTGACGATGTCGGACGCGTGCCGACGGTTGAAGTCATGACGTTTACGCCCGACCGTACGAAAACTGATTCTCGAAGAGCAAGACAACAAGCTGCCTGACGCGATTCGGATCGGCGCGGAAGAAGGCATGCAGGACTTCACGCGGAGTCTGAAAGCGCTGATCGACGAGGAACTGATCGACCGGCCGACCGCTTTTAGTGTCGCTCCGAACGTCGAAGCCCTGAAAATGGCGCTCAAGGGCATCGACGTGTCACAGCCTGGGATTCTCTGATGTTGCGTACTCTGTGTCTTGTTGCTGTGGCCGTATTGGCGGTCTGTCTCTTTGCCGATCTGGCCTGGGCTCAGTCCAACACGTGGCCTGAGTTTCCACTGGACCCGAACGATCCCAATGTGCTACCGCGCGGGCCGGGCAGCTATTTCAGTTGGATCAAACTGGGCTTGGTCATCGCCCTTTACATGTTGTGGGTGAAGACGTCCGACTGGGCCAACCGCGACTGCCAGACCCTGGGACTCCCCTATCCGGTTTGGAACCTGGTGGTCACCGCGCCGTTCCTGGTCGGCTTGTTGGCGGTCTTTACGATTCCTGTGTTTCCGGCTGGCTATGTCGTCTGCCTGCTCAGCTGGCTGGTGCCATTAGGTGCGTACGTATTCAAACGGAACACGGCGGTTGATCTCCATCAGCGCGTAATGACTCTCGCCCACATCCGTTATCTGGTGGCCAGCCAGGTGCAAAAAATGGGCGTTGACATGGGCGTCGAAGCGAAAGCTGCCCATGAGAAAGGTGTCCCGGTCGTTTTTGAAGCGCAGGGCGGGACCCAACAGCAGAATCAGGCCAACATCATTTCCGCTCGCCAGTCGTCAGGTTACTTGCCGGCTAAAGAACTGGTGGCCGAATTGATCCGACAACGTGCCGACAAGGGGATGCTTGACTTCACGCGCGACGCGGTCGCCGTCCGCTTTCAGATTGATGGGGTTTGGCACGAGTCCGAGGCTCAAGATCGCGAATCGGGCGACGCCTTGTTGTCTGTGTTCAAGACCATGGCCAATCTGAATGTCGACGAGCGTCGCAAGAGGCAGGTCGGCCGCTTCGATGCCGAACTCGAAGGCCGACATTACCAGTCGATGATCATCAGCCAGGGCACGCAAACCGGCGAACGGGCAATCCTCCAACTCGACCGCCCCCATTCCGACTTCAAGTCGCTGCGTGAACTGGGCATGCGGGAGAAAATGGAAGAGCAATTGCGGCAGGTCGTTTCCGCCGAGGAGGGGATGCTACTGATCTCCTCGCCGCCCGCCGGGGGCCTCACCACCGCGGTCCGCCTCGTGTTGGGATTGACGGACCGCTACATGCGAGACATCGTCGCGTTTCAGGAAAAGCATGCCAAAGAGCCCGTGGCGGAGAACATCGAGGTTGTGACTTACGACAAAGCGGCCGGCGAATCTCCCCAAAAGGTCCTCGAATCGCTGCTTCGCAAGGAACCGAGCGGCGTGGTGGTCAACGAACTACCCAACGTGGAATGCGCAGATGCTGTGTGAACACGCGGTCGCGGGGAAATTGACGATCACGACGATCCGCGTGAAAGAGGCCGTCGAGGCCTTATTGCGGGTCCTGTTACTCAAAGTGCCCGCCTCCAAGTTTGCCCCCGCGGTGACCGCCGTGCTGAATCAACGCTTGATTCGCAAATTGTGTGACGAATGTAAACAGCCTTACGAACCATCGCCGCAATTGCTACAAAAACTTGGCATTCCCGCCGGACGTGTCGATCTGCTCTACCGTCCGCCGGATCCCTCGGAACAAGACAAAGTCTGCCTGCGTTGTAACGGGATCGGCTACTTCGGGCGGACATCGATTTTTGAATTACTGTTGGTCAATGATAAAATTCGAGAGGCGTTGGAAAAGCAGCCCAAACTGGACGTGTTGCGAAAAGTATCGCGGCAAGCCGGCAATCGCAACCTGCAGCAAGAAGGCATTCTGCTAGTGGCTCAGGGGACGACGTCTGTCCAAGAATTGAGCCGCGTACTCAAGCAGTAATCATCTGGTGAGGAAAAGCGACCATGATGCTGACCGTGTCCGTATTGGTAATCGTCGCCCTGATCGTGTCGATGACGTGGAGCGAGGGACTGTGGAGTAATCTGCTGTCCATGCTCAATGCGTTTTTCGCCGCCATCATTGCCACGAATGTATTTGAACCGGCGGCCGATTTCATGGATGGACAGGCACCCTCACTGACCTATTTCTGGGACTTCCTGATGCTGTGGCTGATCTTCGGCTTCGTGTTCGGCATCCTGCGCCATTACCGACCAAATCTCGACGACCCGAATCCGCTACAAACTGCCTGTCGAGGCGACCGGGCGTGCGCTGTTTGGTCTGTTGACCGCTTGGATCGTCGTCTGCTTTTTCATGTTCTCGCTACATACGGCTCCGCTGGTCCGAAATCACTTTGGCAAGGCGTTTGGCAAGGCTCCCGACGCGAGCAATTTCTTCATGGATCCCGATCGGCTTTGGTTGGGCTTCATGCAAAGTCGCTCGGAGGGCGCGTTTGCTCGATCTGAGCCCAACGTCTTTGATCCCAAGAGCGAATTCATCTTAAAATACGGAGAACGGCGACAGCGTTTCTCGGAAATGCCACACCTGACGATCGACACGCGCGGCCGGCGTCGCTAGAGCACGACGGCGTACTTCAAAGGTGGCGGCGTCGACGCCGCTGGGCGCAGGTGATGTGCGGAGGCGATGAGATGAAGGCGAGCTCCCAGGAAGTATCCCCGACGCTGTCGGCAACCGATGCAGAACGACTGGAACCCTACCGCTCGCTCTGCGGGTCGGCTGTCTTGGCGCTGCTATTTGGGCTGCTGTCGGTCGTCGCCTTGGCCCATCCCGCGGCCTGGATCGTCCCCTTGTTGGCCGTCGTCTGTGGACTCTGGTCATTACGGCGCATCGTCCGACAGCCCGACGCGCTGATAGGCACGTCGCTGGCCGTGACCGGGCTGAGTCTGGGATTGTTCTTTCTGGCCTGGGCGCCCACCAGCTATGTCACCGACCGGTGGCTGGTGACCCGACAAGCCCGTCAGTTTTGTGAGCAGTGGCTGACGGCAGTGTTTGACGGAGATCTGAGCAGCGCCTATCAAGCCGCGTTGGCCGTGCGGGAGCGGCAGCCGCAAGGCACGGCGCTGGATGAGTTCTATGAAAACAACGAGGCGGAACGAGTCGAACGCGATGGCTATTTCCAGGACGGCCTCCCCAAGCAGTTAGCAGACCTGCGGGGCAGTGGTCGGTTTGAATTCGACCGCAGTCTGGGCACCACATTCGATCGGACTTACACCCTTGTCGCCCCGCGTTTCTGGGTCTACCGCGATGGCCACGATCAACCGGTGCTGCACCTGCAGATGGAGGTGATTCGTGAGAGCGACGAAGATGGCGTCTATTGGACACTCATCAAAATGGCCGACGCCGATGTCGTGGATCGCGAAGTGCGTGCCCGCGCTGCTCGCCATCAGCCCGCGGTACGCTAATCGTCGCTGTCGCCGCCCTGGTCCGCGGCATCCTCTTCGGGTTCGAGCGCCGCATTGGCTTGAAATTCTTTCAGCAAATCCCGCGCTACGGCTTCATCGCTGGATCGTACCACCAACTGAATGTCGAATACGCCACTGTAACCGCCCTGATGATCGCCTTCGACATGGCACGTCAGGCCGGCCGATTCCAGCGCAGTTTGGATCATTTGGACTTCGAGCGGATTCCGAGAGCGATAAACAGTGACCAGTTCGCTCATTGAGATGGCTCCGCGGTGCGACTGGCAATCGTCGTCAGTTCATGTAGGTCGGCCTTGACGGTACGTGTACGAGTCGCGGCGGGGGCGCGACGCGATACCAGGGTGTCGAACCGTCCCTGCTGGACGGTATATCCTGCTTGATTGACCAAGCTGCGGTTCCACAGCACACGGCCTCGCTTACGGCCGGCTGCCTCCAGCTCGATCACCTCCGACACAACATGCACGAGATCGCCGTAATAAATGGGGCACACAAACTGCCAATCGTAAAGCCCCAACAGGGCAATTGTTTGGACTCGCGGACATTGGCTGACTAAGCCTGCCACCAAGGAAAGTCCCAGCAAACCGTGAGCGATCGGTTTTCCGAACGGGGATTCGCTCGCAAATTCATCGTCCAGATGCAGCGGATTAAAGTCCAGCGTTACTTCTGCGAATCGTGTAGCGTCTTGCCGAGTTATTTGCTTCGACGGACTGACCCAGCAGTCGCCGATTTTCAGTTCGTCAAATAACACCAGATCAGACATTTCCTAGCGTCCTCCGCAATTAAAACCAACTTCCTGTGGAGAAGGACCCGCACGACTTCCAGGGTAGCTCATTTTAGTAGAACCTGAATATACGCGAATTCCTGTGCAAAACCACCCGATACGTTCGGACGCATACAGAGAAGTTAATTCGGATGAACTGGGGAAACTTTGCGATATTTCCCTCCGGCAGAGGCCTATCCGCCCAGGTCGACACCCATTCTTCTAGACGCGAGATCACGTTGGCGACCACGCCATGTTTCGCATGACGACGTAGGGCGTTGAGAATGTGTGCATGCGACAGCACACGAAACGAAAAAAGGCTGCCGTTAAGCAGCCTTGATAAAAGGTTATGTTGCCTGTCCTCTTTCAGGGCCTTGTGCCCGCTGCGAATCGCATGTTCCCCAATGGCAGGATCGGCTGGCATTTCGCCCTCAACCGAACGTATTAGCGAAGTCCGCTTTCACACAAGGCCCACTTACAGCCTCGTACTCACTTGGGTCTCAATCCTCCCTCTTCAAGAAAATTGTTACCTGTGGGTGACCGACCCACTCTGCCCTCATGGCAGCTCCGTTTATGTTCCTTGCTATTGGTTCTACGTGCGAATACTCTCGACGGTTCCTGGTGACTCTGGCTCGACGCCAAAAATCTGGCCGGACGACTACGCGTCCTAGCCACCGCCGCAAGCTCCGCCGCATTATCGCGGAACTGCCTTACCAATCGACTCCGACGTCGCCGCCGCATGGGCAATGCCTCCGGAAGCGGCAAGCATCATCAAAACGAGGTAATGAAAATACTCAGTCACATCTGCGCACCAGCGGAAGTACTAACAGCATCAAGATCACTGCATTGACGACCGCAAAGTTCACTAATCCCCAGACCCATTTGTCCAGGTAACACAAACCTGCTCCCGGCAAAAAGAAACTCAGAATAAATGCAACTTCAGGCTTTTTGATGACGCTCATTGGGATATCCTCGCAGTCACGAGTTTCCTCCCTGGGACCGTCACAACGCCGTGCCTCACGGGCCTCGCTCTTGCCGTTGCTGACTCCACCATTAGCTAAATGCAATTTGCACCACGACTACAAACTCGCCGTTTTACGGGGACCGAACCTGCCTCCGCCGATGCCGGGGTGTTCCATTGGATCACGCGTACGCACAACGATGTGCGGCACAGCACAGATGGAATGTCCTTTTACGAACTGGCGAGGTTGGCTGGCGGTTCGCGGGTAGCCACGATGGGTTGCATCCACGGATCTCTGTAGAGTGGTATTGGATTTGCAACTCAGCCAGTCGTCAAGGATGCGACAGGCGCGATTGGTTGACTAGATGCGTCACCTCTGGCGGACGACGCAGCCAGAAAAGTGACGGATTGACTGAAAGGGCGAATCATGCGAATCATCGTCGGCGTTGACGGCTCGGCCGGTAGCCTTGCCGCCGTCCAATACATCGGTTCCCTGATGGAGGAAGAGACGGAACCGATCTATTTGTATTATTCGCCCCCACCCATCAATCCCGGTGTCTCCTCGGTAATGGACGAGGAGACGGCAAAACGCGTGTCCAAGGCAATGGTCGACGCCGTGTTTGAGAGGGCCAAGGAACAGCTACCACTGCAACATCGACAACGGGTAATGACGATCGAAGGAAGGCACAAAGCCAAACATGGGCTGCTGGCGGCGGCCGATGAAAACCGCGCGGACCTGATTGTCGTGGGTTCGCACGGCGTGCGTCCTCTGGAATGGCTGCGCTCGGCAGCGTAAGTCGTGCGGTGGCTCAAGAGGCCACTGCCCCGGTGCTGGTCGTACGTCCCAACGATCGGTCGACTTCGGACGATGCGTTTCGTGTGTTGGTGACATGTGATCGTACGGAGCTGTCCGAATACACGAAGAGTTTTATTCAGCGTTTCAGCTGGCCGCCCGGTACGCCGGCGAAGTGATGACCGTTTATGAAACCTACATGGGAGAAGTCCCCGAGTGGTTGCAGGAGACGCTAGTTCGTGAAAGCGGCTTGTCCACTGGTGATCGATTCGAGCCGTTCGCCGAGGACAAGCATCGGGCGAATGACCAGATCTCGCAGTGGTGCGAGGATCTGCCGCCGTCATTTCGCTGCGTTCCGGCAGAGTTGGTCGAGGGACATGCCGCCAGTGCCATTTTGGACAAGTTGAAGTCCGAACCATACGACTTGGTGATCGTCGGCGCACGTCGCCAGGGGATCATTGGCAGGATGTTGCTGGGCAGCACGTCGTACGCAATCCTGAGCCACGCCCCCTGCTCGGTATTGATCGTCCGAGCGCACGAGCAACCGTCAGTGCCCAAGCCAGCCGATCAGTCGGTCGCGCCCGCCGGTGCCGTACCAGCTTGCGACCTCACGACGTATAACTGTCGGCAACCACCTTTTTCATGCTGGCCAAACCGGTCGCCAACACATCTTCGACGGGTTGCTCCCAATAGCTGGGATTGAACAGTTCTAGCGAAAACGTGCCGCAGAATCCATTGTCACGCATGCGACGAATGATCTGCGTTAGCGGTGCGACGCCTCGGCCCGGGTACACTCGATCCTTGTCTTGAATTTGTTCGCGAGGAATGTCGCCGGGATAGTCGTTCAAGTGCATCACGTGAATTGCCGATCCCGCGATCATGGACAGGCTGGCAAAATCGGAGCCGCCTTTGAAAAGATGATAGACGTCTGGCAGCAGGCAGGCGTCCGCCTGTCCAGTCGCAACTGCCACGTACATCACCTCGGCTAAGCGGCTTAGTGATGCAGAGAAGCCCCAGACTTCCAGTTGGGGCGTGACGCCCATCTCTCGCCCGATCTCCAGGATGCGGGCATAACGTTCGGCAGCTCGATCCAGGTTTAAGTCGGTCTGTCGCGTTGCACCGGTGGGTGGCGCGGCGATCCGCTTACCGCCAATCTGCTGGACCATCTCCATATCGCGTTTCAATGCGTCCAACGCCGCCGCCCGGCGAGTATCGTCATCGACGATCCATTCGGCAAAACCAATCGCGCTTTCGACACTCAAACCTCGATCGGCGATTCTCGCGCACAACTCACGCAACGATTGGCCACTTTCCACGTGCGTCTGAATCTCGCGGATCCAAGGCTCGATGGCGTCGTAGCCAGCCGCCGCCACCAGATCGACTTCCTGTGCCAACGTCTTCATCTGGCCACGAATCGTGCTGGTGTTCAAGCAGTAGCGGATCGCTGGGGCAGAGTCCGCCGCCGGGGCAGCCTTGGCCACCTCAGCACCTGCCAGTGCGGCCACGAGTCCCGTCGTGCCAAGTTGAGCCGTTTTTTGTAATAGCTGCCGTCGCGAATAAGGTTTGTTCATCGTGCCCACCAGATCCGTGTGTCATGTTGCCGGGGTGAGATTTGGGCTGCACCAAACCGGCTCGATTCTATACTCTATCGACATTGCCGGGAAATGGTCGGGCCAGGCGCACGCGGGGATTTGGACCTTGCCGATTCGAATCCGGAACGCCTTGCCGATTCGAATCCGGAACGATTGAGGCGTCGTGGGGGAGTGCAGATGAGTGAGGCGATTGTCGGCCTGATCGCGTTAACGGCAATGGAGATCGTGTTAGGAATCGATAACATTGTCTTCATCAGCATCGTAACCGCACGTCTGCCCAGTAGCCAGCGCCCTTTCGCGTGGCACACCGGCTTGGGGCTGGCCATGGTGCTCCGCATCCTCTTGCTGCTGACACTCAGCTGGATTCTTGGCCTCACCGAGCCCGTGTTTACGCTCGAGTCCCTGGGCGTGTCACCGGAATGGATCGTTCCCCATGATGTCACCGACCCAGAATTGGCGGCCGAATGGCAACATTTCTGGGATGAGGTCAACCATGTCTCCTGGCGTGACCTGATCCTCCTCGGAGGCGGGCTGTTCTTGGTGGCCAAGAGCGTGCACGAGATCCACCACGAGATCGAAGGGCAGCAGGAGGAACGCCACGGGCCTCAACATGCCGGCATGCTAGGAGTACTAATCCAAATTGGCTTGTTGGATATCATTTTTTCGCTCGACTCGGTCATCACCGCGGTGGGAATGGTCAGCCGCGACAAGCTCTGGGTGATGATCACCGCTGTCGTGCTCTCGATTGGCGTCATGGTCGTTTTCGCAAGCCGCATCGGTGAGTTCGTCAATCGGCACCCCACCTTGAAGATGTTGGCCTTGAGTTTTCTGATTTTGATCGGTGTGATGTTGATCGCCGAAGGCCTGGGCACGCACGTGGATAAAGGCTACATCTACTTTGCGATGGCATTCGCCGTGGTGGTCGAATTCCTCAACATGAAAATCCGCGGTCGTCACACCCCCGTGCCGACGACCGAAGCATAGTCCCACGCCGCCGGCTGTCCCACCACGCATCGCCTGCTGCACACCCCAACTGAATCGACATAGGCCGGATCCGCCATCATTGCTAGACTAGAAGGTGCCTCTCAGCATGAGAGCGTAGCACGGGATTGACGTCGCGCGGCCTGGTGTCCGCTTCGGTTTCATGACCCAGCCATCGACGAGAATGTACGCGTCGCCGACGGATCAGGACGCCCGATGTAAGTGGCGTCGGCCGCGCGTTGGCTTGACGAGCGCAAGGAGGTGCGGATGTCGTTGCAACCGGTCCGATTCATTCACAGTGGGGATTGGCATTTGGAGACTCCGTTGGGCGGAGTTTCCCCCGTGCCACCGGAACTCCGCGAGCCATTTGTCGATGCCCCTTACTTGGCGGCCGAACGCGTCGTTCAAGCGGCGCTCGATCATCGCGTCGATTTTCTAATTCTGGCCGGCAATACCTTGCCACTACAGCGGGCCTGTCCGTATTCGTTCGAGTTTTTGCTGCGTCAATTCCAGCTTTTGGCGGAGCAGAACATTCAGGTGTATTGGTTGGGGACGGTGTCGGACGATATCGAAACTTGGCCGGAACCACTGACCTTGCCGAGCAACGTGCAACGATTTGCCTCCGGCACGATGCAGCAATTCGAGCACCAGCGCGACGACAAGGTCGTGGCCCGATTGCTGGGGCAAAGCCATCGCAGCGAGGGCAGTTGGAATCCCGCCGATTTTGCCGGAGGCGGCGATCCGTTGCCGCGGATCGCGGTGGCCAGCGGCAAAGTGCACAAGCGTACTTTGGAAAACAAAGGCATCGACTATTGGGCGTTGGGTGGAGAGAGTCGCCATCACGTCATCCTGAATGGCAATTCGACGGCCGTCTACGCGGGCAGCCCGCAAGGCCGCCAGCCCCAAGATACCGATGCTCATGGGGCAGTTCTCGTAGAACTCCATTTTGGCAAGGCAACGACCCAATTGATTGAGACCGACCTGTGGCGTTGGCGTCGCGAGCGGGTGCAGGCAACCGAGCTAACGACCGTCGATCAGCTTCAGGCGCAATTGACGCGGCAGCTCAACGAGATTCCGATCGACGCATCTCGATTCAGCTGGCTGCTGTTGTGGTCTGTCGTGTGTCAGGGACCCCTGGCCTGGCAGATGCAGGATCCCGGTGTGTTGCGCCGCTTGCTGGATGCGTTACAGCAATTGACCGCCAATGACTCACGTTGGACCATGCGAATCGAAACCGAGCCTGCCGACATTCCGTTGGAGTGGCACGAAGAAGACACGGTGCTCGGCGATTTCTTGCGCACGGTTCAGCGGTGCGAGCAAAACGCGGAAGCCTGGCAATCTCTGGCGGCATTCCTGCCGGAACAGGCGGAGCGCGACGCGTTGTTGCGGGAATTACAGAATGTGAGCGAGGAAGACCGGCAGCGATTATGGCGGCGTGTGGCGGCCTGGGGGGCCGATCTGCTGCGGGGTGAAGTGGACCTGGAGGCCACCTCCGTTGTCTCCGGTTGACGTCGTTGGCAGCGGCAGCACGTCGGCGAGACGCAGCACGCCGGGGTGAGCGTGGCAAGGATTCGGCCTTGGGTTTCGGCCCGCGCAGGAGTTGACAGTCGTGAAAATCACGGACATTCAAGTCGATAGTTTTGGACATTGGAAGGATCTGGAACTGCCCGGTATCTCGCCCGGCGTGACGGTGATCCATGGTCCCAATGAGGCCGGTAAGTCGACGTTGCTCCACTTGATACGGGCAATTCTGTACGGTTTTTCGCCACGTTACCATGCCCGCTTCGTGCCGCCTCGTTATCCCGGATCGGTGGGCGGCCGGATGAATGTTCAGGGCACCACGGGGCGTTTTGCCGTACGCCGTTGGCTGCCGGATTCGGCGTCGTTGCGTGCGGACCAGGTCGGCGACCTGGCAGTCCGCGCGATTGATGGCTCACTGCAGGGCAAGCATTTGTTAGCCAGTCTACTAAGCGGCGTGGACGATTCGATCTTTCGCAATGTCTTTGCGGTAGGTCTGTCCGAAATGCAGCACTTGGCGACGCTCAGCGACACCGAAGCGGCACGACAGCTCTATGGCTTGGCCGCCGGTGCCGATCGCGTGTCCATCGCAGAAGTCGCACGGCATCTAGACGAAATGCGTCAGCAACAAATGTGCGGTCGTCAAGAATCGTCGATCGTCGCATTCCTCGCCCGGCAACGGGAAATCGAGTCCGATTTGCAGCACGAAGAGAACCTGACGCAACATTGGCTGGTACTTTGCGAAGAACGTCAACAAGTTAGCTCCGAAATCGAAAAGTTGGAAGGTCGACAACAGCGGTTCGGTGCACCCCTGGCAACTGCCGAGCGTCGACAAGAATTGCGGGCGCAGTGGAAGAATTGCCGCCGACTGCACCGAGAATGCGAAGCCCTCGGCCCTATGCCGGATATTCCTGCGGAGGAAGTGCAACGACTGGACCGTCTGGCGAAAGAACTCGGGCAACGGCGCAAGACGTGGGAGAAGGTGCGTGAGAAGCGGCGACAGTTGCACGAACAGTCGCGTGGGCTTGCCGGTCACCCTGCCCTGCTACATCACGCGGAAGCGATCCAGGCGCTGCAGAGCCGTGCAAATTGGATTGCGGATCTGGCAAAGCAGGTGGATCATTCGAAAACGCAAATCGAGGAAACTGAATTCGAACTTCAGGGCGAATTCGAGCGATTGGGATTGAAGTCCAATTGGCGTGCCGAGTCATTGCCATTGATCACGGATGAGATGATCGTGGATTTGCGCGAACCCTCGCAGCTCGCCCGGGATGCACGGCAGCGCGGTGAGTCAGCGGACCAAGTTGAACGCGAAAGTCTGCAAGCCGTGGAAAGAATCGAAAAGCAACTCGCGACGCGGTTGCGGTTGGAAGGCGGCACCGACTTGAGCGGCCTGCTGCGTAGCGAGGAAAAACAGATCACGCTGTTGCAACAACGGATCCAGCTGCAGGGTCAGTTGGATACTGCCAATCGCAAGTTGGCCGACGCACGAGACGACTATCGCCGCCGCGCTCAGCAGCAGGTCCTGCCCTGGCGAGGATTAATGGGACTGGGACTGATCTTTGCCTTGGGCGTCATCATTGCGGGTGTCGCCCTCTTTTCGGGCTTCTTCGGGATTGATGTTGATCAGCGAGGATCGATCGGATTTACGGGCGTTTGTATCAGCATTTTGGCGTTGGCGGGCAAAGGGATTCTGGAATTCGTGGCCGGACGCGGTGCCGCTCAGTGCCGCGACGAAATCATAAGCATTCGTAAGGATGTTGACCGTTTGATGGTGGACGTCGAACGGATCGAGTCCCAGCTACCCGAGAGTTCCGAGCCTTACGCCGTACAACTGCAACACACCGAAGATCGTTGGCAGGAATTCAACGATTTGAAACCGCTGGAAGAGCAGAGGCTGGAGGCGCTGCAGCGTGTGAATGTTGCCCGCGATGAAAAGGAACAAGCGGCGCAACTGCTGAAAGATGCTCGTCAGACGTGGCGCGATCGTTTGCGGCAACACCGCTTACCCGAAGCTATGACGCCCAGCCAGTTTCGGCAGCTCGCTCAACCCGAATCCAAGATCGGCAATCTACGTCATCGTCTGCTTGAGCTTCACCGCCAACAGACGCATCAGCGAAGCGAACTGAAGGATATCCAAGATCGCCTGCAGATGTTGTACGAACGGATCGGGCAGGCGGCCGAGGGCGATCGACTCGATGAGCAAATCGAGCAGATTTCGCGTTTACTGCAAGACGCTCGGCAGAATCACCAACAACGCGAGTCACTGCACCGCAAGTGGCGCGAGCTGGGTCGTGAGCAACAGGAAATTACCCGTACCGCTCAACGGTTGCTAAAACGCCGGCAGCAATTGATTGCCAAGTACGGAGTGGTCGATTCTCGCGAATTGAAAGCGGTGGTCAAGCGACGTCAACGAGCAACGCGACTCCGCCGTAACCGCGACTCGCTGCTTACCCAAATCGCCGATCAGTTGGGATCAATTTGTACTCCCGCTCAGCTGCGCAAAGAACTGGAGGCGCGGCGATTTCGAAAAGCGGCTCCGCAAATGGGAAAGCCAGCACGACGATACCGCGGCCCGTCTGGCCAAACTGCATGAGCGACGTGGCGAGATTGGACAACAAATCAAGACCTTCACGTCGCAACGCCCCACACTGCTCAAACGACTTCAACTCCAGGAAGTCCAGGCACGGCTGAACCACGATTTCCAAGGCTGGCAAGCCTTGGCCGGTATCAGCTCGATTATGAATTCCGTGCAAAAATCCTACGAAACCGACCGTCAGCCGGAGACCCTGGCCGAAGCCTCGGGCTACCTCAATCAGATGACCGGCGGTCGTTATCAACGGATTTGGACACCCTTTGGCGAATCCAGCTTGTGTGTCGATGATCGCGACAACAAGCCGATTTGCGTAGAACATCTCAGTCGCGGGACACGTGAACAGGTCTTCTTAAGCCTGCGGCTGGCGTTAGCGGCTGCCTATAGTCGCCGTGGTGCCGGACTGCCTCTGATTTTGGACGATGTGTTCGTCAACTTCGATGCGCAGCGAGCTCGCGATGCCGCGCGCACGGTTGTGCAATTTGCCGCCGCCGGGCACCAGGTGTTGGTCTTTACATGTCACGACCACATTCGCGACGTCTTTTGGGATTTAGGCGTCGATCTACGCGAACTGCCTGACGCCCAACGGAATGCTGAATCACCGCAGCCTGTCATGTCCAGTGAGCACGTCGAGCCGCCGGCTCCGGAAGTCCGTCTACCCGCTCCTACGGAACCGGCCGTCGACATCCCGGAACCGGTCGCCGTTCAGGGAGACTTGCTACCGACAGATGGGGATCCGGAACTGGACCACGAGTTGCTCTATGGCGCCCCAGAGTACAGCCCTGGATACCAAGTTGACTCCTCCAGCCACTCGTCTGCATCCACTATACCACGTCGCCGCCGCAGACCGAGGCGCACTGCGGCGGAGGCACGCGATCTGCGGGAGGTCGCTCCGCGCCATGAGCATTGGCAGCCGCAGCCTGTCCCACCAGCTTGGCCTGTTGTAGCGGCAACCAGCCCCTCCGCGGACCTGTACTGGGGAGAAGTTGCGGAATACGGCGAATGGTATCCGCAGGAATCAAGCGTTACGCCCCCTTGGGTAGATCGCTCTGACTTGCGGCGTTGAATGCGCTGACCACGCAGCACAGATGTCGCGATCCGTCAGCGGCAACGCACACCATCTGCGGCTCGCTGGGCGACGTCACATGGTGTCAAGGCAGCCGAATTGGCGGCAAGGCATCGTCAACCTCTTTCGCGTCGGCATCGCCATTTAACGGCGTGCTTTGCCGGTCAAAAATCGAATCCACGACAACCGCCGCCAATCGATAGCTGGTGTCCATCGCAGGACTCGACAACGAACGGGACGACGGCGCCGCGGCGATCGCAGCGATCTGAAACGCTCCCGTGGAAAACGACTCGACCAAATCACCGCTGTCGAATTCGCCGTCGCAGTTCCAATCGCCGGTCACCCAACTAGCCTTGTGCGCAATCTGATCTTCGTACAGGCCGACCGAGAAAACGAAGGGCAAGTCGGATGCCCGGGTCGCTACTGAGTAAATCTTCCACATCCATCACAATCGACATCGACGGGATCTGCTTCAGTGCAGCCACTAATTTAGGTCCCCAAGTGGCACGATTGACGATGTCGGGGTCCATGCCATGGTTGAGCACTTAACCGTTGATGCTGGTGGACGAGGGGAATCCGGCCGGATACGATCTGAATGGCGACGCGCTGGTCGATGCAAAGGACGTCTCGGTTTGGATCAAGGACCTGTCGCATAGCTGGATTGGCGATGCCAATTTGGACGGGGAGTTTAACTCGAGCGACCTGGTTTCCGTCCTCTCTTCGGGCACCTATGAAGCCGACATCGACGGCGCAAACATCGTCGCAGCGTCTATCGTCTGCGTTAACGCCGTTTTATGCATCCGGTGTGCTGACCGCTCATCACTTGAGCGGCGGAGTGCCGGGCAGGCGATTTGACTGGGGATTGTCGGGGGGACCGTCAAGCGTAAGAAAGTGCATGAGGTCGACCAGGTCCTGGCGACTGAGTTGCTTCTCCCACCCCTCCGGCATTAACGACAGGGGACTGACGATCCAATCTTCGATTTCGGATCGAGCAATCGATTCCTCCTTGCCTCCCTGCAACTTCAGCACGACGCGGTCGGGCGTGTCCAGCACAACGAGACCGCTGAGAGATCGACCGTCCGTAGTGGTTACGAGCCTGGCTTGGTAGGACGGTCCAATCACCAGATTCGGATCGAACACGTTCGACAACAATTGATCGAAGGAGCCGCGGCCGTTGCGGGAGATATCCGGTCCGACCTGTTCGCCTTGGCCATAGATCTGGTGGCATTGCCCGCACTGTTTGCGGAACACTTCCTGTCCGCGGCGGGCATCTCCGGATTGTTCGCTGATCACGCGACGGACCCAGGCAATGGACTCCTCAACTTGCGAGTTGCGCCCTTCGCGAATCGTGCCCCAAATCTGGTACACCTGGTCAGCCAGCGAGGGGTCGCTGGACTGCTGAAGTCGCCGAAGCTGATTGATATGCAGCGTTTCGCGAGGCAATTGCTCCGCGGCGATGGCGGCCAGCAGCGGCTTGGCCCATTGGTTGCGGTGCGTCAGGAGTTCGATGACGCGCGGCTTGAGCGAGTCCGGCGTCCTGTCCCATTTGGCCAATAGGCGTGTTGCCACCTCGGGCGTCGACAGTCGTTCCAGCGCGGTTAGCATGCCGTTTAGTAATTCGTGCGGCAATTCGTCGGCATGATCGATCATCGCCTCGGCCGCTGTCAACACGCCGAGATCGCCCTGGGCAGCCCGCACGTGCAAAGCGGCAAGTCTTTGAGCGCTGGTGGCGGGATGCGCAAGGTCGATCCAGACATTGAGCTGTTGCTCCGCGTCCTGATCCTGGAGCGTGGCGGCCAGCAGTAGACACTCATCACGGAACGGCGAATCGGTGTGGGCAATCTCGTGCCGTAAAGCGGGAAGCAGCATCTTGCTGAGCTCTTGTTGCTGCGATCGCCATGCCGGACGATCCAGCAAAGCAAGTCGAGCCGCTTGCAGGCATTCGCCGCGCGTCCGCCAGCGGGCATCCTTGAGCAAGCTGGTTAGCAGCTGAGCCAGGTCGGCGGCGGATTGGGGAGCGTCGAGCATGCGGTTGGCCAGGTGCGGCAAGAGTTGCACGAAGCCGTCGCTAGGAACCGAAAGCTGGGACATGTACGTTACCAGGTCGTCGCTTCGGTCCTCGAGCATAGGCAGCAGATTCTGCCAGACGATGTGCGGAATCAACGGATCGGCCTGGGGATACTGCAACACGTCGCAGAGCAGCACGAGCGGATCGACGCCGGCTAACTTCCGGGCAGCAACGGCAACCTGCAGCCGCACATCCGCCTGATCGTCGTTCGCCAATTGCTGAATCGCTTGAACCAGAGGGGTCGCCGCTTGCTGTTGATTACCGGCGGCTCTGACGGCCCAGGCGCGAAATGCCGGATCCGCGTCGCTGAGCAGCTGCTGGTGAAACACCGGGTCCAGCGGCCCGCATGCGACGAGAGCCCACAATCCGTGCATTCTCACCTTACGAGGTGTGTCGGGATCCAGTACGAGGGACTGAAGCTTACGACACGTGTCTGGGTTAGCCCGCTCGGCGAGCAAACGTTGAGCAAGATCACGATAGAAGACATTGGCACTGTGCAATCGCTCAATCAGTTCGTCATCGTCTTCTCGAGCTAAGTCGAACGGAGCGGCGCGCGGCGTCTCGTGATAGCGAACTCGATAAAGACGTCCGCGTCCACGATCGATACCCTCGGGGTCACGATTCGCGTCCTGGTAACAGTGATACCGATCGTACCAATCCAAAATGTATAAGCAGCCGTCCGGTCCCGTCTTTTGGACGACGGGCATGAACCAGGCATCGTGGGCCGTCAGGAAATCGGGTTCGGCATGACCACGGTACGTGGCGCCATCACGTGTCAACGAATCGCAATTAATGCAACCCCCGTGAATGTTGCCCATGTAGAGCTTTTCACGGTACTCGGCCGGATAAGCCGGACTGTCAAAGTAGGTAATGCCACAATAGGCGGCCATCTGATGCGTGTAGTCAACGATCGATTCCAACTTCCACGTGTAGGGCGGATACGGACCGCCTTGCCGATGGTAATAGCCGGTCTCGGTTAAATGCCATAAGTGGTCGATCACACATGCACTCACGAACGCGCTGCCGTTATTGTCAAAGGCAATGCCCCAGGGGTTGCTGGTGCCCTCGGCAAACAGTTGAAACTCGCGCGTCCGCGGATGAATTCGGAAAAGTGCGCACGTAAAGTTGTAGTCCTTTCCCTGGTGAGAAACTTGGCTGTAGTTGAAGACTCCATTCAGTCCATACAGCCAACCGTCCGGGCCCCAAGTCAGGGAGTTGGGGAGTTCGTGCGTGTCGGTCCGGCCGAATCCCGTCACCACCACTTCCCGACGATCCGCCCGTCCGTCGCCGTCGGTGTCTTGCAGAAAGAGGATATCGGGCGAGTTGGCGACCCACACGCCACCGTACCCTACGGCAATTCCTGAGGGAATGTTGAGCCCTTCGGCAAAGACGGTCACCTTGTCGATTCGACCGTCCTGGTCCGTGTCCTCTAACACCTTGATGCGGTCACGGCCGGGACCGGCCGATTGACGCGGATATTCAAAACTCTCCGTGATCCAAAACCTGCCGCGCTCGTCGATGGCCATTGCCACCGGATTCAAAATGTCCGGCTCACTGGCTACCAGTTCGACCGAAAACCCCGCCGGCACGTCCATTTTCGCGATCGCCTCGGTGGGCGTTAACGGTGGCCCAGGCGGGGCAGATTGGTGATGAGGAATCACCGCCGATTCTTGAGCCACCGCCAATCCAATGAGGAACATAGTGAAAAAGCAGGCGGCAACTGCCACGACGTTGACAAGGAGAGTCCGCAGAACATGGCGAATAGGCATCAACCGTTCCTTTCTATTTTCCTCCGCGCTCAACGCAGTCAGGTCCCATGACGGAACACTCCGCGCGGACCCCTATCATAAACAAGCGTCCGGCCAAGGTCGAATCCGTAGCCAACGGCAACGCGTACTGCACTCAATCCGCCCTCACCCGCCGCTGGCGAGATGAAGCGACGTCCGCACCTGGGAATGAGCAACAACCGTAGTCCCCTAGGCATGCACGTCGAGCTGATACGATTTACACCAGGTGGCGGGCGGCTGGTCCGACAGTGATGCCGCGTGTTTGACAATCCGTTGGGATAGTTGAACGAGTTCGTTGAGGCCGAGCCCCGCGACATCCGCCGCCCCCGACGCTGCAGCCACGCGCGACCGGACCGATTCCAAGAGTTCGCCTGCGCAGCGCGTGGCGAACCACGCCCACCGATCGCCCCGCAGATGCCTTCACGAGCGCCGCCGCCAGTTTGATCAGCGCCTTTAGGAAATCGGCCTCCAACCCGACGCGACCGGCGAGCTGCCACAACCCTTCCCACACCTCGTGCGCCTCCCAGTAGAATCCATGGTTGAACAGATCGAGCACGTAACAGTATGCGAGACAGGCGCGCCAGCGTTCCCAGTCGAGTTCCTGTTCTGGCCAAACCGCACCGGCAAACCGATGTCCCTGCGGATCGCTGAGTGGATGAGCCGTACGTCCCGGAATGTACGTGTAGGGAGGCAGCGGAAGCTGGGCGGCGTATCGCATTGGAGTTTCGAGCGGGGCCTCGGCAAGAGGGTCCGTCCGGACACCTTGCGAGGCAGGTTCTGATCAAGGAAAACGAACGCACGGTCCGGAGGAACCTAAGGTCACCACGGCGCAGTTGGCGCTCGGACACAAAAGGAGCAACCGCATGAGGATTGTAATCACGGGTACCAGCCGTGGATTGGGTGAGGCGATGGTGGCCGAGTTCATCGGCGCGGCCACAAAGTACACGGCTGCGCTCGATCGACGGATGCGATTGACGCGCTGACTCGACAATATGGCACACCCCACACGTTCCATTCGGTGGACGTTTCCGACCCCCAATCCGTACTTGAGTGGGTCCGACAGGTCCTCTCGGCAGCGGGCCCGCCCGACCTGTTGTTGAATAACGCGGCACTCATCAATGCCAGCGCTCCGCTGTGGCAAGTGCCTCTAGGCGAATTCAGCCAGGTCATCGATGTTAACGTTAAAGGCATATTTCACGTAATGCGCGCCTTTCCTACCGGCGATGATCGAGGCGGGACGGGGGCTGATCGTCAATTTCAGTTCCGCGTGGGGAAGTTCTGTCGCGCGGACGTCGCCCCCTACTGTGCCAGCAAATGGGCGGTTGAAGGGCTGACGCGGGCGTTGGCTCAGGAGTTACCCAAAGGGCTGGCCGCCGTCCCCCTGAATCCCGGGATCATCGACACGCAAATGTTGCGATCCTGCTTCGGTGCATCGGCGGCTCGCTTTCCCACACCCGAAGTCTGGGCCGCAGCGGCGGTCCCTTATCTGTTGCAACTCTCCGCCGCCGACAACGGTCAGCCGCGCGAGGTTCCACGGTAGTTTTGAAGGTTGTCGGCGTTCACCGGATGGATTGGTCCCACTGGTATCGCGGCGGACCGCGCCGAGCGACGCCGCGCCTTTCGCAGCATGATGCCGATCAGGCCCAAGGCAATGGGCAGCAGGCTCGTCGGCTCAGGGACGGCGCTCACTGCTGCAGCCTGTCGCGGTCCTAATTCGTAGCCCCCACTAACGAACGCAGCCACGAAGTCCTGAGTAGTGAAGTCCAAATCACCGTTCCAATCACCGGTCGCCCATCCCGCATTGCCCGCGATGCCATCCTCGTAGCCACCACCGACAAAGATCTTGACCAGATCTTGTGTGCCGAATTGACCGTCCAGGTCGGAATCACCAATCCAGGTAAACAGGTCGACTTCCACATAGTGCACGCGGTCGGCGGCGTCCACGGCGCCGTTGCCGTCGGTGTCGTAGCGCAGGTCGGTCGAGCCTGAGAGGACGGCGCTGGAAATGGCGTCGATGTCCAGATCGTTGCACAGGCTATCGCCCGTCAGGTCGCAAGGATTGGAGTTGGGCCGGGGCGAGAACTGCAGAATCCCGTGAGGACGATCGGCCATAAAAAAGGCGCCGGCCGGAGACTCCCAGGCGGGAATTACGCCGTTGGTCTGCACGCGCGTGACATTGAAGTACCACTCTTCCCCTTCGGCCGGGGCTTCCGGATGGTAGAGCCCGGTATCGTAGAGTGCCGGGTCAAAACCATCTGCGGGATCGGTGGCGTCGAAATTGTTCCAGGGAATGAACATTTCGGTGTAGCCGAAGTTTTCCTCCACGCTGGTTGTTTGTTTCATCTGCAAGCCGGCAAAACCCGAAAATGGTGCTCCCTGGTTGCCGTGTAGGGAGTTGACGTGCGCCTCGCTATACAGACCCGCCGTGTGTGCCTCTGCGTGATTTCGCTGCCACCCAACGGCTGATTGATGGCCAGTTGATAGCCGTCAATGGTGGTGCCAAAAACGTCGGTGTTTCCGTTAGGTTCGCCGTCGGTATTGGGATCAAAATAGAGGTTCAAATTCTCGTAAAACGTATCCCACTGATCCACGCCGCGGACTTCCCAGTCGTTTGCATCGACTTGTTGGCGAACATACAGTCCCGCGTCGTTCCACACGGCATCAAAGCGGTTGTTGGACGTTTCAGGCGATCGGCTGGTCAACAACAGCCACTGATCGCCACCCGGGGCGGCGGCGGCCCATTCGTCTTCGGATGTCTCCATGCCATCGATGATCGGTGGGACTTCGACGTACGTGGCCGTGTAGACACGGGGGGTCTGGGCCCTGCTGGACGCCGCCAACAACGCTAGCGTGCCGAGCGTGACAACGAGTCTCAAACCCAAACGCTTCATCGATTGATCCTCCCAGTGTTCCGGCGAGCCTAATCGTTATGCCCCACTCCACCGTTAACCTCTATATTACTCTCGGACGATAACATAACTCCCAGTTTTTTTCACCCCTTTGACCGTCACAAATTGTGTGGTTTCGCGCAGCGATCAGCGTGTGAAGACTTCGAAACAGTTCTGACGAGCCCGCCGACGCCTGGCTTCAATTTCGGAAGCAGCTAACTTGATGCGCGGACTCGAATCCTGGAACTCGCATTGGCCACCACCGGAGAGTCTGGGTGTCTGAGCCCCCCACACCGCCCCCTGTTCCGAACGCCGAGCACCCTGCGAGCAGGCCCGTTGATCAGCTGCGCCGAATGCGAAGTGCGGTTTTCGCGGCGTGGGGGCCCGGGCGGGCAACATCGTAACAAAGTGGAAACGGCGGTGATCCTGACACATCGCCCAACCGGCGCTCGGGCCGAGGCCAACGAGCGGCGCCTCAGGGCGAAAATCTGCGCGTGGCGCTGCGGCGGCTGCGGCTGAGACTGGCGATTACGATCAGGTACCCGTGGCGCAGCTCCCAGTACACGTTGGCAGAGTCGCTGCCGGCATCAGCGGTTGACGGTAAGCAACCATCATGAAGATTTCCCGGGACTCCTGGCCGAGGCGCTCGATTGTCTGGCGGTCCACGATTGGCAGGTCCCGCCGGCCGCTGCCGCCTTGGACTGCACGTCTTCGCAACTGCTCCGCCTATTGCGACAGGAGCCCGAGGCCCTGTTGTTGCTAAATCGCCAACGGAGCGACCGCGGCGCGAAGCCCCTGCGATGAACCTACCGGCCCCGCCCGGACCTCTTACAATACAACGACAAGTGGATTGCCTGCGCGAGCCCTGGTCGGTCTCCGCACCGTGAGATATCCCGTGACGGGATGTTTGCCTCGCCAACGACGAACGTGGTAAATGGGTGTCGAATGAAACGAATCAGGGTCGCCGCCGGAGTGCTCAACCAAACACCACTGGATTGGGAAGGAAATCGTAACCATATTCTGGGAGCGATCGAGGATGCCCGCTGCCAGCAGGTCGGTATCCTCTGCCTGCCCGAACTGTGCATCACCGGCTATGGCTGCGAAGACGCCTTCCATCGCGCCGGGCTGTGCAGCGAACCGGCGCTGGAGGTGCTGCGGAAATCGTCCCGGCCAGCCGGGCATGATCGTTTCGCGTGGGACTGCCGCTGTTGCAGCGAGCGCCCTGTTCAACGCCGCCTGCCTGATCGCGGATGGGCGAATCGCCGGGTTCGTCGCCAAGCAGTACCTGGCCGGCGAGGGCATCCACTACGAGCCTCGGTGGTTCAAGCCGTGGCCCGATAATCGCCACGGTGACACTTTGATTGGCGGGTCACTGGTATCCGCTGGGCGACTCGCTGTTCGACTGCGGCGGCATGCAGATCGGCTTTGAGATTTGCGAGGACGCGTGGGTCGCCAAGCCGCCCGGTGGTAACTGGCCGCTGCAAGGCGCGACATCATCTCTCAACCCCAGCGCCAGCCACTTCGCCTTTCGGCAAATTCGAGGTCCGCCGCAGCGTTCGTGCTCGAGGCTCGCGGGCCGTTCACGTGACTTACGTTTACGCCGAACCTGTTGGGCAACGAGGCGGGGCGGATCATCTACGACGGCGGCGACCCTGATCGCTTGTGCCGGGCAGTTGCTGGCCACCGGCCCTCGGTTCTCGTTTCGCGATTATCACGTCTGACCAGCGCCATCGTTCGACATCGATGACGCGGATGAGCCACGCGCGCGGACCGACAGTTTTCGCAGCCACGGCGATGACCAACGTCATACCGTCCGTTGCGAGCTTGCCTTTCCTGAACCGGCCGATGGCACGAATCCACGTCGCCGGCCGCGTGGGAAGCAACGCCGCATATCGAAAGAAGAGGAATTCGCGCGGGCCATGGCCCTGGGACTATTCGACTATTTGCGCAAGAGCCGCTCGCGGGGCTTCGTCGTCATCGCTCAGCGGCGGCGCCGATAGTGCGGCGGTCGCGACTGCCTGGCGGCCTTGACGGTCGAATCTGGCATGGACAGAATTGGGCGAGGACGGCGTCGCGGAAAAGCTGGCCAACGTCTCACTGAATGCATCGGCAGCGTCACCTCGGGACGCGGTCCGACAACTGCTGACCTGTGTTTACCAGGCGACCCGCAACAGTTCAGCAAACCACGCGCGACGCGGCCCAAGCCGTCGCCGCCGCGTTGGGAGCCGGAGTTCATCGAGTTGGATGTTGACCCACTGGTGCGAGACTATGTCCAGCTGATCCGAGCAGCCGTCAGGCCGCCGCTGACCTGGGAGACGGACGACCTGGCACTGCAAAACATCCAAGCCCGCGTTCGCGGCCCCAGCGTCTGGATGCTGGCCAACATGCAGGGCGCTTGCTGTTGGCCACCAGCAACCGCTGCGAAGCGGCCGTGGGCTACGCCACGATGGACGGCGACACCTGCGGCGGATCTGAGCCCCATCGCCGGCATCGACAAGGCCTTTCTCCGCCAGCTGGCTGCGCTGGATGGAGGCGAGGGCCCCGCCGAGGGCCCGATCCCCGCCTGGCGCGTAGTCAACCGGCAACACCCACGGCCGAACTGCGGCCGCTGGAGCGGCCAGCAGACCGACGAAGCGGACCTGATGCCCTACGAGCTGTTCGACGCCATCGAACGCGCGGCGATCCGCGACAAGCAGGCGCCGCTGGAGTGTTTTCGGCTGATGCGCCGCAGTTCCCGAAATACACCGGCCGCAGTTGGCGACATTGGGTCGAGCGGTTCTTTCGACTCTGGTGCCGCAATCAATGGAAGCGCGAACGGTACGCTCCCTCGTTTCACGTCGATGACGAGAACCTGGACCCCAAGACCTGGTGCCGCTTTCCAATTCTCTCCGGAGGCTACCGGCGAGAACTACAACAGCTACGAGACCACCTCGAGCAACTGTCACGCACCGCCGCCGGACATTAGAATAGCGGTGGCTTTCGACCAGTACCCACCGCGGTCTCGAACGCGGCAGCCGTGCGTCGACTCCGCGATCGTTCAACGAAAGGACGGACGATGCTTAAGATCGACGGGGAACTGTCGGCCCAAGAGCTAACGACCGAACTCGACCGACTTTGGGAACTGGCTGGTCCCAAGATCATCCAAATCGCTGCCGCGGCACCCCAGTTGAGCGGGACGCCCGTCTTCACCATCGACGGGCAGTATCATGCTCAGGGTTGGACCGAGTGGACGAAGGTTTCCAGATCGGCTTCGCCCTGTCGCAGTTTGACGCGACGGACGACCGTCATTTTCTGGAGCTCGGTCGGCCCCAAACGCTCACGCAAATGGCCGACCACGTCACGCATGTCGGCGTGCACGATCATGGGTTCAATCAGGTAAGCACGTATGGCAACTTGTGCGCGGTCTTGGCGGGCCGTCTACCGGCCAATGACACAGAGTTGGCACTCTATAAACTCGCCTTGCGTGCCAGTGGTGCGGTACAAGCCCATCGCTGGACGCCCACCGCCGACGGCACCGGCTACATCTACTCGTTCAACGGCCCTCATTCCCTGTTCTGTGACACGATTCGCTCGCTGCGCGTGCCGCGTTGGCCCATCGCCTGGGACATGTACTTTGGGGCGAGAACGATCGGCAAATCTCGTTGCTCGAACGCTTAGTGCAGCACGCGCAGACGACAGCAAAATACAACGTCTACTACGGCGACGGCCGCGACATCTATGACGTGCGAGGCCGGGTCGCGCACGAAAATCTATTCAACATCAACGACGGACAGTACCGATGCCCAAGCACGCAGCAAGGGTATTCCCCCTTTAGCACCTGGACCCGTGGACTGGCATGGATCATGTTGGGCTACGCCGAACAGCTCGAATTCCTGACCACCGTCTCCGACTCCGAACTGGATCCGCTGGGAGGGCGAGAGTCGATCGAAGCCGTCATGCGGTGCGCGGCCGAGGCGACCTGTGACTTCTACATCGACCATACGCCCAGCTGCGGTGTCCCGTACTGGGATACCGGTGCGCCGGGCCTAGCCCGCTTGCCCCATCACCTCGATCACCCCGCCGATCCGTTCAACGACTTCGAACCGGTCGACAGCTCGGCCGCCGCCATTGCCGCTCAGGGGCTGTTGCGGCGGGACAATACCTGCTGCGTCACGATCCCAGATCCGCCGGAGAACGCTACTTTCAGGCGGGTCTGACGGTCGCCCGCTCGCTGCTCAATCCACCCTATCTGTCCGAGGACCCGGCCCATCAGGGCCTGTTGCTGCACGTCGTCTACCACCGCCCACGCGGCTGGGACCACGTGCCTGTGGGATCGAAAAAGTCCCACGGCCGAGTCCGCGATGTGGGGTGGACTACCACTTGCTAAACTGGGCGTCTACCTACAACACCTTTCGCCGGGCGGCCGAGCTACACGTTTTTTGCCGAGTCCTAACCCCGCGGTGACCGTTCCCGGTACAAGCCCGGTTCCCTACGCGATGGGACCGGGTTTTTTTGATGGGTCGAACTGAGACCAACTCTGCGGGGCCCCCGCAGAGTGATTCCGATCGTCCCGGCGAATTACGATTGCGTCGGCCCTCGCCCACCAACCTACGTGGTCGTTGACAGATATAGGCGGCGATGGGAATACTGGACGGCTGACACCGAGGCGTGAAATCTGTTGCAACCTATCGAGAAAGTGAGCACCACCATGATTCGCCACACTTGGATTCTTCTCTTGGCCGTGCTAGCCGCGTACTTGCCCGGGCCTGCGCTCTGCTGGGCCTCGCCGAAGCACCGGAAATCTCCGATCCGGACGGCAAATGGCCTGAAGATACGATGCCGGGGACTATATTCGGGGCGAGCTAACGGCGGCGAACATCGACATTTTCCCGATGCCGGGCGGTGAGTTGGACGGGAACGACTCCAACTCGTTGTTGGTAACCTTTCCGGCCGCCGGGCCAATCGCGTGGACGGAATCGCGTCATAACGAGGGGGATATCGCGTTGTTGATCGGGCCCACCGATCCCAACGATCCCAGTTACTATCCCGAGGCGGACTTCTTGGATGACTACAAGCCCTTTGAAGGGGGCGACGGCGAAAACACGACACTCGCCTGGCGCGGTAGCCGCGTACGGGGGCGCTGTTTGCCAGCGTACGGAACAACGGCGTCGACCAACAGATCACGGTCGGCGGCGATCCGCTGGGGATCACCCACGGCATCGCTTACTTCAACTCCGGTTTTGGCCAAGGTTGGGGCTATCGGATGGATGACGGCGTGTTTGCCAACGGTGGCGGTGCGTCGTCGGACCTGCAGATGGGTATCGCCGGGGCGGATGGCGGAGCGGGGGAGGCGAGCGTAAGTGTGGCGACGGCCTACTTCCCCTATGAACAAGGCTGGCTCGGCGCGTGGGTCGCTCCACCGGTCGACGAGTTAGCAGATTCCACGGCGGCCTCACCCGGCTTGGATAGCACCGTCGCCTCCTGGATCCCTCTGGACGGCGATGTGCTCGATGGCGGCCCTAGGCCGCGTCGAGTTGCCCGGTGTCGATTCAGCAACCGACGGTATGTTGTTTGTGGCGCCAACCAATTCGAATAACCCGACGAACATTGCCGCCGGAGTGCCCCGCGAGGGCGGTTGGGAAATTGCCGTACGCGAGGACGAAGATATCGATTCCAGCGGCCAAACACTGGCCGACGTCAGTGAACTCGACTACCAGTTCCTCTACGTGCCCTACGATAGCGTCAACCTTGTGGGGGGATATATCCAGGGTACCGATGGCACCGTGATCCAAGGAGCTGGAGAGTCGCGGTTTTCGCTTAGCCGTCGCGCAGCTGGCGACTATGCCGTCTCCATACTTGACGCGCAGGGCAACAAGCGGACCGGCGATGACGGCATGCTGCTGTTGTCGGTCGCCGGTATAGTTGACGATCAGAGCGGATTGCCCGACCGGGCGTTTATGTCGTACGAGTATGATGCCGCTTCGGGTGATTTCATCGTCCAATCGAGGAAGCTGACCGATACCGACCCGGATCTCAGTGAGAATGTCTTCGGTGACGTCTTGTCGCTTAGCGATACGGACTTCTATTTTGCTTTTGTCGACTTCGCAAACCCTTTTAGCCCGCCAGGAGACGTGCCTGGCGATTTCAATGCCGACGGTGTCCTCGATGCCAGCGACATCGACGATTTGACGCAGCAGGTCGCCACGAACAGCGGTGCACTCGAATACGATCTCAACAACGATGCCTCCGTCAACGACTCGGACATCAATGTCTGGGTGAAAGACCTGTTCCACAGCTGGATCGGCGACGCGAACTTGGACGGAGAATTCAACTCGGGCGATTTGGTCGCCGTGCTGTCGTCCGGCACGTACGAAGCGGATGTCGATGCCGTTTGGTCAACCGGTGACTTCAATGGCGACGGCCGCACCAATTCCAGCGACCTGGTGGTGGCGTTGTCCGACGGTGGCTACGAACAGGGGCCCCAGGCTGCCGTGTCCGCCGTCCCCGAACCGACCAGCGGCGTCCTGCTGCTACTCGGGCTACTGGCCATCTGCGGCTCACGATCTCGTGAGAGGTGATTCACATGAGTCCCTTCTCCCGCCGAGGCGAAGGAGGCCGCGGGCCCTTTGAGGGCGCGGCCCAGGGCAACTCGCTAGAGGCGATGGCCCCAGGACCAAACAAGGCGTTGCGCCGCTGGCCAGCGGCTACGTGTCGCAACTCGCTACGACGTATGACCTTGTGGGTCCGCCGTTCTTGGTCACGACGCCACTACTTGGCCGTCGCCAGGTCGGTGGACTCCTGCAGCATCCCCTGGGGGTCGTCTAGCACGAAGTAGTGTCCGTGATCTGCTGTCACGATCACGGCCGTCTCCTCCCAGTTACTCCGTTTCTCGACCCACGACACAAGCACCTGGAAGGCTTCGTCGCCGCTGAGCACTGCCCCGATTGCGTTATCCAAGTTGTTCGAGTGATTTGCCCAATCGACGTCGCCCGACTCAATCATGAGCCAGAATCCGGTCGGATTCTTTGCCAGCACGCCCAACGCCGCCCGCGTCATATCGGCCAACGTAGGATTCTCGGCAACGTCCGCTTCGGAATACTTCTCACCGTAAGGGTTATAGCCGCCATCGGCCGTTTGGTACGGCAGATGTCCCCGCCGACGCCAAAGAAACCGAACAATCGACGATCTTCCCGGTAAGCTTGACGCGCGGCATTCAACAATACGTCGCGTCCCGACTGGCCTGGCGTGCGTTGAGCGACGACGTATTGGCCACCATGGCGATAATCGATCGATTCGATCTCGGATTCTGGCAGGTACTTGTTGCCCGAGACGTAATTCTGTCCTTGTTTGTCGTCGCCGTCGCTCTGCTCGCCCCAACCGCATCCCAACAAGACGTCGACACCCGGCACACTGCTGGCGATGTGCCACGGACGGCAGTCCCACCAGGTCGCGGGAAAGGTCTTGGTAGTCGTTGCGTGTCACGTTGTTGGCATAGGCAGCTGCCGGCGTCGCATGGCTAATGGGTACGCTGGTAATCACGCCGATTCCATAACCTTGTCGCTGCAATTGGTGCGAGATCGGCTCGCTTTGATTCCCTTCCGAATCGATATTAATGGCGGCATTGTACGTCTTGATCCCGGAGTTCATGGAAGTGGCCGAAGACGCCGAATCGGTGACTGCGTGGGAGGTGCGCCGCAACTGTCCGAGTAAATAAATATCCGTCTTTGGGCGTGCCCACGGAGTCGGTCCGCCGATATCGGCATCGTAGCCACCGCGCTGCTCGCCTTCCGCGTTCAACACGGTCTGCGCGTCCGCATCGACGTTCGTACCGGTGTTGTGGGGACTGGAGACAAACCAGTTATAGTCGGTCGTGGTGCGTCGTAGTCCTGAAACGCCAATCCTGAACCGCGTCCCGACGTGTACACTTTTCCCGATTTGTAGATCGCCGCCGCTTGCGTCGTCTGCCAGTCCATCCCGTCGAAAATAAACAGGATCACGTGCTTCTTGCCAGCGCGAATGGCATCCTGTTGCAGCCGATAGACATCCGTCTGATCCATATACGTGGCGCGGGAATTCACCGTGCCTTTCGGCACATAGCCATAGAGCGATTCGATTTTCTGAGGATCACGGTAAAGGCTGTTGTCGCCAGTGTATTGCTCCAAACCGATACCGAATGTGTAGATCGGGATCAAACGATTGGAATGGTTTGTCCATGTCGAAAACTTGGTTGCGTCTTTCCCCCAATGACCCCACGATGCCTGCTTCTGTTCTACGGCCTGCTTTTGCAGCTCGCGCATGAAGTCGTCCGCGTCGGCAGCGAAAACGCCGCTGACGAGCGTCAACAAAAAGACGACACCGTAGCCATGCGAGCACCGAGTTCGCACGAACGAATACAACAACCACTGTAGGAAACACATAAACCAATCGCCCCCCAAGAAACTGACAAGAATCCCACCACATTGCCCGGAACCAAGTCGTGATCGTCGCTCAGATCGCCTGACCGCGAGCTGGCATTTTCTGCGAGCAATGTGACGAGCCACTGGCCGCATTATAACTCGCGAGTATCGCCGCCGAAGTGCCCCGGTACGACAAAACGGCGGCCGCAGGAAGCGGAAATACAAGCGTCACCCCTCACTCACCTCAGACGCCGTCGTGACCAGCCCCTGGGGCTGGCCGAGCTGGGCATGGGCGGATACAACCATAGGGATCCGCATTGGGCACCGGCCGTCGAGCGGTCAGCTGCCGCGTCGACAGTAGGGGCGGGGGCGAGCCGGTGTGATAGGCGACGAAACGCTCAGTGATGCCCGATCCCAGCGGATGAGGTACCCATCCATGACGACGGTCCCCCCCTCGATCCAACCACCCATTCGCACGTTAATGGGCCCCGGTCCCAGCGATATCCACCCAAATGTCCTCAACGCTTTAGGGCGTCCTACCCTCGGACATCTCGATCCCGCGTATCTGCGGATCATGGACGAGTTGCAGGGGATGCTGCGCAGTGTATTCCGCACGACAAACCCCATGACGTTCGCCGTGAGTGGAACGGGATCGGCGGGAATGGAGGCGACGGTCGTCAACCTGATCGAGCCCGGCGATTCGATGGTCGTCGGCATCAACGGAGTATTCGGCGGTCGCATGGCCGATGTGGCGGCGCGTGCCGGTGCCGAAGTGACGCGGATTGAACGTCCTTGGGGAGAGGTGTTCATGGTTGATGATATAAAGGACGTCTTGGGCAAAGTCACACCCAAGGTCGTGGGACTGGTGATGGCCGAGACCTCCACAGGTGCCTGGCAGCCGATTGAACAGATCGCCGACCTGGTTCACAGTGCCGGCGCCCTACTGCTGGTTGACGCCGTGACGGCGTTGGGAGGAATTCCTGTCGAAGTCGACCAATGGGGCATCGATGCGATTTACTCGGGAACACAAAAATGCCTGAGTTGCCCCCCCGGTCTGGCTCCGGTGTCGTTTAGTCCGCAGGCCGTCCGGACCATTCTCTCACGGCAAGCGAAAGTGCAGAGCTGGTACTTGGATGTCACGCTCCTGTCCTCGTACTGGGGAGAGGACCGGGTCTACCACCATACCGCTCCGATCAACATGACGTACGCACTCCATGAGCGCTGCGATTGATCCTGAACGAAGGCCTGGACGCCTGCTTCCAGCGCCACATGCTCAATCACCGTGCGCTGCAGGCGGGCCTTGCCGCCCTGGGAATGGAATACGCCGCGCAGCCCGGTCACCTGTTGCCCATGCTCAACGCGGTCCGCATTCCCGACGGCGTCGACGATGCCCGCGTGCGGGCGATTTGCTGCAGCGGTATGGCATCGAGATCGGCGCGGGCCTGGGTGCGTTCAAGGGCAAGGTCTGGCGGATCGGACTGATGGGCTACGGTCGCCCGCCCTGCGAACGTGTTCGTGTTTCTCGGTGGCGCTGGAACAATTGCTGGCTGAACAAGGTCTTGGTTTCTCACGCGGTTCCAGCGTCGCGGCGGCCAATCAGGTGTACGGCGACCAGAACTCGGCCTAACTTGCGCCCTCTTTCCGCCAGGGCAGATGGTGGCTGTCAGCCGGTTTGCAAGGGCCGCGTTCGCATTTGTGGCTGGGGCTGTCGGCCGAATAAAGGCCGAGAGAAAACGCGTCGCATCGCAAACGCGGTTACATGAGTCGTCGTCAACGGACGGCCCGCAGCTGCCGCAGTAGCGTCAGCGCCGTCAGCAGTTCGGCGGGCAACGGGGCCTCGAAAGACAGCCGCCGCCCATCGCTCGGATGATTGATATCCAATCGTCGCGCATGAAGTGCCAGTCGGTTAAGGATCACGTCGCCGTCCGGCGCCCGCGGAGTAGATCGCCCTGCGTCAACTGCCGTTGTCCGGAATACAGCGGGTCGCACAGCACAGGACAACCTACGTGTGCCAGGTGCACGCGAATCTGATGGGTCCGCCCCGTCTTGGGAAACACCCGCGCACTCAAGAAACCCACGAAACGTTCGTCGATCTCAAAAAACGTACTGGCCAACCGGCTGGCCGCGTGCTCGGCGCGGATCGCCATCTTCTCGCGCCGATAGGGATGCGGGCCGATCGGTTGTTCGATCCAGTCCCGATCTCGATCGAGTTGTCCGCGACAGATGGCAAAGTATTCCTTTTCCACCGTCCGCTGCTCAAACTGCCGCGACAAGTGCAAGTGAGCTTGGTCGTCGCGGGCGATCACAATCACGCCACTGGTGTCACGGTCCAATCGATGCACAATCCCGGGGTCGCGTTGCGCCGCCGACCTGACTGAGTTGACCAAAGCGATAGGCCAAGGCGGCAGTCAACGTGCCGCTCCAATGCCCCTTCGAGGGATGCACGACCATGCCATGCGGTTTGTTCAATACCGCCAGTCGTTCGTCTTCGTACAAGACGTCCAGGGGCACGTTTTCCGGTTCCGGCTGCGCACCTTCGCGGGACGGCTCAGGCAACTCGATTGTGATGACATCGCCCGGACGTACGCGATACGCCGCCTTGCAGCGTTTCCCATTCACTTGGGCCTGAGCCGCATTAATCAGCTGCCGTAGACGCACTCGGCTAAATGCCGGAAACTATGGGCCGAAAAGGGCATCCAGACGCGTGCCGGCTTGCTGATCTTCGGCGACCAGACGCACGGTTTCCGGGTTGGAGTTGGCAGACGAACTCACCTAACTAAGGCGATTCTGGTGCGGTATCGGGTAGATCCAAATCCAGTTCGATCGGTTCGTCGCTCGCTGCCGGTGGAGTGTCCAAGTTAAGGCTCGGGTCACTGCTGGTTTCCTCACCGGGCAAATCGAGCTGCAGTCGCTCGACGGGCTCCGAATCGGCCGGGGTGAGCGGCTCATCACCCAGATCCAATTTAACCGGTCCGTCGTCGCCAGGTACCGTTGCACCGGCAGCATCGGACCGACGTCGGGCAGATCGCCCGGGAAATGGGTCCCTAAATCGAGCACCGTGGGGGGTACCGCCGCGCCGGGTCGGGCGTTGTCGTCGACGAACTGCCGGGTTCCAGGAGCTGGCCGGGAGCGGGCATCTGCAGATCGGGGCTTTCTGGCAGGTTGGGCAAGTCCTGAAACATGCCAGGATCGGTTAGGGGACTCGTCGCCGGCTTCTGTTCAGCAAACCAGTTATACCATTGTTGCGTCGCCGGCTGCTTTAATTGATCAAGTCGCTCGCGAGACAAGTCGGCAAACTGCGAATCGGGCCATTTTGACGTCACTTCAGAATAGTACTTTTCCGCCTGCTCAAATTCACCTTGGAACTCCAGGCACTTGGCCAGACCAAACGTCGCGCTGCTGGAGCATTGGGTCGCTGGACGCGGTCAACACGCGTTCAAAGAGTTCCCGTGCGGCTTGAAGATCTTGCTGCGCCGCCTGCCGGTCCTGAAACAGCTCGCAGCGCCTGGTCCAGTCGCAGGTCGGCCGACCGCTGCAATGCCCAGGCCGCTGCGGTCGTATCTGGGAAGGCTTCCGCGACTTCCTCCAAAGCGACCGGATCCGCAACGGTCATGGCCCCGAAAAAGGCCGACCAGCCGGCACGCTTCGCCTGTTCATTCCGTGACCGGAGATAACCGGTCACCAGCAGCCCGACCGCGGCCAATACCAGCACTCCGAGAACGGTTCTGCCGTACGGCTGGAACTTGCGAATCTTTTCGCCTAACCAGTTGGCCAATTCGTTTTCTTGCAGCTCGTGCCGCCGTTCGGTTTTCATTCCCGGACTCTTTTCTTTGACAGACGCCTCGCCGGGTCGGCCCGACAAACAGGCCCCACGGCATGACCCAATCGATAGAGGGCAAACCGAAAATATAGAAGTTTCAAAAGGATAGCGTCAAGGTCGTCACTTCAAAGTCGCTGCCGGGCCTGACAACTTTCCTGTTTTCCGTATATTAGTCGCTCCGGCATTGGCCGCAGAGAAGCGACTCGCGCGAGTCACCTCTTCCCCCCTAGGTGAGGTCGCTGCGCCGGCGGCGGGTGAGGGCGAATTGGAGCACCCTAGAGCACGCCCCTCATCCGGCCTCTGGCCACCTTGTCCTGCCGGGAGAAGGGACGTGAGCGCGAGCCACCTTCTCCTTCTGGGAGAGCGGCGGTGAAAGCACGCGCTGGCGGGTCGGCAGTGGATGGGACGGATGAGCGGCGACGAACGGCGCGAAGGAAGCAGGGAGGGTCGATGAGAATTGACGCGATGCTTAAGCAGCTCAACGCCGACCAGCGGCAGGCGGTGCTGGTGGAATCCGGGCCCTTGCTGGTGTTGGCGGGCGCGGGAACCGGCAAGACTGCGCGTTGTAACCTACCGCATCGCCCGGCTCATCTCGCGCGGATCCGCCCTGATCGGATTCTTGCCGTGACGTTCACCAACAAAGCGGCCAACGAGATGCGCGAGCGGGTGCGGGCTCTGCTGCCCAAGCGCCTTGAGGACACTCCCGAGATTTCCACATTCCACAGCCTTTGCGTCCGCATCCTCCGCCGCCACATTACGCAGTTAGGATATCCCCAGCGTTTTTCCATCTACGATCGTAGCGATCAAGAGGGGATCGCCAGCCAGGTGCTGCGCGAAATCAATGTCGCCACGGCTCAGCTCCGCCCGGCAGATCTGCTGGGCATGATCGGTCAGTGGAAGAATCGCACTGTCCGGCCCGAGCAGGCGTTGAACTTGGCTTCCACCGACAAAGAACATTTGGCCGCGATTGCCTACCGACGTTATCAGAAAGCCTTGAAGGCCGTCGGAGCCGTCGATTTTGACGATCTGCTGCTGTGTACCGAAGAGTTGTTCGAGCTTTTTCCGTCGGCACGGCAGGCCGAAGCCCAGCGGTTCGATCACATTCTGATCGACGAATATCAAGACACCAATACCAGCCAATATCGGATTGTGCGGCACTTGGCCAAACCTCACCGCAATCTTTGCGTTGTCGGCGACGATGATCAATCGATTTACGCCTGGGCGCGGAGCGGAAGTCCGGCATATCCTTCGCTTTGGCGAGGACTGGCCCGACGCAAAAGTCGTCAGGCTCGAAGAAAACTACCGCTGCACGGAACAGATCCTGACGCTGGCTAATCGCCTGATCAAATACAATCCCGTGCGCCATGAAAAGACGCTACGGGCAGCGCGTCCCGGCGGAGAGAAACCTCGAATCCTTCAGCTGGCGGACGAGACGACCGAGGCCCAGCAGGTGATTGCCGATATCGGCCGCGAGCTGCAGAAGCCGGGTGTCGAGCCGTCGGATTTTGCCATCCTGTTTCGCACCAATGAACAGCCTCGCGTCTTCGAGGAAGAACTGCGACGAGCCCGCCTGCCGTATACCCTGATCGGAGGCATGTCGTTTTACGACCGGCGCGAAGTTCGCGACCTGTTGGCTTACCTGAAAGTGTTGGTGCAACCGCATGATGAAGCCGCGCTATTACGGATTATCAACATGCCCGCCCGGGGACTGAGTCGTCAGGCCGTCAAGGCTCTGGTCGATGAAGCGGTCAAATGCGGTCAACCGGTGTGGGACGTGTTGCCTCACGCCAGTCGCTTGCCCGATTTCAGTCGCCCGGCAATCGAGGGTGCCGCGCAATTTGTCGACTTAATCGAGCGATTTCGTCGCCGTTTGGATCGCGACGATTTGGTGGCGACAGTCAACGAACTGATTCAGGCGATCGGCTACCGGCGCGAAATCGAACGACGCTACAAAGACGACGTCGATGCCTGTGAGTCGCGCTGGTCGGCGATTGAAGAGGTCGTCAACAGTATCGCGCAATACGCGGACCGTGTGAAAAAGCCCTCGCTGCTCGGCTTCCTGGACGAGGTGATGCTAACCGGCCGAGAGCAGGATCGCGATAAAGAAAAAAAGCTGGGCCGTAATTCGATCGTCCTCATGACCCTGCACAGCGCGAAAGGCCTGGAATTTCCCCAGGTCTACCTCGTGGGCTTGGAAGAGGGCCTATTGCCTCACAAGCGAAGTGTGGCCGTGGAAGCCGAGGGCGAAGCGGACTCGATCGATGAAGAACGACGGCTGTGCTACGTCGGCATCACACAAGCGCAAGAGCGATTGACGCTGTCCTTTGCGCTCACACGGCGAAAATGGGGCAAACCCCGACCGACTCAGCCAAGCCGCTTTTTGTTCGAAGTCACTGGCCAAGCCGACCGGCCTCAAACTGCACCTCGCCGCCCCCATGCGCGGCCAACCGCGAACCACGACGGCACGCGAACACCCTCCCAACCGCGGGGCGGGCCTCGACGAAGGCAACCGTGATCGGTGGCGCTCTGATTCGTTCCCGAGTCCCGACGTTGTCGACGTTGTCGACGGCGTAGTCGGGGTCATTCTCGCGTCGTCGGCGCTAGCCGCGCCTGGGCACCTCGCAGATTCGCGAGCTTTGCGGCAGCCTCTTCGCGTAGGGTGCCTTGGCTCTGGCGCCAAGCCGTGCGATAGAACATCCGCGCAGTAGAGTACTGACGCCGCGACCGACACACATCGCCGTGCCGCAACATCTCACAGGCCTGCTGATTTTGCTGCAGCTGCTGTTGAGTGGCAAGCTGGCGCGATTGGTGCTCTAAATGCTCAATGGAAACGCGCCCTTCGTCGTCTTGAGACGTCGCACGAATCTGTTGAGTCAGCCATTTCGCTTGCTCGATGACAGGATCACGCTCGCCTTGCAGCCCGCGCTTGGCCTGCGCACGTGCCCTGAGTGCCGCATCCCATTCTGAATGATCGATAATGGTCGCCTTCACCGATACTTGCGCCGTGCCCGCGGAGGCATGGCGGGCAACGGACGACACCGGCCCAGGTAATCCCCGCCGCGTCACGGCAGCCTGATGGCCATAGTTCACCCCGCCCAGCAACGCGGTCCCCTGGTCAGGTACCAACACGGACGTGTCCACGGCAAACACGCGCCAGGTGGGCAACTGCACCACCTGACTGTACGTGACGGTTGGCGACGCCCACGATCCCAACAGCATCATCAGTCCGGCAACCACGCTATATTCTCGCGTCATGGGGAATCTCCATTTACATCGGGTCAAGCCCTAACACGAATTGTTCCCAGCGCCGCTGAAAGTCAACGAATCCGTCCTCGCCCAACACCCGCCCCAGTGTCGTGTAGCCGGAAGGATCGCTATCAACGCCTTCTCGACACGCGAAAGAACTCACGCAACTTGCCATGTTCCTGAAGATACAGACAAAGGTATCTCGCCTGAGCGTAACTCAAACCGCTTTGATCAGCATAGAACTCAGCAGCAGACGAATGACACAGCGTCTCGAGCGACGGGAGGCGTTGGTCGCAGATAGCGGTCTGCAAGCGTGGCAAGCGCCAATTAGGATATCCCCAGATGCGGCCCTGACGATCGCCGCATTCTTCGTACAAGGACGCGAGTCCTTCGTTTAGCCAAGCTGGACAATTGGGAAGATTGACGGCCATGTAAGGATGCACGATTTCATGCACCAATGTCCCTGCGCCCGTGGCAATATTGACGACTAGCGCCTTGTGAGGTGAAGAAAAATAGCCGAAGGGGGTCGAAGGCGAAACGCCAAACCGCCGTTTGGACACGCTCCGATAGCTGACGGCATCTCGCAACAACCAGACTTGAATCGGATCGGGCGGATCCAACGGAAAGAAGTCTCGGCGCAACTGCAATCGGGCCCATCGAATCGTGCCGGCCGCGCGGCGCTGCACTCGTTCTTCAGCTTCGTCACCGATCACAACGAAGGGACTCTCCACGAACACATGAAACGAGCTTCCTGCCAATTCTTGGCGCAACTGCGCCGCCAATCGCTGCGTTCGCTCGTGTGTGGTCAAACCCGCAGGCATTGCCAGCACAGAGCCAGCATACAGCGATACCACGGCCAATACGCGCCGCAGACTCGAGTCGCAATGTCTGGTAATGACGACACATGCCGACATTATGCCTCAGACCGACGTAGCGTGCGACCGCGACGCGCCGGATCGCGGTTCGCCGTATCGTCGAGTCGCCGCCCCACCGATTCTCGGGCATCGAACTCGTGACGCCCTATTATCCGTCGACCACCGTCGAGAACTTGAGAATCTGGCGTGAATCCGTCATCATGACCGGACACCGTCCCGATCGTGACCGTGCATGGAAGGCCTTTATGAATCGCCCTGTTCCGTCCCCTGGCCCCGTATTCGCGGCCGCGATATCGGTCCGCCCTCAATTCCAAGCTGCCGTCGACCAGGTGGTCACCGAAATTCGCGATCAGTTGGCAGGTAACGCAAATCTCGCGGTCGTCTTCGTGTCGCATGACTATGCCGACGCCTGGGATCGGTTGTCGGAACAACTTGCCGATCGCTTAGGCACGGACAACGTGTTGGGTTGTTCGGGGGTTGGCATTATCGGCACGCGTCGCGAAGTTGAAGACGGACCGGCGTTATCGCTTTGGGCGGCACGCGGGGCTGGGATCGAACTCACGCCCTTAGCGCTTGAATTCCAACGCACAACCGAGGGCGGGGCGATTGTCGGCTGGCCGGACGCAATCGTGAACACTTGGCCGACGGAGGCTACGCTCTTGTTATTGGCCGACCCATTTAGTTTTCCCGCCGACTATTTGCTCGAAAAGATCAACGACGAGCACCCGGGGACAGTCATTCTAGGCGGCATGGCCAGCGGGGCGACGTCGCCGGGACACAACCGATTGTTTCTCGGTCGGCAGTCACGCCCAACCGGGGCGGTCGGCTGGATGATTGGCGGCGGCATGCGGGTTACCAGTTTGGTGTCCCAAGGCTGTCGCCCGATTGGAGAAAAACTGGTCGTAACGCAGTCGGAACGGAACCTGATCCAACAATTGGGCGGCAAGCCCGCGCTGGAGCAATTGCAGCAGATCTATCGCCAACTGCCGACACACGAACAAGAGCTCTTGCAACACGGTTTGCACATTGGACGTGTGGTTAGCGAGTATCAGGACGACTTCGCCATGGGTGACTTCCTGGTCCGCAATGTGCTGGGCGTGGATCACGAAACGGGGATCGTGGCCGTGGGAGATTTCGTCCGTCCGGGGCAAACAATACAGTTTCATTTGCGCGATGCCCAATCGGCCTCCGCGGAACTCACCCAACTCCTGTCGCAACTACCATCACACGAGTTGCCTCGAGCCGCCTTGTTGTTTTCCTGCAATGGCCGAGGGACGCATTTGTTTTCCGATCCCCATCACGACGCCAATTGTGTAGCACAGCGACTAGGAGACATTCCCTTGGCCGGTTTTTTCGCTCAGGGTGAGATCGGGCCGGTGGGCGGTCTGAGTTTCCTGCACGGCTTCACTGCCAGCCTGGCCTTATTTACCGGCCCCCAAGAATGATTGACGCCGAGTCGTCACGTTGTTCGGGGGCTGAGACGTCGGCGCGCAATAAAAATCCCCTTCTCACGACGAGCGAGAAGGGGATTTTTTGATATGGAGTCGGTTGGAAGAACGAGTCCCGGCACGAAATCAACACGTCACGAGGAGCTCGCCGGTATCAGCTCCTCAATCAAAATGACCCGGCGGATCTTGCATGTTCGTGCCCTCCTGTGAATTCCTCAGTTCGTCACCGATTGAAGGTTGGCGATGGCGTTTGCCGCCAGTGCGTTCATATATAAGCGAATCGACCAAATCGCGTCAATATTTCCTCCGCGACGCTGCCAAAATTTCGCCGGAAAACAAGGATGCAAAACCTTTTGGCGCGGTAAGTAAAAATACTCCGTTACGTCAGTCGTCCACGGGCATCCACCTTTAAGGGTTGGGGTAGCTGCTCGGCTTCTTGCCACCAAACGTGGGATTGCATATTCACGCAAACACAGATGTGGTTTGGCAATACCGTGACCTGCTCACCCAATCGCGGAGGCCGCGGACAGTCGGAGACGTCGACTTGGGCGTGTTCTTCGGTCAGCCGCACGATTTTGGCGTCCGGGTACTCCACGATCCATCCGTAGCCACTGTCGGGCGCCGGCCCACAAAGATCACTGGTCAATGTTTTGCTGCCACTATCGAGTACCACTTGATTGGCAACGGTATTGCTCACGACCGTCGCGACCACACGTGCTGCGCAGTCATCTAGCGATACGTAACCACCTTGCAACGTATTCCGATCGTTGTAGACGTAGGTACCGGGTCGGATCTCAGTAAGGTGTTGGGCCAAATGACAATGAAAAGCCGCGGGTGTCGAGCCGCTCGACACAATCTCTGCGTTGAAGCCGGCCCGATGCCATGCGTCCAGTAACTCCGCTAGCCTGCGCACCGAATTGGTGGAAGGCGCGAGTTTGCGCGGCGGCATCTCCTAAAATGTGTCCGGTATACGTCATTATCCCATCCAGTCGAACAGCTGGCAGTCGCTCGACGACCTGGGCCAGCTCCACCGCATCGCTGACCGACTGCACTCCAGTGCGTCGATACCCCATATCGACATCCACCAACACGCCCACGGTGGTACCGCGATCTTGCACCGCATGGCTGAGCATTTCCGCGGCAAGCGAGGAATCCAATGCAACTCGCATGGTCATGCGCCCGGCCAATTCCGCAACTCGTTGGCAGCGATATGCATCGACCGTCGGATAAGCCAGCAGCACATCTTGACAGACCTCCGTCATTACCTCGGCCTCTCCGACCTTGGCCACAGTCAACCCACATGCACCAGCCTCCAACTGCAATCGTGCGACGTGCAGTGATTTGTGCGTCTTCGTATGGGGACGCAATTGCAAGCCATGTTGACGAGCGTAGTCGGCCATCCGCTGGATATTGCGTTGTACGACCTCGGCGCAAATCTGCAGTCGCGGCGTCGGCAGATTCTCGTCCAATCGAAAACTGGTCATCCGTCGCACTCCTTGTCTATTGTTTCCACGACGCAAGATGGCAGGGCGGCGAGTAGCGGATTCGCGTCCGCAGCACAGAAACCCAAATGCGAATGTCGACGCCAACCCTCAGCGTAGCGAAATCGCCCCGATAACCGTCCCACATCGGCACACAGGTCGCGCATCGTCGCCAGGTACGAGTCCATTCCTTGGCTCCGATCCAGCCATTTCTTCTGGCTTTCGTGGAGGCTCAACAACTGGGACTTCTGTTCCATCAACTCCGTGACATCAACAAAGAATTGAGGGTGAATCGGTTGGCATAAGGCATCGCAGTTGCCGTGCGGTTGAGCGTGATACACCGTAACCTCTTGATCGACCGGCGGATGAGGTGGGTCGACGGGAAAGTTGGGCATACCGCGACTGAAAGCGGCAGTCACCGCCAAGCGGCAGGCATTGACGTGATCTTCCATATAGTCCTGAGGCGAATGCACTAGCAGGATCCGCGGTGCGACCTGGCGGACAACGGCAGCCAGCCGCAGCAAGGTCGATCGATCGTAAAAGATCTCCAGGTCGTTCGTAAGACTCTCGTGAAACGTGGCTCCCAGCGACGCGGCCGCGCGTTGTGCCTCAACGCGTCGAATGCGCGCGGTCGTCTCGGCATCGGTTTCGGTCGAGCCGCAGCAGCCATTCGCCACGTTGAGATAATGCAGCTCGTATCCGGCATCCCGTAATCGCATCATCGTACCCGACATTACGAACTCAATGTCGTCCGGGTGCGCGGCAACAGCTAGAACTCGATCCGCCATCATTACGTCTCGCTTGCTTTGCTGGGCTCAAATCCATTTCTTGCTGCAATGGGGGTCTCACTAGACCCACTGTAGGCGCGGCAGCCACCGCCACGACCGCGCGATGGATGTCATCGTCCGGGTGAACGCAGTTGGTGCGGGGCGACTAAGGGTTCGTACATCTCGGGCCGACGATCGGCGAGTCGATCAATTTCGTGTTCGCCGGGGACTCGCACCAGATGTTTTCGACGTGACAGCTCGAGGTCGCAGTCCGCATAGAACACTTCTTCAGCATCGCGACTGGCGCAGTGCAGCAGTCGGCCCTTCGGATCGGCAATCTGGCTTTGTCCAATGAAGTCGAAACCCCGCTCATTTCCGACGCGATTGACCGCGGCAAAATACACGGAGTTCTCCAATGCCCGACAGCGGATCGAGCACTCGGCTACGCATTGCGCGCCAGGCGGCCAATTGGTCGGCAAGGCAATTAAATCGGCTCCCAGTAACATCAAACACCGCGCTGCTTCCGGAAACGAACCATCGTAACAGATGTTTATGCCGACCCGCAGGTCGTCCGCCGTATGCACGGCAAACGGGCGATCGCCGTAGGTCGTGAATTTGTCAATTCCCAGGAAGGGCAGATGGATTTTGCGGTACGCCCCCACGACTCCCTTAGGCCCCACCAGCACTGCGGCATTGTAGAGGGCCTGGTCGTGGGATTCCAACATGCCAAACACGACGTAGCCGCCATGCCGGCGACAGGCTTGTGCCAAGGCCTCCGTGGCCGGACCCGGAATCGATTCCGCATACGGCCGCGCTTCCTCGGCCGATTCAAAGCAGTACCCGGTCAATGCGCATTCTGGAAAGATCGTGAGCGTTGCACCGGCCTCGGTCGTTCGCTGAAGAAAAGCAAGCATTCGTTGGAGGTTATCAGCCGTGCGAGCCAGCTGGACATCAAATTGGACTCCGGCGATTTTGATCAACTGCATTTCTCCTGTACGATTGGACGACGCGACGCGGCTCAGGATTTCGGGAATGACATTGTGGAGAGTCGGCCATGGTTTTCGCAAGAGCACGAATTGCACGAGACGACCAACAACGGCCGGTGGCGGAGGTCGACTCGATGATCGGTCCGGGAACTCATCGCCTTGCCTCACGTGTTTCGATCGCCGGGACCGCGCATCGCTGCGTGGTTGCTGTGGATGGCCGCGCAACCGACCGTGATGGCCCAGACCGGGCCGAACGTCGTCATGATCGTTGTCGACGATTTGGGCTGGACTGATCTTGGTTGCTTGGGCAGCGATTACTACGAAACCCCTGCCATTGACCAGTTGGCGGCGGAAGGGATGCGATTTACTCAGGCCTATGCCGCCGCACCTGTCTGCTCACCGACGCGCACCGCCATCCTGACAGGGCAATTTCCAGCACGCCTACAGATGACAATCTGGCATGAAGGCGCCGTCGACGGTGGGCCCAGCGATCGCGAGTTCCACGATGCCCCGTCGCGCGCAAATCTGCCACTTGAAGCCACGACGTTGGCCGAATGCATGCGCCGTCAAGGCTATTTCACTGCTCACGTGGGCAAATGGCATCTGGGAACGGCGGCATACTATCCGGAGACGCAAGGTTACGACGCCAATATTGGGGGAACGTTTTGGGGAGCCCCCGCCACGTTTTTCTATCCCTTTCGCGGTCGCTGGAACGACGCTGATCCCCAATTTCGTTACGTGCCGGGTGTCGCCCCTGGCGCACCCAACGACTACCTACCGGATCGATTGACAGACCAGGCATTGGCATTACTGCATCAGATCCACGAGCGGCCTTTCTTCCTGAGCATGTGGTTTTATACGGTACACAGTCCCATTGAAGCGCCAGCCCCGTTGGTCGAAACCATGCGCCGTCACCCCCCGGGTCATTTTCATCGCGAACCTCGCTACGCCGCCATGGTACACCGCATGGATCACAACGTCGGCCGCCTGCTAAATGCACTTGCGGATCTGCAGTTACAAGATAACACGATCGTGATTTTCACCAGCGACAATGGAGGCGTCGACATTCCCGTCCGATCGATTACCCCCACCAGTAACCATCCGTTACGCGCCGGGAAAGGGACGCTGTACGAAGGCGGATTGCGTGTCCCGTTGATCATCCGCTGGCCGGGTAGAACTCGGGCCGGTAGCGTGACTCACGAACCAGTTTGTTCCCAAGATTTTTTCGCCACCTTGAGCGAAGGGCTCGATCTGTCGACCGAAGAAGCTCAACCTCAGGATGGCTACAGCCTGTTGCCCCTGCTACAAAATCCCACGGAGCATTTAATGCGCAATGAGCTGTACTGGCACTACCCTCACTACTACACGCGCATGACACCCGCCAGCGCGATTCGACATGGTGATTGGAAATTGATCCACTACTATGAAGGAGATCGCGTCGAGCTCTATCGACTTGACAACGACCTGTCCGAGTCGAACAACTTAGCGCAACAGGAACCGGAACGGGCCGCACGACCTAAGGCGACGTCTGGATCAGTGGCGCCAACAGGTCGGTGCCAAAGATCCCACACGCAACGCGGAGTACGTACCGGCGAACTAGGCCAATTCGCGGTCAAACGATTGACCAGCCAGCTCGCCAAGCTGTGCAGATGGCGCTACAATGGGGCAAGTCACGTGGCGGCGGATTCGCCTGTACGGGGGCGAGCGTTCCGCGCCTTTTGACTCTGTCTTTTTGCTAAGGGACCCACCATGCGGCGTATGCACAAACTATTCTCGCGACTGACTGTGTCGGTGCTGCTGGTCGGCTCCCTGACAGTTCCTACCACAGCAGAACCGGCCGCACCGGTCGCGGACGCCTTGGAACGAGCGGCTGGGAATCGGGACCAGGTTGAACAGGCGCTCCAGCAGGTTGCACGGATCAGCGGAAGGGCATGGAGTTCTTAGTGCGTTTCATGCCGACAGACGATCTGCAGACATTGTCGGCCGAATTCTTGCTAGAAAATGTCGCGTATGCCTACCTCGCCTGGCACGAAGCACCGTGGCACAACCAGATCCCCGAAGAGGTGTTTTTGAATGACATCTTGCCATATGCCAATATCAATGAACGTCGCGATCGGTGGCGGAAGGATTTTTACGAGCGGTTCAAGGCGATTGTCGCCGACGTCCCATCCCCGGGTGTGGCGGCTGCGAGATTGAATCAGAAACTGTTCCCTCTGGTCAACGTCAAGTATTCCACGCGTCGTCCCAAAGCCGACCAAAGTCCCTATGAGTCGATCGACGCTGGCTTGGCTTCCTGTACTGGACTGTCGATTCTGCTGATCGACGCGTGTCGGGCCGTCGGCGTTCCCGCGCAATTTGTTGGGATCCCCATGTGGTCCGATCGCAGCGGCAATCACTCGTGGGTGGAAGTCTGGGATCAAGGCTGGCATTTCACGGGCGCCGCGGAAGCGACGGGGGACCAATTGGACAAGGCTTGGTTCGTCGATCGTGCCGCCACGGCCCAACGCGATGTGCCTCGGCATGCAATTTATGCGGTGAGCTTTCGTCCCACTCCCTTGCGATTTCCCTTGATCTGGGACCGTTCGATCGATTACGTCAGAGCCGTCAACGTGACCGACCGTTATTTGGGCCTGGGACAGGAATTGCCCGTCGGACAGACTCCCATCATGGTCCGTGTGATTGACGCTACCAGCCACGACCGTTGCGCCGCCAACTTCCGTGTCCGTGACGCTTCCGGTCAGATTGTCTTTCAAGGCCAAACAAAAGACGAGCGGTTCGACGCGAACGATCACGTGACGGTGCCGTTGCCCAAAGACCAGGTGTTTGAGATTGAAGTTGTGCACGACGAACGGATCTCACGGACGCGAATCGATACGACCGAGCCGCAGCCGTTGGTAACGATCCGCGTGCAAGATGCTCAAATCCCCACTTCCGATGGCGGCGCTGAAGAGGCGCAATCGGAGTTGCAAGAGCCAACGGCGGCATCGAAGGCTGCCGTGGAAGCCTTGGACGATTTCCTGCATTCGTCAACACCAGACAACCGTCCCGCAATCGCGGACCAACGCTTCGCACAAGTGCCGCTGACGCATGCAGACGTCCAGGTTGCCAGCGAGTTGTTGTGGCGCGACCACGCGGCGCGGATTCGACAGATTCGCCGCCAGGAGATCCAACAACGCGAGCTTGTGTACGGACAATGGCACATGCGGTTTGACTACAAGACCTTTGGCGAGAAGCCTGCGGACGGTCGTAGTCTGTTTATTTCGTTGCACGGCGGCGGTAACACCTCCCCGCGCGTAAACGACCGCCAATGGGAAAATCAGAAGACATTGTACGAGCCCGCCGAAGGGATCTACCTGAGTCCTCGCGCACCGACCGACACCTGGAACCTCTGGCATCAAGCCCATATCGATCCTCTATTCGATCGTTTGATTGAAGATCTGATTGTATTGGAGGACGTAGATCCGAATCGCGTTTACGTCATGGGATATTCGGCAGGTGGCGACGGCGTATTTCAGCTCGCGCCGCGGATGGCCGACCGATTTGCTGCCGCCGCGATGATGGCTGGTCATCCTAACGAAACCCTGCCGCTAGGACTGCGAAACCTGCCCTTCACGCTCCATATGGGTGAAAAGGATGCGGCGTACAACCGGAACCAAGTCGCGGCCGATTGGGGCGAGAAACTGGACGCTTTGGAACAGGCCGACCCGCAGGGCTACGTGCATCTGGTCAAAATCCACGAAGGAAAAGGCCACTGGATGGACCATGAAGACGCCGAAGCCCTCGATTGGATGGCACGCTTCCGGCGAAATCCATTTCCCGAAAAGGTCGTCTGGCAACAGGACGACGTCACCCACCACCGCTTTTATTGGCTCGCCGTTTCGCCGGAACAAGCGATTGCCCGTGCGTTGCTCACGGCCCAGCGCTCGGGACAACGGATCGAGGTCGAATCGCACCAGACGGCGGACGTAAAAATCCGCGCTAACGACACGATGCTCGATCTTGATCAACCAGTGGAAATCTGGGCCAATGGGCAACGCGTGTTTGAGGGTGTGCTTCCACGAACGATTGCCACGTTGGCCACGACGCTGGCCGAACGTGGCGATCCAAAATCGCTGTATTGCGCAGAAGCCACAGTGGCCTGTCCGTAACCAATTGCGCATCGCGCACTGGCGGGGCGTTTGCGGGACATCGATTGGCCTATTGGTCCGTCCAACCAAGGGACGCGAGGCGATTAGTGATCGGCACCGGCGCAGCGTCGCCAACGCCTGCCAAATCGGCAAATGAATGTCGTCGGCATAGAAATGTACGGACCCATCGGCCATCGCGGCGACCACGCCACCCCGATGCGCGCTCCGCGCGGACGCCCAGGTTTCGGCAGCGTCCGGTCCGCTCGCTACGGCCAGCTCACAATACATGCGGTTCTCGCGGGGGATATTGGGATCGCAGCCATTAATGCGGTCGGCCATCACGCTGTTAGGCCCGTACTTGTGGGTATACGTACTCGCTCCCATCGATACGGACGTCCAGACGCCGCGGATGTCACGGGACGTGGCGGCTCCCTCCCTACCGTCCCACGCGATTACTTCGCTGAGCACAATCGTACGCGAGGTGCCGTCCTTGATCTTGCCCGTCGAGACGCCAATTCCGTGCCCCAATCGCCAGTCTCCCTTGATCTTGCCTTTTAACGTCAGCTCCGTCAGACGCTGATAGTCGGGAATCAGCGGCAGTGACATGACGCCCACTTGAAATCGATCGTCTTTGTCGTGGACAACCAATCGTTGATCTTCGATCGCCGTGCGATAATGCTCCGAGCCCAAGCACGCAACATAGTTCGCTTTGGACAACTGTTCCAGCCGCGTACGCGTTGAACGGTGCAGCCTGTGGTTTTCGCTCGCACTTGGACAAATCAGGTATCCCGGTGTCAGGCCGCCGAGATTCCCAGGTCGGCTAACGCAGTCGTCCGCTGCATGCCAGTTATCGCGGACACACAATACCAAACTTTCGTACAGATGATCTTCCTCAACCTGCCCCAATATCTGTTCGGCCCAGTTCGGCCCCATGCATGAAACACCTGCTTCTCGCCCAAGCGAATTGTAGACGCGAGCGTCGCACAACGGAGCGGCCGTCGGATACGAACCATGCGCCGAACTGTAGTTGATCAAGGCAACCACCAAGTTGCGTTGATTGTTGATGCATTGGGTTCGCCGCCCCAGCTCGCGAACGGCATTGATGGCGGGCAGCAGAAGCAATAGTAGCAGAGCAATGATTGCAGACACGACCAACAGCTCGAGTAACGTCACACCCGACGGCTTGCGGTACGTCATAGCAAACCTGCTCCTATGCGTTCCTGGATGCACACCTAACGAGCGAACGTCGGCGGTAACGATCCTTCGCAAAGATAAGGCGTTGTCGTTGCCCGTCTCCAAAACGGTCGACGGACCTCGGCGACAAGCACGGCACGGTTGTAAGTTACGGTATCAGAACGTATCGGGCGACACAAGCTTATACGGCGACGCGATGTCCGGACTCGCATCAACGGGAAGCAAGCCGTACGCAACGTTCCGATATGGGCCCCGTCTTACGCTTGCATCGGTACACCGCTTATCCGGGCGACGACACCGCACGGACTAATGACTGCAGGTTGACGCCCTTAAGGAGGTTTTCCACGGCCAAATCGGCCATCTTCTGACGAGTCTGTCGCGTCGCGCTACCTATATGGGACGTGATCACCACGTTTGGCATGGACAACAGCGGATGATCGCGCGGTAGTGGTTCGGGATCCGTTACGTCGAGTCCAGCGGCCCAGATTTGTCTTGTCTGCAGCGCCGCCAGCAAATCATCGGTATTAACGACCGGCCCCCGAGCGAGATTGATTAGAACTGCCGAACCCTTCATCTGCGCCAATTCCACGGCGCTAATCAATCCTCGCGTCTGGTCCGTCAACGGGACGGTTAGCAACACAAAATCCGACTCGGCCAATAGATGTGGCAAGTCTCGGTACTCGGCGCCCAATTGCTGTTCCGCAACTTGATCCCGATGGCGGTTGTGATAGAGGATGGACATCTGGAATCCCCTGGCGCGACGGGCAATTTCTTGTCCAATGCGTCCCAACCCAACAATGCCGAGTGCCGAGCCGTAGACTTCCTGTCCGTGCAATTCGGACTGATCAAAATGCGTGGTCGCCGGGTCGGCCGCTAATCGAATGCTTTCTGGCATTCGGCGAGCAGTCGCCAACAACAAGGCAAAGGCCAAGTCGGCGACCGCGCCATTGAGCACATCCGGCGTGTTTCCCACCGGGATACGTCGCTGCCACGCCGCGGCAACATCGATATGATCAACACCCACGCCATGATTACTGATGACGCGCAGCGCCGGCAGCGGTCCATGAGTTCGGCGCTAACCGTCGGGTGGCCATACGTGAATACACCTTGAACTTGCCGATACGCGCTGTTGGGTCGATCAACCCAATCTCGCAGTTCGACACGATCCTCCAGGGCACGCAGAATCCAAGCGGGTAAGGGACCATCGGCCATTACCTGAGGTACGTCCGTCATCTCTCTACAATCTCCTGGGGGACGAAGCACTGTGGCGCTATTGTAATCACGTCGCTCCGTCTCGCCGAGCCTCGTGACGAGTATCACCCATCGGCCTGCGGCCACGTTCGCCGTCGAGTGGAAGGAACTTGGAAGTCCCCGCCGAAAGGCAATCTTGACTCGCGAAGCTAAACGGCCTCGATGTGAATTCCTCGACGGATTCGTTCCGCGCAGACGTACTTCATCGATCACATGCACAACCTCGCTAACGCGATTAATGCCGGGCAATTCAATGATCGAATCCGTTATGTCGCTCGAAATAATCTCGATCGTCCCCACGCCCACGATACTTTCGATCAGGCTTTGGCGATAACTGACGTCGTCGATATCAATAACTTCAATTCGTCGATGGAGACGAGTTAGGATGCCATGTCGATGAATCAGACGTTGGTTGGTTAGTATGTAGTCGACGTCAAGTCGGCGATACAGCAGCCAGGCCAGCAAGCCGCCCCAACCCAAAACGAAGGCGGCACTCAACCACATCCAGGTGACGCCGTCTGCATGCCATAGCAACGCCATTGACGGTACAACAATCGTCAGGCCGATGCCGATTAGAAACTGATTAATCAACGCCTTGCAGGAAAACGTGTCATGCCACACGACCTGTTCGGGCGTATCACTTCGGTCCGTGACGTGAGTCATCGCATCGCGGCGGCGACGACGGCGTTTCCCCACCGCAACGGTTGTCACAGGTTCACTGGCCATCGGATGACCACAGCGATGGCAAAACGCGGCCCGGCGCGGCAATGATGAGCCGCAGTGTATGCATCGAGGCCTCACGAGGACGCTCCTATTCTTCCTGACAACTCCACTCGGTGACACGGTGTCCAAAATTCGTTCTGAGGATGAGCGGATCATGTCCCTTATTTCCAGTCATCTCGTCCGCTTTACCGTCTCGACATGTTGATCCTGCATCGGCGTCACGACTGTCACAGCACGAAAGAAAACGATCACCGCTTCACACGTGATGCGACCGTCACCGCCGCTACTCGCAAATCTACCGATTCCCTAACGCTGCACCAACCGAAATAACCGGCAGATATCGACCGTGAGCCGACAGTCAGTCGCCATTATCAGGAGGTTGACAGACGGGCTGAACGCCGCCTCAACAAAAAATGGTTTCGCGACCGGCGATCCTGCCTTATCATCCGGCTTTCCTGCGATTTGTTTCCCGTTGGAGGACAGTTTCATGCGATTTCAGCAGAATCCCATTCACCGCTTGTGCCGCTCCCAATCCGCCTGGATCGTTCTAGTCGCCACTTTCCTATGTGCCTACGCGACGATCGCTCAAGCGCAAGATGCCAAGCTGCGAATTATTTGTTTCGGAGCGCATCCGGACGACTGCGAGCTGCGTGCCGCCGGGGTCGCGGCAAAGTGGTCCAGTCAAGGGCATCACGTCAAGTTCGTCTCCGTGACCAATGGCGATGTTGGGCATTGGCAGATGGCCGGAGGCCCCTTGGCTCAACGTCGGGTGGCGGAAGTCGAACGCTGCGCTGAGATTCTGGGCATCGAGACGGAAGTGCTGGATATCCATGACGGGGAACTTATGCCCACCCTGGAGAATCGCAGGACAATCACCCGTATTATTCGCCGTTGGAACGCCGATGTTGTCATGTGCCATCGGCCGAACGACTATCATCCCGACCACCGCAATGTGGGCCTTTTGGTACAGGACGCGGCTTTCATGGTCACCGTACCGTACTTCTGCCCCGACACGGCATATCTGGAAAAGAACCCGGTCTTCCTGTACTTCGAAGACCGTTTCCAAAAACCCAACCCCTTCAGTGCCGACGTGGTCGTCAGCATCGACGATGTGGTCGAAAAGAAGTTGGCCGCCGTGGAAGCGTTGGCGTCCCAGTTTTACGAAGGCGGTTGCTGTAGCGGCATCAGTGAATTGCCGACCGACGCCACGGCACAAGCGGAACGCAAACGGGCGGTCTACGACAGCTTCAAGTCGCGTTTCGCCGCAACCGCATCGCGCTTCGCGCCACAGCTGTCGAAGGCCTACGGCGACCAAGCCGCGCGGGTGGGCTATGCCGAAGCGTTTGAGATCTGCGAATACGGTCGCCAACCGAGCCCCGCTGAGATTCGCCAACTGTTCCCATTCTTCCCGGCCAACCCGTAAGGCACCTACGTGAGCCACCTCTCCCCGCGGGAGTCGCCTCTCCTCGCGGGAGATGGCGCTCCTCGCCGGAAACGGCACGCCCCGCAGTAGCGGGACGCGGCACTCGCTTATCGCGAAGTGTCTTCGTAGATCGGCAGGTGGCGATAATAGACTTCCAACGACAACAGGTTCATGGTTGTCACATACAATCGGCCGGCATGGGGTGCCCAGCGATCGGGCAAGGGAGCCCAAGGATCCCAGCTGCCAGCCAACTCGCCGATTTGCAGCTGCGTCGACGTGAGCAACTCGTGCAGCTCTGCGTTCCAGCGTTCCCAGTACGGACCACGCATATGGAACATGACCTGAGTCGCATAGTACCAGTAGTACGTATCGCGTTGTGGGTCACGCAGGCTGCCGATGGCTGGCAGGTTATTCATCAAGTAGTCGGCGCCTGCGATCATCTGAAGATCATCGCGACGCCAGCCTGTGTACAACCTCATCAAGAGTCCTACGGCGGTGATCGTCTTCGTGGGACGCCGACCGTGTCCTTGAGAGAGCGTATTGGGAGCCAGCGGATTGTACCGATACAACTCGGGGCACTCTTCGGATGCCTTTGCCATCTCCAGCCAAACGTCGACGCGCTGCCAGGTGTCGACTGGCACGTGCAGATTCGCTAATTCGGCGCTGCGTAACGCCATCACCATCCAGCCCGATACGGAGGTGTCCGATCCGACACCCGGGGCGTACCGCCAACCTCCGCGCTGGGGATGCTGTGCTTGCACAATGAAATCCACGGCCCGCTGCGCGGGTTCTCGAAGTTCCGGATCCTGGGTCATGCCGAACGCTTCACACAAGGCAATACTTGCGATCGCATGACTATAGAGCCATGCACTGCGATTGGACTCGAGATCGCCGCGGACGAACAAGTCGCCATTGGGTTGTTGGTGCGTCAGCAAATACTGCAGGCCGTCTCGGACGACATCGCCGTACTTGTCCGCGCGATGGTGATAGCCTGCTCCGAGAAATGCCAATAACGAAAGCCCCGTGGCGGCCGCATCGGAATGAATCGTTATTGGTTTCTCGCGCACGACCGCGGCCGATTCCCCAGCCTGGGTCAGGCTCCACGAACCGTCTTCGCGCTGGTGTTCCGCCAGGTAAACCAAGCCCAGCTCAATCGCTTCTTCAGTCCGCGGCGACGGACGACCGTTTCCCCCGGCCGGTCGCTGCCCCTGCCGGTTCATGCGCGTTTCATATGCCCGGGCTGGAATGGGAACGTGGCTGTCAAGTGACAGAGGTCCCCCCACCGGGCGCCGCAAGAACCGTCCCACGCTATCGACCACTTGATCGCTGTCGGGTTGGGCTTGGCGATGCAGCAGCCCGATGTCGGTCGAGACATCACTGGATAAGCCACCCACCCCAGGTCCGGCTTCGACCTCGACGGGCAGTGCACCGGGCGTCGTGCGCGACATCGGTTCCGTGACGGCGACAGAAGCCGGACCAACCGCTTGGATCTGTGTGGAAGCCGACTGCCGCGCCGACGCGCGGGGCGCGACGTCGGTCGGCGTGTCGCGAACCATGGGTAGAGCCCTGCGAGTCGGCGGGGAGATTGAGTTTGTCGGCCTGCGAGCAACGTCGGTCACTTGCGGCAGCTCGCTGCCCGCGTTGTTAGCCGGCCCCTCATCCGGCGTCGCGGACGGGACGACGCGGACCTCGGCCAGTTCGGCCTCCGGGCCGGAGTCTCCCGCTGGACGCACCGGTTGGGGTAGCATCGAGGGATCCGCGATGGGACCGGGATCGATCGCCGTCGCGGCGGCCGGAGGCGTGCTGGGCACCACGGCAGCGTCGCGCGGTGCCGCAGGAATGGCCACGTCCTCGACCGGCGGTCGCACGTCCAGCGTGGTCGTCCGTTCGGCCGAGGCCGCCGGTGGGCTCTGCGGTGCGGGCAACGATTCGGCTACCTGAACGCGCGGGGTGCGAGCCGGCCCCAAAGGGAAATCGGCTTGAGGCAAACCGGGCGGAGTGGCCGCGGGTGCAACGTCGGGGGCAGCGGCCATCGTCCGGCGCGGCTCGGGCCCGGAACTATTCGCCAACGATGCGGCGGCGGGCGAGGCCGCCGGTTCCGCGGGCAACGCCACTTCCGGTCGCACTACATCGCTGGGCAACGCCGGTCGATAGGTCCCGCCGTCCGAGCGATTCGTCGTCAATCGCTGGGTCGAGGGGCGGACGACGTCAGGAAGCCCACCGGCCTGAATCCGCGTCGTCGGTGCCGGAGAAGACGGCTGCTGAGTACCGACTTCGATCGGGACGCCAATCGACTGGCTTATGTCTTCCGGGAATCGAGCTGAATCGAGCCGCATAGCCGAACTCTGCGCCGTTTCGACGGGAGAAACCGCCGGTCCTTCAGCGACCTGGGGTGTGCCGGAGTGAGGCAAATCGACATGCGAGCCCATCGTACGGATGCGTTCGGCCAACGCGCACCGCTGGGACCGAACCGACGCGGAACGACGATTCGTGGGGGACTGCATTTGGGGGACGGACGAGCCGCGAGGTTCCGGCGCCAAGTCGTAGCTCGGCTCCGAAGCGGTCGCCGCCAAACCAGGAGTCTCCGCCCGCTGCAAGCGTCCGGCGAGAGGAAGTTCCAGCGAGTTTTCCTCGAGTACCGTTGACTGGGTCGACCAGACCCAAGGGGCCTGCGCAGAGCCACCGAGGGTTGTCGAGGGACCAGCACCGGCTCGGGACTCGCGTCCGCGGTGGCCGGAGAACTGGGCTCGACCAACGGCACGTCGACAATCGCAGGAGCTTGGTAATCGGTCGCCGACGGGCGGCGCGGCAACGATTCCGCGGTGCGCGGATCGCTGTCCGATGGAAAGGTGGTCACGCGATGGCGTTCGGGCCTCAAGACATCCGGAACCTCTCTCGCCTCGGAAATCTCGGGCAACGACTCCCACGGTGTAACCGCAGTCGTCGCGTGCCTCGGCGAGCGTACCGTGACGACAGGATCGAGCGAGTCGGCACGCGGACGCGACGGCGGACGTGGCCTGGTGGCCGTGGTCGCTGGCCGGCTATCCGCATCCACGCGCAAGGGTTCGCGCGGTAGCAGAACGGCGGTCGGAACTGCCGGTGATTCCGGTGACGTTTGAGCGGCGAGGTCCACCGCACGCTCTGGCATGGTCGGGTCGATCGGAACGGGAACATCGGCGGGGCGGGACATCGCGTCGGGAGCGGAAAGGCTGGTCAGCGCTCGGGGGGCGATGGCGTGAGTGGTACGGCGACTGGCTCGACCGGCAAGTCTTGCAAGGCGGGAGGCGTTTCCAGTACGTCCACTCCTGCATTGCCCAAGGTCGGTTCAACCGAAAGTTCCTGTCGACTGAGCGTGCCTTCCAGTTCCGCGCAACGCGGCGCTGACTCGATTACCTCCTGACGGTCGATGGCCGCCAAGGACGGCAACGTCGGCGTCGCAGGGACCACCTCGGCGCAGCGGCCACGGCTCGTCCAAGGCGACACTTGTCTTGCGAATCAAATCCCGCGGATCCAATTTGGGCTCGCCAGTCGAGACCGGTTGTCGTTCTTGTTGAGCGGGACGATCGTCTCCCTCCATCGCCAGCGGATAGTATTCCTCAAGCTTCTTCTCGGGAGGCTTTTCTTTCTTGGCCGGCACATGGGCCTGCGTGATTTGACGAGGCGAGACCAAGTGGATGTAGGACAAACCGACCATCAGTGACAGGTTCAGCGCTAAGCTAACGCAGAGTGCCAACACCAGACCTCGTCGAATTCGTCTGGGAGAACTGAAGCCGACGGCCAATGAAGCGGTCAGCGCCAGCCGATCAACAACGTCAAGGCCACCTGCCAACGTCGAGTGCCCGCCGGCGACCCGTCGTCGAGAAAATGGCGAACCAGCGCCGCGGCATACACCGCGAGCCCCCAAATACTGAGCACGGCGGGCCACAGACGTTCCTCCAGCGAACGCTCTTGCGCAGGGCGACTTTGCGAACCGTGTGACGCCTAATCGCCATCGTTCCCTCGCTTACCTCCGCGTGGCCGTACGGCCTCTTAACGTCCTGACCACCGTGTCAGTTTTGTCCCTGCACGGACGTCTTTACATCGGATAGCCCGGCGCGATGGCAGGCATTCACCGCGTTGGCGACGGCGTTCCAATGACATCGCTGATGGGCACGAATCACGACGGTCTGGCTGAGAGGATTGTTGGCTGCGGCATTGGCCAGAGCGGCTTCGACTTCCGCCAAACTCATCCCGTGGCCCGCTCCCAAGAAATAGTTGCCATCCTCATCGATGCTCAGCTGGATATCTTTCGGCTTGACCGTCATCGGCTTTGCCTCACTGGCCGTGGGCAGCAGCACGTCCAACTCACGGTCTTCCTCGGCAAATCGCGTCGCCACCAGGAAAAAGATGAGCAACAGAAACACAACGTCGATCAGCGGCGTCAAGCTCAGCGACTGAATTACCATACTCTTGCGAATCTTGACAGCCACCATTTGCCCTCACAGGAACACAACATCGAAACGGTTACGATGCTGGCGAATCCACCGGCCGAAATCGCATCGCGGCGACCACGTACGACACACCACCTCACATTGCTTTCGCGGCACCGCGGCGCGGCTCGGGCACCGTCGCATCCGTCGCGGCCTCTTCTGGCGGGTCGTCAGCGCTGCTCAGCGAATGGGGCGTGACCCGCATCCGACCTTCGTAGCGCTCGATCTGCGGCATCAGATTGAATAACAATTCATCGATCTCGTGGAACAACTTGATCACTCGACCTTCGAAGTAATGTGCGAACACGGCTGCCGGAATGGCCACCACCAAACCACCTAAGGTCGTTACCAACGCCACATAGATGCCTTGCGCAGGAAGTCGGCCTTGTTCTGTCCGGCGGCAATCTGTGTGGTATCGTAGAAGGCGCGGATCATGCCCCAGACGGTGCCGAGCAACCCGGTCAGCGGGGCGACGGCCGCAATCAGATTCAGCCATCGTACGTTGCCGTACAAACGCTCCGCTTCCCGATCGCTTGTTTCCGCAACCGCATGTTCGACTTCCGAATGAGGTCGACCGATCTTCAGCAGCATGGCGCGAATCACCGTGGATGCGCCGGATGGATACTGCTGACAGAGCCGATAGGCGCAACGCGGATCCATGACTCCCGGCACGCTCCCCAATTCGGCCAAGCCTTCCAACAAAGGCTCCGGCAAGACGCGACTCCGTCGCAATGCCAACGCGCACTCAATTACCAGCATGATCACCATGACCGACATTAGGCCGATGGGGACCATCAGCCACCGCCCTTTGAGCAGAAGGCTGAATAGATCCAAGGGCGTCGGCGCAATCTTCTTGGCGGCCGGATCCGGCGTCGCGGGATCTTTTGCCGATGCCGAGGGAGCCGGACCGATATCCTCAGGTTCCGCGGAAGGCTGCATGCGCGTAGCAGCCTCGAAGGGATCGAACGCGCGTTCCTGCGCCAGCGCGTAGCCGCCCCCCACGCTTATCGCCAGCAAAGCGCCGCCCAAGATGCATCGGCGAATCACACAATGAAAACTGCGCAAAGCTTAACCTCTGTCTGCTCGAATCGATCCGTCATCCGGCAAGGCACCGGCAGCCTACACTGCACGGCGTCAAAAACGCCCACTACACATGGCGCCGGCGGTCTTTCGTCTCACCCCGCATCAATCCTTCTATCTTCACGACTGGACCCTTAGATGTCCAAGGGGAAGCGACGTTCTAATAAAAATTTTGACAAACTGAAGCCGTATGATCCGCAGTTAACGGGCATTGCCTTCGTACTTATCAAGCTGTTCGGCGGCGGACGTGGCCTCCTGTGTCCCCGGATGGCGGGTCAACACGTATTGGAAAAACCGTGTTGCCAGCTCCAGATACTGTTGACGTTCGCTGCGGCCCGTCTGCAGGGAAGCCAGCACCCCAGCGCATTGCCCGGCTTCGAAACCCGCCTTCGCCTGCCAGGGGGCGACCTGAGGATCGAGGGCCTGATCGAACCCGAACATCACTTTGCGAAACTCACGAATTGCTTGCCCATGCTCTTGTTTGGCATACAAGACCTCGCCAAGCATAAACCGGGATCGGGCGGCGAGCTCACCGGTGGCTCGGTCGGCGATGGAACCGTATAACCGTTCCGCCTCCGCGATATTGCCCAGATTCTGCTGTGCGACCGCCAGCTCATAGCCGATCTGGAGCAGCATGGGAGACTGTGGATACTGCTTGGCAATCCCAGCGAGCCAATCGTAGCTCTGCTGCCACTCCTGCAGCTGGGCTGCGGCTTGTCCGGCGTGCAGGTAGGCCAGGGTCGTAATCTGTTCGCTGGACAACGACTTGTCTCGAGCCAACGTATACTGCTGCAAAGCCGCTTCGTACTTACCCTGTTTAAAGAAACACTCACCCTGCATAAACAGTGCATCGCCGGCCAGTTCTCCGGTGGGAGCAAGCTGGAGCTGTTGAGCGAACATGGCCTGCGACGCCGCGAATTGATTGGTCTGATACAGCGCCCATCCCAGCTTGTAGCGGATCTTCTCTGCCAAGTCCTGATCAACGACCTTCTCCTTACGTGCCGCTTCATACGCCTCGATCGCCTGATCGTATTCCGCGGCATCGTAGTGGGACTCGCCCGAATGGTACAGCGATTCCGCGGCAAATGGACTTTGCGGATAGCGCGTGGCGAGCTGCTGGAAGGCGGCGACGGCTCGATCCGATTGATCTGTCGATTTGAGTGCCCACGCCAATTCATAGAGCACTTTGTCGCCTGCCTCGTATTGCGGATTCTGCTGCAGTATCGCGTCCAAGGTGGTAATCGCCTGGTCGTACTGTTTCAGTCCCACGAGACATAGGCCCCGCACGTACGCGGCATCCGATTTTTCACGCTGTCCTACGTCCCGCTGCAAGTAGTCGCGCAGGTCCTCCAGTGACGCATCAAACTGGCCGGACTGCTGTCGGGCGAGCGCGCGGGCATAGAGCGCAGGCGTGGCCTGCGCATGATTGGGATCGCGAGACAGAAGCTGATTCAGCGCAGACTCCGCCTCGTCGTAATGTGATTGCCGCAGTTCGGCCCAGCCGCCGCCGTAGAGAGAAAACGGGACGAGAGTCGAGTTAGGCCAGTCTTGCGCAACGGCCTGATAATACTTGACAGCCGCGGGATAATCCTCCAGGGCGTAACAGTATTCCGCCAAGCGAAACGTGGCTTGGTCGCGGATCATTGAATCCGGGAAATCGTTCAATAGGCGTTCCACCAGCGCGCGGGCATCGGCAATCGCGCCAGTCGTCGTTCTGCGCGCGACAGATACAACAGCGTCTCGTCCGCTTGCCGCCACTGAGGACTGGCTTCTAAGGCTTGCTCCAATGCCGCCTTCGCTTCGGCAAACTTTTCCAAGCGAAACTGCGACATTCCGATCAGGTGCAGCACTTCAGCCCGTTCGTCCGGCTGGGTGAATTCGGCGAGTTGGTTCGACAATTGCGAGATCGTTTTGTCGTACTCCTTTTCCGTGTACAGCGCCACGGCTTGACGCAACCGTAAACGCCCCGACTCGGCCGCATCCTCGGTGTTGCTGGCCAGCCGCGCGAAGGTTTCGGCGGCGGACGCCGAATCGCCCAACTGCAGCAGACACTCGGCGTCAATCCTTTTCACGTCGGGCACTAACCTGTGCTCGGAATACTTCGACAGGAAATCCTGCGCGAGCTGTTGCGCGTTTCGGTACTCTTTGAGTTCCAACGCGGCGAAGGCGGCGTTGTAGAGTGCTTGAGGTGCCAACAAATGGTCGGGCAGGTCACGGGCCAAGCCGGTGTACATTTCCAGGGCCTGGCGTTTGCGATCCGGCAGTTCATAGGTCGCGTCCGCCTGGTCCATTCGCAGGTTGGCGGTGAAGGCATCGTTTTGGGTTTGGGCCTGAGGCAGGTCAGCGCCGATCAACTCGAGGGCCTTCTCCGGTTCCCCTGCCCGCAGCCACAGTCGAGATCGCCAATGAGCGGCCTCGTCGACAGCGGGGCCTTCTTCCTGCAACACTTTTTCGAACCACTCCGCAGCCAAATCGTTTTTTTCGGCGCAAAAATAGGCCCGGCCGGCCGCCATGGTGGCTTCCGCGAATAGCGCGATTCGGGAAAATCACGTGTCAGCCCCGCGAACAAATCCGCCGCGTCGGCAAAATGCTCCTGGCGAGCTACACAGAAGGCCTGTCGATAACGTGCGTGGTCGGCCTGAGGGAAATCCGCCTCATGGCTCACCTCCGCGAACATCTGCGCAGGCCTCCTGGACCGAACCCGCCTGCAGCAGTGTTTCGGCCTTCCGCATCCGCACCTCGGGGGCCAGGGTGTTATCGCCAAACTGGTCCAGAAAGCGATCGTATAGCGTTCCCGCCTCGGCAAATCGGCCAAGTTCCTCCAAGGTCACACCGAGCGCATACAGTCCATTGGACTTGAGGTTGGAGCCGGGATGTTCGTCGACTAGATGTTGATAGGCATCGGCCGCCTCCGCGCACTTGCCTTGCAGATAAAACGATTCGCCTCGCAGAAACCAGGCTTGGTCGCAGTATTTTCCCTGAGGGTACTCCTTCAGCAATTTGCCAAACACCTGTTCTGACTCGGCGAACAACGCTGGTTGATTTTGGAGGGCCAGCGTGTAGATCGCCCAACCCAGATTCAGAAAGGCATCCTCGCGTCGAGAAAAGTCCTGTCCTCGGTCCAGCGCCCTTGTAGTGTCGCGCGTGCCTTTCCAAAATCCTTTAGCTCCAAATAGCACACGCCCAAGTTGTATCGCGCATCGACCGACTTGGGATCGTCCTGATAAGCCTCCAGGAATTTCTGCCACGCCTCGGCAGCGAGATCAAAGGCACGATTGTTTTGATAGGTGGCAGCTTGTGAATAGGCACTTAACGCCTCCGGAGACGACGGGGTAACGTCGCGCACAGCCGCGGTTTCGGGACGAGAGGTCTCAGCAGCCTGCTGAGACCAGCCGAACTGCCCCAGCAAGGCGAGTCCACATGCTACCAAAACGGGTAGCCATTTCCGTTGGGGTGGAAGGTGGCGGCGCTGGCCGAGCACTTCACCGACGGGAGACGTTCGCATCACCCTAGATCCCCTCCGCCTCCAACGCCATAGTCCGAGTCCGCTGTGCCAGTCGGTCGTGACCATTTGCCCTGTCATGTGTCGTGTCGTCCCCCTGACGTCGCATCGGCTGTCTGTCGGCGACAACAAACGCAAAAGCAACAACGAGAGCTCTTTCGTGTCGTGTCCTGAGCCACACGGGCAAGGACCATCGTTCCAGGGCCGTCGCCGGTGAACTCTGGACACGATTGGCCATGCGTCGTTCGACGAAGATACCCAGTGCGGATGGATCGAGCGTCACCGATGTATGGTGGAAAGCAGCGCTAGAGTTGAATTTAGGATCAACACCAGGCTGATGAGGCACTTGCCATGCGTTTGAGGCGACTGCCATGCCGAGTTCCCTGGACACGATGTTGACTGTCCCGGGTACCGACCAGCGGATAATGCATCTGCACTCCTTCAGACCGGACCCCGTCCGCCTCGTACCACACGACGCTTCCAGCCGTGCTTCAGCCTGCGAATGATTAAAACCTGAAAAGTGCTGTTCAAACGTGTTGACTATGATTAGTAGTTTACGGAAACCTCGCCGCAGCGACAATGCGACGCAGAACAGGGTTTCGAAAACCACACGGACGCGCAGTCGTCCCCGCGCCGGTCGGCAGCGCAGCCACCGTCATGGGCGGGTGCGTGTCCCTCACGGCAACTTGACAGGACAGGTGGACTGCGGTCGAATCAGAACATAGGGGGTCAGCTGGGACCGTTATTTGATGTCAACGGAGGCAACGTGGGCCGTGTTGGGGCAAACACGGTGGCGACGGTCACTGCGCAAGCTTGTTTCTCCCGCCGGGAGCAAGTGGCCACAAGTTGGACCAGGGGGTGGTAGATCCACACCGAGCCCCACACGCTATTGAGGGGTGTCCATCCACTGCGCATGCAGTTTTCCGTCGCTTTCCGGTGGCCGACGCATCATAATGAGGGGTGGCCGTACAATACGGGGGCGGCGCTGGTCGGTGCTTTCGCCATGCGTCCTCGGGTGAGTACAGCTTGCCCTGGGGCAGCGCGAGCGTTTTCCACTTCCGCCAAGCGAAAAACCGGCCGTGACATTGCATTAGGAACAGGGAGACACCGCGTGGCATTATTAATTGGCCCCTCTTCTCTGCTCGCATCTCGGCGGCGTGGCGTGACACTGATCGAGCTGCTGGTCTCGGTGGCGCTGACGCTGATCGTCATCCTGGCCATCGTCCGCGTGTTTGATCTGCTCGGAGGAAATGTCAACGAAAGCCGATCGATTTTGGAGCTGTCGGCACAATTGCGGATGGCGTCAAACCAATTGCAGTCCGATTTGGACCAATTGACACTCAAGCCCGCGCCACCTGCCAATCCGCTGACCGCTCCCGGCTACTTCGAGATCATTGAGGGCAAGCGTTCGGACCGCGACACGGACGGCGACGATGTGCCCGATCGGGATATTGCGGAAAACGGGCCCGATTTGTTGTTGAACGGTTTGCCGCTCAGCGATATCACGACGAGTGATCCCACGGCGGTGTCGATGACCCTGCCGATGGCCAAGGAATTGTGGGGGGTGATGGGCGACGTGGACGATACATGGATGGGTACCATTCGCAGCCCGGGCGAACCGTTTCGCGGACGATTCCTGGGTCAAATCGTCGAGTCGCCGTTAGCCGAAGTGGTGTGGTGGGTCCGGCCCATATTAGGCCCCGGTGGTCTGGCAGTGGGGGCCACGGAATTGGTCATCATGCGTCGCGTGATGCTCATTCTGCCAGCCCCCGAAGTCCGGGCTCGGTTGATGGCTTTTCAACAGTCCAATCCGCTCAATTCACCCGAGGCACTCGTGCAATTCTTGCGAGAGAACGATCTGTCGGTGCGGCCCGATTTTGTCGACAATGGTCGCGGCTCGATCGTACCACAAATCGTCGCCAACACGCTGGCCGATTTGTCGATCCGCCGCAATCGGTTTGCACACTGGCAGAGCAATTTCATGATCAATCCGCCGCCGGCCCTAACGTTTCCCGATCTGCTCAATCGCCGTTTCTTAGTTCCAGCCAGCGACCGCAGCGACGTGTTGTTGAACGATATTTTGGCAATGGACGTCCGCGTCTTCGACCCTTTAGCACCAGTCTATCGGCCGGGCAGCGGATCGGCGTACGTTGTGACACCGATCGACCCCGGTTTTCACTTGGTTGCCAAGCCCATGAATCCGCAGACCCCCAGCACCTACCCCGAGAGTTTTGGGGCCTATGTCGATTTGGGTTACAACGTCACGGGCAACGGCGGCTTGCGATTCCCCATCGTCTCGCACTTCTCTGGCCCGCCTCATTCGCGGTCAGGTACCTGGCTACCGTCGGTGGCAAATGCTCCTCGTGTTTATTGCACGTGGTCGACGCTGTACGAACGGGACGGCATCGACCAGAACACCCGAGGGACCGGTCCCATAGATGAAGGCACCGACGGCTACGATTCCCAAGTCACCCCACCGGCTGAATACACGAATTCGGCTTACGATTCGCGATTTGTGGTCGATGATCTCTTCGAACAGGAAACCAGCCCTCCTTACACGCATCCGCTGCGCGGCATTGAAGTCGTATTGCGAGTCCGGGAATTGAGCACTCAGCAAGTGCGGCAGGCGAGTGTCGTGGGCGATTTCGTCGCGCCTTAGCGGTCCGCTCATGCGGCCGTCGACGCGAGGGGCAACGCGGTATGATCCCGAACCACCAAATTCGTCTGCGTGGTCCCTGGCAATTATGGTTGGCCTCGGCGGACGATCCGCGACCCATTGAGCCAATGGGACGTTTCGAGGCCCCGAACGGCTTGGGAGATCGATTGCCGCCACAATATCGCGGCCCGGCCCGCTTGGAACGAAGCTTCCATCGCCCCACGGGATTGCAGCCCACATCTCAGATCCATCTGCGCATCCACAGCGATTTGTGCGGCCAGTTGTCACTCAATGGCCAACCGCTGGGACACCTTGAGCCAGGCGAGCAACGATTCGATATCACGCCCTTGTTACAGATACGCAATCGGATTTGTATCGAAGTGGAGATTGACGAGTCCGCTCGGATGCGTCAGCCTAGTTGCGACGCGCGGCTCGAGATTTTCGCGTAGCGACGGCGCCGCTTCGCCGCGTAACCACTGAAAGGCACCGCAATCATGAGTTCCTGCCGTTTTGTTATTGCCGCGGTCGTTGGGGCCGCCACGCTAAGTTGCCTGCCAAACCGAATATGGGGGCAAGAACACAATCGATTAACGGCCGAAGAACAGGCCAACGGCTGGCTGTTGTTGTTTGATGGCGAGACCCTGTTTGGCTGGCAACCGGCCGGTCAGGCCGACTGGACCGTGGAACAGGGTACCATCAAAGTAACGTCTGGCGACATCTGCCTGTTGCGGACCACCAGCCAATACAGCGACTACCTGCTCAAAGTCGATTTTCGCGCTCCGGAAGCAACCAATAGTGGCGTCTTCCTGAGGACACCGCCGCAACCTCGTAACCCCGCCAACGATTGTTATGAACTGAATATCGCCCCCTTAGACAATCCGTTCCCCACCGGCAGCTTTGTCCAGCGGCAGAAAGTCAACGCAGCAGCCGCCACGCCGGATACCTGGCACACGTACGAAGTTCGTGCCGAAGGTAGTCGGTTTCAGATCATGCTCGACGGCCAATTGATCCTTGACTATACCGACCCGACACCGCTGGGGTTCGGCTACATTGGACTGCAACACAATTCGGGACCTGTGGAATTTCGCAACGTCAAACTTAAGCCGCTGGGACTGCAGCCGCTATTCAACGGCAAGGACCTCAGTGGCTGGAAGACATATCCCGAAATGGCGAGCGAGTTCACGGTGACGGACGCTGGTGAAATCCACGTTCACAACGGGCGCGGCCAGTTGGAAACCGAACAGAGCTTCGGAGATTTCGTGCTGCAATTGGACTGCATCTCGAATGGACCGCAACTCAACTCGGGCGTGTTCTTTCGCTGTATTCCCGGCGCCGAGATGATGGGCTACGAGTGTCAGATTCACAACGGCTATCGAAACGACGATCGCAGCCAGCCGGTCGATTGTGGAACCGGCGGAATCTTTCGACGCGTCAACGCGCGTCGCGTGGTGGCCGATGACTTCCACTGGTTTCGGCTGTCGCTGATCGTTCAAGGTCCGCACGTTGCGACGTGGGTCAACGGATATCCCGTCACCGACTGGACGGATACGCGGGCACCGGACGAGAATCCGCGCAAAGGACTTCGACTGGCTCCCGGTACCATCATGCTACAGGGTCACGATCCCACGACGGACTTGTCCTTTCGACGACTAGAAATCGTCGAATACCCTCCCCGCTGGTCATCCAGTTCGACGCACGACGAAGGCCAGCAATAGCTCCGCTTTGCAATCGTCCGTTGGCCAACCTGCGGCAGTGCACTACGCGTCTTTGTGAAGTACTGCGCAACTTTGTGAATAGAATCACAAGGTATGCTTGCAGTATGCTGCCCGGCCATCGCCTGAAAAAATTTGACGTTGGCCCTTGTTCCAGCCTATCCTAGGGGCCTTGGATCCAGTGGTTCATTCGCGGTTCGCGGTCGCGCCTCTCTCTCGTCTTGCGCGACAGTGCACGCGGCTCGGTCCTTCTGAGGAGAAATGATTGATGGCGAAGCTTCGAGACATCCTGCAAAGCAAAGGGAGTGCAGTCTACACTGTGTGGCCCACGGCCACGTTGCAAGACGTCGTGGATCTCCTGGTGCGACACAATTGTGGATCGCTCGTGGTGGTAGAGGGCGGTCAGCTGCTGGGCATCGTCACCGAACGGGACATCCTGCGCGCTGCGGCGGCCGTCGATCGACCTCTCACCGAGTGCCAAGTCCAGGATCATATGTCGATCGAGCTTGTGCTCGGCAATCCGGAGGAACCGATCGGCGAAGTGATGGGGCTGATGACCGAACATCGCGTCCGCCACTTGCCCGTGATGGACCGTGGTCAGCTGGTAGGGATTGTATCGATTGGCGATATCGTAAAAGCCCAACATCGCCAGCTGAGCATGGAAAATCATTACCTGAAGAATTATATTCAGGGCTAGGGCCTCGCTTTGCCCCCCACGCAACAGCTCCTCCAACTCGTGAGGCTCGCCGCTTCTCTGAGCTGTTCAACTCGTCGATCACCTTCAATCAGATAGGTAACCTCATGGTTTGTCCCTGTCCTACCGCTCTCTTTGCATCTGCCCCGCATTTTCGGGTGGGGGGCCTGCTCTTAGTCGCCTCGCTCGTATTCGCGGGCGGCCCCACCATCGCGCAGGCCCAGACTCAAGTTACGGCCGAGTCGATTTTAGAACCCATCGTCGACGATTATGGACCGAAGTATCAGGACGTCGATGCGGCGATTGACCAATTGCGGAGTGGCCGTATGGCCGACGCCCGCGAGTCCCTGGCGACCGCGCGACGCAAGAACCCGAACTTGCCACCGGCCAACATGATGCTGGCCCAAATACTGTTTCGCCTGCAGCAGTTGGCACCCGGCCAAATGGCCCTTGAAGAAGCCGTCAAGGAAGATCCGTCCGATCCTGGTCCCTACGTGTACCTGGGCGAATTTGCGTTGCAGGGTCGACGATATGCCGAAGCCCAGTTGCTCTACAACAAGGCGCTCGAACTGGCTGAAAACTACACCGCCAACGACAAGCGAAAAAACCGCCTGGTAACTGGTGCCTACAGCGGCCTGGGATCGATCTCGGAAATCCGAGAAGACTGGCCCACCGCGAAACAGTATCTCGATAAGGTACGGCAACTGGATCCTCAGAACGCCCTGGGACTCACACGGTTGGGACGCGTGATGTTCAAAATGGCGAATAATCTGGACGACGAACGCGACGTGTTTGCCGTCTTCAAACAGTTGCACGCGGCAGATCCCGAGACGACTGCCTACCCGGACATCAACATGGCGATCTTGTATGAGCAGGCAGGCAAGTCGGCCAACGCAAAAAAACTGATGGAACGGGCACTGCAGAACGACGCCCAGAACGTGCGTACCGCGCTGGCCGTCGGCAAATGGGCCCTGGATCACGGTGAGATGCAAATGGCCGACCAGGCGCTAACTTTGGCCCTGCAGTTGGACCCCGACTCAGTCGAGGGGCACATTTACTCGGGATTGCTGGCTCGCTTCCAAAACAACTCTTCGAAGGCCGAGGATTCGCTGAAAACGGCACATTTACTGTCGCCCACCAACCTGGGCGCCCTCACGCAGTTGGCACAGGTGTTGGCCGAGTCACCGGACGAAAAGAAACAGAACTTGGCCTTGAACTACGCACGATTGGCCACGCAGCTGTATCCGGACCTCAAAGAAGCATCCGGGCGCGAAGCGGCTGTGGCCCTGGCCTGGGTCCTTTCGCGAATGAAACAGGACGTCGCCGCGGCACGGGCGATCGAACAGGTGCTCAAAACGGGTGACGGTCGGATCACCGCCGACAGCGGCTATCACGCCGCCCAAATTCTCTACAACCAAGGCATGTCGGAAGCCGCTCGGCAACTGCTCGAACAGACGCTGCAGGCCGATCCGGTGTTCCCGAACCGCGCCGCGGCCGAACAACTATTGGCCAAGATCCGCAATCGATAAACCTGGAAGTTATCGCCACACCACAAGGTGATACGTCCTGGACGAGGCGACGTTGCTCAGCAGCATGCCTGCAGGCAATGTCGCCTTGCGCGTTAGGGTGATGCAAATCGGCTTTAGAGTTCCGATCGCCGGTGCCGATACGTTCCCTACAGCCAAATTTCCGGGAGGGCGAGACATGCTCGGCGTCAGTCGTATGTCTCGTTTCAGGATGGAGGTCGTGGTACGACGATGGAACGACGTGCCACGACCTTTTTTTGCGCTGCCGCAGAGGTCCCGTCCAGGCGGCCGAGCCTGCTCAACAAAAAAGCCGAGGCCCTCGGTAAAGAGGACCTCGGCAGTTCGAACTGTGTAGCGTCAGGTCGAAATCGGAGTGTTGCCGGCGGACTAGTTGTCGTTTCGTGGTCGTGTAGCGGCGACTACGATGCGCCCCCGCCGGGCTCTATGGTGTGTCGTGGAGTGTCACTGCGGTGTGTAGGGACGAAGGTGTGTGACGTCAGCGTGGTTATCGAGAAAAAGGAAGCTGCAGCCGTGCGGTAGGCGACGACTTGAAAGGGTTGGAGAACTTGGGTTTGGGTAACTTCCACCCAAACGGCAAACTGGTGCGTTTTGCAGAGTCGACGTCGACCGGAACGGGCTGCATTATTCGGGCGGCCGAATCCAAGTCATCCGGCTCCGGAGCCACGGGCCCGAGGGAATCCTCGGATTTGGCAGGAACGGTAGTCTCGGGTAATGCCACGACCGCAGAAGCATCGCACTGCGTCGTATCGCAGTTGAGCCGATCATCACAATTCGAATCGGCCGCACCGCACTTATGGTGCAGCCAACCGCAATGCAGTGACGGCAGGCTGGGTATGGGAATCCCCAACCCCATGGAATGGCGGCGAGGTGATTCGGGCGTCCAGCAGGGTTTCTTTTCATCGCAATAGTTGGCCCAAAGGGAAGCACAGCAGGATGCGTCCCGCTCGCAACAACCCCCCGGGTATTGCCCCATAGCGCCCGATTGCGAACCGCAGGCACGACAACCGGCAGTGGCCGAACTCACGTGATCGTGAGCATGATCGACAAACTCCGTTTGGGTTTCCAGTGTTTGCGTTTGTGCTGAGTTAAGATACAGGGTCTCGGCACGCGCCATGGTGGCGGCACCAAGGATCGCCACAAGCGTAATCAACTGATTTCTCATACGGGACTCCTTTCAACTGGAAAGCTTCCGTCGAATGAGAGGTAAGGTGGGAGTAGATGGTGGGAAGGTCGGCGCGGGATGGCCTGGATCAGTGGTGGTCAGACTCAAACGGTAGTTCAGTGACCATTTCGTCGCCGACTCTCTAAGGCAATCATGCGCGATGTCAAGGCAGGAGCAAACGTGAAGGGGTGAAATTTGTGCGAACTTTCTCCCCTGGCGTCGGGCTTAAGCTCACTGGGAAAAGACGACCTACTCGGCAATTTGAAACGCTCAGGCAGGACGCAATGAGGACCGCGCCGGTTCGCATGGCGCTCGCGGCGTTTCCGCACGGTGCCGTTGTGCCACGAGTCGACCTCGGCGCAAAATAGGATGGCTTTCGCGAGCTTTACGCATTAGTGAAACGGGGTGCGCTATGACGAATCTATCTGCCCAGCTCGGCGCGGCCTGGTGCACGGATACGGCACTCTTCGGGCGTGGCGGATGGTTGGTGCTGGGTATCGTGCTCACCGCTTGGCTGATCGTGGCGTTTCGCCGTACGCAGGGCTCGACACTGCGGGCTCCGGTTGTCTGGGCAGCGATCGCCGTCGCCACGGTCATCATCGTCGAAGTTGCGCTAGGCGCGGAGCGAGGGCCATTGGCCGTGGCCTGGCGATATATTGCCGCCGTGAGCACATTTTGTCCTTCGATGGCACTGCTGGGAGCCAAACGACCACAGGACCGAGGATGGCAATTCGTCGTCGCAACGCTGTGGCTGATCCTTGCCCTACCGGCTTGGCAAGCCATGGTCTTCACACCGGGCAGCCGGCTCGACTTGCATCTTGCGTGGCGTTGGTTTCTGCTGTTGCTGGTGGCGGTCGCCGTCTCGAACTATTTGCCCACACGGTTTGCCATTCCGGCCTTGATGGCGGGTGCGGCACAACTGTTCCTGCTTCACAATCAACTTCCCGTCCCCTGGCACGGTACGGACGCTGCCGCCGTGCAAATCGCTTGCGGACTGTGGCTGTTGGCCATGACGTTGGTCGGCGGCCGACGGCCGCGTGCAACGGGACCACCTCATCCCGCCGATCGTGTGTGGCGTGACTTCCGCGATCATTTTGGCGCGGTTTGGGCGCTGCGGGTGATGGAGCGGATCAATCAAGCGGCGCGGCAGGAAGGACGCCAGGAACGACTCCAATGGCACGGCTTCAGCGCCGGCTGGGATCCCTGGCAACGAGAGTTGACCGGTAAGCCAGATCCCCTCGAGTTAACGATCCGCATGCTCTTGCGCCGTTTTGTTTCCCCCGAGTGGATCGCGCGGCGTCACCCTGCCCTTGGCAGCTCACCGCCGGCCTAGCGATGCAGCGTTGACGTTTGTTGCGTCTGATACTCAACGGGCGGAACAGCATTGGTCTTCGCGGCATACCGAGACCACAAGATGGCGCCGGTAAGTGTGAGCGCCAAGAGTGCTATCACCGCGACGCCGGCCGACCTGCGGATTAGCCGAACGCAGCGACTCAGAAATAACATTCCCATCATACAAGCGAGGAATAGGCCGAAAAGCATCAGGATTCTAAGGCGATTCCCATCCATCACACGACCACTCTTTCCGTTAGGCGACGCGAGTCTGTTTGTATTTCGGCAGGTGCTGGCGCAGCGTTTCCTCTAAGATCTCAGACCGGTCCCGTCCCTCGATATGCGCAACCGCGTTGAGCTGCGCGTGCAAGTCGGCCGAGATCTCAAGCGGCCGCTGCGATGCGGTCCTCTTGGGACGCGTCACTTCTTTCAACACGCGGAGAGGCTCGCGGACCATCGCATGATCTAAGACTTCCAGTCGAGCGTGGTTGTCAATCAACATTTCGCGTTCGCGGATCGATGCGGCGATCAGCGAAATCACGCCCCACAAGCCCATCGCCAAGCCGCTCAAAGTCAAAATCACGGACGCTTGGTGATGCGAGGTCATGGAGGCAGAATGGGCCGCATAGCTCATCACAGCCGCAGAGAGCACCAGTATCGCGGCAGGAGTTTGATTCATCGCGAGTCCTTTCACGTTGAACGAGTCGACCGGAGCATCATTGGCCGAGCAGAATAGCCCGCAAGCGTTACGGTGTCCATCCCGATTTTGACGCCCGCACAAGCTCCAAGCCGCCTTTTTCCGGTCCCCGAAAGTGCCAACCTATCCGGCCTTGCTCCCCTGCGGCAAAAGGTGGTCGAAGGCCGGGCGGCAAAAATCCTCAGTCGCGGTCGCCAAAGCGGAGAAAGTAGTAGACCAGCGTCAACACCGCTTGCAGCGTGGCTGCAACGTAGGTCATGGCGGCGGCGTTCAGCACGGCATTGACGTACTTCATTTCCTCCTGAGGCACGATGCCCAGTCCCACCAACTGTTGTTTGGCCCGCGCACTGGCATTGAATTCGACCGGTAGATTGACGATTTGAAAGAACACCACCACGCCGAACAGGGCCAAACCGACGGAAACCAGTGGCTGGAAGTTGAAAATCACTCCCAAAATCAGCAGCAAAAATGCGCTATTGCTGCCAAAACTCGCGGCCGGAACCGCGGCATTCCGGATGATCAACGGGGCGTAATGTCGTGCTTTTTGAATGGCGTGGCCTGCCTCGTGCGCGGCAATCCCCACGGCGGCTTGCGTGCGGCCACTGTAAACCGGTTCGCTCAACCGCAACACATTGGCGCGAGGATCGTAGTGGTCACTCAGCGTCCCAGGAGTCATCTCAATAGCCACGTCCTGCAGGCCGGCCGAATCGAGAATATCGCGCGCGGCGGCGGCTCCACTCAGACGAGCCGGCACCGAGTTGGCCTTGGAAAACGCGTGGCGGACGCGGTATTGTGCCCACATTGCCAGCAGGAACGCCGGCCCCACGATCATGAAAAACTTCGGATCAAAAAACATCATCGTTTAGCCCTTAATCGCTGAGACCGACGTTTCTGCCACGGCGGTTTTTCCGATGTGCCCGCTGCCGATTCATCGCGTTCAGCTTGAAAAAGTCGTGCGAAATCCAGCCGCCAGCGATCGACGTCCCAGCAGCTCTGACAGTATTCTTGTAGACTCGAGGTTTGTCGACAAGCCGAGATACGTCACTGGCGTAAGCCGTGGTGCGATTCCCGGTTACCGTCGACCAAATTTGCTCGAATCCGAGGTATCCCATGCTAACTATTCGCTGCTACGGGCTCCCGCTTGCCCCTGGGTTGATATTGGCGCTGCTGGGGACACTCGGGTGCACCCCGCCGGCCCCCACCGAACAAGCAACCTTTACAGCCCCCACGACCACCAGCGACTCAAATCTCCAGCAAGAACTGGATCAGGCGCTGGACTTTACGCTACAGCACCGTCGGCTCAATTCCGCCGAGCACGGTGCCTGGCAGATTCTCCACGGAGTCCTCGCCTACAAGGATGCGTTTCCCGTTCAGGTCGGCCAAGGGGGGCCGGTGGAGTCCGCCGTGGCCTACGCCACCGGGGGCGGCGAGATCCGCGGTTGGACGTTTCAGCCCGGCGATGTGCTGGACCCCGCCAGTGGCCGCCGCGGTCTGCGTGCATTAGTGGAGCCCGGCACGCGCAAGGGACAGGGACACGCCGATCAATGGTTGGCCATCCTTGCCCAAGCCGATCTTCAGCGAGACCAGGTGCTGAAGGTCGACGGACAGTCGTACACGATGGACCAGTTCGTGCAACAGGTACAGCGGGATATCCCCTACAACGCGCAGCGCGAATGGAGTTGGTCGCTGGTCGGTTTGACGCACTACCTGACAACCGACACGCAATGGACGGCGGCTGACGGTGAAACATGGAGTATCGAACGCATGGTGCAGGCCGAAGCCGAACAAGAGATTGACGCGAGCGCCTGTGGTGGGACGCACCGCCTAATTGGACTGGCCTCCGCGCTCAATCGTCGCCGCGCCGAGGGACGTCCCTTGACCGGCCCCTGGCAGACGGCCGACCAACTGGTGCAAGACGGCATTCGTCGTACGCTCGAATTCCAAAATCCCGACGGTTCATTTTCGTCGCAGTATTTCCGCCGTCCCGCATCATCACCCGACCTAGCCATTGTACTGGGAACGACCGGCCACATGCTGGAGTTCCTGGCCATCGCCATGACAGACGAACAGTTACAACAACCCCAAGTCCAGCTGGCGGCACGTCAACTGTGCGCGATGTTCCGCGACACCCAGAATTTGCCGTTGGAATGCGGTGCACTGTACCACGCCGCGCATGGCCTAGTAATCTACCGGCAGCGGATGTTTGGCCCCCGGACTTACGAAGCCGAAACCGATCAAACCGGCGACACCGCGTTGCGCCTGCGCCCGTCCTTATCCAAGTGGCATTGACGCCGTCGGCGATGTGGCTTTGAGTACTAGCGGCCTGCGCGACCCGCATCGTCGTCTGTCCCCTGCGTTTCGATCGCTGGCGCGTCAACCGCATCAGCTGTTTCCGCGATTGTGCCCGCCTCATTTGTTTCCAGCGCGCTTGATTCTGACGCGTGATTGTCGAGGACGGGTTCCCGCGTCGCGGTGCCGGCCGTGGGGGCTTGGTCGACCGAAAGTGAACCGGGCGACGCGGGGACGACGATCACATTCGCCGGTTGATTCCGCAACAACGACACAGCACGCGCGTCGCTGCCATTGATCGACTGGACCTTGAGGCTTTGGCATTCGATCGTCCGACAACGAAACTCCATCGGGTCCTGATACGTGGACTTGAATCCCATCACGAGAGCGTAAAATAACAAAGGATACACGATCCAACGTTCGCGATCTGACATGTCATGTTGTTCCTTGATCCGTCCTGGGGGAGTAACGATAATTTGCCGATCCTGGGAGAACCGGTGCGGGGGTTAGGCGAGTTCGTCGGTGGCGGACGGCCAGCTACAAGCTGCCTTGGGTCGCCGGTGCCGCATCTCCGCTGCGGCGCACTGCGGGCAGTCGTTCGAAGGAAAAATCATCGAGTCGACTGTCCCCATTCACCTCGTGAACCGCCATGCGATCAGGGCCCTCAAAAACCAATTCCAAAGCCACTCGATCCGGCGGGTCGGCGGTCATCAATTCAATGTCGTATCGAGGACCGTAAACACGCACAACTCGATAGCGTCCCGACCGCCGATCGACGCGCCCTTGAGGTCCTCGCAGCGTCATCGCAAACTGATGGGCATCCAAAAACTGCAGCTCGAATTCCAGCGTCACCGCAGAAGTCTCTTTGTCGACCTTCTCCGTCGCCGCAGACGCGGGGCGTCCCAACCAAGTACCCAGTAGCTGTTGCTGTGGCGAATCGGCACATCCACCGCTGATTAAACACACGGCTAATGAACAGAGGAGGCGAACCGGCAGGCGACCACCGCCCGCCGCCGCAGGGCCAGTCAGGTCCTCAATCAACCTCAATCGACGTCGGTTCCCTGGATCACAGGTTGCCATGAGCTAGAACGACTCCGTATAGTAGTTTAACGCTGCCTCTCAGCCCTTCACTCGCCCTCAGGCATCGTAACGATTCCCGCAGGCCTGACAAACCCACCACGATACGAAAGAAGGACTCGACATGCGACACCTGTGCTTCTCCTTAGTCGGCGTCTTGACCCTATCCCTAATCGGCTGTAAACCCGCCGAACCGACGGCGCCCAGTTCATCCAATGCGACTTCGCAGAAGCCCGCCGCCGAAACACCGGCGTCGGCCGGGATAGAGACGGAATCAAGCCCAACGGCCGCCGTGCCCCCCGACGATGCGGACGCCCCGACCGTCGACGTCCAGGCCGTGGAGATCGACACCGAAACCCAACCCGTGGCCGCGACGAGTGAACCGGTCCAAGTCGAACTGGGACAAGACGACCTGACCGCCGGCATTCCAGGCGAGGGGCCGTTAACCACGGCCGAAATCACCGCCTGGCTTGACAATCCTGAGAATCATCGCGTCATCGAACCGGTCTTGCCACTGGGCCTTTCGGCCGCCGCCGCGAATATTCAGCACGTCGACCAAAACCCGATGACGCGTGCAAAAATTGAACTGGGACGGCAGTTGTATTTCGATCCCCGGCTGTCGTCGGACGGCACGATTAGCTGCGCCAGTTGTCACCATCCCGATGAAGGTTTCGGCCGACGAACGCAATTCGGTGTCGGCGTCGGTGGACAGGAAGGAAACCGAAACTCGCCGGTCAGCTATAACCGCATCGTGTCGGGACCTCAATTCTGGGACGGTCGCGCTGCCTCGTTGGAAGAGCAGGCTGCAGGCCCCATCGCCAATCCGATCGAAATGGGAAATACCCACGATAAGGCCATCGACACGATCAAGGGGATTAAAGGATATCAATTGGAATTCGCCAAGATCTTCCCCGGCGAAGGCATCAACATTGACACGGCCACCAAAGCAATCGCCACGTTTGAACGTGCCATCGTTACCCTGCCTGCCCCGTATGATTATTACGAAGTCGTCCGCACGATCGAGCATTCCTATGGCGACGAAATCGAAGACCTGAAAGAAGAAGACCCCGAGTTGTACGCCGAGTACGAACAGGCACTCGAAGGCAGTAAAGGACTTTCGGAAAGCGCCAAACGCGGGCGTGAATTGTTCTTCTCCGATCGAGCCGCCTGCACAGCCTGCCACGCCGGTGCCAACTTCACGGACGAAAAATATCACAACTTGGGTGTCGGCATGGACGTCGAGAACCCCGACCTGGGCCGCTTCGTCGTGACGCAAAACGAAGCCGACAAAGGGGCGTTCAAAACGCCGACGCTCCGCAACGTCGCCCTGACAGGGCCCTACATGCACGACGGTAGCCAAGCCACTTTGGAAGAGGTCGTGGACTGGTACGTCAAAGGCGGACACCCCAACCCCTGGTTGAGTGACAAGATCAAGAAGCTGGATTTGAATGACCAGGAAAAACAAGATCTCGTCGCCTTCATGCGTGAAGCCCTCACCAGTCCGTTCCCCAAAATCGAAACGGATCGTCTGCCCTAGAACGGCACATCGCGATCGACACGCGGCTACTGCATCATCACCGACCGCCGACCGGCGTAGTGGTGGGGGCACGGCGGCGATCTGTTCAGCGAAAGCGGTGATACACACATGCGTCCCTTCTCCCACACCGAGAGAAGTCCGCATGTGGTCGATCGAGGGAAGCCGGAGCTGCCGCGCTGCTCCGGAATGCACCACGTGCTCCCGCCGACTGGCACAACCGAAAAAGCCGACCTCAACTACCCCGTTCCTCGTCGATTTGTGCCACGGCATGCGCCGCTCTGTACGGCTCCCCCCTCTCCTGTCGAGAGTTCTTGGCGTATTTGATTTGGCCCACGCTCGCAACTATTGACACATCAGTGAAGCCAGCTAGAATCGCGCTCGTCGTCAAGTTCGCTTGACACGCCAAAGGCCATTCAGGCCACCAACCCCCGCGCTCTGTCTCAAGTTCTTCGTCGGCATTGGGGCAATTCCGCTGGAGCAACGAGCGGCAGGCTGTGGACGGGTTTGAGACGGATTGGAGGCGCAGCGCGACGACACATTGAATTTATGCAGGATGACACGAGACGCAACATTGGAGTACTGGGACAAATTCGATTCCATTGCCGCGCTGGCCGACGTGGGGACGCCTTCGGCGATCCGTCGCACGTTATCCACTCAACCATGCCAGGTCGGCGTCACAACGGGCCGGTGTGACGCCATGGTCTGCGGAAACGGATTTGAATTTGAACCCAAGTGGCTCAGAAAGGATTAGCTAATGCAACGATTCTTAATCGCCGTTGGACTAGCGGCCGCGCTAGTGCCCGCCGCCCAGGCCGGGACCATCATCAAGTTGGGCTTTGGCATCGATTCCTTACCGGACATTGAACTGAGTGACGGCAAACTCTCTACGTATGACGACGGAGCCGGCGCAACTCAAGGCGACCAAAACACCGAAGTGACTTTCTTAGGCGTCCTCGCCGGCACCACGCCGTTCGAAGGGGATCGAGCGTCGCTAACGCTCGATAACGTTATGCTCTCCGGGGAGCCCACGGTCATCGGCGGAACGGTGTTACAAGCGACGACAGGCGGTACTTTTGACCTGTATGACCCCTCGAACAATCTACTACTCAAGGGTACCCTCGGCGGCGGAACCCTCTCCGGTCCCCTGAACAATATCGCCACGGGCGGTTTTTTGACGACCGAATTCGGAACGCTCACCGGGGGAAGTCTGTTGCCAACGCTCAACAGCGCCGGCGTTGCCCTCTCCACCTTCTCGATTGCCTTGACCGACGTTAACAACGGGCTCGGCCTGAAAGTCAACGCCGACAACAACCGCCTCCTGCCGTTCACGGCCGATGCCACTGCGAACATTGGCGGGCAGGCACCCGAACCGGCGGGAGTCGTGATTGCCCTACTCGGCGGATTGGCGCTATTGCCCTGGGTTCGGTACTGCGCGTAACCCCTCGGCACTCGGCGGCCCCACACACGGCGAACACCGCGTCGGACCTTTTTTAGGCGTTTGTCCGACGCGGCTGGTTATTGTCCCCAAGTGGGCAACTAGGATTCCGTCGTTTTTCTGAGCGAGCTTGTGGGGGCACGCCGCCGTTTACTCCTTAGCCACTCCATCCGTTGGCGGCGTCGCCGGTCCCGGATCCGAGCGGCCGTAGCGGCCGCGAAACTGGTCGACGGGATACTTTCGCGCGTTCTTTTCCATCTTCTGCACGACCGTCGACGTGAGATCGAGGTCCAACTCGTTGGCCAACGCCAACGCGTAACAGACCACATCTGCCAGCTCTTCCGCGACCGCCGCGCGGCGTTCCGGATTGCGTGTAAACGCTCGCGATTCCTCGATGGATACCCATTGGTAATGCTCCATCAACTCGGCAGCCTCAATGGCCAACGCCATGCTCAAATTCTTGGGGGAATGAAACGGCTGCCAATCACGTTCGGCGACGAACTGCCGCACGACATCGCGAAGCTGCGCAACCCGCGTGAACTGATCCGAACTCAGGTTCATAACGTGCCTTTCAATGTAAACCTTTAGAATAATACTTGACACGCGTGGCGAACGCTGTGTGCGATACCACAGGTTGACGTTTGCTGTTCGCATGCGATCAGCTACCATGCTAGTCCAGGTGTTGTCAGCATGCTGGGTGGTTTTGAGCCATCCCAGCCAATTCGTCAGCAGGGACGCGGACACGTGTGGTTACAAGAACTTTTTATTGACGAATTTGATGGCGGCGGCGATCTTGCGCTGCAGCAACTCAGTGCCGGGTTGAACGTCATTCGCGTGCCGTCGCCCGACGCCGCAGATGCGCCGCGCAATTCGTCCCCACACTGCTCTACGGGCCGCTCGAGCCCCAATCGGCACGGCCACCGGATCGATCCTGGCAATGCAACAGGACGAGTCAGGGACGTGGCAGGTTTTGGACCTGTGCCGACTGCCCGACGAATCCGACACCGGTTTAAGCGATTTGCAGATCCTTTCGGGCGACCGGCCGGTGGTCGACGAAGATCAGTTGTTGGACACGCTGGATGCGATCGATGGTCCGGTCTATCGCGCGGTGTTTACGGACAGCCTTCCGGTGGCCGAGCGACTGACGAGTTGGCAAGTGGCCGACTGGATCGCTCCGTTGCTGCGGTGCCTCGGAGTCCATCCCCAGTACGGTAAAGGCCGTGCCGACGGCCTCTGCTCCGATCGCAACACGATCGCAGGTGGTTGCCGATGCGCGGACAAAGTGGGCTCGATGCCGCCGCAATGCGTCGCGGGCGCAGGAACCGCAGCAGGTGCCGCTCGATTCGCTCGCCGAACGGGACGACAAGACGACCGCCGCCCGCCAGTCGTACTTAGCGGCCAAGCGGGCGATCGCCGAGCAGCAGGAACGAATCGGCCACCTTCGCCAACAGCAACAGCACCTGTGGGTTGAGGCGGAGCAAGTACAGCGGGCGATGGACTTGCAAAAACTTTGGAATCTGTTGCAGACCGCTACCGCTCACCTGGCCCCTTCCGTGACGGCCCAGGTTACGACGGAAGAACTGGCACGTTTACGGGAACTTCAACAACAAATCCGCCAAGCTCGCGAGCGGCTCGAGCGATTGCAGGGGCAACGGTGTGAGCAGCTCGAGCGTCTTCAAGCATCGGAAGATCTGGCACAGCGCAATCGACAGCTCACCGCGATTCTGGACGCCTGGCCCATCTGCCGAGATCGTCAGCGGCGGCTCGTTGAATTGCGTCGCGAACTTGCCGATCGTCCTTCCACGGCGGAAGGATCGCGGTCGCGAGATTCGCAAACGCGGCAGGCAATTCGAGAAGTTCGGCAGGCCGCTCAGACGCGTCGCGGCGCCCGCCACGAGCTGCGGTTGAGCGAGCAACACGCATCGGTGGTCGCGAACACCGCGTCGATCGGCGGGCTGAACAAGAGACCGGTTGCATCGGTCACCGATCCGCAGTTGGAAAGCCTCCATCGCCAAGTGAGACAGTTGCGCGAGGAAACGCGGCGCATGCTCCAGCGTCAATTGCTATCGCGACGCGTTCTGATCAGCATTGGACTATTGTTCTCGATCGGCGTCGCGATTTTGCTATCCGCGTTGGTCTTGAATTTGGACGGGGCAGAGCTGGCGACCGGCGGAATTGGGCTGACGTGCATTGTCGCAGCCGCCCTTTTGAAGAGCAGCTTTGAACGAACACCCAGCTACCAATTGCGACGCCAGCGACTCCGCATCGCGGCTCTCTTGGCAGAAATCGAACGCGTCCGCGGCGTGTCAGCCGCCGAGACGCCCGCTGCCGAAGAGGCGGTTGCGACGACAAGCGGCGCGTTGTCGGTGTCCGAGGCGGCACTCGCCGAACAAGCGGCAAGGGACGAGTGGGTGGCTGCACGATGCGAGCTACCGAGCGACACTCCGCCGCTGGGGACTGGACGCAGAGTCGACACCCTTGGCGGCCGTTCGTCAGTTGCATCAACGCGCCGAGCCTGTGCCCGAGAGTGACGAACGGGGTGACGCGGAATTGATAGATCTTCGCCGCCGATGCGACCAACATCAAGTCGCGATCTCGCTCTGGTGCCGTCAGGCGGCCGTCTGGTTGGGAGTCGACGTCGACGTCGTAGAACGTCACGGTCCTGAGGCTTGGCGACAGCAGTTGCAGTGTGCACAACGGCATTTGGCCGACCAACTCCGCGCTTCCACGCCGGATGCAGAAAATTCGGCCGAGCCGGGCCGTTGCCAGCGGCAACTAAAGCAACTCATCCAGCAACGCCGTGAAATCTTGCGACGTCACGGCGTGCAGAAGGCCACAGAACTCAAGGAACGCTTCCGTCAACAAACGGAGCATTCCCAGTGGATTGCACGACGCGATCAGTGGCAAAATGAGTTCGACAGTCGTCTTCCCGTGGACGCGGTCGAACGGTCCCAAATCGTCGGCTGGCTGACGTCCGGATTCGATCTGGATGCGGAGTGGGAGCAAAGACGTAATGCGGCGGAATCGGCCGACCAGGCGTAGTCAGTGCGCAGCAGATCCTTGCGGAACATGAAGCGATCGTCGGCCAAATGGCGACACGCCGCGAATTGCACGGCGATCCGCCCGCCGGTGCATCACAATTTCCGAAAACGACAGCTGCACGTCTGACACGCTGGCAGCCGATCTGGTCGATACGGTCCTGGCCGCGGTGAAGGAGGCCGTATCCGCTGAGGTCGTAGCGACGGCAGATCCCGATTCAACGATAACCACGCAAACCACGCCGCCACGGTTGCTACAGTGTGCGTCCAGTGGCGCTGCAGCGGGTGTGGCGAGACAACGCCTGGTCCGTCGGGTGGGATGATCCGGCGATGGGGCCGTACGCCGTGCACAACGAGGTCACCGCGACCAGCGCCGCCGATCTGCCGCCGGAACAGCGGCACATGCTTGTGCTAGTGCTGCAATTGGCCATGGCACGTTGTCTCGCAGCAAGGATCGGCCACCTGCCGATCGTGCTCACCGACCGGACATTCGCGATGGCCCACCGCGCTGCGGCAGAAGTGGCAAGGCTACTACAAGAATTGGCCGACACGGGCCAGCAAATCATTATCGTGACAACCGACCCGTCCGTGAGCCAACAATTTGCCGACTTGGACGTGCCGACGCTGGTCGTCACACGACATGTTCACGGACCTTTACCGCTAGGTTTCGAGGACGCGGCCGACGATCCGACCTCGGTTGAATCACCGACGAGGGGGCGCTTCGAATTCTCTGCCACGCGGCCGGCCAGACTCGAGGATGAAATGGCAAATCGGGTTCGTGATGCCGCTCAGGACGACTCCAGCCCGAGCGGAAACCGTGACGCAATGCGGCCGGTGGAACTTGAATGGGAGGCGGAGCAGTTTCGCCCTGAACAAACTCCCCCGCCTGACGCGACATCGTGAATTCCATCGGGGACCATCCGACGAAACGTGGCGTGCCCTAGTTCTCGGTTGCCTTATCTGCATGTCTCCTGCGCCGGCCCATTCCCGTGTCACGGCGTCTGGACATGTTCATGGAGCCCCCACTTTCACGTGATTCAAAAACGGAGCGGGCCGTGCGGTGGCCCCGACGGACACGGTAGTCGACATCCCACTTCTTGCGGCAAACCGCCGCCGCAACGCTCCACAGACATCGCGATGGCGAGTGAATATTTGTTGGCCTGTCGTGATTATATTGGCTAAACTGGGCGGTGAGAGTCTCCAGCGATCATTCGATCGTAAACCAACCCAACTCTTCTGTTGATATTTGTTATTCATTTGAGGCGAGTCTATCGATGTGGAATCAGATAGCTAGGACACGACGTCGACATATCAAGGCCCGTCAAGCCTCTCACAAGTCAGCGCGTGCATTGGGTCACTGGCGAGGTGGTGCCAGCGAATTGCTCGAGGCGAGGATGTTGCTGGCAGGCGACTTGGTTTCCCATTGGATAGCCGACGATCTAAACAGCGAGGTGAACGACGGAGAGGCGATCACTAGCTGGGTCGATTCCATCGGTGGCGTTTCGGCGACGGCTTCCGGCACACCGTTATTGAACAAGGGGGCACTCAGTGGCCGGTCGCTCGTGTCCCTTGACGCCAGCGACGGTGCTGACTTTCTGCGCGTCCTGGGCCGCGACAGCACGATCTCCAACGCCAACGATTTCTCGGTCGCCGTAGCCTTTGTGACCAGCAGCGATGCGTTGATGGGTGGCACAGGACCTTGGTACGAAAACACGGGCTTGGTTGACAGCAATCTGCTGAATCTGGGACCAGGCTGGGGCCTCTCCATCAATCAAGCAGGTCAGATCAGCACAGGCTTGGGTGGCGGCTTTTTCGAACCGGTCACCAACGTGTATTCGAGTGCGTCGGGCTTGAACGATGGCAGTTTGCACCTGGCCACGGTCTCGCGCAGTGGCAGTACACTATCGCTGTACATCGACGGTGGAACGGCAGCAACGGTCACCAACGCGAATGCTTCGCCGCGTGACCAGGTCGACCTGATGATTGGGGCGTTGCAACAAAAAACCAACCCCTTTACGGGCGGGATTGCCGAAGTACGGATCTATAACGGCGCATTGACGGCCAGTGAAGTGTCGGGGTTATATCAGGAGGTCGACAGTACGTATAACAATGTCGCTCCCACAGCGACGGCCGATACGTACAACTTTAACGAAGATCCTCCGTTTGGTTTTATCAATGTCATTCGAGAAAATGGCGTGCTGGCTAACGACAGCGATTCGGAGGGGGAATGCGCTGCAAGCTACTTTGGTCACACCGCCAACATCGATTGAAGTGAAGTTGAACCAGGACGGGTCGTTCAATTTGGTCGTGCCCCAGGATTACTTTGGAACCGACACGTTCACTTACACCGCAAACGATGGACAACCGTCCAACGCGGCGACCGTGACGATTAACATCGCCAACGTCTATGATCCTGCCGCGCCGGTCGACGATTCCTACAAATTGAAGCCCACGGAAACTCTCAATCTGCCGTCGCTGGTGGGAGTTTTGGCCAACGATGTGAATCCGGACAACGCAGCCCTGGAAGCGGTGCTAAAAACGAACGTCAATCAAGGGGCATTGACGCTGGGCACCGACGGTTCGATTGTTTTCGATCCTCAAGGTATCCCCGGCCGAGTCACGTTCACCTACCAAGTGAATGATCAAACTCAGATCTCCTCCGCGGCCGCCACCGTCACGCTGATCGTCAATACTCCGCCGGTCGCAGGCAACGACACGCTGACGGTCACCGAAGACGTGGTGCTCGTGCAGCCGCCGGCAACGGGCATCCTGGCCAACGACACCGACGCCGACGGCAATGCGCTCACCGTAACCCTGGTGGACGGTCCTCAGCACGGGACGTTGACGCTGGCAGCGGACGGATCGGTCGACTACCTGCCTGAGGAGAACTTTTACGGCACGGATTCTTTTACCTATCGCCTGAACGATGGCGAAGACGATTCGGGGGTCGCCACCGTCACGTTAAATGTGCAGGCGGTTAACGATGCCCCGCTGGGTTCCGTCGACGCCTTTTTCACCAACACCGATCAGGGCGCTGACGGTCGGCCAAGCCTCGGGCGTGTTAGCCAATGATACCGATATCGACAGCTCCAATTTGACAGCCAATCTGGTACAAGGCCCTTCCAAAGGCACGCTCCAGTTGGCCGCCGACGGGTCGTTCACCTACACGCCGCAGACCGGATTCGAGGGGACCGACTCGTTTACTTACCGTGTGGGCGACGGCCAGGTTCAAAGCGAACCGGTTGCCGTCACGCTCCTGGTGGGCGAACCGCCGGTGATCATCAACGAGTTCATGGCGGCAAATGCGACGACGCTGGAAACGTCGGTCCGTGAACAGGTTGCGGACAGATTCCCGCGCGAGAAGTCAACGCCGGATTGGATTGAACTGGCGAACTTGACGACGGCCGACCTGGATATCTCAGGGTACCACCTGACCGATGAAGCCGACCAGCCGCAGAAATGGGCGTTTCCCGACGGAACCGTGGTACCCGCCGGCGGTTACCTGTTGGTGTTTGCCGACCGTCTGAATATTACCAATCCGGAATTGGACGAAGCCGGCTTGTTGCATACGAGTTTCAAGCTGGATGTCACGGGGGAATATCTGGCTATCACGTCCAAGAATGGCGCGGTCTATCCAAGAATTCGAACGCTATCCCGAACAGCGCGGGGACATTGCCTATGGCTACACGGCAGCGGGGCCGGCCGGCTATCTGTTGTCGGCCACACCCTGCGCAGCAAACGTCGAAGCCTATACCGGGCTACTGCCCGCGACGGAGGTCAGCGTCCCGCGGGGCATGTACGACGCGTCCTTCAGCGTCACCCTCTCCAATCCCGATACGGCGGCCACGGTTCGCTATACCACCGATGGCAGTCCTCCAACGGTCGACCACGGGGACGTGTACACAGGCCCCATCACGGTTGCCGGAACGACGGTGCTGAAAGCGGCCGCCTTTCGCGACGGCTACATCCCCTCGCCGGTCGTTGCGGAAAGTTACATCTTTCCGGCGCAAGTGCTTTTGCAAGACAACACGGGACTGCCGAACTCCGAACGCTGGGGGCATGCCGGTCCGGACTGGGAGATGGATCCCACGATCGTCAATAACGATGATCCGGAGATCCGTCCCGAAGTCGACGATCTGCTGCGGATCCCCACGGTATCGCTCACGATCGATAACCAACTGTTCTTTGGCCGACAGGAGGATGGTACACGCGGTATCTATCTGGCAGGCGAAAACATCGAGCAGCCCATGTCGTTCGAATACTTCGACCCGGCAACGCCCGGCGCCAGCGTTCAAACCAACTCGACGATTCAGATTGTGGGAGGTAGCAGCCCTCAACGCTGGAAAACGGACAAACTGTCGATGCGCGTCAGGTTTACGGAAGACGTCGGGGCTTCGGAATTGAGTTATCCGATCTTCGGAACGGATGCCGCATCCGCCTTCGACACCCTTGTGATCGACGCTCGCTTGAACAACGTCTGGCACTATGGCGGCGGCAGCGATCCGGACGGTCAACGTGGCCGAGCACAGTACATGCGCGACGAATTCGCTTCCGACTTGCAGAACGCGGTGGGCGGATATGCGACGCACGCCCAGCACGTCCACGTCTACATCAATGGCGTTTATTGGGGAATGCACATCCTGCACGAACGGCCCGACGATAACTTTGCCGCGACGTACCTGGGAGGCGTGGCCGAAGAGTACAACGTGATCAAACATACGGCCGGCGAAATCGTCAGCGGAAGCAACGACAGCTTTTCGGAGTTGAACCAGTTGCTGGGACGTCCCAACGATCCGCCGCTCGACGATACGACCTACGGCGCCGTCTCCGACATGCTGGATATCGAAAATTTCATCAATTACATGCTGGTGAACTATTACGGGGGCAATGGAGACTGGGACCACCATAACTGGTATGCCACGCAGAGTCCGTTGGACGGAAAGTGGCGGTTTCACAGTTGGGACGCCGAGAAGGTGCTGGAAAGTGTCTCGACCAACGCCACGACGACCAACAACATCAACGCTCCCACGGGAATGAATCGACGACTGATGTCAAATCCCGAGTATCAACAGCGATTTGCCGACTTGGTGCAGAAGCATTTCTATCACGACGGTGCGATGACCCCCGTCGCGGCCGCGAAGCTGTATAAGGATCGTTCGGACCAAATCGATTTGGTGATGCGCGTGGAATCGGCCCGCTGGGGTGACAATCAGATCGATCAGGGCGCAAGATCCGCTACACGCGACAGGATTGGGTCGCCAATCGCGATGCAATGCTCAACGATTACTTCCCTCGACGCACCGACATCGTCATCGGCCAATTTGAGCGACTGAAATGGTTCACGGCGGGACAAGCTCCGGAGTTCAGTGTCAATGGAACGCCGCAGTATGGCGGGCCCGTGGTCGAGGGTAGCACGCTTTCGATGGATTCGCCCGAGGGCGTCATCTACTTCACCGCCGACGGCAGGGATCCTCGTTTACCTGGTGGTGAGGTCACGCCTGGCGCTAGGCGTACGCCACCCCCCTGACACTCAACACAGGTGTGCACCTGATGGCCCGTATGCAGCGGACCGACGGCAGCTGGGGACCTCTGAGTGAGGCGCAGTTCACAACCGGTGTGCCGGCCGACGCCTCCAACTTGCGGATCAGCGAAATCCAATATCACCCCGGGAGTGCCAGCGCCGCCGAAGTCGCCGCCGGCTTTTCGGATGCCGATGAATTCGAGTTCATTGAGCTGGTAAACATTGCCAGTACTCCCATCGATCTGACACAGGTCCGCTTCCAACAGACGGTCGAGGGCAATGACGTGGTCGGCATCGACTTTGCGTTCACGGACGGCAGTGTTCGGGAGCTGGCGCCGGGAGGCCGCGCCGTCATTGTGGAAAACATGGAGGCCTTCCAGATGCGATACGGCAATCTGATTTCGGTCGCCGGCGAATGGAGTGGCGGACTGAGCAACGCCTCGGAACGGCTGGTGCTCGTCGCCGGTGATCAGACGATCGCCGATTTTTCCTACGACGACGGATGGCATCCCACGACCGACGGCGACGGCCCGTCGCTGCAAGCGGTCAACGAAGCAGGAGATCTCGCGACCCTGGGCACTGCGGCTGCCTGGCGGCCCAGTGCCGTGTCGGGCGGTTCTCCGGGGCGGAGTGAAGGTCCTATCCCCGGAGATTCGAACCACGACGGCATCTTCAATTCCGGTGACCTGGTCATGGTTTTTGCCGCGGGCAAATACGAAGACTCGATCGCCGGCAACGCCACGTTCGAAGACGGCGATTGGGACGGAGACGGTGATTTCACGACGGGCGATCTGGTATTTGCCTTCCAGGCCGGGACCTACGTCAGTGCTGCGCTACCGCAGCTTGCGTCAACCGACAGCGTGGTGGCGACGTTGTTTGCCGCCAACAACCGGGATGCCACCGGTAGCAAGTCGGCCTTGGTTTCGACGTCGGCAGCAACCGACGAACTGGACGCGCTATTTGCCGAATGGGGCGAGCCGAATCAGTCGCAGAAGGTCCGGCCGCTGGTATAGTTGCCGAGCGTGAGCGTAAAGGGTGTGTGCCAATAGCGTCTGGCGGGCCGGCAGCTCAACCGAAGTGTTGGCGGCACCACGACTGGTCAGCCTCGGTGACAACGTTAAACTGGCAGCATGTTGCTTTCTTGGCCCCATGTGGCACTCAGTTGACGGATCACCATGGCACTGGATGCAATCCAACGGGCACTGCGGCAATACTGGGGGTACGACGGTTTTCGTCCCCTGCAACGCGAGGCGATGCAGTGCGTGCTCGAAGGACAGGATTCCGTCGTCGTGCTCCCTACCGGCGGCGGGAAATCCCTGTGCTACCAAGCACCCGCCATCGCACAAAGCGGGCTGGCCGTCGTCGTCTCGCCACTGATCTCGCTTATGAAGGATCAGGTCGATGGACTACGGGCGTGCGGCGTTCCCGCGGCCTGTGTCAACAGCACGCAACCGCCCGACGAGCGACGGAGGATCGCAGCGCGGATCCGCGCCGAAGAACTTCGTCTGCTGTACGTTTCGCCAGAACGCCTGGTAACCCCGCGGATGCTCGACTTCCTGGCTTCGGTCCCGATCAGCTTCTTTGCCGTAGATGAAGCCCATTGCATTAGCAGTTGGGGGCACGATTTCCGCCCGGAATACCGTGGCCTGAATGTATTGCGCGAACAGTTTCCTGACCACAGTCTGCACGCCTACACCGCCACCGCATCGCAACAGGTGCGTGAGGACATTGCGAGTCAACTCGAGCTGCGGCAACCGCGATTCCTGGTGGGCTCGTTCGATCGCCCGAATTTGGTCTATCGCGTGCAACGTCGCCATCAGCTTCAGCGCCAGCTTACCGACGTCATCCAACAGCACGCCGGAGAAGCGGGAATCGTGTACTGCATTAGTCGTGCGGAAGTCGAACGAACTGCCGCTGCCCTGCAAGAACTCGGTTATCGCGCCCTGCCCTACCATGCGGGCATGGAAGATGATCAGCGGAAACGCCATCAGGACGACTTTATCGAAGGTCGCGCCGAGGTGATCGTGGCCACGGTGGCCTTCGGCATGGGCATTGACAAGCCGAACGTGCGTTACGTGATCCATGCCGGCATGCCCAAGTCGCTGGAAAGCTACCAGCAGGAGAGCGGACGAGCAGGACGGGATGGGTTGGAAGCGGAATGTTGGCTGTTCTATTCGCCCGGTGACTTTCTGACATGGAAGAATCTGGTCAACCACGAAGACAACGAGGCTCAGCAAGGGGCCGAAACCTCGCTGCGGGCGATCGCCAATTTCTGCACTTCCGTCACGTGCCGACACCAAACCTTGGTCGGTTATTTCGGTCAGCAGTTAGACAGCGAGGACTGCGGGGCTTGCGATGTGTGCCTCAACGAATTGGACATCGTGGCGAACGCGACCGAACTGGGACAAAAAATTCTCTCCTGCGTGGTCCGCTTGAATGAGCGTTTCGGCGCGGACTACACGTCACTGGTGCTGGCCGGCTCCAACGATCAGCGCATCCAACGCATGCATCATGATCAATTAAGTACGTGGGGGTTGTTGGCCGATGTGGATCGCCGGCAAATTCGCGACTGGATTGAACAGCTCGTTGCGCAAGACTTTCTGGCCAAGGTCGGCGAATACAACACACTGCAGTTGACTTCGGAGGGTCGTGAGTTGCTGCTCGGCAACAAGGCACCGCGGCTGTTGCGCCCGCCGCACGACGTGCCAAGAAGACCATCGCCGCACGTACGGAGGATTCTTGGGAAGGTGTCGACTCGCAGTTGTTCCAGTCGTTGCGCAATCTACGACGCGATCAGGCGGCGCAACGACGTGTGCCCAATTACATCGTCTTTGGCGACGCTGCGCTCCGCGATATGGCGCGACGGCGGCCGACGACCCTGGAAGAATTCCGGGAAATCAAGGGAGTTGGCGACAAGAAATGTGCGGACTACGGCGACCTGTTCGTACAGCACATTCGCGAGTTCTGTCGCGAACAGGATTGACGCGCACCCCTTTCTACTCTCTTCAGGAAAAGATCACGATGAGGTCGATTCGCGCGGCTTGGCTTTGACGAAACTGATCAAGAACGTGGGGTTCATGCCCTCGAGGTTGATCCGATCCAACTGATCATTGCCGTGCGCAATCTGGATCATGCGCACCGCTAATTCGCCCGGCGTGTTGTTGAGCGACTGACGGACCGCCAGTACGTTATCGAGACTGCCGACGTTGGCCACCAGGCGGCCGTTCACTTTCAAGCGGCTGACCGCCATCCGCACAATCTGGCCGACCGCCCGGCCCGTGCCACCTACAAATATGGCGTCGGGATCGGGTAGGTTTTTCCATGCGTCCGGTGCACATCCCAATACCGGCTGGAGCTCATCGCCGATCTGAAATCGCTGGGCGTTCTCACGTAGCAGCTGGTGATCCTCCGGGTCCATTTCGATGGCAAATACCTTGCCTTGTGAAGCCAGCCGCACGGCCTCGATCGCCACTGCTCCACTGCCCGCCCCTACGTCCCAGACGATGCTTTCGGGCCCCAAATCCATTTCCGCCAAGGCGATGACGCGCACCTCCATCGGCGTCAGCAGGCCGCGCTTTGGCAAGGACTGCAGGAACATCGCATCGGGATTGCCAAACAGGCGTTGTCCGCGCATTTCGGTTGGCCGGTCAGGCACGTTGGGCTTACGGACCAACACCATGACGTTCAGCGGTGCAAACGTATGCTCGGCAATATCGACCAGATCTCCTTGAGTCACACGCTCGTCAGGCGACCCAAGATTTTCGCAGACGTAGGCCGTGAAATAGTCGATCCGTTGTTTCAGCAGTGCCGCAGCAACCTGGCGCGGAGTCACCTCGTCGGTCGTAAATAAACCGACCTTTTCCGCCAAACGGGCTTTTTCGATAACTCGGTCTAGCGGCTGAGTCGCCAGACTGGCCAAATAGGCGTCGTCCCAGCTTTCTTTGACGCGCACAAAAGCCAATTGCATGGTGCTCACATGGGGCACCACTTCAAAACGATCCTTTCCCAGTTGCGACCAAAGGAAGCGGGCCACGCCGTAAAATAAAGGATCGCCCGTTGTCAGCACAACCAACCGCTCGTCGAGATGCTCGCCAACCGTCTGCACGAGGTCATCCAGCGCGGGACCAACCGGTAGACCGCCGCGGCCCAACGCCCAGACGTTCCAATGTGGCCGTCGTCCCAATCACGCACTCCGCCTGTTCCACCAGATGTCGCGCGGCGGACGTTAGCCCTTCTACTCCGTCATCGCCTACTCCAATGATGTGCACCCGCTGTGTATGTACCACGTCGATTCGCCTTCATCTTCGCGATCAAAAGAGACGGTCTCGCAACCTATTGAGCCGCCGACCGCAGCTCGCCCCGACATCATGACGCCTCGAGGGATGCGAGACAAGGCCGCGTCGCAAGGCATTGTTATCGGCCGACCCCCTCGCAACGTCGGTCAATACGCGTCCCAGGGGAACGCACTTGCTTTTGAACGCTCTGCGTTAAAAACAGAACGTTCCCGCGCCGAGCCGTATCACCTTTCAGGGAATGGGCTCGGGGGCGACCTCTTGGCAACTTGCGTGCCGCACAGGATTGCTGCTGGGACTAGCCAGGGGCCCCCAAGGAACGTACAATCGAGTAGGGTGAGCCGTGGGGATCAATCCGCGACTCAGCCC
>CAWAVP010000005.1:0-97979 GCA_963785495.1 uncultured Planctomycetales bacterium | reverse complement strand
TTGCCGAGGTTTGCCAAAGATCAAAATTGAAGCGGTGTAAACCATGTTCTACGGGCATCCGCCATCGAGATTCCTTGACCGCATCACCGTTGTCGAAATGAAATCTAACCTTGCAGGTTCCGGACGACATTCGGGTGTCCAACGTTGAGAATCTGCCATTGCGTATCGGGACACGTACGGAATCATCGGTCGCAATGAGATGAACTCGATCACGCCTCCAGGTAAAGGCTGCCCATCTACTGGACCGCTCCTCAATTGCTGTGCGTGAATTCAATTCCTGGTTCCAGCTTCTCGGCGACCAAAATGGTAACTCACTCGATGTGCTCAGAGCCTGACGAACTGCTTTTCTCGCCACGCCGGCAGGTTCATTGATATCACCAGCCATGCCACAGCGCCGATCAACACCATAAGGGTTACCGCGAGTAAAGCTGGAATGGTCTTTCGAGTGGAAGCATGTCGTGTTACTTCAGTAGCCGGTGACGCCTTTTCCATCGTCCCCTTCGGTCCGGTTGATATATAGGGTGGTTGATATTCTCTTTGTCTTAACAACAGGGTCGTTAGCGATGTGCAATATGGTCGTGATATCAATCGTCTTCGCTGACCGCAGACTCCATGGACTTGGAAAGCGTTTCAGCTAACGCTTGGACATCTTCCTTGACGCCGCGGACGACGATCGTGGGGGCTACCCCGACGTCCGTGAACTCAATCTTTGCGTCGTCCTTGATGACGTAGCGGTGCCTTGCCTCGTTGGCAACCCAACCGCAAAGGAACGAGCCCACGATCAAAACCAGGGCGAGCAACGTTCGCAGACTGAAGGTGAGGCGGGCAGCTGCAGGACGATTCTTGTCAGAATTCATGGTCACCTTGCGACATCTCTCCAAAACGATTTCTCGAGGCGTTTGGACGGCCACATTTTAGCCCGTCGGAAGCCACAAATCACGTTCCGACGGATCGGTATCGCTGTCGGGTCATCGCCTGTTCCGGAAGTGGGTGGTTTCTCAGCACATCGTTACTGCGGTTTGCCGAGGCCTTTCGAGTACCTCCGCGTGCAATTCAATCATATCTCTCTTGTACCGGCGCAAGTGAGTCGCGAGTTCGGTGAAGATGCACACCCAGGCATCCGCCAATAAGGGCCAGAATCCACACCAGGAGATCATTAACCAAATCAACTCGGTGTGACATTCTAACGCTGCGCAGAACCTCAGACACTTCTTGCCACCGATTGCCTTGATTTGACGTCAACTTAACCACGAAGCGGCCTTCCATTCTTGCCGATGCCCGATGGCCGTCCCCTTCCTTGATGGTTTGTCGTAGGTATCTCGGAACGACATCGCGCACGTCTAAACTGTCCAGATACCAGCACGCGGCTGCAAATGACAAACCGAACAGCAAGAAGCCGCGCAGAATGCTTGTCGCTCACCTCGCCGATAGAAGAGGGCGAGGATACACGCAAGAACGCTGACGCAGAACAAGAAACGCAGAATCAATTGCCACTCACTCGATGCGTACGTAATCGACGCGCAGCCCACCGCCACAAATGCTACTGCTGCGAGTAGTCTGCGTATCGAAAGCATGCTTTTCCTTTCACGAAGGCCTCGACATCACCGATACGTGGCCCGTCAGGAATCGGTCATTACCTAGGAGTGAATCTTTGCTTCCACGGTCGGCGACCGACGGCGTTGGCAATCGCAGCGTATAACCACATGACGATCATTGCTGGTGCTCCGACAAGCAGCATTGCCGCAGCCGGAAGCAACGGGATCAACATAGCAATACCTACGAATCGCATCGTCAATCCGAACACTCCAAAGGCCGCGGCGAACGCAAATGGTGTCACTGATAAAACGAAAACGACTAGCCGCAGCGAGTCGCTTCGATCTCGCGGCTCCGGTTGATTCGTCGTCCGCCAATACGTGACCCACACAGCGATTCTCCGACGCCCCAAATTTCGTTCGTTCCTCGGTGCACTCGACGCCCCAATTCTAGCCGGTCAGCGCCCGTGGATCACGCGCACCAGTCGACGGACCCTCTTATAGCAGAGGCATGGAGCTGTCTCAGCACGGTCGTTTTTTCGGACGAGCCAGTCCGCACTCAGTATCCTGCGTTTTGCGGGCTACGTAACGGATTAGCGAATTGAGCGAACCATCCAAGGCGGACAACTCCTCGTGGGTCCATTGAAAACCAAATTCCTCAGCAAGGTCCCAGACCACTTCGTCGAAAGGAATGTCGAGGAACATCTGACAAATGTTATCGCTTGGAACAACCTTGGTGAAGGCCAGCTGGGTGGCAACGACCTTTCGAACTCTGACAACAACGTCGCGTTCGACATCCGTTCTGTGATAGTATCTCTCGTAGTATTCGTCGTCCGTCAGCAGCTCGCGGCTCTCCGCCTTGCGTTTATACATTCGCTCCGTGCGATCGCCAGCAACGAACGAGAACAGTCCACCCAGCACGCGATGCAATCCGTGTCTAATCACGCCGATCACTCTTACAAGACGGTCAGCAATCGTCGAACCCATGCCGTAATTCGGTGGATATATCGGACGCTTTTGCGATCATCGATCGGCGTTGTTGTGTTTCTAGATGACAAGTAGGCCTTGGATGAGAGTCACAGCAATGCAGCCCACCGGCCAGATCGCAAACAGTCCCATGCCGTTATCCGACCACGCACCGTCATTTTTTCTGATCCAGTTTTTTCAGTTCCGCAGCCTCATTCGAAAACCCATACAGATCACCGATTTCGATCGCTTCAGTTCGATGATGCGAGATCTTCTGATACTCGTCGCTTAGGAGCATCTCCTTGAATTCCTGATCGGACGGATACTCCACGAGGATGACGCGATCGTATTCTTCCTCGCCGATGAGTAACTGTTCGGGTTCGAGGCCGTAGATAACTTTGCCGTTGTGTGTGTCGGTGATGAGGGGCATGACGGCTCTGGCGTAGTTTTGAAGGTAGATTTTTTCGCCGCCGGGTTTGAATTTCAAAAGGTTCAGCATGTAGACCGCATCATTGGGAGTCGGAGGCTCGGGCGGGCCTGCTTGCCGTGTCGGCGGGCTACGTTTCGTTCCTCCCGACCACGGCGAGCCGTTGAGCGCGTAGACGACTGTTTTCTCAACATTGCCTTGAAGATGGATTGTCGCTTTGCGATAGTCCTCTGACTCCCCAAGCCTGCGAAGATCTTTGCGCGAGCGGTATCGCTCAAGCAAGATTCGATCCCAAGGGCAGGGGCGAAACCCAAACACCTTTTTAGAGCCTGCGAAGTCGATCTCGAATGGCTTCGCTTTGCCGTAAAAGATGACCTCGCCGCCCAGTTCGCGGATGCGGGCGACCGAAACGTTGAGGTACCGCTGGTAGCTCTCCCGGTCCGCGTCGCCCTTGAATTTGAGCAGCCTCAATAGAACGACTGGCTGATCGTCCGGATTGGATTCGAGAGCGTTGAGCCGATTGCGAATATGAGCATCGTTTGGAGGTTGCCCGTTCGCATTGTGGTCGTCCGACCATGCAACGAGACAGTTGAAGATCAAGACGAATGTTAATCGATGAGTTGCCATTAGCGATAGAAATCTCCGACGGCTTCGGTTGGCGGTGCGTCCGATCTACGTCGCCCCGACCGTTTTCTGCAACTCAGGCCATTGCAAAGGATTCTCTGATCCCGCCGGGGGTGGTATTTCAGGACGAATTGGCTGATCTACCAACCAATGCTAAATGGTGACGTTGGGAGGCACTCGTTCGAACAAGTCGAACACCTATGGCCTCGAGGATCGAAAAGTTTACGAATACCGTCGTTGCGACCAGAACATTATACAGGAGCGTCGACCACGCAAACACTTCCCAACTTACCGGGACGTACCACGCAACAGTGACTTCACCAAGTGTCGTCAGAAGCACGGCAAGAACTAACAGCATCAGTCGACTCCAACTTCGCCTTAGCCCTAAGAGCATTGCACACACGATGACGGGAATGGACAGGATTATTCCCATTGCTACCGCCACGAGCCAGGTGGCAAGAGTAGTTTCTAATACCAAATCACGAACAACATGATTTTCAAACACCGAACGTGCGTACCAGAGCATCGCTGCGACTGCACTGATCCAGCACATGTATTCGCGAAGTGAAAACTGGGGAGTGGTTGTCTCCACCGGTGTTCGCTCATACTCCAGGCGGAATGACGTCCAGTGAGCCAATGGCCATGTGAAAATACGGCCAACGAGGAAAATCCCAAACATTGAAATTACCGCCAGCGTAAAAACACACAGTGCGGCTTCCTTATAGCTCGGTAAGAAACGCGAATCGCAAAAGTAAAACACCGTCGCGGCAGTTGCAGCGGAAAGGATACTAACCACGAAGAGTAACAACCATCGAGTTGCCGATCGAGGTTCGAGAAGCGAATTCCAACAGATCAAGAACCCCAGTTGCCCGGTAATAAGAGCGCAAAGGCTACTCATGTAAGCATCGTAGCCATAGACAGCTTGACCGAGGTAAGTTCGGCACATCACCAGCGTCAAAACTGCGGCAGACAGCGCGAAGTTGCAACAGAACTGAGAAACGAAGACCGACATAACATTCCGCTTGTTGTCGCCCTTTCCTGCACGCATAGCGTTCCCCGGTGGCCTGACGACGATCTACGTCAACTGCCATTCTAACCCAGTTCACGCCGGAGACTACGACTATTTGTCAGCACTGTGGCAGCCGTTGTGCCGGCAAATCCGCCGCCCGCTAGTGCAATGAGGACGTAGATCTCATGCAACCCAACCGGCTGGGTTTCGACAAAAGAAACTCTGTAGGACACGCCAATAACAGTCCCCATAAGCAATGCCGCCCACCTCGATTCAATCCGTTGGCCCGCTCTCAACCATGTTGCAGCTGTGACAACCACAGCTGCAAGCAAGATCGTATATAGGTTGGATAATGCAAGCCTAAATGGATGGGAACCCATTCCTTCCGCACGCAAGTCTCCAGCGACGAAGTCAGCGAACAACTCGCCGCCTACGATCGACACGTCGCAGCTTCCGGAACAGCTCAAGGAACTCCGGTTGCCGACGTTCCGCGAACCACTTGGCAGCAAGGCCAGACGGGCCGCGCACAAGCGGTGGACGCATACGAGCTTCCTCGCGGATCTTGTCGAGAAGGAATGCCTCGGCCAAGACAACAGAGCCGCATTCTTCGCTTTTAATGCGCAATGCCAATCTCTTGTCAAACAAGACAACAACCGTTGGACGCACTCGATTGTCAGCAATTAGTCCCAAATTGCCGTCTCATCAATCAAAACACCGAGAACTCGTGGGAGCGTAAGCGGACACCAGCACCATTCTTCGGCTCATGTAGTCTTGAGTCCATTATAGCGACTCAAGGAGACACGAGATGAGCCGACCCCTCAGCGATCTGGATGAGTACTTGGACTGGCAGCGCGACTGAGAGTTTCCAAGCCAGCGAGTTGAGCGTGGATGTGTTTTGCCTCCAGGAAGGAGTATTCGCGCTCCACGTTCTATCGCTGGAGGGACCAGCTGAAGGACGCATCCCGGATGCGATCATCGCCGAGAAAGAGGCTCGCGATCGCGCGGAGTCGGCCGAAGGTGCCGCGTTCGTGCCGATCTCGCTCAAGGCCTCCCCGGTTGAGATCCAGTTACCCAACGGAGGCGTGGTGCGCCTCCCGCTGGGCGTCGGCCAGGCCGTGTTAGTGGAAGCGATTCGAGCTGTCAGAGCATTGCGTCCCTGGAAGGCACCCCAATCATGATCCCGTACTCCGATGTTCGTATCTTTCTGTGCACCACGCCCACGAGTATGAACTACAGTTTCGATCGCTTGATGAGTCGAGCGCAACGAATCTTCGACGAAGATCCAACGTCGGAACATTTGTTTTTGTTCGTAATCGTAATCGTGATCGGATGAAGATCCTGTTTTGGGATCGCGACGGCTTTTGCATTGTCTATAAGAAGCAAGTGTAAGACTGCCCCCATTCCTTCCTCTTTACAGAAAAACGCAGACTCGGCCATAATCTCGCGTAGTGGCTTGCTGCAACTCGCAGAATGGATTCAAGCTCATCAGACAATGGATCAAGGAGGTGACCGATGTCACGAGACGCCACCCTCGCCGCTCCCCGCCCCCATCCAGCACGGAACTCAGGGCAATCGAACGACTCTGGAGTCTACTGACAGACGAACAGCGTCAACGAACACTGAAGACTTTCAGCACCATCGTGCTTCGAGAACTCGACGCGCTCGCGAGGAACGGAGGTGTGTCATGATCGCGAAGGTTGATACAGGAAGACAATCTGCAACACCCATCACTCAAGCCTGCGACGACACTTTCAGATTGGGGTCGTGGTCAAAGATTCGAGAGGTGCACCTCGATCGACTTGCCATGGTCTATGTGCGGCAATCATCGCCGCAGCAAGTCCTCGAGAATCGTGAATCACGGGAGTGCCAAGCTATCACAAACAATCCGTTGAGGCGCCGTTACCTATCAGTCCGACCTCTCCCGTCGCCGCTACGAGGAAGTGGATCCCAGCAACCGGCTTGTCGCTGCAAATTTCGAAAAGCGATGGGAAGCAGCTCTCTTGGAGCAACGCAAATGCGAGGAAGCACTCAATCGATTCCGTCAAGAAACGCCGACGGCGTTGACGCAGGAAGAACGCAGAAAAATCGCAACGCTCTCAAATGACTTTCGCTCTCTATGGACGAGTGAGCTAACGTCCAACAAGGATCGCCAAGATCTTGGTGCGTATTCTGATTGAGCGGATCGTGGTCGAAATAGTCAACGGCACTGAGCGTCTGGCAGTGACTGTTCGCCAAGCGGGGCATTAGCATCGTGCAGGTGGTCGACGAGCGAATGGACAATCGCACCCGCCGGATCAAGAAACCCCGGGCGGCTTCCAGATCGAGTGGGAATTCCCAGCGGGCCGCGTGCGCTACGCCGGTCGGACGATGGTCTTCGGATCGCGAATCGGCATGGCGAAGCCGTTCGAGACGCACCTCGCTGCAGAGGCCGCCGCGCTGCAATACGCGGAACTCTTGGACGAGAATCGGCTCAGATTTCGAAGCAGGCGACGATCACTCGAAAGACGTTGGAAATCGAGGTTGATTACGCGTTCGAAAAACCGTCGTCGCCGGTGCGAGTGAACGTGCAGTTGAATGACCTGGAGACGGCCAAGTTGGCGGCGATGCTCAGCGCCCTACGAAAGCTGAATCGAGAATTCGCACCGGGACAGCCGATCGACAGCTACGCCGACGTCTGGAGATACGTCTTGAGCCTGATCGGCGACCCTTGCAGGCCCACGGCGGGCGGCCACACAGACGGTCTAGCCGGTTGTGACCGACCCGAATCGAATAGGGTAAACGGGCCTCGCGGAGATCGCCAAGTGCGGATTTTGCCCGGTTGGCCTAAACGTGGTTGTGATCACAACCGCTGGTGGCACTTTGGGGTGTTTTTTGATGGCTCGCGTTTTTCAAAAACATCAAGAAATCTAGGCTTTTCCCGAGCCATTTAAGCGCATTGGGTGCTTAGGAAACCGCCGCTCTATCCCCTGAGCTACAGGCGCATTTTTTACAAAACCAGGGCTTTCAGAATCAAATCACTGGATATCCATGGGGCAATTCTTGGCAGTTTACACCCGATGGTACAGCTGTCACGACGATTCTTAGTGTATTCCGGTGCGATGGCACCTACCTAGTTCCCTTAGCCAGGAGTACGTGCTGCGTGGCCAATTCTACCAAAGTCGCCAGGCCCCAGAAGCCCCATCCCGACTTCCCCCTGTTCACCTCATGCGTCGGGCCATTGGACTAAGAAGATTCGGGGGCAGCCGTTTATTTCAGCCAGTGGGGCCGTCGATGTAACGGTGCGGTTGTGCCACTCGACGATATCGGTTGGCAGCGGGCAAAAGAACTGTTCGACCTCCAAAAAGGTCAATCTCTATGTCCGTCGCACTCCCCGTCAAGGCAATGGCGAGAATTGTTCGCGTGCTGGGCCTGAACCCAGTCGTCTAAGGGCTGCATCCCGATGACATTGCCCGTCTACGTAGTGACATTTCTACAGCCTTCGGCATGTTTTCCGAACTGTTGCAGATGGCCCACGGGCCAGCGGATGGCTAGCCCTAATAGTTGTCGAGTATTGCACTAGTCACATCATGGCTAGTCATTGACTCAAATCAAATCCTCAAGAGCCTCGAAATGCAGAGAGATCCGCAGCCCACTGCATTTCGGACTTCGGCTTTGCAGACCGATGCGGTTCGTGCGTCGGTATTTCGCCGGGTCAATTACGTCTCGAAGGCCCCTCTAACACAGCGTCATGCACCGTCGATCACTCATCCCAGTGACTCGCCGCCGCGACTGCACGTCCGGCGCAAATACCAGCAGTGCGCAAAGCGGCAGGGTAAATAGCCAGAAATAATCTCGATTCCAGTGGTGGCAGGGCTACCCAAAACATACTAGGCTCCTATAGTCACTAAAGTGACCTTTCCTGACGGCGGGGATTGTGCACATTTTTCCAGGACATCTCGGAGTCGACGATGATTAGCATCCATCGATATTTCAGCATCGCTCTCGTTTTACTGTGTTCAGCCAACGCCCTCGCCCAGGACAAGCCCAACATCCTCGTCATCTGGGGTGATGACATCGGCGTCTGGAACATCAGCCACATGAACCGTGGCATGATGGGCTACAAGACGCCCAACATCGACCGCATCGCCAAGGAAGGCATTTGTCTTCACCGACTACTACGGTCAGCAATCCTGCACGGCGGGTCGCGCGGCCTTCCTCAATGGCAGCGTGCCGGTCCGCACCGGCATGACCAAGGTCGGCCTGCCCGCGCCCCGCAAGGTTGGCAGGAGACCGACGTCACCTTCGCCGCCGTCCTCAAGGGCCAAGGCTACGCCACCGGCCAGTTCGGCAAGAACCACCAGGGCGACCGGGACGAGCACCTGCCGACCAATCATGGCTTCGACGAGTTCATGGGCAATCTCTACCACCTGAATGCGGAAGAGGAACCGGAGGACCGCGACTACCCCGCCGACATGAAGCTCGCCGACGGCTCGACCTTCCGCGAGAAGTTCGGTCCCCGCGGTGTGATATCAAGGCCGACCGCTCGGCGGCAAGAATCGAGGATACCGGGCCGCTGACCAAGAAGCGGATGGAAACCGTTGACGAGGAAACCCTCGCCGCCGCCAAAGATTTCATCAAGCGTCAACACGAGGCCGGCAAGCCCTGGATGTGCTGGTGGAACGGCACGCGCATGCACTTCCGCACCCACGTCAAGGAAGAGCACAAGGGACTCGCTGGAAAGACCGGAGACGAATACCACGACGGCATGGTCGAGCACGACATGCATGTCGGCGAACTGCTGGCCCTCATCGATGAACTCGGCATCGCCGACAACACGATCGTCCAGTATTCCACCGACAACGGTGCCCACTACAACACCTGGCCGGATGCGGGAACCACCCCCTTCCACGGTGAGAAAAACTCCAACTGGGAAGGTGCCTTCCGCGTTCCCTGCTATGTCCGCTGGCCCGGGAAATTTCCCGCCGGTGCAACGGTCAATGGCATCGTCTCCCACGAAGACTGGCTTCCCACCTTCGCCGCCGCCGCCGGCAACCCGAACATCAAGGAGCAACTGCGCGAGGGTGTCGAGCTGATCGGCCGCAACTACAAGAACTACATCGACGGCTACAACATGCTCGACTACCTCGAAGGCCGGAACTTTTGAGACCATCGATGCGACTCGAGCCTGCCCGCGCAAGGAGTTCATCTACGTCGACCGACGGCGGCGAAGTCTGTCGCCATTCGCGTTCGACGACTGGAAGGCCACCTATCTGGAGAACCGGGCGATCGCCTTGCAGATCTGGCGCGAGCCGTTCATCAAGCTGCGCACGCCGCATCTCTACAACCTGCGCCGCGATCCCTTCGAGAAGGCCCAGGTCGGCTCGAACACCTACGAGGACTGGTTCATGGACAAGGTCTACTTGCTCGGCTCCGATGCAGAGTCGTCGCCTCCAAGTTCCTCATGACCATGAAGGAATATCCGCCAAGCCAGACCCCTGGTTCCTTCAATCTCGACAAGGTCCAGAAACAGATCGAAGCCTCAATGGGCGGCAAATAAACGGTCGTTTGAGTAAGCAGCGGGCCGCACCCGTTACATGCGGGTGCTGTAGCGGACGCCTCCCCAAACTTCATTGGTCTCAAACCAATTCTCGGAATCCCATACATTCACCCCAATTTGAAACACCCCACGCCCCGCCAGTGGGGCCAGTCCGGCGGCGAATGATTCGTGATGGCGGACGGAGTAGAATGACGTCGCCTAAGCCCGATTAAACGAAGGAGTTGTATCGCCGCGTGGTTTCTCCAAGCGGCTTGACACTGGACCACAACGATTGGATTTTGGAACAGTGACGGCGTGGCGCTTGAAAAGCTATAGCCTCAGGACGTTACTTCTTGTTCCCGTAATGTTCGGGGGAATCTGGTGGTGGAGCACGTGGCCAGACAGGACCGCGAATAGTTTTGTCACGCACCTCGCCAATCACGATATGGCCAACGTTCGGCAGATGCTTGGATTATCGCCGAAAGACGGTTTGCCCTTATTCGCAGCCGACGACCATCCTTGGGGAATTTCAGCAGACTTCGGACTGCCCCAATTTCAGCGTCGGTCCTCTATCGATTGGCTTCTGGCCCGCGGCGGCTTCAGCATCGATGCTAGTCACGCGTCAGATCGTTTTCGACACTGCGGCTTTTTTGTGAGCCGAGGAGCGATACGATATTCTGGCGTGCTGGCCGGGCCGAACGAAACTCAAATCGATCCTGAATTAAATCTTGCTATTGATCCATTTCAGCTGCAATTCATCAGTGCCTCTGATGTCTTGCGTGAATTGGCGAAGACAGACTCCGATGTTCCGGTGACGATTGGACGCGGTGACGACCACGCGACGTTGTTCGTATTAGGGCCACCTGCGGCTGTGGCAAAGATTCGTGCAAGGCTTGCAGAACTAGACAAACCGGAGCGCAAGTAGTTCGTTGAGTTACTCACGGTGTCGACCGAATTTGCCACGGAAGTTCCGTACTGCCCGCTGTTCAGGTAGCGTCGTGCTACCGACCGCAAATAGCAAAGTGTACGTGGAAAGAAGAAGCAAGCATGAGGCGTTCGCTTGCATCATTTGTCTTGTTGAGTTTCGTCCTAAGGTGTTCCGGCCAGACCTTCAAGAACGTGGGTGTCGGTCGGGGGAGGCTTTCGCCGGCAAGATTAATCCGTGGACCTGTCACTCGGGCCACGCGTCCCTCGGCGTACGCGGCGCGCAGAACGTCACTATATCCCTTCCACGACTCGAATCGTCCGATCCGTCGGCACGTCCTGAAGCACTTGCGTCGTGTCGGACGCCGGCCAGTACACTTCAACGCGGTCCACGCGCGTCGCTCGTCCAACACCAATATGCTGACAGAGCGGGTTGGCGCCAAACGAACCGCCACTATTTACACGACGATAGATCGAACGCCGCGACTCCGGTTCTCCTGGAGTTCCTGGTTCGACGATATCGACGCGGATCCGACATCCAATCGCCGATCGATTCGACTTCGTGCCGACCAGTCGAATCGCGAGCCAGTGATTTCCGAAGCCGGGGTTCTGGTATAGGACATCGTAGTAGCGATCGCCGAGAAACGCGCCGCCCATCTCTTCAAACACATCTTGATCGCCATCCTGATCAAAATCCGCGAACGCGACGCCGTGCCCTTTCTGGAGATTGCCGAAGCCCCCGGAGATCGTCACATCAGCGAAACGTTGCCCCGATTTGTTGAGATACATGATGTTGGGCATGAGTTGCTGGTAATTCGGATCGCCGGTGCCGAGGTAGAAATCGAGAAATCCATCGTTGTCGAGATCGCCAAAGTTTGACCCCATAGGTAGCGACGGCAGCCTTACTTGCATTTCATCGGCAACGTCGGTGAATCCATCGGCATTTCCGCGATACAGCCGAGGGTGTTCGACCGTTACGGGGCGATCCAGATAGTAGTCGACGAGGTCATTCGTCCGGCCAATGTACGCCGAAACAAAAATGTCCAGTGTGCCGTCGTTGTCCGAGTCCCAGAACCACGCGGGAAAGCTAAAAGTGGGACCAGTGACGTGCAGCGACTGAGCCACATCGGTGAACGTCCCATCGCCGTTGTTATGGTAGAGTCGGTTTTCTCCGTTGAGGTTGGAAACGTATAGATCCGGCCACCGATCGTTGTCGTAGTCGCCCCAGACAACTCCCTTGGCGTAGCGATTGTTCGTCACGCCGGCTTCAGCCGCTACATCGGTGAAGGTTTCGTCGCCATTGTTGCGGAACAATTGGCTGGCGATGAATTCCTTGGTCGAAAAGTCCGTGTTGTACGTGCCGACGGGCTCGTTTCCGACGTAGAGGTCAAGATCGCCGTCTAAATCGTAGTCGCCCCAGGCAGCGGTCTGCGTTGGCCAGTGGCTATCAGCCAAGCCAGCAAGGAAAGTTACATCGGTGAACGTCCCATCGCCGTTGTTCCGTAGAAGCGAGTTGGGATGACGACCATATTTGCCGAGCCATGCGCCACGCATAATGTATACGTCGACGTGTCCGTCATTGTTGTAATCGCCTTGAACCATATTCAGACCGCCAAACAATCCCGTTAAGTTGGCTTCCTTGGTGCGATCTGCGAATGTCCCGTCACCTTTGTTGTCGAACAATCGCAGTTGCCCCGTATGTTCCCAGGAAGAAACGAGCAAATCAAAATCGCCGTCGTTGTCAAAGTCGTCGGCGATCGCTCCACCGCAAAGGCTGTATGTATTGATGCCGGCTTCCTTCGCCACATTGGGAAACGACGGAAAATCCTCCTCCGGCGCGATTGCTTGAGGGGGAATTAGATATTCCTCAGGCACTCGATCGGGATATTGGCCGAGTGTCATGTGGGCGATGTTCAGTAGCCATTGCGTTTGCTTGTAGCGTGGCGACCCGGGATGTGTGAGTTTTAGGGCTTGTTCTAAGGCCCGGATCGCTTCGCGCGAGCCTTCTGCTTTCGTGTGGTACGCGCTCGGGCGGATCGGAAAGAGACAGCTTTCGGGAGTGTTTTGCACACAACAGTTCTCTGTTTCGCCAAGCCGCATGTAACCGACGCCGAGTGAAAAGAACGTATCGCTCGCCGAGCCGGGCGGCATAGCAGACGCAATCCCTTTTCCTACGAAATAGGCGCGTTGAAAATGTTTGATCGCGTCACGTTCATGGCCAAGACGTAATTCGGCGGTGCCCAGTTGTTCGTGGAGTCGCCACTCTTCGACACTGGGACCGAGATCGCTAAAATCGGGTCGATCCAGCGCCAATCGTAGTTGCTTGGCGAGATTCTCACCCAGAAAAGGGTTCTCGAGCTGCATGCGTTTGCTCAATTGTTCCAGCTCATCGAGCATGCGGTCATGACTTGCCTGACGTTTGGCGAGCAATTCTGGGTCGGTCGTCGGGGCGCCGGCGGGGCGAGTTCGGTCGAAGCCGACGCCGACGCGATCGATGTCTGCTGCGCAGAGCGCGGAAGAGAATCGGTGGGAGTCGAAGAGGAACACCCGATAAGCGCGGAAATGCAGCCGACGCCGCAGATGACGAAGCCCAACAGCTTTATAAGTAGACGAGTCACCGAATAACACTTCTCAGCTCGAGTGCAAAATTCATACTTCCATCTTAACATTGTCAATGCCGTCTCGGTGGCGGATGACAATTTGCGGCACCTAACTTTGTTACCTTCACTTGTTAAGCTGAGTTTACACAGTTCAGAGATAACCGTTGAAAGGCCTGGACACATCCCAACAATGTTAAACCGGGAGCAATCGAAAAGATCGGCTACTGGCTTGGTAGAACGTTTTGGAGACGGGGCGTTGCGTCTCAAGCGGTATCGGAATTTGTTGGCCTGATCGCCGGCAGGCCTCGCCATGCCTATGTAGCGAAGGACATTTCGTTTCGAATGCCGTTCTTCCCACGTCAATGATGCCGACTGCTGAGCTATTGGCAGGGTAGGGAGCGGATACCTACATTTGGACCACGTCGTTCGACGCGGAGACGGCTGCCCCTTCTCGGATCGAACCCACGTCAGTGTGTCGGACAGACGCAGGCAGACCTCTTCGCGTACGTGCAACATCTAAGGTGCGTCAATTGCCAATCGAAGTGAATGCCGCACTTCTCCTCATCCACCACACGACGCCCGGTCCCAATCCTGTGACTGCGTGTCGGCGCCGATCGCATAACATTCGCAGATTTTTCGGTACTTTGATATGTTACGTTGACATGACAAAGGCAGCGTTCGTTGGCCAATGAACCGCGGACATCGAGCCGGTTTTTCTGAGGCAATTCGAGGACGAAGCGGTTACAATGTGACGCGGACAATTCTAACGTGGAGAGGTGAGGAAACAAAATGCACAACGGGCTTCGAGTCGCGCTACTGATTGGTTTCCTCGTTAGTCAATTCTCGTCGTACGCGGCAGCTGGCGACTACGCCTGGTGGCCGCTGGATGATGGTTCCGGAGCGGTCGCAAGGAATCTCGTCCAGGGTGGAACGGAAGGAGATATCATCGCCTATGATACTGCCGGACTGGCCTCGAATGGCAGCGTTTGGGTAAACGATCCGGAACGGGGAATGGTCTTGGGGTTGAATGGTACGACGGGCTGGGTGGAAGCAGGCGAGCTACCCATCATGACGTTGGAAAACGGCTTCAGTTGGTCGTTTTGGGCCAAGCAATCGGGAGTTCAAGCGGTCAACAACGATATCATCATTGGGAACCGGTACGACGTCAGTGGTGTCGACACTGTGCCGCGCGAGTTCGTCAAATTCACACCGACGCAATTCGAATATCATATTAACGGAGTCGGTGACCCAAATCTGCCTTACGATCCATTCGGTGGAATGGCTTCTGACGCCGCGGACATTCCCAGCAACGACCAATGGATTCATCATGCCGTAGTTAAGCAGGGCGACTCGTTGGTCTATTACCGAGATGGCATTGCCGAAACGTCGCGCACAATCACGGTTGGAATGGGCAGCCCCGATCCGTTGCCGTTTGCCATGGGCGGGCAGAATGGCGTGGAAACGTGGCGAGGTTACCTGAGCGACGTCCAGTTATACGAAAGCGCTTTGGACAGCGACGGAGTTGCGGCGACGATGGCAGGAGACGCGGCCGACGGCACATTGTACGCGCGTTGGATGCTAAATGATGGCGATGGTGCGACCGCTGTTGATCAAGGTCCCAACAATTTCGACGGAGATATTTTCGATTGGGACATTGATGGCCTGGCGGCCGACGGCACGGTTTGGGTCGACGATCCGGATCGCGGCACCGTACTAGGGCTGGGAGGAAACACGGCCTGGGTCGATGCGGGCGAGTTGCCGCTGATGGATTTGGAAAACGATTTCACGTGGACCTTTTGGGCTCGTCAAGATCCCGACCAGGCAACGCCGGCTAACGATATTGTGATTGGAAATCGCTACGACGTATCGGGCGCTGACACCGTGCCTCGTGAGTTCATTAAATTCACACCGGACCGATTTGAATTTCACATGGAAGGAGCCGGTGCTGGTGACCTGCAATATGCTGACCCGGAGGACGGTCCATGGGTACATCATCTGGTGGTCAAGGACGGAGACACGATTGCCTACTATCGCGATGGCGAGCTGCAAAACGAAGGCGTAATCAATGAGGATCAGTTGAGCCCGGATCCTCTTCCTTTTTACATGGGCGGACAGAATGGCGCCGAAACATGGGCCGGTTACCTAAGCGATGTGCAGTTGTTCGACCACGCTTTGTCTCAAATGGAAATCGACGACCTGTACAACGGTCAGCCCACGATTCCCGGCGATTTTGACAATAGTGGGGCTTTGGATGTTGCAGACATTGACCAGCTGACTGTCGAATCGGCCTCTGGCAATAACAACCCTGGCTTTGATCTGACTGGCGATGGAAAGGTCAATGTCGACGATGTAACGCATTGGGCCATCGAATTAAAGAACACATGGATTGGCGATGCCGATTTGAATGGCGAATTCAACTCCAGCGATCTCGTCGTCGTGTTGGCGGCCGGAGCGTACGAAGCCGACGTCGACGCGGTCTGGTCGAGCGGCGACTTCAATGGTGACGGTCGCAGCAATTCGAGTGATCTCGTCGCGGCACTTGGAGATGGCGGCTATGAAATAGGGCCGCGAGCTGCGGTCAGTGCTGTACCCGAACCATCGGGAATCTACGCAACGCTAATTGCATGTTTCGGTGCGATCGCTGGCTATCGACGGCGAACTTGCAAAGCACGAAAATACGCGCCGGTGATGCTGGCGTTGGCGAGATCATGGAAAGTCACTCCAAGTCGATCTCTGAGTCACTCTACGAGACGACTAGGAAGCGGGATCCGAAAAAGCATGTCCCGCATCTGACGCATCCCGCCAGATTGCAAACGTCGAGTTGCAGAAGCTCGAAGTATTGGTACGTACCTAGGACGGAATTGACACCTCACGAGGTTAGGCCGACCGGTCGACTGCGATTGAGGACACCGCGAGTCATTGGTGAATGCCGGGGCAAGCTGGGAAGATAAACCAGTGGTCGTCAATCGGCTTCGCGATACGTTGTTTTCATCCAACAGTTTGCGACGTCTGTTGGCCATAACGATCGTCCTTGGTCCGGTCATCCCAGGTTGATTTCAATTCCACCCGCAAACGACGCGGCAGCGTTGTATAACACGGCCAAAAACGCACCGCCAAGCAGACCACCAATCCCGTAGAGGAACGGAAACAGAATGATGGACAACACACCACCAAACACCATTCCCGCTTGAGGGCCTTCGACGTTTGCGGCCACGCCGAGCAATGCGACCAAGGAGAAAATCGCGCCAGCGACCAAGCCAATCACCGCATACAAAGCTCCCAGCGTCTTCGCGCAGGAGGCTACTCCCAAACGCTTAATACGAACCATTCCCTCCTGGGGCGGCATTGAATTCCAATCAGACACTCCGGGCGCGTTAAAGGGATTATCGTTCGACATAGTTTCCATCCAGTTCAGTTTTGCCAACGTCTTTGTCATGTCAGGCGATAGAATAACGGGTTCGCTCGGTGTCGCAAAAGGGGGCGAGCGGACACGATGGCGTCTGGAGCACATGGGGCAGTGGTCGCGTAAAACCAATTCCCGCCAGGACGTCGAGCGACCAGTATTGCGAGAATCGCGCTGCAATCTATAAGCTGGACACTGAATGTTTATCCATTGGCCGCACCGCCGGATGACGTTCCCATCGAGACGCTAGAGTCATTGAACGACTGGACTGAGGGAAACGGATCTAGCATCTACGTCAACTTCAATTGGGAACCCGATACCACTGCCTCGACAACGAACTTTGCCCAAACGGCCCTCATTGAAGACGAGGACGGCGATTTAGTCGTGGATCTGGAAAACAGTCTACCGTGGGTCGACAACGATCTTGGCACCGGAGGCACCGACGACACTCAGTACTTGCTGCTCGCGCGACCCGATCACTTCAGCCAGGGAGTCCCTTCCGCAACCTGATCAGGCAACCCGATCAGGCGATCTGCTCGACGATTTGAACCAAGTCGCGGTCGGTGATCCGGCGAGGATTGTTTGCCAATCGCTGTTGGTTTGTCGAGTTGGCGATGCAACGTAGGTCGGCGGGAGCCGTAATGTCAGCAAGCAATCAGGCTGCGTCGCTGGGACGATGCTGCTAAGGATCCCAATGTCGCGACTCCCGCGCTGGCCGATTTTTCTGAGTTGGTGGCGCAATGTGTGCGAGACTTCGCGGACAATCCTTAATGCCCTTCAACGCAAGGTCGTCAACGGCTCTGCTCTGCTCTGCTCTGCTCTGCTCTGCTCTGCTCTGCTCTGCTCTGCTCTGCTCTGCTCTGCTGTCGGATGCGATGCGATGCGATGCGATCAAACTCGCGAGTGCCGTCAGTGGATGTGGTCGAATACAACGCGCCCACGGAACATCGTCAACTGCGTCTGCGTCTCAAACAACTGCCACCGAGAAGTTTTAAACGGGTCGCGATCGATGACCAGCAAATCCGCGAGTTTCCCCACTTCCAGCGTTCCGCAATCGGCCTCTCGGAAAGTCAACCACGCCCCGCCACGAGTGTAGCCTTGAATGACGGAGAAGAGATCGATCGCGTGCTGAGGTGTCCAAGTCGGGCGAGGGACCTCGTCTGGGCCGCGACGATTTACGGCAACCTGCATGGCATGAAAGGGATTCATCGTGGTGACCGGCCAATCGCTGCCGAAGGCGATTCGCCCACCGTGGCGAGCAATCGACCCGATCGGATACTGCCACTCCGAACGCTTGGGGCCCAGCACCGGCAACGTCAGCTCGGTCATGTAACTGTCCTCCAGTGTCGCCCATACCGCTTGAAAATTGGCGATCACATCGAGTTCGCGGAATCGAGGTAGATCGTCCGGATGCACGACCTGCAGATGCGCAATATGGTGCCGAGCGTCACGGGGACCATTCACTGATCTAGCGTGCTCGATTGCATCTAGCGCCATTCGGACCGCGCGATCGCCAATGGCATGCACATGAATCTGAAGACCTGCTTTGTCGAGCGCCGTGAAGACTTCGTTCGCCGTCTTCGCATCGGTGTTGGCGATTCCGCGGTGACTTTCGCCGACGTACGGTTCCAATAGCGCTGCGGTCTTCCCTTCCACGACGCCGTCCATGAACAGCTTCGCCTGTCCCAGCACAATGTCGTCTGTCGTTTCCCGGCCACGACCCAACAACCGATTCAACTGCAATATCGGTGGAACACAATCCAATCCATGGGAAATGTCGCCACGGATTGAGACATTCACGTGTGCGGTTAGCTCGCCTTTGTCCATCAGATCAAAATACGCGCGAATGCTGTCGGCGGTGGCGGAGGCATCCACCAAGCATGTGATTCCGTACGAGTTGGCCAAATTCAGACTCTGCTTTAGTGCCGCCACTCGATCCGCATGTGTATAACCCGGCAGGACCTTATCCATCAGATCCATCGCTTCTTCACGCAGCGTCCCCGACGGTTCACCCGCAGCATCTCGCTCCACGCGCCCGTTGGCCGGATCGGGCGTGGCCGCCGTAATGCCGGCCACTCGAAAGCGCTTTGGTATTGACCCAGACGTTGTGGCCATCTGTCGATTTTACGTAAACCGGGCGATCCGCAATCACGGCATCCAGCTGATGCCGTTGAGGATTCCCCTGAGGAAAAGCTGCTAACGAGAAATTCGTGCCTCGCACCCACGATCGCTTCGGATGAGTTCTTGCGAACGCCGCCAGCGCAGCGATGATATCGTCGCTATCCTCGATACCGGTTAGATCGCATTCCAACCGCGCCAAGCCACCCGAAATCGGATGCATGTGCGCATCCGTAAAGCCAGGCAGGACCGTTTTGCCAACCAGATTGATGGTTTTCGTGGCATCGCCAACGTAAGGTTCAACACCCTCGTCGGTGCCAACGTAGACAATGCGTTCACCACGGACCGCAATCGCCTGCGCGGTGTCCCCGGAAGCGATCAACGTGTAGACTCTGCCATTCCGCAGGACGTAGTCGGCGGCCAACGATCCGTTGTCTTGCGCGTGGGCCGACGAGACGAAGACCACTTCGCTCAAGGCACACAGCAATGCAAGCGTCTCCATGATTTGAATAAGCTGGTCGCGAATAGACAACATGAGATGCATCCAATCCGTGTCACCGCTCACCCGGCAGCCGACCCACACGCCGGTGCCCTGCGACGAATTCTACCAATACGAATGGTGACTCACACGGATCCTTTCCCTGCGGAGGAAGGTGGCCGCAGGCCGGCTGAGGGAATCCGGGATCCGAGCTAACGTCGTCGGCGCCGAAGCTGGGGCAACCACAATCCCGCCAACAGCAGCGGGAGGCCGCAGGCCGGTTCGGGCACGGCGGCCACCGCGGCGCACGGTCCCACCTCGTAGCCACCGTCCGACAATGCCGCTACCAAATCACTCGTGTTGCTACGGCCGTCGCCGTTGAAATCGCCGCTGGACCATACGGCGTCAACGTCTGCCTCGTAGGTCCCCGACGAGAGGACGACCACGAGATCGCTGCTGTTGAATTCACCGTTCACGTCGGCATCGCCAATCCATGTCTTGCGCAAGTCAGCAACCCAAATCTGAATGTCATTGTCATCCACCAGATTGTCACTATTCAGATCAAATGCAGGTTTGTTGTTGCCCGATGCGGTCTCGGTGGTTAACGAGTCGATATCGACTACGTCGAGTACCTGATCGTGATTGAAGTCGCCCGGCATGGCGTTGATAGCGGACACGGTTGTGTAATCCCCGTCAAAATCGAACGATAATTCACCATCGCCGCCGTACGCGACGAGCCATCCGTCGCCGATGTAATCCTCGACCATTGCCGTCTGGTCACCTTCCAATACCAATGTCCCCAATGTGATATCGACTTGCGCCGTCGTAGAGCACCAGTCCGCCTCGCGACGAACCCACATTCAGCGTGCCTCCCCAAAGATTGATGATGCCAACGCCACCATTGTTTTTGCCCGGCATATCCACACCTTGAGCGAAGACTTCGCCGCCAGTCATTGTCCAGATTCCCGTCGAGCTGCCGAGAGGATCACCCGGATTCTGCCAACCCACTTCCATGATCCCGGGGTTGCCCGTGAAGTCCACGACACCGCCGCTCATCTCGAACGTTGCCAACGTGCCCGGTGCATCGGACCACCAAGTTCCCCAACCATTGAGCTCCAGGCTTCCGCCGGTCATCTTCATTACGGGAGTGCCCACGTCGGCAACCAGGGTGCCCGCAATGGCATCGACGCCATCTTGAATTATCGGCCCACTGCCTCCCTCTGCCTCCGGACCATTGACTCGGATGTCTCCGCCAAAGGGCACTTCGCCGGATGCCCAGTTTTCCGGATTCTCCCAACGATTGTCGCCAGCGTCGCCCGTCCAATAGTCCTGTCCCCAGACGGAAACGCCATGACCGCCAAATGCGATGAAGACAACAACGAGACACACAGTCGAGACCCTTGTGGACACTCGTTTGCCGTGCGGATGGTGACGTGGAACTTGAAGTTGTCGTGGCGCCATGATTTTACCCTTTGCCGAAGTCTGGTTTCGCAGCACAAGCCACTACGGAATCAATAACTGGAAACGGCACGTAAGACCCTTGGACGCTACGTGCACGGAAAACAACGTGACTGAAAACACATGCTACCACTCGCGAGTTCATCCGCAAGAATTCCACACCGATTCCGTAGACGAGCAACGACCAAAAAGAAGGACGCTGAAACGGCCAATCTACCGCCCCAGCGTCGTAATTCGTCGCAAAGCGTGGATTCCACGCGTTCTATCCACAGACGTTATTCACCTGCTTTGGCAATGCCAATTACGCCGAAGCCAATACGCCCGCCGGCGTTACCGGTCGGCTGTCCACCATCATCGGGCAGGGCGTGGACCACGATCGCGCGGCCGAGGACCGAATGGCCGTCGCCGATCGAAACATTGTCGACGGTCAGCGTATACGCGGCATGTCCGTTCGCATCTGCCTGAAGATTACCCAGGTCGCCTGCGTGACGATCCTCGGATGGAGGCAGTCCGTGCGGTTTACCAGCCGGATTGTAGTGTCCGCCGGCGCTTTTCCCGGTCAAGTCCGTAATGTCGCCAAATTCATGAATGTGAATCGCGTGCTTTTGATTCGCCTTCAGTCCCGATATCGAGGCGGTAACCTTCACCTTCCCACCATCTTCGGCTTCAAACGTAACCGTACCGTGGCACTCGTTGCCCTCGGTAGGTACGACAACGCAAATCGCTTTGGTCGGCGTGGCGTCCGCTGCCGTCGCGCGTGCAGCAAGGCCAAGCAAGGCGGTGATACAGATCAGGGTGCTCATTCCAAGCAACTTCTTCATCGTTATTTTCCTCTCGGCTCAGCGTAAATTGGCTCTTAGTCCCACACCTCGTTCACGTCGCGGTCGCCGTCTTGCTGAACGCGCAAGGACAGCCCAGCATCGGGCACAACTCCTCACAACCAGCTCCCCGCAGCCCGCAACCGGGCTCCATGATAAACCAATACGCCACCCTGATCCACTGGCCCCCTCCCTCCCGTGGTGCCGAGCGGCCACGTGATCATCCCCGCGAGGCGCCAGCTTTCGACTCACCGAATGGGTCGACCACTATGCGACGCTTGCGGCCGGTCCGTCCACGTGGTGCGGCTCTCAGAAAGCAGGACATGAAAGCAAATACTATTGCCTCAACACGTGCCATGTCCCCCGTGGCGTTGCGAGTCCAGTGCCCCCCGCAGAAAACGCGTACAGCAAATCATGTATAACCATTCAACATCCGGCATACATCATGCTCATTCATTCACGCAAAGGTCACGCATCGTGTCACGAAACTGCACTTCAAGGCTCTTCGGGCCATGGATCGGCATTTTCGCCGGGCTGCTGGCATCCTGCGCGGTGGCTGGCGAACGTCCTAACGTACCATTGATTTTGTTCGCCGATGAACGTCCCGACGTCGTAGCAGCCCTCAAATCCATCCTCGCGCACCATCCAGAAGCCGCACCCCCGCGCATTGAGTCTTCGTACATCGGACGAATGTCTTGGAGCTCGGCTGCCGCAACATGCCAGCGTAAACAGGATTTCGCATGCACGTCGCACGCGCGCTAGGACTTCGGCAGCCTACCGAAACAGGCGGACGCGGGTCGACTGACAAAACGTTCGTCAAGGATTTCGAAATTATCGATCGACATCTCGCTGGGGTGATCGACACCGCAAGCTCGGCACAGCTGCAGCAGTTCCTTACGCAGTGTCACAATGTAGTTGGCCAAGCGATTCGCCTTATATTTCGGATCAAGACCTCGCATGAGCCAGCGGTTTTGCGTAGCCACGCCCGTGGGACAATGCCCGGTATGGCAGCGTTGAGCTTGAATGCAGCCGATCGCCAGCATGGCTTCGCGCGCTACGTTCACCAGATCGCAGCCGAGTGCGAAGGCCAACAAGGCGGTGTCGGGAAAACCGAGTCTTCCCGCGCCGGCAAAGACAATTTGATCACTCAAACCCGCTTGTTCGAAAATGTGGTGAACGCTGGTCATCCCCAACTTGAAAGGCATCGCGACGTGATCGGCAAAGACCAAAGGAGCTGCCCCCGTGCCACCTTCACCACCGTCGATGGTTATGAAATCAACACCGCGATGACTAGTCAGCATTTGTTGCGCGAACGTGTGCCAGAACGACATCTGGCCCACGGCCGACTTGATGCCAACCGGCAATCCACTCTCCTCGGCAAGGAGTTCGACAAAATCCAACATGCTATCGACATCATGAAAGGCCGTGTGAGCGGCCGGGCTGAGACAATCTTTGCCGAGCGGAATGGCACGGATGCGAGCAATTTCCGGAGTCACCTTTGCCGCCGGCAGCAATCCCCCGCGGCCAGGCTTCGCGCCTTGACTTAACTTGATCTCAATCGCCCGGATGGGATGCGCGGCCACGATATCGCGAAATCGAGACAGTTCGAACTGCCCGTGTTCATCGCGGCAACCAAAGTATCCCGTACCAATCTGCCAGATTAAATCACCACCGTGCAAATGATACTTCGCGACGCCGCCTTCCCCCGTATTATGCAAACACCCGGCGATCGCCGCACCCCGATTGATCGACTCGACTGCTGGAGGCGCTAAGTGACCCATAGCTCATCGCCGAAACGTTGATCACCGAGTTGGGCCGAAACGCTTTCGCTCGCTTGCGAGCCTCTCCCATGATCTTTCGACAGGGAATATTGTACAAAGGATCGTAGTCGGCATCGGTTGGCAAAGGTTCGCAAAGCGGAAACGCAGCGTGGCGAATGATGATATAGTTTGGCGACGTCTCCAAATCGTTGTCCGTGCCGAAGCCAAAGTAGTTGTTCTGCATCTTGGACGACGCATACACCCAAGTGCGTTGATCGCGCGTAAAGGGTCGTTCTTCGTCATTGCTCGTGACGATGTATTGCCTTAACTCTGGTCCAATTCTCTCCAGCCAATACCGGAAGTGGCCGACGATCGGGAAATTGTGCAAGATCGCGTGCTTGCGCTGCAATACATCATAAGCCACCCATACGACAACTCCCGCGGTTATCGTCGCCACGACGGCTCCACCCATTTTTCGATACTCCTGCACAAACAACGATCACGGTCGATGCGACCTGCCGTCCTCTGCAACCCCGTGGCCAACCGAGAGATTGCATCTGACTACTGGAATACACTTCACATCATGTTGCGGTCCATCGCGTCATGATGAACGTTGGGGAGATACGGTACCACTTTGGACGCGATTCGAACAGCTCCATCATCACTCTGGGACGCTCCCCGTGTCCCAGAATCGCACGCGAACTCGGGCTACCTCCACAGCCCGACGGGGCCATTGGGAGATCGCCGTCTGGCCGGTACGCGGTCCAGTCGGGAACGGCCAAGTGAGCCGTCGAGTCCTGGCGGCGCCCGATGTGCTACAAATTAGGTAAGGAGACGCAAACGAATGGTTTTTAGGATCATGTTGATTACCGCGGCCTGGGTGTCCCTGCTGGCCGTCGTGCCACCTACTTCTGCTCAACTGGCCAGTAGGAAAGAGACGTTACGGGGGCACCGCAGCGTCTTTGTGGCGGTGACCACACCGGAATCGGAGGTGGCCGTTCGCCAATTGGGCCTCGTAAAGCCCTCCTTGGAGCGTTACATTCTCGCCCAACTGGCAAAAGCCAACATCCCCGCGTCCCTGGAGTTCACGGACCAAACATTGATTTTGGAGATCCAAATCGATGTCCATCAAGTGATCCAAGCCAAAGACCTTGATGTCTACGCTTTTGTATCGCGGTTCGATGCGATCCAGCCCGCGCGTTTGGCAACGAACCGCCAGGCCGCACTAGCCGTCACCTGGCGCAACGCAATTCGGCGCCGTAACTCCCGTTCAGTCCCAATTGCTGCGTGACTCGGTCATCAAGAATCTGGATACGTTCATCCGCGATTGGCACGACGCCAATGAATCGGCCGAGACATCGCCTTAATTGGTCGACTTCAACAACCGTTCGAACTCGTCTTCATTGATGATTTGCACGCCCAATTGCCGGGCCATTTCGAGTTTACTTCCGGCGTCGTCACCGGCAACAACATAGTCGGTCTTCTTCGACACGCTGCTGGCGGCATGACCACCACAAGACTGAATCAGCTCCTGTATCTCTTCACGCGTGTACTTCTGCAACTTGCCGGTCACAACAAACGTCTTATTTAGCAGAGTTTGCGGACGACGCGACTCTTGTTCCGAAACCATCTTAACGCCGACACGCCGCAGTCCCTCGATAGAGCGACCGCCAAGGTCGCTGTGTAGAAAGTCCACGACACTTCCCGCAATCACATCGCCAATCTCGTGAATCTCACCAATCTGATCGACAGTCGCCCGCAACAACCGATCCATCGAGTGAAAATGCTGCGCAAGCACCGTGGCGACGCGACTACCCACGTGGCGGATGGAAAGCGCGTTCAGCAGGCGCGCCAAGCCGCGGTCCTTACTGTCCTGAATCGCACGCACGAGGTTTTCCGATGATTTCTTGCCCATGCGTTCGAGCTTTGACAGGTCGTCGGCCGTCACTTCGTACAGGTCCGCGTAGTCTTTGACAACGCCTTCGCGCACAAGTTGCTCGACCAGTTTCTCTCCCAAACCTTCAATATCCATCGCATTTCGGCTGGCAAAATAACGAATGCGTTCCTTAACTTGCGCCGGGCAGAACGGGTTAGGACAGCGGATGTACACGCCCCCTTCGTCTTTGACCAGTTTTGTGTCGCACTCTGGACAATTCGTGGGAAACTGAAAGCGTGGCAAGCTTTTTTTCCGCTCATGTTTCTCGACGCGCACGATATGGGGAATAATCTTACCCGCCTTTTCCACGACCACCATATCGCCCACGCGAACATCCTTGCGTTCGATCTCGTCTGCATTGTGCAAACTCGCCCGACTAACCGTCGTGCCCGCCAACTCGATGGGCGCAAGTCGGCGACGGGCGTGATCGCCCCGGTCTTCCCCACTTGCACGCGAATGTCCTGCAATCGTGTAACGCCCTCGTACTTTTCGAATTTGTAAGCAATCAACCAGCGAGGACTCTTGGACGTCGCGCCCAATCGATCTCGCTGCGCGAAATCATTCACTTTCAGCACCAACCCGTCGACTTCAAAATCCAAGTCGTACAACTGCTCGATGATCTGATCACAGTATTCAATCGCTTGATCAAGATTGCCAAAGCATTTGACATGTGGCGTGGCTGGCAACCCGCAAGCCTGAATTTCGTCGAGAAACTCCATGTGGTTCGTCGCGTGCAGCCCCTCGGCATAACCCATGCCATGGCAAAACAAATGCAAAGGCCTTTGTGCACAGAGGCGGGGATCCAACAATCTGACGCTACCGGCCGTGACGTTGCGTGTGTTGGCAAACGGCGGCTCGCCTCGCTCCCGTTGTTGTTGGTTCAGGCGGACAAGGTCACTATTGCGCATGTAGACTTCGCCACGCACTTCCAATACCGGCGGCGGCGAATCGCCCAGCAGACGTAAGGGAACGTCGGCAACAGTGCGCATATTGTGGGTAATATCATCTCCCACGCGACCGTTGCCACGCGACAGAGCGTACGCCAGTTCGCCATTTTCGTACATTAGCGCCACAGCAACTCCATCGACCTTGAGTTCCACGACCCATTCGGGCTGTTCGCCGTCGAGCAAACCCAGGATGCGATGCCCGTAGCGTTTGAGGTCGTCGACACTGTACGTGTTGTCGATGGAAAGCATCGGTACACGATGCTCGACCTGCCGCAGTTGTCCGATCGGCTGATCTCCGATGCGCTGCGTTGGGCTATCCGCCGTAATCAGCTCGGGATGCTGCGCCTCCAGGTCCTGCAGATCCTGCATCAAGCGATCGTATTGCAAATCAGAGATTTCGGGAGCAGCTGCGACGTAATAGAGGTAGTCGTGCCGGCGGATTTCGTCGCGCAATTTGCCGATCCGTCGACCTCCATCGTTATTCATTGCGTCGTGGCTTCGTTACCGCATTCCGGCACCACGGTAACTTGCTGCCCCGTAGCGGAATGGGGAATGAGGCACAGGAACTTCAGCGGCCGATCTCCCGTGTTGCGGAACTGATGGACCTCATCCGGCTTGACCAGGACCACGTCCCCCGCCTTGAGCGAGTGAGGTTCGTCGCCTTCGTAAACCACCCCCTGCCCTTCCAACACGAACACCTCGTGTTCGTAAGGGTGGTGATGACGCGGTGTGTAGCCGCCGGGAGCCACTTCGAATTGGCGCATGGCAAAGTTCGGCGCTCCGTCCTGTTCCCCGACCAGCCAGCGGACCGTACATCCGGTGGCTCCTTCCATCTGCACAGCCTTGGACTGGACATCCTGCGAGTTCGTCACTCTCATTTTGCATGTTCCCTAGGTAATAGCCTTAGTTGCCACCCGACCAGAAGCGATCCGTACCCATCGCCGCAAATGTTGCGAGCCCGAGTGCAGCCAATTCGACCACCAGCAACCGGTTTCCATGCTGGTCCATAAATTGGATGAATCCTGCATCCGCACTAGGCAGTCGTTTGTCGTCCTGGCCGGGCAACTGCAGATCGCTGGCATGCAATTGTTTGACCGCCATTACGCCATAGGCGCAGGCGGTAACTGCAAAGGCCACTCCCACCAAGACCAACACGACGTAAAAAGGATTAACGCGTTTCCTATTCTTGTCGACGGACACGGCGATTCCTCAAGCGACGATGGCGAACTTCATGAGCGCCGTTGGCGCAGCTACGGCTCACCGACGCACACCCCCCTTCACTTTATGAAACCCTGGAGTCAACTACCAATGGCAGCCGACACCCCGGCTGATTATAGCAAGTCGTTCTGGACGTCGAGATAGCTACTAGCTTGCGACTGGCAGACTCTCCTTCGGGCGGTTATGATACGGGATTCAGTCTGTTAGCCGCACCTTGGCAGAAAGGAAGTGCTTTCTTGTCCGCCCGGCATATCAAACTGCGCGGCGTCGAAGTCCATAATCTACAGCGAGTTGATTTGGACGTGCCCCACCGTCAACTGGTCGTCATTTGCGGAGTCAGCGGGAGCGGCAAGACAAGCCTTGCGCTGGACACGCTGTACGCCGAGGGCCAGCGGCGGTACATCGAAAGCTTTTCCGCCTACACTCGGCAATTCCTGGAACGACTCGACAAACCGGCTGCGGAACGGATTGATGGGATTCCTCCATCAATTGCCGTCACCCACCAGGCCCCTTCTCGCTCTAGCCGTTCCACGATCGGCACCGCTACGGAAACGCATGAATACTTGCGACTCCTTTTTGCGCGGGTGGGTCAGGTAATCTGCCATCGTTGTGGTCAGAACGTCCATCGCGATACGGCAGAAAGCGCAGCGGAGTTGTTAAATCAGCTGCCCGAGGGCACTCGGTATCTCTTGTCGTTTGTGCCCACGACCGAACCGGACGAGCGAGCTGCCGACGTGATCGCCTCGTTGATTTCCGACGGATTTGTTCGCGGAATCGCCGGAGGACAACTGGTGACGCTCGAAGATCTGGCCCAGCGGGCGGACCAATTCTCCACGGCGGAACCTGACTGGTTGCAGATTGTCGTCGATCGCCTGACGGCGGGTACCCCCGTCTCCCGTTTTGCGCGACTCCCTGGAAACGGCGCTCCGCAATGGCGACGGGCGCTGTAACGTTTTCGTGTTTTTCGAACCCACGAATGGCGCGAGCGTCGCACACATCCACGAACGTATGGAACGTAGTCCCGAGGTCGAGATTGACGGTCGGCAGTGTCGCCGACTCGGATTCAGCTGGCGACTGGCCTGCGACGACTGCGGCCTCGAGTACCCCAAGCCGGAACCGCAACTCTTCAGCTTCAACAGCCCGCTGGTGCTTGTCCGAAATGCGAAGGGTTCGGCAACCTTATCGACTTGGATATGGACCTGATCGTACCGGATCCCAAGAAGACAATTCAAGATGGGGCGATCGCCCCCTGGAATACGCCCGCGTATGCTCACGAATTGCAGGAACTGCTGGCGCTGGCGTCTGACTATGGCCTGCCCGTTGATGTACCGTACCGTGACCTGACCGACGCGCAGCGTCGACTAATTCGGGAAGGCGTGCCTGAGCGTGAATTTGGCGGCTTGGAAGGTTTCTTCGCCTGGTTGGAACGCCGCAAATACAAGATGCATTTACGGGTTTTCTTGAGCCGTTGGCGCAGTTCGCGACCTTGCGACGAATGCCGTGGCGCGAGGTTACGCCCCGAGGCCTTGGCCATCCGCTTGGGCGGACTGAATATCGCCGAGGTGTCGCAACTTAAGATTTGCGATGCGCTCGAATTTGTGCGACAGCTGCCACTTACCGATCGACAGCGCGTGTGGTCGTATGATGCTGGAACAAGTTCAGTCGCGGCTACATTATCTGACGACGGTCGGCGTCGGTTACCTGACGTTGGACCGCCCCCTCAAAACACTCAGTGGCGGTGAGATGCAGCGGGTCGCGCTAACATCCGCCTTGGGGTCCAGCTTAGTGAATATGCTGTACGTCTTGGATGAGCCATCCGTGGGGCTCCATCCCAAGGATACCGATCAGCTTTTACTGGCGGTCAAACAATTGCGCGATCGCGGTAATTCGGTCGTAGTCGTTGAGCACGAAGAAACGTTTCTGCGCGGCGCCGATCATGTTATTGAAGTTGGACCGGGCGCCGGTGAACACGGCGGACTGATCACGTTCCAGGGGCATCCGGCGGACATGCTTCGGAGCAATCAAAGCCTAACCGGCGAATACTTGATGGGACGTCGCGGAACGGCCACGCCGGAAACGCGCCGCGAAGCTACGCACGGATGGATCCGCTTGACGGGAGCGCGCGGCAACAACCTCAAAAACATCTCCGTCGACTTCCCGCTTGGCGTCCTCTGCGTCGTCAGTGGCGTCAGCGGCGCCGGAAAGAGCACGTTGGTGCAGGACACGCTGTATCCCGCACTGTGCAGCCGCAAGCGCAAGGACGCGGGTAAGCCGTTGCCGCTGGACGATGTGCTAGGTGACGGTCAAATCGACGACCTGATTCTGGTGGACCAGAGCCCGATTGGTCGGTCGCCGCGAAGCAATCCGGTGACCTATATCAAGGCGTTTGACGCCATCCGCGCCGTATTCGCTGATACGCTGGAGGCCCGAACGCATAATTACTCGGCCGGACACTTCAGCTTTAACGTGGATGGGGGACGGTGCAGCGCCTGCGAAGGCGATGGTTTTGTCCAAATTGACATGCAGTTTCTGGCCGATGTCTACATGAAGTGCTCCCAGTGCCAGGGTCGGCGATACCGCAAGGAGATTCTCGACGTCACGTACCGCGGCAAAAACATTGCCGACGTGCTGGATATGAGCGTCCGCAAGGCGTTCAGTTTCTTCCGTGGACAGGATAAGGTACAGAAGCGACTGAAACGACTGATGGACGTGGGGCTCGATTACCTCCGGCTCGGGCAACCCGCGAACACACTTTCGGCCGGCGAAGCGCAACGGCTGAAACTGGCCGGTTACCTGGCGTCCGCGAAACGACAACGGACGCTGTTTCTGTTGGACGAGCCCACAACCGGTCTCCATTTCTCGGACGTCGTCAAACTACTCGATTGTTTCGATGCCCTGCTGAGCGTTGGACATTCGCTGATTGTCGTAGAACACAACCTGCAATTGATGAAAGCCGCAGACTACATCATCGACCTTGGCCCCGGTGCCGATGATGCAGGAGGGGAAGTCATTGCCCAGGGAACTCCAGAAGAAGTCGCCAAATGCGGTGAATCGCTGACCGGTCGCTATCTGGCCGAAGCCCTCTTGGCCAGTCGCCGTGAAATGGAAGAAGCACTCGAGGGAGAATAGCCGTTCGCTCCGCGCCGACTTGGGACCCCGCTGCGGCAATTCAATCGCGCTGCCAAATCGCTCCGATCGGCTCTCCGCGGCGCTTACCCAATTGGATCAGCATATAGCTGGCAATGGCCATGCTGCCCAAACTCATCACCAGCACCAACCACAACAGCCGTGCGGACCAGCGCCTCTCGCGCCATGCCAACCAAAGATAGAATGCCAAGAAAGCAAAGTAGGCGTCGGCCAACGTCGCAATAAACCAAGGAAACTGCAGCAGCTCGCCTCCGGCCTCCAGCATGCCTCGGTCCCAAGTAGCCCACACGGTAACTGCGAACATCGTCGCGAACATCACGACAAATATGGCGAACAATAGCCTTCGCATGTGCCCTCCGTTACACCGATGTCGAATTGCCAAACAAGCGTCCTTGAAAAGTCTGGCGTCGTTCGAACTCACGCTTTAAGGTATGCAGTACTGCCGGTTTATCCAGACACCACGCAGGTCCGACGAAATAGTCGGGCGGAGCGTCGCCACTGATGCGCTCGACGACCATTTGAGGCGGCAACAATTCCAGGAAATCGATTAGCGTGTGAACGTAATCATTGCGCGACATGAGCGACACCTCGCGGCGCATCACTTGATCGGCCAACGGCGTGTTCTTGACGGCGTAGAGATTGTGAATCTTGACGGAATCAATCGGCAGGCGTGCGATTTCGCGAGCGGTCGCCAACATGTCGTCGTGGGACTCGCCCGGCAACCCCAGTATCACGTGCACACATAGCTCGAAGCCGCGTCCCCGCGAACGTTCGATCGCGTCCAGAAACGCATGGTGGTAATGTCCGCGATTCATCCAATCGAGCGAGCGATCGTGCATCGTTTGCATGCCGTATTCGACACTCAAAGTTGTTTGATCGCTCAACTCTGCCAAAAGGTCTAGGACTTCCGGCGGAACGCAATCCGGGCGAGTGCCGATGGCCAAACCAACGACCTGAGGATGGCTCAACGCATCCAGATAAACCGTCCGTAATCGGTCGACAGGCGCGTAGGTATTGGTCGCCGGTTGAAAGTAGGCCGTGAATTGATCGCACACATACCGACGTTGCAACCCACGGATCCCCTCGTCGATTTGCGCGTATTGTCTGCCGCGGCAGGCGCCGGCTGGGGCTAAAACTGCGATTGTCGCAAAAAGTACAGCCCCCAATCGCCACCGTTCCATCGACGTTAGGACAGGTGAACCCCGCGTCAATACTCACTTTTTGTACGCGCCGACCATAGGCCTGTCGCAGGAAAAACCCGTAGGAAAAGTAGCGGTGGCCAGCGGTGCGCCAGTCTAGGGCATGACGTAAAGCTGGGAGATCGGGTCGCTCGATTGACGTCAATTCGGCACACAATTATCTTGAAAAGAGGACGTCGGGGCTTGCCTCCGCGCCATTTATGACAATATTGAAGGACATCATAGGGTCACCTAATCTCAACAACAAGGCTTTGAGCAATGTACGGAGAAATGATTCCTGTTGGCGGTGGCGACCCCATTCCACTATTGAAAACCGAGCTGATGGTCGGTCGCCGCGAGAGCTGCGACATCTGCCTGCGGTTTGCCAACGTTTCAGCCCATCATTGCCAGCTGACCTGTCGCGGTGGCTACTGGTACGTGAAAGATCTAAACAGCCGCAACGGCACGAAAATAAACGGCCGACGCGTCACCGAGAAGCGGATTGATCCTGGTGATACCGTATCGGTCGCGAAGCACAGCTACGAGTTAGTGTATTCGCCCGCCGAATTAGGTGCCGTGGGCCCCCCACCGCCGGAAGCCAGTGAGGGGATGGTCGATGAGATCATGGGGCGCTCGTTGTTGGAGTGCGCCGGCCTGGAACGTCGCGATCGCGACAAAGAGGCTCCGGCGCGATACGATCTGCAGCGAGACAAGGGGGGCCGATTCCGCGACCCCAACGAACCGATCTAACCGATCGCGTTACGTCCCGTTGGCCGCCGCCGGCACGCCCATTCCACTTGCTTCCTTAGGATCGACCCAATGCCCGCCAATGACCTGGACTGTCCGTTCGGACACATGGTGTTCTTTTCGCTCCTGGATAGCGGCCCGGCGGCCCAGCAGCATCTGGTCGAGGCGTGTCATAAGTATCTCTCCGACCATCCCGGAACACTACACTTTTCCGCGGGCACACTGGCGGATACGCACCGTCCTGTCAACGTCCGCGACTTTCACGTCGCGCTGCACTTGGTGTTCAAGAATCGAGCGGCACACGACGCCTATCAAGTGGCCGAACGACACCAGCAATTCATCGACGAAAACAAAGACAACTGGGCAAGCGTGCGCGTTTTCGATTCAGATTTGTAGTCCGGCGTGCCCTAATCCCGGCTACATCAACGCTTGCCCGCGCCACCCCGCAAGCGCGGTACCTCACGACAGCATTTCTTGGACGACGAGCTGAGTGGCGCGTATGCCAACCTCCTCCAGCAGCAGGTGGCCGTTGGCCGGATGGGAATCGACGGAACGGTTCCCCATCGCTCGTGTCAGAAGATCACCGGTCGGCTTCGTTCCTGATGCGCGGCATGGCGTTCCAAGAGCCGGCCACTACGATCGCCAAGTTTGCGGTTAAGCCGATCAAGCCCGCGTGGACACCAGATACCTTACCGTACCCGAAAGCCGCCAGGGCAATCGATATCGCCACCCCGCAAAGCAATCCCCAATACGTCGCGCCAGCCGCCATCCGAGGCCAATGCAAACCCAGAATGAAGGCCGGCGCGAGTTGGACCAAGAGGTCGAATTTGCGATCCAGGAGCGTCACGAGTGTGGTTTCGCGCAGCAAGATCGCGGCAATAGTCAGCACCAGCATCAGCGCCCATGAACAGCGTTTCCCGAATTTGGTCAATTCTGATTGACTTGCCGCCTGCCGACGATAGCGTGCGTAGACGTCTTTGGTGAGCATGGACGAAATCGACAACAACACGGAATCTGCGGTCGACATGATCGCGGCCAGGACCGCTGAGAACAACACAACGACCATCCAGTAACCGAATACGGATTGTTGCTGGATGTGCCGACACACGACCGTCAGTATCGTGTCCGCTTGTTCGCCCGTCAGACCGGGAAAATTCGCAGCCCCGTAGATCCCAACGATCACCGCAATCAACGTCGTCGACAACGGCAGAAAGGCCATCACGATCAGGCTCCGACGCAGTGTCCGCGCCGATTTCGCCGCGTAAATGCGCTGCACCGACTGAGGATACAGAGCGCCGCCCAATCCCACGATGATCACGTAACTGAACCATTCCCGAATACGTTCTGGCCCCGGTGGGCGAATCTTTTCAGGTGATATTGCCGCGATCCGCTCGGTAGCGGCTTGGATTGGCCCGAACTCCAGGCGAACGCTCAGTAGCAACAACACAAACCCGACTAACAGCACACTGCCCTGCAGTACGTCCGTCCAGGCCACCGCACGAAATCCACCCAACGTCTCGTAAACTACGATAATCAGCGCTAGCACGATCACACCCGCAGTGTACGCGCGTCGAGGATCGGCATCGGTCAAGCCTTCGAGGGCGCGTCCCATTGCCATCAACTGCGCTAGCAAATAGTTGGCTATGGCAATGACCATGACCGCACAAGCCAATATCGATAGCCGCCAGTCACCAAAGCGATGCGTAAGGAAATCAACAGGCGTTATGAAGTTGTGCTGCTTGGATAATCTCTGCAGCTGAGGGGCCATGAAAAGGTATACGACGACGATCGCCGTCATGAAGTGAATACACATCGCCCAGGAATAGCCGATGCGGTAAGCGTTGCCCGTAAAGCCAAACAACGTATTACCGCTGTATTGGGTGGAATAGAGCGTGAGCAGCAAGGCGATGAAGCCGATCCCCTGGCCCGCTAGATAAAAATCCTGCAGCGAATCGTCGCGTCGTGCACGATAGGCCACCACGCCAATCACCAACAGCGAGAGCAGGTAACAGACGATAAACAGCTGAGCACCGGGGCCGAAGGGAATCAAGCGGTCGTTCACGGCTCGCGCTTGTCCTTTGCCGCTGCAGCCTCCGTCGCCCACGGCGTACTTAGTTGCCAAGCGGCAGCGACCGAAATGGCGAAAGATCCGGCCACCGCGACGACAAACCAGGTGGGCATGCCCCACGTCCTGGCACCGGGCGATAACCCCAGCCACCGCCAATACCAGGGAATGGCCACCGCAAAGAGCAGCAAAAATACCATCATCCGCGACCAGCGGCGGCCAGCATGCTGCAGCGACTTCGCCATTTTCGTTCACGCCTCCCGGCACTGAATGTAACGGCCACCCTATACAGGAAGCAAGCGACGCTCAGCGGATTTGGTTCGTCTGCGACGCAAGTAAACCCAAGACCGCCTGGCGCCGATACTCCTCTTGCGTCAAAGCCGGTTTCATAATTTCTGGCAGAAGGATGCCCACAACATGCGTTTGACTCGCCGAATGTTTTTGGCGGCCGTTGCCGTCGTGCCACTATTGCCCTTACCACTTTCGGCTGCCGAATCGAAGGTGACCGCCGTCTACGTCAAGGACATGCACTGTGCGACGTGCGCAGAAGATCGCTCGCAAGCTGTACGAGGTACCGGGCGTGGTCAAGGTCTCCACAGATGTCAAGAAACGCGTCGCCATGATTGTCCCACAACCCGCGAAGGATCCTTCGCCAAAAGCGATTTGGGAAGCGGTCGAGGCGGCGACTTTCGAGCCGATCAAGATTGCCAGTCCGCTCGGCACATTCACCGAAAAACCTCGGTTCTAGCGATGACCCCGCAATCGTGCTCGGCCGACCGGCAAATGGCAACAGAGGACGGGCGAAACTCCCGCGCCAAGCCCCTTCGCCCATCGCTGTGCGTCGAATCCGCCAGCGCGCGAGCACGCCTTGAGCATGAACCGCACCAAACAAAAAAACGTCGGCGTGGCGTGGGGCCACTTCGCCGACGTTCTTAGTTCACATGATCTACGGCAATCGCTACGTACAACGCAAGTTCGAACTAGCGGTAGTATTGATTGCGGATACAATTCGGGCAGTTGCTGGGAGCTGAATAAACCGCATCGACGGGCCAATCGGTGATGATCTTCGATGTCTCGACGCGTTGCACGGCCGGCTCACCAATCAGGTGGCCGTCTTTACGCGAAGCCAAAGTCTGCTTCCATTGTTCGGCGGTCATCACTCCGCCCGACTGGAACGTGATGTACTGAGCAGAACTGTCAGTAATCGCAGTAAACGGAAACTTTTTGGCGCCGAAAGCGGCCGCAACGCGTTTTCCGTAATCCGTTTTGACATCCATCCGGCAGAGGCGATAGTGCTGAAGTAGCTCGACCTCCGTCTCGTCATTCACGAGTACGTCGTCCAAACGACCGTTCGGATCTTCCGAGTTCTCCAACACGACCAGTAGCGGTCGGTGCTCAGCGGCTGCCTGCACTTTCGCGTTTGCGTAGTGGTCAGACCATTCCAAATCTTGAGGAGTCGAAACCGCCAAACTTGCCGTTGCCATTGCGGCCATCAGAAGTAACTGCATGAATAAACCTCCATACGCTCGTGTTCGAGAGGAGTTGCGACGTGGCAACCCTATGCTCTGCTCCATCTGGTGCGAAGCAACTTGCCTCCGCTCGTCATAAGCGAAATTCGCACCTCGTGCCTTGTTTTTGCCGAGCATCCCTCCGGCAACGAAGCAGCCAGGGTAACATCATTCGAAGAATCCGCAAGTGGCAAGAGAGCCAAAATAGAACGACTCTATCAATAAAAAAGCACAGATAGACCACAGAACATCTGCGGCCAATAACCCGGTTCGGTTCCGTGCTATACCGCTCGAGAAGCCTTGTTCGGGACGTTAAGATTAACCAACCACCGTAGCGCAACTTGCGTATTTGCAGCCAATTAGATCGCTGTGTGCGTCTTGTCGCGATGGTCAGCAGAACCGATAATTGGGGCCGGCGGCTGACCTCTTGGATCCCATCCATGTGGGGGAAGCGAATCGAACCGCGTCGCGTGTCCGAACAGACTTCGAGGATGAATTAGCAATGGTGAAAACCGCCAGTACGATGTTGCCCTTAGGGACTCTTGCTCCCGACTTCGCACTGCTCAATATCGATGGTCGTACCGTATCGCGAGACGACTTTCACGGTGCCCCCGCGTTGTTAGTGATCTTCATGTGCAACCATTGCCCGTATGTAATCCATGTTGCCGATGAGTTATCCCAGTTGACTCGAGAGTATCAGCATCGCGGCGTGGCCATCGTGGGAATCAATGCCAACGATCCCGCAACCCATCCTTTAGATTCCCCCGAGCAGATGATCCATGAAGCGGAAGCTAGCGGTTATACGTTTCCGTATTTGTTCGACGAAACGCAAGAGGTCGCACAGCGGTATCGAGCCGCATGTACGCCAGACTTTTTTCTGTTCGGTGCCGACCAGCGTCTGGTGTACCGTGGCCAACTCGACGACAGTCGCCCCAATTCCGATATCCCGGTGACGGGCAAGGATCTCCGCGCGGCCCTGGACGCTGTCCTGTCTGGTAAACCCGTAGCCGCGGATCAAACGCCCAGTCTGGGCTGTAATATCAAATGGAAGGCAGGTCACGAACCGGGTTATTTCCTGACGTGATTCAAGTGCCGACGCCGCGCCGCAAACACGGGACGCGGTGGGACGGATCGACACGCGACGTTTTCGTGGCTGGCTATGTGGTCCATCGGCATGACGTTCTGGTAACGTCATGCTTCCGATTCGTCACGGGTCCGCTAGCGCGTTCGCTTGCGGCCTCGCTTTGTTGGATCATGGGCCCAAGCCACCATCCCCAGAGCAGGTACTGGAACCCGATGAATGCCGCTAAGGCGAACGCCGAGGCAAGAATCACCCCAACAAAGCCAAGTGTCAAGAACGACAACACAGCGACCGCGGCGCTCAAGACAATGAACGCCAACATCAGCGGCACGAACGAGCCGCTTTTGACGTGAGGATTATCCCGTTGCATGGCCACGTCCGAGTCTTTCCACACGGGTCGCGGCCCCAGCAGGGTCCCCACGACGGTCGCCTTCGACTAGCCTACGGCACATAATCGTCGCTGGCACAGCGTTAGGCTGATCGTTGTCGGTGATCAGGCCAGCCTGATGCAAGCCACTGGCCTTCAAGGTAGACAGGAACAACATTCAGACGCAAGAGGTCTCAGGCGAACTTCCGTTAATTCGCGATCGAGCTCTTGCTGAAATCCGCGATCCGTCTGACCCACCTGCTACTTCGCCGGATCTTTGTCGTTGACCGGCGTCGTATCCTTCTTGGCATTCTTTTCGCGCTGGATAGCGTCGTACACTTCCTGACGGTGAACAGGGATGTCCGTTGGGGCATCAATTCCCAATCGTACTTTGTCACCTCGAACGTCGACCACGGTGATCACAATGTTGTCACCGATCATAATGCTCTCGTCACGATGGCGTGAAAGGACCAGCATTTTTGGCTCCTTCCTAACTGTAAGGCGGGCCGCAACCGAAGTCGCGGTGCAAGGGATTATCGAGGCGGGAAAAATTGACGCCCGATTCCGGGAGGGCGAGCGTCTTTTGACAGTTACCGGGCATGATTCCCTCCGCGCCGTTTCCGACCACGCACGTCTGGCGACCGCGATCGAGCTCCCCGCGTGGGATCATGAATGTCTATCGGTAACGTAGCTTGCCTAAAATGACACGACGGCGTGGTCGTCACAGATTTTTATTGCCACCGAGTTGCTACTACGCACATTTTCGCAGCGGCGCCACCTTCTCCGACGGTACATGTTGCAACGTCTGATCGCCGTCAATCGCGACGCGGCGCACCTCGATGAGCACACGAATCAATCAGGATGGGATGCTGCAAATCAAGCGATACGCCGCTTGGCTCATCACGGATCTCGACAAACACGACGAACGAGGTGGTGCGATTCCAATCGGGCCAGGCCTGAGATCGGGACACCCGTAGTGACCGTGCCCCATTTAAGAATTCTCCCAGCGAGCAAACTGGGATCGCCTCAGCACCATCCACAGCACTTTGCAGCCAATACAGATCCGGATGCGTCTTATCGGCCAGCAACAGGCACTGTGACAGGCAGGATTCGACGCCGACGAGATCAATTAATTCGTGCTTCTCGAAGGTAACCGGTCCAAATTTCCGAGTCTGCAGTTCCATCGGGCGCCCACCTATTGTGCGAAGCGTGTCGAGGTTCATGTCGCAGCCGCCTCGAGCAGCGGGCTGCTGGCCTGACAACAATGTCGACCAACCCAGGGGATAACCTGTAACGAATCTAAGCGACGGCGCCCCGACGTTGGGGCGTCGGACGCTCGCCCTGCGCCGTCCTCGCCAAAAACACCAGCAGTGGAAGCAATCGATGCGAGCGTCAGGGAGGCGTGTCAATCCGGCGAGGGTGGATCGGCCGCTCGCGATTGGGCGATTAATTCCGCGGCGCCCTGTTCCAGCAATTGATCGGCAGCGCGGCATCCCAATTGCACGGCGTCGGCCTCCGAGTCACTTAGCGAGACATGCAAGCGATGTTTCCCAAAATGATCAAGGACAACGGCATCCAGCACTAATTGGCCAGCCTCATATCTTCCCCATGCCCCCACAGGGGCCAAGCAGCCGCCGCGCAGGCGTGCCAATAACGCCCTCTCCGCCTGCACCGATCGGAAGCTCGCCGCGTCATTCAGTCGGCTCGCTCGGTGGAACGTCGTTCGATCGTCCCGGCGAACCTCCAGCCCCAAAGCTCCCTGCCCGACGGCCGGCAACATCATCTGTTTGGCGAGGATTTCGGAAACGTCGTGGGTCAGTTCCAGTCGCAGCAGTCCCGCCTGGGCCAGGACCAGTGCGTCGAATTCACCTTCCCGCAACTTTCGCAGCCGCGTGTCAATATTGCCGCGAATATCGAGCAATTGGAGATCGGGCCGCGCGTACAGAAGTTGGGCTCGCCGCCGCAGACTGCCCGTACCGACGCGAGCCCCCTGCGGTAGCTCGGCGAACCTCAGTCCCGCCAGGTTGACCAGCGCATCTCCCGCGGGGGCCCGCGTTGGAACGGCCGCCAACGTGAGCCCCTCGATTGAGTCCGTTGGGAGATCCTTCAGGCTATGGACGGCCAAATCGATCTCACCCGCCAACAGCGCGCTGGATTTCTTTCGTGAAGACCCCTTGAGTCGCCAGCGCGCCGATCGGACCCGAGCGAACATCGCCGACAGTCTGAATCGGGCATAACTCCACCTCGATTCCTTGTGCCCGCAATTGTCCAGCAACCCACTCCGCCTGCCACCGCGCTAGGGCGCTGCCGCGAGTCCCCAACCGGATCGACTGCAATTCTGTCACGCTCTCTCGCCCTCTCGTCTCTCCAACGTTTGTCCGTCGATGCAGTTCCGCCCGACCGCAGCCGAGGTGTGGGCTCCCAGCGATTCCTCTGCCTCAACGGAGTCCGATCAACGCCCACTGCCAGATTAAACGCGCTGCAATCACCAATAGAAACAGACGCATGCCTTGACGCAATCGGTGTTTCGACCAACGATCCGCCCAGGCTCCTGCTCCCCAGGCAACGGCGAGCACCAATGGCACCACTGCCATACCATAACCGGCAGCGTCGAGCCACGGGCGGCCGAACCGCCAGGCCATGACACCCGTCTGCAAAGGCATAACCAACAGAAATGATAACCACAAGAAGCAACGCTGGCGGGAGGAATCCCAATCCTGTCCCATGACCCACAATACGAGCGGCGGTCCGCCCATACCAATCATTCCGGCCAGCAGTCCGCTGCTGATCCCGGCAACGACCGTGGCTACTCGCCCCGGCCGACGGGGTGGTACGACCGACTGAATTTGCTGCACGGCCAGTACCGCGAGTAGCCCGACGCCCAGCAACGCCCTTGAAAAGGCTTGCCCCTGCTCGGCGATGATCCCCAGCAACCCAACCCCCAACGGCAGTGACGAATAGCGGAGCAGCGTTACCGGCACCACGTCGGGCCACGGCAATCGGTGTCGATGCCGCCAACAGCTAAATGCCGTCTGCACGAACACATTGGGCAACAGTGTGCCAATCGCCTCGGGGAGGGAGAATCCGGCATAGACGAGCAACGGGATGGCCGCCACTCCCATCCCAAAACCGAGTGTCGACTGGACGAATGCCCCAAATCCCAGACAAGCGGCAGTTAAACCCAGCGTCGACCATTCCACAAAACGGCTGCCCCCCTCGCCCGCATCGCTGACCGGTCGATCAACACTCGCTGCGTCCCCTCCCGGGCCCGATCGCACGACTGACGACGCGCAGCCTTACATCCGCCGGCGGGCGGCCACACACCAGGCGACGGCCCACGCAATCGTCGACACCACGTTATCGGCCACTGACTTTCGCAGCCCAGGCGCAAGGTTTACTCGCCAATCGCTTGATCGCGGCGTTCTCGATCACTTTGCAGACTGCCACCAATGGCGGCCTGAATCTGCTTGCCAATCACATGATACTGTTGTGGCAGAGGCACGACCACGCCGCAACTGACGATGAACTGAAATGCCTGATCGACAGTGATGTTTAAGTCAATCGCTTCGCTCCGACGTACGGTCACCGTAAAGCCGGTCGCAGGCATGGGCGAGGTAGGCACCAAGACGGTCAGTACCGCCTCACCGGCCGCATCCGCAATTCCGCGCATGCCCTCGCCAGTGACGAAACCGAGCGACCAGATGCCACGACGCGGGTATTCCACGGCCACGACGCGCGTGAATTCCATCTCGTTCTCGCTAAACACAAAGTCCGTCACCTGTTTCACCGACGTGTAAACGGTGCGGATAATCGGTAACTGGTTGATAATTGCCTCCATCGCGTTGTACAACACGCGACCGATCCCGTAGGCCAGAAACCGACCCAGCAGGTACATCGAGAGCACGAACAGCGAGACGAGCACCGGTAGAACAACGATCTTCCTTAGGTATTTGAGCTCTACGTACCGGTGATAATATGCATGACTCGAATCCAGCGGTAGAGTCCCGGGATTCTGGCGGACGCGCTCAAAGACTTTGATCGGAATCCACTGGTCCCGATTGATGGCAATGTAATCTTGACCGTCATAGCGGAATTGCCGGTCACGACTATCTGCCGTATCAATCGGTTCCGCCGTCGCGGGCACCGACTCGAGCGTCTCATCAATGAGCCAGGTAACTGCGTGCTTGGCTGCGGACTCAATCGGAGTCAACAAGTTGTTCTGAACCGTGCTGAAGATCCAGACCAAAATGACGATCGTCAATAGCGGAGGCAGGACGATGCCCAGGCCTCGGAGAACGGCGCGGCGGAACGGGATTTTCATATACGACTTCACAGTGGAGGCAATACGATCGGTCCATCACTATTATTCGGTTCGCGATACGCTCCGTGCGATACCTTTCGGAAACACCCGCGGCAAACTACGATTGGCCCGCCTTCCTTTCCGCCAGGAATGGTACGTCGTAGCCGTGCGTCGCCCGAGCCACAACTGCGACGGTGATTCGACGCGCCGGCACGAGCCAATACCTTCGCCGCCTCGTTGGCGGTCGCACCGGTCGTCATAATGTCATCGACGATCAGCACGTCCGCCTTGTCAAAATCGTAGCGTTTCACCAGTTGTAGGGCGCCGGCCACGTTCCTCTGCCGCTCGCTGCGGCCCAGTAAGCTCTGTTTTCGCGTCGACTTGCGGCATCGCAACGCCCCTGGAATTAATGGCCGCCGCCAGCGCCGACTCAAGCTCTCGGCCAGTACCTCCGAGGTATTCGTGCCGTGCAGCACCCGCTTAACCCAAAACTTGGGAATCGGCACAATGACCTCCGGCAGATCGTCTCCCCAACGGTCCTCGCAACGATCAGCCAGCAGTTGCCCCACGGCTGCACTCAGTGGAAACTCATGGAATCGCTTCATCCGGATCGCGACCTGCCGCAAATGTCCACGGTAAGCTCCCAGCGCAATTGCACGGTCAAACCGAAATTTCCGCCGGCGGCATTCCGCACATACGGTCGCAGCGGGCAGACGCGGGTCACGCGGCAGACCACATCCTGAACACATCGGCAAATCGCCATCGACCAACAGTTGGCTCAGACAATCCTCGCACCAAAACCGCTGACCAAGGATCCCGTCGAGCCCAACGCCACAGTCGGCGCAGACGGGCGGGAAGACCAGGTCGACGGCGGCATCACACCAATCTCGCGTTGTCGCCAGCAGACGACGACCGAATCCCCGCGGCCGGAGCGCGATTGGAAGTCGAGCAAAACTCAGCACCAGCAGTGAACCTTTCTCCGCCTTCTCGTACCGGATATTATATCGGCGGGCTTCGGTGGACGTCGACGCCCAATGCAACCGCAACTCGGTAGCCGAACAGGTGGCTTGTCATGCCCGTCCCACTTAGTCTGCGAGCCCGTTCGGCTCATGGCCAACCAATCAGCGAACTCATGTCGCAGGCGTTGGCCAATCCCAAGTTGATTTCGCTGGCGGCCGGTTTCGTCGATGCCGCCACCTTGCCACAGGAGGAAACGCGAGAAGCCCTGCGCGAATTGCTGGCCGAATCGACCACAGCCCAACAGGCACTGCAATACGGTACGACGATTGGCTTCACGCCGTTGCGGGAAGCGATCTTGGAACGATTTCAGGCCGCTGAGGGATCGTATTCTGCGGATCTCCAAGTCGATCGCCTGGTCCTCACGGCCGGCAGCAATCAATTGCTGCATCTCGTCACCGAGACCCTAATGGATCCGGGCGATATCGTGCTCTGCAGCTCACCCAGCTATTTCGTCTACCTGGGTCTGCTGAAAAACCTCGGCGTCCGCGCCGTGGGCATCCAGTGCGACGAACAGGGCATCATCCCATCGGCCCTCGAAGAGGAATTGGATCGTCTGGCACACGCCGGACAGTTGTCCCGCGTCAAAGCGTTGTACCTCGTCAGCTATTGTGACAACCCTCGTGGCGTCACGCTGTCGGCCGACCGGCGGCGGCAAATCATGGAAATCTGCGTCGGCAGTCCTCATCGCCCGCCGCTCTACGTGATCGATGACATGGCCTATCGTCCGCTTCAACTTTCCGGCGACGACGTGCCCAGTCTGCTGCATTTTGACCCCACGGGCCGGCATACGCTTTTGGCCGGCACATTTTCCAAATCGTTTTCGCCCGGCGTGCGTGTCGGCTGGGGAATCCTGCCCCAAGATCTTGTGCAGCCGGTCTGCCACCAGAAAGGAAACATCGACTTCGGCTCGCCCAACTTGAATCAGCATTTGATGTATCGTGTGCTTCAGCTAGGATTATTCGATTCCCACGTTCAGCGGTTGCGTAGCACTTACCACGCGAAGCTTATGACCATCCTGCACGCCGCTCAAGCATCGCTCAGCATCCCTGCCGGGCGTGCGGTGGATCGTGCCGGACGGGGGCCTTTATGTCTGGTTGGAACTGCCGGCGTCGGTCCCCACGGGACCCGAAGGCCAATTGTTTCATCGTGCGGTCGAACGGGGCGTATTGTACGTACCAGGCGAGTATTGCTATCCAGACGAGGGCGCTGCGCGACTGCGGAATACGATCCGGTTGAGCTTCGGAGTCCCGTCGCCGGCGGCGATTAAGGAGGGCATGGCGGCCCTGGGTGCTGCGATAGCCGACGTCATGTCTTGACGCCGCGAGACGATACGACAAGCAGGAAATGGACTGGCATGCGCGTCATTGATCGATATGTATTCTTCCTGTTCTTGCGGGTGTTCATCATCTGCTGTACGTGCTTGGCAGGCATGTATGTTGTTGGCGACTTCATCGAAAACCTCAATGAGTTCATCGATGCGGCAAGCCACTATGGCGGCATGCTGCAGGTCATGACACGTTACTATGCCGGACGCATCCCCTGGTTCCTCGACATGATCGCTCGTGTCGCTGCCCTCGTGGCAGGTGTATTCGCCGTCACCTGGCTACAACGCAACAATGAAATGACCGCCTTGATGGCCGCCGGTATTTCGCGGTGGCGAATCATCAAACCATTGGTTTTCGGTGTGGCCTTGGTAACTGTGGTCCAAGTGATCAATCGGGAAGTGATCATCCCGCGTTTTCGCGAAGAACTAAGTCAAAGTATTCGAGACTGGTCAGGGTCACAAGCATCACCCATGACACCCCAGTTCGACTATATGACTGACATCCTGTTGGACGGCCGGCAAGCGATCGCCCGGGAAAAGAAGATTGTCAAGCCCACCTTCCGATTGCCGATGACGATGGCGTACTTTTCTTCGGAATTGAACGCCGACTTTGCCGTTCGTCAACCCGCCACACCCGAGCATCCAAGCGGTTACTTGCTGGTCAACGTTCACGCCCCCAATGCGGTCGATCAACGTGACAACGTGCACCTGGATGGTCGACCGGTCATCTATACCGCGGCGAACACTCCGTGGCTTACGTCGGGACAATGTTTTGTGGTAAGTCACGTCACGTTGGGACAACTATTGGGCGGGCGATCGTGGCGCCAATTTGCCTCGACGCGCGATTTGATCTCAGGATTAAGCAATCCCAGCATGAACTTCGGTGCGGACGTGCGCGTTGCCGTTCACGCTAGGATCCTGCAACCGATTCTCGATCTCTCCCTGTTCTTCCTAGGCATTCCCATCGTCCTTGCGCGAAAGTCGCAACGTGTTTGTCGCTGCGGGATCCTGCGTTGTCATTGTCGCCAGCTATTTTGTGATCGTCCTGGCTGCTCACAATCTCGGCATGAATTACCTGATCACTCCCGCCCTGGCCGCTTGGTGTCCCGTCTTGATTGTCGTGCCATGGGCCGTTTCCCGTGCCGGACCACTGCGTCGTTAAGCTCAAGCCGCTCGATGCCAGTAGTGAACCCGCCCTCGCCGCCAACCCGTCAGCCATTACCCGTGGCGGCTTTTCCCAGAGGAAGCGGTGACAGGAGGGTCCTGCGCCGTACGGGAAAAGGGGGCCGCAGGCCGGCTGCGCAGCAATTCCTCCACCGCATACGAGACGCGGCCTCGTCACTCCCGTCCCATGATTCATCCGCTTGTCGCACAAGTCGTTTTTTCGTCGCATGCGAAACTCCACTTCGCCACAGGTGTTTATCCCACTGTCGCGACCCACAGGACGCTCGAGCCACGCTCGTTCGTCACACCCGTTTATGAACGCAATCAGGGGAAGAGTAACCATGAGACATGTTCGAGTTTTGAAATTCCTTTGCGCATTGTTGCTGTCATGGTGTGGCTTGGCTTATGTTGCCAACGCTCATGCGGACGATGCCCAAGCACCTCCGTCACAGGTCAGTTCTCCAACGACTCAAGTAGACGCGACAGACGCAACACCCGTAGCAACGGACGATCCGATATCGCACGAGTCCGCGATCACGTTGTACACGGCCCAGGAGTCGGCCGAGGCCGACGATGATGCGCAGCAAGAGGATGAAGAGTCGGACGCCGACGACGATGATGATGATGACGATGATCAACCGCAGGCGGGACGACGTCGAGAAGGCCGAGGCGGCAACCGCCGCGAAGGAGGCTTCGGACCGGGTTTCGGTCGAGGACAGGGGCAGATGCGAGGGGGCGGTTTCGGTCCGCCCGCAGGTCGAGGTCCTGGCTTCGGCGGGCCCGGCGGCTTTGGTATGGGACCTGGCCGCGGCCAGGGACAGCAGAGCCGTTGGAACGAGGGGCCCGACGCGCGTCGCCCGGAACCCAGCGACAATGACGACAGTGCTGACCGAAATGAATCGCGAAATCCACGCGCCAACCGTGGCCCCGACGACCGACGCGGTCCGGGTCAGGGTCCTGGATGGGGTCCTCCGCGCGACGGTGATCGCCGCCCCGGCGAAGGAGTACGCGGCCGCGCGATGCGACGTGGTGGCCAGATGCGACGTGGTGGCCAGATGCGACGTGGTGGCCAGATGCGAGGTGATGGCCAGATGCGAGGTGATGGCCAGATGCGAGGTGATGGCCAAATGCGAGGTGATGGCCAGATGCGACGTGGGCCACAAGGGATGGCCGATCGTGGACCCCGCAATCGCCCTGGCCCCGACGGAGCTCGTCGTATGGGTCCACCCGTCGAGGAAATCCGTCAGTTGCGCAGCGAATTACGCGAATTGCGGGAAGCGATTCAAGCACTGACCCAACAATTGCGCAGCGAGTAGCGCGGCGATTAATGGGAACGGGAAATCGTTCCTCCGTTCGATGGATGCACGCCGGAGGGCGAGGCTGAGTTGCTTCGCCCTTCGCCCCTGCGCGGTCGACCTTCCTAAGCAGGTCTTGCTGCCTGCCGGTGCGGCGGATAGAATACGGGGCTTTCCAGGGGATTTCGTTCTCTGCTAACCGTCGCCGCGGAAGTATGTCTTTAGGACTGGCAAAATGAAGAAAGATATTCATCCCGAATACTTCGAAACCACCGTCACCTGCGGCTGCGGAAATTCGTTCCAGACGCGCAGCACGCGGAAGGAATTGAAGGTGGACATCTGCAGCAACTGTCACCCCTTTTACACCGGCAAGCTGAAGTACGTGGATACCGCCGGGCGAATTGAGAAATTCCAGAATAAATTCGCCTCGGGCAGCTATGCCAGCCTGCAAAAGGCCGCCAAAAAGAAGGGCAAGTCCTAGCTGCCTCCTCCCTTCCCTCTCCTTCAAGGCCGCTACGATTCTGCGATGAGCGGCCCCCGGTTTTCGGTCCTGCGCGCTGAGGACCGTACCTGCCTGCTCGGTTCACTCGCCATTTGAGATCGACCCATGCGGCAAAATGCTTGACGAAAAACTGGCTCGCTACGAATTGCTGGAACGACAACTCGCCGATCCGGCCGTGCTCAGCGACTCACAGAAGATGGCCAGTATCGCCCGCGAACACGGGGGCTTAGCCAAACTGGCCACCAAGTATCGGCGATTCCTGGATGTCAGCGACGAAATCGAAAGCGCTCAGGAAATGGCCGCAGGAGACGACGAGGAAATGGCCGAACTGGCCGACGCCGAATTGCCCGACGCTGAAGAAACGCCGGGAAAAAATCTGGCAGCGAACTGCTTGACTTGACGATCGGCGGCGAGGACGCCAACCGCACGCGGTGCGTGATGGAGATTCGGGCCGGCACCGGTGGCGAAGAAGCGGCCCTGTTCGCCCGCAACCTGTTTGAGATGTACAAAAAGTATGCCGAACAAAAAGGCTGGAAGACGGAAATCATGACGTGCCAGCCCCACGGAACTGGGCGGCTTTAAGGAGATCATCCTCGGCCTTCGAAGGCGAGGGCGTCTACCGCGAGTTGCAGTACGAGAGCGGCGGGCACCGCGTGCAGCGCGTACCGGAAACCGAAGCCAAGGGCCGCATTCACACGTCGGCCGCCACGGTCGCCGTGATGCCCGAACCGGAAGACGTCGAAATCGACCTTAAACCGGACGATTACCGCATCGACAAGTTCAACGCCAGCGGCCCCGGCGGACAACACGTGAACAAGACCGAGTCCGCCATGCGCCTGACGCACTTCGAAACCGGGATCGTCGTACAGTGCCAGGACGAAAAGAGCCAGCACAAAAATCTCGCCAAAGCCTTGCGCGTGCTGAAAGCTCGCCTTTACGATCACAAACGGCAGGAAGAGCTGCAAAAACGGGCCGACCAGCGCAAGACGCTGGTCGGGTCAGGCGACCGCAGCCAGCGGATCCGCACGTACAATTTTCCGGAAAACCGCGTCACCGAACATCGCATCAACTTCACCCTCTACAAACTCGACCAAATCATCGCAGGCAACCTGCAACCGGTCACCGATGCGTTGATCGATTTCGACCGCCAGCAACTTCGTACTTCGATGGGCCAGCTGGATTGACTTCAACCGCTGACCGCCCGCCATCGCTATTACTGGAGCACCACCGCGCAAAGGCACAACCGATGTCGACAACCGATTCGTGGACCATCGGTCGCCTTCTGCAGTGGACGGCAGACTACCTAAAGGAACACGGCTCCGAGAGTCCACGATTGGACGCAGAAGTCTTGCTTGCGCACGCTCGCGGATGTCAACGTATCGAGCTCTACACGTGCTTTGACGAAGTTGCCAACGATACTGTGCGCGAGGAGTTTCGTGAATTGGTCAAGCGGCGAGCCACGGGAACGCCAGTAGCCTATTTAGTGCGTCAACGTGAGTTTTATTCGAAGGTATTTCAAGTCACGCCGGACGTCCTCATACCCCGTCCGGAAACGGAATTTGTGCTTGTCGGGCTGTTCGATTTGCTCAAGGCGCAGTCGCAACAGACGGCTCCGCTTCAATTGGCGGACGTGGGAACGGGCAGCGGCATTTTGGCCATCTGCGCTGCGCTGCAACTTCCCAACGCGCAAATCGTAGCCATCGACATCAGTCGTCAGGCGCTGCAGATTGCCAAAATCAATGCCCAACAACACGCCGTCACATCGCGCATTCAGTTTGTGGAAAGTGACGTTTTCAAAAGTGTCGACGCCGAGCAGCGGTTTGACTACATCATCGCCAATCCGCCCTATATTGGGCTCGACGAAAAGCCCTCTCTGCCGCGCGATGTCGTCGGCTTTGAACCTCACCAAGCCTTGTTTGGTGGGCCGCGCGGGTTGGACGTGTTGGCAGAGCTGGTTGTGGCAGCGGCCGAGCGGCTAACACCCGGCGGCTGGTTGCTTAGCGAATTCAATCCAGCGCAACGAGCGGACGTGGAAGCGATGGTGAAACAGCAATCCGTACTGGAATCACCGCAGTTTATCGACGATCTGACGCACCGTCCGCGTGTCGTCCAAGTCCGTCGCCGACCTGCGGCGGCCGTTATGCCGAGTTCGCTCCCCTAACACGGTGCTCCGCTCCTGGAGACGTTTCATCGATGCCGGTCCGTTTTGCCCATATCAGCGACTCGCACATTGGCCCGGACTACGACCATCGCTTGTACGATACGCGGACGGCTCCGCGTCTGCAGCGACTCGTCCAGCGTCTCAATGCAATGCAGCACGAATTGGATTTTGTCGTCCACACGGGTGATGTGACGAGCGATCCTGACACCGCAAGTACTCGCTTGGCCGCGCAGATTCTCGGCGCACTTGAAGTGCCACTCTATCTGGTCCTCGGCAATCACGATAGCGCCATGGAACTACGACGAGTTTTCCCGTGGCCACCTCCGAACGCGGATGCGCTGCCAGGAGAACGATACAGTTATACCTTCTGTCGTAACGAGCATCGCTTTCTGGTATTGGACGCGGTCGCTTCCCCGGACATGGATCCCCAAGGACAGCTCGACGCAACGCAACTTCAGGCCGTGGACACATGCTTAGCCCGATGGCCCGAGCCACTCACGGTCTTCATCCACTTCCCTGCGATGGATTTGGATTGCGAGTGGATTGACCGCCAAATGCTGATTGTGAATGGCGCAGCTCCACCAGAAATTAGCAGCGCAGCACGAACGGATTCGTGGCGTGTTTTTCGGCCACGTACACCGTGCCGTCCAGGTCGTAAGAAACAACGTCTTTTACTGCTCCGCAGCTAGCACGTTTTGCCAATTTCAAAACTGGCCCACACACCAATCGATGTTTCCTGATCCGATTGACGCGGCATTTTATAACCTGGTCACGCTGACAGATCAGCAATTGCTTGTTCGAGGCATGTGGGCCTGAGAGGCTCCCACTGGTTGCAGAGAATCCGGCCGACAGACGCTCGTCACGCACCTTAGCTGCTCGATGCAAAAAAGAACCTGGCTCCGAAGAACCAGGTTCCCATAAGTCAAGCGGACTAAGTCAAGCCACTTGCTTTGAAGTGGCTGCCTGAGGCAGCCCGCCGGCCAACTCAGGCGAGACCACCTCGCTGGCTGGTACAGAAATAATTCAAAGGAACACCTCCTTTCTAACTAGAACCCACCTGCGGCGCTTGGATGCCAGAGACAAACGCGTGCGCAGGTCCCTAGTCCGTCACGCTGCGTAAGGCGTGACCCATTGCTTCAATGGTTACAAAATCCACCAAAAAGGCAAGACGAATACTCAGACACTCGGCAGACTGCCAGGTTCGCCCTGCTCTGGCACGCGGAGGTACGTGTCCGAGCGGCAAAGTGTCTTGTATGTCCAGATCGCTTAATGTCGCATTGGAGCGGGTTTCACGGCTTAAGCAAATCGCGAAGCTAGCAGATCCCGCTTGGATAGGGTCGAGCGGTCTTCGCCAAAATTGAAGTCGATGGCGTCCTGATCGCTGCCCAGGCCGATGTTGGCGAAGACGTTGTCCGTGGCCTGCACGGGAGTCAGGGAGCCGGTGCCAATCGTTTCGCTGCCGTCTCCAAACAACGGAGGTTGCGTTTCGGTAACTTGATAGCTGCCGGGCGACAGATCTGCGAATTCGTACAAGCCGTTGGCGGCCGACACGGTGTCCTGCGCAACCGAGCTGCCGGCGACATCGGTGCCGGACAGCGATAGGGCAACGTCTCGCAACGGCGGTTCGCCCGATTCAAACTCGCCATTGCCATTGACGTCGACATAGACGTAGCCCGAAATGCTCCGTAACACCTGTTCGATGGTGGTAGAATCCGTCGCTGAGTTATTGGCGTTGTTCGGATCGGTGATGCCCGCGGGGGTTGTCACGGTTGCCGTATTGGCAATCGTACCGCTTGCCGCGGCGGACACCGTCGCGCTGATTTGATACGTGATAGAACTACCGGCCGGCAGATTGACGGCATCGTTCAAATTGCCCGATCCATTCGTATTTCCGCTGGCGCCTCCGGAGGCCGAGCTGGTATACGTGACATTGGTCAGGGATGCCGGAATCGTATCGACAACACTGGCGCCGAAAACGTCGCTGGGACCGTCATTTCCGACCTGCACTTGATACGTCAACGTACTACCAGGATTGACCGTACTTTGATTGTCCGTCTTCGTAATCGCGAGGTCAGCACGATGTTCGACGGGATCCGTATCCACTGCGGTGTTATTGTCTAGGTTGTCTTCGTCCTCGGACTCCGCGCTGATCGATGCCGTGTTGGTGACACTGTCGGTAGCCAACGAACTCACTGTCGCGCTGGCGGTGTAGGTAATCGACGCCCCGGCCGGTAGATTGACCGCGTCGTTAATGTTTCCCGCGCCATTGGCGGTATTGCCCGTGGCCCCACCACTTGCAACACTCGTGTACGTCACATCGGTAAAGGCGCTGGAAAATGTATCCGTGACCACGGCGTCGGTTACGTCGCTAGGCCCCAGATTTTGAATCAGAATCGTATAGGTCGTCGTCTCGCCCGCGATGACCGAAGACTGGTTGTTTGTCTTTGTCACCGAAAGGTCGAATTGCGGGGTTACAGAATCGATATCGCTGGCCGAATTGTTGCTCGGCAGTGTATCAACGACTCCCGTCGGAGCCGTCACGGTGGCGGTATTCTGCAGCGTGCCTGAGGCACTGCCGCTGACCGTGGCGGCCACCTGATACGTCAGCGTCGCGCCGGCAGATAAATCCACCGTATCGTCGATGTTACCCGAGCCGGAAGACGTGTTGCCACTGACACCGGCAGAGCCGCTGCTGGTGTAAGAGATGTTCGTGAGACCGGCGGGAAGATGTCGCTCGACCTTGCGCGCTAACATCGGCCGGACCGTCGTTGGCCACGACAATCGTGTAATTCAGGACTTGGCCCGGCTGTACGTTACTTACATTGTCTGTTTTGGTGATTCGCAGGTCCACTTCGGCCGACAGCGAATCGGTGTCCGTGGCACTGTTGTTACTGGTGTCCGGGTCGACTGTGCCCTGGTGCGCCACGATTTGGGCCGTGTTACTGATCGATCCGGTCGCATCGGAGGCGATCGTCGCCGTGACGGTGTAGGTGATCGAGCTACCCATTTCCAAGTCGACCGTATCGTTGATGTCGCCCGTACCGCTGGCAGTATTCCCCGATGCGCCGAGTGTCGCGGAACTGGTGTAGGAGACATTTGTCAAGCTGGCTGGAAACGCATCGCTGACGGTGGCACTCACGACGTCGCTGGGTCCGTCATTCGTGGCCGTTATCGTGTAGGTGACCTGACGGCCGGGCATGCCAACATCAACGTTATCGGATTTCGTAATCACCAGGTCGTGCGGCGCGAGCGAATCCGCATCCACAGCGCTGTTGTTACTCAAGTCAGGGTCGGTGAATCCGTCAGGTGGAGTGACCGTCGCCGTATTGGTCAGAGTGCCCGTCGCGTTGGGACTGACCGTACCCGTAATCGTATAGGTAATCGAACTGCCCGGCGACATATTCACCATGTCATTGATATCGCCCGTACCACTGGCCGTGTTGCCCGCCGCGATGCCGGTCACCGAACTTGTGTACGATACGTCCGTCAATGCGGCAGGCAGCGTATCGGTGACCGTGGCCCGGGTCACGTCGCTGGGACCGTTGTTCGATACAACCACCGTATATGTCAATGTTTCCCCAGGAACTACCGACGTGCGATTGTCGGACTTCGTAATCGACAGATCGGTGCCTGCGTTGACGAGAATGTTGAATGTCTTGGGACCATTCGCGCCAATCAATGCCAATTCAATGTCATTGCCGCCCGACACGTCGGCGTTCAACATCAGCTCGATGGCATCCACATCATCGGGCTGGACCGAACCGACAAAATCGGTGAACGGCAGCAGTTCGTACGATTCCGCCGCACCACCGGTCGTGATGGGAATCGCTAAACTCGCTTCAGAAAAATTCGACGCGTTGCCTTGGTATAGTCGTACCGATGCTGTCGCACCGGCGGCCACTGCGCCGAGGCGAAAGACAATGCCCGTCGCGGTACCACCTTGCGTCAAGTCGAGACCATTGAGCCCCATGGCCAGACTGTCCGCCTCGGAATCCTGACCATCCCAAACGATGACGCCGCTGCCCGTCACGGCAACATCGGCGTTATAGCGGAGTGTTGGCCGGTTTCCGAACGGATTGACATTCACCCGTACTTCGCCATCTCCCGATTCCAAGAACGCCATCATATCGCGTTCTTGTCCAATCACTTCGCTTTCGTCCGGAAGCGTCAACACGGATGCCGACGAAGAGGGAGCAGGAGGATTGGCCGCGGCCGATTGAGTCGATATAAACGAGTCGATCAATAGTTGCGGCAAGCCGGGCCGAATCAAGGGACTGACCTGCGGTTCTAGGGCAATGCCTCCCGACGTCTGGCCGGCTGGAAGATGAAATAGCCCGCATCCGGATCCAGATTGTCCAGGTAGTACTGCACCGTTCGCGTCGGTCGATGTATTGCCGCCGAATAACACATCGCCAGTATTGGGCTCGAAAATGCCGTCTCCATCGTCCACGTAGAACCGCACCGTCACGTCCGCCAAACCTTCGCCTGGCGACGGTTGCCCGTCGCTGTTGGCGTCCTGAAAAACGGTGCCACCGATGGTCGGCGTGAGGCCGTCGGCGGCCAGAAGTTGGCGAGTTTCTAGCGATTCCACTCCCAACACGTGCCGACGCGACGCTCGACGACCGCGGCGCCGCCCAAAAAACGGGTCCATTCCCATTCGAGAATCCTTCGCGATGATCCGTGATATGCTCGACTTCGTGCCCAGGGGTCACCTGAACCCCGCAACAGCTATCGGCATAACGACCGACAGATCTTCGTCAGATCACCCGCTTCGCATAACCGGCCCTACCAGCGCCAGTCCAAACCCAAGTTGATTCCTTGAGCCCAAAATGTGGTATCAGTGAATGCAAAAGTCGGGGCTAACAATCCGGGGTTATCCATGGCGGGCGGCAGAAGATTCGGGTTTACGTTCAGATTCATTTGATCTGCGGGACGTACCACGTTGTTCCAATAGATCAGAGTGTAACCCAACAGGAAGCGGACACGCGGCGCAATCTGGTAACCCAGCGTCAAAGCAAACTCCGGAATGACCACAAACTCATCATCCTCATACGTGCCAATGTTGCTTGGCAACGCCAACAGCCCTCCCGCGTCATTGAACACCGCGCCCTGCAACATCGAAGTCGTGCCGCCGTTGATGGCGACTTTGCGAGCGTTATTGCCAATCGCGAAACGACTCGCAAACTCCATCGACCAGCGTCCCCGGTAGTTATCCCATTGAAGGCCTAGTTCAACTCCATTGAATTCGTTCGACGTTTCGAACGCGTCGTACAAATTGAATGTGGCAAAGGAATTCTGTGCTTCGGATATCAGATTCTCCGAGACGCGTAGGCCTTCCTCTAATTTCATGTATCGGTAACCCAGCGTGAAGTCGATCCGCGAACCGCCAAAGGGTGCGCACGCAGCGGCATAGCAACTGTCGCAGCTACCGCAGCCTCCACACGACATGCCGTAAAAATTGTCGCAACGCAAATTGTGCCGAAAACGCGGTGTGAGCGACTGGAACTTGGAACTGTAATCCACGGCCACTGTACCGCTGACAATGCCAGGGTAGGCAACCAGCTCCGCATCCTGCATGTTCATCTGCGTATTGAAGAACGGACGCGCGAGGATGGGATCCCCCAGCGAGCTGTTACTGTAGGAGTCGTTGTCGTCATCCAAAAAGAAGTAGTCCACTTCAAATCCGTGCCGCTGGCAAGGATCCATCCATCCGCCCAAGACAAAACGTGCGCCGCTTCGAGACACAGAGTCGGAGTTGGTGCCACCGGCTAACACTTGAGTGCCGTCGTTGCCCAATACGCCCGCGTCCTGTGCCGCCGTGCCCGTAGGTGATGTGGTGACCAACGGTGGTGTGTCCATGGCCCGTGTCCACCACGCCAAGTACTCGGCGCGGAACCAAAACCGTCCTGCCGGTCCGCAGGGCGCACAATCCGATGTGCACGGGCCGCAGGGATCGCAATGTGCACAACTCGGATCGCCACAACCTTGAATGTGCGGCGACTGACCGTCCATAATGCTCTCGCCCATCATGTCCATCTCCGGCAGTATCTCCGCCGGTTCGGCGACCGTCTCCTCCATGTCATAATGGGCCGCCTGCCGGACCCCTCGGTCACGCATCGGAAATGAGCCGCCTGCGACGCCGGCTCCCCAGGCGAGATCGCGGCGTTGACTGTCGATCGATGGTTCGACGTCCATCTCGGACTCGGCTAACATCACGTCGTCAAATTCCGCAACGTCCTGCCAGTCCTTCATCAATTCTTCCCCCGGATCCTCCGCGTCGGTGTCGGCGACGATCCGTGGTTCGTCTTGATTTTCCCCGTCAGAGGGCATTGGCAGGCCCGGAGGTTGCGGCCAGTCTTCCGACGTCGTGGCCGCGCTGACCAACGCCACTCGTTGCGCCAATAAGTACGGAAGACCGTCCTGACCGCGCAAACACTCCGCGCCGTGACGGCGACTTGCTCGTTCAAATGCCGCGCCAGACTAACTCCGGCTGCGGGAACGACGTAGGCCGTTAGATTGCCACGATCGTCCAATAACGCATACCGCGGCGTGCCATTTGCGCTTGGCCCGAACGAATCAACTGACCGATACTGACCAACCGATTAGGCATCGTTGCCCCCGGCTCGTTCAGTTGCGGCTGGGACCATACCGGTGTCGGCCCCCAGAACAGCGAACAGATGGCAATAAATCCGATTGCGACCGGCGATTGGTGCGTACGTCTCTTCATGGTAGGGTGACTGCCCAAACGATGAGGTGGGTGTCGAGAAGCGCATCTTCCCGACGAGCGGGCAGCTTTTAGATGAAATAAATTTGACAGTCAACCCCGATCCGAATTTGCGGTAAAGAGGCCGGTCGACCGCCCGCCACTCTCGCAGCCACCTTTCTCGATTCTCGTCAGAGCTGACGTACGCGGTTTCCTTCTCCCCGAGAGAAGGTGCCGAAGGCCAAATGACGGCAGCGCCGCCTTCCGGACAACTCAGTTACGAAAGACCGCCAGGTCATCTTGGCACCCGACAACGTGGCACCAGCAGGAAGATATCTTGACCGCCGCTGAGCAGACTGGTACTTAATCTACCCGTTTTAGATGCCTGTTCCCGCGCCCCCTGCGCAACCCGTCTGGCCTTTGGCCCGAGGATCATCGTGTCGCGTGTCACCCCCTCCACTGATATCAGAATCTGTTGGTTGACCGTTGTCGCGTTAGGTATTTGTGGCGTCTTGAGTGGGCGCGTCCAGGGCCAGACAGTGGGCGTTCCGCCGACCTATGGCGCGGCCCCCTACAGCCCCGCCCCCTACGGGACGGCGTCACCGGGATTCCCGACGGCACCCGCGCCTGCCGCAACTCTGGGGCCCGGTATTCAGCCCTTCGACCCGTACGCCTTGCCTCCGGGCACCGGGTCCACGCCAGTCCCCATGACGGGCAGCTTCGGCGTCCGACGTTACCGCCGGCGCCGGCGACCTCGTCTTGGCCGGCGCCGGGCCTCACGAATCCGACAGCTCCGTATCCCGCCCCGCCGCCATCGATGTTTGGGCGCCGGCCTACACGCCGCCACCGGGGACCGCGACGCCCTATGGCGCCCTGGCGCTACACCCTTTGGCGCCACACCGTATGCGGGCGCGGCCCAACCGGTTGCGCCACCTCCCTACCAACGTCTATTCACGAAAACGGGAGGGCGCTACACGTGGGTGTCGGGAAGCGGCGAGGGGGATGAGATGCAGACGAACGATCTGGAGCTCAGCACGACACTCAATTGCGTGAGCTTCTTTGGGAATGCCGGTGGCCTGCGCATCGTGCCGGGCTTTGTCTTCACGTGGCTGGACGGTCCCTCACCGCCGGTCACGGCAGACATGCCTCCAGATCTCTATGCGGCCTACGTCGATTTCGGTTGGTACCCCGTATTTAGTCCTCAAATAAGTGGCGAAGTGAATTTTCGTCCGGGGGTGTATAGCGATTTCAATACCGTGACGACCGACAGCATTCGACTCATCGGTTCCGGCGTCGGCATCATTAAGCTCGGCCCAACGTCATCGTTGAAACTAGGTGCCGTTTATATCGACCGAGCCGACGTCAAATTGCTGCCGGCGTTTGGAATCCTATGGACGCCCAACGCACAGACACGCTGGGACATCTTTTTCCCTTCGCCTAAGCTGGCGCATTACTGGAAAACGATCAATAACCGTCAGCTCTGGTGGTACGTCGGGGCCGAATACGGCGGCGGATCGTGGACGATGCGTCGGGCGGAAGCACCGGACCAGGGCGCGAGCGAAAGGGTCGATATCAACGACTATCGCGTGTATCTGGGCGCGGAATGCTCCAACCTGAACCGCATGTACAGTTTCTTCGAGGTCGGCTATGTGTTCAATCGTGAACTGTTCTACGTCGTCGTTCCCTCGGATCGCACATCACTGAGCGACGCCGTTATGCTAAGGGCGGGCATTGCTTTTTAGTCGTGAGCCGGCCGGTCGCCGCACAGCGCCCAGTCCATCCGTCGCTGCGCACTCGAACCAAACTCTCCACGCCACCGCGTCCTGGGACCAGCCGATTGCAGCGGTCGTAACAGTTACCAATTGATCAGGTTCTCACACCTGGCCAAGATCCGGTCGGCGAATCGGCAAGTGCGAGTACAATACATGGCAGGGGATTCCCTTCCCCCATTTTCCTTTGAATTCCCCGCGTCGTTGCCTTCCCTATCGTACTGGGCCGAGTCGCAAGATGCCTCCTGAACTAGGCCAATGCCCCGATTGCCAGCAATGGATTCTGCTGCCGTGCACCGAGGCACCAGCCCCACTCTGTTGCCCCTGGTGCCAGTGCCCGTTGGACGTCGATTCCGTCCGTCGCGTGCCGGTGCGCACCGCGGAACACCAGGACGAAAACGTCACGGATCCGGACGAAAGACTTGCTCCACCCGCGACGCAGGATCGGACAACGAAAAACGCTGCGCAAACAGATGATGACCCAACAACCCTCTCCATGCGCGTTCAACCCGACCACGTGGCAAACGGGGTCGCGCCCCACGATGCTGGCGACCGGGAATCTCTGCCGGTCGTCGTCACCCATCCGGCGGGAAAGGCCGAGGAGGTTCCCAGCCCGTTTCAGTCGCAGGCGCCGCTGGTCCAACAACGTCAGCAACAGCAGAGGCGGAAGCGGCCCGCGTGGGAAGGGTTCAAGATCGTGGCCGGCGGCGCGGCCGGCTTGGCCATCGCTCAATTGATGTTGTGGTGGATGCCCGGTTTTGGCCATCGCGATCCGTTTGGAGTGGCCCGCCACCTGCCCGCGTGGCTGGACTTCGTGGCTCCCCCAGAATTGCGGCCCCGCTCGGCCCCACGCCCATCTCCATTCACCCAATCGTCGACCGGGACGACAACCCAGTCGTCCACGACGGCCATCGCGAACCCTGCGCTGTGGGAAGATACGCAGTGGCAGCCAAATACGGCGTCTCCTTCCAGCTCGCCAAACGACGTCAGCGATGCGTCTCCCACACTCGCCGACACTGCTACCGAATCGTCACGATCGCCATCGCTGCCGGAACCGTCGCATGCACCCACGTATTCCGGCGCCTGAGTTGCAAGAGGCGTTGGCTCGCGTGGTCTCGTCGCTCGATCAACTGGATCAGGCGGCCGGCGCCGGCGAGAAGAGCGCATGGCGCTGCGCGAGACCTGTATCAACGTCTCTGTGATGTGGCGCAAATTGCCTCCTTTGTCGATCTCGAGGACCCGCAACTGGGACAACGGATGAACGCCGTGAACGCCTTGCTGGTGCGGATCGCCCGCCAGGAAGCGCTGCTGAATCTGGTAGGACGCACGGCAGCCGGTTGGGTCGATTACCCGTCTCGGACTAGTGACGGCATTGCCGTCGCCGGAGAAGTCACGCGGATTACCAGTGTGGGTCGTTTTTGGGACACCGAATTGGCCCTATCGAGTCGGCCGGAGGAAACGATACATGTGATCAACGACGTACCACCTCAGCTAGATCCGCGCCTTCCCTACGACGTTGGCAGCCAATTGGTCCTCCTGGGATCGATCATTGATGATCCCGGGCACGAACTGCCCGACTACCCCGGAAGCGGCCCCGTGGTTTGGCATGGAATCCACCTGCCAACCTACGACCCGACCGCTACGACAACTTCGGTCCCCCCGGCCGAGTAACGTTGGCGTGGGCAGATGATGCCCCAAACCCGTGTGCTCGACGCTAAGACGCCAATCTTCGGACCGGGCCAATTGGGTCTGCCGGCGCTGCCCCCCTGTCTCAAGGAGACCCTGTCCTAGCGCGACCGTCTTGAACGGCCGGCGCGCGAAACCCTTGGGCCCATGCACAAACCCAGACGGCACCTCTTGCATGGGCCGTGCGCAGGGCTTAAGATGAAGAGTCGCGGTAGTTGAGAACGAGTATCATTAGCAATAAGCCCTCGATGGTTCCCCGTGTTCTGAGTTGAGGCGAGCGGTGCATCACATTATTCCACTGTCGTTGCTGGCGGCTGGTCAGATTGCGGAAGTCTTTACGGTGGCCGGGGTTCCGGAGCATACGAAACGGCTTGGCGAGTTAGGTTTTCGCCAGGGAGCACAGGTGCAGATGGTGCGCCGCGGCCGCCCCTGCATCGTACGGCTCGAGAACTCTCGGCTCTGTTTTCGCGAAGGTGACATGTCGAGCATCTTGGTACGAACGGAGAACGCGTCATGACGACGCTGGCCCAGATCACTCGGGGACAAGCGGCACGGGTCGAACGTGTGGATGGCGAGGACCAAACTTCGTTGCGGCTGCTGGAAATGGGACTTACACCGGGCTGCGAGGTGCAGTACCTGGGGGAGTGCCGTTGGGGGACCCGCTGGAGTTTTTGTTGCGAGGCTATCGCCTTAGCCTGCGACGGAGCGAAGCCGCACGAGTCCAGGTAACGGTTCATTAGACCGATCGGCGCGGCCGCGATGTGATCTTATCATGACGCAAACTCCGGCGCATCGCCCCATCATTGTCGCCCTCTTGGGCAACCCGAACACGGGCAAGTCGACGCTGTTTTCGGCGCTCGTGGGCGTACGGCAACGGACCGGGAATTATCCTGGCGTAACGGTCGAGAAAAAGGTGGGCCGCACGACGATTGAGCAGGTGCCTTTCGAAGTCGTTGATTTGCCGGGGACGTACAGTCTGGCACCGCATTCCCCCGACGAAATGGTTGCGATTGACGTCCTCCTGGGCGCCAAGCCGACGTGGCCAAGCCCGACGTGACGGTGTGCATTGTCGACGCCAGTAACCTGGCGTGTAATCTATATCTCGTCAGCCAGTTGCTCGAGTTGCAGCGTCCGACGGTGATCGCGTTGAACATGATCGACGTGGCGGCCGATAAGGGCATCGAAATCGACGTGCCAAGTCTGCAGTCGCGTCTGGGAGTCCCGCTCGTGCCGGTCCAAGCCAACCGCAAGATCGGGCTGACCGAATTGAAACTGCGCGATTTTCGAAGTCGCGAAAGAGCGTGCGTTGCCACCACGCGTCAGTCCTTTGCCGGACGAGATGCAGGACGAAGTCAATTGGCTGGAACAGGTGTCAGCGAATCGCGGTGTGGGCAGTGTTCCCCGTTATTTGTTGGAGCGGTTAATTCTGGATTCCGGCTACTTGCAGACCGCTGCGATTGACGGCATCGACGCCGCGCTACGAACTGCCGCGTCCGAGGCCCGGGAGCGACTCACGACCCAGGGACAGTCCTTGGCTGCCTTGGAAACGATCGCGCGTTATCAGTGGGTCGCAGGCATAACCGACGGAGTGATCGCACAACGCGAAGGGACGGCCGACACGATCAGCGATCGTTTGGATCGCGTTCTGACGCATCGTTGGCTGGGACCTTTGCTGTTCGCCGCCCTCATGCTATTGATCTTCCAGGCTGTCTTTAACGGCGCAGTCTGGTTTATGGATTCGATTGAAGCCGGCTTGGGGCAGGTGAGCGATCTGATCGCGGCGTCGATACCCCCTGTGCGCTCCAATCGTTGTTGATCAGTGGTGTGGTCGGAGGCGTAGGCAGCGTCTTGGTGTTCTTGCCTCAGATCTTCATCCTGTTCTTTTTTATTGCCCTCTTGGAAGACTGCGGTTACATGGTGCGGGCCGCATTCCTGATGGATCGTTTGATGACCCGAGTGGGACTTAGCGGCAAATCCTTTATCCCGTTACTATCGTCATTTGCCTGTGCGGTACCGGGCATTATGGCAACTCGTGTGATCGAGAGCCGGCGTGACCGATTAGTGACCATCCTGATCGCCCCATTGATGACTTGTAGTGCAAGATTGCCCGTGTACGTTTTGTTGATTGCCGCCTTTATCCCTCACAAAGATCTGCTGCCCAGCCTGAACCTATTTGGCTGGCAATGGACATTGGGCCTGCAGGACGTGACCATGGCGGGGCTGTATTTGCTGGGGATCGTCGCGGCGATCGGTGTAGCATTGGTGTTAAAACGAACCATCCTGCCGGGCGAGACACCTCCATTCGTGATGGAGTTACCCAGTTACAAGATGCCAGATCTGCGGTCGTTCTCCACCGCATGTTCGAACGAGGCTGGGCCTTTGTATCGATGTGCCGGTACGCTGATTTTCGCGGTCGCGATCGTCGTCTGGGCGGCCGGGTACTTCCCGCATGACCCGCAACAGATCGAGGCGCCGTTGCGCGAGAAGCAATATCGGCTGGAGCAACAGTTGGCGGCAGCCGAAGACGAGCCCTCCCAGACGACGACTGAACTTGGCGTTCTTCGAGCCGAATTAGTAGCGGTGGACAACCAAATTGCCGGTTCCTATATCCGTCATAGCTACTTGGGGCGGGTCGGCCATTGGATTGAACCGCTCGTCCGCCCGCTGGGCTGGGATTGGCGGATCGGCTGTGCCGTAGTGGCTTCATTCCCTGCTCGGGAAGTCGTCGTGGGCACCTTGGGCGTGATTTACAATCTAGGCGAAGACGAAGGCTCGACTGCCTTGCGCGACAGCCTCCGCGCGGCGCGCTGGGGATGGAACCGACCGACCAGTGTTTAATATCCCGGTAGCCCTGTCGATCATGGTTTTTTTCGCGCTGTGCGCTCAGTGTGTTTCCACATTGGCCATTATTCGTCGCGAGACCAATAGCTGGCGCTGGCCCATTTTCTCGTTCACCTACATGACGCTTTTGGCCTACTTTGGTGCGATGTTGACCTTTCAAATCGGACATTGGCTCAGCCGCTAGTCCCCTTGCCCATGACGCTCAACCAACTGCCATCGATCCTGCTATCGTCTTCGTTTGCTGACTGGCAGTACGTGGTCGTGTGTGTCATTGTGGCCGCCGCCTTCACGTATCTCGTATGGCGACTCTCTAAGGCGTTGCGAGCTCCGGAGTCGTCTTCCTGCGGCCAGTGCCAGCAAGGACCGCAAACGGGCGTGGTCTCCAAGCCATTGGTGACACTGGATTCCCTGACAGCTTCCGCGAAGACTCAGCGGGAAGCATCCAACAAGGGGCGGAGCAACGCGGACCAGCGCCGGTAACCCTCTGCGTTCATATGCAAGCCATCGTCGACGAACAGCGATTTCGACGGCTGACCTTGTTCATCTAGCATGACTTGGCTGACATCAATGAAGTGACAGCGATCATGTGCCCGGCAGTACTGCTCAATCGCGTCGTTGGCCTGTTTCATCTTTGGGTAAAGCGCCCAGCGGGCGATGCTGGGTTTGATCGCCATGACGACCAGTTGAGTCTGCGGTAGGGATTCGTGCAGACGCTGCTCAAATTGCGTGAACTCCTCCGCGATCTGAGCCGGAGCGTCCCCGGCCGCAATGTCGTTGTCGCCTTCGTACAACACGATAAGACGCGGTCGATAGTTCAACACAATCCGGTCCATGTAGTGCAGCACATCGCTCATTTGGGAGCCGCCGAATCCTCGATTGAGGATCCCATAGCCGGGCAGGGTCTTGTCCGCGTCCCACATTCGAATACTGGAGCTGCCCACGAACAGGATGCCGTTGGGCTGAGGCGGTTGGGTTTGATCATGCTGTTCGAACTGTTGAATGACATTCTCCCAGCGAGTCGCTTCCTCTGCACCGGCACAATAACTACAGGCAACGGCAAGCGCGAATCCACACAACGAATGCATCACGAATCGAACGGTCATTTTGATCTCCTTCGCATGGCATGCTCACACTCGATTGCGTTGACAGCAAAGTCGATGCTGCCGACGGCGGTGCTTTATGCTATCAAGTTCGCCTTGACTGTGCAGCCTTGCTGGCGGATGTGGCGCGAGCGTAACGGTCGCTCAAGGCGACAAACCTTGGCGAACCCCTGAATTGCGAGCAATTCGCCTTGTTCCAATCCTGTCAATGCAGTATCAGTACGCGACCTTGGTGCAAGAGCATCGATGATATGTGCGTCGCGAGTGTTGAGCACTACCCGACATGAGCGCATCGTACCAATCCCTTGCCAGTTTTTCGAACCTACACCTCGGGGACGTCGTACTTTCGGGTATGAATAACACAGACAACGCAATCAGCGGTAAGGTGAAGCGTTGGCCGCGCATCGCCTTTGGCACGGTGGCCCTCGTCGTCGCAACGATGTACCCAGCGATCGGCTTCGCACAATTCGGCGCCAATCAATTTGGTGGCGGAGGTGGTCCGCCGGGCGGTGCTGGCGGAGGCAGCCAAAAGACGCCCACGTATCAAGCGCCGGTGTTCGAACGCAAAGAACGGGGCGAGCCGGTGGTCAACGTGAAGATCGCGGGAAATGAAGTGATTGAAGAAAGCAAAATTCGCACACATCTACAGACACGCGTCGGCCGCGATTTCGACCCCGAAATCGTCCGCGCCGACGTCCGCCGACTGTCGACCACGGGCATGTTTCGCAATGTGCGGACCTATCGTCGTGAGGTCCAGGGCGGTGTCGAAGTCACATTCGAAGTCTTCGAATTGCCAATGATCCGGCAGCTGCAGTTTGTGGGCAACAAAGGGATCAAAGACAAGGCGTTGCGGAAGGAGTCCGAGCTGAAAGCCGGAGAACCTTTACAGCGATTTCGCATCGAAGAGGCGCGGCGAAAGATCCAAGAGTTGTACCAGCGAAAAGGCTATGCCGATGCCCGCGTCGAGATTCAGGAAGGAACGAAACCGGAAGATGACAGCGTCGTTTTCTCGATCTATGAAGGCGAAAAGCAGCGAATCTTCCGCACGGTATTTGTCGGCAACTCCATCGCATCCGACGCCCGACTGCGAACGCAAATCAAATCGAAGCCGGGAATCATGTGGGTTTATAAGGGCACGGTCGACCGAGAACAAATCGATGCCGACATGGAACGCCTCACGGCCTACTATCGCAGCTTGGGATACTTCAAGGCGCGCGTTGGTCGCGAGTTGCAGTTTGGCGATTCCGGCAAATGGCTGACGTTGACCTACGTCATTGACGAAGGACCCCGTTATCAAATTCGGCAAGTTTCATTGCTCGGCAATCAAACCTTTACAACGGAATCGTTGGCGGAACGTCTGGAATTGAAATCGGGCGATTTTTTTGACGCACGGCGCATGAATCGTGACTTGAATTCGTTACGGGATACGTACGGAGGCGAAGGATACATCCACGCCGACATCAAGGCCGATCCGCGTTTCCTGGAAGATCCCGGAAAAATCGACTTGGTGTACGATATCCAAGAAGGCGAACAGTATCGCGTGGGCAAAATCATCGTGAACATCGACGGCGATAATCCTCACACTCGGCGGAATGTCGTTATCAATCGCTTGTCGCTCTCACCCAATGACATTATTGATATTCGCGAGATCCGGGCAAGTGAACGCAGGTTGCGTTCATCGAACCTCTTTCTCAGCGATCCCACTCGTGGAGTCGCGCCCTCGATCGCCATCCGCCCGCCTGAATTGATGGATGATACCAGGTATGCCGAGCGGCCCTCGGACGTGACATCTCGATAGCGGAACCCTCGCTCACTTGCGCAAGGAAGCCACGTGACGAACCTATTTGGAAACTACCGTTGCTATCTGGTGACGCTGCTGTGTCTACCGCTGTGCGGCTGCGTCAGCTGGACCGGCCCCGCAGCGAACCTGGTGCCAGCCAGCACGACAAATCCCACTTTACCCAGCGAGAAGTTCCGGCCCGTCGTGCGTGGCAACCAAGCCCAACCGGCGGCGACGCCGGCGCAGCATGAGGCAACGTCGCAACCAAGGACGACCGACGATGTCGCGCCCACGACGCCCCGTCAAGCAACCGGATCGGCAAGGCAAGTTCCACCGCCCGTAGTGCGAGGGCAACAACCCGACGGCTATGCCGGTCCCGCTCCGGACGAATTGTATCCTCGTACACCGATGGCCGTCTCGGGAGGTACCGCGTCCAGTCCCAGTCCCGGTGCCGGTGCCGGTGCCGGTGCGCGCCCAGCTACTCGCCGCCGGCCTATCCCGACAACCGAGTCGCACCAGCTCAGTACGCACCTCCTTACGCTGGCCCTTTTCCGGAAGCGCCTGGCTACACACCCGACGGGTCCGATTACCCGCCTCCGTCTGGCTACGGCCTGCATCCGGCCGCCGGCCCGCCGATCGGCTATCCTACTCCGGGAGCCCCCGCGCCGGAATTCCAGCCTGGCCCCACCGACATGCTGGGACCTCAACCCTTCACTGGCCGCTTGGCCGATTTGATCGTTAACGTGCGCGAGCAGCAGACGGGGCGATTCATGTTTGGTGTAGGCGTCAACTCCGACGCTGGTCTGACAGCCCAAATCGTGCTGGACGAATACAACTTCGATTGGCGCCGTTTTCCCCGCAGTTGCAACGACATCCTCAACGGTACGGCTTGGCGAGGTGGAGGTCAGCGACTGCGGATCGAAGCCATTCCCGGCAGCCAGTTGCAGCGTTACCTGGTCAACTTTACGGAACCTTACTTGCTGGACACAAACATTAGTTTGAACCTGAGCGGGTTTCTTTACGATCGTAATTACTTCGATTGGAATGAACAACGATTGGGTGGCCGCATCGGTCTGGGCTATCGTCTGACCCCCGACTTGTCTTTGAGCGCCGGGATGCGGTTGGAAAACGTCAACATCAGCGACCCCCGAGTTCCCAACGTACAGGAATTGAACGAAGTGTTGGGTGACAACGCGCTCTACAGCGGGCGCTTCTCGCTGACGCACGACACACGCGATTCACCTTTCGCTCCCACTGAGGGCCACCTGTTGGAACTGTCCTTTGAACAGGTCTTCGGAACGTTCTCCTACCCGCGTGGCAATGTGGACTATCGGCGGTATTTTCTGCTGAACGAGCGACCGGACGGCTCGGGGCGCCATACGCTCGGTGCCTCACTGGCCGTGGGCATCTCCGGATCGGATACGCCACTGTACGAAAACTTCTTCGCGGGCGGCTACTCGACGTTACGTGGTTTCCGCTTCCGCAGCGCGAACCCCAAGAGTGGCGATGTGTATGTCGGCGGCGAATTCAGCTTTTTGGGATCGATGGAATATATGTTCCCGATCACGGCCGACGACATGATGAAAGGAGTCGTGTTCTGCGACTACGGCACGATCGAAGAGAAAGTGCAGTTTGAATCTGACGACTTCCGCGTCGCACTTGGTGCCGGCCTGCGGATCGCCATTCCCGCCATGGGTCCCGCACCGATTGCGTTGGACTTCGCGGTGCCTGTCGCTCGCGAGCAAACAGACCGCATCCAGAACTTCAGCTTCTTCGTCGGCTTTGGTCGTTGAACCACCGCAACCAGCTTCATTTACTCGGGAAGAGGTGAATCACACGAGTCGCTTCTCTAGCGACTGCCCAAGTTCAAAGATTTGCTCGGCGTCCAGTACCGAGCTGTTGTCAGCGAAGAGTTGTTGCAGCGCGGCCTTGTGGATTTTCATCTTCGTGCCACCGACCCCAATGGCGCCGTAACACAACACGCCCTCCTGGTCCTTGGCCGCATCGGTCAGTCCAATCCCGTCGATACCTGCCGGCGGAACGGCGTTCAAATCAATAGCGACCCGTAAACCCGTCGAGGCGTCACGGACAGATCGCGGCAGTAGAGACACTCCCGCCGCCCCGGCAGCGATCACCAGTTCGACGCCCTCTAAGGCCGTCGCCAGTGCCGGAGGCGAACTGGTTTCACATGCCTCCAACCGAGCCCTATTCCCAACCTGCCGGGAAATCGCCTGGCATGCCACTTCAGCGCGTGCCAGGTCGCGAGACGCCACGCGAACCTGTGCCCCCTGCCGGGCGAGCAACCGAGCGACTCGTTGCCCCACCGGTCCCGTTCCTGCAAGCACCAACGCACGGCTCTCGGACAAATTCAAGTGCCGCGCCGCGGCGACCACGGCCGCCGCCGCGGTGGTGTTCGCCCCGTTGGCATCCAGCATGACGGAGACGCGCATCGGTCCAAAAAACGTCTCCTTCACCAGTTGCAGCAGCGTCTCGCCCTCCTGCACGTTGGTGCCGCCGATAAAAATCGCCGTGTGCTTGAGATCCTCTGGTCCGCGTGTAAACATCGCGCCATGCACCAGGCCCGTCACGTCTTCCGGACGGACTGCGGAATATTGAAACAAGTGATCGACCGAGCCATCGACAGCTACGACGGCGTCAAACACGCTCAGCGTGTCGATCAGGATCTAATTGAATCAGGATGCGCGGCTTCGACATCTGACAACTACCCTTGCCTGGAATCGCCGACCCGCCCTCGCCATCATCGTTCAATGTAGCCAGGCAAAGGAACCATCCCCAAATCCCGCAGGATGGATCAACTTTCGGCTACGTTACTCGACCACAGCTGGACATATGAGTCATCAGGATCGATCTTCCCTGCGGTTGACACACGACACAACGCCCACCGCGGCGAACGTTCAGTGGGCGTTGAGCCCGCGTTGCTATTGGATGCAACTGCAACCGTGGCCTAGAACCCACGGAATGGATGCGCCGCACTATCTTTCTTGGACAGCATCTCGTCGACGCTAGGTTTGCCCGCCATCGCATTGACCAACGCCAACTTGGTCGCTTCGTAGTTGTACTGGTAGATCTTCTTGTCGTCTTCCGCCTGCCAGTGAATGAACACACCACAGATAATGACGTATTCTTCGCACTTGTCCTTAGGAATAATACCGTCGGCGACGGAGTCCGCGACGGCCTGTGCCACGGCGGCCTGGGCAGGGCCGAACATCTGCACTGCCTGTTTGGCACCCTTGATCGTGACCTTCGTCACCATCACCGTAGAGGGCTTCACCGCCAAGTTGGGCTCCAACACGGCCAGCAAGTTGGAATGCCCTTCGCTTTGGCGTGCTAAGGCGTTCGCAAAGGCGATTCCTGAGGGGCCGTCTTTGCTGCCAACGATTAGGTCAATATGTGCAATCTCGTTGCCCTCACCCACCAGGGCTTCACCAATAAACATCGTCATGGTCATTGCTCCGTTCAGTTGACGTCTCGACAACTACCGTCGTCTATCCAGAATGTCGAGAAGTTAACATAACCGACTACGATTGCAAGGACGGCGAGATCTCGACGCCGCGCGGGAAGACATCCAACGGGAGGGAATGCGTTAGGCTGCCGACGGGCGATCACGAACGCATCTAGCAAGGTAGCAAATGCCCTCATTCGGGCAACCGCCACGCTCTCGCTCGGAGGCTTTACGGCTCGGGGTCGTCGGCAAAGCGGGCGTTGAAAAGCGACGGGTCGTAAGGGTCGCGGTCAGGGGTGGCATTGCCGTCCGTCGTCGCCAACACGGCCTCGGCATCCAACCCATCGGCATCCAGCCGCGCCGGGGCCGACTCGGCGACCGTCGGCTCCACGGCGAGATCGGTGTCCTCCAACGCCTCCCCCTTGGTGACAGCCCCGACCCAAGTCCGCAGCCGTTTGAATTGGCGCGCTTCATGCGGTAAGAAGGGTGGCTGTGTGGCGGAACCGTGAGGCCTGGCGGCATATTCCAACAAGGGGATCTGGGCAACTTCCGCTGCATCCAGCTGCGTCAGGACCGCGCGAGATTCCGCAGTGTCAGGTCCTTACGGGCAATACCACTGGCGCCAACCGCTGCAATTGGAAGACACTGCGGCTGCTACTGCCGTGACAAGTCGTTTGACCACAACGATTAAGCAACAACGGCTGAATCGAACGCGTGTACTCGGCCAACGCCTCGGGCGAGACGATCGGTCGTTCGTCGGCCGACTCCGGCGCCTCGATTTGCGGTGGATTCCGGTCGACGCCGAAACTAGCAGGTTGGGCGTCGACATGGGCGTCAACTTCCACCTGGTTGGCTCGCCGCCGCAACTGCTGCTCCAAGGCCTCGACGGCGGGATGGTGGGAGTCCAATTTGGCGAGGTGCAGAAGTTGGTCGGCCGCAAAGCGATCAAGGTCCTGTCGCAAGCACCACTGAGCCAAATCCAGGTGACGCTGAAAATCACGGTCGGTCAACCGGTCTCGCTTGGTACGGTAGGCAGCGGCAAAGTTCGGCGCGACAAAGTCCACGTCGGCCAGCGGGATCTGCACGACGTACCAGGGCCCATTCGACACAACCAAGCGATCGGCCGACCGTTCGACGCGGCCTTGGATGGCACTGTCGTTGTGCAGCACGACCACCTGCGGCGTGCCCTGACCAAGCGGCTGAGCGGATTCGGCGACGGCAGCACGTGAAACGGCTGGGTTGGGCGACGATTCCTCCTGCGACAACACGATCTGTGTGAAGGCCAGCCAAAGCAACAGCCCGCAACAGAGCGGTGGTGCCGACTCGAAGACCGTAGGGGGGCTCGTGAGCATGGTGGGGAGCGTATAGAAAGTCGGCCATTGCGTCAAGATTTCCTGCGCGGAAGCTGTCATATACGCTTTCGTCGTTCAGCTGGGGCCGGCGGCCCAAGCACTATCGGGACCGGCAGCGGCGTAGTTCGGAACCGCGAGCTCATGGGTCGGAACTCGAGCTACGCACGGATCTCGAAGGATGCGAATTCGCCGGTGGCCGGGCCGGTGTGTACATCCGCGTGACGAATATAGTCCGCCATTGTCTGCCGCAACCGGTCAATAAATCCCGTCACCTCCTGCGCGTCGCCTTCCGCAACCACCTCAACTCGACCGTCGGGCAGATTTCGAACGTAACCGCATACTCGAAAGTCGGCCGCCACGCGGCGGGTGGAAAAGCGGAACCCCACTCCCTGGACGTGCCCTTGAAAATACACAAGCTGGCGGGTCAGTTGTCGGTGGGCCACGTTCCAAAACCTCCGTCTGCGAGTTGGGCGAAATTCTAGCCGTTCCCGGCGGCGGGTCCTGCCCCCGCTCGACGAATTCCCGAAGAATCGCCACAATCCAAGTATGGACAGTGTACCCATCCTTTTTGCTGCCGCACCCGACTGGCTCGTCAGTTGGATCACAACCCTATGGCTTCTCAGTGGAGGCGTCCTCCTGGGGATGGTCGTCCTCATGCTCCTGTGGGGCGTGTTGTGGGTAATATGGCGTCGCGCAGCCCGGGAAGTGCCGTTGGTGATCTCCGAAGGCGTGCTTTTGCCGCTAACGTTTATCGCCGGCGCGATCGCAGTGTTCGCCGTGATCGGTACCGTCCTTGTGCGGGAACCGGCCCCCATTTTGCAATCGATTTGGCGGTTACCAAGTGCCGGCAACCGGAGGGTCGTGGCGACCATTCCGGTCAATAGCCAGAAGATGCCGGTCCGCATCGCCCTGCACGGAAATGAAGCGGTCAAGCTGGCCATGAGTGCTGACGAGTTGGTAGAAGTCGCGAATGCGGCAAACGAAGAAGACCAGTACGGGCCAGTGGTGGAGGTAGGCCCGTCACAGGCATCCACTTGGACCAGGCGCGGACAGATTCAACCGTTGTTTTCCGGCGAGTACGTCGAGAATCTTTACGTCACCAACCTGGCGGATCATGAGGCCACGTTCACCATCGAAATGACAACAGGCCCATCCTATCCCGAAGTGATGGCGGTGCCGATTACCGCCGCCGCGGTCGTGGGGTTGTACCTGATCTATTTTCTGCAGGCGTGGTGCTTTCCCAAGGTTTCCGCGATCGCGCTGTCCACGACCAAGTCGGAGCTCGCACAACCACTGTTCGGCATACTCACAGCGCTGGGCATCTTTCTGCTGCTGTTGTTTCTCTACCTGCCCTACAACACATTCGGCGAAGACATCAAGATGCTCAAAGACTCGGCACTTACGCTGATCATGATCATGGGGATCATCCAAGGCGTATGGTCGGCGAGTAATTCGGTATCGGAAGAGATCGAAGGTCGGACGGCCTTGACGGTCCTATCCAAGCCCATCGGACGCCGCCAATTCTTGTTCGGCAAGTTCGCGGGGATCCTTTGGACGGTGCTGCTGCTGTTCGTCATCCTCGGCGTGACGCTGATCATTTTGGTTGCCTACAAGCCGGTATACGACGGCGCGAGATGGGTAGTGAGACACCCGAGTGGACAATCGCTCATTTGGAAGTCATGCTCACCGTGCCCGGTCTGGTGCTGGCGTTTTTTGAGGCCACGGTATTGGTTTCATTAAGCGTTGCCATTTCGACGCGTTTGCCAATGTTGGCAAATTTTGTCATCTGCTTTTCGATCTACGTGCTGGGCCACATCACACCCTTGCTGGTGCAATCGTCGATCCAATTTGCTCCTGTCGTGTTTATTGGCCAGTTGATTGCCACGATCTTGCCAGTATTGGACCATTTCAACATCCAGGCGGCGGTGGCGGCGGGACGTCCCGTGCCGCTTATCTATCTGATGTGGTCCTTTATCTACTGTTGTGTCTACAGCGGCATTGCCATGCTATTGGCGCTGATCTTATTCGAGGATCGCGACTTGGCGTAGCCACGCTTGTTGGTGGCCTGCCGATCTGCAACGGCGTGCATGCCCATGCAATTGACTGCGTGACCGTCGGCTATTCGTTGCTGATACGGGCCAACACGATCCGGCACCAATTGCCCAGGCCTCATTGCTTCTCACGTGTCGGCAAGTTACGTCGACTTTGCGCGATCGGTAGCTTGCGGTGAAAACAAAGAAACTGAATGTCAAGAACAGAGGAGTCGAAGCGACTGGGAACTTCGTGTCGAAGATATCAGGGCAGTTGAATGGCTTGGAAAGCGCAGGCGTCTGCGGACAAGTCACCAAAAACGACGATCTTCGGCAGACAAGGGGTCAGTAGGCATGGATGCGACACACAACCGATTCATTGTTGTCTTGGTCTGGCTGGCAGCCAGCACCACATGGGCTCAGGAGCCCGGCTATAGCGAGCTGCATGAGCAGATCGAGCAACTCACGAAAAAGGTCGAAGCGCTCGAAAGCCGAGACACGGTGCCGGTTTGGCAGCAAGTCCAACCCGTCGCACCGCAGCCGAGCGTATCCTGCTACTGCGATCCTGGTACAGCGGCAGCCAGCAAGAAGCCCAGCTATCCGACGGCCCGACTAACCGGCTTTTTTCAAGCCGACGCAGGATGGTTCACACAAGACGCCCTGAACCGCATCACACCTGTCAACGGCGTCCCGATCGGTGACATTCAAGATGGCGCTGACTTTCGTCGAGCTCGATTGGCCGCCGTCGGTGATCTGGCCAGCAACGCCGGCTACATGCTCGAAATGGACTTTGCGTTTCCCGGCCGCCCCACGTTTATGGACGTGTGGGCCGAAATAAAAGACACGTTTGGCCCCGGCACATTGCGCGTCGGTCAGTTCCGCCATCCGTTTTCCATGGACGCGCTGACCAGCGTCAAAGACTTGCCTTTGTTGGAACGCGGCCTACCCTTTGCGTTCGTCCCCTTCCGTCAAATCGGCGCTGAGTACTACGGAAATAACGAAGCGTGGGACTCGACGTGGGCCGTCTCAGTATTCCGATATCCCACCGATCCCTTTGGTGGCAACATCGGAGACAACGGCGGGTATGGTATGGCGACGCGCTGGACCTGTGCTCCCATTACCTACAATAACGATCGTCAACTGCTGCATGTCGGTGTGGACTACTCGTACGCCAACCCCTCAAATGATCTGATTCGTTACCGCAATCAGCCGGAGTTCTCCGTGTCAGAAACGGGCGGCGTGCCCGTTGGCGTGCCCTCGAATGTGCCTCCGTTTGTTGACACCGGCGCGATGGATTCACAAGACTATCAGTTGTTTGGTGTCGAGCTCGCCAGTATCGCAGGGCCATTGTACTACCAGAGCGAGGCGATGTTCTCGCATGTTACACGCATCAACGCACCCAACAATGACTTCTGGGCGCACTACGCTCAACTCGGCTATTACCTGACCGGAGAAGTACGCCCCTATAACCACAAGACCGGCGTGATGGGACGAGTCGATCCGTTTTGTCCCGTCAAGGTCGGTTCGGGATGGGGAGCCTGGGAGATCGTGGGCCGCTGGTCGTACATCGATCTCAACGACGGCATTGTGCTTGGCAACGAACTCACAACCCTATCAGCCGGTCTGAACTGGTACTTGAACAAGAACCTCAAATGGCAGGCGATGTACAGCTATTCGACGCTGGACAGTATCCCAGTCGGCGAAAGCAACTTGGACATCTACGCGATGCGTATCCAAATCGATTTCTAGACCACGCTTTGCGGACCGCGGGGCCGGATTACGGTCTCCAAGCCACCGGCTCCTGACCGGCTCGCGTGGAAATGGCACGCCACAGCGCAAGCGAGATTGAATCGTCGATAAAGTGCACGGATCCATCCAGCATGGCCAAATTGACACCGCCGCCATGCAGACTGCGAGCGGCACGCCAGCCATAGGCGGAGTAGATGACATCGGGCGGCCCCGTCGTTCGGGCCGAGACACAGTCGAACTCGTGGGAATTGGGCGACAGATAATGGTTGTACAATCCGCTGCGGAATTCGCCGTTGACCCAGGCGAATCCTCGCAGATCGGTATAGTTCCAAAACGCGGATCCTTGACACGATGCATCGGTCAGGGGAACGGCGCGGGCAAAGACATAAGCAAATCGCGGATCCGCATCCATTCGCGCTGTGCCCCGCGCCACTGTCCGTCCCAAGACGCTTTCAGAAACGGCCGCCGTACGGCTCAGGCCATCTTTGATATTGCGCGGACGGAGCTGTGAGTTCGTGTAGAATGCCCCGTCGGCCTCCCATGGGGATCCACCATTCACTCCGCTGCCGGTGCAGACAGCATAGTTCGTCGGTCCGAACCCCACGCTGACGGCGCGTTGTTGATCGCTGGGACACAGAAAGTCCGCGACTACCCGCGCCACCGCCTCTTTGTTTTGCGGAAACACTTGGAAATTGCGTCCATACAAGGGTACCGATAAATCGAGGGCCTGAAAGGCCGCCGTCTGCTCCAAGAACGGCGTCACCTGCGCAGCGCGGACCAACGGTAAAAAGTATGTGGCGTCGTACGATCGGCGGGATACGGGCGGCTGATTGTTCCCGAAGGAAAATGCTGTCGCGCTGACTCGAAATTAACCAGAGCTAAGGCCACTTGACGTATGTTGTTCGTACACTGAACGCGTCGCGCCGACTCCCGCGCGGCCTGAACGGCAGGCATCAGCAAGGCGACGAGCATTCCCACAATCGCCATTACAACCAACAGTTCCAATAGGGTGAGCGCAACGGGCACGCGACCTCGCACAGCGCGTCGGGCATTCCTCGGAACAGGGGCAGTTAACAAACGGACCATAGGGCGAACGTGCCTCGGTGTGCGGAAGAGTTCTCAGAGACGCGATGTGGTGTGACGACGACGAAACAGAAGCACCAATCCCGCCAGCGCCGAGACGCCCAGTGCCGCCGGCTCTGGCACCGCCGCGACGGCCTGCCGTGGACCTAACTCGTAACCCGTAAATTGCAGGGCCGTGATAAAGTCACCCGATTCGAATTCGCCGTCTCCGTTCCAATCCCCACTGGACCACGTTGAATTGCCGACCACACCGTCCTCGTATTCGCCTTGAGACAGAACAAAGATCAAATCGCCGGAATTGAATTCGCCATCTAAGTTCGAATCGCCAAAGTATGTCCGTTTCAAATCCACCACCCACTCTTCACGATCTAGCTGGTCAACTTGACCGTCGCGATTAACGTCAAATGGCGTGGGCGGCCCCCCATCGCGGACCGCGGCCGACAGCAAATCGATGTCGCTGGAAGTCAATAGCCCATTGCCGTCAAAATCTCCCTCCAAGCCTCGCAACAAGATCGCCGAAGGCAAGAATTTCGGCGCCACCTACCAAAAACGGGCCGCCGCCAATCATCGCGCCCGTGGCCGCATCAAACTTGAATACCGCTCCGGGAAACAAATCGGGATAGATTGGATCGTTGGGATTGTTGTTGCCCAAACTGGTCACCATGATATTCTCATCGGGTCCAATCAGTACGCCCGAAGGGTATGCGGTCTGGGCGAAGACCGAAGAGCCAACTGCTGCATTGTCCTGCACGTCGAACTTGACGACACTCTGCCCAAACAGACTGGCCACGTACAGATCACCGGCCGCGTCGAACGCGATGCCATTGGCGCCGGCCAACTCGGGCGCGGCCGCAAATATGCCGTCGTACGTCAATGCATCGGTGGCGGCATCGTAGTCCAATTGCAGTACACTGCCATTGAAAAAAGGCTCTTCGGCAAAACTGCTGACGAATACCGTGCCGTCCTCGATCGCAACCATACCGGTGCGTCCACTAATCGGCCCCACGGCAATATCGTCTAGCCGCCCACCATCGGAAGCGAAACGAGCGATAACATTCGAGTCGCCCAAACCGGTTCCCAGGCTGCCGACCAACAGCGAGTTGCTCGCTTGGTGATACAACAACCCTGCAGGCCCCTGTAGGCCCGAGGCGAAGACACCCTTGAATTCGCCCGTCGACGTGTCGTAACGCAACACCTGACCATCGCCTGTATTCAGGTCTACGCTGGTTACGAAAAGGTCGCGGTCAAAGCCGTACGTCATTGCCGCCGGCAAATACAACCCCCCGTTACTGGCGAAGTCGTCGTTAACCAGCGCCGCCCAGATAGTTTCCGTTCGTTGCGTCGTATCGCAAGACCTGATTTGTCGCCCGGTCACTGACCAAGAATTCGGGAGACTGCGCGAGGACCGGGCTCCATTCGACCACGGCGAATATCACGAACATCGCCCCCACAAGAAAAGGTTCACACCGACTGCAAGACGTTCTAGGCAATTTCATTGGATGTCCATCAAGCTCGAGGGCCAGGTTAACACTGCGAATTCGCTGCTCAATATCGACGCCGATTGCACATTTCGCACCTTACAGACTAGGGAAGCGGACAATAAGCTGTCAACTGCCGCTCGCCCGGCAATCATTCGTCGTACACAATGCATAACGCGATGCCCTGGTCCAAATTCGCTGCCCTGACCGACATGAAAGGGCACGTGCGTCGGCCAAGTCGTCGCGAGGCAGACGAACGGGCAACCCCGAGAGACGTCGGACACAATTGTCGTTCCTCACATCCCTTTTCCCCAGGAAAATCGTTCAGCGTTCTTGTCGCCCTGGCCGTTCGAATATCTATGCCCTTCGCCCTCGTCGCCCCCGGACGTCGTGCACTGTCCTTAGCGAGAAGCGCCGAAGGCTTGACCCAAGGTCGGAATGGGTTAAGCTGACCGCGTGCGATTGAAGCAGGGGTTCGTAAGATTGGCAACTTCGAATCCTCCCTCTGAAACTGCTTCAGTCCGGCTGCCGCCGGAGGCATGAACCTGGATGCGTCGCCTCGGTCGACGTCATCGTGGGGTAGGCGTTCGTGGGGTAGGCGTTCGTGGGCTGGTCGCGCGTAAGAGATCACGGATATCGCATATGCCGTTGCAGTCCGCCCTCACCCGGCCTGCAGCCACCTTTTCCCGTGGGGACAACGGATTTGCGTGTCACCTCTCCGGAAGTCGGACGAGGTCCCTGGGGGGAAGGCAGGAATTTCAACTATTGGCTTTGCTCAAGGTCGCCAATGCAAGATCGCTCGGCAACAGTCCACTCACTTTACCGCTCGATGAGTCGGCCCCTGGGGGTCCGCGTTCGCGGTTAGCTGGTGACGAGTAAGGGTTGCTGCTCGGTCTATGGATCCCGCTTGCCCTCGGACGGAAATCAGGCGACCTGCTTCAATTCAGCACCCGCGCCATTTCGTGCTCTGTGACTTGGGCGATGAATCCGCTGAGTCGTCGCAGTCGCATCCCGTGTCTCGCCCTTAGCCGCCAGCCAGCACACGCGGTGATGCGTTGTCGGACCAGAATCTGTCTGCTGAGCGACTTGCGCACGACCCACTTGTACATACTTTGGGGAGCATCTATATGTCCCGCCGATCCCTGACGACCTACGTCTTCACATTCGCTCTTTTGCAGCTGGCTATGCATACGACGGTCGCCCGCGCCCAGCCATTTAACCTTGTCGGCCCAGGAGTCGATCCCAGCGATTTTCGGATCACAGAATTCGCCGCGGGTCTGAACTATCCCGTCGGCATGGCCTCGTTGAGTGACGGATCGATGCTGGTCGCGGTGAGCAACGGCAGCCAATTCTTCAGTACGCGGAGTGGTTCTTTGATCAGGCTGGCCGATACCGATGGCGACGGTGTCTCGGATGTGCAGCAAACGCTTGTCGACGACGTGCCCGGCGGCAAACTGACGTCGCTAAGAACGATCAACGACCTATTGTTCGTTACCGGGCAAGGCTCGGGCGTGCCCATTTCCGTGTATCGTCTGGTGCGCGAACCGACGGATCCTCCGAGCTTGCAGGGAACCATGCAGATCTCGTACCCCGGGTCATGGCTGCATCCACATTCCGCGTTGGCCGTTCGCCAAACACCCGATCAGCCCGGCTCATACGACCTCTTTTTCCAACTGGGTTCGCAGGTCAATTTCGCCGACACAAAAAAAACTCTGCCCTTCAGAAGCTCATTGGGGGCCAGCGGCGATTTGGCAGGAGATTCAATCCACATGGTACGTATCACCGATGACGGCAATGCGATCACATCCGCCCCGCCCATCCAAGTGGCAACCGGTCTTCGCAATCCGGCAGGCTTTGCATTCCAATCGACCACCGGCGATCTCTATTTTCAAGATAACGGCATCGACGGACTCCAGGACGCCAATGAACCAACCAGCGCCGATGAATTGAATATCCTGCCTGCGACCGACATCGGCGTCACGGTTTTGGATTTCGGCTTTCCCGATACCTACAACGAGTATCGCACGGGGAACGTGATCGGAGGCCAAGGTGTGCAACCGTTGGTCGCTTTTCAACCGCTGCCATTGCCGGACGGCGAAGAGGGAGAGGGTCCCAACGACATCGCCTTTGCACCGACGCGTTTTCCCGCCGGACTGAACAACGGCGTCTTCGTTGGGATGCACGGCAAGTTCAGTCTGGGTGGGCTTAACAACGAGGAAAACCCACTTGTGTTTGTCAATCTCGACGACAATTCCTATTTCCATTTCATCACCAACGATGAACCGGGTGTGGGACACCTCGACGGATTGCTATCGACCGAAGACTCGTTATTCCTAGCCGATATCTCGCCGCAGGGCGGATTCTCGAGCAGCAACAGCAATTCGGGCAAGATTTACCAAATCAAGAGCATTGTGCCCGAACCGTCCTCCTGCACTTTGGCGGTGCTCGCCAGTGCCCTGCTGCTGACCAGTCGGCGTCGTTCCTTGTCGCCTGCCCGCAAGCGTGATCGCCGGACGTCGAGATCGGCCTGATCGAGATAGAGGAACTTCATGCCCAAATTGCTAACTCGCCCACTACTGTTGCTATGCTGCAGTTGGCTCTCGGCTATCGCCGGTCAAACGGCTCACGCCGAATTCACGCCGCGAGTATATCAAGCTCGGTATACGTCGACTCCACCGCAGTTGGACGGCGACCTGAACGATGTCGTCTGGCAGAACGCCCTCCCTATCAACGAGTTCTTCGCGTATCAGACCGGCGGTGACGCCGCCGCATCGGCCACAACGGCCCGTCTACTGTGGGACGACCGCTTTCTTTATCTCGGGTTCGAAATGAGCGACCGCGACATTCGCCCGTCGGCCCTCACCAGCGGTTCGAGCGGTCGCGACGGTCAATTGTACGAAGGAGACGTGATCGAATTCTTCACGCGTCCCGACGAGAACTCTCCGCAATACTTCGAGTTTGAATGGAGTCCAAACGGAGACCTGTTTGATGCCCGCTTCGATACGCGACGTTTCGGCCCGCCGTCCACCGACTGGGACACCGACTTGACTGCCGCCGTCCACGTCGACGGTACGTGGGACGATCCCTCCGATCAAGACCAGAGCTGGGTCGTAGAAACCAGAATCCCGCTGGATGCTTTTCCAACGGTCGCCGCCGACTCCGAGTGGCGTTTTACCGTCGCTCGCTACGACTACTTTCATCCCGACTTCGCCAGCGAGCAGTTGATGATGAGTACGCCCGGCGACCCGGCACTGCCCAACGCGGGACTCACCTCCGGCTTCCACACGTACGAGATGTACGACCGCTTGCTGTTTACCGTCCCCGAACCGTCGACACTCTCCTCCGCCGTCATCCTGTGTATGCTACTCGGCCGCCGGCGCATCCGAACGGCCGAGCTCGCGTCGTCCCACGGCTAGCCGTTGTAACTTGTGACCTGTGAAGCGCGGCTGCGCGGTCATGCTCCTCCAGCCAACAGCACCGTTTGGCAAAAAGAGCAGGGATATGTGCTGTCAACCCCGTTCGGGCGGATGGGCGTTACGCCTTGACAGGGATTTTGATTGATCAAAAAATGGTTTATTGTCAACCAAACATACGATGCGGGGATTGCGGCAGGAGGAAACAACTCACGATGTACCACGGAATACGGCGGCGTGTCACCGCCGTCGCGCGCGGACTATGGGCGGCAACCAGGGGAAGCATTCGGGCGCTCCGTCTGGCAGCGATCCTCCTGCTGGTCACCGGTGGTCTCCGCGTGACGGCCTGGGGGCAACAAAACGCCCGGCCGATCGTTGCCTGTTCGACCACCCAGGTTGCGGATTTCACGCGGCAAGTGGTGGGCGACACATGGCAGGTCCGCTGCGTACTGGCACCCGGCCAGGATCCTCACTTGTACGAGGTCACACCCAATGACGTCACATTGGTGCGCGACGCCCAACTACTGCTGGCCAACGGACTGCATTTGGAGGGCAATGAATGGATGGCCAAGCTGGGACAGGACGTCGGCAAAGCGATTGTGTTTTGCACGACGGGTATCCAGCCGCTACAAATTCAAGTCGGCCATTCCGACAAGACGATGAGTGTCCCGGATCCGCACGCGTGGTTCACGCCGCAGAACGCTGCCGTGTATGTCCGCAATATTCTCAAGGCGGTGTCCCAGCAGGATCCCGAGCGAGCGGACGTTTACCAGGCGCGGCTGAACTCTATCTAGCTCAACTCCGCGCACTGGACGCGTGGATCGTAAAACAGTGCAATGTAATCCCGCGCGATCGGCGGATCCTGGTCACCAGTCACGACGCATTTGGTTATTTTTGTCAGCAATATGGATTTCGTTCGGCGGCACCCACGGGATGGTCGACGGGCCAGGAGATTGGCGGGGGCATTACGTACGGGCGACGCAAGGCCGCAGTCGAATCGATCCAAAAATTTGGCGTGAAGGCCATCTTCGTGGAGACCAGTGTCAATCCAAAGTTGATCAATGAAATCAAGACGGAAGCGGGCGTGGAAATTGGTGGCACGTTGTACTCCGACTCGATGGGGACTCCCGGTTCGGCGGGTGAAACCTACCTGGGCATGATGCGAGAGAATGTCATCACGATTGTTGATGCTCTTGAAATAGCGCTGCACCGAGTGCGGGAGATTACCGTTCATGCGTCCTCTGTTAGCCCTGATCCTGGCAGTTGTCATCCTCGGCGGATTACAACTTTACATGGTCTTCCGACCTCAACCCAAGGTGGTCGCGGTCGACTATGAACAAACGGCAACCGGCAAGTTCACGGTCGACGTCACGCTGACGTTCGACGCTGGACCGGATGCGTTTGCCTTGGATCCGACCACGGCCCCAGTCGTACTGTTACAATTGCGCGGACGCGACCTGGTACGCCATACCGAGCCGTGCGGGCGGGCGAGCAAATCCGTATCGACGAGGTTGCCGGCGTGGTGACGGGACGAAACGAATTCTTTATCCGAGCGATACCTCAGGACTCGACGAATCCCATCGCGCGGGCCATACGCGTCCGCATTCTGCGCGATGGCCAGCCACTGACGGATGAAACCTTGTGGTCAGAGCCTGGCGATGTCGTCGAGGGCGCTGTGGTGGTGGAAGTCCCCGCTTGGGCGGTGGCCGAAGGTCAGGAAGACGCTGCGGCCGACGCCGACGGCGGGCTGCATCCGGAGGGCCGCGATGGCTAATCCAAAGCTGACGACGGCGACCGCGATTCCTGCCATCGAAGTCGATCATTTGACCGTCAGCTACGGCGCGGTACCAGCATTGCTTGACGTCTCGGTGCGTATTCCTGCTGGCAAATTGGTCGGAGTCATCGGTCCTAACGGATCGGGCAAGTCGACGCTGATCAAAACCATTCTGGGTTTCTTGCGACCGGACGTCGGGCAGGTGCGCATCTTCGGTCAACCGGCCGAACTGCGCAAAGGACGCGTTGCCTACGTGCCGCAACGAGGTGCGGTCGATTGGGACTTTCCCATCACCGTCCGCGAAGTGGCGTTGATGGGCCGCTATGGCCACGTACGCTGGTGGCGCGACTTGTCTCGGGAAGATCGACGACTGGCGGACGAAGCGCTGCAAATGGTGCGCATGTCGGAGTTGGCCGATCGGCAAATCGGCCAACTGTCGGGCGGACAACAGCAGCGGGTATTCATGGCGCGGCGATGGCACAGGGTGCCGACATTTTGTTGCTGGATGAGCCTTTTGCCGGGGTCGACGCCGCCACGGAGCAAGCGATTCTCGACGTGCTGGAGCGGACCAAACGTGCCGGCCGCACCTTATTGGTCGTGCATCACGATCTGGGGACGGCTGCGGAGTATTTCGATTCGCTGATTCTGCTCAAGCAACGTCTCTACGCCTACGGCCCTCCCACCGCGGTCTTACACGCTGAGCTTCTGAGCCAGGTGTATGAAGGCAGATTACGTGCATTCGAGGGCTTAACTGCCAGGAAACCGAAGACGCCATGAGTCGGCTCACAGAAATGCTCATCACGCCCCTCACCGAACAGGCCTTTCAGAAGGCCTTGATCGGCGGTGGGCTTGTGGCGATCGTGTGCGGTGTGATCGGCTGTTTCGTGTTTCTGCGCCGCATGGCCTTCCTGGGCGATGCCCTTTCGCATGCCATGCTGGCCGGCGTGACCTCGGGTTATCTCTTCATGCAAATGGTGTTTGGCATCGAAGCCCATGCGCCGGGGATGCTCGTCGGATCCATCCTGGCGGGACTCGTGACGGTCGCGCTGGTGGGATTTGTCTCCGAGGTCTCGCGCATCAAAGAGGACACGGCGATCGGCATTATGTACACCGGCATCTTTGCCGTGGGTGGCGTCTTGGCGTCCCTGTTCAGCCATCGCATCCATCTGGACTTGTACCATTTCGTCACGGGCATGGTTTTGGGTGTGGAAGATGCGGATCTCTGGATGATGGCCGTGGTGGCGACGGCTGTACTGGCGATTGTTGTGATGTTCTTCCGCTATTTCCAAATCACGACCTTCGATCCGGTTATGGCGGCGTCCTTGGGGATCCCCGTCGTTGCCGTCGACTATCTACTGACGACTTGCACGTCGCTGGTTGTGGTAAGTGCGGTGGGAATTGTCGGTGTGATCCTGGTGGTCGGCTTGCTGGTCACTCCCGCCGCGACAGCGTATTTACTAAGCGATCGGCTCAACCGCATGATGACCTGGGCCGCGTTTTTTGGTCTAACCAGCGTGATCGGCGGGTTATACATCTCGACGTGGATCGGCAACGTGGCAACCGGGCCGTCGATTGTGATCGTCAGCACGCTGCAGTTTTTGGTTATTCTGTTCGTGGCACCACGGTACGGCCTTATTGCCGATCGACTGCGTCGACGCACGATGGTGCCGCAGCAAATCATGGAAGACATCCTAGGAAGTTTTCGCTATGGTGCACAAGGAACCATCGAGGTCGCTGATATCCTAGAGCAGGTGAACGCACGTCCCGATTTAGTACAACGGGCACTCCGGTCCATGGAACACGACGAACTCGTGGTCATCCGTGGTCAACGAGCCACATTGACCGACGAAGGACAGCGGGAATCCCAGCGACTTTTGCGAGCTCACCGGCTGTGGGAAACGTATTTGCAGCACGTGGGCACACCAGAGGAAGAATTACACGACCGAGCCCACCGATTGGAACACTTGCACGACGAGGACACGGTTGATTACTTGGACGACAAGCTGGGACATCCGTTGCATGATCCTCACGGAGCGGAAATCCCCGAAGACTTTGTGCACTTGGTACCGGGTGCCGAAGTCAAGGCCAGCCTGCTGCGCGAAGGCCGGCAGGGCACGATCACCGTCGTGGGTCACGCAGCACGGCACAGCGGTTTAGCCGAGGGACAACAGATTACGTCGGGGCCACGCAGCGACTGATGGCTTGGAATGGTCGTTTTTTTTGCCAGACCATTCCGTCGTGCAGCTTAACCACAATGCGGCTGATGCCGTCGTGGTGCGCCTGGATGAGTAGTCTGCAAAGCACAGACGCAATGGCCCCCCAGAGACCGATTGGACTTTTCAGAAGTAGTTGACTTCGTGCTCAACGGCATCCATTCGGCAATTCGCCCCTCCTGATTCAGAATCAAAACACAAATGGCGCCTCTGCTCGCCCTCTGCGCTCCCCGCGGCTCTGCGCGTCCCCTGCGTTCTAAAAAACGCGCATGGCGCACTTCCCCTCCGAAAGCAGAAACGTATGCGTCACGGCATCAGTTGATGTTCGCCGTCCGCAAAGTCCTGATGGCAAGCATTACAGCGGGTCAACATCTGTTCATAGGTCGCGCAAGTCTGCTTGACGTCCTTGCCCTTTGCCGCTGCATAGAGTGCCGCGCGGCTTGGCGCGTCGCGGTGGCATGCTGCTGCCATAGCGTCTCACCCTCGCTATGCCGTCCGCCCAGTAAGTTCGCCGACTCGGCCAAAATCAAGGCGTCGGATTTAATGGCCTTCCAATCGGCCTGCGAGGCGGACAATTCCGCCATAGACGCCTTGAGACGTAAATACGTCGGTTGAAACACGTATTCCATGAATTCGTGCATGTCATCCTCAACGGGCGTACCCAAAGCCGCTTCATCGGCCAATGCGGCTGGGGCCACGGCGTGCCCACTCAGAAACACGGACAAGGCCCACGTCGCAAGCATACCGCTCGAGCTCAAAAACCGAGGTGTGAGATTCATCGCGAAGACCTTTCTGAGAACATACGGGAGTCTGTCAAGTCGCCAAACACATCGGCGCCCCGCGCCATTTGCTCGACACCGTCAGGTTGCCAAGGCGGCGAAGCGCCCTCAACTGTCTCATGATCGCACGTCATGCCGGGCAAGAAAAAGTAGTCTCGTCAGGTCGTGGCAAGCTCGGCGATCGACTGCCTTAACGGGGCTGATCCGACGCCGACCGGGCGGACGCGGCGGCCTCCGCGCCTGCCACAGCTCCTTGGAGCCGCGGAAACATCGACGCAATCGGGGTCATTGTCGCAATCCATCGTTTCCCGCTATCTTGAATAGTCAACGCAAAATCTCGCGTCGCCTGGCACGGCGAGACGAAGATGGGCTAGTGCACTCCCGTTAACACGACTTTCACCAACCTATTTCTATGTCGCTCCCCCCCGTTTACTCGCTCTAAACCTGTTGCTGTGCGTTATCACTTGCGAAGCGATTGCGCAGCCGCAGGATCAGGGGGCTCAAGACGCGGCCGATACTGCCGCCGCTACGCCCGCGTTGACCATCTCCGCGGATGTCGCCCGCAGTCGATTGCAGGCGATTGAGGCCAATTCGAATCTGGACGAAGCGGTTAGGACGCGGGTCGCCGACGAATATCGGCAAATCCTGACGGACCTGGACGCCAGCAAGTCGCTCAAGGAAAGCCGCCAGCAGTGGCTCGACAAAATCGAAAAACTACCCGAACAGCGCGACGCGGTTGATCGTCAACTGAAGGATAATTCGAGCGACATCTCGGCTCCCCAAACCGCGAATCTGACCCAGGAGCAGTTAGACAAGAAGGTCACGGAACTGCAGACCGAGTCGTCGGCGGCACAGTCCAAACTCGCGGCGCTCAAAGCGGAACCGAAGCGTCGCTCTGACCGCCGGCTAGAAGCCCCTAAACAAATCGCCAACTTGCTGACAACGCAAGCCGAGTTGCAGCGGAGAAAGACCGAACTGCAATCTCGTACGGACATGACCAGTGAGGAGCGCAAGGCGCAGCAATCGGCGTTGGACATCAAGCTGGCGAACGTCGATTTCGAGATTCAAACTATCCGGGACGAGCTGGCATTCTATGACGCGGCGGAGGATGTGCTGAACAAGGAAATTGAGCTGCAGGAAAAGACCGTCGCGCAGGATTGCCGACGAGTCGAAAGCGTGGGCAGCCGACGCCGAGCGTATGCGACGGGCAAGTGTAGCCCAGGACATTGCCGAAAAGACAACGAAAGCTCACGATGTACCACCCGAGTTACAAGCATTGGCCGACGGCAACTTGAAGCTTTCCGAACAGCTCAAACGAGTCGCGGATAACATCGAACAGGTCGACAACGAATTTGCCGCCACGCAATCGCAGGCAACCGACTGGAGCGAACAACTGACGCCATTCGCGCGTTGATCGATTCTCAATCCGGCGTGAGCGAATCGGTTGGCAATCTGTTGCGTGAACAACGCAAGGAGCTGCCGGACGCACGCGATTTGCATCGGCTGAGTCAAGACCGTGTGGAGGCGTTGTATAACGCGCACTCCGAAGAGTTTACTACCGGCGAGCAATTGAATAGTTTTGCGGACCTCGATCAACGTCTGGCGACCGAGTTGTCGTCGCTGACACAACGTATCAACGCGTCACGTCTCGCCGAACTCAAGCCGGAAGTCCAATCACTACTCGAAGCGCAGAAAAAAGACGCTCCAAAAACTGCAGCTGAACTACAAGACGTACACCGACAAGCTGATGGCATTAGGAATCCAGCAAGAGGTGTTGATTTCGCTCGTCCAGGAGTACACGAGCTACATTGACGAGCGCATTCTCTGGATCCGCAGCATCCCTGAATTTCGTTGGAGTGACCTGGTAGCAATTCCTACAGGCCTGCACTGGTTGACGTCTCCCGCATCATGGCATGAATTGGTGAAAACGCTCGCAGGGGAAATCAGGCGGAAAGCGCTGCTGCACTTGGCGATCGGCTTACTGCTGATCGTCTGCTTCGCCTATCGCTCTCACGGTGTACGCGAGATTCAGCGATTTGGCGAACAGGCGGCTGCGAAGGGGTGTCGCAACTTCGGCGTCACCCTCAAGACATTTCTCTGGACGTTTGCCGTCAGCGCTGCCGGTCCCGCTCTCCTTTCGTGGCTCGCCTGGACACTGTACTGCGTTGCCAAAGACGAGGGCACGGAATTCGCCCGTCCGTTCGCTTCGGCCGCCCAACACGCGGCGATTGCCTACTGGCCCTTTTCCTTCTGGATGAATACCTTGCGGCGGTCGGGATTAGCCGAAAGCGCATTTTCAATGGTCGCCAACCGTCCTCAAATCCATCCGCCGCCAGCTCAACTGGTTTGTGCCGACCATGGTTGCACTGATGGCCAGCTACCATCTGTTCAGTCGACTGGATAATCCGGTCATCGAGCGATCGCTCGGTCGACTGTCACAAATCGTGTTAACCGTCGCCGTCATGCTCTTGCTGCGTGCCACACTTTCGCCGCGTACCGGTGCCGTGCGTGAATTCTTGGCGCTGCATCGTGATGGCTGGCTGGAACGCTTGCGATTCGTGTGGTTTTCCTTGATTCTGGCCACCCCGATTTCGTTCACCGTGCTGTCCATGCTGGGATTTCAGTACACCGTGGAACGTCTGACAGTCTATCTGTTCTGGTCGGTGATTTATCTGTCCGCGTTGTACATCATCGAGGCCATTCTCAGCCGTTGGATTCTAATCAACCGGCGGCGCTAGCGATCGCGCGGGCCAAGGAGCGACTCCTTTCGGGCGGACCGGCGCCGAGCGAGCGGGAAAAATCGGAACTACAAGGAGGAGTGACGGAAAACACGCAAGTCGATTTGACCGAGATCAACGCGCAGACGCAACGGTTGCTTACCGCCTTCGTCTTCGCAGCCGGTGTGCTCGGACTCTATTTAATCTGGATCGACGCCTTACCTGCACTGGCACGCATCAGTAACGTGCGTCTTTGGCATTCCGACCATGCCGTTGCCAGTGAAAACATTTCCTCGAGTCCGCCGACGTCTAACATTACCGCCGGCACGGCATCCAGTCCAACAATGTCGGCTTCAGCGGCATCATCCGCGAGCGGTCGCTCGGTTGCTACGTCTACAGAAGGCTGGGTTACTTTGGGCAATCTGATCGTTACGCTAGTGCTCGTTAGCCTCACGTATGCCGCGGTGCGCAATATCCCAGGCTTGTTGGAAATTGCCATCCTACAACATTTGCCCTTAGACGCATCAATTCGATTTGCCATCACAACGATGACGCGCTACGGCATAATTATTGCCGGTACGGCTTGGGCGTTTACCAACATAGGTTTCGGCTGGTCGAAGATTCAATGGCTGGCCGCCGCGGTCAGTGTAGGACTGGGCTTCGGCCTGCAGGAAATCTTTGCCAACTTTGTCTCGGGATTGATCCTGTTATTCGAGCGCCCCTGCGCGTTGGAGATATCGTCACCGTCGAGGATGTGACGGGTACCGTCGTACAGATTCGTACTCGCGCTACGACAATTCGCGATTGGGACCGAAAGGAATTGGTCGTGCCCAACAAGACATTCATCACGGGCAAGCTACTCAATTGGACGTTAACCGATCCCACGAATCGCGTCGTCATCAATGTCGGCATCGCTTACGGCAGCGATGTACGGCGTGCCCACGATACGGTGATGTCGGCCGTTACCGCACATCCCCTGGTGCTGAATGATCCGGTACCAACTGTCACGTTCGACCTGTTTGGCGACAGTGCATTGAATTTCACCGTTCGTTGCGTACTCGCGCGGATGGAAGACAGGCTGGCGGTCATTCACGACTTGCACGAAGCAATTCATCGAGAATTAAACGCCGTGGGAATCTCCATTCCGTTCCCGCAACGTGATGTCCACCTACGTATCGAGTCCAACGGACAATCCCTCACACAATCCGATTTTCTGCGTTTTCCTACAAGCCCCGAGTAAACGAGGTTTGACCGACGATGTCCAGCGGAACTCGACGCGAGCCCCCGTCCGCAGTTTTATCAAGGACCCAATGATGCCTTTGTCTGCCATCCGTGGTTTCGCCCCATGCCTGCTCACCCTGCTTTGGTCCTCTGCCCTGTCGGCGGAATCGCCCATTGCAGACGATGCACGTCTGCAGATCGCTGGCCAAGTCGCCTTTACCGAGGGACCAGCTTGGCACTCAAGCGGGAACGTGTATTTTACGGACATCACCAACAATCGTATCATGAGACGCGATCCCGAGGGGCAAGTTCACGTCGCTCGTACGCCCTCGGGACGTAGCAATGGGTTGCTGTTTGATCAACAAGAAAGGCTGGTATGCTGTGAAGGAGGCGGCCCCGAGGGAAACCGTCGCGTAACGCGATTGGAACGGGACGGGACGATCGCCGTGCTCGCCGATCGCTACGGCGGCCGTCGACTCAATTCGCCCAATGATCTGACAGTCGATGCCAAGGGCCGCATTTATTTCAGCGACCCGCGTTACGGCGATGCGAGTGACGTCGAACAGTTTGATGAGGACGGGCGCCTGGTCGAGGGTGTCTATCGGATCGATGGCGACGGTCAGATTGAGCGGATCATCTCGCACGAAGTCGACCGTCCCAACGGCCTGGCGATCTCGCCCGACCAACGGTATCTCTACGTGGGCGACAATGTGAACACGGGCCCCCGAGCCGAAGGTGGAAATCGCAAGTTGTGGCGTTTTGAGTTGCAGGACGATGGCTCAATCGTCCGCGCAAGTCAACGACTGCTCTTCGATTGGGGACATGATCGCGGGCCAGACGGCATGGCCATCGACCAACAAGGCCGCTTGTATGTCGCCGCGGGCTTCAATTTTCCGAACCTACCGGCGGAAACCGCTGAGCAATACAAAGCGGGGATTTACATCCTTAGCGGCGACGGTGACTTGCTGGATGTGATTCCCATCCCCATGGACATGGTCACCAATTGTACTTTCGGCGGCCCCGACCTGAGGACACTCTACATCACCGCCGGACATACGCTGTGGAGCATTTCGACGAAAGTCCCAGGACACCTGGCCGGCCATATCGACGAGTCTCATCGAGATTCGCCATAACAGGTTTGGCACAGATGCTCACCCGCTGCGCCTCTGCTCATCCGCTCTACGCCCATCGCCTCCTGGTCTCCCGCCAGGAACAGAGACGCACGTGCGACCGGCCGATCAGCGGTGCGACCTTGCCACTGCCAATTCTTTCAGGCCGCGTAGATCCAGTTTCCCCGTTCCCAGAACCGGGATTTCGTCGACCTGGTAGTAGCAGTCGATAGCTGGCAAGAAGATGTTTGGCAAACCTTTGGTCTTCAGCAGCGCCGTCAATTCTGCGGGAGTTTGCCTGAGTTGCGTGTGCAGTACGATCAAGCGTTCCCCTTTCTTTTCGTCGGGCACGGCCGTCACGGCGATTTTCAATTCACCTTCTTCCTCGTCTTCACCAATGATTTCTTGCAGGAATTCCTCGATGCGCAAATGAGGGACCATTTCGCCACCGATCTTAGAAAAACGACTCTCACGGCCCGTGATTCGAATGAATCCATCGTCATCGATTTCGGCAATGTCACCGGTTACATACCAACCATCACGTATCACTTCGGCAGTTTTCTCAGGTTGATTCATGTACCCTTTCATGACGTTGGCACCACGGATCAACAACATGCCGGACTGGTTGGTGCCCAGGTCGCGTCCTTCGGCGTCACCGACTTTTGCCATGACGCCCGGTACCGGTCGCCCCACAGTTCCCTCCCGCAGATCGACTTGATGACTTTTCACACTACGACTCGGCGGGATATTGACGGAGACCAATGGCGAGAGTTCGGTGGTACCGTAGCCTTCGACGGGCCGGACACCGAATTTCTTTTCAAACGCATCGCACAGTTCTTTCGGCAGTTTCTCCGCGCCAGCGACGACGGTATCCAGAGACGCCAGCTCTTCCTTTGTGCAACGCCGCAAATAGGACCGCAAAAACGTCGGCGTGGAGAGTAGGATGGTCGCCTTATTCTTCTCGATCAATTTGCCAACTTGTCGCGCGTCCAGCGGATTAAAGTGGTAGACACCACGGATATCCAACGCCATCACGGCCCACAACGTGACGGTGAATCCAAACGAATGAAAAAAGGGCAGGATGCCGACGATGGCATCGTCGTGCTGGAGATGAATGACCTGATTAACGGCGTCGACGTTGTGACGAATATTGGCGTGCGTCAGCATCACTCCCTTAGGGATCCCGGTCGATCCCGAGGTAAAGATGACCGTCAAGACATCGTCGGGTTCGTTGCGACCAAGTCCCAGCGATCGATGAAGCCACCGCGCCGGCCAAACGTAGGCCGCCAACAGGCTGAAGATTTTATCGGTCGCCTTCACCAGTGGACGCAAGTCTTCCAGATACACCAACTCGGCGTCGATCTGCAGGTCAAGTTTCTCCATCACCTTGTGACTGGTCAGAACCCGACGAATCCCGGCCATCCGGATGCATTGGGACATCACGTCAGAGGAGACGGTGTAGTTGAGGTTGATCGCGATACGACGATCAAAGGCCAGCGCAAGGTTGGCCAGGACGGAACCGGTACTGGGAGGCAACAACAGACCGACGTGTTGTTCGTCGGGTGACAACACATGACGGCGCAACAGGCGGCGCAGGATCAGCGACCTCATCAATACGCTGCCGCCGGTCAGCTCCGCGCCGGTCGAATCCGCGATCTTGGCTTCAAACTTACGTTGTTTGCAGGCGCGGATGATCGCTTCCGGTAAAGCTGTCTTTCGCGCAATCCGCTCGCTCACCGCCCTCGCTCCTAGCTCCACCACCGCTTGCCTTACCGTATGCACATCACGAACCTGATACAGGGGCTCGCCAAAATAGATATCGATGCGAAACGGCCAGCGGCGAGGAAGTTTCCAAAAGAACTTCCTGCGTTCAAAACTAAAGATACTGCCCCATAGGCCATCAAAATAGATCGGTACAACAGCTGCATCGGTTCCTTCAATAATCTTCAAGAAACCAGCTCGGAAGGATTGCGTCATCCCGTTTCGCGAGATACCGCCTTCAGGAAAAATGCCGATGACTTCGCCATTTTGTACCGCTTCGCGCGCCGTTTTCAATGCGCGGACGATCGATTTGGGTCCGGCTCCCACCATGATGGCTTCCCAGCGCCGCGCCGCGACCTGCATGATGCGGCTCTGGAAATTCCCCGAGTACACCATCGTACGCACCAGTCGCGGTGTCATCATCATCAAGAGGACACCATCCAGCCAAGAAATATGATTGGGGATCAGCACCACGCCCCCCTCGGCCGGCAAACGCTGGCGGTCATGCAAGTGGATCCGATAAAACAGGCCCAGCGCGACCCAACCAATGTCCTTGCCCACGGGACGGGGCACGAGGAACACGCAGACGATCACCAGCAGCACGGCCGCGGCAACCACGAGCAGCGGGGCCAAAAACAGCACGATCAAAATCCAACCGCTGACAGTGAGCCATGACGCAATGGCCGGTAGGCAGTACCCCGACTGCAACAACAACCATCCGCTCCACAGCTCCGGCATCGGACACTCCTGCACTATTGATGTCTGCGCGGCCACAGGGCCAGGACAACCAACGGGAGTCCGCGAAATCTCGGCTTCGCGCTGCTCACCGAGGACCATTAGCAGCGCAGAAGTGAATACGATCTACGGCTCGAATCGGTCTCCTGCTCGACGGGCTCAAGTTTGGTCCATTCTCGCGGGTCACGTCAACGCAGGTTGCCAATAGAATGTTTCCCAGCGGCAGTGTCCACCACGCACGCATACGCATACGCATCCATTCGGGTATCCGGCACTGCGCCCGTCCGACGCCGTTCCTCGATCCGCTCCACTAGTCCCCGCGCAGGCTCTGAGTCACTTCGCCCAGTTGGCATAATCGATTCTGATTGCCGCATCATCAAGCCCGCGGCAGGTTCTTCTCGATATTCACGGATGGGACTGCACGAGATACGGATGGGGGAGGAATCGAAATGGATGGCAATCGGATGTTCATGGTCGGCGTGATCGTGCTACTGCTGGGCATTCAATTCCGCGTTGTGGAATCGTTCGAGTTGAATCCGTGGGCCTCGAACGTCGTGGACAAGCGTTTTCCGAACGGCTCGGTGGATCCGGTGACCAGCTACGTCTCTCAGCCAGGTTACGCCGACCCCTGGGCGGCACCGGCGGTCGCCACCGGTGCCACCAACCGGATTATCACCCCGCCGCGGCAGTTGGCCCTGTCGTTCATCTCCGTCGGCGCCATTCTGATTTTGGTCAGCCCGGCCTATCGAAAATAAAGCGGCCGCCGTGAATTGCCATCTGCGACTTCCGGCGCAGCCGAATTGCCACTAGAATAGGCACCTTGTCGTGAACCCGTGCGCCGGCTGCCGAGCCCGTAGTGTGGCGTGTCGGCAGACGTTGCGTGCCTCGATGTAGGGTCAAGTCAGGAGCCGTTTTGATGGCCGAGTATCAGCGTATCCAGGTCACGGACATCGATAACGTCGCCGTGGTCCGGTTCACCGATCGCAAGATTCTGGACGAACTGATCATTCAGGACTTGGGCATGGAACTGTTTTCTCTGGTCGAAGACGAACAGCCCAAGAATCTGCTGTTAAATTTCACGAACGTCGATTTTCTCTCCAGTGCGGCCCTCGGTAAATTGATCTCGCTTCATAAGAAGGTCGAACGGGCAGGAGGCGTGTTGAAGTTGAGCAACATTAAGCCGGAGATCTACGACGTCTTCAAGATCACGCGGCTGAACGAGAAGTTCGATATCAAGGATGAACAAGAGGACGCGTTGGCCGAATTTGCTGCGGCCGGTTAGTCTGCCCGGATCGGCGCAGCCCTTTCTGTGGCGGGATTCTAGCCACTCGGGGGTTTGGCTAGATAATAATAAGGACTAGGATGCACACGGCGGGTCGGCGAGGCCACCCACGAGCGCAGGAAACGAGGCCTCGCGGCCATGGGGTAGCCGGACGAGCGGTATCGACATCCGAACGGGTGCCGGCCCGCGCAGGTTGGGGAACCGCAGCTAAGGTTGAGGGAACCTGGGCAAACTTCTGATTGGCGGACGGCAAACACAATGACACAACCGTCTTGGACCTGGACGACGAATCGCAAGATTCCCAGCTGCTCGCTCCACGGACATCGCTTGATCCTGGAGATCGTCGAGCAGTTGCAGGTGGCCGATTGGAATCAGAAGGACATTTTCGGCGTCCACTTGGCGCTGGAGGAAGCGGTGGTCAATGCGATCAAGCACGGCAACTGCGAGGACCCGGACAAGGTCGTGCATGTAGTCTGCAAAATCTCCGCGACACGCTGTTGGATTCAGGTCTCCGACGAAGGCCCCGGCTTCGACCCCGCGGAGGTCCCAGATTGCACCCTGGACGAAAACCTCGACAAGCCGAGCGGCCGCGGCCTGAAGTTGATGCGCAACTTCATGACGATGGTCGAGTACAACGAACCGGGCAACCGCGTCGTGATGGAAAAGGTGCTCGACGAGTCTTGAACGCCGGCGGGATTTTCGCTAGGATCTCTCCGTTTGTGGGCCCGCACCTGCCGTAAAGTGACCGGGCCGATCGAGGGCCGCCTCGAACGGCAAACGGACGCCCGCGGCGGCCGTCATCGGTACCCCCCACCGCGCAACCCCGACCATACCTCGGTGCCGGTTGGCAAGACCGTTACGATCGGCCGAAAAAATTTCCGGCGTCGCTTCGCCCCCAGCCTGCGACACCAAGTGACGATGATATAATAACAGCTTGCCGCCCGGACCTTGCCGTCCTCCCCGGCAGATATTCCCCTGTAGCTCAGTTGGTAGAGCAGGCGGCTGTTAACCGCCTTGTCGTAGGTTCGAGTCCTACCGGGGGAGCTTTTCTGGTTGGCAAACCCGCCAACGACCCACCAGTTAACTACAGACGCCCAGGCGAGATGCGCTTGGGCGTTTTGCTTTTTCCCACTGTGGGCAAAGGATTTGCGGCGAGTGGTTCGGTAGGTACGGCAGTCTCGTAGTCTGTTCGAGAGCGCCACGAACGGGCAACGGCGAGCCCTTTTGTCCGGAAGTTGCCCAGACTCTCAGACTCTCTGCCGGCAAGCGACCTGCTGGTTAACACAACACGTTGAAAAACTGCTATTTTCGACGCTACCCTCGCGGGGCCGGTTCGTGTGCCTTTGCTGTGGCATTCATCATTTATAATCCGACCCGTCAACGACCAGAGAGCCCCAGGGTATCGGAGGGTCGGTATGAGATTGCAGTCTGTTGCATTTGTGATTCTGACAGGACTTCACGTCTTCTCTCAATTGTCTTTCGCCGACATCGTCATTGGGGATATCGAATCGGCGACACTTGAGCTTGCGTTCGGCAATAGCAACACTCCGGACACCTTTTCCCTCAGTACTCGCGAGTTCAATGTTCGGTCATGTTTCCGTGGACCTAGACCAAGGACTTGTGACCTACTCCGATTATGGCTTCGACTTTCCGGCGTGGAATCTCAGTCGCTACTACGCCGGACCACCTGAGCTGATTCATGTGGAAATCAGTTTTGACGGAGCTATTGTCAATTGTTGTGTTCTGAGATTTGAATTAGGCGGCGATTTCTTCCTGCATGATTCCGTCTTTGAAGGAACGTCCTTCGATGACGAGGGTGATCTTTTCGTGGCAGTTCAGTCGTCTCCATCTCTTCGAGGCCGACTGAGCCAGCTTGAACATCATCGTCAAGCTCGCTCGCCTGGTGCCGTTGCCTTTGGTCTTTCGATGACGAAGTCGAATCGTCGCGAACGTCGATTCGATCGGGTTGGTCGTTCGCAAGTGGCCCCAGTGCTCGGCCGGGAAGTCGTAGAACGTCAGCAGCACGTCGCGATCCTTCTGCAGGCACTCGCAGGCCGCCGGGTACTTCGCCTCGTACTTCTCCAGGAAGTCGTCGAACGCCTTCTCTGCATCGTCCTTGCGTCTCCGCTTGCCAGATTTCGTGCAGGTCGCCCTTCGCTTTGGGCTGCACGCTCTTGGGCATCTTGTTGAGCACGTTGGCCGTCTTGTGAACCCAGCAGCGCTGCTCGCGCGTCTCGGGGAACACCTTGCGCAGCGCCGCCCAGAAGCCCAATGCACCGTCGCCAACGGCGATCTTCGGAGCCGTCGCCAGGCCGCGTTGCTTCAGGTCCAGCAGCAACTCGCTCCAGCTCTGCTCGCTTTCGCGATAGCCATCGAGCACGGCGATCAATTCCTTCTGGCCATCGGCCGTGGCGCCCATCAGCACCAGAATACACTGCTTTTTGTTGGCATCGTCCTCCAATCGGACCTTGGCGTGAATGCCATCGGCCCAGACGTAAACGTACTGCTTGTCCGAAAGATCTCGCTTGCTCCAGTGCTCGTATTCGCTGCACCATTGCTCCTTGAGCCGCACGATGACGTTGGGACTGAGGCCCTTGGCTCGCTCGCCGACCAGCGCCTGCAACGCTTCGCCGAAGTCGCCGGTCGAGATTCCTTTGAGGTACAGCCAGGGAATCAATTCTTCGATGGCCGCCTCCGCAGGTAGGCGGGCAGCACGCTCGGTGAAAAGGTGACTCTCCTGGGCTGGTGTGTTGTCACGAACTCGGCCCTGGTTCACCGATCTGCCCGCACCGGTGAGGATCTTCTCGGGCAGGCTGCCGTTCCTGACGACCAGCCGCGTCCCTCATCGTCACGCCGATCTCATGCTTGTCGATGAAGGTTCGACTTCGGCGTCGATCGCTTCTACATCCTGGGCTCCTTCACGGACGAGCTCAAGCGGGCTTCGGTCATCGAACTGTTCCCGAAAGGAAATCACTTCGGGATCGAGCGGTTGGTCTACTGGCGTCGAAGGTCGGTCTGTTTTAGTCTTGTTCATGGCGTGTCCTTGTGCCCACGTGGGCCGCTGAAGTGTTGAGCTCAGCAGGATACGCCACCTTTTTTCATTCCTTCAAGAACACACTTTCGACAATACCTCTTGACCCTTGAGTCTTACGCTCCCACAGCCTTTCACAGCTCCTATCGAGAGCATACATCCAAACCGGATCGAACTGCTCGACGGCCTACCATGGGATAAATGAAATGCGACGCCCCAACTAAGTGGCACCTACCGCGTGACAACGAGCACGCAACTCATTGAAGGGAATTGGACCCAACCTGTGACGTCTCGCCGGGCTTCGTATTTTTTGGACATCAAATCTTCTTGGAGCCAAACACAACGACGCCCGCGAGCCTGACAATGAGCGAACCGTCGCGCTACAATTTGACAATCGAGTCATCTTCAATGACATTGTTGATAATTCAAACCTTGTGCTTCAGCTACAGCAATTCACGCCAGTCGGGACATTGACGTCAACCGGAATGTGTCAATGACTTTGAGACAACTTCCGTTACTTAATTAGTTTCTGTTGCGGAAAGGATTTTTGGCCGCATTTGGTCGAACAAGAATTGACGAAAAGAAACGCATCCTTATCCTCTGGTTATCTCAGGACCAGTCTTCCAAGGGAAGGAGAACAAGGATGCGTCAAAAACGCGAATCGATTTTGTCGTTCACCGGAAATGATGATGACTTCCCCAAAACGGTACGTGAGTATGGTGAGAAATACAAGGGCATCAGCCTCGCTCTCGATTTGGTTCCCAAAATCTTGGATCTTGTCCACCGAGATCTTTTGAAGCTGACGGAGGGTGGCCGCGATGGCGTAGCCGGCGGATTTCTCGTCGGAAACATTGTTGCGAGCGTTGGTCGTGATGACGGTGGAAGGGCTTTCTTATCGTGAGACCGTGGTACGAATCGCAGATAGCGAATTCTTGCAGGACTTCATCCGCACTCGGAAGAAGGCCACGATGGACCATTCGTTCCTGAGTCGATGCTTCAAGGCAATCCAACCCGAAACGTGGAAGCGTCTTCAACGAGTTGTTGGGGGCGCACTTTGTCCACGAGGGCTGTGTCGACCCCAGTGTGATTCGAACCGACACCACAGTCGTGGAGTCTAACATCCATTGGCCGACGGATGCCTCGCTACTTTGGGATACCTGGAGAGTGGCATCAAGGATCCTTCGACGAGCAAGGGATCTGGATCCCAGAGGTGTTTCTCATCGTTTTCACGATCGCAAGGTCAAGAAATTGTATCTGAACATCACCCGCTACAGCGGAGTTCATCGAAGAAGCGAAAGCGGTTGGTCAAGCAGTCGGT
>CAWAVP010000004.1:0-61710 GCA_963785495.1 uncultured Planctomycetales bacterium | reverse complement strand
CTCAGCACCCGGAGTGAGTGTCGTCATTTGCTCCTGTAGCTCACGCAAAAGCGTTAGTTGATCGTCCACGACTTGGACATCCGGACGCGTCGCCGCCACTGCGATCAATGTCGCGAATAGGACGGCCGTCAGCGGCCACGCCGCGCGGAGTTGTGCCCCATCCGATCCGGTCGTAGTCGACGTGCCCTTCGGGTTGAGCCAGCATCAACACAAACAAAACGTGACCACGATGGCGCCGGCATAGACGGCCACCGTGGCGATACCCAGGAATTGCGCCCCCTGGATGAGCAGCAAGCCGGCCGTGGCTAACAGCGAAACAGCGAACCAAATCGCGCAATAGACAGGCTACGCGAGGCGATGGTGGCGCCCGCGGATACGACGGCGATAACGGCAAACTCCCAAAATGCCGTCGCCGCGCTCATACTGCCCCAAGGCGGAACCGACCACCACATCAGGCCCAACCCGACAAAGCCACTTAGAGTTGCCGCCACACGACGACGCAGGCCATGCGGACGGCCATCGGGTAACGCTAAGCCCAACGACAGCATCATCATTACGACGGCCATCAACCATCGCCACAGGACGGGGGCCGCCAGTCCACCGAGGCCATAAGCCAAGTCACGCTCACGATCATGCCATCCCCCAATCACACGACTTCATCGGTTCTTTGTCCTTGGTCGCATCGGTACACGCTGAGCAGTTTTTCCTTGTCGAACACCATTTCCTCGCGGCTGCGTCCCGTCAGGTTGTGACTCGTTAATTCAATTGCATCCACCGGACATGCCTCTTCGCACATGCCGCAATAGATGCAACGCCAGCTCATCAAGATCGTAAAGCTCTCGGGATACTTTTCCCTGTCTTCCCAGGGACTCTCAATCCCTACGATATCGATACAGTGCGCCGGGCATGCCGTTCACACATCGAAAGCACGCCACACATTTGACGCGCCCCTGTTCGTCTCGATTCAACCGGTGCACGCCACGATAGATCAACGGATTCCCGATCTCCGGTTCCTGCTCGGGGTAACTGACCGTCATCTTGGGAACCACCAAATGCCGCGACGTGGTCGTCAAGCCACCAAAGATCAGCGGCAGATACATGCGGCCAGTCAATCCCAGCCTGGGTTCGCCGATCCATTTTATGTTGGGGTCATCAGCTTTCATCATTTGATCCGTTTCTCGTCTGGCCGCCATGTATGGCCGCCGCCAAAACTCTTCATGATGGCTATATCTGGGAATCTATTTCGTAACGTCCCAAGTCTGATCGTGGACGGTTATCCGTGATCAGGGGACGGCAGACCGCCACAATCGCCCATCCAATCAGCATCACGATCCAACCTGTCAGGCACATCGTCCACAGCGAACTCCGCCCTGACAAGAATCCGATATGCCCTAATTCCGTCAGCACGGCAACCGCCAAGAAATTGACCACACCCAGTGGCAACATGACCTTCCACGCAAGTGACATCAGTTGGTCAAAGCGGAAACGAGGCCAGCTCCACCGAATTAGCATGAACAGGAAGATCACACAGAAAATTTTGGCCATCAGCACAATGACGCGTAGAATTGCCAAGCCCCAGCCGATGTCGTCACCGGCACCGGTGATCCAAGGCAAATGCCACCCTCCCAGGAACAGAATCACGATCAGGAACGATGCCGTAATCATGTGGATGAATTCGGCTGTCAAATACAGTACGAGCTTCATGCCGGAATACTCGGTGTGGTAACCTCCCACCAATTCCTGCTCGCATTCGGGCAAATCAAACGGCAAACGTCCGGCCTCCGCAAAGGCGGCGATCAGAAAGACAACGAATCCTAACGGTTGTGTCAGGATGTACCAAACTCCGTTGGCCTGCGCGGCGACGATGTAGTCAAACCGCAAGGAACTACTGGCCAACACGACACCCAAAATGCCTAATCCCAGAGGCAATTCGTAGGCGATCATCTGCGCTGGATCGCAGGCCACCCAGGAAACTGTATTTACTGTTACTCGCCCATCCGCCGAGAATCACACCATAGACGGCGATACTGGAGAGTGCAAAGGCATAGATCGCGCCCACGTCCAACCCCGGTGCGATAAGCAACGGCGTGGGCTGCTCCAGGCCCAATGCCGGGATCGGGGGAATCGCGCTGCCAAACGGAATCACCGCATACACCGACAAGGCCGCGGTCATGATCACGATCGGCGCCAGTATGAAAAGTCGTTGATCCACCTGCGCTGGCGTGTATTCCTCCTTCATGATCATTTTCAAGCCATCTGCGATCGGCTGCCCCAGGCCGAACAACCGGATGCGCGCTCATCGGAATCCCGACTCGATTCGGACCGCGACGGTCCTGGACCCAGGCCGCGACACGACGTTCCAGCAGTACAAAATAAGCAGCCGCGGTAAGGACGCCCCCGAGCACCACGACAATCTTGACCAGCATCAAAAGAAAAGCCGTATCAGTCACGTTACGCTGTCGCTCCTACCTGTTGGCCAGCCAATTGATTCACCTTCAGGTCCACGCCGACATCGGGGATTTTCCCCAGTGCCGCCGCAAAGTAACCAATCTCGTGGGCTACGTCTTGAAGGACGTCGCGAGGTTGGTACAACCCGGATCGCCCCAACAGCCGCCAGAACACTTGACCTTCCACCATTGAACTAGACGGCGGACGGACGGCCCATTCAAACGATTGCAGGCGATCTTGGCAGTTCACGTAGGAACCCGATCGCTCCGCAAACGCCACGCCGGGCAGACCAAACGTCGCACGCTCCCACAGCGGCGACGTGAAGAGGTCCTGAACGATCAGCAATGGGACCTCCGCCAAACGCTCCGCCGTCGCCTCGTCCAGCCATTCCTGCGGGTAGCCTGCCGTACACCACAAAGCCCCCAGGTCGTATTGATCGAGACTTTCCAGTAGTTGATCAAAACTCACCAGCTGTCCACCCAAGCGGCTGACGACTGCCTCAACACCGCGACGATTGGGGCATTTTTCAGCGCGAATCGTAAACCCGTTGGCAAACGTTTCGTCCTGGCCGACAACCGGGATTGGACCGACGGCCAACAAGGCCTGCGGATCGAATTGCCGAGCCAACCGGCAGAGCAAATACGCTTCCTCGACGGTCAGATAAGGAGATACGACTACTCCCAGGTGGCCGGACTGCGGGAGTCTGGTGGCCAGCGATTCATATACCTCGTCCCACTCCACCAATCGCGATGCGCCCTTCATTGACCACGGGATCGACCAGTCGATCACCGCGATGCACATACTTATACCCGTAGCGTCCCTCATCACACATCCACCACTGATTGACGTGCGGATTTTCGCGTGGCTTGAGGCGATAGATGTGATCCTGATTCTCTTCGATGTAGATCGAACAACCGTGCGAGCAACCGGGCAAACTCCCGCGTGGCGTTTCATGAACCAGACACGCTGCGAATACAGGAAATCCGTGTCACCTAGGGTGCCGACCGGGCATAGGTCAACGACATTGCCTGACATTTTGTTGGACAGCGGATACCCCGGAAAGACATCAATTTCTTCGTGAGCCCCGATTGACCACCATCAGCTCCGCCGTCCCCGTAATCTCCCGCGTGAAGCGCACACAACGGCTACACATCACGCAGCGATCAACAAACAACGTCACCGTCTCTCCCATGGATCGGCGGCGGCTAGTAAATGGTTTGATATCCGCTCGGCGTTCCGATTTACCGTGCTCGAAATGGTAATCCTGTAGGTAGCATTCGCCCGCCTTGTCGCAGATGGGGCAATCGATCGGATGTCGGATCAGCAGGTCTTCTTCGACCATCGCACGCGCCTGCCGTACTTTTTCGCTGTCCGTGACAAAGACCGTCCCGTCGGTCGCCGGCGTTTGACAGGCCGGCACCAATTTGGGCATCATCGCGACTTCGCCGGTCTGAGGATCACGGCGTCCCGTTTCAACCAAACACATCCGGCAGCTGGCCACCACCGAAAGTCCCGGGTGCCAACAATAGCGAGGAATGTCGACTCCGGCGCACTTGGCCGCCTGGATCCCGTTTAACCGCTGATCGTCACTGATCTCGATTTCTTGACCGTCGATGTAGACCTTGGCCATAGTTTGCCTTGCCTTGCTGCGCAGTTTTCGTTAATGGGCGAGGCCCAGCTCCAAGGCCGGAACCGGGTGCGTATTGTCGTAGCCGTCCGGATTGGTTTTCCGGATGTAGTCTGCGAATTCATCGCGGAATTTGCGTATCGCATTCTTCAGCGGCCAGGCCGCGCCGTCGGCCAGTCCGCAGATGGTCGTGCCCGGCATGATGCCGATGTTGTCGCCGATCTCGAGCAACAGCTCGAGATCGATCAGGCGGCCTCGACCGGCCTTGATCCGTTCCAGAATCTTCAGGGCCCACGACGTTCCTTCGCGACAAGGCGTGCACTGCCCACAACTCTCATGCGAGAAGAAACGGCGCTATTGTGCAGAAAGTCGACCATGGAAACGGTGTCGTCCATGACGACCACGGCCGCCGTTCCCAGACCCAAACAACCGAACTTGCCGGGCCCACTGAAATCCAATGGGCAGTCCAGTTCGTCCGGGCCGAGCAGTCCCATACTGATGCCGCCGGGAATCACGGCCTTGGCGCTGCCGTCCCCGCCAGACGCCGCCGCCATACTCATCAATCAGTTCACGGACCGTAATCCCCAACGGTGCCTCGTAACAACCCGGCCGCTCAACGTGTCCGCTCAGACAGAACAGCTTCGGACCGAAGCTACCGGGGTCGCGCGGATTCTTGGGATCGGGCGGTACACCGATCGAGCGAAACCACTCCACGCCCCGATCGACGATATGCTTGACGCAGGCAACCGTTTCGACGTTGTTCACTACCGTCGGCTTCCCAAACACACCTTCCACGGCAGGAAAAGGAGGTTTAATACGAGGCCATGCCCGCTTTCCTTCCAGACTTTCAATCAACCCCGTTTCTTCACCACAGATGTAAGCCGCAGCACCACGGTGGACGTAGACGTCCAGATCATAGCCACTGCCGAGCAGATTCGTGCCGAGATAACCAGCGGCATAACACTCATCAATCGCCTGCTGTAGCCGGTGGTAACACCCCGGATATTCATATCGCAGATAGATATAGGCCGCCGCAGCGCGAGTGGCGAAGCAACTGATGATCAGCCCTTCTAAGACCTGATGAGGATCTTGTTCCATCAAAATGCGGTTGTTGAACGTCCCCGGCTCGCTTTCGTCGGCATTCAGACAAAAGTAAATCGGACCGGGGTGATCCTTCGGCAGAAAGGTCCATTTCAATCCACAGGGAAAGCCAGCACCGCCACGACCGCGCAGGGCACTCTGTTTCACCTGCTCGATTACATCCACAGGGGCCATCTGCAGGGCCTTGGGTAGCGCCTGATAGCCTCCTGTTTCCTCGTAAACGGATCGCGTGTGACTTTGCGGACGATCAACGTTCGCCAACAATACGGGTTCGAATTGCGGCACAGTGAGTCTCTTTCTAACTTGCTGACCGACCGCCGTCCTGGTCCGGTCAATCGTCGGCCTCGTTAACTAGGGCAGCGTATCCAGGAAACGGTCCGCCGAAGCTTCGTCCAAACAAGCATGCAGCTTGTCGCCTGCCAGCATACAAGGCGCCTGCTCGCAAGCGCCCAGGCATTCACCAAACTCCAACGTCAATTTTCCATCGGGTGTCGTCTGGCCGGGACGAATCCCCAACCGCTGGCACATATGCTCCAGGACTTCCTCGCCTCCTCGTAAGGCACAACTTATCGAACGGCAAACCCAAGCCCTCGTCTCACCATGGGGCCGATCTTGCTTAAAGAAGCCGTAGAACGACAGCGTGTCCTGGACCTGAGCCGGCGACAATTCCAGTAACTCCGCAACCTCGATGACGGCTTGCAATGGCACGTAACGTAGGTGCTCGTTAACCACGTGCAGGGCCGGCAAAGTGACGGCCTGCCGTGTTGGGTAGCGAGGAATGTACGCCCGAATCTCGGCAACCATTTCGTCCGTCAATACTCGTTCGTTACTCATCGCTAACGATCCAACTCCGCGGCAATAAGGTTCAAGCTCCCCAAGACGGCCACGACATCGCTAAGCGTGTGCCCTGCGATCAGGTGGGGGAATGTAGCGAAGTGAATGAACGACGGCGGGCGGCAACGTGCGCGGTAGGCCACATCGCTGCCATCCCCGGCGATATAGAACCCCAGTTCTCCGTTGGGCGCCTCGACCGCTGCATACACTTCCTCGTGCGGCACCTCAAACCCGCGATTGGCCATCACCAATTCGAAATGCGTAATCGTACCCTCAATTGTCTGATAAACCTGCGTCTTCGACGGCAATGTCATTCGCTCGGAGACACCCACGTTGACTGGCCCGCTCGGCAGGTTCTCCAGGGCTTGCGAGACAATCCTGAGACTCTCGCGTAACTCTCCCATCCGCACGTAATAGCGAGCAAAACAATCACCGGCCGCGGCACAACAAACCTGAAAGTCGAAGTCCCCGTACGACAAATAGGGCTCGTCCTTGCGCAGATCGCGCGTCACGCCACTGGCGCGAGCGACCGGACCCGAACAACTGCGGGAAATGGCCTCTTGCCGAGTCAACACGCCAACACCTTTGGTCCGATCCACAAAGATGCGATTACGATTCAACAAACGCTCCATATCGTCAATTGTCTTGGGAAACACCCGCACAAACTGCCGTATCTTTTCGATGACCAGCGGAGTGATATCGTAAAACAGTCCTCCGACCCGCGTGTAACTGTTGGTAAACCGAGCACCACACAGCGTCTCGAAGATGTCGTAGATCCGCTCGCGCTGATTGAAGGCGTAGAGAAAAAAGGTAAACGCGCCAGTATCCAACCCCATCGCGCCCACGCTCAATAAATGATCACTGATCCGGGCCAATTCCGACACGATGACGCGGATGTATTGACAACGGCCAGTCAGCTCGACACCCAACAGCGTCTCTACGGCTTGGTGCCAAGCCACATTGTTGGCCATCGGACTCACGTAGTTCATGCGGTCGGTGACCGTCACGTACTGGTTGTAATCCAGATGCTCGCCAATTTTTTCGAACCCGGAATGCAGGTAACCGATGTCCGGAACCGCGTCCACCACACGCTCGCCATCTAGCTTCAGTACGATCCGCAGTGTGGTGTGCGTGGCTGGATGCTGGGGACCGAAGTTCAGGGTCCACAAATAGTCTTGATCCACAGGCCCCGTGGTCGTGTCAGTCGTGTCGGTCGCCATGCGTGTCCTCGCTCCTATCGCCTCTCGGGGTTAGGCTTGCCCGCGTGCGATGACGGGAAAATTATGCCGCTCTCCACGCCCTTGCAACGGGTAATCCTTTCGCAGAGGATGCGCTGCAAATTCCTCGGGCATCAAAATTCGGCGAAGTCGGGATGCCCCGCGAAACGGATACCAAACATGTCCCAGACTTCGCGTTCCATCCAATTCGCTCCCTCCCAAAGTGGCACCAGGGAGGGGACCGTCAGTCGATCTTCGTCCAAGTACACACGTACCGTCAACCGCTCGGCGGTCTCGGTGTTGCACAATAGATAAACCAGTCCAAAGCGATGCTCCGCGTTGCGGTAATTCAGATAATCGACGCACGTGATGTCGACCAACATGTCGAAGGCGAGTTGATGCCGCAAGAATGACAAGGCCTCGGCCATTTGCGCTACGCTAAAGCGCAGGCGCGTCTGCCCCCGAAACTCACTGCTGCTGACCTCGGGGAAACGCGATTGTATCGCGGCCAGTGTCACTGCTGACGTTGCCATATCCACTGCCTTCTGTAGTTTTTCGCGCCCCCGCCTCGCTGGAGACACGCCGATGTCCGCTTCGGTCTGCCAGTCGCGTCCCGCCGGCACGTCGCTCTAATGCCCTCCTAGGTGGTGAGCAAACACCGGTGACTGCCCGAGAATGGGCAATTCCACCAAGGCCCGCTTCGGCCGTTGCTGATCGATGTCGTTGAATTCCTCACCCGTCAACGTGCCCTCGCGCTGGATTTTGTCCTGCAGGTCGATAATGCCCTGTATGAGTTGCTCCGGTCGCGGAGGACAACCTGGCACGTACATGTCGACCGGTATGAACCGGTCAATCCCCTGCACCACCGCATACGTATCAAACACCCCGCCCGTCGACGCGCAGGCCCCCATCGAGATGCACCATTTCGGCTCGGGCATCTGCTGCCAGATTCGTTGCAGGACCGGCAGCATTTTCATGACCACACGTCCGGCCACAATCATTAAATCACACTGCCGCGGACTGAAACGGAAAACTTCGGCGCCGAACCGAGCCAGATCGTGACGACTCGCCCCCGTTGCCATCAATTCAATCCCGCAGCAGGCCGTCGCAAACGGCATCGGCCACAGGCTGTTCTTACGGCACCAACTGGCCAAGGCATCCAGCCGACTTACCATCACGTTTTCCGGCACGTTATCAGGCAATAGTTCTATCGCCATCGCAGGACCCCCTTGCGCCATTCATAGACCAGACCGGCCACGACCAAAAACAGAAAGAACATGACGCCACCAAACACCAGCCCCCGCCCCGACACCCAACCGTCCGCTATTGCCTGGTCAATGCCTCCCTGCCGGTGATGACTGGCCACCGCCCACGGGTAAATAAATAACAACTCGACATCAAAAATCAGGAACGCAATCGCCACCAGGTGGAATCGCACATCGAAGCGGCGACGCGTATCATGAATGGGATCCATTCCACTTTCGTAGGGCATCTGCTTGACGGCCCCGCTGCGGCGGGGACCGACGAGCGATCCCAGGACCAACATTCCGCTGGCTATCGCCAAGCTGAATGCCGCACAGACGAAGACCGGCACAACACCCATGAGCGCAATCCCTGATGATCCAAAGACTTAGCGAATTAATCCCCGCACTTTGTGAATAATATCACAAACCGGTCCCAATAAAAACCCGACGTTTCCGCCGAGTGTAAGGGCATCGTAGTGGTCGCCCGGAAGCTGGTCAAGCAGCCCCTGCCACCGGTCCGTTGCATCCGCCCACCTGGCAATCGTCCCACAAAGGCCTGCTTGCATGCATGATGACGTCCTTGCCTTGACGCAACAACTGATCCGCATCCCCAGCGTGAACCCCATGGGCCGCCCCCTTCAAGGGCCGAATTACCTGGAAGGTCGGGTAACCGATTTTCTGCAGCAGTGGGCCGTCGAGCGGCAGCTGGCCTGGGAACGCCATACGGTCTTACCGGGCCGGGACAATTTGCTGATGCGGCTGGACGGGCGAGGCGCATCGCGGGACCGCATCGTGCTGCTGGAAGTCCATCAGGACACCGTCCCTATTGAGGGCATGACGATCGATCCATTTGGGGCGGCTACGGAGGGCCAGCGGATTTTTGGTCGAGGTGCATGCGATGTCAAAGGGGGCATGGCCGCCATGCTGACGACCCTCGCGCGCTTGGCCCAGTCCCCATCGACCACGCACCCAACGATTGTTTTGGCCTGTACGGTGAACGAAGAAAACGGTTTCGATGGCGTCCGTCACGTCTGTCAACTCTGGCCGCATGGCAGCTCACGGCTCTTGCCGCGACAACCGGACGTGGCCGTAGTCGCTGAGCCGACGGAATTGGATGTCGTCATCGCGCACAAAGGTACCGTGCGTTGGCGGTGCCACACGACCGGCCGCGCTGCCCACAGCTCGAACCCCGGTGCGGGCATCAACGCCATTTATCGCATGCAGCCCGTTCTCGCGGCGCTTCAAGAATTCCACGAGCAGCAATTGGCACAATATCCTGCCCACCCGCTGCTGGGCCGTCCCACTTTAAGTGTAGGTACGATTCAGGGAGGCTTGAGTGTCAATACGATCCCGGATCGCTGCACGATTGAAATTGATCGACGATTGTTACCGGGCGAAGTACCAACGGAAGCGTACGCGCAGGTGAGCCACTATTTGTCGAAGCAGCTTGGTGAGGAGGCGGCTCCACAACACGATGTGCCCTTCCTGACATCACCCGGGCTACCTTCAGGCCCCAATCAGGAGCTGGCCGAAGTGCTGAGCCAATCCGCGCGTCGACATGCTGGACGCGGCGAATGCTTGGGCGTCCCGTTTGGAACCGACGCCGGCGCGCTTGCCGCCGCCGGCGTTCCCTCCGTGGTCTTCGGTCCGGGATCCATCGCGCAGGCACATACCAAGGACGAGTGGGTCGACATTCAGCAATTGCGCCAAGCGGTGGACATCCTCATGGATTTTTGCCAACGATAACCGCTCTGCTTCGGCTTAGAAGACATCCAGATTGAAGTGGTGTCCGCGATGGTAGAGCCGCGCGGTGGGATAGTAGTTGTACCACTGCTTGTTGTAGACGGGGATCCGCATCTCTTGTGGATAGCGATAATACAGACTTCCGCTGCTGCGGTAGTACTGATCGGTCCAGAAGTTTTGCGGGTAATAGACATACGGGTAGTGGTAAAAGCGGTTCCAGTCATAGATCGGGCGCAACGCGCCCCAGGAACGCCCATAAGCCTGTTGCGCTTGGCAACGTGAAGACGTCACTGCCAACAAAAGAATGACGGCGGTGAGCATGAAGGTCATGCGACGGATCATTGGTTTAGTTCCCCCTGAGTCATGGATGTGCCGTATTGCGGGCGGCACGGTCGCAGCGCATCTGGCCTCGCGCTACTCTCCGAAGCATTCATCGGCCGAATCCATTTGGAACATTCACTAGAATCGGCACAACCCCCGTTCGTCGTGCAACCGCTATTGGCGCCAGCGTCACAAGCACAAGGGGCTGCTTTCGCGCGACACCCGTCGACCGTCGGAGGGCTCAGCTGGGCGCTTGCCCCGTGCCAGCTCGTCTTCCCATTGGTCCATCAGAGGCCAGTCGACCGCGCAGGTGCCGAAGTCGGCCATGTGCTGGTACTTCTCCAGACGTATGATCGTCTCGGCCAATAACTGGTCGTCCTTACGGAAGATGGGACCGTGACTGGGCAAGAGCCATTGCACATCACTGTCTTTGATCCGCTGCAGCGAGGCAATAAAGGCCGGGAGATTGCTGCCATGATGTGCATCAATCGCCCCCACACATCCGTCCCGATAGATATTGTCGCCGCTAAACAACAGATCGCCCATGCGGAACGCCAACTGGCTATCGGTGTGTCCTGGCGTGTGCCACACTTCAAGCGACAGCGAACCCACTTGCAGTCGTTCCCCGTCCTGCACCGTCTCGTCGATCTTCACAGGAGGCATTTCCATATATATCCCCTGTGCTTCGATCTCGGCGTACGTCTTGAGCTTGTCCCCGTGTTCCAAGGGCGCAACTGCCAGCGGATGGGCTGTGACGGTTGTTTTGAGGATTTGCTTGAGCTTTGCCAATCCCTGAATATGGTCCGCATCGGCGTGGGTGGCAACGATCGTCCGACATTTGGACAACGGGAAATCCATTTGCCGGATCAATTCGATGATCTCATCGACGGTCTCCTCATAACCAATGTCAATCAGAATCCAATCGGGCCCATCGAAAATCAAGTACACGTTACATCCAATGACGTGCCCTGCTTGATGATTAATTTCAATGACGTTGGGAAAGACCGGTTTCCTCTGCAGCATGTCCCTCCCCTTCGGCACGTAAACCATTTCTCCGCATTGCGGCGATCATGTCGCCATGCGGCCACCAGCACAAGGCTCAGCCGGATTGTAGGAAGCTGGACCCGCGTGTTCAACCGGCCGGCAGACAGCGGCTCGCCGCCGGACGCCACGCAATCTAGGAGCTCAGCTGCCATTCTCGTCAGTCAGAATCGCGGCCAGACCTTCCCGATAGCTTGGATACGCCAAGTGAATCCGCAATTCGCGGATCAGTTTGCGGTTGCAAATTCGTTTGCTCGTCCGCCCGCGTTGTCCTTGCGGACTGTTCGGATCGGGCGCCGTAAAGGAGGGCGTGCCTCCCACGTAGCAGGCAACTTCCCGATAATAATCCGCTCGCAATACCGGTGACCCATCGGCGACGACGTACAGGCCCGGCACCGCTGCCAGCTCGCTGGCCAGGATCGCGCTGACCGCGTCGACTACGTGAATCAGATTGAGATATCCGTGCGATTCGACCGGTAACGGTTGACCGGCGCGGAGCCGATCTAGATAAGGAACCCGGCGGGGACCGTAGATGCCGGCCAAACGCAGGATCATCGCACGATCTCCCCAGCGGTGCTCGCGCAGAACCCTCTCCGCGGCCACATAGCATTGGCCACCGACCCGTTGCGGAGTACACAGGGATTGTTCGTCTACCCACTGGCCGTCGCGCTGGCCGTAAACGCCGGTCGTACTGATCAGGATGCAACGATCTGTCAGGTCGGGGATGGCGTCCAAAACGTTTCTCAGTCCGTCGACCAGCACTGCCTCTCGCGACGCTCGCCCCTGCGGGTCGTACGCCACGGCGAATAACAAGGTGTCCAGTGGAGGCAGTTGGGCCAAAGTTTCCGGCAAAGTCACATCCAACGTTTGGCACTCGTACCCCGCCGCCACCAGCGTTGGGACACGTTCCGCTCGGCGCGTCGCCACCAAAACTCGGTCCCCTGCCTGTCGCCAACGCGCTGCGACGCGCTCGCCCAAATAACCGCAGCCGATCACGAGTTTCGTGGCCTGCTTTCTCGTTATATCTTGATTCTCCTCCATCGTGTTCATGTCCTGAAACTCCAACCGCAGGAAGGGGAGGCCGACACCGGCCGAGTCTGCCTAGCTTAACGGGCGATCCGCGACATCTGGTCGCAAATCGCGCCCACAAACGATTCGATTTGATTATGATAAACAACTGAGACGTCTGGCACGGGAGGGCAATCGGGAACGCAACTTCGTTCGAGCTGGGACTTCGGGTATGCCGCAATTGATCCGCCATCGCCATAAGCCATATCGCCGTATGTTCGCATTGACTTGGCTGACCGTGTTGCTGATTGGGTCGGCAACTCCTTGGGCCACGGCGGATCCGGCAACGTCGACAACACGATTCGCGCGCGTGCTGGAAGGCAGCAACCCACGATCGCTCGAAGAGCTCAAGGAAATTCAACGACGCATTCAATCGCTGACCGCCAAGATCCTGCCGGCAACGGTCGCGATTCAGGTTGGTCGCGCAAACGGTAGCGGCGTGATCATTGACGAAGAGGGACATCTTCTAACTGCAGCGCACGTCGCGGGTCTACCTGGTCGACGCGCCGTCATCCATCTTCCCAGTGGCAAGACCGTGTATGGTGTCACCTTGGGACTCAATCAAAAAATGGATTCGGGCTTGATCAAGATCACCGATCCCGGCCCCTGGCCGTTCGCTCCCCTGGGCAATTCGACCGACGTGAAGATTGGGCAGTGGTGTTTAGCAACGGGACATCCCGGTGGCTATGATCCAGATCGCCCGCCGGTGTTAAGATGGGGACGCGTGCTGCGTGTGGAAGACTCGGCGATACTCACCGATTGCACACTTGTTGGGGGCGATTCCGGCGGCCCGCTATTCGATCTGAACGGCCGAGTGATCGGCGTGCACAGCCGTATTGGCAAGAATCTCACGGTCAATGTCCATGTGCCGGTTAGTCAATACACGGAGTCGTGGGACCGACTCTTAGCTGGCGAAATGTGGGGCATGTTGGATGAAGATGAGTCGGGAACGGAGCCCTCCGACGCCCAGGCCACACCCGACGTACAAGAGCAAGCATGGCTCGGCGTCGTAGAAGACCGTCAGTCGACGGCACCCTCCCCGCGCATCTCTAGTGTTGTATCCAATTCTCCCGCGTCTCGTGCCGGACTTCAGCCGGGCGACGTGATTCTGCGCTTTGATGACGTGAGCATCCAGAGCTTTGGCCAGCTGCAAGCAGCGGTGAGGTCGCGTCAGCCAGGCGCGAATGTGCAGATCGACGTCCGCCGTGGCGATGCAATTATCCCCTTACATGTTCAGCTGGGAGGTCAATTGTACGTCCCCCAGCCCTAGCCGGTCACGCGTCGGACCGCGTGAGACTCGTCCGGGCCCGCGAACTTTGTTCCCCAATTTCAGCCAGGGATACCAATAATGCGTTCATCCTTTCGTCGCCGAATTGCATTCGGCATTCTATCGCTGGGCTTGCTGATCGGTCTGTTGTTGGATGCGGTTCATGATCGCCGACCGCAATTCAATCCGCTGCGTTTTGTGCGGCGGCCCGCCGGGGTTCAGACACGTGATGACGCAGCGCTGCTCAGTGGATGGATCGACGAGGTGGACAATGGCTGGGAGGTAGGCAAGAACCATCAGCGAGTGCGGTCGGCGTTCCGAAACGTCGTGGCCAAGGCCCGGCGATCGACCGTGCGGATTCTGCGCGGAGGTCATCAGGTGGCGTTAGGCACAATTGTAGACCCGGACGGCTACATCTTGACCAAGGCCAGCGAAGTGCAGGGCAACGAAGCCGTAGTCTGCCAGTTCCACGACCAGCGCAAGCGGACGGCTCAAATCGTGGGCTCGCAGGCAACCCTCGACTTGGCCATGCTGAAAGTCGAAATCGACGGACTAACTGCGGCCGACTGGTCGACCGATCCAACGCCACCTTCCGTCGGCAGCCTCCTGGCGACGCCCCATTTGGGTCGTGAGCCGCTGGCGGTCGGCGTCGTCAGCCTCTCGCCCCAACCAGTAGCCAATGACGCGGTACTGGGCATCCAATTGCACAATGGAGGAAGTGGACCTTTGGTCCGCGATGTGATCCGCGCTAGCTCGGCGGAACAAGCCGGTTTACATACCGGCGACGTCATTTTACGAGTCGACGAATTGGCGGTGGCAAATAGCGATCAATTGATCCACGCGATCAGTCAACGGCTGCCGGGTGATGCCGTGTCGTTACTTGTGCGACGCGGCGACGAAAGCCTCATGCTGGAAGCGACATTAGGGCGACGCGCCGATCTGGATCAGGAGAATAGCGACTTTCAAAGCTTCTTGGGTGGTGATCTCAGCTTCCGTCGCTCCGGCTTCGCATCCGTGCTGCAACACGATACGTTTCTGCTGCCGGAGCATTGCGGCGGTCCGATCTGCGACCTCGATGGACACGTCGTCGGCATCAACATTGCCCGCGCCGAACGCATCGCCAGTTATGCACTACCCGCGGCGGCAGTCCTTCCGTGGGTGGAAAAACTTAAACACGGCCCGCTTGAATCATTCGTTAAGAAGCAAGATCGCTCGAACATCGTCACGGCCAACGCACACTAGCGGCCGTTCTCTGGGGCGCGACGGACGCATCGCCTTGATCACTTACTTTGCCCGGCCGTGAACTACAAAGCGGCTGGCGGTGGGTCGTCCAGACCTCGCGGCGTTTGTTGGTGGTGACGTCCACGATCCGATTCCAGGTAGGCCGTCAGCAGCAATTGCGCGGCCAGCATGTCGCGTCGTTCCTTCCGCCGCTTGCGGCTCAGGTTTGCCGTTCGCAAATGCGATTCTGCTTCGACGGACGTGAAGCGTTCATCGTGAAGCGAAACCGGCAGCCCCGTTTCCCGCGTGAGCCACGCGGCAAATCGGCGGACCTCGGCCGATTTCTCACTTTCTCTCCCGTCCAAATGAATAGGCATCCCCACGACAATCTCCGCAACGTCCTCCTCGGCAATCACGCGACGCAAGTATTGCAGATCTCGAGTCGTGCTCGTGCGAGTGTAATTCGCGTAGGGGCTGGAAAACTGCTGTCGCGCATCGGAAATCGCCAGGCCTATCCGGGCGGTGCCGAAATCAATGGCCAGTATACGACCCTGCGGCTCATTGAGTTCGGTATGCATGCCGCTCGACCTCCGATCGCATGATCCGTCTTGCTCCCTAGCGCGTTCGCCTGTGGCCACCCGGTCGCCGTCGACAATCATCCGACCGAATTTGAAGGCCTACAGGTAATCGTCCCACTGCTGCTCTTCCAGCTCCTTCACGACGTCACGAATTCGTTCTTCGTCGTGCTTGTTTGCCACCAGAGTCGCATCGGGCGTGTGAACAACCAAACAGTCCTTCAATCCGACGGTCACGATCAGATGATTCTCTGGCCCGCGCACGATACTCCCCTCGGTATCGATCCCCAAGTGCCGAGCCACAATCGTATTGCCCAGCGAATCCACTCCGCGCAATTGCGCCAGTGCCTGCCAGCTGCCTACGTCATCCCATTCAAAGGGTGCTTCGATCACCACGACATCCGAGGCACGCTCCATGACGGCATAGTCAATGGATTTTCCTACGATCGCCGCAAACTCCTTTTGGAACACATCCGGAAACTCGGGCGACTCGAAAGTCTTTCCTATCAGTTCGATGTGGCGAAACATCTGCGGTTCATGTTGTCGTAGCTGATCCAGAATAGTGCTGGCTTTCCAGACGAAAATACCGGAGTTCCAATAGAAATTTCCGTCGGCTAAGTACTGTCGTGCCACCTCACTTTGCGGCTTTTCGCGAAACCGAGCCACGCGATATGCCTGAGGTGCATGAGGAGCGTTGCTGGGTAACGCGTCTCCGCGCTGAATGTAGCCAAACGATTCGGCGGGATAGTTGGGCCGAATCCCGAACGTCACCAACCGGCTCGGCTTTTCCCTTACCAGCTGCTCGGCGTATTCGATGGCGCGACGAAACTCGGATTGAGGTCGAATCACATGGTCCGCCGGCGTCACAATCATCACGGCATCGTCATCGTGTCGACTGACCCATGCAGCCGCCACGCCGACGCAGGGCGCCGTGTCGCGTTTGCAGGGTTCTCCGAGCACAACCGCCGGCGGCAGTTCCGGCAACTGCGAGCGAATCGGCTCGACCAGTCGCTGATTGGTCACCACCAGCAGGTGTTCAGGAGGGATCCACTCTGAGAAACGAGCGACAGTCGCCTGGATCATCGATTGCTCGCCGGCCAAATCCAGCAACTGCTTGGGACGATTTCGACGACTCGCGGGCCAAAACCGCGTCCCGGCACCGCCTGCCATCACCACCGCATGTAACATAAACGTGGACCTTCATCTGCTTGACAACCATCCTGCAAGGACTACTGCAAATAGGTATCGTGTTTGACTACCGTTCCGGGCTGCAGCTTCCGTCGCAACTCGTCTTCGTCCAGTGCGAACCAAGGACTGATTTCAACGACGCTACCCTCGGCCACCCGACCACCGGCCGAATTCAGCCACCGTACAGCGCGGTCGACCAATGCCTTGCGCGTTGATTCGGGCGTGTCTTTTACATCTCCGCTGGCGTTCTTTAGCGGAGCAAAGACCTCGCGCTCGTCACCTTCCACAACAATGGCATTCTGGGCAGCGGGCATGAGGTCGAAAATGAATTTCTCGAACTTCGTGGCGTTCGCTTGCTGCGGCGACACTTCGTGACCCGCGGCGTTGACGAAGGGCACTTTCTTACGAGCGCGGTGGAAAGGAAGCGATCGATTCGATTCGGCCGTGCGCTGAAGAATTCGACCCGAAACACATGCACCGCGATGCTACCGGCCCATAACAGCAAATTGCCGTGAACATCGCGACGGCCGGCGGCCGCACGAGGTAGATCGCTGTATTCGATCACTCGCAAACGACCATCGAGTGATACCACGTTGCCCACTTTGTCCTCAGGTTCCTGTTTCGCCACGACCAATGTCGACATATCGGAATTAGCCAAGCTGTGGAAACCCACCAATTCGCGGTCGCAAATGGAGACCAGCGGGTTGTCAACCTGAAAATAAAACAGCTCCTCCAGTCCCATCGCTTGCGCCGCGGCCAAGCCACCGCTGTGTTTGAGTGCCGCCAACATGCCGCCGTGGCCGTCAGGACTGCGGAAGATGCGATCCTTCGCTTCGAGTAGCAGTTGTCCCTGGTTGTCGACGGCAGGCATCGTGCCTTGGCAAAAGATGCGAAGATCGTCCGCTGCCAAGCCAAAACGATCGTGCTCATGAAAAAACGAAACGGTTTCATCGTGTGTCGCCGGACTGGTCATCAAGAACAACGGAATCCGCGTCCCATACCGCGCCGCCACTGCGCAGCTGCTCGACGTGCATCTGAAACAATGTCCGCTTCGAAACGGGACCGATGGGAAACATGCCTTTGGGATGCGGAAACCCCAGCCGTGTTCCCTGTCCGCCTGCGACCAAAATAACCCCGAGTTTTCCCTCGGCAAGCAGACCCTCGGCGATGTCGCGGGCCTGAGTCCGGCTGAATTCGTTGGACACGTTACCCAGGCGAAACGCCGTGGGAGGCTCGGCCCGCGACGCGAGCGTCTGCCAGTCCTCTTCCGCTCCGTCTTCGTGAATCAATTGATGGATAAGTTGAAAATCGATTTCCGAAATCTGTCGCGCCAACTGCGACCGTCCATCCACCGACAATTCATCCCAAAACTGCAGCAATCGCTCCTGACCATAGGGCTGCAAAAGAGCCTGCAGTTCGTCCTTGTTTGCTTGCACCACAACAGAGTTCTTTCTTATGCTGTTCAGGAGACGTCGGGAGGCGAGGGGCAATGCGAAACGGTCCGGACCGCTCGGCCGAGCGGTCCCCGGGAATGTCACTCCCCGACTGAGTTTAAGCAAGCCTACTACGCAACAGCGGCGTCTCTAAAAGATCCAACCTTCAACCCAGGCATAACAGACCAAGCACAACAGGGGAAACAGGACAAAGATGGCCACGTAAGTAAAAATCGTCGTCCAAACGTGCTTCGGCCAACGCGCCATCGCCTCACCTTAATAAATCGGGACGCGCCGCCACAAACTCGTCTCAGTGGCCCGCGCAATCTCGGTCGCTACACTTCCAGAATTGTGGATTATACCAAGCACACCGGCACTCGCGACCTCAGATGCCCAAAGGCCCTTGCGACTATGCGTACCCGCCCATCGTTACGTCTCGAGGCAGGCCAATGCGTTCTCGCCGCGCGGGAAATCTGCCGTATCGTCGTTGTCGCGATATTGGCCGCATCGGCAACGTGGGCCGACGATGTGCCGCTAAACGACACCACGTCAATTCAGTTTGCGACGGTCGAACAAGCCGTCGAAATCCTGGGACAGCAGGACGTTTTCATTCAGGAAATGGGACCACTGGAACGGCAACTGCGTATGCAATCCAATCACCCCGTCTCCGTTGCGACTTTCCTGGAATTCGTCCGCCAACAGGCGCTCGCTTGGCCCTCGGAAGACGTCGCCCGCGTTACCCAGGCCATTGACGCACTACGCGGCAAATTTACTCAACTCAAACCGCTCTGGCCGGCGACGATTCCTCTGATCCGAACGACGGGCCGCGAGGAAGGCCAGGCCCCTCATTGTCGCGGCAATGCAATCGTTCTACCCGTCAAGGCTCTGCAACGGGATTCGAATTCTCTGCAGAACTTGCTCCTCCACGAATTGTTCCACATCCTCAGTCGTCAGTCGGGCGAGCGGCAGGCGGAGCTCTACGAAGTTGTCGGCTTCCGGACCGTTGCCCCCATCCAATTGCCCACCCTTTGGCAAGACCGCCGCATCACCAATCCAGACGCCGCCGCTCATCAACTGCGTGATCGAGTTACGACACCAGCGGTCGGTGATCTACTTGGCCCCCATTCTTGTCATGCGCCAGGCGAGTTATGAATCCGTGGAGAACATGACGCTATTTGGCGAATTGATGTTCCGCCTGATGCCCGTCGAAAACCACAAGGAACATTGGGGCGCTACGTCCGAGGCCAACGACGGGCAAGTTTGGCGGAGCGACGACTTGCCGGAATACGCCACGAAGATTGGTCGCAACACGGGCTACGTCATTCATCCGGAAGAGATCCTAGCCGACAATTTCGTTTTACTGGTCACCCAACGGCATGACGTCCCCGACCTCTGGATCGTCGATCGCCTGGGCGAAATCCTGCACCGGTCGCCCTCTCCGCAACAGTGACGCTCACGAATCCCCAAGCAATCGGGATGCATGTCTAGCAAACATAGAACTCTACGATAATCGCTTCGTCTGCGTTTGTTACCTGCGAGGTACGAACATCAAACCGAATGCCTTGCAACAGCGACATGCCCACACGGACGATCGCCGGTGGCCCCGCGATTTGTTCAACCTGAACCTGAGGCAATTCATCGAACGGTGGACAGATCGCGATATGCAAACTGGCGGCACGGTGACCGGCTGGCACGCGGACCCGGGCAACTCCCTGGACGTAGACGCGACCCTCTTCGTCTCGACCTCGTGTCATTTGCTGGTCGATGTCGGGCGACAATAGTTCCTCGTCCAGCTCGTCCTCAACATGGTCAACGTCCATGGCCGAGGACGAGGCGTGTGCTGGCGAAGCGAGGTCCAAAGCGTCACCGACGAATTCTGCCTCCGCAGGCTGATTGCTATCCATCGCGGCGGCGCGATTCGTCGACGGCCAGCGAAATAAAACCCAGCTGGCTGCCGCCCCAGTGATGCCCCATAGCAAGAATAAACCCAACCCCTTCGATCCTGGCAAGCTTACCGTCGCCGCGAACAGCACCAGCAATGCCCCAAGCGCCGAGGAACCGTGCGCCGCGTGGACCAACGACGGCGAACGTCGTATCTCATCATCCGACCGACCATCAATACAAAGCCGGCGCTGGCAAAGGCTGCCGAGACAAGTTCCGTGACGGTCAGTGGCATCTGAAAGGCGCCGACAATCCGTCGTGACAAGAGGACAATCACCAGCATCAGGGCGCTCAGAAAAGCCGCTCGACCTAGCCAGCCAATTGCGGAGCGCCACGATGGCTGACCGCTCCAACCCCGCCCAAGCCCTTGCGGCCCAGGGTGCTCGGATACGCCAAACTCCATGTCGGCTCCCTCCCGCTTAGCGATGTCGTGGCGCGGCGGGAATAACACCGGGCCAATCGCGGGCCGGAACTTACCACCAACGCTATTTGGCGACGGCGTCGGCTAACACCGCCGATGCCAATTCCTCGGCGCGCTCCGTGCTTTCCCACGTAAAGTCCGTCTCGTCGCGTCCAAAATGGCCGCCCCAGGCGGTCTTGCGAAAAATCGGACGTCGCAGTTGCAGGTAGTCGATGATTCCCCGCGGCGACAGCGGAAAGAACTCGCGTACGACCTGGCAAATCCGCTCGTCGTCGACGCGGCCTGTCCCCTCGGTATCCACAAAGACACTGATCGGCTCCGAGACCCCAATGGCGTACGCCAACTGAACTTCACAGCGATCCGCTAACCCTGCCGCGACGATGTTCTTGGCGACGTGCCGCGCCATGTACGCGGCGCTCCGGTCCACCTTGGTAGGATCCTTGCCGCTAAAAGCTCCGCCGCCATGACGCCCCCAGCCACCATAGGTGTCCACGATGATCTTGCGGCCCGTTAGCCCGCAGTCACCCTGCGGTCCCCCCACTACAAAGCGTCCCGTCGGATTGATGTGAAAGGTGATCTCACCGGTCACCAGATCGTCGGGCAAGCAGGGCTTGATGACTTCCTCAATAACGAACTTGCGGATCGTTTCATTCGCGACAGTCGGCGAGTGCTGAGTGGAAATCACCACCGTGTCGATCCGCACGGGTCGATGCCCGTCATATTCCACCGTCACCTGACTCTTGCTGTCCGGCCGTAACCAATCGACGACACCCTGATGGCGAACCTCGGTTAGGCGGTTGAGAATCCGATGGGACAGGGCAATCGGCATCGGCATCAGTTCGGGTGTGTCGTTGCAGGCGTAACCAAACATCAGGCCCTGATCGCCGGCGCCGACATCTTTGCCGGAAGTGGCGTCGTCATCCACGCCCTGCGCTATGTCGGGGCTCTGTTTATCAATCGACACCATCACCGCGCATGTATCGGCGCAGATCCCCATGTGGTCATCCGTATAGCCCACGTCACGGATAACCTGCCGCACGACATCGGCGTAATCAACGATCGCTCTCGTGGTGATTTCTCCCGCCACAATCGCAATGCCGGTCGTCACCATCGTCTCACATGCCACGCGACTCATCGGATCTTGGGCGAGCAACGCATCCAAAATGCCGTCGGAAATCTGATCCGCAAGCTTGTCTGGGTGCCCCATACTGACCGATTCACTGGTAAACAAGAACTTGCCTGTCGCCACAATTGATCCCCTATCATCAGTCTCCGCCGGACGGCGCAATCGTCAAATTGACCAAGCTTTTACTATAAACTTAGACCGCTTTCATTGGCAACCGTCCAGTTCCCGGATGATACCGGAGAACCGGTGGCGGATCAGCGCAATCGACAGGATCGGAGCGTCCGATGAGGGCAAACGTCGCCGGGTGTCAGGGGTGATGTCACTCGTGTCGGTCGCACGCACCACCCATGTCCGGGCCTGCGGCCACCTTTTTCCACCGGCAGAACGGACTTGTGTGTGCCGTTGCAGCGTTTCCCAACCACCGTCCAATTTAGGCACTGCGTCGCGTGACCGTGATGGCGGGTTTCGACAGCAACTGTAGCAAACCGTTGACCGTGCGACGCGTGGCCCCCAGATTCCGCTGCACCAGATCGTGCCTCGTTGTCCCTGGCGGGCCGCGGCTTGCGGGTGGTCCAAGGCCCGTCGCACAAAATCTTCCAATTGCACGGAATCGGTCACCACTTCGGCCGCTTCCGACTGAAGCATCGCTTGCACAACGTCACGAAAATTCTCGGTTCGAGGGCCAAAACAAATCGTCACACCATAGGCCGCCGGTTCAATCATGTTTTGGCCGCCGCGTTTCCCCATACTCCCCCCCACAAAGCCGATCTGAGCTACCCCCCACCATGCGGCGAGCTCACCCACAGAATCGATCAACAGCACGCGAGCCGAAGTCGCATCTCTGTCGTCAAATTGAGTTCGCCGGGCAAAGGGCTGTTGCGCCTGTTGCAATAATTCCGCGACGTCATCAAAACGTTCGGGATGCGCGGTACCAAGAACAGACGCAGCCGGGGATAGTCGTCAGCCAGACGCTGAAAGACAGAGATGAGTAACCGCTCTTCCGGTGGAAACGTACTGCCTGCGACCCAAATGACATCTTGAGTCGAAACGGCGGCCAACTTGGCAAGGCGACGCGTCAGAGGATTTTCACGCTGCAACGGCGCTCCGTCGAACTTTAGTGACCCTGTCACGACGACACGTTCTGAGCGAGCGCCTAGGTGGATAAAACGTTGAGCGTATTCGTCGGACTGCACACCGATCAGATCGATGTGCTGCAGCCATCGCCCCATGAGCCGCCCGAGCCGCCGATAGCCGCGGAAGCTACGCGGGCTGATTCGGCCATTTACCACCGCCACGAGGGCACCGCAATCGCGAACCGCGGCAATCAGGTTGGGCCACAATTCCAATTCCACCAGCACGAGCATTTGAGGACGAATACGGCGTATCGCCCGACGGACGGCCCAACTGAAGTCCAAGGGACAGTAACTGACCGTATGGTGCGGGTAGCGTCGAACGGCAGCCTGATAGCCCGTGAACGTCGTCGTGGTTATGTAGCACGTTATCTCAGGACGCTGCCGACAGAACTCGTCGAGCAACGTTGCCAATAGATTCACTTCGCCCAGACTGACGGCATGAAACCAAACGCATGGGCCCCGCTGCGAATTTGACGGCACCGCCCCTAAGAACTTCGCTCGCCACCCCTGGCGGTATTTCCCATGTCGCCATGCCGAAATAAGCAGCCATGGGGACGCAGCCAGCAGGACGCACACGTAGATCAAATTCAACAGCCAACTCATGGGAATCCTTTCCCGCACTCGCCGGCCAATGGGACATCCGGCAACGATTTACGACGAGGCCTCGTGGCGAGGGATCCGTTGCTGACTCTACGAGATCACGTGGCGCGGGCACGCAAACAGCAGTTCTTGTACTTCTTTCCGCTACCGCAGGGACAGGGATCGTTGCGGCCTACGCGGTCGCCTCGATTGCGAATCGTCTCGATTTTCACTTCGCCCTGACTGTTCTCAATCGCTTGCTGCTGTTGTTGCGCGATTTCGCTCGCCGCCGGCGCCGACTCGTGCACCGCTGAAGTCTCGACCCAGGTCGAGCCCACGAAGCCCTCATCAAGTTGCTCCATGCGAAAAACGAGGTCGGTCACACGTTGTCCGACCGAGTCCCACATTTGATCAAACAGCTTCATGCCTTCGCGCTTGTACTCGACTTTCGGATCGACTTGCGCATAGCCTACCAACCCAACGGCGCTACGGAGGTGATCCATAGCCAACAAGTGATCTTTCCAGCCACTATCGACCAGTTGCAGAACGAGCTGGCGTTCCATGCGGCGGATCTCAGGCCGGTAGCGATCTTCAATCTCTTGCAGCGACTTGCGTTCGAGGTCGGCGCGGTCAAGCCCACCAACTCTTCGGTTGGCATAGCGAGATGGACCGTTTGTTCCAACCAATCCGCCAACTCCTGCAAATCACTCAACGCCACGGCTTCACCAACAGGCGTCCCGGTTTCGACATCGGCGAACACGCGATCCAATCGCTGTCGCACCTCCTGAATGAGCTCGTTTGCCCGCTTTTGATGTCGGCGACTCGACTGCAACAGCAATTCACGAATCTCGTCGCGTTGACGGTTTTTCAAATCGTCAAAGCTAATATCCGCTTCGAAACGCTGTCGAGCCCAATGCGCCACGGCCTCACGATCGAGCCGCGGCGGACCCGCGGCGGTCCGCACGAGGAAACGGTACATGCCGGCCATTACCGGGTATTCGGCTTCTTTCTGGTCGTAAGCCGCAATGGCACGGTCCTGAATTAGCTGAATGACACCGTTACGATCCAGACTCCGCACTTCGTCCAGCTCAATCTCCAAGCCAAACTTGTGCCGTGCCCAAGCACACACAGTCCGCAGCGGAAAATCCTCATCCAGATATTCCTGACCGTCACTCAGGTCCACGTGTTGGATTGAAACCCGTGCCTGATCAATCAAATGTTCCGCCACATTGTCGCGACCCCACTTTTTCAGATCGCGATCGGTGACTTTCAGACCCCATCGCGTTTGAGCAAAGGTGGCCAGGGCGCCCCAATTCCAGTCTGCAGCGTCTTCGTCCTCGGGCAAGTTTTCTTCGATCGCATCCAGCACTTGAGTTTCGGCGGCTCGTTCCGCGGCGTCGCGGGCGAGCTGTTCGGCCGTGGCGTCATCGACGTTACGGAAATCGCGGGCTTCCAGGGGTGTCGACAGTCGGTGTCCTGCCCACGCAGCATAGGTGTCGCTACGATAATTGGGTTCGAGGAAACGCTGGATATTCTCCTGTGTTTGTTCCTCGACCATGGCCAGGATGAGATCGCGACAATTCACGCCGTCCAAAATCGCCTGACGATAGCTGTAGACGCGTTTCCGCTGCTCGTCCATGACCTCATCGTATTCCAGCAGATTCTTGCGAATCTCGAAGTTTCGCTCTTCGACCTTCTTCTGTGCCGCCTCAATCCGCCGCGTTACCAGCGGACTCTCGATCATGTCACCTTCCTGCCAGCCGGCCCAGTTCTTGAGAATCTTCTCGACCCATTCCCCGGCAAAAATGCGCATCAAGTCGTCCCGGAGGGACAGGTAGAAGCGACTACTTCCGGGATCACCCTGTCGGCCGCAGCGACCGCGCAGCTGCAGATCGATGCGGCGGGCTTCATGGCGCTCGGTGCCGATGACATGCAGGCCGCCCAGCCCCTTGACTTGCTGCCCCTCTTCCTTCATTCGCTCCCGTTGCTCAATCTCCTCAACCAACGCATCCCATTCTTCGCGAGGCACGTCCAATCGTGTGGCGTACTTATCCTGCAAAATGGCCCACGCCATCGTCTCGGGGTTACCACCTAAGACGATGTCCGTACCGCGCCCCGCCATGTTGGTCGCGATCGTCACCGACCCAATACGCCCCGCCTGCGCGACAATTTCCGCTTCGCGTTTATGATGTTTGGCGTTGAGCACTTCGTGTTTGATGCCCCGCCGCTCCAGCATTCCCGACAGGAGCTCGCTTTTTTCAATCGAAGTCGTTCCCACAAGGACGGGACGGCCATGTCGTTGAACGTCCGTGACATTGGCCAATTTGTACTCGTCCTTTTGACTACTTCCCCGCGGCTGAACGACCAACGTATCGTCAGTTTGCTTAATCACCGTCCCCACCAGCTCTTCCTTGGCGACGGTAATCACATCCCACTTGTGCAATCGCTCAATCTCCTCGGCGATCGCTCGATACTTTTCTTCCTCCGTGCAATAAATCACGTCGGGGTGTTCTTGCCGCTGCAGTACACGGTTGGTGGGAATGGCGACAACATCCAGTTTGTAGATCTTCCAGAACTCGTTGGCTTCGGTCATCGCCGTGCCGGTCATCCCACAGATCTTGTCGTACAGCTTGAAGAAGTTCTGCAGCGTGATCGTGGCCAACGTCTGCGTCTCTTCCTTGATCTTCACTCCTTCCTTGGCCTCGACCGCCTGATGCAAACCGTCACTCCACTGACGCCCTTCCATCAACCGTCCCGTAAACTCGTCGACGATCACCACGCGGCCCTCTTTGACTACATAGTTCACGTCCAGCTTGTACAAGTAATGAGCCTTCAGGGCGTTATCGAGCAAATGCGGCCACTCCATGTTGCCGGCCGTGTAAAAGCTTTCCACGCCCGCTAATCGTTCCGCTTCGCGAACACCGGCATCCGTTAGGCTGACGTTATGATCTTTTTCATTGACCTCGAAATGTTCGCCCTTCTGCAACTTGCGGGCAATCTGATCGGCATCGGCGTACTTGCGGATATTTTCGTGGGCCGGCCCTGAAATAATCAGCGGCGTACGAGCCTCGTCGATCAAGATATTGTCGACCTCGTCGACGATCGCGAAGCTCAGTCGCCCTTGAGACTGCTGGTATTGCCGTGGATAACGATCATCGCCCCGAGCCGCCGGGCGCATGTTGTCGCGGAGGTAATCGAAACCAAATTCGTTATTGGTGCCGTACGTGATGTCACGACTATAGGCCTGTTGGCGATCCGAGGTTTCCATGTCGCTTTGGATCGCGCCCACCGACAACCCCAGGCCCATGTACAAGGGAGCCATCCACTCCATGTCGCGACGAGCCAGGTAGTCGTTGACCGTGACCACGTGCACGCCTTTGCCCGCCAGCGCGTTCAGATAGGCAGGCAGCGTCGCCACCAACGTCTTGCCTTCGCCTGTCACCATTTCCGCAATGGCGCCGCTGTGCAAGACCATGCCGCCGATCATCTGCACATCGTAGTGCCGCATGCCCAGATACCGCTTGCCCGCTTCACGGCACACGGCAAAGGCTTCGACCAACAGATCGTCCAGCGTCTCCCCGGCATCCAGACGCTCGCGAAAGAGCGTCGTCTGTTGCCGCAACTCCTCGTCGCTCATCTGCCCATAATGGGACTCCAACGCATTGATGGAGTCGACCTTATTCTGCAGTTTTTTGATGTAACGGGCGTTGGACGAACCAAACAAAGAGGTCATCGCACGCTCGAAGCCGCGCAGAATGCCCCCGAAAAACAGCCCCAAAAATTCCCAAATTCGTTCCAGCAAATTCATGATAAAACGCCCCAGAGGGGAGGACGTCCTTCAGAGCGGCCACAGCCTGGCCAGGCAGACGCCAGTCGCTAACGACTTGTCCTTAAGCCGCCAACTCACCTCGTCTAACGTAAATCATTCTTGCGTGGTAGCTTATAACGATTGTCGTGGATGGTCAACTGCGGTTGCATCCATCCCCGCGTCGCCGGCCGGTGTCGACCGGACACTTGGATGATGATCACTCGCCCAGCCACGCAGGCCAAACGGCGGGACAAGCGGCGGGCAGCGGGCAGCAAATCCGTCATCCCTACTCGAGTTTTCACCTTGGCTCATCACATCACAACCTCCGATATTCGCGGGCAATTCGTGTTGCTTGGCACCGGAACCTCTGTGGGTGTCCCCGTGATTGGCTGCAGTTGTCCGGTCTGCCAGAGCAACAATCCCCGTAACCATCGTCTACGCTGCGCGGCGGTCGTCGGTTTGCCCGAGGGAGTGCTACTGATCGACACCCCCCCGGATCTACGAACCCAATTGCTGCGTGCTCAGATCGGCCTCGTCCACGCGGTGGCATTCACCCACGAACATGCCGATCACCTGTATGGGCTCGACGATCTACGGCTGTTCCAGTTCTATCTGGGGCAGCCCGTACCGATCTATTGTGAACCGGTCGTCGAACAACGCATCCGCCACGTGTACGACTACGCTTTCAGTCTCCAACCCCCGACCCATGCGGGTGCGACGCCTCAATTGAGCTTTCATCCCATCGGGACCGATCCCTTCGCCGTTCTGGGCGAAACAGTAACCCCCATCCGGCTAGAGCACGGTCCTCGGTTCCGAGTGCTGGGATTCCGCATCGGCCAACTTGCCTATTGCACGGACACGAACGAGATTCCTCCTGAGAGCTGGTCGCGACTGGAAGGGCTGGAGGTCTTGATCCTCGATGCCCTACGCCGGCGGCCCCACCCCACGCATTTCAGCTTGGACGAGGCTGTGGCGGTGGCCGAACGGATCGGAGCGCGACAGACCTACTTTACGCATGTCAGCCACGACCTTGACCATGACGCCACCAACGCACAACTCCCGTCGGGCATGGCGTTGGCCTACGATGGCCTCCACTTGCCTTTGCAGGAAGCCCCTGCGACCTCCTAAACATCCTATTTCCCCGCAACTTTGGGGCCCGTGAGCAGATTCGCGTAATCGACCGCGATGTCCAGGACCTCGTCGTTGTAGTAGTTGTGACGGAATACCGGACGTTCGGTCTCCATCTGTTCCTTCAGGTTCGCTTCGTCTTCTTTGTCGGCGTCGAATTCCTTACGTTCTGCGAAGAATTTCTCCTCATTCAGCGTCACATAATCCTTCGCCTTTTGCCGCTGATACTGTTCGATCCGTCGTTGGAGCTTTTTAAAATCTTCGGAAACTTGTCGTCGTTCCATCGAGCGGGCATTCAACTCGGTGAGCAAGTTAGCGTCGACCATGGGTGAGTTAGTAAAGGGAGCCTTGTCCACGCGATCGAATTCCACCGAATAGTCCAAATCACTTTCACCGACGTCCATATGCGTCGTTAAGGATGGCAAAACGACATCGGCCAAGACACCACGCTTCTGCGTACTCTCGCCACTGGGCCGATAGAACTGCTGCATGGTGATTTTCAGTGCGCCCAAGTTCGGCGGATTGGGAATGTCAAAGATCTGACGACCTAATTCCAACAGGCTCTGGACCGTGCCTTTGCCGTGAGTCGACTTGTCGCCGACGACGATCCCCCGCCCGTAATCCTGGATAGCCCCAGCTAGAATCTCGCTGGCGCTGGCGCTGAACTTACTGGTTAAGACCACCAACGGGCCTTTCCAAGCCATACCGCGTTCCAAATCGTCATAGTGCTGGACTCGATTATCTGAATCTTTGACTTGCACGACCGGTCCTTGATCGATGAACAGGCCGGTTAGATTGATGGCTTCCGTCAAGCTTCCGCCACCATTGCGGGTCAAATCAAGCACGACGACGTCCACGTTCTGCTCACGGAAATTGTCCAGGATCGCACGGACGTCTCGCGTGGTGCTCTTGAAATCGGTGAGCCCGCGGCGTGCGGCACTCATATCCATGTAAAAACTCGGCAGATCGATCACGCCGACGCGGAAAGGTGAGCCATCGGGCTTCTGGCCTTCCGAGATAATCTCGCTGCGTGCCTCGCTGTCTTTCAGCTCGATGCGTGCCCGCGTGATCTTGTAGATCTCCACTTCGTTGCTATTGGCCGGTTTGACGCCCAATCTCACGACGGTACCCGCTTTGCCTCGGATCAATTTCACGACATCGTTCAAATTCATGTCGATCACGTCGACCATGGGGCCTTCGTCCCCTTCGCCGACGCTGACGACACGATCCTCCGGCTGCAGCTTGCCATGTTTGTCGGCTGCTCCGCCGGGAATGACCTTGCTCACGACCGTATAGCCATCGGTCATCATCAGCGCCGCGCCGATCCCTTCGAGATTCAGCTTCATCGCAATTTCGAAGTTTTCCAACGAGCTAGGCGACATGTAATTGGTATGCGGATCAAAAGCGGTGGTAATCGCCGACAGATACATTTCAAGCAGATCATCAGAACTGAACTGATGCATCCGCTTGTCGTAGCTCGTATAGCGACGCGTCAGCCGATCGATCGCCTCTTCGCCCGTCACGTCCTCGGTCTTCAGGACCAGCAGGTCGTACTTGATGCGCTTTCGCCAGCGGTCATAGGCCTCGTCACGCGTCCGCGCATATTGCGCAACGTCGGGGTCAGTCACCATCTCTTCGTCGACCGTGAAGTCGTGATCGACTTTCAACAGTTCCTGCACAAATTCGACACGCTCGTCAATTCGTTTGAGAAACCGTTTGAAGACCTCGTAAGCAAACTTGATATCGCCGCGTTTCACGGAATCATCCAGGGAATCTTGCTGCTCCATGAATTCGTCCACATCCGACTGATAGAAGTAAATCTTCATCGGGTCGAGCTGTTTGATGAGGGTCTGCAGGGCCCTCCGCGAAATCTCGTCATTCAATGGACGCTTCAGCAGATGCTCATTTTTGAGCAACGTGGTCACAATCAGGGCGACGTTTCGATCGTTGGGCTGAGGCCCCGCCAAATCGGCGCGGACAGCCTGCCGCGGCAAGCTCACGACGCCAACAAGGGTCAGGAAAGTCGCCACAATAACGGGAAGATAGCAGGGCTTCCGCTTTACGCGCATCGAGTCGTTCCTTGAACTAGATCTTGCTGAGAGGCAGGGCATCTTACGCAAACCCTCCAGGTTAAACGGTTTATTCAATCGTAACCACGATGCGGAAATTTAACAAGTCCGACACCGAGGCGTGCCAAAGGCGGGACCGCGGTAAGCCTCTGGAGGACTGTAGCGACCGGGAACTGGAAGTCGGACAACATAGGGTCGGACAACATAGGGTCGCCGGACATCCGGGATGAACCTTGCGTCCAAAGCGTCCCCGCTGCTACACTCCGCCGCCCCACGGCGGTGCAGGCTCACTTCCTCCACGTACGGGAAAGGACACCCCGATGTTCAGCAATTGGCCTATTCGTAAGAAATTAACGCTGGGCATAGGCCTGTTGTTGGTGGCCGTGACCATTCTGGCCGTCAGTGGGTTCAGTAATGTGTATTCCCTGCGCGGGCTCGTCAGAAACGTCAGCCTGCGGGCAACCGAACTGCCGCTGACGTTGACGCTGGCCCAATCGGTCGGCGCCTTGCGTGCCACCCTGCCGGAATCAACGTCCAACGAAATGCTCAGTTCGGACTCCGATCGCTCGTCGATCGGCTACGCTCTGATGCGCGGACAGTTCGGCGCGCATTTGGATTCGGTTCAAACGGCGTTGGAACGATACCGGCGACGACTGCACGAAAATGCGTCGGTAGCGGCTATATCGGCAATATCGACCGTGAGTTGGAAAACGTGCGGCAGATGGGTGCCACATTGGCTCAGATCGATGTCTTGTTTGCCGAGTCGGCCCCCAATTGGCCTCCGGCGGAAGAAGCCACACGATTGGCCCTCAGCGATGCGGTTGGCGACCTGGACATCATGGCTGCCGAAATCCCGGGACATTTGCATGCGAAAATGCTGGATCTGCAGGGAGAGGTCCGCGGCTACTATCGCATCTGGATCGTCGTCACGTGGATCACCAGCATCGCGGCCGCGCTGTTGATTGTACTGTTGCTCCATTTATTCTATCGCTGGGTGTTCCTCCCCCTGCGGACCTTGATCAAAGGATCACGACGCGTCGCCGGGGGCGATTTCCATCACCGCATTCGTCTGGATTCCGGCGACGAAATGGAAGAACTCGCTCAGGCCATGAATGACATGACGGAGCGTTTTCAGCAAATCCGGGATGACCTGGATCAGCAAGTCAAAGAACGAACTCGCGAAGTGATTCGAGGCGAGCAATTGGCCAGTGTCGGCTTCCTGGCGGCCGGCGTAGCGCATGAAATCAACAACCCCTTGGCCTCCATTGCGTTTTCCGCCGAGTCGCTCGAACGCCGTCTGGACGAGGTGTTCTCGGCCCACCCTGCCCTGATAGAACAACTGAAGGAGGACGAAGAGGAGAATCCGCTGGAGATCATTCTGGACTATCTGAAGATGATGCAGACCGAGGCCTTTCGCTGCAAAACGATTACGGGGCGGCTGCTGGACTTTTCTCGCTTAGGCGACATTGAAAAACAGGAAGTCGATCTCTCGGAATTGGTGCAGGGCGTGATCGACATGGTCCGTCATCTGGGAACCTATAAACACAAACAGATCAGCTTTAACTGCCACGCGTCGGTCCTGGTCCCAGTCAACGCCCAGGAAATGAAACAAGTCGTGCTGAATCTGATCACCAACGGTCTGGAGAGTCTAGATGTGTTTGGCACCGTCACGGTCGCCGTGACAACGCACCGCGACGAAGCGGTTCTGGTGGTCCAAGACGACGGCTGCGGCATGACGGACGAGGTCAAGGCGCATTTGTTCGAGCCCTTCTTTACGCGCCGCCGCGATGGCCAGGGAACCGGTTTGGGGATGTCAATCACGTATCGCATCATTAACGAACATGGCGGACAAATCGATGTCCACAGCGACGGACCGGGCCACGGATCGCGCTTGACCGTTCGCCTACCGCTCAACCCCGACGGCAAGGAGAATCACCATCACTACGAAGCCGCTTAAAAAATCGCTCAAGCTGCTGTTCGCCGACGACGAAAAGTCGCTGCAAAACCTGCTCAGTCGCGAATTGCGTCGGATGGGTCACGAAGTGACGGTCTGTCCGGATGGCCTAACTGCCGTCGCCGCTTTGGAACGCAACACCTACGACTGCCTGTTGGTCGATCTAGACATGCCGGGCATCGGCGGCATTGATGTCATTGGCAAGGCCAAGGATATGTCTCCCGATACCGACGCGATTGTCATGACGGGTAAGTCGTCGCTGGAAACGGCCGTCGCCGCCCTGCGACACGGTGTGTTCGACTATATCACCAAACCGTGCACCCTCGCGGACTTGGATCGTCTCCTTCAGCGCGTCGCCGACAAGCGTGAACTGATGAACAAGTACCGTGCTCTCAAACGGCAGCTCGAACAGATCGAGGGAGATTCGCGGCTGATTGGCGACAGTCGCGTTATGCATCGAGTTCGGGAGTTGATCGCCAAAGTCGCACCGACCAATTCCACGGTCTTGATCTTAGGCGAGACGGGAACGGGAAAAGAGTTGGTGGCGCGAGCCTTGCATGATCAAAGCCTGCGACGTGACATGCCCTTCGTGGCGGTAAATTGTGGAGCCCTACCGGAATCGTTGATTGAAAGTGAGTTATTTGGTCACCGCAAAGGGGCGTTCACCGGCGCCGACGAACATCGTGTGGGCCTGTTCGAGGTCGCCAACGGCGGCACCTTGATGCTGGACGAAATTGGCGAATTGCCGATGGCCATGCAGTCGAAATTACTCCGCGTGTTGGAGAGCGGAGAAATCCGGCGGGTCGGCGAGAATCAAGCATTTACGATCGACGTCCGCATCGTCTGTGCGACGCACCGACCGCTGGAGGAAATGGTTCACGAAGAACTTTTCCGCGAAGACTTGATGTTTCGCATCAATACGTTCGAAATCCTCCTACCACCACTCCGCAATCGCTTGGACGATATGCCGCAATTAACGCAACACCTGCTGCGGCGGCTACGGTTTTCCGGCGCCGACGATCCGCACGCCATTTCCGACGAAGCACTTGAGGCCCTCAAAGCCCACGTCTGGCCGGGCAACGTGCGGGAATTGGCAAACGTCATTGAGCACGCGACGATACTTTGCGACGCACCTCCCATTACCGCCGACCACCTGCCTCGCCATTTCGATTCCCGGAGATTGCGGTCCAGTACACTCAAGCTGGCCGGTTCACTCACACTGCGTGAAATTGAACTGCAAGCCATCATGAGCGCCGTGGAACGCCATGAAGGCAACAAGCCGCGCGAGCTGAGGAACTGGGAATCAGTCTAAAAACGCTGTACAACAAACTGAATCAAGCAGAGTCTGTCGAGCGAGCCGCCTGAGCCACCCCGGGGCCCTCGCCCACCGATCTCACCGTCCCCCCGGCTTTCGCGCTCCCACGCGGCCCACTATAATCAAGGGTTCCAACTGGCGCCATGGACGATATCGCCCCGCCCTCTTCCAATCCGATTCCCTATCCCTTTTGAACGTCAGGAGTTTTCAGCATGAAGAGACTTTGGCTTGTTCTGTTGTTGGCCATCCCGCTCGGTTGTCAACCGTCGGACACTTCGAGCCCTGCCTCGGATAGCAACTCGACTTCCGCCGCCGTCAGCAGCCCCAGCGTAGAAGCCGTGGCGGATGACAGCAACTTGACTCAGTTAGTCTTTGCCGTTGAAGGCATGAAGTGCTCCGTGGCCTGTCCTCCGCAGGTCAAGGGCGCTTTAGAGTCGGTGGCGGGCGTCAACTCCGTGGAAGTCGATTACGATGCGAAGCAGGCTCGAGTTAAAGTCGACGCCAGCAAGTTCGACCAAACGGCGGCCGTACAGGCCCTCAGCAGTGCCGGGTTTCAGGGCTCCCTGAACTAGTGCTTGGCGTGGAGCGAGCCATTGTGCTACGTCCACGCATGTCCACAGAATTTCTGAGTAAACCAACCAAAACACGTGTCTCGATCTGCGAGGCACGTGTTTTTTGGGCCTCCCCGACCGATGCCGCATTACCCCTGGGGCAAGTTTTTGCGCAGCTCCGCGTCTGACCAGCCGCGACCGACGACTGCAGAGAAAAAGGAATTCACGCGACGGCGGGGATTGCACACGTGGGACTTCTCGCACGTGATTCCACAGGATAAGGTAGTGGCAGTATCGAGACAGCTGGATTCTGGCAAATCGGGGGGATTAACAATGCGGCGATCGCACAGTCTGAGCCTGGTGATAGCGCTGGCCTGTATGGCAACGTGGACCGCGCACGAGAATTGGGCAGAGGAATGGACTCGCTTCCGGGGACCGAACGGGTCGGGCATCAGCGACGACGTGATCCCAGCGATGTGGTCGGAAAGCGACTACAACTGGCGCACCAAACTACCCGGTATCGGCCACTCATCACCTGTGAGCTGGCAGGATCACGTGTACCTGATGAGCGCGGATCCCGAGTCCGCGACGCAATACGCGCTGGCGGTCGACGTCCACGACGGCCACATCGTCTGGCAACGAGATTTCCCTATCAGCACCTACACAATTCACGACCGAAACAGTTTCGCATCGACGACACCCGCTGTAGATGCCGATCACGTATACGTCGCTTGGGCAACCCCCGCGGAAGCCACCATCATGGCACTAAACCACGAGGGAGAAACGGTCTGGCAGCAGCAACTCGGTCCCTTTGCCAGTCAACATGGTTTCGGCTCCTCGCCGATCCTCTTCGACGATCTGGTGATTCTATCCCTATTGGAAAAGAAACCGGATCGCGAAGGGGAACGCACCGAAACGAGTCGCATTGTCGCGTTGGATCGTCGTACGGGTCAAGAACGTTGGCTGCAGACACGATGGAGCGAAGTGGTTTCGTATTCCGTCCCCTGTATATATCGCTCCCCCCAAGGCGCTGACGAACTGATCGGCTGCAGCACGGCCGACGGCATTTTCAGCCTGAACCCGCGCACGGGCGCTCAGAATTGGCAAATCGATGTCTTCGAAATGCGAACCGTCAGCTCACCGATCATCGCCGATGGATTGATCTTTGGCACGACCGGGTCGGGCGCGGGCGGCAACTATGTAGTCGCGGTGCGCCCGGGAAATGAACCTCAAGTGGCCTATGAAGTGCGCAACAAGCCCCTATGTTCCAACGCCCGTCGCCAAGGACGGTCTTGTCTACCTTTGGTCCGACAAGGGAATTGTCACTTGCATCCGTGCGGCCAGCGGAGAGCAGATCTGGCAAGAGCGAGTCGGCGGCAACTATTCCGGATCTCCTGTCATCGCCGGTGACCGATTGTACTGTATTGACGATGACGGCACGGTCGTCGTCCTGGCCACCGGTCGGCAGTTCCGCTTGCTGAGCAAAAATCCGCTAGGAGAGGCAAGTCGCAGCACGCCGGCGGTCGCCAATCATCACATGTATCTGCGTACCTATTCGCAGCTATTCTCAATCGGTGGCAGTGATTAAAGTCCGCATCAAAACCGCATTCAGGACAACCGGGACGTGAGTGGTTGGGAATTCTGGATTGACGTTGGCGGCACATTTACGGATTGTCTTGCGCGGGATCCGCAGGGGCGGCAACGTCGGCTAAAAACGCTCAGCTCCGGTGTCATCAAAGGCGCCGTTCCGCGCTGACAGTTCACGACGAATTCTGGTCGACCCATTGCGGCAAGGCGATCCCGCGGATTTCTGGACCGATTGGCAACTGCGGCTCCTGGACGACGGTGGCCATGTCGTGGCCCAACACACAGTCGCCGCGTTCGACGCCACGGCAGGCCACATCACACTGGACGAGGCCTTGCATGAGGCGCCTCAACCCGGGCAGAACTATGAGTTGACCGCCGGATTGGACGCACCACTCGTGGCGATGCGTTACCTGCTTGGTTGCCGCCTCGCGGATGCACTGCCAGCGGTGACCGTGCGTTTGGGAACCACTCGTGGCACCAACGCCTTGTTGACGCGACGCGGCGCACGTGTCGCTTGGGTCACCACGCAGGGCTTTGGAGATGTGCTACGGATCGGGTACCAAGCCCGTCCACGTCTGTTCGACCTGACGATCCTCAAACCCGCTCCGTTGTACGAATGCGTCGTGGAAGTCGAGGAACGCATGACGTCCGATGGCGAGCCGTTAATCGCCCCCAATCTTTCCCACGTAAGGCACCAGCTGAGTGCACTTCGTGCGCAGGGTATCGAGGCCTTAGCGATTGGATTCATGCACGCCTATGCCAATCCCGCGCACGAACAACAGGTGGCGGCAGTCGCGCGGGAATTGGAGTTTCGCGAAGTCAGTATTTCCAGCGATCAAGCACAGTTAATCAAGCTGGTCGCGCGGGGAGACACCACGGTTGTCAACGCCTATTTGACTCCCTCGCTGCACGATTATATCGAACGATTGTCGGACGCGATCGCGACTAAAAATCCCACTTCGTTGCGCATCATGACATCCGCCGGCGGACTAGTTGCCGCGGAACAGTTCCAGGGCAAGGACAGTATTCTATCGGGCCCCGCAGGCGGTGTGGTTGGCTGCGCGGGAGTGGCAACGGCCGCGGGCTTTGCCCGTGCGATTGGATTTGACATGGGCGGAACGAGTACCGACGTGGCTCGCTTCGACGGTCAGTACGCCTACGAGTATGAAACGGAAAAGGCCGGCGTCCGCGTCGTGGCTCCCATGTTGGCGATCGAAACGGTGGCCGCGGGCGGAGGTTCGATCTGTCACTTTGACGGCGTCAAATTGGCCGTCGGCCCCGATAGTGCCGGCGCCGACCCCGGCCCGGCGAGTTATGGTCGCGGCGGTCCCCTGACGGTCACCGATGTCAACCTGTGCTTAGGCCGTCTTGCCCAAGAAGCTTTTCCTTTTCCGCTAGCGGAAGATGTTGTGCGCCAACGTCTTGAGGCATTGTGTCGAGCCATCCACGACGCGACGGGAACTCATTATTCCCTGCCGGTCTTGGCGGCCGGTTTCCTGAAAATTGCCAACGCAAACATGGCTCAGGCAATCCGTTCCGTCTCTATCGCGCAAGGCTATGATCCACGCGACTATGTACTGGTAGCGTTTGGCGGCGCCGCGCCACAACACGCCTGCGCTGTCGCACGGGAACTGCAAATCCGTCACGTCCTCGATCCGCCCGACGGCAGCCTGCTGAGTGCGCTCGGCATGGGACTGGCCGACGTCACGCGCCACGTTCAGCAGGGCATCTATCAGCCGCTACAGGAGGTCGAATCGCAGCTCGACGCACGATTCGGCGAACTGGAGACGGAAGCTCGGCGTCAAATCGCGCTGGAAGGCATCCCTGATCACCGCACCGAAACACGGCGTTCGCTGGAATTGCGTATCAAGGCACAGACTGGCCGCTGACCGTCGACGTCGTGCCACGATGTGACTACGCCCGTCAGTTTTCCCAAGAGCATTACAAGTTATACGGCTACGCGCAAAAGGGGCGGGCGCTCGAAGTCGTCGCGTTGCGCGTCGAGGCCGTGGGACGCTGCGGTTGGAACTTGCCCCGCTCGATGCGACTCGCCGCAAAGCCACGGCCGATCACGCAGACTCGTGACATGATTCTCGATGGAGTCACACGACAGGCCGCCTATCTGCACCGCCATGAACTACAACCGGGCGATCGAATCGAAGGCCCCGCGATTATCGTCCAGGATACATCGACGACCGTCGTCGATCCCGGTTGGTCGGCCGAGATGCTGTCTGAGCGCGAGCTGCTGCTGACCGATCAGGCGCGCCCGTCGGCGGATCAGCTTGCCACCCACAGCGATCCAATTTCGCTGGAGATTTTCAACGGCCACTTCGAGTCCATTGCTCACCAGATGGGCATTACCTTGCGCAACACCTCCAGCAGCGTCAACGTGAAGGAACGATTAGACTTCAGTTGCGCCTTGTTCACTCGGAGCGGCTCGCTGGTTGTCAATGCGCCGCATATTCCCGTACATCTCGGCGCAATGAGCGAGACGGTCAGGCAGGTATTGTGCGATCACCAGGATCTGCGGGCTGGCGATGTGGTGATTACAAATGACCCGTTTCGTGGCGGTTCGCATTTGCCCGATGTGACGGTCGTTACGCCGGTATTCGATCGCACTTCCGGCGAGCTGCAGTTTCTGGTGGCGAGCCGCGCTCACCATGCAGAAATCGGAGGCGTCACGCCCGGTAGCATGCCGCCGTTCTCGCGCTGCCTTGCCGAAGAAGGTGTGTTGATTCGCAGCTTCAAGATCGTGGATCAAGGTCAGTCGCAGCTTGAAAAGTTGGAACGACTGCTGCAGCAAGGCCCCTATCCATCGCGCGACGTGGCGACCAACCTGGCCGACGTGCGAGCGCAAATCGCCGCCAATCAGCGAGGCGTTCACGATCTGCAACGGCTGGTACAGCGTTACAGTTGGTCGGTGGTCGAAGCATACATGGGACACATTCAAACCGCGGCCGAAACCAAAATGCGGCAGGCGTTGAGGAGCCGGCCCAACGGACATTACTCATTCACGGATTACTTGGATGATGGAGCCATCGTGCGCGTCCGGATCGACATCCAGGACGACCTCGCTCGCATCGATTTCAGCGGCTCATCCGACGTTGTCCCGAGCAATTTGAACGCCAATCTGGCAATCGTCACGGCCGCCGTAATGTATTGCCTGCGTTGTCTGATCGACGAACCCATGCCGTTGAATCAGGGAGTATTGGCACCCGTGAAACTGATCGTCCCGCCCGGTCTTCTGAATCCGCCGGAGGGTAAATCCGCGGAAGAGAGCCCGGCGGTGGCGGGCGGAAACGTAGAAACGTCGCAGCGGATCGTCGACGTCCTGCTGGGAGCGCCGGCGCGGCGGCGGCCAGCCAGGGCACGATGAATAATTTGCTTTTCGGGGACGATTCGTTCGCCTACTACGAAACGATCTGCGGTGGTGCGGGAGCCACGGCGAACGGCCCCGGTGCCGATGCCGTCCAGACGCACATGACCAACACTCGGCTGACCGATCCGGAAGTGCTGGAGCGGAAATATCCGCTGCGCGTTCGTCAATTCGCGTTACGACGCGGATCGGGGGGTTGTGGTCGTCTGGCAGGAGGCTGCGGTGTGATCCGGGAATTCGAATTCCTGGCGCCGCTACAGGTATCCATCGTCTCGCAACGACGCGGGCCGTACCCACCGTACGGCATGGCGGGCGGGCAGGCCGGTCAGCTCGGTCAAAACCGTTGGCAACCTGTCGGGCAGAGTGAACGTCGACTGCTCGGAAGCGTACAGCTACGGGTGGGCCTCGGCGATGTGTTGACGATTGAAACTCCCGGCGGCGGTGGCTACGGAACGGACTGCAGCTAGCGCAGCTCCACGTCAAAGCGGGCCCTCCGCCGCGGCCTGGAAGTCACTGCCGCGGCCAGCGCTCCACGCAATCAACAATCCCCCCACCGTCATCAGTCCGGCGGCCACGAACAAGGGCAGTCGAGCATTCACCATCAGCAGTGGGATCCCCAGCCCCGATCCAAAGATCCGGGCCAGCGCGCTAACGCTTTGGTTAAGTCCTAGAATACTGCCCTGCCGATGTGGATCGCTGCGACGCGAAATCAACGAATTGAGCGATGGCGTGATGAAGGCGAAGCCGGCAACGATAATCGTGAGTCCCAGGTACAGCCAAGACGCACTGCCTTGAGCCACCGCCTGCACCAAAAAGACAAATCCCACCACTTCGCCGATCGCGCCTCCCACCGCCATCCCTCCCTCAGGAATCTTGCCGGCCATTCGCCGCACAAAACCACCTTGGACTACTGCCAGCACAAATCCAATGTACGCGAACGTCAAACACACCTGTTGAAATGTAAAGGCGAATACCGGGGGCGACGTTTCGCCTTTGATCAGCAGTCCCAATGTCGTCTCGAAATTGGCAAACGAGAAGACACAGACGAAAACGGCCAAGATGAGCGTGCCGATCGAAGGCACGGCAAATGCCGCGCGTAGCGCAGGCAGGTCAACCAACGGATGCTCTCCCACTTCGCTGTCAGCATGCAACGACTCGGGCAACAAGAACCAGGCCAGCAGCAACGCTACGCCAGACAGCAAGGCCGCAGTAAACCCAGGCCAGGGACCGGGATCTCCCTGCCCCGTCGGCGCGGCCAACAATCCCAACAACGGTCCAAACGTGAACCCCAATCCAAAGGCCATCCCGATCAGGGCCATGCCGCGCGGTCGCTCTTGCAACGTCGTTGTATCGGCGATATAGGCCTGAGCCGTCGAGATGGTCGCGCCCGCCATCCCGGCACCGATCCGCGAAACGAACAGCAGGAAAATACTGCGTCGCATTGTCGCCCAGCCAAACAGCGTGTAGAAGACGACCGACCCCAACAAACCAATCATGATGACCGGCCGCCGACCGATACGGTCCGATACGCGTCCCCATAGTGGCGCAAACAGGAACTGCATTGCAGAAAAACTGGCCATCAAAAGGCCTAATTGCCAGCCGCTCTTGTCCATCGTGAATTGAGCGGCGTACAGCGGCAATAACGGCAGCACGATCCCGAATCCCAACAGGTCAATCAATACGGTTAAGAAGATGACAAGCAGCGAACCGCGACGAGATAGCGAGGACATCGGAATCTGTATCTCTGTAAAGGGAGTTCGGGAACAGCCACACCGGCCGCCTCCATTCCGGCAACCGGACCACATGCGTTACGGCGACAGAAGCCGCTTATCTTGCCACGCCCTCGCCTCAGCTCAAAGCCCCCTACCCTCCCATCGATCGGAAGAGAAGGACGCTTTAAGCGGCGGCTATCAACTCGTATGATAGGACCCATGCCGGACCCTAGCTTTGCCTCTCGTCGCCAATTGGAACGCCTGGACCGCCAGACGCTACAACAACTGCAACTGCAGAAGCTAAATCAATTGCTGCAAGTCATTCTGCCACGCAATCGGTTTTACGCTTCCAAGCTTCAAGGGCTGGCGACGGTTCTGGACGGTCTGCCGTCCATTGAACGCTGGCCGCTGACGACGAAACAGGAATTGCACCCGCCTGCCGGCACCCACAGTCACGCTTTGCATTTGACCTATGAGCATGACGAGTATATTCGCTATCACCGCACTTCGGGCACCCAAGGCAAACCTCTAGTAATCCTAGATACAGCCGCCGACTGGCAGTGGTGGATCAACACGTGGCAGTACGTTCTGGACGCCGCCGACGTGACGTCTCATGATCGAGTTGCGATGGCGTTTTCGTTCGGACCCTTTATTGGCTTCTGGAGTGCGAATGACGCCTTGGTCCAACGCGGCGCCTTGGTGATTCCTGGCGGCGGGATGAGCAGTGCGGCGCGCGTGCAATTAATTCGCGATGAACAAGCCACGATGGTCTGCTGCACCCCCAGTTACGCCCTCCATCTGGCTCAGATCGCCCAAGCAGAAGGAATATCGCTGGCGAAATCCGCCGTACGTGCCCTGATCGTGGCGGGCGAACCCGGCGGCTCGGTCCCGTCGATCCGGGCTCAAATCGAGGATGCATGGCAGGCCAAGTTAGTTGATCACGCGGGGGCAACCGAAGTGGGACCGTGGGGCTACGCCGACCCCGATGGAGAAGGCTTGTTTGTCGTGGAGAGTGAGTTTATCGCCGAGTTCCTGCGGGTCGATGACCAGCAACCGGCGTCCGATGGCGAATTGGCAGAATTGGTGCTCACCAGCCTCGGCCGCAGCGGAGCGCCAATCCTTCGCTATCGCACGGGAGACCTTGTAATCCCCCATCGACAGGGAAAAGGCGAAAACCGCTTCGTGTACTTGCCCGGTGGCGTACTCGGCCGAGTCGACGACATGATGATCGTCCGCGGCGTGAACGTGTATCCCAGTGCGATCGAACAGATCCTCCGCGAGTTTCCCGAGATTCGCGAATATCGCCTGACCGTAAAGAAACAGGGCGCGATGGATTCGCTCACAATCGAAGTCGAAGATCCCCTGGATCAACCGCAGCGAATTGCGCACCACCTTCAAATTCGTTTGGGGTTGCACGTCGAGGTTTTGACCGTGCCGCTCGCGTCGCTGCCCCGCTATGAACTCAAAGGTCAACGGTTTATCGACTGCCGAAAATGAATGTACATCCAACCACGCTGAAGTTACTCTCACCGCAAGAGCTGTCGATAACCTGGAGCGACGGCCAGACCCACAAGCTCAGCGTACGTAAGCTGCGGGAAAGATGTCCGTGCGCATCGTGCCGAGAAAGCCGTTCGGCGGACAAGCAAAAGAATAATCTGCTACCTGTGCTCCGACCGGAAGAAACTCAACCGTTGCACATCGTGGACATGCGACCTGTCGGCAACTACGCGTACAGTATCAGCTTCAGCGACGGACACGACACCGGTATCTACACACTGGAGTTCCTCCGGGAGTTGGGAGACGCGACGACGTAGCGCGAATCCCAACATCGGCGGACAATGGCTGATGTCCGCTAGGGAGCTTGCGGCGGCGTGAACTGCAGGCCCTCCAGGTTTGGCGCGCCGTCGTTTTGCGTGTCGGCCGCTTCCCCCTCGGCGGGGATCGGTTCGACGATATCCGCCTGGCTGAGATGGATCTTCTTGTAGACGTCTTCCGAAATCACGTAATACCAATCGGCAAAACGATAGTTCAGCTCGCGCACTTTGTCGCGGGCTTTGCCGAGCTTGTCGTTTCGTTCGTCGATCTTTTGCTGGTTCTCCTTCGTGATCCGCTCCCGTTCGACCTTCAACTTGGCATCCCAGTCTACCTGATCGCTGGCCGGTGCCTGATCGGCGCTTGCGTTGTCAGCCGCCGCGTCGCCATCGGTCGTGGGAGCGGCCGCCGGCGACGCTGCTGGCGTTTGACTGTCCTCAGGATTCGTCGTCGCCACGTCCTGGGCGGCAGCCGCCGCTTCGGCGCCGTCCTCATTGGACGACGCATCCACCGACGCGGAATCGGCCGATGCGCTGTCGTTCTGCTCTTCGTTTTCCGAGGCTTGCAACGCCGCGGTCGGCAGAGTTGCCAGTCGTTGGTCACGGCGTGAGGGAACCGCCGACGAGCTTTCGTCGGTCGGACTTGCGGCTTCGCCGGTCGCTCCAGCATCGGACGAGTCGTCGTCCGATGGTTCTTCGTTCGAGGTTGCTTCGCTGGACGAGGTCGACGTTTCCGACGCCGCGGCCTCGAATTGCTTTAGCTCCTCAACCGTCTCAGGGAGCTGCTCGAGCGCGGGTTCCGGAAACTGGTTGTCATTGACCCGTGCGGACACGAGTAGAAAGCGATTCAGTTTTCCTTCCTCCGACTCCGTGTCGACACCTTCGACACCACCGAATCGCAACACGTATTCGACGCCTTCTTTCGTCCGACACAGCACTTCGCCTTCTGCCGACAACACCTCAACTCCACCACCTGGCATCGAAACAGGATAGAAGCCACGTCGCAACAGGGACTCGATTCCGGCTTGATCATTTGCAAAACCTTTGTCCGCCCGTAGATCGGCGCCCAAATTCGTGGGTTTGCGCTCCACGTTGACGATTTCCAGGCCGTCGAGGGCCTCTTTCATTTCGTTCAGTCGGTCCGCATTCAACTGTTCGCCCTCATTTAATCCCGTCGGGCGCAGTTCGTCGTTCTCGGCCACCAGCATTTCGTCGAGCTTCCAAGTGCCGTTATCATCCGTTAGCGTGACTTCCAGACGCTGGTCGTAGTCGGTCACGGGCCCCGACAGTGTGGCGGCCACTTGGAATGTGTAATCTTTTAGGACCAGCTGCTGAACGTCCCAGGCGTTCAACTGCAGCAGGTCCTTGTCGATCCAATCCTCGAATTTCACCGGCAAATTCTTGGGGTCGATCTTGACGACATATACGCGCGAGCGTCCAGGTTGGCGGACATACCTTAGCTCCGGATTATCTTTGACCTCTTTGCCGATAATCAGGTTCACCAATTTATTACCGCCACCATCTTCGACGGTGACGAGCGTGCCGACGCCCTGGTCGCCGACTGCTGATTTGTCGGCACTGGGTTCTACCACGCCGAACATTGCATGCTCACCATCGTTGTCCGTCTGCACCGACAGCGATTTCAGATCGATGAAGGGCGTGGTGGCATCGCGGATTCGATTCTCCGCGTCGGCGGGGTAGTCATCGTGCGACGGCAGTGTCCAAATACCGCCCGTCTCCTTGACCTCAATTTCGCTCAAACTGGCGAGTGTCTCGTCGAATCGCACGATCCGTAAGCTCTTGGCCGCCAAGGGATCGTTGAAATCGGGACACAGCTCGGCAACACCCGCAGTCAGGGCATCAACTTTTTCCGGAGTCGAGCGGCTCGCAAACGCCAAAACGGTCGACGCGATCGCGGCGCCAACGAAGCACATGGTCTTGGTCATCTGGTTCATCGCAGGTTTCTCCCTGGCACCATCAGGCCGATATCGGCCGATGCGTGATCTCTTTTGGATGGATCGAAGTCATTGCGGATCGAACGGAACGAGGGTCGTTTCCGCCGGGAACATTCATTCTTCTTTTGATCGTATCGCGGGCTAAGCGTTTCCGACTACTCGCGACCCCTTCGGACTCTAATGACCGCCGGTGCATGAACACAGCCAAACCGATGGCCAGCGGCGGCAGCATGGGCAGGAATAGCGCCATCGCCTTGGAAACATTTTGCACATTACGAATCTTGCCGTCGAGCTTCCGTTCGATCTCATGGAGTTTTCGGTCGCGATCGCGCGTCAACGATTCCACGGTCGTGTCCAGGCGACGCTGTTCGACCCGTTCTTTGAGGGCCATCTGCTGAATAGCGGCTTGGAGAGCTCGCTGCGCTTCACGCCCGGATGCCTCCGTGCCCGATTCCACTGCGCCTTCTGCGTGAGATCCTGTACCTTCTGCTGCAATTCGGCCAGAGTAGATTCTTGCTTCTCGCGTGCCTCCGCCTCCAATTGTTCGAACTCTTTATTGAATCGATCAATCGCCTCGTCAGCGTCAGCCCGTGCGTCGGCGGTCTTGGCCTCGACAAACTTCAATGTGCTGTGCCGAGTCTGCTTCTTGCGGACATCCAGGAAACGTTCGTCACCGGCCAAGTCGTCAATCACGTTCAACACAAAAGTGACGTTGTCGAACTTCCAGTTAATGTCGCTCATGTTGGGCTGCGCGGACCCGGAGAAACTCGGAGTGCATTAAATCGATGTCGCTAACGTAGACCACGTCGATCTTTGCCGGCTCGGCCGGCGGTTGCGCAGAGTCACTCGTAGTATTGCTACCTTCTGCCGTAGGCGTATCCGCGGCATCGATTTCCGCCTGGGTCACTGGCAAACTGTCCGTCCCCGCCGCTTGCTGGGAGAGGTCTTTAGCCGACGCCGCATCATGGGCTTTGCGCGGAACGGATGCGAACCGCCAACCTCAACGGCTCCAGACTCGGTTCGACGCTTGAATTCCAACTGAAACGGATCGCGATCCATCGTCAGGTCCTGGTATCCAATCGTCCCGGAAAGCGAACCGGTGCTGACAATTGGAGTGATGCTCGACGCAGGATTTCCATTCGATTGAATCGCACCGGGATAAAGCAACAAAATCTGCTGCAGTCCCGATACGATTTCGTCGCTGGGGTTGAGCGAATTCTCTCCGCCGGGTGCCTCGGGACTCGCAAAGACCCATTCCTTGGTGATCTGGCGAAAGCCGCGGGCCTTCTTGTAAGGATTGTAGTCCTGCCAGACCACCGCAGCGTTGAAGCGACCGAACTGATCGTTCCCCACCACTTTGATGCCCAGCAAATCCCACAGAGCCTGGATATCCCCCTTGGGTTCCGGTGGTGCACCCATGCCCATCATGCCACCGCGAGGTGGCTTGGGCTGACTGGTACCAGGTGCGCTCATCATCACGGGCATCGGATCCTCAAAAATCGCGGTCGGCGTTCCCTTTTTGACCGCCGCCACCAAGTTGTCCATCTGCGGCTGCGACAGGGATGACGGTTGCACGACCATCAGGACATCCACCTGCTCTTCGATCGGGCTACCGGCGTCAATCTGCACAACCTTGTACTGCTTCTCCAATTCTTGGACGATCAACTGCTTGGGAGTCTGCGACATCCGCTGCATATCGAAACCGCCAAACAATTGGGCGTCCGTATTGATAATCCCAACCTTCTTACGCTTGGGGTCGGTGACCGTGCAGATCGAGCGGACCAATTCGTATTCGACGGGTATCCCCTGATCGAAGAAGGGCACGACGACCTTTTCCAGACCACAGGTAAAAGCTGCCCCCATGAAGATATCTTCCTGTCGGATCGCCCCTCGCTCGCGGACCATCACCGTCGCTGGCTGAATACCATACTGTTCTTCCGCGCGGACAGCCTCATCACTGAAGGGCTCCAGATCGTCATGGATCAGCACCCGAATCCGATTCCCTCCGCGTGCCTCGAATTCGCGCAACTTGGAAATCAAATCCACGCGGCGTCATCGCGTAGTCTTCCGGGATTTGATCGCTGATAAATGCCTCGATCTGCACGACGCGACCTTGTCCATCACGGAGCTCGTCTTTCAATTCACCGATCTGCTGCTTCGTGCTTTCCGACAGCGAGTTGACTTGCTGTACCGTACCGTCCACACGCCAAATATCGCGATTGATAAAAAAGACACTCAAACCCAGGGCGATAATGACTAGCGACAGGACACGAGCCAAATAATGTCCAGCCAACGATTCTCCATCCTTGCCTCCCATCCAGTGACGACGTCCCACCAGCACAATGCTCAAATACAACCCGATGGCAACGACCAAAGCGAAGAAAACCAATCCGCGAAAACTGATGACGCCTCGCCCAAAATCAAAGAATTGCTGGGCGTAGCTGAAGCGAGAGACAATTCGAGCCACGCCGCCCGAGAAGAGCGCGTCGGCATAGACACCCAACACAAGCGGCAAATTGAATAGCACACCGAGAATGAAACCGATCGTCAAGTTACGCGTCAGGAACGACCCGACCATCCCCACCGAGATCATGGCCAACCCCACGAGCCAGTACCCCAGGTAGGTCGCCAGAAAGAGTCCCAGGTCGACTTCCCCCTGTGATAAAAACGCGAGCACGAAAAAGTTGGCGACCTGAGAAAAAATCAGGGAAACCGTATAAATCGCGACCGCCGCCAGGTACTTGCCGACGACAATATCTGGATCGCTGGCTGGCACCGTTAATAACAGCTCGTCTGTACCTTGACGTCGCTCCTCCGACCAAATCCCCATCGTGATCGTGGGAATGTAAACCAACATCACCCAAGGAAAGCGATTATTCAATTGATCGAGCGTCGCCAGGTTGTCATTGAAAAAGTCATTGGGGTAGAACGCCCAAAAGCTACACAGTGCGACGAAGAGCAGGATAAACAAATAACCCGTGGGATTACTGAAATAGCCGACAAAGTTGCGCTTGAGCACCGCCACGCCAGCGTGCCGTTTGCCAAACAACAAGTACATCGCGCCTAAAAAGACAAAAACAAAGACAGCATCGATCAGTAGCAACATGAGGACAGGAACGGTAATCCCATTCATTGTTCAGCGCTTTCGTTGAATATGATAAGGCAACTCGGCTGGCTCCTGACGAGCGACAACCACTTGCCGTGATCCGGGAATTGGCCCACTTGCTTTGCGAACTCCAGCACCACGCTAAACCGCCACCGTTTCGGATGACGTCAATCGCTGGAACTCCGCGTCCAACGACTTGCCACCTTCCGTAAACGAGGCCAACGGTGCGTCGGCAACGAGTCGACCTTCGTTAATAACGATTACGCGATTGGCCAGCGCCTGGACTTCTTGCAAGATGTGCGTCGAGAGCAAAATCGTCTTCTCTTCGCCCAGCCGCTGCATCGTGCGTCGAACCTCTAAGATCTGATTCGGATCCAACCCGGCCGTTGGCTCGTCCATGATCAACACGTCAGGCTCATGCAGTAAGGCCTGAGCCATACCGACGCGCTGTCGATAACCCTTGGAAAGTTTAGAAATCGGCTTGTGGTAGACACTTCCCAACGCACAGATGTCCACCACGGCCTCAATGCGATTGCGTTTGCGATCGGCCGTCAGGCCTCGTGCGTCAGCAAAAAACGCCAGTAGGGTGGCCGGTGTCATATCCGGATAGAGAGGCCCATTTTCCGGCAAATATCCCAGCCGCTCGGAACCTGCCAGACGGTCGTGCGCCATATCGTGTCCCGCAATCCGAGCCACGCCCTCCGACGGTGAGAGGTACCCCGTCAACAATTTCATCGTCGTGCTCTTGCCGGCCCCGTTGGGACCCAAGAATGCCACGATTTCACCGCGGCTAACGCTGAACGTGATATCCCGGCAGGCCGCAAAATCACCGTAGAACTTTGACAAGTTTACGGCCTCAATCATCGGAAATGAACTTTTCTCTTGACTCATCGATCACTCCGCCTGTTGGCTCACTTCGACACATCAGCTCGCTCGCGAGCATCCCATCGAACCTGCTTCGTCCCTACTCTTCACGATGCAACCATCGTGAAACGTTTCACCTCGCCCCGTCAACACCAGGCATGACAACCACTGTGCTGTCGCCAGAATCGAATCGGACTCATCGGCCAGATCAGAAGCCGAGAACGCTGCCTGCCCGGTGGACCCTTTCGGGTGGACCCTTTCGAGTTCCACCACGTGTGACATCCGATGTGACGTCCAGGGACAGTGGCAGATTTGTGTCATCCCCGGTGGGGTGTGTTGGAGCAGGGATTTCCATAATGTAAAATAAGGATCAACTGTCCGACAAGTTCGGTCGGGGCCAAATTTTTTAGGTTTTGTCCCCCATTTTGTCGCAGCGCGTCGATTCACCCCGCCTCGTCAGCGCGCCGCGGACTCGACATCCGCCGCATCACGCGTGAAGGTGAGATGCCGATTCCAGTGCGCATCGTCCCTGGCGGGAAAATCTGTTCTCAAGTGGACTCTGCGCGACTCTTCCCGCGCCAACGCCGCGTAAATCATGAGCCGGGAGACAATCAGCATGTTCTGCAATTCCCAGCCCGAGGGCGAATTAAACTGCCGCGGCAAAACATATCGGCACCAGTTCTGAATGGCGTCTTGCGCCGATGAAAGCCCCTGGTGGTCGCGTCGAACCCCGGCCGACCGCCACATGAGGCTGGACAACGAGTTGCGAATATCTGCGACGTCAAGCGGTTCGACCGGGGTCTCGACCGCCGGAAACGAGACGTCCAGGACGCGAAAATTGTCGGCGATCTGCCGTGCGGCCTGCGACGCCCCGCGGCCCGCGTGGGCGCCAAATACCAGCCCCTCCAACAAGCTATTGGAAGCCAAACGATTGGCGCCATGCAATCCGCTGGAGGTCACTTCGCCGGCCGCCCAGAGGCCGGGGAGCGTCGTACGGCCCTGAGCGTCGACCGTAACACCCCCAATCATGTAGTGGGCTCCGGGCCGAACCGGGATGCGATCCTTGGTAATGTCGATGCCAAACTGTTTGCAGGTCGCGGCGATACCTGGAAACCGCGCGAAAATGTCGTCGGCGGGCAGGTGACTCACGTCCAAATAAACGTTGGGATGCCGGTTCTTTTGCATCTGCGTCACGATGGCCTGCGCGACAACGTCGCGCGGCGCCAACTCCGCACGTTCATCGTAATCCGGCATGAATCGGTAACCTTGCACGTCGACCAGATGTGCCCCTTCTCCACGCATTGCCTCGGTGATCAAGCTGCGACTGCTACCAGCGATGTACAGCACCGTGGGATGAAATTGCATGAATTCCATGTCGCGAAGTTCTGCGCCGGCTCGATAAGCGATCGCCATCCCATCGCCCGTTGCCACCGCAGGATTGGTCGATTCACGATATACTTGGCCTGCCCCGCCCGTGCAGAGTATCGTCTGTTTGGCCCACACAATCATTTTGCCATGCCACGGGTTCCAGATAATCGCCCCGCGGCACTGCCGTTCCTCCACGATCAGATCTATCGTGAAGGCCTGTTTCCAGAGCTGCACATTGGGAAAACGCTGTGTCCAATGTACGACGGCCCGCATCACCTCTTTTCCCGTCGCATCTCCTAGGGCGTGGACGATCCGGTGGTGACTGTGCCCTCCTTCTCTCCCGAGCAACAACTCCCCTGCCTGTTCGTCGAATTGCGTACCCCAGGCCATCAGTTCGCGGATCCGCTCTGGGGCTTCCCGCACCACCATCGCCACAACATCGGCGTCACACAAGTCGCCGCCTGCCGCGAGCGTATCGGCAATATGGTCCTCAAAGCGGTCCTCGGGATCCAAGACTCCGGCGATGCCCCCCTGGGCGTAGTTGCTGCTCGATTGCTCCAGCCGGTCCTTCGTCGCGACCACGACCGATTGATCCTCGCCGATTTCAATCGCCGCGCAATCCCGCCAGACCGCCGCCGATGATCAGAATATCCGTAAAGTAGTGGGGAACACCCTTCGGATGAAAAGCACACAGGTAGCGAGGAATGGCCCGAGTCATAGCGGCAATCGTAGGACTCCCCCTCGCTTCGGCAATCAGGGGCGTGAGCATACACGGAGACGACGTCGTGGAATCATCAAATCAGATCGGACGATGATCCGACCGCTGAACTGACCAATCACATTGGATGCTATTTGGGGCGGTCCGACGACGTCGGCACGCTTTTCAGGAATGCCCGATACTGCTCGAGATACTCGGCCGGTATCGGGACCTCGCTGCCTCCCTGGCGGAGGTTACGGAGCGGATCCTTGGTCACCTGGCTACCCCGCACCCGCTCTGCGGGGGGTTGGAGGCCCAGGCCGCGGAGCTGATCCTGTAGACGTCGCTGAGCCCGCTCACCCCGCTCACCGTTTTGCCGCGACTCGCGCCGCAGCTGCTCCCAGCGTCGTAAGAAAGCCTGCATCTCATCCTGTGTCCAGCCGAGCCGCTCGCGCAGATCCGTCTCCTGCTGCTGATCCTTCAGGTACTCCAACGCCATGTCGGTGGCGCGGCGGGTGTAATCGAAGTTGGCCTCGTCGGCCGAATCCTCGCTGGCTGGTCCGGTGCCTTCGTCACCCCGTGAGTCGCCGGGCTGGCTACCCGACGGCACGCGGCCCGTCTGCCCTTGGGCATCCGTTGGCGTCTCGGCCGGACGCGGCTGTGCACCCTGAGCGGGATCATCCGATGGTGCCCCCTCACCCGACTCCGAGCTAGGCTGTCCCGGCACATTGTCGGCCGCCCCCGCTTCCGGTCGGCTTGATGAGTCCGAAGTGGATGCGGCCGGCGGCTGACCCGAACGGTTTTGATTTTGGTTGCGCTGTCGATCGGAAGCGGGCTGCTGGGCCGACGAAGGCGGCGACGTTGCTGGATCCGCCGAAGAGGGTTGATCGGCTGAATCCGACGAGGATTGATCTGCCGCGGACTGCCCCGGCGAACGGTCGCCTTCCGCCCTCTGCGGCGTCTGATGATTCTGCGTCGTCTCTGTCGGCTTCGACCCAGCCCGGTCGGCGCTGGGTACATCATCGGCCGTTGGTCGATCGGCACTCCCGCGGTTCGAATCGTCCGGACGCTGCCCGGACTTAGTGGGATCGGCCGTATCCGTGGCATCGTCCGTCGCTTGACCATCCGAGGGAGCGTTTTGCGAACCTGGCTTTCGGCTGGCGTCTGGAGTATCGTCCCCCGCGGAACGGTCCTCAGATGGTGGTTGCGAACCAGCCGCCGACGGTCCACGATCCTCGCCCGTGGCGTTTCGCTGACGATCCTGGTCCGTATCTTGCGATGGGCTCTTTCCCCCCATGCTCTTTCATGTGGCGCAGAATCCGCTCGAAAGCCTCGGCATCATCGCTGCCATCCGGCGCCACCGGCTGGCCATCGTCCGCCGTCGTTTCTTCATCACGTCCCACACCGCGGGATTCACCCGGCTCTGGCGTCGCGCCGTTGCGGTCGTCCGCGTCGGCGGATGCATCTGGAGTCCCGCCGGCCTGGGAATTACGATCGGCTGACGGTTGCGTGCCAGTCGATCGTCGGCGGGCATCCGACGAGTTACCCCCATCGGCGGGAGAACCGTCGGTGCCCGCGTTGTCCTGTGGTGACGAAGGTTCCGAGCTGCCTGCCGAATCCGAGCCTCCCTTGATGGAGTCGGAATTCGACCCCGAGTCGTCGGAGGCATCTCCCTGCTGTTCACCGGTGTTGCCTTCGCCCGGGTGCGGCTGTCCTTCCTCAGAGGCTTCGGACTGCCCTTCATCGGAAGCGGAATCCCCCCGGCCGGATTGGCTATCGGCCGCGGAACCATCGGAACCGCCCGGGCTCGAATCGCTCGACTGCGAACCGCCGGATTGGGCACCGTCTTGGCCGCCAGCCCCCCCTTGACCGTCCTCTCCCTGTCCGCCAGCCTGGCCCTCGGCACCGCCGGGACCGTCATCCGACGGTGGCGTGGCCGTGGCCGCGATGACACGTAGGCGATAGTTATCGGTGCGATTGACGTTCGCAGCAGGTGCTCCGGTCGCCGCTGTGCGGTTGTCTTCCGCCTCGGCCCAGTAAATCATCGAATCGCCGGCCGAGAGGCCCAACTGAGCCGGAACCAATCGAAACTTGCGACGCCACCTGCCCCGTTTGTGATTGCTCGAGCAGTTCCGCGTGAACCCTTGTCACGCCACCGGAGACACCCACGACTGGCGCATCTGGCGGACGGCAAAGTCGGGATCGTAGGCCCGTACCTCCACGCTCAACGCCCCATTCTCCGGCACTTCGACATCTCGTGACCTGGGCTGCAGGATTTCGATATCGGGGGGCAGATCGGCAATGACTTCGATCGGGTAGCGGGCTGGTTGCTCGTTCTGCTGTCCGTCCGGCGTCGTAAAGCGGATCTGGTAGCCACTGGCTTGAGGGGTCGTGCGATCGGCTTCGAGTAACAGGGTAAGCTGTCCGGTCGCTCGCGTTCCCTCCACTCGCATACGGATCGCCTTCGCAGGCTTGGCATGGTGCAATTCGGCCGTCGTCCCACCCACAAACAACTCCAAGAAAGCGGTCTCAATCGGCTGATTCGCTTCCGCCTCGATCTTCACACGCGTCCCTTCTAAGGCCGACAGGTCACCCTGTCCTTCCACGACACGTTCGCTCAACTGCGTGTACTTGGGGTACTGGTAGTTGACGCGGCGAACACCGATATGGGCGCATCCTTAAGTCGGACCTGAAAATCCGAACTACGAGCATCACCAGCCTGCACGCGATAGACGATCGATTGCTGAATCCCTCGCTCACCCATGCTCAACGTGCCCTGAAAACGCTGGCTGCCAAGGGGTGAGAGGACGAGGACCTGATCGATGTATTGGCCATCGCTGGTCGAGTAGTACAAGGTCGCGGTCTCGTCCTGATCCAAACCCTCAATCCGTGCCGTAACGTCGATCGTTTGACCGCGGTAAACGTCGGCATCTCCCGGTTGAACGTCGTGAATCTTGACGCGAGCCGGACGTTCGATCGACTTCCAGGGCGCGGCGATCCGAGCAACGGACTGCAGCGGATCCTTCGGCGAAAGCACTTTGTACATGGCCGCGAAGGCCAAAAGTGCGACGAACCAATATCCGACCCTGATCAACGGACCACGATCGACCATCACCTCCGGCGGGACCTGCGCCAACTGACCGGCTGCCTGGCGTCGCAAGCCGTCATAAATCACACCGGCCACGCCAGCTCGATTGCCGGAGAGTAAAACCAGATTAATCAGGCTGTTCTTGAGTGAGGGGGCCGCCTGTTCAATCGTGTGGGCTGCGTAGACGGAGTTCACTGGGTACAGCAGCGGTGGCAGCAATCGCCAGACAAAATAGGCGGCGACCCCTGCCAGCAAGATTACCAGACAGATCAGACGCAGTAGCGGCGTCAGGCCGAACACCCAATGGTCAATCAACGCCACGGCCAGCAAATAGGCCAAAACACCGGCCAGCAGGGTGACACAACCTGTACAAAGATCGACCACCTTGACGTAGCGGCGCGTCTGCCGCAGTCGCGCAGCAATCAGTTCGGACTGTTCGACCGTCGTGCGGCTGGTCGCTGGGGTAGCCAAAACGGTGGGCTGACGATCCATGCACTGATTCCGTAAAGTTGGGATTCACTTGATGCCGTACGCAACACGGGGAAATACCGACCGTTTGCCGTAGTCCTCGACGAGCGAACGGGCAGGCCGCTTTCTGTCCGCCAACGCCTCCGACGGGCATCCGCGAAAACGGGCTCGATAACACGCTCTACGGCGGCCACGACTTGTTGTATTATAGTCGGCGATTGCTCGAGTTTTGTTCCCCACCTTCGCAGGGAATGCCGTTGTGCTCCACGCTTGACGCCTCCTGGGTCCGGACGGTCGTGTCAACGGCCGTTTTTCTATGCACGCCAACGCTCCTTACCTGAGAATTCATCCCGACGACAACGTGCTAATCGCTGCGCCGCGACCTGGCAGCCGGTCAACAACTGGACGCCGAGCCCCCCATCACATTGTTGCACCCCATCCCGATGGGCCACAAGTTCGCCAGCCGCCCGATCCCTGCCGGTGAAGCGGTTTTGAAATATGGTCAGCCCATCGGCCTGGCCCAGCGCCTATTTCCGCCGGGGACTGGGTTCACGTGCACAACGTCTCAGTCGACCATCGGCCCCGGACACACGCTCTGGAACCTGCCGCTGCGGCGACCTCGGTTCCCAACCCGACGCGTAGTTTTCTGGGGTACCGACGCGCGTCAGGCAAGGCAGGAACACGGAATTACCTGGCCGTGATCTCCAGCGTTAACTGTTCCGCCTCGGTCAGCAGGGCGATCGCTCGTCACTTTACACCCGACCGACTGCGGGCGTATCCCCAAGTTGATGGCGTCGTCGCCTTCACGCATCATGGAGGTTGCGCGATGCAGTTTAATGGCCAGCAACATCGTTTGCTGAACCGCGTGATGGGAGGCATTGCTCGCCATCCAAATATTGGCGGCTATCTGTTGATTGGACTTGGCTGCGAGAAAGCGACGCTGGACTTTTTGATCGAGGACCAACACTTGGTGCAAATCCAGGGACAGGCGGTCGTGCCGTCCGATCGCCGACCGCCAACTCTGACCATGCAGACGTTGGGGGGCACCGCCAAAACGATCGAGGCCGGCATCCGCCACGTCAAGCGATTACTGCCGTGCGTCAATCAAGTGGAGCGAGTCCCCATTCCCGCCAGCGAACTGATCGTAGCCACACAGTGTGGCGGTTCGGATGGCAGTTCCGGCCTGACCGCCAATCCGGCCGTGGGTGTGGCCTGTGACCTGCTGATCGATCAGGGAGGCACGGCCATTTTGGGTGAAACTACCGAGATTGTCGGGGCCGAGCACTTGCTGACACGTCGCGCTGCTCACCCGGAAGTGGCACGCAAACTGCTCGACAAAATAGCCTGGTGGAAGTGGTACGCCGGCCTGTTTGGGGAAACGGTCGACGACAACCGTTCGGCAGGAAACGCGGCCGGTGGATTGACCACGATCGCCGAAAAATCGTTGGGGGCGATCGCCAAAGCCGGTTCCCGGACGTTGATGGAAGTCTACGAGTATGCCGAGGCGATCCAAACGCCGGGCTTGGTGATCATGGATTCACCGGGCTTTGACCCGGCCAGCATCACCGGAATGGTCGCTGGCGGTGCCAACCTGGTCGTCTTCACCACAGGTCGCGGCAGCTGCTACGGATGCAAGCCGTCACCCAGCATCAAGATCGCCACGAACACGCCAATGTTTCAGCGGATGCAGGCCGATATGGACCTGGACGCCGGCCGCATCCTTTCCGGTGCCAGTGTCCTTGACGTCGGCCAGGAGGTTTTCGAGCGGATACTCGCCGTCGCCAGTGGCGAACCTACCAAGAGCGAAGCGCAGGGAATTGGTGACGAGGAGTTTGTGCCGTGGATGATCGGTCCGGTGCTGTGATCGCAAATCCCGTCCGTTGACGATCGCTGGTCCATTTGTTAGCGTTGCCGGGTTCAGTGGGCAGTCGACGGGACGGTCCCTGAGCTGGGGACGATAGGCGGGCAACGTTACCCCCATTCACCTCCATCGACACCGCAAAGGAAAGTACGGAATTCAGATGAGCAAGATCAACGTGGCGCAACCTATCGTCGAACTGGACGGCGACGAAATGACGCGAATCATTTGGCAGTTCATCAAGGACCGCTTGATCCTGCCATATCTAAACGTCGAACTGATGTATTTCGACCTTAGCATCGAGTCCCGCGATGCCACAGACGACCAAATCACCATCGACGCCGCGCACGCGATTCAACAAACTCGTGTGGGCGTGAAATGCGCCACGATCACGCCCGACGAGGGGCGGGTCCAGGAGTTTGGCCTCAAGAAAATGTGGAAGTCCCCCAACGGCACCATTAGAAATATCTTGGGCGGAACGGTGTTCCGTGAACCGATCATCTGCAAAAACGTGCCCCGCCTGGTCCCCGGTTGGACGCAACCAATTGTCGTCGGCCGCCACGCCTTCGGCGACCAATATCGAGCCACTGATTTTCTGGTGCCGGGTGCCGGAAAGCTGACCATGCGATTCGAACCGGCGAACGGTGACGCGCCGATCGAACATGTGGTCTTTAACTTTCCCGATTCAGGCGTCGCCATGGGCATGTACAACCTGGACGAATCCATCCGCGGCTTCGCACGGGCTTGTATGAACTACGGTCTGAACCGCGGATGGCCCGTCTATCTGTCGACGAAAAACACGATCCTCAAGGCCTACGATGGTCGCTTCAAGGACCTGTTCCAGGAAGTCTTCGAACAGGAATTTACAACACAATTCTCTGAGGCAGGAATTAGCTACGAACACCGCTTGATCGACGACATGGTCGCCTGCGCCATGAAGTGGTCCGGTGGATTTGTGTGGGCCTGCAAGAATTACGACGGGGACGTCCAATCGGACACGGTCGCTCAAGGTTTCGGCTCGCTGGGTCTAATGTCGTCCGTGTTAATGACGCCCGACGGTCATACGGTCGAAGCCGAAGCGGCCCACGGCACCGTCACTCGCCATTTTCGCCAACATCAGCGCGGAGAAGAAACATCGACGAACCCCATTGCGTCGATCTTTGCCTGGACGCGCGGCCTGAAATTCCGCGGGCAATTCGACGATACCCCCGACGTCGTACATTTCGCCGACACACTCGAGAAGGTGTGTGTGGCCACGGTCGAGGCGGGGCACATGACAAAAGACTTGGCGTTGCTGATTGGTAAGGATCAGCCCTGGCTGACCACGAATCAGTTCTTGGCCAAGCTGGATGAGAATCTCAAAGCGGCCATAGGCTGAGCGTCTTGCCGGTGTGGATCAAGCCGGAAACGTATCGTGCGATCGTCAGTGGTCACCGAAACGACCTCACGGCGCGCTGCGCTCGTGGGATCCTGGCGTTGGCCGAGACGCCCTACGGTTGGGCGGTCTCCTATCGCAATCGCAGTTACGACCGAGGGACACGCCCTGTGCATCGTGTCGAAGTTCCGGTCGTCAGCGTCGGTAACCTGACCCTGGGCGGTACCGGGAAGACACCCTTCGTAGCCTGGCTCGCTCGCTGGTTCCGTCAACGACACGTCCGTGTTTCCTTGATCAGCCGAGGCTACGGGGCGAAAACTCCCGGGGGAAACGATGAGCTAAAGGAATTGGCGGCGCAATTACCCGACGTACCTCACCTGCAGGATCCCGATCGCGTCGCCGCAGCTCGTATCGCAATCGACGAATTGGACACGCAGTTGATCGTGTTGGATGACGGCTTTCAACACCGCCGGCTGGCTCGCGATCTGGACATTGTGCTGATCGACGCGACGGAACCGTTGGGTTATGAACACCTGTTCCCGCGTGGCATGCTGCGAGAGCCGATCGCCGGGCTGCGCCGTGCGGATGTAGTCGCATTGACCCGCTGCAACCTTGTGTCACCACACCGTCGTTCCGCGCTGCGAAGCCAGCTACGGCCGTTAGCGCCTCAAGCCGTTTGGGTGGAAATCGCCCAACGGCCAGCCGGTCTGCTATCGAGCAGCGGGCGCGAGCGTCCGCTTAGCGATCGGCCTGTGGGTCGTGTGTTGGCGTTCTGCGGAATTGGTAACCCAAGCGCATTTCAGCAGACCTTCGCGGACCTGGCCTGGACACTGGACGATTTTCGCGCCTTTCCAGATCATCACCCATATCCGCAGACCACGATCGCAGACCTCGTGGACTGGGGCGCCGCTCATCCTCAAGCCGGTTCGCTGATCTGCACGCACAAGGACTTGGTCAAGATCGCCAGTGATCGCCTAGGCCGATTGCCCCTATTCGCGCTCGCCCTCCAACTCGAAATCACCGCCGGCCGCGAGTCGCTCGAAGCTAAGCTGCAGAATCTGTTACCGCTCGCTGACACGCCGTAATCACGTCGTGCCACAGCGCCGGTACGGTGCGGCAATGATCGCCTTGGAAGTAATAGCTGCGTCCTCCGTCGGCTACGGTGCGGACCAAGATCGTCTTCCACGGTCGATAGTAATACAGTGGATGGTCCTTACCCGGTGGACCGCTACGAAAAGAATCGGGCAAGCCCACCAAATCGAACACGGCCGTCGTAAAATGGGTAAGCGATTCCCCTCGCTGTCTGCGCCACGTTCCGCGCCATCGACAACGCCTTCAAATAGACCTCGGGACCGGTGACTGCCGATCCGAGATTCAGATAAACGCCACCCTCCAATTGGGCGATGGTGTGCGCAAAGATCAAGAAATCGGTATAGCTGGCTTGTCCCAGTGCGGCGCCATCGCAATTGGCGTGTGCATGAATGATGTCGCTACCAATACTGACGTGAGACGTTACTGGGATACCGCGACGCCATCCCGCCGCTGCCAAACTCAGGTCACGGCAAGGGTAGGCGTCCATTTCGATCGTCCGCCCCACGGCCTCACCCAAACCCTCTTGCCGACGAGCCGCTTGCCGTATGATCTCGTTGAGCCGTCCGGTCTGTCGCCAAAGCCCAAATTGCCCCGTGCGGATCCACCGTGACACGTTTTCGCTCGTGCCCTGCCCCCACGCCAGCTCGAAGTCGTGAATGATGCCCGCCCCATTTGTCGCCAGATGAGTCACCATGTCTCGGTTGATCAGATCAACAAGGAAGCGATTCAACCCGAGTTTGATTGGATGTGCTCCCATCATCAGAACAACCGGACGGTCATTGCGCCGCGCCGCCACGATCGCACCGATTAGCTCCTTCCATTGCGGATCATCATTCGCGTTTTCCGGGGGCTGCAGCGGCGCACACTGCTGAGGTGTCAAATCATGCCCTCGCTCCGCCAGATCTCGAAGTTCGAGCCTGCTGCGATCGAAAAGTCGATACCGCGACATTGGCAACTATTGCTCCGTCTTGACTTGATCGTTTGCTTCATTGTTGGACAAGCGTTCAACTGCAGCGTAACCGGTTCCGCGCAAGTCACCGAGATCAGTTTATGCGATCAAAGCTAGCGACGACTGTGATATCACTTAACCTCTGCCGAGTTGTCTTACACCGGCGCGAGCACGGGACTGCTCTAGGCGGGCTACGCGCATCCCGATTACACTGTGCCGTCGGCCAAACCCGGCAATGCCTCTATAAGACAAGGACGTCTGGAACGTGAGTCTGCTCGATAGTTTTTCGCAAATCCACCAGCCTCGCATTCTCGTGTTGGGAGACCTGATGCTGGACCGTTACACGCGCGGCCGCGCGAACCGGACCAGCCAGGAGGCGCCCGTTCTGGTGCTAACGGCCGAGGGCCGCGAACACCGACCCGGTGGTGCGGCGAACGTAGGATTAATGCTCAGCGTGTTAGAGGCTCGCGTAACTTGCGTGGGTGTTGTGGCGGACGATTCGCCCGGTAACATCCTCCGCGAATTGCTCAGCCGAGGCTGGCGTCATCACGTCGGCCCTGCACATCGCTGGCGACCGTCCCACGACGCTGAAAGAAAGGTTTGTCGGTCGATCCGGTTCCGGCGTGCCTAGCCAGATGTTGCGAGTCGACACGGAAGTGACGACGCCAATCGAGCCGACGACTGAAGATCAACTGGTGGCGGAACTGGAACAGCGCGTTCCAGAACAGGATGCCGTATTGATCTCCGATTACGACAAGGGGGTCTGTACACCGCGCCTGCTATCCTCGGCCATCGGGCTGGCGAATCAATGCGGTCTGCCCGTGCTGGTCGATCCGGGTCGTGCGCGAGAGTTTCAGCTCTATCGTCACGCTTCCTTAATCAAACCCAACCGCACCGAGACCGAAATGTTTACCGGTCAGCGGATCGGCGACCGCACTGACGCGCTAAATGCCGGAACGCAAATGTGCCGTCAATTGGATCTGGACATGGCCGTCATCACTCTGGATGCCGACGGGATCGCCTTGGCATACCACGACGGAAATGGACACGTGTTTCCTACGAAAGCACGCTCGGTCTACGACATTACGGGTGCTGGCGATATGGTCCTGGCGATGCTGGGCTTGGCATTCGCTGCTGGAGTGGACGCTGAGACCGCCGTGGCATTGGCCAATGCGGCGGCCGGCTTGGAAGTCGATCGCACGGGAGTCGCGCCGTTAACACGCGACGAAATTCGTGCCGAGCTGAAAGTCCATCAACTCAACTCCCGACGGAAGATCTCCGAAGTCGACCAGATCGCGGGCTGTGTGACGAGCATCGCTTGCGCGGCAAGCGAGTCGTCTTGACGAACGGTTGTTTCGATCTCTTGCACGTGGGACACGCCAGCTATTTGGAAGAAGCCGCTGCGTTGGGCGACGTGCTAATTGTGGCCATCAATAGCGACAGCAGCGTTCGGCGTCTCAAAGGGCCAGAACGTCCGGTCATCCACCAACAGGAACGGGCGGCCATGCTCGCCGCTTTGGCGTGCGTCGATCACGTGGTCATCTTTGATGACGACACACCGCATGGGCTGCTGCGGGCACTTCGACCCGAGGTCTTAGTCAAAGGTGGCACGTACCAAGAGAACGAAGTGGTCGGACGGGAAGTAGTCGAAGGTTACGGCGGGCAAGTCTGTGTCACGGGCATGGTCCAAGGCGTCTCGACTAGCCAAATCGTCCAAAGCGTGCAGCAACGCACGTCGCTCCGACGAGCCAGTTAGTTAGCGAGTTGCGGCGAGCCGGCTGCGGTTGGTCGCCATGCGACGGAAGGAAACCGAATCGATGTCGGACCATTTGACCGTACTGATTCCCTGCAAGAATGAAGAGGCCAACATTCGCCATTGCATCGCGTCGGTCAGTCAACTGGCCGATGAGATCCTTATCGCCGACTCAGGGTCCAGCGACAAGACTTTAGACGAGGTGCACGACGTTGGTGGTTGCCGGATTATCGAGCGTGAGTTCGTGGACTCTGAGCAATACGATGTTTAGCTACAGTAAACATAACGTATTGCTCTT
>CAWAVP010000003.1:0-154532 GCA_963785495.1 uncultured Planctomycetales bacterium | reverse complement strand
GGCGGCGGCGTACGGCATATTGCGATTCGCCCAATTCGTGTCTTACGTTGGAATTGATGATTAGAACCATCGGCGCCGGTGGCGTGAGCGGAATCATATGAGTCTGAAGTGACTGGCAGTCGAGCAGCATGAGATGATTTGCTTGAGCGAGTGTCGTCGCAAATTGGTCCATGATGCCGCACGGTACGCCCGCGAATTGGTGCTCGGCCGTCTGGCATAACCGGATTTTTTCGAGTGGATCCAGCACATGCCCCGTGGCCACTTCAATTAACGTCGCGACGGCTACTTCTAGCGAGGCGCTGCTGGAGAGGCCTCCACCTAGCGGCACGGAAGAAACAATCACAATGTCCCACGGCGAGGTTGCGATGCCACGATCCTCGAACCCCGCGAAAACGCCTTGCACATACGCCGACCAGCTCGAGTGACGTTGCGACCTGCTCGCGGGCAAAGTGATGGATTGCATATCGTCCAGGTCGATGCTAAAAGTGCGCGTAACGTTGGCTTGTCGCGCATCGGCCGACGATGTGGGGCTTGCGGCGATCACCGTGTGCCGGTCAATGGCCATGGGCAATACGAATCCCTGATTGTAATCGACGTGTTCCCCAATCAGATTGACGCGGCCGGGCGCAGGCCCACCACCGCGGTTCGCCACCAAACCGCTGACCAAATGCCGTGTGGCTGCGCGTGCCAGGCAGTCGCGCAAGTCGGGCGACAACGATTGCGTTTCCGCCATTAGAGTGCTCCTTGCCTGCTCAAACCAAACAGCGGTCGCGAGACGGTCGACGTCGATTCAAGTTGATGGCCCAAGCGGTGGCGGGACACGGAAGCACGGAAATCGCCAACCGGCATCGACCGGGAATTCCTATCGATCCGTGAGCATAATCCGTGGGCTAGCAAGATGGTAGCAATCCAGACGGAGAATTGAGCCGTTCCGTCATCAGGGGCTCGCCGTACGTCGGCGAATTGCCCATAATCGCGACAAACCCGACATTTCCGTCTGCGGCATCCAAATCCTTGGATCTCGTCGCTCACAAAGTAAAGGACAACGCCGATGCGCGCAATGTTTGGACGAAGCAGTTGGCTGATCGTCGCACTGTCAATGTGCAATAGCCTTGCCGCTGCGGATTGGCAGCAATTTCGCGGCCCCCATGGACAAGGCGTGGCAGCGGCCGATGCGTTGCCGACCGAGTGGAGCGACCAACAGAACGTGGCGTGGAAAGTACCGTTGCCGGTCCAGCGCGCGTCGAGCCCGATCGTTTTGGCAGACCGCGTCTACGTGACGTGTTACAGCGGATACGGGATCAATGACGAGGATCCCGGTGATATTCAGGATCTCCGCCTGCATGTCGTATGTGTGAATCGGACGGATGGTCAGACGCTGTGGGACAAGACATTGCAGCCGAACTTGCCGGAAACCGACCGTGTCAAAGACCATGGCTATGCGGCCGCAACACCGGCCAGCGACGGCGAACGATTGTATGTTTTTTTTGGCAAGACGGGTGTCGTCGCCCTGGACCTTGACGGCAACGTGTTGTGGCAAACGAGCGTCGGCGACAAGACGCATTCTTGGGGTTCCGGCACTTCTCCGGTGCTGTACGAGGACTTGGTCATCGTCAACGCGAGTGTGGAGAGCGGATCGCTGGTCGCGTTGAACAAGTCGTCAGGGCAGATTGTGTGGCGTGCCGACGGAATGGATAGCTCCTGGAACACACCTCATTTGGTGGAACTGTCCGACGGTCGTGTCGAACTGGTTGTAAGTGTGCGAAACCGACTGCTAGGATTCGATCCGGAGAATGGCAAGTCGCTGTGGTCGTGTGCCGGCATCGAAGACTATGTTTGTCCAAGCGTCGTATCCAAAGACGGTATCGTGTATGCCATTGGTGGTCGCCGCTCCCAAGCGATCGCCGTACGGGCAGGCGGTCGAGGAGATGTGACCGACACGCATCGACTGTGGCAGGCTCAAGCCGGTGCGAACGTGACTTCGCCTGTTATTGACGGCGATTACCTGTATTGGGTAAGTGATCGCAACCAAGTGGCGTACTGCGTGAACCGGGAGACGGGCGAGATCGTTTACAGCGAACGCATGCGTGGCCAGCCATACGCCTCGGTGGTCCTCGCGGACGGCAAGCTGTACGTTGTCACGCGGTATGATGGCACGTTTGTGTTGGCGGCCAAGCCTCAGTTCGAAGTCTTGCGGCACAATCGGTTCACCGACGAGAGCACGTTCAACGCCAGTCCGGCAGTAGTGGACAACTCGTTGCTTATTCGTAGCGACCGTCATCTCTATTGCATTCATCAGTAGGATAGTAACCATGTGGCGGTGGGTCTGGATTTCAATTCTCTTGATCGTCGCGGCCGGCGCGGCGGCGATTGCCATGCAGCCCAACGGCGTCCCCGTCGACGTGGCTATCGCCCAGCGGAAGGAGATCCGCGAGTATGTTGAAGAACAGGCAAAAACACGCTTGCCTGAGATCTACGAGATTACGATGCCGCTGCAGGGGCGCGTGCGACCCATCACGCTGGACGAAGGCAATCGGGTCGAAGTGGGCCAGGTGGTGGCTCAACTGGATCCAAGTGATCTAGAAACCGACGTCATCGAACGCGCAAACACCGTCGAACAGTACGAAAAAAGTTTAGAGCAAATCAACCTGACGATCGAACAAGCCGAACAAACCGTGTTGGCAAGTAAGGCGAGCTATGACTTCGCAGAGCGGCAGTTCAGCCGCACCAAGTCGTTGCGCGAGCAGAACACCGTCAGCCAGTCGCAGTTGGAAGCTGACGAATTACGGATGACGGAATCGAAATTGGACTTGCGCAAGGATCAACTAAATAAGAACATCTATGAAATCCTGCGGACTGTTGTTGGGCTGATGCGGGAAACGGATGTTGCCAAGCGAGTTAAGGCTCAACGGGATTTGGAAAGGGCGATGATCCGTAGTCCGGTCGACGGTATCGTACTGTCGAAGGAGGTGTCCAACGAACGCGTACTCTCGGCGGGCACAATCCTCCTGAAAGTGGGTGACCTTCGGTTATTGGAGGTTGAGGCAGAAATATTAACTCAGGATGTCGTCAAAATCCAAGTGGGTGATGCCGTCGCGATCGAGGGGCCTGCGATTGGCCCTCATCCCGTAGCCGGCCGCGTATCGCAAGTTTACCCTCAGGGGTTTACTAAAGTCTCGTCCCTCGGCGTGGAACAACAACGCGTAATCGTCGTGATCGATTTTGAATCAGGCGTGCTGCAACAATTGGAGCAGGATGGACGAAACTTGGGCGTCGATTACCGGCTACGCGTCAAAGTATTCACGGGGCAGAAAGGCGATGCGATCACGATTCCACGGGCAGCCGTGTTTCGTAGTGCCACGGGCAAGTGGCAGGTGTTCTTGGTACGAGACGATTCGGCGCGGCGGGTTGATGTCGAAATTGGACTGCGAAACGATTTTGAAGTCGAGATTCTGCAAGGTGTTGAGGTCGGGGACGCGGTGATTGTGGCCCCCGATTCTACGCTGCAGGACGGTGCTCGGGTTACGATCCAGACACCGACAGAACAATCTTCCCCCGGGTCGCCTGTGGAAGCGGCCAGTGCTCAGGCAAACATAGATAAGACGTGATCTAAGGCATGGTTTATGGTATGGTCAGGGCTTCCCGCCAGGAGCTGATCCATGTCCCGCCTTGTTACCTACCTGCTGCTGGCCCTGTGGTGGGCCACCCCGCTGTCGAGCGTCCGCGCTGCCGATAGCCTCACTCTGTTCGAGCAGCGCGTGCGGCCCGTCCTGGCCGAAAAATGTTACGAGTGTCACGCGGCCCGCACAGGCAAGGCGGAGGGCGGGCTGCAACTCGATAGCTCGGTTGGTATCCGCCGTGGTGGCGACGGTGGGCCAATAGTGGTCGCCGAACGTGTACAGGCCAGTCGGCTACTGGCCGCGCTGCGGTACGAAGATTTGGAAATGCCGCCGACCGGTCAATTGCCCGATACGGTCGTCGCAGACTTCGAGCGTTGGATCGAACAAGGGGCGGCACTACCGATTGACGAATCTTCGGTGGCGACGCACCAGACCAGCGAAGACGCGTGGCGGGACCACTGGGCCTTCCAGCCGGTGAGACGGCCACGGTTGCCCGTCGTCAGCGATACCAATTGGTGTCGTTCGCCAATTGATCGTTTCGTGCTCTCTCGATTGGAGCTGGAAGGACTGACGCCCTCGTGCGCCCGCTGATCGGCGGACCTTGATTCGCCGCCTGTATTTTGACGTTGTCGGCATGCCACCCACGCCGCACGATGTGATGCAATTCTGCCAAGATCCATCTCCACAAGCTTTTATACACGTGGTGGACCGTCTGCTGAATTCTCCGGCATACGGTGAACGGTGGGGCGCCATTGGCTGGATGTGGCTCGATTCGCCGACACCAAGGACCTGGTCCTGTTGTTTGGTCCAGATCGTCTCCGGCCATATGCATATACGTATCGCGACTACGTGATCAATGCTTGGAACGCTGATTTACCCTTTGATCGTTTTGTTCATGAACAATTGGCTGCCGATTTACTGCCTGACGCCAGCGCCTCGTCGCTGGCTGCATTGGGATTTCTGAACGTGGGACGGATGTTCGATAACAATCTGCCCGACGTCCATGACGATCGAATCGATGTGGTGACGCGAGGCTTTCTGGGATTGACCGTGACGTGGCGCTCGTTGCCACGATCACAAATACGATCCGATTCCCACGGCCGATTATTATTCTATGTACGGTGTGTTCGCCAGCTGCGAAGTGCCAATCGAGCTGCCGTTGGTTGCACCGCTTGAAGACACTGACGAGGTTGCTGCATTCGAAATGCGGGCCGGCGAGATTCGACAACGATTGGCTGATCACATCGACGTTCAATACACACAGCTGTTAGATACGGCGCGACGACGTGTGCCTGAGTATCTGGAGAGGGTCGCCACGACCGACCCGAGTTTTGTCGAAACGTCGGTCTTCTTTATGTCGCTATCTCCCGACGATCTACGACCTCAAATCATCCAGCGCCGGCGGCGACACATCAATGCACACTGTGATTCACACGATCCAGTGTTTGGCCTCTGGGGCGAACTATTGAGTGGGAATGAAACAGGCGAGTCGTTTGCGCCGCGTGCGAACGGTGTGATGCAGCGTTGGGCCGATCGTCGTGAGGGGACATCTGGCGGACAAATCAACGCAATCGTGTGGGCCCAATTGCAGTCGGCACCATTGCAATCTGCCGACGACGTGGCAAAGGCCTATGGTCGCGCTTTCCTTGCCGCCTGGCAACATTGGAAAGATGCTGGCTCGAATCTGGATGCTCTGGATGCATGCATCGACAGTTGGCCGAGCTATTGGTTGAGCCCTCGGGCCCCGTTTTTTTTCGACGAGAACACGCGTACCTGTATATACGGCGCGGGTCGAGCGAGGGACGTATCACGGCCTGCTGAGCGAGCTCGATAAGTTGGCCGTGACGTCAGCCGTGGCACCGCCGCGCGATGGTCCTGAACGATTCACCGGAGCCTGTTGAACCACGGATTTTCCTCCGCGGCAATCCGAATGCACTCGGGCGCCAGGTGCCTCGTCAGTTCCTGGCGGCGCTAGATCCGGATCGACAGCCGTTCCGACACGGCAGCGGTCGACGTGAATTAGCCGAGGCGATTACGGCGGAGGACAATCCGTTGACGGGCCGGGTGATCGCGAATCGCGTTTGGATGCATCACTTTGGTCGGCCGCTGGTAGACACGCCAAGCGACTTTGGCCTACGTAGTGATCCACCGACTCATCCCGAGCTGCTCGACTACTTAGCCTGGACGTTGCAGCACGATGACGGATGGTCCATCAAACGACTTCATCGACGTATTCTGTTATCCAATACGTATCAACAAGCCAGTCTTGATCGTCCAGCATGTCGCGAGATAGATCCTGAAAACCGTTGGTTGTGGCGGGCCAATCGACATCGTTTGGATTTCGAGACGATGCGTGATTCCATGCTTGCCGTCGCGGGTCAGTTGGACCGACGGCTGGGTGGTCGGCCGGTGCCAATCGCCGAAGATCCGCAGAACCGACGTCGCACCGTCTACGGCCTGGTGGACCGGCAAGAGTTGCCCAATATGTATCGCGTCTTCGATTTTGCCAGTCCGGACCAATCCGCCAGCCAACGTCCTCACACCACCAGCCCTCAACAGGCGCTGTTCGGACTGAATTCACCGTTCGTTATCCAACAGGCACGCCGGCTCGCCTTGGGCGTAACCGGTGCCAAGGACGAGCACGATCGGCGGATTCAGCAGCTCTATCGGTGCGTCCTGCAGCGAGATGCTTCGGGCGATGAAATGAAGCTCGCCCAGGAATTCATACACGAGGCGGTGTCCGAGGGCGAATCGGTGGACGTCGATCCTTGGGTCGAATTGGCTCAGTTATTGTTGCTGACGAATGAGTTCACATTCGTCGATTAAACGAAGGGGATCGGGCAAATGCATCGGCGCGAATGGTTGCAGCAATCGGGTACCGGAATCGGGATGTTGGCCTTGGCTGGCATCATGCAGCAATCTGGATGGCTTGGTTCTCAAGTAAGGGCCGCCGATGGGCCACTCGCGACGGCGAATCGATTGCCGCATTTCGCGCCCGCCGAACATGTGATCCATATCTATCTAAATGGTGGTCCGTCACAGGTCGATACGTTCGACCCCAAGCCTCTACTACACAAATATGCGGGACGGACGATCCCCACGGGAAATTTATCGACCGAGCGACCAACCGGTACCGCACTTCCGTCGCCCTTTCGATTTCGCAAGTACGGACAAGCGGGTATCGAGATCAGTGAGGTTTTCAGCCGTTCAGCTGCTCACGTCGACGACATGGCGATTATACGGTCGATGCATGCAAATACACCCAACCACGAGCAGTCCATGCGGTTGATGAATTGCGGCGACGAACGATTGTCGCGGCCCAGTTATGGTGCGTGGCTGATGTATGGATTGGGTGCCGAGAACCAGAACTTGCCGGGGTTCATCGTGATGTGCCCCGGCTATCCTGTCTCAGACGTATCGAATTGGCGGGCTGCGTTTCTGCCCGGCAGCTACCAAGGCACTCACATCGACACGCGCAAGACGGATGTCGATAAGTTGATCGACAACGTGCGTAGTCCTTATCTGCCGCTTAGCGAGCAGCGGCGGCAATTAAGTCTCCTGCAGCGACTCAATCGAGCACATCAACAAGCTCGCCAGGCCGATGCGGAGTTGGAAGCGAGGATTGCGTCGTTTGAGCTCAGCCTACCGGATGCAGACTGCGGCGACTGAAGTATTCGACGTACGAGATGAACCTCAGTCAATCCTGGATTTGTACGGACCCGGATTGCAGGCGCGGCAGATGTTGCTAGCGCGACGGCTCGTCGAACGAGGAGTGAGGGTTGTGCAGCTTTACCACGGAGACGGCCAGCCGTGGGATGCCCATTCGCAAATTGAGCAGAATCACCGGCAACTGGCCGCCGAATGTGATCGCGGTATCGCCGCGCTGCTGACCGATTTGAAACAACGGGGTCTGCTGGATGAAACTTTAGTGATCTGTGGTGGCGAATTCGGCAGGACGCCGGCTGTGGAATTGCCCCAGCCTGGGACGGGAGACGTCAAACTGGGACGCGACCACAATCATTGGGGGTTTTCCATCTGGCTGAGCCGGAGGTGGAGTGAAAGGAGGTACGGTGTACGGCGCGACGGACGAATTCGGCTACAAAGCAATTCAGGATCCCGTGCATGTGCACGATCTGCACGCCACGATTTTGCACTTGTTGGGTTTCGACCACGAACGGTTGACCTTCCGCTATGCTGGGCGTGATTTTCGCCTGACGGACGTCTCCGGTCGGGTAATTCGGGACTTGATCGCCTGAGTTCGGCCCTGCGGGGCCCGCCATGCTATCAGCTATCGGCAGCCTGTCGAATGGTGGTCGTTGTCAATGCTGCCATACATTGCACAGGCATCGCATACGTCCCACAACACTCGAATTGACCCATCCTGGGATGCGGACTACGATTCCCAACAGGAGCGGGCCTTGTGGCGTCCCGCCGACGGGGCTCGTCTCACGCCTTCTTCTCTCAAGCATCTTTCCATTAACAACTCGGCGAGTTGCCTCGTTTTCACGGTGGTCGCGTGACATCGCGCGACGTGAACGTCGAGCACGATCGCCCTAAGACGCAGGCGCTACACGATGCGGCGGATTCGGCGAATCATCATTCTTGCGCGGCTGTCCTTGGTGTCGTGCTCCTGGGGCTACTGTCGTTGTACCGCGAGCCAGTCGGTTCCGAAGTTTTATGAGCTGGCGATGGAGCTTCAGCCGGAGGAGGCGGATCAGGCCGGCGATGAATTTGAACGTCAGGTGGTCGCGATGGCGAGCGACTTGGAAGAAGGACACCGCTGGTCATTGGTCTTGACGGATCACCAGGTGAACGGTTGGTTGGCAACCGACTTGCTGCAGAAGTTTCCGAATCTGCTACCGAAGGAGGTCGAGGCACCTCGGATCGCATTTCGAGAACAGATGGCCAGTCTGGCTTGTCGCGTTAATACCGAAAAGGTCTCGACGGTCCTGTCGGTCAATTTGGAGGCGTACTTGACCAACGAACCAAACGAGATCGCGATACGAGTACAGCGAGTTCGAGCCGGCGTATTGCCTGTGCCGCTGACCAAAATCTTGGATCAGATAACGGAAGTCGCACATCAATCCGGCATCTCACTGCGTTGGACTCAACGAGAAGGAGACCCCGTCGCCCTCGTGGCCTTGCCTGTAGAACGCCCCGAGCTACGGCCGGGTGTCGTGCTGGAGCGATTGGAGATGGGAACCGGTGAGCTTGTGGTCGAGGGTGTTGCCGACGACAGCGGCACCGGTTCTCAATCGCGGTTGGCGGAATCGACATCGGGCGAAACTCCCAACAGCCAACGCTGAGTGGCGTGATCACGGGTGAGCGTGATTTGGCCCTGTAATCGCTGCCCGCGGAGGTGGATTACGATACGGTCCGCTTCGTGTACGTTCCAGACGAATTCGCCGTGGTCCCATCGGCTCACGTGACCACGATCGCCCGATACTGGGCCTTCGTATGTCAGGTAATCAAGTCGATGATCTTGTAACGCTTCGGCGACAATGGATCGGTCGGAGTTAGGCGGTTCACCAAGTGTCCAAGTCCTCAGCCGAAACCCGTCTTCCAACATCAAGTCCCAGTGGGAAGGGCGTTCGTGCGTGGCAGGCAATTCGTGCCGCAGGATAACAAATCGAGGCATGCTCGGCCGTTGGCCCTTTTAATTGCTCGCGACAGAAACATCGTCGCGCGCGATGCCCTCAGGGGACCTCACGCTGCGCACTTCGGCGCGTGCCGACAATTGGCCTGCCTGCGCGACAACCACGGAGTACGAAAACTGAACGGTCTCGCCGGGCCGCAGCGTTTGAATGGGCACCATTTCGATGGTGCGCCAGCCATCCGATGGATTCCCAGCCGAAACCGGGCCTGAATAGTTCTGCAACTGTGTCTGCTCCGGTAACTGTACCGTTAGCACGACGCGATTGTCAGCGACACTGCGATTGTTGCGAATCGTCACCAAATAATCAATTCGATCGCCGACCGTCCAGCGTTCGCCTCGTGAGTCAAGTGTTAGTTCCAGTCCACCGTTTTGGTTGGCTGACACTCCATAGGCCGACGGCGAGGCGGGCGTGTACGGCGCCGCGCCCGGCAGTGGCGACGCCCCTCGTGGTGGCACGGGATTCACGCCCGGCGCCGGAGTGTAACCGGGGGGAGGGGATTCCAAGCCATCGGGAGGCCTTGTGGTGCCACGATCACCGGACGATTGAATGGGTAAGCAGAATTCCGCTGTGCGTTGGACTCCATCCACCGACCGTACTAACACGTCGGTGCAAGCGCGATCCACGTTGCCAAACATCGCTTGGCAGGTCACCTTGAACTGTCGCGTTTCACCTGGTTCCAAGCGTGTGACGTACCAGACCACGCGATTGCGTTCGGCGCTGCTCTCGGGGGGATCCATCATGACCAGGCGAAATTCCGGACCATATTGATCGACGATTTGAAGGTTCCCCAATGTGGCCTCGCCGGTATTCCTGACGACGACCATAAAATCGGCTCGCTCGCCCTCGGTCATTTGAGCCGGCCCGGTTTTTTCCACCGAAAGATCTCGCCGAGGCTCGGGGCGGCCAATGACACAGGCGCCCGTACGAGCCGGTGGAGTGCCCGTAGCCGTAGCTTCCAACGAGTGGCAGTGTCGTCCTTCTTGCGCAATGCGGAACGCAAGGCCCAATTGTCGCGACTGCCCTGGATCAAGTCGGCCCAGCGGCCATTCGATCGGCCCTGCACCTTCGCGATGCGCCAATCCCACGTCAAATCGGTCCGTCACCACAACGTCCGTCAGAGCTCGATCTCCGCGGTTGGATACCGTGACTTGGTATTCGATGTCCTGTCCAATTTGCAGAGGGATCTCGGGATTGGGACCGATCATTTCGATGTACAAAGCCTCAGTCGTCACCTGAGTCGTCAGGCAGTCTTCGATTGGAGTGCCTCCGGCCGACTGAACACTGACACAGTGCCGCGCGGTTCCGCTTTGTGTTACTCGATACGACACCTCAAAGACTTGTTCTTCGCCAGGTCGCAGTTGCGCCAGCGTCCAATCCAGTCGACTGCCGATTTGTTGCCCAACCGGTGACACGCTCGTTACTTGAAATCCCGTCGGGACCATCGCCCGCACGTAAACGCTGTTGGCCGCCATTGTCCCGGGATTGCTCACGGTGATGCGATACGTGGGATTGTCGTTTAGCTCGACGGACTCCGGACCCGCGATTTGCACGGCGACCTGCGAGGTCGTCCACGTGACGCGCGTCGTTGATTCGCCCAACACCAACGGATCGCGCTCTCCACCCTGAGGAGGACGAATGACCTGGACTTTGACCTGTGCACTGCCCCCGGTTGCCAGTGCCGGCCTAATGTTGATGCTCGCTTCGCCGGTCGAATCCGTCAGCACTTCGCGCGTCGTGCTGCCGTCGTCAAACGTGGCGGTCGCATCCAGGATCTCGTACCGGACGATCCACCCAAAAATAGGCCCCGCTGTCACCTTGCGTCGCAGCGTTGTCGTCAAAATATGGGGCTGAACCCCCTGGACGATCGCCGGTCGCGGAAAAGTCCACTGTCCGTCGATCCAATGCACAATCGCCGTTTGGGTTCGCTGTTCCCAGCCGTCCAAGTTGGGCGCCATGATTGTGACATACGTGGTTCCTTCCAGTGGGGATGAGAGGCCAATCCATGTTTGCCCTGACTCGACAATCAAATCGTCGCTGGTTTCCGTCGTTCCGCGGGTCAACACCTGGACTTTGCGCGAAGTTTCACCGATGGCATAGTTGTTCGAAAGCAGTTCGGGCAGAGGCTCAGCGAAGAAGTCCCCCAAATGACCTCGTAGCGGAGATGCGCCGACTTGTGCTCGACCCGGATCGACGAAATGCCCCACGCTGCCTTGAGAAATCGTCCATTCCACCGGCGCTCGCATCTGGTAGTAGCCCGTTCCGTCACAGACGCCACCGATGAGCACGACCTCACTGCCGACCGGGGCCACTTGCTTGCTGGGCGAGAGGGAAACGAGCGATTGAGGATTGCTGGGCTGAATCGTGTGTCCCAGGCAACCCTTGGTTGAATCTTGAGCCGCCCTGGCGGGATCCTGACACTTGCCCGGAACAATCACGCGCGGTGCGACCGGACCAAAGGGAACCGATTCGACCAATTCGGGACCTGTCGTGTTCGGCATGATCCCCTCGGGGCATTCCGGCGGGGTGGGAGGGCTTACGAAAGCCGGAGTACCTTGACCGAGCAGTCCACCCTGCGTGCTCTGCCCTTGTGCTGAGGTTTCCTTCCGATGAAGCAAATGGTCGATCAGAGGGTGCTGTTTGCGACCTGTAGCCGAATCAACGGAGGAATTGAGCGTCGTGTAGTTTGGTGCCGGGAGCAAGATCCGCTGTCCTGACGGATCGATGGCCGGTAACCTCAGTTGGGCCGACGCGGTTGATGCCAGCCAGAGGCATACCACACCGATCCCGAGCGTCAATCGTTTCCCACCCATGAACACTCGAATACTCCCCCAGACTGGTGCCATAAAACGACGATTGCGCTGACCATTTGCCATGGGAAACGTAGCATGACAAAATGCAACATGTTGTTTTTTGGAAACAGCCGTTGCGGGAAAATCACGCAATGCCGGGGGGCTGAACGGACTGTATCGCGTGTGCTGGCGGATGCCCGCCCAACGCCCCTCCGGTCGGCAAGGGCCCCTGCCGACCCTCTACAGCGGGCTAGGTTATTGGTACTCAGTCTGTCCGACGCGCCTCGCGGAGGACCGTGAATCTTTGCAAGCTGTTAATGCTGTGTGCGTTGCGCAGAATAGGTTGTCTCCGGGGCAATTGCCGTCTAAGATGCCCTCCATCTGTTTTTCCCCTGGAAATGCCCGCCAGCGGCGGGAAGCCATTCGTGTCGAGGCGCTGCCGGCATGTGGGAGTGGACCTGCCAGCTTCGGCAATCTGCCTAAATCGACGATGGCTAGGAGCGACGGAATGAAACGCGTCTGCTGTACACGGAAGCGAAGCAGGTGGATCCTGGTTCTGACTTCCTTTTGGCTGTTACCGATCGATGGGGTCGTTGCCGTCGGAGTCGAAAACGATGCGGCGGGAGAGCCCGTGTCTGCGAACGTAGAATCGGCAGTACCTGCGACGACCGCGGGCGTTGCCCTGCCACAGGAGGAATTTCAACCGCTCACCTCGCAGCAGGTCGAACAGGGTCGTGCTCATTTGACTACGGCCGCGCGAGAGCTCGAGCGATATCTGAATCAGGGCAGTGCTGAGAACGCGGCGGCATGGCGACGGTATCTGAAGTGGGATGCGTTGCAGGAGCAGATTGCGGCGGATGCGGAACCCGACGCCCGGGTCCTAGGCGAAATCCTGACACAGTACTATACCGGCGAACCAGGTCTGGAACTGCCTCCTTTCGTCGCCGTCCGCGATGCGTTGCTGGGCTATCGTCGACAGACGCTTGCCACCGCCGACGCGGACGTCGCCCGGCTCTATCAAGAACAACTAGCGGCAATTGACAACGATTTGAAGGCGGGGGCCGCACAGTCGGGTGGCCCTCTAGCCGACTTGACCGCGCGACTGGAATGGCTCGAGCACCTGGGTCAGGCCCCGCAACTCGTCGCCCAAGTCCGTCAACAATTCGACCATCCCAATGTGATGGTATCGGCTGCAGCTCGGACGGTCGCCACGGGCTTTGCCGAACCGGTATCCGAGCTAACCGAAGTCAATGAAATGATTCTCAAGACGCATGTTTGCGGCACCGCCCAGATGCAGGGAACAGTGACTGCCAATTTAGTGCCTTGCGACGAGATGGCGATCGTGGAACTGCAGTTGTCGGGTGTGGCCAATTCGCAGACCGTTGGCCATCAGTCTCCTGTACGGATCTACAGCCATGGCGTCACGCAGGTATTTGCCCGCAAGCGATTGTTGATCGATCGCTTGGGAGTGCGGGGCGAGCCTGCAATCGCCCATTGCTCGACCGACAACCGCATCTCGAGTATTCGCTCGGAGTCCGCCTTTGCGTCGAACTTGATTACCAAAATGGCCTGGAAGCGGGCGCGCGCAACAAGAACCGTTGGCCGAGCGCATTTCAGCGCGACGTGCGGAACGACGATTGGCGAATCGCATGGACGAACAATCTCGAGACCGTCTCGCGGCCGGCAACACGCGTTTACGAGATCAATTGAAGCGACCGCTTCAGCAGCGTGCAATTTTCCCCCGTTGGGTCCATTTTTGGACGACGCAAGAACGTTTGCAGATGGCCGCTCTCCAGGGAAAACCCAGTCAGTTGGCGGCACCGTCGAGTCCACCCGAAGTCGCTGAACATCAGTTGGTCGCCCAAGTCCACGAAACCACACTACTGAACACGGCCGTCAACGCCATCGGTGGACTGACAGTCACGGACGAGCGTGCCCAGCAATTAGTCAAAGAGGTGACGGGTGAAGTTCCCGAAGAGTTGCAATTGAAGCAAGACGAAGATCCTTGGGCAATCACGTTCGATTTGCAGCGACCGTTGAGAATCGAGTTCAATAAGGATCAGGTCGTTGTCGCATTACGGGCTCGACGATTCTTGCGGGGCGATCAAGAGCTTCGTCAGACGACGCAAATTGCCGCGACCTATCAACTGGGCATTCAGAACGGACGAGCGAGACTCACCCGAGTGGGCGATATCGAAGTCACTTATCCAGACAAAGACAGTGAACGTCTGAGTTTGACAGAGCTTCGCAACAAGACGTTCATCACCAATAAGTTTGAAGGACTGTTTAAGAAAGAGCTGGGCGGTGAAGGGATTCAGCTATCGGATCGCTGGGAGAAACTGCGAGATCTGTCGCTTAGTTACATTTCAACTCGCGAGGGTTGGCTGACGATGGGCTGGAACTAATACGCGTGGAAGCTCTATCGAAAAAAGTGGATGGCCATGGGACGCTGGGTTGAAATCAACTTCGATTGCTTGCCGCTACGCTCCGTAACTCGCTTGGATGTTCCGCTCGACGCGTCGCCTCGGTACCAGGCTTTTTGCGAGCGCATTAAATCAGCGATCGAAATCCACGGAACTCATAATGCCTATTACCTGCACAACGCTCGCTGCGTGTTTCACTTGATGAACGATGACCAAGACGGTCGACTGGAGTTCTCCTTCGAAGGGACCGTGCTCACCGATGCCGACGACGTTCGTTGCAAGTCGTGTGAACTGGATGTCCGCTTGCAACGAGAAACGTGCGATTGGCTGACGCAGCCGGTTGTCGATTGGTTTGGGGAAACCGTTCGACGTGCGGTTGCACGAGATTTCGATTTGTATGTGCAGGCGGGAGATTTGCAGCGGGCTAAGGAAAGGATTGAACAGATCCAGAAGGAATGCGACGAAGGAGGCGGCTTTGTGGGAATGTATCTATAGCGGCCGTGGCTTTTCGCGATGCAGGTGCAACAGAAACTTCAAAGACTGAGCAAAAATTCCTGCAAGTCCGCTTCGCGTTGATCATCCAGCTGGACGGGACTTCCGAAAGGATGGATCAGCAACGCTCCTTGCAAGTCGCTCGCTCGACCATCGTGTAATAAGCGACGACGGTGGCCAACTCCCAATAGCGACGGTGGATTGAACTCGCGGTGGCCGTCGATATCTTTGAGTCCCACGTCATAGACATCCGAAGACGTGTAGCGAGGAGGCTGATGACAATCGCTACAACCAAGCTCCTGAAACACGCGACGCCCGCGCGCCACCGCTGCCGTGTCTGTTCGACCACGCGCTGTGCTACGTGAAGGAGGCGGACGAAGACTCATCAAATGGGCCGCCAACGCCTGTACCTGAGTTAGCTCGACGTTCTCCGCGCACATTGTCGTTTCCAGCGATTTGCCGATTTGAGCCTCCAGCATCGGCATCTTGCCATTCCAAGACCAGGGCGGGGTTTCCGCCGTGCCCAATAGCGAGGGCACTTGCTTCGGCGCACCTCGGTATCCATCGCCAAACGTGTCGCTGCGCTGCCCGTTACTGTGCCCGTCGGTGTGACAGCTATGGCAGCTATACCAACCATCGCTGGAAAGGCGTGCGTCATAAAACATCTGCTCGCCCTTATCTGCCAAACTTAAGACACCTGGTGGCCCTAGCGGGAAGGTCGCTAGGGCGCGAGTGCGTTTGAGATCGATGACGGTAATCGAGTCATCAAAGTGGTTGGCGATAAAGAGTTCGTGGCGCGGCGCGTCAAGCCACCAAGCGAGCGGTCGGCGTCCTACGTCCAGACGCCGAAAATGGTTCAAACCGCCATCGCTGATGGCCACTTGATTTACGCCTGCCAACATCACAACGAACTGCCCCGACTCTGTTGTCGTAATGCCCCCGGGGTCACCCGCCGCGCTATCGGGATAGCCCAAATAATACAAGTCGGCAGCCGTCGTCTGCTCGGGTTGATCGGATACAAACCAGTCTAGTTGAAATCGTCGGACCACGTTCGACATCACGTCGCCCCAGTGGACGTTTGGTTGAGTCGTCGCTTGATCGCCGTGCAGCATCTGATGAGACAAGTACACCGTCGCGCGGTCATCGCTAAGGGTCATGCCGGCAATATTGTGCGTCGTATTTAGCTCACGATCCCGTACCACGACTCCTTGTTTCAAGTCGACGAGCGCCAGCCCGCCTCCAAAGGCATCGGCGACCAAGACGTGTTGGTTGTCGCGAAAAACGATTAATCGTGGCGCGAACGGCAAGTCGATCGTCCGAATCTGTTCCAAGCCCTGGGCCGGTGGGAGTGACGGCGCAAACACGGTCAACTGCCGTGCCCAGGAAGAGGCCACGACGCAAGATTGGCCATCCGGTGATACGACGACGTTGACTGCGGCCGCGGAAACAGGATGACGCTCAGCAACGCGCGGGCCGTTCCCTTCCCACCTGACCACCAGCAATTCGTTGGTCTGGTCATCGACGATGGCCATTTCTCCGCCGGCAAGGCGACAGCCGGCCGCAATGCGGTGTGCTACCGTCCACTCGTTGAGTACCTGGTGCGTCCGCGCATCGATCTGCGATATCGAACCCGATCGGCGATTGAGAACGGCGAGGCACGAATCGAAATTCGTCGGCACGATTGCAACAGGACGACGAATCCGCTCCCTGATCGCCGACTCGCCGGCACTGGCAGCATGCGGAGCTGGCCGCGCGATCAACCCTAGGACGACCAGCCACGCCACCGGCCGGCGTAAGTTCCATTCAGACGACGACATGAAATGGAGTCCTGTCAGTGAGAGGCTGGCGAACGGGCTGGATGCGGAACGCAGCAACGCCGGCCACGTGTTGCGGCGTCGCCATGCCTGACCGGAAACCGCAATACAAATTAATGTTCGGCGGCTTCCAGCAGCTCGCGCACACCTCGCGTCAACACTGCCTCGACTTCCGGTGCAACCCGCGAGACGCCCGTGCCGACTTCGTATCCGCCCTGTGTGTAAGCTTCCGCCGTGCCAATATATCCAGGTCCATAGTCACCATAGGCGGCTACGGCTACAAATCGGTCCGGAGCGGCCGCCTGGGCGGCGAGCTGATACTCGATGAACGCCTCACCCGGCAAATGCACAATTCGTGCGTCGCCCAGGGTCAGGCAGCTCAACTCGATCGCTTCGCCCTGTTGACATCGAGACAGCCACACCAAGTTCTTGGCCGCCATTAGCTTTTGTGTGTCGTCCGCCTGCGGATCCGCAAGCGTTGCTTTCAGCGTGTCCGCATCCAGGTCGGAGGCCACGGGCAATTGGACAGGCACGACGTGCCAGCGCACGTCGCTATCGGAAATCGGATGACGCGTTGTGGCCTGCCAGGCGTCGGACATGCCCAGCCTTAACCGATCGGCAAGTACCGGACGGTTTTCGACCGAGCCATCATTGTACTTGCCGGCGGTGATATTGCCGCCCGCGCCGTTGAAATGAACGTGCGGCAAGCCGGCGTGCTGCCGTTGCTGCTCATTTCTTGCAATCCCCACGAACTCGCAGGTGACATCTCCTTGTCCGTAATAGCTTTGGGGGTGAGTGGCGTAGTAGGTGAGCACTGCGAGCGGTTCGTGCTGATTCCAGAAGGAAATCATGCGCAGTTCGGGATCGATCAGGCCCTCGGGTGCGGCGATGGCAGCGGGGTCGGTCGTGCGACTCCAGCGCACGAGCTGCACTTTTCCGTCGGGCCCCAGGATTCGGCGGTTGGATGCGACGTGGACGACTTTGGCTTTTCCGAGTCCAATGTGCGTCAACGGATGAAGATTCTCCCGCGCTGCCCGAACGGCGTGGCCAACTCGAGCCAAGACATCTTTTAGGTAATGCACGTCAAACCGTTTACCCGCCAGCCCGTGATGCGCCAGAAGTTGCTCGACGGCGAAGTCGCACCGCGGCGCATCGTGTTGGTGCAAAGTATGTACGGCGACGCGGCTGGGATGGGTCTGCGCCGCATCGGCCAGCGTCTCGCGCCACATCTGATATCCGCTATTGCCTATGCCCAGGTAGTCCACAGCGCACAGCACGATCGGTTCGCCGGAACCCAGCAGGACGATGCCTCGGCGCTGATCGGATCGTCAATCGCGCGGGTCGCTGCGTAGGCGACTGGGCTACCCAACGGTGGTGTCACGTCGACTTCAAAGGTGCCAATCTGCAGTGGGGCAGCGCAGACGTTGGCCGCGAACGGCAATGCACACAGCAGGAACAATCCCCACGCGGCCAGCACGGAATGTCCCAACGCACGGCTTGGCCGCCTGTCAGCGGAATGGAGTGGTAAGGGCATCGCTCTATGCAATCCGCCATGGGGCCCGTTGTTCGCGTTTCAGAAATCGATTCGCATCTTCGTCGCCGACGAATTGGTAGGTCTGCGGATCGAACGTAATCTTCCGCTGGACAAACATCGCAATGTTGGCCATATGGCACGCGTTGACCGAGTTGCAGTGCGTCCAGACGTCGCTGATTGGCTTGTCGCCCGTCTTCACGCAGTGCATGAAATTCGCCATGTGCCCTTCGATGGGCATGCCTCGGTACAGCTTGTGGACTTCTTCGTCCAACCACGCACGGCGCTGTGGGTCGGCATTAATCTCGTCGACAATCTTCCCCGTGAGGCTACCGCGATTGACCCGAATCCGGCCATTGTCTCCGGAAATCAACAGCTGGTTACTGCCACTCGTCAGGTTAATCGTGTTGCCGTTGGCCAGTGTCAGATTGCAGTCGAACTCGTGGGCGACGTTAAACTGTTGAGGCAGTTTGATATGGCCGTTGAGGAACGCGACCAGATCGGTTCCTTCAGGAATTCCCGGAAACACGCCTTTCCCTTCGGCATTTACAACGCCCTTATCTTCCCCGCCCAGCGCCCAGATGGCGATGTCGGTGTGGTGGACTCCCCAATCGGTCACTTGCCCGCCCGAATACTCCAACCACCAACGGAAGTCCCAACCGATCCGCCGCGGACAAAACTCGACCGTCGGTGCTTGCCCCAGCCAGAAATCGAAGTTCAATTCATTAGGCACCGGGGTCGTCTCAAAAGGACCGCCGGCGGTCGCCTCACCGACGGAGCTGATGGCGTGCAGTTTGTCTCCAAGTAGGCCGCTGCGAGCGATGACGATGGCCTTCAAAAACATCTGATCGAATTCGCTGCGCTGCTGCGTACCGACCTGGAACACGCGCCCCGACTTTTCCGTCGCTTCCATGATCTGTTTGCTTTCGTCGATCGTCAGCGTTAACGGCTTTTCGCAGTACACATGTTTGCCGGCCTCCAGAGCATCGATGGCGACACGAGTATGCCAATGGTCGGGAGTACCGCAAGTGATTGCATCGATATCGTCGCGATCCAGAATCTTGCGGTAATCTTCGTACACCTGGCACTTGCCGTCGTATTTGGCGGCAAATTGTTCGGCGTTGCCGCGGTGCACGTCGGCACAGGCAAGCATGTTCGCGAGACTTCCGGCTTGATGTCCAATCGCCGTACCTCGGCCGCCAACGCCAATCGACGCAACATTCAGACGATCGTTCGCGGCGCCGCGACTGGTGCGCGTCCAGATGTAGGGCGCGATTGCAGCCGAGGTGGCAAGACCGGCGGATTGCCGCAGAAACTTGCGTCGATGGATGTTTTGGCGATTCATGGTACGTTACTCCCCCACAATGGTTTGACTTATGCCCCAGTTATCGACGAGCGCACCGTCGAACAGACGACATCAATGGCACATGGCGTTGAGACCCTAATTTTAAGCTCAATGCGGGCGGCCAACAAGCATTACCGCCCGACGGCTGGGGACGGCTTCCCATCGGCAGCTGCCAGCCCGCAGGGGGCGGCAACCGAGATCTCAGATCTTGATTGCCAAGAAATCGCCGTCCAACTTACTGATCGAAGCGTCGAAGTCGTCGTCCTGCGAGGGCAGTTGCGAGTCGTACTCGGCGAAGATCTGATCGAACGATGCCAGCTCCAGAAGCCGCTGCTTCGTATCGTCGGATTGTTCGCTGACAGCACGTAGCGATGTCGAATTGGCCGCAGATCGCGACGCGATGTCCACATCGTTGGCGAGAGCGGCTGCGACGGATGCGGCGGGCAGCGCCGCAACTTCAGGTTCCGCCGCTCGGCCCTGGTAACCTTTTCGGCTTAGCGCAAACAGCAGATCGTCCGAGGTGAAATCGCCGTCTAGATTCCAGTCGCCGTCCCGGTACGTCGAGTTACCCGCGACGTTGTCTTCGAACTCATTCAACTGGAACAACAAGACCAAGTCATGCGAGTCAAACACGCCGTCGAAATCGACGTCGCCGATGCTCGTGCCGATCACGTCTTCGATCAGATAGATCATGTCATCTTGGTCAACCGTACCGTTGCCCGTCACGTCGCCGCTTGGATCTCCGGCCAACACAGCCGCGTGAAGTTGCTCGACGTCTTCTGCATCAACTCGGCCATCGTTCGTCAGGTCACCCACGACATCGCCGCCGAAAGCACCGGGTGTCGGAACGGCCGCCGTCCAACTCGCTGCCACATTGCCGTAGGCACTTCCGCTCACGCGGCTTAGTGACATGCCGCCGGCAAAGGCGTCCAGCGGCCACGGTGCGAGGTTGTCGTAAACGACCTCATCTTCCAGCAAACGTGGAACGAGTGTCGGATCGTCGGCGGGCGGCGTGCCGGGACGTTGCAGCTGCACACCGTCGCCTGAGGCGCTGAGCTGGCCGGCGTATCCGCCCACAATCGTCACCGTATCGTCTAGGCCGTATTGCGTTCGGAAGGCCCGCAGCCGCACGGCGTTGTCCGTGTTGAAGGGCACCACCAACAAAGTGCCACCGGCAGCTAGCCGAGTTCCGTCGTCGAAATTATAGTCGATGCCCAACCGCAAACGCCACGAGGTTAAGTCCACGGTGGCCGCCGTTGGATTGAAGATCTCGATGTACTCCAAGTTGTCGGCCGCCAAATTGGGATCGATGGCTAAGGCCTCTGCCGAAGGATCCGCCGGAGCCACCATCAGTTCTGTAACGACGATTGGTCCGACGCGAGGTCCGCTATTCGTGGCGCCGAAGGAGGGGACGGCCGTAGGATACAGCATGCCGACGCCGTTCGGAGTACGGCCGAACGATTCACCGGTCGCCGAGGCACCGAATGCCACGGCATCTGCAAAGTGAGTGGGGCCATTGGCGTCGCCGACGGTCAAATAGATTTCATCGCCATTGTCTCCACTAGCGCAAAATCGCCCGCATTCTGACCTCCGCCCGCGTTGAAATCGCTTTCCGACAAAACTAGATACGAATGGGCACCGATCGTGACATCAGAAAATACGTACTTGCGCAGCTGGTCCGTAGTTGCCGCCGAGTCGCTGAGGTAGTAGTGATTCAACGAAACGGCCACGTCACTCGTATTGAAAAGTTCGATGAGATCGGTTTGTGGAGCCACCGAGCGCGAGAGGACTTCGTTGATCACGACCGTGCCCACGACCTGCGATTCGGCGGTACCGGGTGAGCCGCCGATCTGACTGCTTGCTCGCCAGTTTGTCGGTTCCTGAGCGTTGCCACGCGCGTCGATAATTTGCAGCGAACTGCCCTGGCCATCGGCCCGGGTTGGCCAGCCTTCATAGGCGTTGTCGGTGTAGGTGAAGTCGACAATTTCCGAGTCGTCGCCCGTAACCAGGGCAATCTGCTCGCCCGTGTCGCGTAGGGCGGTGTTGGCAGCGAAAATGCCAGCGATGCGATCGAGCGACTGCTGTCCATAACGCAGTTCAAAGACGCCCGTGTTGCGAACCACCAGCACACGCTCACCCGGGCCAACTGGGTAACTGCTGAATTGGTGAAGTCAAATTGGACACCACTGCTGAAGTGAGCGCCCGTCAAATCGAGCGTCTCCGTTTCGGAAATGTTGACCAGTTCGATGTATTCGAAGTCTTCCGAGATCAGCGAGCTATCCTGAGCAAGCTCGGCAGCATTCGCTTCCATCGGGTTGTACATCACTTCCGAGATCCGCAGGTTTTCCTGCAGGGTGCTGACGGTTCCTTCATAGCTCGCTTCGCTGACCAGTGCCCCGTCGCGACCGACCAACTGTACTGAGCCGCCAATATTCGGTAGGTGACCCTTGTAATTGCCCTGTACGAACAGCCCCATGCCGCCCGTTGGGCCTTCGGTTCGAGCGCGAAATGCTTTGGCATCGGGCGTCGCATACAGCGTGAAGCCCGCCGGCAATACCGTGCCCGGATCAAATGTCCACTCGACGTCGCCCTCCAGTCTCCAATCGGAGATGTCGACCGAGAACTCGTTGTTGTTGGTGATCTGGATGTATTCTTCCTGCTGATTTCCACTGGCGGGATTAAATTCGATAGTGGCAATATCAATCTTGGGATTGCCAGCCTGAGCTAGTGGGATTTCCCCATTGCTGCTCGACAGCGCCCCGTTGACCAACTCGGGCAAGAAAAACATGTCATTGCTGGTGGCTGAGGCATTGAGACCATGGATGGCCAGCAGGTTCTCGCCTGGCTGAAGCAGGTTGAGGAATTGCGATAGGTTGACATTTTCGAATTCGACGGCCACACGTGCCGATCGGCTGCGCGACGTGGAATCAAACGTCGGGTCGTCCTCGCGCAAACCCGTTCGATAGACTTCCGTTCCATTGATGTAGGCCACGTAGCCGTCCTCGTATTTCATCCGCAGGGAAAGTCCCTTGAGCGCGGCGGGATCGTCGACGGTGAAGGGAATCCGTGCGTACAGCGACGTGTGCCCCTGCAATTGGTCGCCCAGGTCGGTTTTGATCAGATCGGTATAGTTGTCGTTGCCGATCTCAAAGCCAATTCCCAGAGGACCACTGGCCCAACCGGCATCGTCGAAGCCCGGCTGCGTCCAATCGCGTCCCAGTGTTTCGTCCGTTGGGATAAAGTACTTGCCGGTAACGGCGCCGGCTTCCCCGGACAGGATCACGGGCGCTCCACCCGGATCCGGCACAACCTGCGTGTTGTAGAGGAATTCACGGGCGCGGCGTGACGTATTGGTCGAGCATGACCTGTACTGCTTCTGCAAACGGTTGATTAGGCCAGAGCTGCCCCCAGTTGGCCGGATTTTTGGCGTTTTGCAGTACCGCATCGTCCTTCAACAGATCGAACAACTCGTCGATCCGCGTCTCCAGCGGCAATTCGTCGCGGGGCGTTCCCGGCGGCTTGATGTACTCGTCCATTAGGGTCCGTAGGCGTCGCAGGAACATGTCCTGGAAGCCCGGCACGCGACTGTAGAGCTGATTAATCAGTTGGTTATTGCCACCGACGCGGATGTTCGTTGTTGGGATACATCGTGTCGTCGAAGTACGATAAACCGAAACCACCCCAATTGCGTCCATTGCTCAGATCGACGTCCCAAGGCAGGAACCACCATTCACCGGTGCCTTCCGTATCGCGATAGGCATAAAAGTTTTTGTGGCAGCAATCGCGGTTCGATGTAATGGCAAACCCAGCTAAATAATTCGCCATCTGGGCGATATTGACGTTATCCATGATGTACTTAACGGTTTCGTCGCCCGCTGCACGAGTGCCGGCAATGATTTCCGCCAAGTCCGAATTGTCTTCATCGGTGCGCGTCTTCTTTTCGGCACCCGACGCGGTGGTGAATGTGTTGTAGATCTTGTAGAGCGAACCGTTGGCCGCGTATCCCATTCGGTCCAACCAACGTTCGTCGGCGTCTTCGACAAAATCGTAAATCGCAAAGAACTCGCCGTTTTGCTGAATACGAATTGGGAATGCCAGGTGATAACCACTTTCCGACATCGCCCGCTGCTCAGTAACCGAGCGTGTTACGCATCAACGACTTGTCGGCGTAGTTCGTCAACCAGTTGACGTCTTCCATGCGCTGCAGATCATCGCTCACGCGCAGGCGATGGTCGTTGGGGAAGTCGACGTTGTAGCTCTTTTTGGGAAATCCCGATGACGACTGCCCGTGCAGGCGGAACGTGACGTTGTCGTAGAATTCTCCATCATAGTAGACGGATCCACTTGTTCCCGCGCCCGCATTTGCCCGGCTGGGGGACTCGACGAACCAATGATAGATTGGCAGATTGCTGGTCAACGTGGGATCGGCCACGATCGTGCCGTAGTACTCTTCATCCTTCGTAGGATTTGCAAACGCGGGGACGCGGCCGCTGAGGCCTTCCGTATCGCGTGCTGTGATGTACCAGCGAATCATCTGCCCTGTCGGCGCAACTCCGGCCGGGATGACCGCCGTATAGATACCGTCTCCGGCGACTTCATCCGAGCCCTGACCGTCATCCAACATCGCCACGTCGATGCTGTCTTCGTACATTACGCGATACGTAAGAGTGACCTGGCTTACGCCATGGAATGTCTCGGCGATGGCCGCCGAGACAATAAGCGGATCTGTTTCCAGCGGCGAAGCAGGCGAATGCGTCGAATCGACGACCAGCGGCCCGACGGCGTCGGCTCCCAGGCCATTGGGAGCGCCCGGCGTTGGCACACTGAAGTAACGCGTCTGATCCACTTCGGCCGTTAGCGTGCCGACGTCCAGCACTGGCAACGCCAACAGTTCGCTGTCGTCGGCGGCAGAATTCATGATGTGGATCTGCAGCATATTTGCGCCGTCAACGAACAACCCGCGACGATCGGAAATGTCAAACGATTCAAACAGCGTTGCGTCCTCCGCTGCGCTTGGATGCCGCGGCCGAAGCGAAGGTGACGTCTTCCGGCACATTGCTCGATGCCACCAACTGGCCGTTGATGTAGGCAACAAAGGCGTCGTCGTATTTCATCTTGAGCGTCAGTTGGTCCAACGCTGACACGTCGTCGACTGTGAACGGAATCCGCACGTAGGCACTTGTGCCCACGCCGTAAATGGCATCGCGGATGTCGCTCGAAATGTTTTCCGATACGTCCGCGATGGCGCGAAATCCGCACGTCGACATTCGCGCGATCGGAATCTCCGTTGCGCTGCTGAGGGTCGATACCCGGCCCCAGCGGATCGACTGCAAAGTCGATCGTGTCGCCATTTTGAACGTTCGCAATCGTCACACTCCGCGTGAGTCCCGTCCGATCGTCTCCGTTAATCTGGATCGAATCGACCTCCACGCCGTTGTGAATCACGCGAGCGGTAACGCCGTCGCCACCGGACGTCGCTTTTGAGAAGTCGAAATCGACCACCAAGGTGCCATCGATCGTGGATACCCATCGACGTACGGCCCAATGGACGATCCCGTTGTCGGCATGCGGTCCCATACTGGTCGAACGGATCTGCGTGTCGATCGACGTGTCGGGGAATTGCCAGCGCGAGCCAGTCCAGAAGCCCGAAGTGAATTGCTGAAAGTTATCGGCCTGATACGTCTGGTCGGGATCAGCCAACTGATCGTAATAGCCCAGATACCAATTGTTGATCCCTTGCTGGTCGCTCCGCTCCCAATCGTCCGACGAGTCCGCCAACGATACAACCGGGAGCGTGACGTATTCCTTGCCACGGATCGTGGCCGTAAATGTCGTTGTGTCCCCCACTTCATTCTCGGCTTCGCCCGCGTCGATGGCGAAGTCGATGATGTCGCCAAGCTTTACTGTGGTTGTCACGCTGTAATCGGTCGACGTCCCATTCACCGGCTGCGTATAGATCTCGGTGCCATTAACGAAGATTCGGCCAATCGTACCGTCACCGGCAGCATCGGGATTTGCCAGGGTTCCCGAAATGGTGATCTCCCCTTCCGTTTCACTGACCCAGCGGCGCATTGACCAATGGGAGAAGAATCCATTGCTGGTCGTGCCGGGATGACCTCCGTCTTGCGTGATTTCCGTACTGGGCGCCGCGCCGTTGAGCCCCACGTCCCAGACGTTCGTTGCCGAAACGAAAAAGCGATCCGCGGTCAACTCGCCAAATTCGTTGGGCGAATACATGCCATCGCTATCCAAATTCCGGATGTAGGTGCCGTAATACCAGTTGTCTTGGCCTTGGACACCCGAATACTCGGCCACACTATCGCCCAACACCACCGGCTCATTCGGAGGCACATAGCCGATGCCTGTTGTGGCGTCGAACCAATTTGCACCCGTGTCGTCAAAGCCCGGTTGCAACCACGTCCCGGCAATCACGTCCGGCTCGGTCACGTCCAAGCTGCCGTCGGTGGGAATCAAGACGTGCGCCGCGGCGCCCTGATCGATCAACCGCGATGTCTTAATCCCCGTCGGGACTCCGTAGGAAACGTCCGGCACTTGATCCGGGTAACCCGGCGCGTATTCAAAGGCAACCGTTTGACCGTCCGGTTCGACCAACGCCACGTACTCGCCACTGGACCCGAGGCGGAAATTCGTGTGCAACTCGGCCGCTGGATCGTTGCGATCCTTGTTCGAGGCGAACACCAATAAGTACTCGCCCGCCGGTAAGGGCACGTCGGGCATTCGCCATTTCTGCAGATTCTCTGGGTCGTCTGTCAAATAGTATCGATTCAGCGACATGTCCTCGTCGCCAGCGTTGTACAACTCGATGTAGTCCGAATCGTCGCCGTCCTGGTCGACGATCACGCGGTCGTTGCTCGCCAGGATCTCGCTGATGATCGGCATGGCGTCCAGCACCTGTCGTGCTTCGAGCATTTCCAGCTGACATAAACGGCTGCGCCGCAGCGAATGTGGCCGTGTACACCGGCGCCACGAAAATAAACTCGAACCTATACCTGCATAGCGTTGCCCAGGAGTACCGCGCATCAAAGCCTCCGCATGCTTCCAAATAGAAATCGTGTCGTCGCCAAAAATCCCAACTCAGGTAGGTCCAATCAGAGGATATGGGCGAATGCCCTGAAAAGCTGGGATTTCGCTCCACAAGATACACGAACTTGCCGGCTGTTGCGAGAAAAATCCCCGGCGATCGTGGCCCTGGAGGTCGAAAACGCCGATTACCACCGCAGTCCCTCGTGACCTTTCCGACCACCGCATTGGCGGGTTCGGACACCGTCAAGATCGCGCGACGCCGCCCTAGGATTCGGTTCACATCATGTTCAACCGATGAGACGATCGGCACCCGGCGTAATTCGTGCACCTCGCGAAACAATCGCGGACATTAGGCTTGACTGCGGCCGGCACGCCGCGCGACATAGTGAGGGTGAGTTTTCCCCCTGCGGATGCCGCCACCGTCAGCATGTGGTAAGCCGATGAGATGTGGTCTACCGAAGGGGAAGTGGAGATGCGATGAGCGACACTCGGGACGCCGTCTGGCAGGCCGCGCGGTGGTCAACCGGCGGAAAACCCCGGACGATTAACGGACGGAGCCAGGACGACAATTTCCCTGCGATAGGAAGGACAAAGGATGGACATACGCAATATCAACCACGTCGAGGCCTTCATTACGGTGGATGGATCGGAGATCCGGGAACTGTTGGCTCACCGCAATTCGGTCATTCGCCAGCAGAGCTTGGCCGAAGCTGCCCTGCCCGCCGGCGGGGCCACGACGCCCCATCACCACCCGCGTACGGAGGAGATCTATTACATACTGGAAGGGGTCGCATCGATGACGATCGACGGCGAAACTCAGCATGTCGGACCGGGAGATGCCATTGCCATTCCGGCGGGCGCCGTGCATGCCATTCGCAACACCGGGGACACCATTCTGAAGTTTCTCTGTTGCTGCGCCCCGGGTTACGAACACGATGACACGGTGTTGGCGGAGGCGAGCGTTTAGGCCGTGAAACGCAGCAGGGAATACTTTTGTTTGCCGGTCCGTAACACGATCGTCGTCTCGCCCACCAAGTCCTGAGCCGTCAGCCGGCGTTCGAGGGACGTCTCGCGGCGATTATTGATGTATGCTCCCCCTTGGCTGATCGTGCGTCGTGCCTCGCCTTTGCTCTTGGCCAAGCCGGCGGTTACCAAGGCGTCAATAAGCAGCAGACCTTCGCCGTCCAACTGAGTGCGCGTGCTTCGCCGCTAGGGACATCGCGGAAGATGACCGATAGCTGCTGATCGCTTAATTCGTCGATGACCGCCCCGTACAGGACTTCGGTCGCCCGTTGGGCCACCTGCAGGCCGGACTCGCCATGTACCAACCGCGTCAACTCTTCGGCCAGACGGACCTGGCTTTCGCGTCTTCCGGCGCCGGCAAGGCGCACCGCATCCAGTCGTTCGATCTCGGCGTGGCTCAGCTCGGTTAAGAATCGCAAACACTTGCCTGCATCTTCATCGGCCACGCGGACCCAATATTGATAAAACTCGTACGGGCTTGTCCGTTCCGCCGAAAGCCAGATCGTGCCGCTTTCGGTCTTGCCCATTTTCGAGCCGTCGCTCTTGGTCAGCAGCGGACACGTAATGCCATAGAGTTGGGCCGCTCGCATCCGTCGGCCCAGGTCGATACCGGCCGTAATGTTGCCCCACTGATCGCTGCCGCCGACCTGCAACTGGCATTGGTACTGATCAAACAGATGCACAAAATCATAGGCCTGGAGCAACATGTAGCTGAATTCCGTGTAGCTCAGGCCGGCATCGCTGTCCAGGCGGGCCTTCACGGAATCCTTGGCAAGCATCACGTTGACCGGGAAATTCTTGCCGACATCGCGCAGGAAATCCAGGTACGAGAACGGTTGCATCCAGTCGAAATTATTCACCAGAATCGCGCCGCACGCCTCGTCAGTAAAGTCCAAGAAGCTCTGCATCTGCGTTCGAATTCCCTCCACGTTCGTCCGCAGTTGATCGATCGAAAGCAAATTGCGTTCCTGGCTCTTACCGCTCGGATCTCCAATCATCCCGGTGGCTCCCCCGACCAGTGCGATGGGTCGATGGCCTGCGCGCTGAAAGCGCCGCAGGTACAACAACGGCATCAGGCTTCCCACGTGCAAGCTGTCGGCGGTGGGATCGAATCCGGCATAGACGGTGCGTGATCCGGTCTTCAGCCATTCGGCCAGGTAATTCGCATCGGTCGATTGATGGATCAAGCCTCTCCAGTCGAGATCCGTGTAGATGTCAGGCACCATCGGTACTCCTTTGTTGCGGCCCAGTGGCCGGTGCTTCCGGACACCAGGGCCGCCAGTCGGTCATCACGGGGCGTCGCATGGTCTTACCGATCGGCAGCAAACAAGACCGAGACATGGTTGGCTGCCGCCCGCACGTAAAAGTCCTGGATTCTCCCAAAGACCTCAACAATGGCCTCGGCCAGGAGTGGCGGCTGATCGGCTAGCCGGCTGAGCAATTCGGTCGTCGAGAAGTCCGCCAGTTCCGCCGCGACGTGAGGCACCATGTCGGGGCGAACCAGGGCAAGTCGTAACCCCGTAACGTCGCACAGTAGTCGACCTTGGCCTCGCCACTGGGACAGTGCCGACGGTGCCGCCTCGTCGGCCGAGGCGGACTGTTGGAACGCCTGGTCGAGCGTCGACCAGTGTGTTTGGCACGACACAAAGTCACACGACGTCTCGCCGTCCCCATCCGAGCGTTCGGCTCGCTGTATTTGGTCGTCCACAAACTGCCGCATGACGGCGGGGTCACCGGCCGCGAACAAATCCTTGGCACCCTCGCGGTCCAGCGTGACCAACACGCCTTCGGCCAACCACCTGTCAATTGATGCATTCATTGCCGATACTTTGATCCTTTTCCACGGTTGGGCTGTAGTACCCTGGCATCCCCGACTCTTGGTGCCTGCCGCTCGCGACGTGCCGACTGATTTTGGGACCACGTCCCGCACGGGCGTTGGGCTCCCGAGGGGCGTTTATCGTACACGGTTTGCCCAATGGACCACAGGGTATTTGAGAGCGGGCCACGACGTTTCGCAAACTTAACGAGCGACCAGGCGGTTCGGTCGCTCGATCTGTTCTGGCGGCTGCAGGGGTTGCCCCGAAGCAACGTTTCTTCCGGAGGACCGCGATTGATGTTTTCTCCGCGTCGTTCTTGCGCCGTTTGTGCATAATGAAATGATTGTCAGATCACCTGCCTGTTCGAAGATGACAAGCTGGATGGCCAAGATGTTTCGGAACCGAATCAACGCGCGTGCACGCCTACCGCGTCAATCTCACCGTCGCGGACCACGTCTGCAAGTCGAAGGATTGGAGGATCGTCGACTGTTGGCGACCGGCCCCTATTTGCATGTGCACAATGTCGACCAGCTGGCCGTAGTTGATGCCGCCAACGGCACATTCGACACGGTACACCGTATGACCGGTTTTCAGGACGAAGACCGATCTATGAACGATATCGCGTTCAGCCCCACGGGCCGTCTATATGGCGTATCTCGCGATTGGTTGTACGAGATCCAACCCGTGACCGGTGAGCTAACGCCGTTGGGAAAGCATGGAATCGAAAACGTCACTTCGCTGGTCTTCCGTCCGGATGGTTCATTGCAGGCCATGGGAAGGTCTCAGCCAAATCTCTACAAGCTAACGATTACGGACACGACGTTGGAAAGTGTCGTCACACTGGCGACCCTCAGTGATCTCAACAGCACACAAGGCAGCAACGGCGATATCACGTACTACTTGGGCGACTTGCTGGTCGCGACTACGGACAATCGCCTAATTCGCTATCGCTTCGACATCAGCCCCGATCGACCGCGTGTCATTCAGCAAATTGACCTGTCGCCGTTGGGCATTTCGGACGTCTATGGCCTGGCGACGGTCAACAGCAACCGCTTGTATGCCACCGCAGGGGCTTCCGTTTATCAACTCGACATTTCCAATCCGCAAGCGCCGGTGGCTACCGAAATTCCGGTTGTCGACACAAACTTTGGCGATCTGCGCGGCGCGGCGTACTACGCCGAAGCCGGTGGTCCCGTGCCGGCGGGAACCCTTTCGGGCATCAAGTGGTTCGATCGCAATAAGGACGGCGTCCGCCAAAACAACGAACCGACATTGGCCGATTGGCGCGTCTATCTGGACGTGAATCTCAACGGCCAATACGACCTGGGCGAACCCCTACATCGTACCGATGAGAACGGGCAGTATTACTTCTTTGGTCTTGAAGCTGGTTTTTATACGGTCGACGAGATCATTGTGGACACAAGTCAATGGGAGCAGACCTATCCCGCGACTCTGAACCGCAATCTGGTTGGGCTGTACGATTTTCGCAACGGTCGCCTCGACAATCAGCTCGGCCATAGCTACGGCCTACCCGATCTAATCAGCTCCTTGGTTAGCCTCAGCGCAGGCCAAGCGATTCTAACCAACGTTTCCTCGTATCTGGAGTTGCCCTGGGCGTTGGGTGATTCGCCATTCACGATCGTGTTGGATGCAAGCTACAACAACGTCTTTGGCAGTCCACAGTACTTGGTCTCGCAAATGGATGGAGCGGCTGACGTCAACCGCGATTTCCAAATGTTGGCCAACCCTGGCTCGTCGACCGTTACGACGACGTTTTGCAACGCTCAGGGTAGCTGTCAAGGTCCGGAGCTGGGTGTGATCGATGCGTCTCGGCATCGCTACGCGATCACCTGGGACGGTCAGACCGTGGGCGGATTTTTCGACGATCAACTCGTGACGGAGCTGGTCACCGGCACACGACCCGATATCGATGGAACAGTTGTCCGCTTTGGCAATCCCTATTCGTTGTCGACCGCCGCGGGGCTGCGAGGGACAGTCTACCAGATCGGCATTTTCAATCGTGCGCTTTCCGCACAAGAGTTAGAAGTAGCCTTTGAGACTCCCGTCGCGGCGGATGCATACAGCGTGTTGCTGGACAATCAGAAGGGACTCGATTCACTCAATTTTGGGAATGCCGAGCCGACCGTCATTGTGTTAACTCCCGAGATAGAAGTAACTCGGACCGCGGTCGATGGGCCACGGATCGTAAGTGGCGACGTCCTCGATTTGGGAATTGCTGCGTCGACGGATACACCGCCAGCTGCCGAGATCTGGATTACGAATGTGGGCACAAAAGCGCCTGGAGGTCGGTGCGGTTACAGCGTCGACGGGATTTGAGATACAAGGAATGCCGGCAACGAACTTGGCGCCCGGCGAGTCCACGTCGTTCGTGGTGGCGTTGTCGGATACGACACAGGGCATGAAACAGGGCGAAGTCCAGATTGCCAACAATGACACTGACGAGAATCCGTTTGTGATCCAACTTACCGCCGAAATCCTAAATCCCGACACGCGTCCTCGGGAGATCGTCGTAAACACCGCGGTCGGGAATCTGTTGAAGATCGATCCGTTGGTCGGCGTCCCACAAATGTTCCTGTCCAATACGACCCCCTTGACTGATATCGCCTACAATCCTCGCAACGACAAACTCTACGGCGTCGACGGCACATTCCTGTACGAAATAAAGCTGGCGAGTAAGCAAGTCGTTCCGCTGTTCGCTCACAACGTTCGTGCGGCCAGCGCTTTGGGTTTTTCGCCCAGCGGCGATCTATTTGCCGCAGGTGAAGATGTGTACTTGCTGGATGTTGCGAATAAAACGTCCAAGAAATATGCCGAGGGAGGCGCGACGCTGGCCGGCGACATTGCGTTCTTGGGGAACCGTCTGCTGATGTCCACGACCTCGGGCGATCTGTACGAAGTGCAATCGAATCGCGCGACGCTGCTGGGAAACCTCGCGGGCGTGGCGATGAAGGGGCTTGTGGCCACCGATACCAATACGCTGTATGGTTTTTCGGACAATCGTGGCTACTTGATCAACATCAACAACCTGACGCTGACGCCTCAGTTCGGCTTGTTGGTGTTTGCGGTCGCCGGTGCCACTTTCCAACCGATCGCATCCGCGCACAATCCGGATAACCCCTTGGATGTTGATGCGGATGGATTTGTGGTACCCTTGGACGCTCTACTGATCATCAACGAATTGAACACGCCTACCTTCACCGACCCCACGACCGGACGAATTATCGGTGTTCCGCAGGGGCAGACGCGGTATCCTGATGTTAACGACGACGGTTACGTGACGCCGGTCGATGCGCTGTTGGTCATCAATCAGCTCAACTCGCCCACGCCGGTCAACGCCATCGCCGCGACCGATTCGCTGATTGCGCTCGCTGGAGTGGCCGCCGATGACGTGTTCCCGTCCAAGACCCTGTTGCCTACCGACCTCGCCACCGATTTGGCCAGGTCGCTCCACGCAGCCGATCTCGCCTAGACGCGTCCAATGACCAAGCACCAAGGTCCCTAACGTCGCGCCCATGGTCTTCATACTCATCACGCTGTTCATCGATATCCTGGGCATCGGCATCGTGATCCCGGTGCTGCCCGAATTGATCAAGGAATTTGTCGGCGGCAGCACGGCCACGGCGGGACGCTACGTGGGGGTGATCGCAGCCACGTATTCGTTAATGCAATTCCTCTGTGCGCCGATCATGGGAGCGCTCTGGATCGATTTGGACGACGGCCTGTGATCCTGGCTTCCTTGTTTGGATTGGGAGTGGATTTTCTGGTGCAGGGGTTTGCGCCGAGCATTGGTTGGCTGTTCGTCGGCCGCTTGGTGGCGGGCATGATGGGTGCCAGCATCACGACGGCGAATGCCTACATTGCGGATGTTTCCACGCCGGCGACACGCAGCCGCAATTTTGGGTTGGTCGGTGTCATGTTTGGCTTGGGTTTTATTTTTGGTCCCGCTCTGGGCGGGCTGCTCGGTGGGATCAGTTTGCGATTACCATTCTTCGTGTCGGCCGCCCTGGCCCTTGTCAATTGGCTATACGGTTTCTTTATTTTGCCGGAGTCGTTGCCGCCGGAAAAACGTAGCAGCTTGACGCTGAGCCAAAGCCAACCCGCTGGGGTCGTTGCAGCGTTTAAAGGCCTACCCGATCGTTGCGGGATTGGCTGCGGCATTCGTGTTTATGTCGCTGGCGCAGCGTGGTCTGGAGAGTGTCTGGGTGCTGTTCACGAGTTATCGATTTGGTTGGGACGAGCAGACCAATGGTCTGACTTTGGGACTGGTTGGACTGATGGCCGCCATTGTCCAGGGCCTTCTGGTTCGACCCACGATCGCGCGCTGGGGAGAACGCCGCACAGTAACACTGGGCCTGGCGATCTCGTCACTCGCCTTCCTGGGCTATGGCCTGGCGACTCAAGGTTGGATGGTGCCCTGCATCATTGTCTTTGGTGCATTTGGCGGAATCACGGGTCCTGCCATCCAGAGCCTGGTCGCGGGGAGCGTCGATCCGTCGGATCAGGGCAAGATCCAAGGGGCACTCACGTCGCTCTTGAGCTTGACGAATATCATCGCCCCGTTGTTCTTTACGGCGGGCTTGTTCAGCTATTTCACGTCACCACAGGCGGCAATCCGCTTGCCCGGCGCACCGTTTCTTTGCGGTTCCGCGTTACTGGTCGTGGCGTGGTTGATCGTCCAACGCGTCTTTCAGCGGATACCGGAGCACGTCGGGAGTGCATAAGATGCCGCGGGCACAGCGGCAGTCAATCTCGATTCCACATTCTGCTGTTCGTCGCGACGATCCGAAACTCAAAAAAAGTAAGGATTCACGCGGTCGCCGAATTGCCGCTCGACCAGTATCATGGGGTATGAGTCAGCGGATTCCCATGGGAAAGTCCTCACCGTGTCGGTGAACCATCCGGCGTGCGGTGAGACAAGTCACGCGGTGATCAGATGTCGGCTTGATCGGGGGTTGCCACACTGCGTCGCCCTGGTGTTGGAGTCGAACAATGAGACAGCTACTGGTATTTGCACTGCTCGTCGCAATGGTCGCGCTGGGCATTACGACGACCGCACGCGGTCACAGCCCCTATGGCAAGGCGCTCAAAGAAAATTACGAACTGAAAGCGGTGACTTGCTACGCCTGCCATCTGCGAGGCAAAGACGAGAAGACCGGCAAGCCCCTCGGCAAAGAACATCTGAACGAGTTCGGCCAGGCCCTGAACGACGTCTTGAAGGACAAGAAAATCAAGGAACGCATCGAGTCCGCAAAGGAACAGAGTGCGGAAGAGCGACAGAAGATGAACGACGTAGCCGCCGAAGAGTTCTTGAAGGCCTTTGGGACAATCAAATCGCAAGCGAATTCCAGCGGCAAGACCTGGATGGAGTTGATTCAGTCCGGTGAGCATGAAGGCATTCGACTTCAGAAAGTGGCGGCAGATTAGCCCGGGAACTCGACGCCCACACGGCCCTGCGGTCACCCCCATCGCGCTCAATTCACCCCCTCACTCACCGCTGACGCAGCCTTCCCCCAACGCGAGCGAACTTCCTTCTCGCCCCGGGAGAAGGTGGTCGCAGGCCAGATGAGGGCGGCGCGGAGCATGCAAACGCGTCCCACGGGAACGCGCTACGTGAGTAGGCCACATGCCGGATGACGGCTCAGTCGTCGAGATCCAGCGGACGCACCCAGATGTTGCGGAAGCGAGTTGGATTGTGGTGATCTTGAAGCACCAGCGGACCGGCCGGAGATTGCGGCGTGTATTTGGCTAAGGCCTTGTGAGCGACCTCGCCGAGGATTTCGCGGTTGTACTGGACCAGCGTCCCGTTGTGGAACACGGTCACATACGCCGGCTTGACGAGCTTGCTGCCGTCGAACTGGGGTGCTTTGAATACGATGTCATACACGTTCCATTCCCCTGGCGGCCGAGTCACGTTGACCAGTGGCGGGTACTGGCCGTAGACGGCAGACGCTTGCCCATCGGCGTAGGTAATGTTGTTGTACGAATCGAGAATCTGAATCTCGTACCGGCCCATGATTAGCACACCGCTATTGCCACGTGCTTGGCTGCTACTCTCAGGTGGCGTGGGTGCGGACCACTCGATGTGAATCTGGCAATCGCCAAACGTATTGGCGGTCTGCAGGCTGCCAGAATTCGGCTCGACCACCAGATTTCCATCTTCAATTTTCCAGGCCGCTGGCAGCAAGTCGCCGGCATTGGCCCCTGGTGTGCGCCATTGACTGAGGTCGGTTCCATCGAACAAGACGATTGCGTCGGCGGGAGCGGCTTGTACCGGTCCGGCGGGCGCCACCTTGACGATTCGTGGGCGCGGACGATTGATGTCGTGAACTCGCCACGGTGTACCGGGGATCAGCGGAGAATCGGTATAACCGATCGGCGGCAGCGGAGCCGGTCCAGTCGACGTCTGTTCCTCGTCCTGGGCCCACGCGAATTGCGCCGTCAACGCCAGCGTCACCATGCCAAAGACTAGGGCCTTGCCCAAGCCTCTTTGATTTTGTTGTGTCGCACTCATCAACCACGTTCCTTTCATCTCACATGGAAGCTATTCTACGAGGACGCGGCGGGAATCCGCCCCAGGACATTGTGGATTGCTCCGCTACCAGAAGCAAGCAGCATCAAGGTGGCTGGCGGTAGCCTGGCGAGCGAGATGAGGGCCTGGCGAGCGAGATGAGGTATCGGCCCCGCCCAGGCCACTGCCACTGAAAGCACCCTTCATCCACCGCCAATTTGCAGGCCGGTTTGCCATGGAGCGCTTTCCCGCAGAGAAAGGGGACTCGCGCGAGTCGTCTTAGGGTGCCGTTTTCGCAGCCACTCGGTCGTCGTCCAGCGGGCCGATGGAGAGGCCAATCCAACCGTCGCGGGCAACAAACTGAGTGACGCCTAGCGCGCTGAGACGCGGATCACTTAGAAATCGACCTCGAAGAATGTTCAATCGATGGTCATGCGTCATGACCTTGGTGAAAATTCCCCGCAACGCCACCTGATCTCGAAACCCCAGTTGTTCACTGATGAGCTCAATTCCTCCGTCGCGCTGCAAATCGACATGCGTCTGCGCGATGTCCGCACGATAGCGTCCCCTGACGACAAAATTTCGCCATGTGCGGCGTGGCGTGATCAACTCTTTGATTCGAATCGTAACCAGCACTCGCTCGTTGTCGAATTCAAATTGTATTGGACGGTCATGCCCCAAATGCAGTACAACGTCCGGTGGAATCTCTTCGTGGATGTCCTGACGGTCTATCTTGAGTTTGCCAGAAAGTCGCTTCATCAATTCTTCAAGCTCGATCCGCTGATTGTCCAATTGCAATTGAGCGAGCAGATTGTTGGCCAGTGATTCGTGCAATTGAATGCTGATCACGTTGTCAGCAATACCTCGCGGTCTGGGCGTGTATGCGGCCAACTGCGAATCGGCTGCCAAACGATAACGCATCACAAGCCGCTCGGATGTGGTACGCATCTCTAGCGTGGTCGGATCCAAATCCAGTTCGCGCAACGGACTCAAAATCCCTCGGTCAAGCCGATCTTCCAGTCCGGTCAATCGTTCGTGAATCGAATCGTCCAACTGCTTCCGCGCCCGGCGTGTCACGCGTTGGCGAATCTGCGCCCGCACCAATCCTCGTTGCTCTTCATGCTCATCCAATGCCATTTGACGGATCAGCCAGCCGAGCAGTGGGATCTGATCGTAGTCGGTCTTGACTTGCAACAAGCTCGTTTGACCGTTGGCGGTGGCCTTCGCGTGCCGAGTGAAAATACCATTGGGCGCGACGATCAATTCCTTGTCGGCCGAGAATCGTGATCGATCCCGGCTGAACAAACGCACTGGGCCTTTCGACGAAATCGTCTGGGAACGGCTCTGACCGTCGACTTGGATCTGCAGTCGCAACTGAGCTGCGTCCTCGATTAGGCGGACGTGGAGATCGGCCCAGGTGCGATTCTTGCCAGTTACATCCGCGCCCAAGATGTGATCGCGAATCCGACTATCCTCCGGTTCAAGTACCGGTAGCATGTCGTTTAGTAGCTGGGCTGAAATGGAGAACCGGACGTTGGCGTTGCGGTAGTGCATATCAAGCGCATGCTGAAGTTCGCCGGCGCTCGCGTGTCGGCAGTATGCGAGTCCCTGCATTTGGTCCACAACCTGGGCGGCGATGGTCTCGGACCGGATCTGTTCGAATTGCTCGAGCGACGTAACGAGAGTTTGCAGGTCGATCGGTGCGTCAGCCCAATCGACTAACTGACGCTGCAGATATTCGATCGCCGGATCCTTCAGAACGTGCCGTTGATCGGCGGTGAGCGAGGTATCTTCCATGCGTCGCAAGACCTCGCGTGCCGTTGAACAACGGACTTGTGGGTCGGCAACCCATGTCTCCGTGGCAATCCGCGTCAGCTTGTCGAGCATCAAATACGCGCGCCAGGAATCGCCGTAGGGATGGTCGTTCAGGCGTTGGTCCACGTCCGCCAGGATGGGTACCGCTTCAATCACACTAATGATTTGCGGTGTCGCCTTTTGTTCCCGCGCCAGTCGATGGATCAGGCTCCAGACTTGTGCGCCCTGTCCAAACCATAACGAACTCGCCGCAAATGGCGGCGATTCGATTCGGTCAGGTAGATCTCCAAATCCGGGGCGACCCGAGCCAGATCGCTCATGCGTTCGCACAGCTCCAATGCCCTGGGATCTTCCAAACTAGGAATGGTCTGCAATTGATTCAGGGTATCCTGGACATCGTTGACCCACGATGCGACTTGCTTCGACTCCATTCCCAACTGGCCAATCGTATCCCACAGCGAGACGGGACGCGGCCATGTCGTTGCCAAGGGTGCCGTGGCGTCGGCAGCTGACTGCAATTGCAGATCGTGATCCATCAATTCGGTCGGGAGTGACGTGGCTAACCCATCGATGTCCGCCGGTGTTAGCTCCAATGGGCGTAGGCTTCCCGGCGGCAAGATCGGACCAACATCGGGTACCGGTGGCGACGCCGGCTCTACGACTTCAAGCGTTTCCGCCTTCGAGTCGTTCACGGCCACCGAATCCCGCGGAAAGCGAGCCGTTGCGTCGGTTTCCGCCGCCTCGGCAAATGCCGGTTCCGGCGACACGGCGATTCGCCTCGCGATCGGCGGCTGCAGGGGCACCCTGATTGCCTCGATCTGTTTCGCCGCCACCGTTGGACTCGCTCCTCTCCCTCGCGACGCCACCGTCGCCCGCGACGCGGCATGCAGCCCAACATGCGCGCTATGTTCTCCGGTCACCCACCAACGAGGGTACCAGACGGCGAGCGCAAAGAGCAGCGCGACCACCGTGAGGTACGGCCAAGTTTTCGAGCGGGGATACACGTCCATGCTGAAGATCCGGAACCTGACAGTGCGGCATCGTGAAACGTGAGGAGGGACATTCGAGCGGTTCAGTAAAAGTCGGTATACGTCCTGCAAACAATGGACTCAGATTCTGCAATCTGTCGAATCGTTGTGCCAGCAGCACGTCGGATGATCCTCGATTACGACCTGGTGAAAGTTTTCGGCCATACTCGCCCTTCGGCCAGCCAAGGTGCTGACCTCAAAAGGTTGAGAAACCGTGAGCAAGGTAACGGCTGTAGCGACGCGAGACGAAACGTTAACGCCACGGTCGACCATACGCGACTCTCCTCGCTCCGTGAGAAAGTGGCCGCAGACCGGACACACGGACCGCACGAATTACGCCCCAGGAGGTACGCGCCGCGTGGAGGAGACCGAGGGCGAAGCGGGGCCAACGGCGACTTCATTAATCGCAGCACGGTCCCAGACCTGCCAGCGGGTCTGACGTCAACCTCTCGCGGCGGAAGACGTGACTGACGCGAACCTCGTCCTAGGCCTGGCTATTCTTGGCCAAGAAAGCGGATGCAGACGGGCGAGGGAACCGGTACGGCCTTCCCCGTTGGCGTCAAATGGCCCGTCTGGTCGTCGATGCGAAAGACCACGACGTTATTGCTGTCTTGGTTCTCAGCCAGCAAAAACTTTCCACTTGGGTCGATCGCGAAATTCCGTGGCGTCTTGCCTTGCGTGCGTGCGATCTGCACACGCTGCAGCTTGCCCGAATTTGCGTCGACCGCGAAGACGGCGATCGAGTTATGGCCACGATTGGAACCATATACAAACTTGCCGCTTGGATGAACTACCACGTCCGCAGCAAAACTGGGCTCCTTAAATCCGTTCGGCAAGGTCTTGATTTCTTGCAGCATTTCGAGCGCACCACTTTGCGCGTCGTGGCGGAAGGCGACAATGGTCGACGCCAATTCGTTGATCACATACGCCCAACGTCCGGTGGGATGAAAGGCAAAATGCCGAGGTCCTGATCCGGGTGGTAGCTTCGCGGCAGACGGGGCACCTGTTTGGCTGAGTTGACCGGTGGCCGGGTCGAAGGCGTAGATCAAAATCTGGTCGAGTCCCAGGTCCGCGACGTAGGCAAAGCGGTTGGCCTGGTCCAAATTAATCGAGTGGGCATGTGGACCTTCTTGCCGTCGCGCATTCACGCTGGAACCCGCATGCTGCTCGGCGCTGACGACGTCGCCCAAGCTGCCGTCGTCGCGAATCGCGATCGTACTGACGCTGCCGCCGCCATAATTGGCGACCAGGGCCGTTTTGCCTGCTGCATCGACGACCACATAGCACGGACCGGAACCGCTGGAGACTTGTGAATTGAGCAGCGACAGGTGTCCCGTCAAGCGATCGATGCGAAAGGCGCGGGACAAAGCCCGTATCGCGCCCTTCAAAACGAGCGGTTTCACCGACCGCATACAGGTATTTTCCCGACGGATGAATCGCCAAGAATGACGGATCGATCGTTTCGCCAGCCAAGAGGGGCACTCCCAGTTCGCCCGTCTCCGAATCGAAAGCGGCTACATAGATTCCCAAGCTGGCGTCGGCCTTGGTATACGTTCCGATGTAAACCCAGGACATCGCGCCCGCCCAACTCCAGCCAGGCTGCTGATCAGCGCCTCCGACAATCAGCGACACTTTCAACATCCACACCATCGGTTTGCACGTGTTCACGGTCTTCATCAAAGTTCCTTTGTGCGAATTCGGTACATGTTTTTCAGTTGACTTTGCGGTCGTCAACAGCTCTCGGCACGACTCTCGCACGCTGTTTGCACCGCGCGTTCGTCGCGAAGTTGAATCAATTGAGCGGCGATACTGATCGCGATCTCGCTGGGTTGGTTGTTGCCAAGCGGCAAACCAATCGGGCACTCGAATTGCTCGACAAGCGAATCTGGAATCCCATCCTCTTTCAGTTCGCGGATCAAAACTTTACGCTTCGCGTGGCTGCCGATCACGCCCAGGTAAGCGAAGTGCCGGTCCAGCTCAAATACGCGTCGCAGAATCGGTCGATCCGTACGGTGTCCCATCGTCATGCAGATCACAAAATCATTGTCGTCCAACTGCGGTACTACATCGGCGAGTTGATCCGAATGTTGCGTGGTCAGTTTTGGCGAAGCGGGCAGTCGCGACAGCCATTCCTGACGCGGATCCAGGCAGGTGATTTGACAGTCCAATTGCAGCAAGGTTCGTACGAGAGCCTGTGCGACGTGACCGGCTCCAAAAATCACGATGTGCCAGCTGCGGCGGTTGAACGTTTCGAAAAACAGCTTGACGACTCCGCCACACGTCATGCCCACGTCGCGCTGCAGATTCCATTCGACGAATACGGAACCAGACACAGGTCCTGTCCGCTCAATTAGCTGCCGAGCCAACTCCAACGACTTCAGCTCGACTTTGCCTCCACCGACCGTCCCGAAGACCAATCCCTGTCGGTCGACCAACATTTTCGAGCCTGCGTCTTGTGGTGTACTGCCGATCGCTTCGATTAATGTGACCGAAACGAACGGCTGCCCTAAACGATCTAGTTCGGCAAGTTTCTCGACGTACTTGTTGACGTAGGTCACGTGTGCGATTCTTCCGAAACGTGGTCACTCAAATCAGGACAACTCAGCGCTCGCCATATCCGGGTTTGCCATATCTTGACGATTTTGGGTCTCGTCGTCCAGCTTCACTCGGTCGGGTGCCTCCATTCGCACCGACTCAATTTCCCCTCGCGCCAACATCAGATTGATGACCAGGATGGCCAGGGCCCCCAGCGCCACGACGGTAATCACTAACGGATCGGCCGATCGACTATCCAACAAATCGGTCAGCGTCCACATCCAATTCGTGGCTTGATATGCCGAATACTCGATTCGTACAAATCCCTGACGCCATGATTCAAAGAAAAACGGTACGGCGCAACCCAGGGCCAGCAGCGTCACGTTGATTAACGTGGGCAACGGCAACCCATAACGGTCTCGTCCCGGAATCAGCAACACGAGCAGCCGCGAGAGGCCCACGTAGGCGATATAGTAGCCCGTCAGCAGGACCACCAGCATCAACAGGCTTTCGGTCTGCTGAGTCCTCACAAAGGTGGGAGCCGGAACGCCCAAGTCACGTTGAATCAGGACTGCCGCCGCCGCCAGCACTCCTAGCACTAACACGTGACTTACGGCAAATACATAGCCGGTCCCCGACCCCGGGTTGAACCACGTCAAGCATACTCGCCCCAAAAACGACATCGGCAGTTGCCGTCGCACACGCGGCGACAACGTTGCGTCTCGCCCGACATCAACACGCCATATACATACCAATGAATAACCGCAAAAATGATGGCAATCATCAGCATTTCCGCTTCGGCAAAGCGAACCCACGCGTATGTTAGCCAACCGATGAACAACACCGTCTGTGCGAAGATCGCGATGCGAATTCGAGTCGAACGATTGTCACTAGCGAAGCTGTTTTGCGCCGACGCCACCAGGATTAACAGGACTACGTACGACGCGAACGCGGTAAAGACTGCCCCCTGTGCGATCCAGAATTCTGCATCATCAAGTGGGAAATCGCTAAGGCCATTAAACGCGATGGCGCCAATCATCATGGCCCAAAAAAAACCAACGCCAATCAGACATAATAGCAGCAAGACGGAAAGCAGGCTTTGCCACTGACGTGACGTGGAAATGCCCGCAAATACCAGGCCGATGCAGCAAAGCAGTACGGAAAGGCAAAACGTATACGCCAACAGCAACACGACCGACACAATGTCCACACCACGCAGCAAATAGGTGAACGCGATACAGGGTGCCAGAGCCGAGTAATAGACGATCATCTGCAGAATGGCGCTGCCGAGTTTTCCCGTAATGATCTGCCGCGAAGACAAAGTCGAAATCGATAACAACTCGTAAGTCAGGTCTTCGCGTTCACATGCCAGCGAACGGAACGCCGAAAACGGCACGATCAATAAGAGCGGCACAGCCAGAATAAAGTAGTATCCGAGCAATAGATTCAGACCACTGGGTGCGTAGTAAATATCTGGCAACTGCGAGACAATGCCCAACAACGACCACATCCAGGCGGCGATCAGCAGCAACGAGAATGTGATGGTGAATTGCTTGCTCTTCAGGGCCTGCCGGGCCTCTTTGACCAGAATTGGATTGAGCCGCTCTCCCCACTGTTCCAGTTTTTGCTCGAGGCCGCTCCAGACGCGATCGACTGATGCCGTCGACGTAGTCGGGGTGGCCGTTTCTAACGTACTCACTGCACCACCCCCTGTGTAACGTGCATGAAAACGTCCTCCAGTGACTTTTCTTCGCTGCGGAATTCGGCTACGACAAAACCTGCCTCAATCGTCCGCCGTAACAATTCCGCCTCGTCGGATCGCTGTCCCTGATGCGAGAATCGCACCATTTCGCCACTCGCACGCACTTCGTGTATGCCCGGTTGTTGCCGCAACCAATCTGCCGTGGCTTCCGCCCGCTCCAACACCCGCACGCGAACTTCACGATGAGTTTCCAGTTGCTGATGGATCTCTTCCACCGTGCCGGTCGCCAGTAGTTCTCCTTTTTCGATGATGCCGACACGATCGCACATCTCGGCCAGTTCGGTCAGGATGTGCGAACTGACTAAAATGGTTTTCCCTTCGCCCGCTGCCAACTCGCCAATCATTTCCCGCAATTCGATCCGGGCACGCGGATCCAGCCCCGCGGCTGGCTCGTCTAGAATCATCACACCCGGATTGTGAATCATCGAACGTCCCAGGCAGAGACGTTGCTTCATGCCTTTGGATAAACCGGAGATCGGCTTTTCGGCCAGATTCTCCAGCCGTGTGAAGTTCATCACATGCTGTAACGCTCGATGCCGTTCGCGTCCCACCAATCCGTATGCGCGGGCGTAAAAATCGAGATACTCCCAGCAGTTGACGTTCGTATACGTGCCAAAATAGTCGGGCATGAATCCCAGACGTCGCCGCACTCGATCCGGGTCGTTAATTACCGAAAACCCGTCCACGTACGCATCGCCATAGGTCGGCAGATCCAACGTGGCCAGAATTCGCATGCTGGTTGTTTTGCCCGCTCCGTTGGGACCGATGTAACCGAAGACTTGGCCGCGCGGCACGTTGAAGGAGACGTCGTTAACGGCTTTTGTGGAGCCAAAGAAGCGATGCAGCCGACGCAATTCGATTACATCGGCGACCGCACCATGCACGGCGGGAATGGCGGGGATCAAATCCGGCGTCGGCCGGGATGAGGAAGTTGGCATCGTCATTCGAGTTGTCAAAAATGCGGAAGACTACCAAGAACCTTGAATCACGTGAAAACCAGCCTCTTGAGTGCAATGATCGACCCCAATCGGCACATGCTCGGGGGCCTGCGTCGTGATCGCGTAGTAGACCCGACCCGAACTACCCGACTTGGTGAACGGTTGCCTCAGGGCCGTTTCCAACAGACTTGTCTGAAAATCCGGTGAACCGAATCCTGTATCAAAGTTGTTGTAATAATACCGGTAACTGTTGCGCTCGGTGGGCGCGGTGAATCCCACCGGGACCTGCGGATGATGATCACGCAGCAGCTGTTGATAGCGGTCGCTGGCATCCTGCGGACTGAGCGATTCGGCGCGAGGTCTTTTGTGGCGCTAGATCGCGGATCCAAAATGATTGACTCTGGTCCTGGATCCACAAGTGATCCAAGGGCATCGGTCCGAGATTGGTCACTTGGAGTGCATCCGCGCCCAGGCGTTCGATTTTGACCGGTGGCTGTATTGAGCTCTGATGGATAACCAAGGTCTGTGAGGTCGAACGGGCCTGCAAGTAGCCAGGCGCCAATTGCTGAGTGTCCCCCCATCGTGTGATGCGCCGTGCCCGAATCTGTCGATCCGGGTCGAAATCGATCGAGTAGACGGCCGCGCCGGTCGGATAAATCAGGCCAGACGACGGCGCCAGTCCGGCATAGTATGACTGCCGTGACCACGACACGGCACGACCGTCCGGCAAGACTTTGCTAAAGCTGCGCAGACGCGCTCGCGTCCCCAGACCGTCCTTGACGAGGGCCAAGCCGAACAGACTGCCGATGATCAACGCCGATCCCACGGGCACCGTGACCAGCAGTAAATAGAGTCGTCGCGATCGCTGCAAGAGGAAGTAGTTAACCGGTCCGATGATGAACACAAAGGCGGTGATGACGGCCAAGAACGTTCGCACTGGCGCCGCTCCCACACCCGGAATGAGAAACTCCCAAAACGCGCGATTGGGGCGTTGTCGCGAGAGACCGTGGCGTCGATACCAGCGCCAGCGGTCGGATCCCACATCGTTCAGTACCCAAGCCCATTGGTCGCTGCTCACATCGTTCAATTCGTCGGAAATCGCTACGAGCACACGGCCCCAGCCAACGGATCGCCAACGAAAGACGTTTTCCGTGAGCGGTAGGGGGCGGCGCTCGAACGTATCCCCGTCTTCGCTCTCCGCTTCCTCAATGACGACACGATTTCGGCTAAATGTTTGCACCATATCTTTCGGAGTGCTCAACTCGGCCAATGTCATTCCGTGTGCGGCCGCATTCGGCGCCTGCCATACATTCGACTCATTGTCGGGCGCCGCGTCCGCATCGCCGGCCAACGAGGGAACGTCTAGCAGCGCGTCCAATTCCGGGATTGCCGCGAAGCCCTCGCCCGCGCCGAGCACTACCAGATTGCCGCCCGCCATCACATAGCGGCGTATCGCCGTCCACACCTCGGGACGCCGTTGGCTCAACGCCCGCAAATCGCCGATGGAAATAAAGATCAGGTCCAAGCAGGTGTAGTTGAGCCATTGCGTCGGCAACTCATCCGGCGGCAGCAATGCCACCGTCTGCAGGCGTTGAACGGTCGAGAGAATATTTCGATCGTCCGTTCGCTCTCGACTTTGCGACTCCACTTGTGGGTCGACTTGATTTCGCCACACATTCTGGGCAAAGTCGTCCAACGGCGCGATTAACGGCGCGACGGCCAAGATGTCGGGTAACAACTGGCTATCACCTGCCACGCCACTAGCCAAAATCGCATTGGTGCGCCCCGGCTGAGGGGCGTCGGCATCAATGAACAACATCGACGGGTATGCTTCCGTCCAACTGCTGGACATCGTGCGAGCCAGGCCTATGTCGCCGGACAGGTCACTGAGTTCCTGTCCATTTTCATAAGTCGTTATGTCAAACGACTGCCAAGTGCACAGCTGGGGCGCCGCGATTTCCTGGCGGACCGATGTCGCCCCTTGCGGAATCTTCAACTGAAACTGAACACCTTGCCGCGTGCGATACCAGTCCTTGGGAATGATGGTCACATCCAAATATCGATCGGCTGTAATGGGGACTAGGCTCGATACGGTCACGATCAGCGGACGGTATCCGGGACTCTCGACCCAATAACTCGCAACTTCCATCCGCAGACCACTGGTGCGTTTCTGGACGATGCCCGGTAGTGGCAACGAAACGCTCCCTCCCACCGTCGCCCAACACGCGTGTGCCAACAGGTGCATCGCCAACATTTGCCACACAGTTGCTCGTAGATTGCATACGAGTTGCATACGGTGCGATCCCGAGGTTCCAGTGAATAGGACAGCCTAATTGTCAACGTGCCGCGGCGGGATTACCTGAGGCGGCAACTTATCCGTGGCAAAAGGAGATTCCAGTTGCGTCGCGCGGCGAAATCGATGGGCGAATGAAAAGGCATAGGTGGCTACGAACATGATTGCAAATACGCCTATCAACAAACTGGCACTCAGCACGCACGCCATGACCCCGACCGCCCACGGTTGCCCGTCCACCGCAAACTTGGCGATCACAAACACGATGGCAAACGCGATATTCACCAGCAGAATAAGCCGCAATGAAAATCGAGGTATCAGCATCTTCCCATTCTCGGTCTTTGTGGTCGTTCCGTTTTCCGTCCTGGCACGTCCCGTTTCTCGCGTCCTTCACGCGCACCGTGTGTCATGGACCCACCCGGCTGTGCCCCTTTCCCCTATTGAATCGACCGTACGCTCGCCGTGCCACGTCGATCGGTATTCGGTCGTCCCACGGCAATCTTGCCTGCCTCCCCGCCGATAGTCCGCGACCCGTCGCATTATCGCACGTTTTCACGATTCTGTGGGCTGCCGAGCCCGAGTTTTTCTGACCGCCCATCCATAGGGTCTGCGCCCAACGATTTTCGCCAATTCGACGTGGCACAGCGCACGAGATTGGATGGGACGTGACAGGCGGCTCGATCTGGATCAGAATGATCGTTCTACGTCAAGGATGGTCAACTTTGGCCATCGATTCCTCTACACCTCGAAGGATTCCGATGAACCGCCATCACTCTTTGTCGACGGCGTTGCTGAGCGGCGCAATCGTGGTCATCGCTGCCGCATCACTGATCGCCGATGAACGACTGGAAGGAATTGCCTGTCGTTCGGTCCACTTGAGCTATCCGGCCGACGAGGGGGTTGCGTTCTACAACGAGGTTACGGTGGACGAATACGCCGTCGGCACCTACTTCATGGTGTGCGGATGGGACAAGGGCTACTTTGGGATCCAGCAACAGGGCAATGGCCGGAAGCTGCTGATTTTTTCCGTCTGGGATTCCGCACAAAATGATCCGGGAGCGATTGACGAGGACCGTCGCACGAAGATCGTACACCAGGACGATCAGGTCCGCGTGCGGCGATTTGGTGGCGAAGGAACCGGCGGCCAGTCGTTCTTTGACTACGAGTGGCAACAGGGCCAGTTGTATCGATTTCTGGTGACGGCAAAAGTCGTGGGTGCACGTACGGAATACGCGGGCTATTTTTACATCCCGCAAGACCAGGCGTGGAAGCACCTGATTACGTTTTCGACATTAACGGGAGGACGCCACCTGCGAGGTTACTACTCTTTCGTCGAGGACTTCAAACGAGATCGCGTTTCGGCGACAAAGCCCCGCCGTGCCCATTTTGGCAATGGCTGGGTGAAGACGACAGCCGACCAGTGGGTCGCATTGCGACGCGCTAAGTTCACCGCCGATCGGAACCCTGTCACAAATATTGATGCGGGCGTTGAAGGAAATCGTTTCTTCCTGGCGACGGGCGGAGCCACGACAAACGATCACACGCCCTTGGGGCAATTCATGGATCGGCCGACGGACAAGGAACTTGCCTCGCCGCAAGATCTACCTTCAGGGCTGGCTGCCGACCGGGACTCGCCCTTGAATGAAACTGCCCTCACGCCGCAGCCACCGCCGCTGGACGCACCGGCTTCGCTACGGCAGGCCCAGGTCGAGCCTGGTTTCTGCCTGCAATTGATGGCGGCCGAACCGTTGGTGGCCGATCCTGTCGCGATCGACTGGGGCGCGGACGGTCGTCTGTGGGTCGCGGAAATGGCCGACTACCCGTACGGCCTGGACGGTGCCGGCCAACCCGGTGGGCGAATTCGGTACTTGGAAGATACGGACGGCGACGGTCTGTACGATCGATCCGTGATCTTCTTGGATGCAATTAGCTTTCCCACGGCCGTCATGCCGTGGCGCAACGGAGTCCTTGTCACGGCGGCGCCTGAATTGTTCTATGCGGAAGATACCGATGGTGATGGCCGAGCAGATCGCCGAGACGTGCTGTTTCGCGGCTTCATGGAAGGCAATCAGCAATTGCGCGTCAACGGCCTGCGATACGGCATCGACAATTGGGTCTACTGTGCGGCCGGCGGCCATCACGCGGGTTTCGGCGCCGACAACTCGATTGTGATCGAGCATTCCGGCCAGCGCATGCCGCTGGGGAGTCGAGACTTTCGTTTTCGGCCGGACGCGGATCAGCTCGATCCTCAATCGGGCCCCTCGCAGTTTGGCCGCGTGCGCGATGATTGGGGAAATTGGTTTGGCGTCCAAAACAGCTATCCGTTATGGCACTACGTATTGGAAGACCACGACCTGCGCCGCAACCCGCAAGGGCGTATGGCGATGTCCGTCAACAATTGCGGTTGCCGCCGAACCCGGCTGTGTTCGCGGCATCTCGCCAGCAGAAGCGATTTCATAGTTTCGAACATTCAGGCCATTACACGTCCGCATGCGGTCCTTGCATTTATCGCGATGATCTGCTTTTCCGTCGCAGTGACGTCACGCATGCGTTTACCTGTGAGCCATTTCATAACGTGGTACAGCACCACGAACTGCGAAATGATGGTGTGAGTTTCCAAGGGCAGCGCGGCGACCACATCACGCTTCGACTTCTACGCATCGGCCGATCGATGGTCGCGGCCCGTCATGGCGCGCACCGGACCCGATGGCGCGCTGTGGATCGTCGACATGTACCGATATATGATCGAACACCCCGACTGGCTGCCACCGGAAGGGCGCGACGAACTGAAACCGTTCTACCGATCAGGCGAAGGACGCGGACGGATCTATCGCATCTATCGCAGCTCAACACCGCCTCCCCAATTGCCACGGCTCGATGGATTGAGCGATGCTGAATTAGTCACAAAACTGAAGAGTTCCAATGGGCCCGTCCGTGATTTAGCTCAGCGACTGTTGATCGAGCGCGACGCCCGCGAACAACGTTCCACTCTGGAGGCCATGGTGCGCACCGACGGTGATCCGCTGCGCGATTGCACGCCTTAGCCACCCTAGACGGTACGGAAAGTATTTCGTGGGAGCTCCTGATCACGGCCTTGCGTGACCAACATCCCATGGTGCGTCGGCATGCCCTCCGCCTGGCCGGACCCAGGGTGGCCGCCGAGCCGGAGCTGATGGATCCAGTCCTGCAGTTGACCGCCGATCCCTCAGCTAAAGTGCGGCTGCAACTGGTGCTGACGCTTGGGACCTTACCCAATGAAGCCGCAGCCGCGGCGCTGCAACAATTGGCTGCCGAAGCCGCCGACGACCCCTTCATGTCCGCTGCGTTCGTCAGTAGCATGCCGCGGCACTTGGAAGCACTGGTCGACGGAATTTCGGCCGGCCGAACCTTGCCGGCCCCATTGCTGGCCGCGCTGTTGGAGTTGTCCGAGCAACGAACGGACCTCACCGCGCAGTTGCTCCGCGCGATCCTGCCGCAAGACTCGACCAGGGCCGACACCGAAACGTTTCGCCGCCCGACCGAGTGGCTGGCGTCGCTGGCCGACCGTGGCCGCAGTCCGTTCCAATTGTCGTCGAGCGACGATCATGATTTGGAATTGGCTCTGACTCGGCTACACGACCTCATGTCCCACGCCTGGCAAATCGGCCTCGATCCGCTGGGCAGTGAAGCGACGCGCGTCGCCGCCCTGCAATTGGTCCGATTCGACGTGCCTGCACGAAGACGAGAACAACGTGAACGCCTGGCCGAACTATTGACTCCGCAATCTCCATCCACGATTCAGATCGAAACGGTCCGGGTGCTAGCGCAGGACCATGACGATGCGGCGACGGAGCCCCTGTTAAACGCTTGGTCCTCGTTCTTGCCTCCGACGCGCGCCCTGGTCGTCAATCTGCTGTTGAACGACCATACGCGCGGTGCCCAGCAATTGCTGGCCAGATTGGAAGATGGCCGGATCAGTCGACATGACTTGGACGTTGTCAGCCGCGACCGCTTACTACATCACCCTCATGAAGACCTCGCCCGTGCGCACCCAAAAGCTGTTCGCCACCGCGGTGGATAGTAACCGCGCCGCCGTCCTGGCACGCTACTACGAAGCGACGCAACGAGCCGGAGATGCGCGTCGCGGAGCGATTCTTTTTCGTCAGCACTGTGCGACGTGCCACGCACCTGAGCAGGGCACGGCCCTGGGACCGGACCTGAAATCCATTAGCGATCGCTCGCCCAAAACGCTACTGGTTTCCATCTTAGACCCCAGCCGTGCGGTCGAACCGAAGTATCTAGGCTATCACGCCGAACTGAAGTCAGGCGAAGTGCTGTTCGGACTCGTCGTCGGTGAGAGCGGCAATGCGTTACGGATCCGACCGTTGACGGGCCCTACAAGGGAGCTGCCGCGCACGGCGATCGAAGACTTGGTGAGTTCGCGCCGGTCTTTCATGCCGGAAGGTCTCGAGTCGGAACTCAGTCCGCAGGATGTGGCTGACGTTATCGGTTACGTTCAACAGCTCAAGTAAGCCGAGCGATGACTGCCGCACGCATTGCACGGGTGCCGCACCGATGCGCACCGCCGCATATTGCCCGCCCGGAATCAAGCTATTCACTTCTGCCCTGTGAATGGTGCGCGGCGAGCAGCGCGAAGCCGAGATTTCGCGGACTCCCGTTGGTCGTCCTGGCCCTTTGGCCGCGCAGACAACATTAATGCGTGACAAAGCGATCAGCGAAGTCCATATAGACTTGCCAGTCGACCTCCGTCATGTCGTGCTTTCCAGGTCGAATATGGTAACCGACGTGGTTCCCAACCAACTGGTTCACGTCGGGCATCTCGTCCGTTTCCAAACCGACCAACCCGAACAGTCGATAGACGGCGGCCGCATGCCGCCCGGCCAAGAATTCCCCCCGCGGATCCGCCCAGAGGTCGTCCTGGGCACTGCAGATCAACACGGGACGCGGCGCCGCCAGGGCAACCAGCAGGTGCTGGTCTACCGGCAGCTTGTCCTCGTGGTCGTTGTACTGCAAAAAGTTGTCACAAAACCAGTGGGGAAATGACGTATTGATGCGTTTGACCTTTTCTCCAAAACGACGTCGGCTCAGCGCCGCGCCGCCGCAACCGGAATCATTGGAGATCACAATGGCGAACCGTGGATCGGCCGCGCCCGCCCACAATGCAGTCTTGCCCAAACGCGAATGTCCGACGACCGCCACCCGATCGGCGGCCACGTCAGGGTCTTCCTGCAAGTAATCCAAAGCGCGACTCAAGCCCCAGGCCCACGTGGCAATCGATCCCCAATCTTCCGGACCCGGTGGGGACTCCGCGTGATAGAGCGCATGCACGCCGTTCTTGAATCCATCGTCGAAGTCGGGGTCGATGTCGCCGTAATAAATCACGGCTAATCCATAACCTCGCTTCAAAATCTGCTCGACGGGCCAACGGCTTTGACTGCCTCCGCGCGAGGCTTCGGTGGCCTGATTGTTGACCACGCTGCCATCGTTTGCCGCCCGCATCCAACTTGTCGACAGACGCACCGCGGGATCCTCAGTGATGGCGTGATTGCCGTCGAAATTCAGTCCCAGGAACATCGGTACGGGACCGTTGGCCGCCGCGGGCAGATACATCAGGATGTCCATCTGCGGACCACTTTCATCGGCACTAAAATACACCGTTACCTGTTTGCGTTTCGCCAGACCGTTGTAGGCGTCATCGCTGTGCTCAAATACCTTCCAATGCAATCCGTCTGGGTGGCCCGGCGCACGACCATAAACCTGAGTCTCAAACAGTCGCAAGACTTCCGGTCGGCGACGCTGCTGCCATTGCTCGGCCGTCTGAACAGGGGTTCCGTCCTGCATCCCAAGCGGATCGGGCAAGGTATAGCGTGGCACCTTGGCTTCGTCGTAATTGACGTCATCTTGTGCTATCGCGATCCCCGACATCCATACAACAGACACGCCGACCCAAATTAACTTTTTCATGACCCGATCCCTTTCCAGCGGCCAAGGCAAGCGGCAACTCTCCGGCTCGTGCGATTATAACCATTTCGAGTAGGCCGTTTCAAAACAACAAGGGCGAAGCAAGTCGGACTCGCTTCGCCCTTGAGTTTGTTCAGGTCGCTTAGGTGCGCTAGCGCTGAGCAACTTGATCGAAATACTCGACTCCCAGCTGCTGGGTAACCTCATTTACATAAGCCAAATCGGCTTCGCTCAAACGATGCTTGGGCACAGTCGAGAATCGACCGTTGTCCTTGAGCAATCGTACGTAAGTTGAAGTGACTTTGACCAATCGACCCTTCGTCTGGTAGTTCCCCGTGTTGTCCGTCCACAGTCGGACCGGCAACTCGACCGACTGTTCGGTCACCGGCTTCGTCTGTTGAGCGGGAGCCTTGGGGGGCACCGGCTGTGCACCAAACAGATCATCCAGGTCATCAACGCTATTGTCTTTGTCCGGGGTTGGCGTCTCCACCGGCGCCTCAAACAAGTCGTTCGCAGCAGGTGGAGCCGTATTCTCGGCTGGCGAGTCCAGCCCTTCGAACAAATCACCGACCGGCGCATCATTGCGATCGGCAGTGCGAGGTTCGTCGGTCGACGAGTTCTTGGTTCCACCAAACAGGTCGTCCAAGCTGTCGCTGGTATCGCCGTCACCCTGAGGCAACGCATCGGCCGGTTCGTCGGTGGGCAACGGATCATCGAATCCCGGCAGATCGCTCCCTTCCTCTAACGGAACCGGTTGATCAAACGTGTCGTTAATCGCGCCGCTCGCGTCGTCCGCCGGGGCACTGAACAGATCATCGGCCGGAGCGTCCGTGGCAGGTTGGTCGAATACATCCAGGTCATCGGCCGGCATTTCGTCCAAGCCGCCTTCGGCCGGAGCGGTTTCGTTAAACAGATCGTCCGCCGGCTCTTCGGCAGGGAGATCCGTCGCCGGTTCGTTAAACAGATCGTTCGCTGCGGCGTCGTCGGTCGGTGCACCAAAGATGTCGTCAGCGGGAAGATCGTCGTCCGGTAAAACATCGGCTGGCAAATCATCAGCCGGAAGATCGTCCGCCGGTTCTTCAACGATCGCCGGCTCGACACGCGAATCGTCCGCTGGCGTGGCATCCACGTCGTTGGGCATCGGGGCCGGAGTCGCCGTTGTGTCCGGCAAATCATCGACGTCTTGAGCCGTATTGTTGTTGGGAACCACAGAGGGAGTTGGCGTGTGCTGAATCACGTCGCCTTCGATGACTTGGCCGTCGATGATGTGACTGTCGATAATCACTTCGCCGGCTCCACAACAACCGTCCACCGGCTGGCCGCACGTCATGGAATCTGACACGATAACTTCGCCACAGCTGACCGGCGGAGCCACGCGACAGACGGGCATCGGTCGACAGGGGGAATGGTATCGGTGTCGCAGTAAAAATCGACATGCCATCGTCGTATCGATGGTCAGCAGCAGTACAACTGTCGCTCCAGTCAGAAGCGCAATCAGTCGTCCAATGGTTGGTTGACGCATTGCAGCGGGTCCTCTTCTTTGTCTGAACATTACGAGTCGAGATCTGAGTCGGTCTGAACCACAACGAATTGTTGCATATCGTTCAACGGACGCCCCCCAACGCAGCTCCTCTGGGCCCGTCAAACCCGCCGCAGAATCCCTCTTCGGCCATCTCAAAAGAATGAGACTTGAAGACTCATCCTACTTGTCCCACCTTGCCTTCGCAACCAGATTGAGACGTAAAACACTGCCCTCTATGGGCTTGACCCGAGTGTTCGACAGTCAGTAACGGTTAGCACGAAAAACGTGCGTTGAGTCACCGCGCGGCGTCGCTGAAAAAATCCCCTCGACTGGGTGGAATTGGGTGGGTGGTCGAAAGGGATGCCCCCGAGTTCACTGGCCTTCGCGAAACGAATCGAAATACTCGCGAGTTAGATCGCGTTGGGCCTTGGGAAGGCGTTGACCGGTCAACGGGTCGTCGTTGGCGTGACGCCCCGACTCGATCTCGTTCTTGATCTCTTCCAACGCCTGACCCGGCTTATTGGGCCCGAAGGCAATGCCGGTGGCCACGGCCTTACCACGACCCGGCTGAGCACGAACTTGCGAATCGTAAAAACCCGTGCCCGTTTCTTCTTCCGGCCGATCGCCGCGTCCCTGGCCCTCTCCCATGCCCATTCCATTCATCCCGTTCATCCCCTGGCCCATGCCCATCATGTCCCCCTGACATTCAGAGCATCCCATGCCATTACAGTTTTCGCAGGTCATCGCATCCTTGGCCGACGCGATCTGTTCCAAGGTGTCTTCCAGTAACTGCATCTCCGCCAGTTCCTGCTGCATCCCCTCGATGTCCGTGGCCAGCTGACCGAGAGCCTGGGCAGCCTGCTCCATCTGACCGGATTGCATCGCTTGCGAACATTCGCCTAGCTTCTGCGCCAGTTTGTCAAGGCTCGCCATCTGACGATCCTGTTGTGCCAACTGATCGAGTTTCTTTTGCAGATCTCCCGCGGCTTTACGATCGCCTTGTGCCAGCTTCTGCTGAATCTGCCGCTGCAATTCTTGTTTGGCTTGTTCGTGAGCCTGCGCGACCTGCTGCAACCGCTCCTGCATTTCGCCCAACTGCTGTCGAAGCTGCTCGGCTTCTTCCTTGTCCAACTCCCCCTTGTTCAGCTTGTCTTGCAACTGTTGAAGCTCGTTCAGGGCCGCCTTGAAATCGCCCTGCTTCATGGCCTTGGCCATGCGGTCTGCGGGCCCCTGTTTGATGTCCTTGAGCGCGTTGAGTTGTTTCTGGAGGTCATCGCGATCCAACAATTGCTGTTGCCGCTGCTGGAGATCGCGCGCCAGATCATTCAGCTTCACCAACGCCTGCTTTTGATCGACGTCCTCTTTGCTATGCAGCGAATCGATCCCCTGTTCCAGTTTGTTGAAAAGTTCGTCGGCGTCTTTGAGTCCTTGTTCGATGGCCTTCTTTTGACGTTCTTCCAACTTCTTCTTCAGGTTTTCCGTCGAGTTCAGGACGCGTTTTTCGACTTTGACGGTGGCCGCCTGCGCACCAGATGTCGGATCCGGTTGCGCGTCGGTCAACAGCATCAATCCGAAGGTGAACGCCGCGGCAATCGCGGGCAATACAGCCCAACGGTTGGCGCTAACTCGGAATTGTTCATCCACGTCGACGTTTGCGACGCGTCGCAAGGCGTCCTGCATCAGCGCCTGTCCGGCCTCCGTCTCCAATTCCTCTTGGGTTAACGAGAGACAACTTGAAACGCGTTCCTTCAGTCCGCAACGGTGATCGATTTCGATTGCCGCATCCAACGCGTCGGACCGCCGTAAGTAGGTCATGATTCCCGCCAGAGCCAGTCCGCCCAGAACGCCCCCGGCCAACCAACTCACGGTCCAGGTCTGTCCCTCTACCGGCAGAGGTGTCAGCTTTTTTAACCCGATGGCGACCCCCGCCAGCAGCAAGGCACCGAATAGCGTCCAAGGAACGATCGACAGAAACAGCTGCGTGAGCAGACGCCGTTGTGCTCGGCGGACTTGGTTTCTTAGGTCGTTCATCAAACGGACCTCCTCATCGATTCGTTCACTTGAAAGATGTTGCCCCGGGCGTCAGCCACCGTGATCCAACCGTCAGGCCACGTCACTCGACCCGGGTTGGCCGCAAATCGGACTGCACGCCGACGTATTATATCGCCTTTGCTTGGGTGTCGCCCGATCTGTTTTCGATCGCGGCGCGAAAAGCTTGGCGCCGAACCGTCGGGGTCAAGTCTACATCTGCAGAGTGGTACAGCAAGGCCCTATAGAGGGCCGTGGATCGTCAAGACAGCTAGGGCGATAGCCAGGCCCATGATGTTGAGGAGCACGATCAGCAGCCCTACACCCCAGAGCGTCCGTGTCCCGTCGTCGACCGACCGCTTTTTGCCCTCGGACCGCCTTAAGAACCGTGCGGCCAGCACGCCACACACCCAGCTCCAATGCAGCATCAGGTGCAAGACGACCAGGAAGGTGAACAGGCACAACGTGGCGTAATGGAAACCGATCCACTGATCGACCGTCCACGACCAGAGCGTCCAATGTTTGGCGGTAACCGCGGGCGGGAAGACGAACCGTACGATGGTGGCCGACCACAACATCAGGACGAACACGATCAGCATCGTGGTATCCAGCCAGAAATTGATCATCGTCCGCGTCGACGCGCCGGACTTGGTCGATACCGCGCTGCCAGCACGCCGAGAAGGCTGAGTATAGCCCGTACCGTCCAGCACGCTGCCGCTCGCTTGGGCGCGCGTTTCGGTCGTGGATTCCCCGTTCATGACGGTCTGACTCGTCTCGATTCCGTGATGTTTCATTGTCCGAACACGCGATAGATGCGGTCCTAGGCGACCGATCCGCAACCGCTGTGCCATTCCTGAAAAAGTGATGTGAGGACGAGATTTGTTGCGCTTGGTGTTTGTGGCGCATCGCGAACGGCGCGCCAACTGGCACACCGATGCGTCATATTCGCCCGGAGTTTTAGGGTAACCGAGTTCAGAGTGCACCACAATCGCGCGCCTGCGGCCGCCTTCTCCCGGCGAGAGAAGGAAGGCATGTGAGTTAAGTCTGCCGGCGGTAGAGGTGACACGTGGCGCGGCAATCGTTGACCCACATGAGTCTCGACTCTAGCATGGAATTCACAATGCAATTGATTCGCCCCACATTCGTCCTATGCCGGTTGGCCACCTGCTGTGTCCTGTTATCTGGGTGCTCTCAGCCCTTTCCGGCTGATCCGTCGTCAACGGATTCCGGGCTTCCACGGGACTTGACGGGTGTGGTTGTGAAGGACATTCAGGGGCATGGGATTCGCTTGTTTGACGCGGAAACCCGTGGTGCTCTGTTGATCTTCACTTCGCAGGACTGCCCCATTGCCAACGCCTACGTCCCGCGTATCTTGCAAATCGACGCCACATATGCCGCTCAAGGCATTCGCTGCGTATTGGTCCAAGTCGATCCGCGCGCCTCGCTGACGGACCTTCTGGCGCACGCGGACGCGTATTACCATTCCCAGTTGCCCGTCATCCACGATCGGACCCATCAATGGGTTCGACGCGCCGCTGCGACCGTGACACCTCAGGCGGTATTGTTCGACCGCCAGGGACGGACGGTCTACTCCGGACGCATCGATGACCAATACGTCGCCTTCGGCACGAAGCGGCTCGAGCCGACTCGTCAAGATCTTGTCGATGCTTTGGAGGCGTTCTTGGCGGGCCAACCGGTCGTGCCGGCGACGACGCGTGCTGTAGGATGCTACATCGCCGATCTGGCACCCTGAATTCCGAAAGCGAATCGACAGCACGGCAGTCGTGCTACTCGCGGGGCACAACCATTGCCGTTGGCCCTGATGGACCGGACGAATGTGCCGTGCCCGAATCGACGACGTGGTAGCGGTCCAGCTGCGGATTGGGAATACGATCCGATGTGCCGTCGGGCCAATGCACTTCCAACGCGACTACTTCGTCCGCGTCGCCTAGTCCAAAGTGGACGGTGTTGGCGTGTTGCGCCCATACGGAGTGCCCTGCGACATTGTGCTGCAGGAGGACGCGCCCGTCGGCCAGGGTCGCGGTGACGCGCGCCCCAAACGGTGACGCGTGCCCACGAGTTTGTCGCAAATGTACGCCGATCCAGTGTCCACCCTGATCCCAAACGTTACGAACGATGTAAAGCTTCGACTCGTTCTCTCGCACGTCCTTGTGCTCCACAACTAAGTCGACAAGCCCATCGCCGTCGATATCGCCCGAAAGTGCAGTACGTGAATCAAACTCAAAGGAAACGTTCATCAGGAAGGCGACGTTCACAAAGCCCTGCCCGTTCTGATTCATCAGCAGCGCGTTATGTTCGTAGCCATTCCATGAAATTCCATGGCCGTTAAACTGCGGTGCCATTTCGCTGAATAACTCGCGTATGGCCTCGTTGGGGCGTTCGCCTTTTCTGAAATACAGGTCGTGACACCAAAAGCTTGTGCAATAGTCTTTGGTCGTCTGTCCGCTTGTTTGCCCATTGACAACGTATACATCGGGGTCTGCGTCGTTATCAAAATCCAACGTTGTGCTACCCCACGACCACCCCGTGCGAGCGACGTCCTGGTTGAATGGAGCTTGGATGAAGTGGTCTCCTTGGAACAGAAACATGCGGTTGCCGTATCCCATTTTCATGCGCGCCGCATCGTATTCCTGAAAGTCCGCACGCCCCAGCTGTAGTTTTTCCAGCCGTCGCGCAGTCGTCGAGCTCATGCCGACCGTCAAAAAGTCAATCTTGCCGTCCAGATTGTAGTCGCCAAACGTATGCGACATGCCGAACGCATAGGCGTTAGGTTCGAGCGTGTCCGTGACATCCCGGAAGTGACCGTGGCCGTCGTTTTCAAAAATGTCCGTGCCCGAGAAGTCGCTGGTCATGATCAAGTCCAGATCACCATCTTCATCGTAGTCGATCAGCGAGGCGGCGAAGTTGCGGCGCAGGCGCTTGTCACTCAACCCCGCTTCAATCGTGATATCCGTGAAGTTGCCGTGCCCGTTGTTGCGGAGCAAATACGATGGAAAACTGTCCCGCGCGTCGTAGTAAGGAATCGGAATGTCGCCGGTAGAGTAGCCGGGCTTCTGCTGCCCAATAAAGACGTCTAAATCTCCGTCACCGTCGATATCGCCGGGAACCAAGCTAATGGGTACGGGCAATCTTTCCGAGGCGACCTTCAGCACTTGCGGCGGAGCGGAGAACCGACCCCCTTCCGATCCCTTATAAAAAACGGGCAGGCCATTCTTGGCTGCCGCCATATAATCCAGAATGCCGTCCCCATCAAAGTCGGCGAACGCGGCAGCGTTAACATGCGGAATGGGATCTTCGCACAGCGGTCGGAAGTCGAATTTCCAGTCGCCACGATTCACATACACGTGATTGAATCCGCCCACGATTATCTCGGGCAGCCCATCTTCGTTCAGGTCCTGGAGCATGACCGGGTGGATGGTTGTCGGATAGTTTTGTCCGCGCGGGTCTGTAGGAAAACGATCAACACGGGCGGGCACAAATGCCGGATTACCCTGCCTCGACATGACACTGACATCGGTCGCATCGATCTCGTCCGGTACATACTCGCCGGATTCAGGATCGACGGCAGCTTGCCAGCGAATCTTGAGGGTGCCGCGCAAAACGAACCGCTCATTCGTCGACGCGCGCTTGGCATGAATCACAAACGAAACGTCGGATGTTGCCCCGGTGGGCGATGGCTGAAAGGCAGAGTGATGGAATTCGGTTTCCACAATCTGGTAGCCGGCTTCTTCAAACTCAGTTACCCATGCCGGCCACTCGGACAGCGAGATCTGCCGAAAAGGTTCGGCGAAATGAGTTCTGCTGATCTGCCAGTCTAAGGTCTCTCGCTTCGGTATTGTCGCGACAATCAATCGGTTCAGTCTGAACTTGCGAAAGACTTGGTATTTGTCTTTCTCGTGGATCAATGCGTCCCAGAGGGCCACGAATGTGCTCTCGTGCTGTTGCGCGAACACCTCATTGGACCAAATCTGCTTGTCGTTTTGGGTTCGCAGTGTGCACAGTTCCGAGGCAGATTGAGGCAACCTCGCTGACATCGCAACGGTTTCCACACGCTCCACCGTAGGCGCCAGCGAGCGGTCACGAGTCGGCCCCGGAGAAGCAACGTTCGTCGTTCCTGCGTCGACGGTTGAACGGGTTTGAGTATCCGCGCTGTCAGGTGATCCTTGACAGCCATATATGAACAGCAGGGCGACAAGGAGATACAGGCGGCCGGAAGGAGTGTTGGTTTTCATTGCGTTCGGTCAGCGGGCATTTATCATATGTCAACGTTTGTGAGTCATCCGTCAGGGGCTGGTCGCATCGCGAGTTGGCTGATTCTGTTGGTAGGCCTGTCGTCGCACGCGCAGTTCGAGGACGAGTTCGTGATCGTCTGTGTGCGCGAGCGCAATAGCTTGGTCGGCAACTTGGATCGCGTTGCTGAAATCACCCACTTCCGCATAGGCGGCGGCCAAAGTTCCTAACATCTTGGGGACTTGGTTCGACGTCGCGTCACAGGCCCGCCGTGCCAGACGGACTGCTTCGGTCCCATTTCGTACTCGCTCGTCCGCCGCCGTAGCCAACAACCACGCCAGATTGTTGTAAACGACGGGCGATGCCACTTCCGCCATCACCGCTCGATATTGTTCAATTGCGGCGTCGTATTGGCCGGCATCACGGAGTAAATTCGCGAGCGAAAAGCGGACTTCGGGGTTCGCCGTCAGGGCGAGCGATTTTTGGTAAAGAGGGATGGCGATGTCGGACTGCCCCAATTGAGTACGAATTCGCGCCAGCTCGGCAAGGTTTTCTGGGTCATCGGGATAGTCCTGCAGCAATGCTTCCAACTGCTCGGCCGCGGCATTCAACTTGCCCAACCGAAGGAGCGTGCGCAGGAGTTCTCGGCGCAATCCCCGATTGTAAGGATCCACGGACAGGGCAGACGTGTAGTGTTCTTGCGCGGCGTCATATCGCTCGCGATCGAAATCGATGGCACCCAATAAGTGGTGCAGTGACGAGAATTCCTGCCGTGCCGTGTCTCGCGCATCGCTGGCCAGTGTCGTGTCGCGCGCATCCGCATCGTAAAGAGGCAAGAGCTGTCGCGCATAGTCGGCGGCCGCGTCCTGATAACCTTGTTCGATCAAAGCCACGGCCGCTTGCCGAGCGGTGGTGACGGGAGGCGTTTCTAGCCACTGGCCAGGAAAGGGCAACGCACCAGCAAAAATGCGATCGGTCGATGCCCCCAGTAGCTGGCTGTCGCGCACAATCTGTGCGGGATCGACAGGGCCCTTGTAGATAACGGCAAGTCTTCCCTGAGCGTCGATCAGGACGCTACTGGGCAGCGGCAGATCGGATTGGCGACCGATGAAGGCACGTTGAAATACATTCAGGATTTCGACCATTCGCTGATCGCCGACCGCCACGTCAAAAGGCAACTGCAGCTGTTGGGCGAAGGCGGCGATCCGGTGCAGGTCACTCGCTGGATCCTCCTTGGGTTCGTCAACGCAGATTGTCAACACATCGATGCCGGCATCGGCAAACGCCTGTTGTGCATGAGACCACTGGGACAATTCCTGTAGGCAATTCGTACACCAGGTGGCCCAAAGATTGATCAACATTCCACGTGAAGCATTGTGTTGTCGCGTCAGAATTGGCGATTCTTCCCCTTCCAGGTCGCGACAGAGCAACTGCGAAGGCAATGGAGCAGGCTCCAGTAACACAACGCGGCTGGATGCTGGCAGCGGAGGTTCCGCCGCCAATGCGCCCTGCCACGGGCCCGACTGCGGAGGCTGCCAGGGCGTGGCCCGCCCCGAGTTTTCGACGACCACATAGTGCCGACTCGGTTCCAGCTCGTTAAATGTCTCGGCCGCTCCACCGGGCCAGTGCACCACGACGTGATCGATGCTCGGCGCGAGTCCAAGTCCGAAATGGAGCCACTTGGAAGACTGTGACACATAGCCGCTGCCAGCCGAAACCGACTTGATCAAGGGACGTGCTCGCCCGGTCAAATAGACTTCGACGCGAGCCCCAATCGCATCTCGATTCACCCGATCGCCCTGCAGCCGCAACGCCAGGAAGGTGTGATCCGTCGTATATTCATTCTTCAAGAAGCGGACCCGTGGACCGTTGCGATTCGTCAACCAAAAGTCGACACGTCCGTCCCCGTCCCAGTCCGTGGCGGCCAACCCACGTCCATCATCCGGCAAGTTCAGTTCGACGGCGGACGAGACGTTGGCGAAACGAGTCGCGCCGACGTTGAAAAAGCAGCAGTTACGCTCACGACCGCTGAACGATCGCCCGCGAATCAGACGGTTAACGGCGGCCCAGCCTTTGTCGTACGCCATGATGTCGGCCGACGACGAGTTCTTGGTTGGTGAAAGCGACACGACTTGCCGCCAAAAGAAACTTCACAAGTCGCCCGTGTCAGGCGTCGTGAAGAAACCGTTGGCCACGTACAGATCCTCCCAGCTATCGTTGTTGATATCCGCGAACAACGATCCCCAGGCCCAACGACCCATCGTGACCGCTGCCTCCAGACTCACATCCCGAAACGTGCCGTCACCCTGGTTTTCGAACAACGAATTGCCGTGCGCATGGCGTTGCATGTCGCGGCGAATTTGATCGTCAGCGTCATGCTTGAATTGGTTTTGCGACGTGATACGGTGGCCGGCTGAAGACCACATGTTGCTGACGTACAGGTCCATCCAGCCGTCGTGATTGTAGTCGCCCCAAGTTACCGACATTCCCGCCGCGATGTCCTCGACACCCGCTTGCCGCGAGACGTCGGCAAAGTGCCGCTGCCCCTGCGCGTCCAGCTCGTTGCGATACAAAATGTTGCGGCCAAAATCGTTGGCCACGTACAAGTCCTGATCGCCGTCGTTGTCGTAGTCTTCCCAACCTGCAGCAAACGTAAAGCGATGATTGTTCTGATCCAGACCAACGTCCTGAGTCACGTCCAGAAAGTCCCACGCCCCTTCATTCCTCATCATGAAATTCCGCGCGCCATTGTTCGCGTCGTGATAAGGGACAGGATTGGCGAAGATGTCTCCGGGTGCGGTTTCGCCGCGAGGATTGTAGCCGCAGATGTAGAGGTCCAAATCGCCGTCGTTGTCGTAGTCGGCAGCGGCGATCGACGTCGGCCAGGAGTAAATATTCACGCGCGTCCGCTTGGCGAAGTGCAAATCGCCCAGGTTTTCGAAGAGGACCAAAGAATAGTTCAAACTCACGACCAGATCCTGATCGCCGTCGTTGTCAAAATCGACGAACAGGGCGCTGCGCGAAGCGTCGAGCCAATCGAGTCCGCTTTCCTGGGTCTGGTCGCGTAGCGTGCCATCGGATTGTTGAATGTAAAGTCGACTCGGCAAACCGGCCGGCTGGCAGACAAACAGGTCCTCGCGGCCATCCCCATTGGCATCGCCCAAAGCCAAGCCCTGATTCCCGTGGTGAATACCGAAGGCCACGTCAAAATTGCCATACCAATGATCGGCGCCATAGACCAACTGCTCGCGGTAACTGGGATTCGCACCCAGCAATGCTTCCGTGCAATCGACAAACGCCCCGGAGCGCGCGCTGAATGGGTCGGACTTCCTCGTAGTCGCTCACCTCGACACTCTGCAACAAGGGCACATCCGTGCCTTGCTGACGGATCCATTCGCATTGCCAGGTCGCGGTCTGTTGCGCCTGCCGGTCCGCGTGGGCCTGGCTGTGACCGTAGATTTCGACGTACGCCGTCGTCTTGGCGGTGTTCTGGCCCAATTCCGCGCCAATGATCTTGAATTTGAGATGCGGATGACCGACGTCGGTGTGCGCGTAAACGCTGAGTAGTTCGCGATATGCTTGGACAAAACCCGCGCGACCCTGCAGTGCGCCACCGGCCGGCGCGCTGCCGCAAGACAACCAGCGTCCCGTCGCGGTAGACTTCGTCGGTTGGGGGACGCAGAGCGAGACAGTGAAAGCTATCTGCGATGTAGGCGGCAACGGAATCGGCCGTGATACCGTCCGGCTGTTCGGCCAGCCCGCCCAAGGCCTGGAGTTGCTCGCCAGCAACAGCACTGAATTGCTCGGATAACCATTGAGGGTCGGCCGACGGATCGGCGATAGCGAACAAATCGGCCAACGGGGCGTGCTCGGTCCGATCGGCTAGTCCCGGCACCGTGGCCAGCTCTGTCGGTGTCACCACCGCGGGCCGCGAGGACGTATCCGATACGTCGTCGTCGGACGCGTGTTGCGCCGTCTGCTTGACTGTCGCGGTTTCCTCCGCCCCGACCGATTCGAGCCGCTCGGTCGCCGCCACATTGCTGGCGTCGGCAACCCCATGCTCCTTCCATTCGCGCACGGCGAACGCACCGAAGACCAACACGCTGGCGAGTCCGATCAGCCAGCTCGCGCGGCGTCTTGTGGATCGGGAACGGGGAGTTCCAACGGACGTTTGTGAGGCTTTTCGCCGTCGCATACGGGTACTTTGTGAAGCGAACCGAGTGAAAGGATTTCAGACCCTGTCGATTATAATGCGATGTTGGCAATTCCGCATTCAAGGCTCATCTAGCACCGACGAATGGTCGCCTGCGACCGACCTTTGTAGCGACTCTGATAGATATATTGCGCAATGCAAAAAAGAAGGCTGCCACCAGGGACAGCCTTCTTTCGATCTGTTGGTTTACGTTACTTGACGTCGGCTTAACGACGGCGGCGTCCGATACCCAGCAGGCTCAGCAGGCCGAGCAAGCAAAGGGCCATCGAGCTGGGCTCAGGCACCAGGGTGACCAACTGCGGCACGCCGTTGACCGTTACGCGAGCCAATGTGCCAGGTGCCGCCGTCAGCATGTTGCCATCGGCGTCCATCAGGACTTCGTCGTTCATGATCGACGAGCCCGACAGTTCGCCCTCGACGGCATACGCAACCGAGCGGAAATTGTCGGCCGGGATCAGGGCACCGACACCCGCCGCGTCCGTCTGGGCCGCGGGGAATTCCGAGTTGTTGTAATCCCAGTACAATGTCCCGGCATCACCACCACCGCCTTCCGCCATGCGGAAGGTGAAGTCGTACCAACCGGCTTCGTCAAACGTCTTCTCCACGATCGGGCTGCCGCCGTTGTCCGATCCGGTTGGGCCCGTCCAGTTGTTGTCGTCCAGCAACACGTCGCCATCGATGTTCAGGTACGTGTAGTCGTCGACGCCGTCCTTGAACTTGTACGTGCCGGCTTCTGGGATAAAGATCTGACCGGTTGCGTCAACCGAGTAATTTTCCTGGTTGTCGGCATCGCTGTTCGTATCCGAGGGCAGATTGAAGATGTCCGGATACTTCTCCAGACCAGCCGGCGCCGGCGAAACGTTGCCCCACCACGAGAGATTCGGTAACTGTCCCGAACCTTGGACGTCCAGGGTGTCGGGATCAAAGTTGGAACCCGAGTTGCCACGCAGGAACGATCGGGCATACAAGCCCGCTGTGACCTGCTGATCGCCCAAGATTTCCACTTTCCAATCGACCGCCTGAGCGTCACCGCCACCGACCTCGACCCCTGAGAACGAACCGACGACCTTGCCCTCGGCGTTCAGATAGACCGGGCTGCTGGTGATGTTCAGCGGAAACTGGCCGAGCGAATTGTCAAAGTTGCCAACGGTGAAACCGGTGAAGGTCGCCGTGCTGACTTCCGGTTGCACATCGTGATTCTGATGGAACAGCCCGAGTTGGACCGGACCCACCTGCGCGTCGGAACCGACGCGACTTTCCGCGACGCTCCACGTCCCCGGGTGCCGCCAACGTCTTCGGCCCACGTCGAAAAGATTTGGTCGCCATATCGGTGCAACCCCATCCAAACGGGAGCTGGGTCTACGCCGTCGGTCGTGGCCCGCGGGCCCGTCACCAGCGTTGTCGCGACGCCGTCCGAAACTCGATTCGTGGCGCCACCTTCGTCATCGCGGAACTGAAACACGTGCTGGTTCGGGCCATCAAATTTTTGCGTCGACGCGAAATAGGCGGAATTCGCCGCGCTCGGCGTCGTTCGCGCCATGATCCCCGAACGGCCCCACTCGCCCGGCATTACTTCGCCTGGCAGACCGATCGACACCTGGACGACCGCACTGAAATCGCCGCTGACCGGAGTTGCCGTCGAGTCAAAAATCGCCGACCCGTTGTCGGAAACGTCCCAATAGTCGGTGCCGCCTGCGGTGATCGTGTAGTTGCCGCTGGCCGATCCGCTGAAGTCAGCGCCACGGGGTACGCCGGCCCCGCTGGTGGCATTGGCATCCGCAGCATTGCCGTACTCGTAAAGGGTGTCGAAAGTCTGCGCCGCGCCGCTGCCGGTGCGATTGCCAAGGCAATCAAACAGGGAAGCCAACGTCTTACAATCATGATAAGACCTCTTTGCAATGCGAAAAAAAACTCAAGTTGCCCGCTTCAGGGGACCCACAACGTCATCAGCAAAAAAAATGCCAGCGCGGATCTCGGCCTCCCCCCGTCTTAGAACGGGGAAGTAGCGCGAAAACCGTGCTGGCATTTTCTCAGTAGCTTGCTCCAACCCGACCCCGTCGTGCCTCACTCCGATCAGACGCGCGGTAGGGGCGCTAGGAGTTACAGAACGCGAAGATCGACTTGATGATTTACCTAAACCGCGCCGGTGACTAGACTTGAATAGTTGCCACCATACTGCGCAGTTCGACTGAATTGCCCTAGAGTACCAGCTGCCCTATTGGAATCAACATAAATCATGACGATTCGTCTGGTTTTTTCCGAATTTTCCCGTTTTGCCGACTTTTCCAACCCTAACGCCATGCGCCGACGAATCATCGAGCTGTGTTCCGTGACGTCCCTGCTGCTCCTGGGCGTCATGGGGTGTTCCGAGGGCGGAGCGCCGACGCCGGACGGTTGGCAGCCGGCCAAGTCGAGGAAGGTCACCTTCGCGCGGGACGTGGCGCCGATCACGTATCAGCATTGCCTCCCATGTCACCGTCCGGGTGAGGGAGCTCCATTTGATTTGATTACGTACGACGACGTCGCGGGGCACGCGACGCAGATTGTGGAGGTCGTGCAAAGCGGCTACATGCCGCCGTGGCTGCCAGAACGGGGGGCGATGCGCTGGCGTTCGAGCGGCGACTTTCCAACGAGCAGGTTCAGGTGTTTGAGGACTGGGTTGCGGCTGGCAAACCTCGGGGCGCGGCCAGCGACCTGCCCGCGCGACCCGAGCTGACGGCAGGTTGGCAGTTAGGCGAGCCCGATTTGGTAATCCGCATGACGGAGCCTTACGCACTGCCGGCCGAGGGCATCGACGTGTACCGAAATTTCGTGATCCCGATCCCCGTCGATCGTCCGCGCTGGGTACGCGCTATGGAATTGCAGCCCAGCAATCGCCGCGTCGTGCATCATGCCTTCATGCTAATCGATCGCGAAGGCGAGTGTCGTCGGCTAGACCAGCAGGACGCTGAACCCGGTTATTCCGGGATGGAGGCCGAAGGGGCGGAAAGTCCCGACGGGCATTTCATCAGTTGGCAACCCGGCAAGGTGGCGACGGCCGCTCCTGATGGAATGGCGTGGCTGTTGACCCCCGGCACCGAGCTGGTCCTGCAGATGCACATGCAGCCATCGGGAAAAGCCGAGCAAGTAGAGGCTGCGGTCGGCTTCTACTTTTCCGCCGACCCGCCGACCCGTTTTCCCGTCAAGCTGGTCCTGCGTTCGACCGAGATTGACATCCCGGCCGGCGAAGCGAATTACCAGTTGGAGACTCGATATACGTTACCGGTTGACGTCGACGTGATCGGAGTGATCCCTCACGCGCACTACTTGGGCAAGAAACTGGAAGCTCTTGCGGTGCGGCCCGACGGGACAACGGAGGTGTTACTGAGGATCCCGGATTGGGACTTTAATTGGCAGGGAGACTATCGCTTTGCCGAACCCCCACTATTGCCGCGCGGCACAACACTGGTCCAACGCTTCACCTACGACAACTCAGAGGCCAATGTACGCAATCCCAATACGCCTCCCCTACGAGTACGGTACGGGCTGCAATCGGTCGACGAGATGGGGGAACTGTGGCTGCAGGTCCTACCGCGGACCGCGAGTGATCGCGACACGCTACTGCGCGATTTCGGTCGGCGGGCGCTGCTGGAGATAGCCCGCGGCAGCCAGCAACGATTGCAGGTCGAACCGAATGACGTGAAGTCGCTGGTGGATCTGGGCAAAGTCACGCTGGCGTTGAAATCGCCGGCTGCGGCGCTGCCACTTCTGAGGCACGCGGTACAAGTCTCGCCGGACTCCGTGACGGCGCGCTACTATCTGGGTCACGCCTTGTTAGCGAGCGGAGACCTACGCGCGGCGAAGGAACAACTAGAGATCGTCGCCCGTTTGGACCCCGAGTACACCATGGCATGGCATGATTTGGGGTTGCTGTACCTCCAAAGTGGTGAGTTGCGGTTGGCCGCCGCATCGTTTCGCAAGTCGTTGGGGTTGAACGCCTATCATGGCACGTCACTCAGCAACCTCGGGCTCGTGCTACTCAAACAGAACAAGCTATCCGAGGGGATTGGAATGTTGGAACGAGCGATTCAAGTGCGTCCGCACGATCGCCGGCTTCAGGCGTTGTTGCGAGGCGCGGACCGCAACGGGCTCTGCAACACCGTGAAGGTTGCGTGAAGGACCATCCATCAATTGAAGTTGATGCACCAAGTTGTGCCGATCTGCAAACTCGCGACATCGGGCAGCGCGCAAATAGCAACTTCTGACCTCGACGTTTGAGCGGCCATCGTTTACGATCGCGCCGCACGTCACACCCATCCGTGGTCTTCGGCTTTCTGTACTTCCAGTGATTCACCCATCGACAACGCCGACGCAAATGCGTGTCGAATGACTCGGTTTTGCTAGGTCCTTTCTGTTCGTTCGAGTTGGGGTTCCGTTTCGATGCGGACCGTGCGGAGCGTTCGGACTGTGCGCCGAGCAGATGAATTTCCATGCTTGACTTCGCAATCAGAATGACTACCTTCCGTCATGGCAAACTCGATCCCATTTGCGTCCGGCCCCGTTGCATCCGTTGTGCGGCGGTGGGACGCGTCGAGTCTGCGTCAAGGAGTCGCGGGGTTCCTAGTGTGTGGTTCGTCGCCGATGAATCCGTTGCCAGCGGATAGGGTTAAAACGGATCACCAGAAGAAGTAGAGAGGCTCGGTCGATATGCCCGATTTCGCACGTCTTTGCGCTGCGCTGACTCCTGCGCAGTTGCGTCTCTCGAGGAACATTGCCGGCGGCGTTCGCGTGGGGCGACCGCGGAAAACGGCCAATTTCGAACACCTGGAGTCGCGAGAAATGTTGACTGCAGGATTGGGGCTACCTGTCCAGTTCACGACGGAGATCGGGAGCGGCGAGCTCACGTTTGTACCCGAAGGCGCGAACGATCCGTCGCCCACGGCATGTCCCGAACCGGCCGCTCAGGTCGCGTCCGATCAACGGTTGCCAGCGCCGATTATCGCCGACTACAACGTCGACGGTTTCTTTACGAGCGCCGACTTCGTCGAATTCTTTCGCGATCGCACGCAGATCTCACTCGCCGAATTCGACTCGCCGCCGTTCGATATTTCCGAACAATTCGATTTACTAACTTCGATGCAATGGGTTCCCTACGAGACCGAAAGCGTGTTGAGTACAGCCAACCCGTGTGGGATCTACGAGATGGCGTTGGACGATGGTGTCACAAACATCTCGCGACAGGATCGTCACTACGACAACAGTAGTGCAATCCAACAGTCTACGGTGCGATTCGGTGCCGCCAATAAGCCAAGTTACCGGGCGACTTACTTCTACGATCGTGAGGAAAAACTAACGAGTTTCGCGTTAAGTCTCTATCGCTCTGGCGAAGGAACTATCTACTCGAGACTGCTTTCCAACTACGACACGGAGGGCCGTATCAGCAACCACTCAACATGGATCTACACATCCACGGGTACGGTACAGCGTGTGACGACAACGGCGTTTTGGTATTTCGCCGACCAAGTCCTGAAAAGTACGGCGGTTGACTTGTACGACGAACTCGAACAGAAAACGTCGCGACGGGTTTACTATTACGACAACGACGGCGACCAGGTTTCGATCGAATACTATGACTTTGCGGCAGACGGTAGCCAAACAATCAGTCGAAGTTATTTAGACACTCGCGGCAATCTTGACACCGCTGAAGCCTCCCAGAGGAAGCCGACTTGGACAGACGACTTTGTCCCGACCACCTCGGAGTTCGCCTACTTAATCGCCACGACGGACGAATTCGAAGCAACTCGAGACGCCATGAACTGGTCGTATCAGGAAATCCTTCGGATGAATCCCTTGTCGGCACAGCAGCAGATCGAATCGATTCTGAATGACGGGCATTTGACTCCCACCGAGGCTGATCGGTATCGACAATTGAATCAATATTTCTTTCTTTCGCTCGACTTAGCCACGTCTCTACAACAGCAAGAGTTCCAAACAGTTTACAGCAAGTACGGCAAGCTAATTGATGTCAAGACGGGCGATTGGACTCAGGCCTTCAAGGATTTCGTGCAACGTGAACACCTCACGCTACCGTTTGCTCCATTTAAGATGATCGGCGATCCGCACCAGCTCGACGTGCAACAACGCGATGCGTCGACAGCACGATACGAAAACCTTGTTGGCACCAATCCTGTCCTATATTTTCAGCCACTGCGGCAAGATGTGGAAGCTCATGTTCAGCAGATGCTCGAGAGCATGCGACGCGTCAAGGCCCTGATCAAGGTGCAAGACTTCCGAACAAAAACAACGTTTCCCGTGTTCGATTGGCTCAGCCGTTACTGGCAAGCCGACGCGCGATGTAACGGGCCTTCAACAGACCGTGTTGTTGACGGGTTATTATTTCTTCGAGCAGACGGACGCCGGCGTCTATTTGAACGATCGCGTCAATGAGGACGTCGTGCGAGAACGCGTGCAGCACGACTTGACCAATGAAGAGATGTTCTATGCGATGAACTTGGAACACTGGGAGTTGGAAGGACCGCCTGACGTCGTTGCCGCCAGTCTGCGCGAGCTAAAACGTGCCGCCGATCTGATCCATACATACAATCCCAATCTGCTGATCGGCTACTATCGGTTGATGCCACGTCGCGCTCTAGGCGCGACGTACGCCGGCCCCGATTCCGAGATGTATCAGCGATGGCAGGAGGAAAACGATCGGCTTTCCAACATCCTGGAGGCGTCGGTCGATATTATCTTCCCTTCGCTCTATGTGTTGCATTTAGGTGATGGCACCGAGACTACCGAAGAACGGTGGAGCATCTATGCAAGAGAGAACATCAATGAGGCGCGTCGTATCAGCCGAGGCAAGCCGGTCGTCACGTTCCTTAATTTGTATTATCAACCCAATGGCGTTACCGATGACGGCCTACGTCCGCGTAATCCCAAAGCCTGGCAATGGATTGAACCGGAGTTTCTGATTTACCAACTCGCGACCCTCAATGTCCTAGCCGATGGCGCGGTACTTTACGATGATCGAAATCAGCCGTGGAGCCAATTCGAATCGTCGGGAATCGCCGAGGCGATTGCGTTGTTTCATCGGGCAACGGAAAAGAATGCCGTCGATAAGCTGAAGTCGTTTTACGAGCAACAAATCGACATCCACCGCGACGAACTCAATCAAAAACTCGACTTGCAAATTCAGCTGAGCGATCTCCAGTGGCAGTTGGGGCAAGCCAATAGCCGCGTTGACGTTCGCCGCGCCAGCGTACTCGCGCACGACGCTTATCTGCTGGAAGTCGAGCTACAGAGTCAAATCGATCTTTGGCCGATGATCCTGGATTTCTTGAACGGAATTCTGTAACTTGATCGGTGAGAGGCGGACGCAGGTCTGCGTGTGGAAATATGGCATACATGGACCACGGTAAGACACGGCACAGGTACTCCTTATGTCGCCTCCTGTCATTATCATCGCGGCCATGTCGCAGGACCGTGTCATCGGAATTGGCGACAGGATGCCTTGGGATGTGCCTGAAGAGTATTCGCAGTTTCTGCGCAAGTTGCCCTCCATACCGTGATTATGGGACGTCGCTCGTTCGAGATTTTCGGACCGGACTTGATAAACTGTGAGCTGATTGTCGTCACACATTCCAGGCCAACCGCCCCGTGCTCTGCCTGGGCCGACTCGGTCGAAGAAGCACTTCGTCTCGCTCGACAAAGCGGACGAACGATTTTCATCGGCGGTGGAGCTTCCATCTACGAACAGAGCATTGCGTACGCAGATCGCATACACCTGTCGGTGATTCATGGTGACTACTCGGGCGACGCGTACTTTCCGGAATTTGCTCCGCAAGAATGGACGATTGCGAGCGCCGTGTATCATCGGCGGTACGCGTATTTCGAATACGTGCGACGCACCGCAGATGGTAGCTGACGTCGCTGGGCAGGCCAGGACGCAGATGTTCTCATCCGGCTAATGTGGTCCCATCGCGTTAATGTGGTCCGCTCGTCGATCCGCACCGGGCGGCGTGCCGTTGGGGATCTTGTTGCTTTCCGGTAAAGGCTCCCCCGTTTCACGATCGAATCGATCCGGCGTTAAGTCAACCGGCACACTGTCCCCTGTGGCGTCGATCCATTCGTCCAAAACGGCCTGTAGTTGGGCAAGCGTCGAGGCGTACGCAGGATCCGTGGCTAGGTTCTGCAATTGATCGACGTCCGCCTGCATGTCGTACAGTTCGATGGCCGGCCGTGGGCTGAGGAACACGTCGGCCTGCGCGGCGGTGAGTTGCCCTTCGTCACGAAGACGTCGTAACCGTTGGTGTGACGGCGATCGCACGGAGTCCGCCGGCCCCTGCCATGAAAACTGACGGCGCTCATTTCGGATCAACAAAAAGCGTTCCGTACGGACGCTGCGACCATGCGCCTCATAGTCGTGCCAATTGTGCTCAGAAAACGCAAATCGTCGTACGGTTTCGTGTGGATCACGCAGCAGCGGCTGCAAACTGACGCCTTGCATGGTTTCCGGTACATCGACGCCGGCGATTCCGAGGATCGTCGGTGCCAGGTCGATGGCGCGTCACCAAGCTTTCGCAGACGGCGCCCGAGTGCACGATACCGCTCGGCCAATGCGCTAGCAAGCGCGGTCTGCATGCCGCTGTCGTGCAAACGCGTCTTTGCGCGAGGGAAAGGGCGTCCGTTATCGGCCAGTACCAGAATCAACGTGTTTTCCAGCTCATCCTGTCGCGACAACTCATCAACCACCTGACCGATGTAGTAGTCGAACCTTGTGACTTCGTTGTAGTATGAGGCGAGGTCAGCGCGGGTAGGTTCGTCGTCCGACAGAAACGGCGGCACGACAACATGCTGAGGATCGTGTGGCGGGCCATAACGCGATTCATCCCATTCGCGATCGGCATCCCAGCCCCGATGAGCATCGTAGGCGGCGAACCAGCAAAAAAAGGGTGCATTGCGGGGACGGTCGCGCAAAGTCTGCACCCATCGCGCGTGACCACCGTGATTGTCGTCGCTCATACCGCTATCAATGAACGTGAAGGCCTGAGGCGGGGGATTGGCCGGATCGGCATGCGGCGAGCGACGCATATGATTCTTTCCGACCAGCGCCGTGTAGTATCCGACTTTCCTCAATCGTTCCGGAAACCAGGGTAGTTGCCAGGCGATGGGCTGATGCAGTTCCGCACCCGATCCCGTGTTGTGCGGGTAGCGTCCCGTGATGATGCTCGCACGGCTCGGGCTGCAACTACTGGCAGCTAAATACGCTCGGGTAAACCTCATGCCATGCGCGGCCAGCGCATTGATCGCAGGTGTCCGCGCCATTGGATTGCCATAGCAACCGAAATCGTTCCAACTAATATCGTCTCCGATAAACAAAATGACATTCGGACGTGGTGTCGACGCGGCCGCTTGACCAAAACGGCCCCCCAACAGCACCGAGATCCCGCAGATCGCGGTCAGCACAACCCAATGACATGGTCTGATTCGCATCGTCACAACTCGCTATTGCCATTGTCGATAGTTGGTAAAACGCATTTAGAGCGGCGCCGGAATGTCGCGTCGTGTGAAGACAAGGGCGGCGGCGATGAGTCCGATGGCGCCCATCAACAGCAACGCGGAATTGCATCCCATAGGCCCTAAATCAGGAATCCGCCCCATACTCTTGTCGGACCAAAAACTCCAAATGGTTTCGGGTTGTCGAGTTGTCTGAGTGATAAATGCCACCGGTTCGTATGCGGAAAAAAACGTGAAGTTCAACATCCAACCGCAACCTTCGACCGCCATACCTGTCAATTCAATCACCGTCTCCACGATGTAGAACCCGACGACAATACCGATCGTTCGCCAGCGGTAACGGTCCCACGACGACATTGCGGCCGACAGTCCCAACAGGAACACGCCCAGGCAGGCATAGTTGCTCGCCGCCAACCAAAAGGGAGCTCGTTGTACGAACTTGGAAATCGGAATGTAACGGTACTGCTTTCCCTCTTCGGGCACATCCACCTTGACGCCGAAGAACGGCACCGTGAATTGCCGCTTGGCAGCGGGCACCTTGATCTTGGTGGTTTGGACGCCAACCTGAGTTCCGACGTGCGCGGCGGTGGCCAAAACGATGATACCGATCAACGTGACAAGCGTATGGGCCGCCAAATAGCGGAGGCGGCTGATCGGCTGCCGCCAGGAGCATTTCCATGGTTCCCCGCCCAATCTCGCCGCTGACACAATCCGAGCCACGCGAGACGGTCCAGACCGCCATGATCAAATACGCGAGTGGCTCCTCGTATGTGAAACTGATCAGACCCGGGTAGCTGACCAACCGGTCCAGGGGCACGGGCGAAAGCCGCTGAATCATTTCCGGTAGGTTGCGAGCCAGCCGTTGGAATTGGTACATCTCGATACTGGCCACGATAATCACGCGAATCCAGGCAAACGCAAACAACACACCCGCACAGGCCAACAGTAGCCAGCGCGAATCGCTGAATGTCTTGCGTAGCAAGGATGCGCTCACAATACGTCCTCAGTGGTGTGGTGAAATTGTTCGTAAACCCTTGCCAACCCGCAGGGCTCGATCGACAGTTCCTGCATCCCCAATTGGGCAATCCAGGGAAGCGTGTCGGCCAGATCCCCTTCCGTTTCGATCGTCACGTGTTCCTGAATTTGGTGTAATTGGACGCGCCCGACAAGGACGAGGGGACGGTCAAAGGGCCTCCTCGCCAACGACCGATCACGCGATGGCGCCGCGCAGGTCTCGCATATTCTGCGTATGCACCAAGTGGCCGTCTCGCAGAATCACCACACGGTCGCAGGACGCTTCAATCTCCGACAGTACATGCGAACTGAGCAGAATCGTGCGTCCTTCGTCGCGCAGCTGCCGCAGGATCTTCATTACCTCACGGCGCACATTCGGATCCAGATTGGCAGTGGGTTCATCCAGAATCAGTAGCTGCGTGTCGTGCCCTAGCGTAGCGGCCAAAGCCAGTTTTTGTCGCATGCCAGTCGACATCAGCGCGACACGACAATTGATGTCCAGATCCAGCCGTCCGGCCAGGCGTACTGCTCGTTCGGCATCGCCCGATTCACCTCGGATGGAGGCAAAGAAAGTCAGCACATCTTTGCGCGCATGCGGCGAAACAGGCGAGCTTCGGCGGGTAGATACGAGAGCCGCTGTCGGACGCGGACGGACTCGCGGAAACAATCCAAGCCATCAATCCGGGCGGCGCCACGCGTCGGATGGAGGAAGCCAAGCAGCAGGCGAATCAATGTTGTCTTACCCGCTCCATTGGGTCCCAGAAGGCCAAAGATCTCGCCCGATGCTACTTGCAGCGTGCAGTTATTCAACGCGGTGAAAGTCCCGTACCGCTTCGTCAACGATTCAGTCACAACCAGAGCCACGGTACGGATCTTTCTGTCTTAGGTCCAAATCGCCGACGCTTCATTCGGATCGCCGCGCTCGCTGGGCAGTGCGATCGCGCACTGTGGCGGTGACCACGTCTCGGAACGACGAAACGTCCGACGGCGCGGCTGGGCAGCCGACGTCTTGGCCGTGATCCGTGGGCAGGGCACCTGTCCCTGCCGCGGCACATTAACGGTTGAACAGAAACGCCGGCGTGTTGATCAACGCCCAGGCCAGATCCTGGATGCCCGTCAATCGGTGTTTCTGCGCCTGAGCGGTCACTGTCGTTAACACTTGCGTAAGCCGCTGATATTCTGGATCTTGCTCCAAATAATACTGTGTAAGTCGAGCTTGTTGTTCTGACGTCCGATTTTCACGATCTGTCGCTACGATTTGGCGGACATCCTCCGGTAGTTGCCCTTCAACAAATGGCCGTGGTGCATCGGTCACGGACAAGCGGAACTTGCCCAGGTTGTGCTTGCCGTCGGCAAATTGTTGTGAAATCCGAAAAAGCAACCAGGCGCTACCGGCCAGGGGGACGTCTTCGGCAGTTTCAAATGTCGCCAAGTGCCGCTGTTTGAATTGCGGCATGACCGCCCAGCCGGTTTGCTCATTTCCGTCGATCGCGCCGGCGACATCCCAGCCCTGCTGGCTGAAATCGGCGTGGGCATTTTGCAGTTTCACCGCCAGCGGCGCTTGGTCTGCGGCCACCGGCTTGACCAACAATTGCAATTCATTGACAACAAAATTGCCGTTCGGCGAACGACCTGGTCCGCCTGTCTGTAGCTGTTCGTCCGGCAGCGCTTCCAGACGGACACCCGTGATGTATGGCAATGGTGTGGCAGCGATAACTTCATAGGTATCCTTGGCCAGCGGACCTGTCACGGAAATCGTACCTTCGGCACCACCATCAAACTGGGCTCCGGCCTGAGACTGAACGACAACATTGCTGAGGACCGACCAGTGGGTCGGTTGCGGCAATGCTGCTTCCCAGTCGGATAGGCGCGCCAGCGACTGTTCTCGGTATGCCTTCAATTCCTCGCGTGCCGCGTGTTCGTCTTGCTGCGCGGCTTGCAGCGACTCCAAACCCAGTTTCAGTTCATCCGGGCTGGGGCGGCGGGCCAAGAACCGCAAAAACACCTCCTCGATTAACTGGCGATCGTCGGATTGACTGGCCACCAAGCGACTTAGTTCGTTTTGCGGATCGACTAGCGCGTCATTCACGGTCGGCCCATTAATTAACTTCATAATCGGCCCCAACACAACGCCTCCCGAACGCTCACATTCGCACGCACTCTCGCGCGGCGGCCGTCCGAAATCATCCAAGAATGGTAGCGAGACCCCGGCATCTGGCAACTCGGCGGCACGCAGGCCGACAGGCAATCCCGTGATCCGTGACGGAGAACCGGTGGCCTGATGGATCGCGTCAAACAGCACTTCGGCCGGCAACCGACGCGGTAACGCATGCGAGTAATTGATGGTGTCGTCTTCGTTCCACCGGTTCGTGACCATCGACTGTTGATACGTCCTCGACTGGCAGATCGTGCGTAGCATGTGCTGTACATCGAACCCAGAAGCTACGAAGTCTTCGGTCAGCGCCTGCAACAATTCGGGATTCGTGGGCGGATTGCCGGCGCGGATATCATCGATCGGTTCGATCAAACCGATGCCTAGCAGGTATCCCCACAACCGATTGACGTAGCTAGTCGCGAAATAGCGATTGTCGCGGGATGTGATCCAGTTGGCCAACTGTTCGCGCCGCGTGGCGTCGTGCAATTGGGGATCGAGACTGCCGAATGGCACGGCAGGATCCGTAACTTTGCCCGTGCGATCGTGTGTCGTTTCGCCGGTGCCGGTGTCGTACACGACTTCCACCAATGGCTGAGCCGAGTCGACAGCGGATCCTCCGATTTTCTTACCGGCGAAGTCGGGATCTTCCTTGCGGCCCACTTGCGCGAAAAAGGCCGTCATATGGTAGTACTGATCTTGGGTCCATCGCTCAAAAGGATGATCATGGCATTTGTTACAGCTGAAGCGGACCGCCATGAACAGATGTGTCGTGTTCTCCATCGCCGCCGAGGGCTCGCGCAGAATTTTCCAATACGCTGCCGCCGGATTCTCTAAGGTCGAGCCCGTGGCCGTCAGGATTTCACGGGCGAACTGATCGTACGGTTGATTGCTCGCCATCGCTTGCTCGATCCAAGCCCGCAGGGACGTGGCGCCGACTTCTCCCAGGAACTTGCGATTTACTTGGAGCAGATCGGCCCATTTATTGGTCCAATGCTCGACGTAAGCGGGACTTCCAATTAGTCGATCGATCAATTGGTCACGTTTGTCGCGAGCCGGCTGTGGATCCGCCACAAACTGGCGCACTTCGGTCACGGAAGGTAGCAAGCCGGTCAGATCCAAATACAGTCGCCGTACGAATTCTTCGTCCGTGCACAACTCACTCGGCTCGATCTTCACACGCTGAAGTTTCTGAAAGACGAATTCGTCGATGTAATTACGGGGCTCCGGGGCATTCCAAACGAAGCCATTACGTTCGCCCATGATGGTAATCGTGGTGGCGGTATAAGCGCCTTCGTACCGAGCCAGTACGGGGGCCTCGCCGCGGCGCAAGGTCGTAATCAATCCCGTTTTGTCCGCCGCCAGAATCTCAATATTGCCGCTTTCGATAAACGCATCGGCCGTTACGTCGCGCACCGTGCCATCGGCATAGGTTGCCAGCACGACCATTTGTTGACTCAGTTGCGCTCGAGGCAGAATGGGATTTTGGGGCCACAACTGAATTGAAGTAACCCGGTGTGACTCGAGATCCAAACTTGCACCGCTGGCGATCCACTGTCGCAGCAGTTCATAATGCCGCTCGCTAGGTCGCGTTAATACGCCCCCGACGTGCGGAATACTCCCCGACGCCTTCAACAACATCAGACTTTGATCCGGATTGGCGCGGTTGAAACGGCGAGCGGCAATGTCGTCGGTCAGAGCCCGGTGGTCGAATTCGTAGTCGTAGCCTCGCAGCGACAGCTTGAAGCCGCGCTGCCCGTCTTTCGCACCGTGGCACGTACCTGCGTTGCAGCCCAATTTCGAGAGTCCCGGCGCGACATCGCGAACGAAACTGACCGTCTGCGTCTCGCTCAGTCCCGACACCGTCACGACGACCTCAACCGTATGACCGGCCGCCGTGAACGTCAGCGTTTGCTCTCCATCGGCCAGTGGGCGCAGTTGGCCATGTTCGGAAACCTGCACGATCGACGACTCGGTCGTCAATTGAGCGGATCGGGTCAAATCCAACTGTTGCCCGCTGTCCAGTTCGCCAGTGATCAAGACCTGCGCGACATCCCAAGGATGGCGCAATTCCACTTGTGATGGCCAAGCTGTCACCGACTGAATTTCCAAACCTGCGGGAATATCGTCCGCCTTGGCTGGCGTGCCCAGCGCGGTGGCGATCAATCCGCAAACGATCAACCAACTCGTCGCACGCTGCCCAGTACGGGCCCAGCATTCGTTACGCATACGATTCCCTCACCCAGATAAACGGTAAACAGGTCTAGATACTAAGATATAAACAAACAACCCCTGTGGGGAAACATCACGATCACGCTCAATGCGGTGTTTGAGCGAGTTGGCCGTCCTCGAGCGGCGCGGGGACGAATTCGACAATGGCTTCACCCGTGTCCGCATGATGGATCGACACCGAACCGGCGAAGCCACCGCTGGCAATCAATTTGCCGTCGGGACTGAACGCGACAGCGTAGACAGCCGACTTGATATCCTGCAACGTCGACACCGACTGACCGCTTTCGGTGTCGTAAACGTGAACATGTCCGGTGCCGTTGTAACTGCTGCCCGCCACAATTTGAGCTCCGTCGCCTGGTCGGTACGCGACGTCGAAGATCCTTCCTGGCATCTCGGGGTAAGCGCGAATCAAATTGAAGTCGTCGCCGATTTTGCGTGCTTGCTCGCGGTACATCCGATATGTCTTGGGAATCCCGTCGGCCCCGCCGATCAACAATTCATCCTTTTGCGGATGCCGGTCAACGGTGTGCAGACCGCCCTTCAACGCGCCGGGCGTGATACTGGTGATGTTGTCGACGAAGCGTTCGGTCGCCACGTCCATCAACTTCATCGAACGGTCGCGGCTGACCGTCACCAGATGCGAATCATCTACCGAGAACACGGTGTCCATCACCCAATCGCTATGGGCACCGTTAAACAGGACTTGTTTGCCTGTGTCCGCCTCAAACACGCGCACCGTATTGTCCGGACATCCGATTGCGACCAGGTGTCCGTCATGCGACCAACTGGCGCCATAACAGGTGTCGTAGCTGACCGGGATCGAGAGCAGCAGTTCTCGATCGGCGACGTTCCAGATCTGCAATTCGCCCAGCCGTCCGGGCGAGCCACCCGCAACGGCCAGTTGGGTGCCGTCGGGGCTGAAGGCCACATCTTCAATGCGTTCGGACATTCCCACGAGCCGGCCATCCAACGAAGGCTCGCCGGCCAACACACGCGTTAGCTCGTGCAGCAGCACTTCATGGTAGCCGCTAACCGCCAACCACTTGCCATCGGGCGAAAACTGGACCGACGTGACGACCGGCGCCGCAGCGTACTCCGGTGGATGCTCGGCGTCGTAGCGGCGTCGAGCCGATTCGGGTGTATCGTCGATCGCCCCCTGAACAATCCAGCGGCGGACCAGATCACGTTGTGTCTCGGATAGCGGCGGCTGATCCTGGGGCATGGCCGACTGCCCATCGACCGGCGTGATTTGGGCGATCACGTAGCTGGCGTCCGGGTCGTTCGCCACGATCGCGGCCTCACCGCTTTCGCCGCCCGCTAACATAGCGTCGAACGATGTCATCACATATTCGCCGCTGGGTTTGGCCGGTTGGTGACATCCCTGGCAGTGCACCTGAAAGATTGGGCGGATATCCTTCCAGTAGCTGACGTCCTCAGCCGGCGAGGGCTCTGATTGGTCGCCGTCTTCGGCTCCAGCCACCGGCCCCCACAGCAGAATAGAAATCACGGATAGTGTGGCAATTCGGATCATCAATTGTTCTTTGGTATCGTGGATTGAGACAGGATTCAAAACGACATTAATCGGATGCGGCATCAAGTAAACGCCTTGTGGACAACTTGCCCATCATTCATGGTGGGGTTTTCTCGACGTCCGTTGTTGGCATACGTCAACTGCATATGATCGACTCCCAGGGCGTGTAAGATCGTGGCGTGCAGGTCGTGGACGTGGACTCGATCCTCAATGGCGTGCAGCCCAAACTCGTCGGTTGCTCCGACGGTCTGGCCACCTCGCGTGCCGCCGCCGGCCAGCCACATGGTGAAGCCGGTGGGATTGTGGTCGCGGCCATCTCCCTTTTCGCTCATGGGCGTCCGACCGAATTCGCCGCCCCAGACGACGAGCGTTTCGTCGAGCAGACCGCGTTGCTTCAGATCGGCCAACAGCGCGGCGATGGGCTGATCACTGGCGCGACACAGACCACTATGGTTTTTTTCAATGTGAGCGTGCGCGTCCCACTTGCTGCCGGAGCCGCAATAGATCTGCACGAACCGCACACCTCGTTCGACCAACCGCCGGGCCATCAAACACGCGCGGCCCATTGCTTCGGTGGGTTCCTGGTTCAGGCCGTACAGGTGGTGAGTCGCCGACGTTTCTCGCTCCAGCGCGACTGCGTCGGGTGCCTCTGCCTGCATACGAAAGGCCAACTCGAAGGCCTCAATGCGAGCTTCCAATTCCGACTGGGCCGATCGTTCCGCCGCATGCCGTTGATTAAACGCACGTAACAAGTCCCGTTTGTTCTGTTGCCGTTCTTCCGATACCGCCGATTTCAGATGCGGGATCGGTGAATCCCCGTCGACAAAACGCGCGCCCTGATAAGTGGCCGGCATGAAGCCCGTGCCCCAATTGCGTTTGCCACCGTGGGGCAATTGCGGATTGTCCAGCAACACGACAAACGCTGGCAGATTCTCATTTTCGCTGCCTAAGCCATAATTAACCCAGCTACCCAACGAGGGTCGCCCTGCGTTCACGCTGCCCGTATTCATCTGGCAGACAGACCCCACGTGATTCAGGCCATCGGCCCAACAGGATCGAATCACGCACAAATCGTCGGCGTGGTGCGCCAGATGCGGCAACCACTCGGATAGCCAGAGGCCGCTCTCGCCGTACTGGTGCCAGACACGCGGCGACGCCAAGAGCGGCGAATCGACCTCGCCCATTGCCGTGATGACCCGTTCGATCGTTGGCGGTAGCGGCTGACCGGCGAACTGATTCAAAGCTGGTTTGGGATCGAACAAATCCAGGTGACTTGGTCCGCCTTCCATGAATAGGAAAATCACGTTCTTGCGCGCGCGGCGTCGTGTGGGCTCGCAGCGACGCTCGCGAATGATGCAGCGCGGTCACCCGTGCCTCGGCCGACTGAGCAAGCAAGTAGCTGAGTGCCACGCCGCCAAATCCGGCACCTGCCCGCAACAAAAAGTCCCGTCGTGAGCTCGCGATTTCGTGATGCGGCGCTTGTCGACTCGTTTCGATGTGACGGTTCATACGCGAGTTTTCCAGCCTGGTATAGATACTCGGCCCCAGTCATCTTATCGCCGCCGCACAAACCAAACTGGTGCGACGGAACGTCGATCACGATAACCAAAGCGAGGGATCAAGAACAACTAGTCGACGTACACAAACTCATTGCTACACAGCAGGACATGACAAAAATCAACAAAACGTTCGGCCGACAACGCTCCTTCTGACTCGACAAAATCCCGCGCCTCGGCAATCTCTTCGGGCTGAGGTTCGCGCGACAGGGTTAGCCGAAACGCACGAGCAATCCAATTCAGGGCATCGGGCGTACCCGAGTTCTGCACGCGCTGCGCCAGGGACTCGGCACGCCGCAAGGACCACGGGCTATTGACCACCAACAGTGACTGCAGCGGTGTCGTCGTGACAAACCGCCTGGCACAGCTATTGAACATGTCAGGGCCGTCGAAGGAATTCAACCATTCGTCCGGCCGATTGCGGACATTCTTGACCATAATCGAGCGGACGGGCTGATTGCCGTCGACGCTGGGTTGCGAGCAATACGGTTGCAGCTCGCCGCTGGCCGCCAGCATCCCGTCGCGGATCTGTTCAGCGTCCAAACGGATCGGCAAATGACCACAAAATGCCTCTTGCCATGCCGTCAACTCGTCGGCTTCGCGTAGCGTGCCTTGACAGTATGTCGCGGAAGTCACCATCAAGCGATGGAGTTTCTTCAGACTCCAGCCGTCCGCTACGAAACGTCGCGCTAACCAGTCCAGCAGTTCCGGGTGAGTGGGCGGAGTGCCCTGGTGACCAAAATCGTTGGCCGTCGCTACGATGCCTCGGCCGAAATGCTGCTGCCAGATGCGATTGACGATTACGCGCGTCGTCAGCGGATGATTCGTTTGCGTCAGCCACCGAGCCAACGCGGCACGGCGGCCTGTCGTCGTCGGGTTGTCGGCGGGCGATTCGATGATCGCATCGCCGGAATCCAACACCGTCAAAAAGCCTGGTGCTACCGTGGCGCGTTTCGGGTTATTTCCGAGGTACGTGGGCGGAGACGTCGGTCCTACGTCGGTTACCGTCATGGCCGCCACAAGGGCGACCGGCTTGGTCGTCTCATGGTCCCTGAGGTCTTCGGTCAGACGCGTCCAACGCTCTCGCATCTCACCCTTAAACTCCAACTCATCCGCCGCTCGTTTCTCAATCTGAGGTCGAGCTAGATACGCATACTGATAATCCTGCGGGGTCCAGTCCTCGAGCGGTTTGTCGTACATCGCCTGAAGGTAGGGAGGATAGGCCTTGATCGTCTGTTTGCGACCGGCCACGTATTGTTGCTCCATATTCCGCATGGCGCGGCGAATGGGCCGCGTCTGGTCCTCCCATTGCCTGAGATCCGACATGCCCTCGCGCAGTGGAACCTGCAGGTCGTCTCGCGGCAATAAGGCGGCAAAGAATGCTCGCATTCGATAATAGTCGGCTTGCGGTATCGGGTCATATTTGTGGTCGTGGCACTTGGCACAGCGAATCCCCAACCCCAACATTACCTCGGACGTGACTTCCGTGATGTCATCCAGTACCAACGTCCACTGCCGCTGGACATCTTTCTGATTGTCTTCCAAGGGCCACAGCCTTAGGTAGCCCGTCGCCACGCGTGCCTGAGGATCGTCTGGATACAATTCGTCACCAGCCAGTTGCTCCTGCAAAAAACGATCGTACGGTTTGTCGTCGTTCAGCGAACGGACAACGTAGTCGCGGTAGATCCAGGCATGAGGCCGGTAGACATCGGCTTTGAATCCATCTGACTCGGCGTAACGCACAAGGTCCAACCATAACCGAGCCGATCGCTGGCCGTATTCCGGTCGATTGAGTAGATCGTCGACCAGATGTTCGTAAGCGCGAGGATCCTCGTCGTTAACAAACGCCGTCACTTCCGCGGGACTGGGTGGGAGGCCGATCAGGTCATAGTAGACCCGGCGAATTAGCGTCGAACGATCGGCCTGAGACAACGGCTGCAACCCCATCTGTCGCATGCGTTCCAAAATGAATCGATCAATATCGTTGCGAGACCAGCCATCGTCGCGACCGGCCGGTACCGCGACATCTCGTGGCGGCACGAATGCCCAATACGCTCGGTCCTCGGCGCGGACCTCAAATCGCGCCGTCAACGACTTGATCGCAGACGGCCACTTGGCCCCGCTTTGGATCCAGTCGTGAATTGCTTCAACCGCTTCGGCCGGCAAGGGATCTCCCTCGGGCGGCATTTGCAATTCGTCGTCGTCGGGCGAGATGGCTGCGTACAGCACGCTGGCCTCCGGGGCGCCCGCCACGACCGCCGCGCCCCGATCGCCTCCTTGGTGCAGGAAGTCCGCCTGATCGAGTCGTAAGCCGGATTCCTGTTGCTGCGCCCCGTGACAGCGCACGCAGTGAGCTTCCAGCAGTGGTGCGATGCGGCTTTGGAACAATTCAACCGACGCCGGCTCGTCTTCGGCCATCGCCGACTGGACCTGCGCGAGTTGACTCATTAGCAACAGACCGGTGAGCAAAAGTCCGCAGGTGCCAGAATTGAAAAGCGCGCGACGAACAAGCATCGTATCCGGCCTCGCAAACGGGTGGGCAGAATTCAGGAAGGTGGGAGTCGCGTCCCGCGACAATCCATATGGTGGCCGTGACGCGGCCCGTTGTCAATTTCCGTCCCCCCGAAACGGTGACTGCTAGGCCCCCCGTGCCACGCACCGCCGCGGCGACGTCTGCCGACCGGAGGCGGCGCACGTTAGTCGCTGCTCCCCTTGGCGAAGGTGGCCGCCGACCAGAGGAGGGCGATTCCCCGAGTTGACGACGGTGGATCTGCACCGGGCGGCCGGTGCCGACGACCTCCAAGGGACGATCGCGTGTCAGCTTATCCACGAAGATCACCCCAGCAGCCTTCGGTCGCCCGGCATCGATTCCATTCGCAACGCCTGCCCGTATCGGTCAAAAAACGTTGTCCGCATTTGTAACTCGTCCTGGTAAGCGCAGCAAACGAATCCCGGTCCAACCGGTTGACGGCGTCAATATTCGCTTGTCGATCGGGATGCGACGTGGATTCAGTATTAGGTAGGAATGTCCTCGCCGCCCCCCATTTTTGCAGACATCGCCCCAGATTTTCGTGGGGAGGGGGTCGCTCATCCGGCCTGCGGCCACCGTCTCCCGGGGGGAGTTGAGACGGGGAGGTTTGTTAGCTCGCATTGCCCGGCCACTTCACGTTTTCCACCTCAGCATGTCATAATACTTATACAAGTCGTCGGAGGATCCGTGCCGCTCTGCATTTTCGATTTGGACTTCGCTGGGATTCGCACGGTCCAACAGCCCTTCCTTGGCGTAGGAGTTGCATCATGCGTGCCTTAGTCCATCGTTCGATTGGCCTGTGGTCGATCATCGGTCTGTTTTCACTTTCACTCAGCGAGGTGCAAGGCCAGACCGACCTCTATCGTTTTTCACCGATGCCGGGAGTCGTCGTCTTTCGGTCCACCGATCCGCCGCCCACCGCGCCCATAATTGATCCGGCCTACGTCGACTCGACGACGACATACTATGCACCGGCCGCCCCCGTCACGGAGCAGACGACGGCATACTCACCCGTGGTCACGGAAACAGAATGGACTCCGGTAACCGAACCAGCGGCCATCACAACTTACGCGCCAGTCGTTTCCGCACCGACGCCACCGGCGGCCACGTATTCCGTACCGACGACCACGTACTACGCGCCGGCAACAACTGTCCCGCCGGTGGTTGTTGCTCCTGCTCCCACGCCGGTGACTACCTATCGGCCCACGGTCACCTACGAACCGGTTGTCGTCCCGCCAGCGGCGGTCGTCGCTCCCGCGCCGGTCCAGGTGATACCAGTGGGTCCGCAAGTCACGGTGCGGCCGAAAGTCTACATCCAGGGCCAACCGATCCGCAACTTCTTCCGTGCGATTACACCATAGCCCACATGACTTTCTTCTCCCCGCCGGGAGAAAGTGACCGCAGGCCGGATGAGAGGGGCGGTTGGTCATCGCGCCCCGGCGAAATGCACTACGTGGGATAGCTGCACAGCGGTAGGCGGCGACGTCGGGCGTGGGCACTCATACGCCGTCGCCTGGTCAGACAAACTGAGACGACGAGTGGCGCAGTTGTTCGACGCCGTCGGTCGCTGCGATCACGACGATCCCTTGCGAGCTGATGGTAAACCCGTTCGCTCGGTCTTCTTCCAGGTCGTAGCCAATTCGCGCGCCGGGCGGGATGCGAATCCCTTTGTCGATGATCGCGCGTCGAATCTGGCTATGGCGTCCGACGTCGACTCCCTCGTACAAGATGCAATCTTCAACATGGGCGTAGCTATTGATGCGAACGTTCGGTCCTAGAATGCTGCGCTCCACCTGACCACCGGAAACGATCGAACCTTGGCAGACGATACTGTCGGTCGCCCGACCGCATCGCTCGTACGTCAAATCCTTGTCACTGAAGACAAACTTCGGCGGTGGATAATTCGGCTGGTAGGTCCGAATCGGCCAGCGACGATCGTACATGTTTAATTGAGGATCAACGGCGATCAGGTCCATATTGGCTTCGAAGTAGGCATCTAGCGTCCCAACGTCGCGCCAATACGCGTCGCCTTTCCGGTTTTCGTCTCGGAATGGAAAGGCGAATACGCGACAGGAGTCGATGATCGCTGGGATCAGGTCGCGACCAAAGTCATGCGTGCTCACCGTACGCGTTGCATCCTGACACAGCTGCTCGAACAGGAATCGAGCGGTGAACACATAGATTCCCATCGATGCGAGGCAGAATTCGTCGTCGCCAGGAATCGTCTTGGGGTGCTCCGACTTCTCCTCGAAACCAACCACGCGATTTCCAGAATCGACCTGCATCACGCCGAACTCTCGCGCTTTGTCCGGGGTTACCCGCAGCGCACCGACTGTTAGGTCGGCATTCGACTCGATGTGATAATCGACCATCGTCCGATAGTTCATCTTGTAGATGTGATCCCCGGCCAAGATGACGATGTATTCGGGCCGTTCCTTTTCGATCGAATAGATGTTTTGGTAGACGGCGTCCGCGGTTCCCTGGTACCACTGTTCATCGATGCGCTGCTGAGGCGGCACGACATCAATGAACTCGCCCAATTCCCGGCAAAAATACTGTCTCCAGCCAAGATTGATATGGCGATCCAAACTCATTGCCTTGTACTGGGTCAGCACCAGCATGCGACGAAGTCCGCTGTTGAGGCAATTTGAGAGGGCAAAATCGATGATCCGGTACGCTCCGCCAAATGGCACTGCCGGTTTCGCTCGGTCTCGTGTCAAGGGCTCTAAGCGGGAACCTTTGCCTCCGGCCAAGATCACGGCTAAACAGTCTCTCATCTCGCTGCTCCACTTTTTCGTAAAACAAGGGTGCCGGCATGACGGGGTCACGGCATCATTCTATCGGTTTCGACGAATTGGAAAAACAGAGAAACTGTACGGCGACGAGTGAACGTGGTTGAAGCGCCCTCACGGAATGCTCGGACTATCCCCACTAGTTCTTCGCGGCGCTGGCAAAGGATCGCCATATAAATGTTGATAACGGCCCAGCATCACGTCGAACGAAGAACGACGTTGCGCAAACTGGCGCGCTTCCGCCGTCAGGCGTGCGGTGAGAGCACTGTCGTTGAGCACGTTGTACAGCTCGCGCGCGCAACGCCCCTCGATCTCCCAATGGGACTAGCCGTCCCGATCGATTCGACTCAATGAGTTCGCGATGTCCGGGGATATCGGTGGCCACGACGACAACGCCCGCCATCATGGCTTCCAACACCGCGCGCGGTGCACTTTCACGCTGTCCGGCTTGGCACAGGCAATCCAATCCGCCAACGATCTCGCGCGAATCGGCCCGCTCGCCCAGAAAAAACGTGCGACGCCGGTCCTGCACTTGTCGCGCATACCGCTCCAATCGCCAGCGTTCTGGGCCGTCGCCGACCACCACCATGTAGATATCGGGGAAGAAAACTCTCAGCAAATCGTATGCCCAGATGGCATCTTTAAGTCGTTTGCTGGAGATCAGGGGGCCCACGGCGCCCACCAATTTCGCGTTCGCCGGAATTCCCAGTTCCGTGCGCAAACGCTGACGCCGCGTTTCGGTTGCGGTGACCGCGCCGGCCACGCCATCGGGAATCAGGGACAACTGTTCGCGTGCGATTCCGTGTTTTCGATAGAAATCGAACGCGGTTTGGCTGTTGGCGACGTACGCCACGGTACGGCGGGCGAGCAGGTCCTCCCACGGCCGCATCCAGAGGCTAGGACGTCGCGGAATCTGTCGGAGCGACGCGATCAATCGCGGCCGCGCTGTGGTCAGCGTGGTGACGCGGCCAAGGCGGTTGGCTTGTTCGGACCAGGTGTGCACCACGTCGGGTCGAAATCGCTGGAGTTCCTGCCGCAAGTGGTGGATCTGCTGGAAGAGGTGTCGCTGACGGGGCTCAATCCAACGCACCTGCACGCCCGCACGTGCGAGCGAGTTGGACAGGTTGCCTTGGCCACTCAGTCCGACCATCGCGACGTCGATCCCCAGGCCCGCCAGGCCCTGGCTCACCGCAGCGACGGTCGCCGTGGCCTCGGAAACAGCCAACGAATCTACGATCTGCAGCACGCGTAAGGGCATCACGATTCCGGTCTAGACGGCGTCCTCAGGGTCTCACGACATTCCGGCAGGGACGGCTTAGTCGCCTAGGTCGGCGGCGTCCAAGGCAGCGACAAACGGCAAATTGCGAAAAGCGTCACGATAATCCAATCCATATCCGACGACGAATTCGTTGGGGATTTCGAAGCCCACGAAATCAGGCTCAACCGCAACTTCCTGACATCCGGTCTTCCGCAGCAGAACGGCGGTCCTAACCGAGCGTGGCCCCAGCCCTTCCAACAACGTCAGCAACTCGACCAACGTCTGCCCGGTATCCAAGATATCATCCACCACGAGCACGTCATGTCGAGCGATGTCCGGCATTAACTCGGCATTCAGGATTAAGGCACCGCGTGTCATCCCGCCACGATAGCTGCTGGCCTGCACGACACCCACTCGCAACGGCATCGTCAACTGGCGAATCATGTCAGCCAGCAACACAATGCTGCCCGTTAGCACGCCAACTATGGTCAGCGGCGTTTCGCCATACGTCGCCACGATCTGAGCGGCCATTCGAGAAACGCCCTGTTGAACTTCGGTTTCCGTAATCAAAGTGCGCATCGACTAGTCCGCAGGGCCGTTGCAGGTCCTTGACGTGTGAGGAGGCTAAGGTTCTGCTAGTAGTGGCCGTGAAGGGAACCTGCCTCACGTCCAAGCTTCGGCCGGTAGTTTAACGGCTGAGCCGATGGCCTCCAACCGTGTCTCTCGGGAATCGAATCGCCCCCAACATGTCCTGGAATTTGGAAACTGTTGCCGGCCACCCTTGCGAAATCTACCGCCCGCCGCAGCGGCATCCTCAGGGATACGCGGTCATCTATCTACACGGTGTGCACGAGCAACCATTGGCGGAGCAGCTGGCGTATGCGGAGCAATTCGCGCGTCATGGGCTGCTGGTTGTGGGACCGCGGACGAAACGGAGCTGGTGGACGGACCGCATCTGTCGGGAATTCGATCCCGAGGTGACCGCCGAGCAACATTTGCTGCAGCGGATCCTGCCTTATCTGGCCGCGGAATTCGACGTCGCCCCGCCTCGTATCGCACTGCTGGGCACCAGCATGGGCGGCCAGGGCGCGCTGCGATTGGCCTATAAATACCCCGATCGTTTTCCCGTTGTCGCCGCTCTCTCGCCGGCCATCGACTTCCATCGACGCCTGGACGACCCGCAGGAGGATGACCCGTTGTTGGAGATGTACGCCGACCCGGAGGCGGCGCGTCAGGAGACGGCGATCCTGTACATCCACCCCCTGAATTGGCCTCGTCACCAATTCTTCTGCTGCGATCCCGGGGACCTCCGGTGGTACGACAGTGCAGATCGGCTGCGGATGAAACTCAGTTCGCTGGGCGTCCCGTTTGAATGCGACCTGGAGACGGAGGCAGGTGGGCACGGGTTCCCCTACTACAACGCGATGGCTCCCCGGGCGGTCGATTTTATCGTCAAGGGGCTGAGCAGCGAGCGATTGCGCGTGGTGTGATCAGATTTTCTGCCGTCCACACGTTCCAATAACCTATGGCGACGGCAGCGCCGACGTCACGAATTCCAGCAGCTGGCAAGCGGCTTCCTGTTGGCGTTCGGTGCGAGACGACTGTGCGAGGACCTTCCGCTGTTGGGCAATCAGGTAAATCTGTTCCGCCTGGCGACCCGCCACCGCCATATAACAAACGCCGTCTAGTCCCGCCGCGGCGTCCGGACCCAGGTGCCCCGTAATGGCCGCTGCCACGTGCGCAGATTCTGTTCGCCGTAACGCTTCACGGGCCATGTAGCCCGTGACTTCGGCGCTGACGGCCGACTTCTCCCGCAGCAATTGAGCGGGAATCCCTAGCCAGGCCTGTTTGCATTCTTCACGGTACGTTACCCAGGATCCACAGAGGTACGCGGATATGCCGGGCACGGCGGCCAACAGCGCCGACGCCAGACCCGCCGTACAGCTCTCGGCGAACACGACGCGAACATCGCAGCGTGTCAAACTGTCTGCCAAGTGCTTCGCTTCCGCCATAATCATCAATCACCTCGTTTGTCGTCCTGGCTCCTGGGACGCAGGCCCGTTGTGAGACGCCTACTGGTCGGATAGCTTAGTACGAATCCCGCCGCAGAAGTAGCGGGGAATTGCTTCGCGCTGGTGTCCTGACGCTAGTCGCTTTCTCCCCAATTTGAATTCTCCCGGCATCCGTCGTTCCGACGCGATTGCTCGGCACGATGACGAGACGACCATGAGTGATCCGTATTTCCAAACGCTGTTTGCCGATCGCATCGGCGGTGTCCATTACGGCAAGGGCACCGAGATCTATAAGTTCGAAAAAATCAAGCGAGCCAAGCGGAAGGCATTGGCCGACTGCCCGGATCGCCCTCTGCTGGATTTCGGCATCGGCGAGAATGACGCGATGGCGTCCGAGTCGGTCCGACGTCGTATGGCCGCCGAGATCAACTTGCCGGAAAACCGCGGCTACGCCGACAACGGCATCCTGGCCTTCAAAGAAGCCGTCGCCCGCTTTATGCTGCGCAACTTTGCGGTCAATCTCGATCCGCAGACCGAGATCAACCACTGTATCGGCTCAAAAACGGCCTTGGCCATGCTGCCCGCCACGCTGATCAACCCCGGTGACGTGACCTTAATGACCGTGCCAGGTTATCCGGTGGCCGGCACGCATACACGATACTACGGCGGAAGTGTTTATCGCCTGCCGTTGCTCGCCGAAAACGATTTTCTGCCCGATCTGGCGGCTATCCCTGCCGATATTTGCCAGCAGGCAAAGCTGTTGGTGCTGAACTATCCGAACAGCCCCACGGGAAGAGTAGCCACACGCGAGTTTTACGAGCGGGTGATCGAGTTTGCCCATCACCATCAGATTGTGGTCGTGCAAGATGCGGCCCACGTCATGTTAACGTTCGAGGGAGAACCGTTAAGTTTTCTCTCGATTCCGGGTGCGCGCGACGTGGGCGTGGAAGTGCATTCCTTATCCAAGGGCTTCGACATGATTGGTTGGCGAATCGGCTGGGTCTGTGGTCACCCGCTGCTCGTGCAAGCCTTTGCCGACGTCAAGGACAATTGCGACTCAGGCCAATTCATCGCCATTCAAAAAGCCGCAGCCCAGGCACTCGACGATCCCGGCATTCCCACCGCCATTCGGGCCAAGTATCACCGCCGGCTACACAAACTGGTGATGATGCTGCAAAGTTGCGGCTTCGACTGTCAAATGCCGGGCGGGACGTACTTTTTGTACTGTCGTAGCCCGCGCGGTGTGGAGGGCGGCGGCGAGTTTACGAACGCGGAGCAAGCGAGCCAACACCTGATTACGCAGCAATCGATCGTGACCGTGCCTTGGGACGACGCCGGTCCCTTCCTCAGGTTCTCCGTCACCTACGAGGCACCAGACGAATCGGCCGAGGACGCGTTGATGGCCGAGACGCGCGAACGACTGCAGGAACTCAAACTCGTCTTCTGAGTGCGCGGCGTGCGCAGTTGAGCAAGCTACAAAAGATGGCGTGCCTTGATATCCAGGTAGCGGTTGATCAATGGGGCTGTCAATTGCTCGGGGAAGGCGTCGACGATCAATACGCCGCGATGCTGCAAATCCGTGATGACTTGCTGACGCCAGCTAAGGATCTCGGCCGCGGCAGCGCTGCGGTAAAACTCCACCGACGACATTTTGGAATGCTCCAGGGCGTCGAACATCTGATGATCGCGCAATAACACCGCCAAGGGTAGATGATGCCCGGAGAATGAACTGAGATACTTGTAGATTTGGCTCGCATTGACATCGTCGATTACGTTCGTCATCAAGATCACCAAGGATCGCTTGCGGCAACGCGACGACAAGTGCAAGAACGCGTCCTCGTAGCGCAATTCGACGAGTCGAGGAAACCGATCGTAAGCGGCGTGCAATAGATGATTCATCTGGTTCCGGCCGCTCTTGGCGGGAACCGACGAATGGATTCGATCGGAAAACGTGATCAAACCGACCGAATCACCACGCTCCAGCGCGACATAGCTGAGCATCAGCATGGAATTCAAGGCGTGGTCCAACAGGCTCAAGCCAGCCGCCTCGTTCGTCATCATCCGTCCGCAATCGACGACGAACATCACACGCTGGCTTTGATTGGTTTGAAAATCTTTGACCGTTAGCTTGTTCCGTCGAGCGGTACTGCGCCAATCGATGTGTTTGTAGTTGTCATCGGGCGTATAGTCCCGCAGTCGCTCGAATTCGTTGTCTTGCCCCACTCGACGTGTACGGCGCACACCCATCTGATGCAATCGATTCGTGCGCGCCAATAAGGCATATTCGGTCAGCTGTTTGAGGTCCGGATAGACATTGATCAGTGAGCGAAGTGGAATCACCAACAGCCGCTGCCAAAGGCCGAATCGGCTGAGGACCTGCAAATGCACGGCATCCAGTTCGAACGCGCCGCGGCGCGATGCCTTGAGTTCGTAATGGACCGTGGTGCGGCTCTGCGGTGGCAACGCCAACTGGAACTCGTCGGGCAACACGTCAAATTCTTGCGGATAGCCGTCGCGCACGCTTACTTTTTGTGATCGTCGACTGGCGTTGCTGATGGTCAACGTGACGCGATGGTTTTGTCGCAGTGACGCGATGCGTTGACAATCGCGTTCCACATGGAATACATTCGCGCCGGGCACATAAAACAGATCCTGGATCGCCACCACCAACACGGCGGCATCGACGGCAAGGATCAGAGGCAGCCAATCCTGTTTGAACAGCAGTCCCACCGCCAGCGCGCTCGGCAGCAGCGCCCATACCACCAGGCCCCTGGCCGGATACACGTGTTTCCAGATCGCCAAGACGATGATCGGTACGGCAACCAGCAGCAGTAACACGGCAGGCCGGCTCGGCAAGCCAGCAAACCCGTTGACAATCGCATCCAGCAGTTCGTTCAAATCCGGGGTACCTCGACCGAACGTATCAGGTCGGTTAACAGTTGATCGACTTTATGTCCCTCCACATCGGCTTCCGCTGTCAGAATCACTCGGTGCCTAAGTGCCGGCAGGGCAATCTGTACGACGTCGTCGGGAACCGCGTAATCACGTCCGCTGAAGGCTGCCAAAGTGCGGGCACCCTGCATCAAGGCAATGCCGGCTCGCGGCAAAGCGCCCATATAGAATTGCGGCCACTGACGTGTCAGCCGTACAATCTTGTTGATGTAGTCGATCAGTCGTTCGTCGACGCGTACGTCGGCATTGGCGCGAGTCACCGCCAAGATTTCGTCGGGGTTGGTCAATGTCTGGAGTTCTTCTTCCAGCCGTCGATTGATGTCAAGCTGTCGACTGTGCAGCTGAAGAATTTGGGCCTCTTCCTGTTCTGCAGGATAGCTGGCGATCAATTTGAACATGAACCGATCGAGTTGAGCCTCGGGCAGGTTGTACGTCCCTTCGGATTCAATCGGATTCTGCGTGGCCAACACCAAAAACGGACGCCGCAGCTGATGACTTACGCCGTCCACGGTGACGCGATATTCCTGCATCGTCTCCAGCAAGGCGGCATGGGTCTTGGCGGGCGAGCGGTTGATCTCGTCGGCGAGCAAAAGTTGAGTAAAAACGGGACCTGGACGAAAGCGGAATTCCTGCATCTTCATGTCAAAGATCGGCGATCCTGTAATGTCGGACGGCATCAAATCCGCAGTGAATTGGATACGCCCGAAATCACAGCCTAGAACTCGCCCAAGCGTGCGGACGAACAATGTCTTGCCCAATCCCGGAACGCTCTCGATCAGTACATGACCGCTTGAAAACAACGCGATCAAACTTCCCAACACAAGCTCGTCTTGACCGACAAATATCTTGGCAATTTCGTCCATCACTCGCTGAAACAATTGGCGAGTCGGTGTCTGGTACGCACCTTCTGGCTGTGTGTCTCGGCGCAATCTGAGCGTGACGTCCATCCGGCTAGGCGCCTCGCGGGCCGCGGGCAGTCCATCGGATTCCCTACGCGGCGCCAGCGCCGTCCCCTCCGGAAATCCGCCTGTGGCGGTTTCGACGGAGGGTGGCGATGTGGAGGCCGGCGGATCGGGTGTCTGCTGGACGGCACCACACGCCGGGCATTTGACCGGCCCGCTCAGGGTTGCCGGAATTCGCAGGTGGCGTCCGCACTGACGGCAATCAAATTCAATTGGCGCGGGCCCAAACGGTGAGTCGCCGCCGGTGGTTAGATTCGTCATGGTTTCTCTCGGTCTTGAAACGGTCGCTATTCGGGTCGTGATTCGGCGGACTTTGTCGAGGTCAAGTCTTGGTACTGCTCGATTTGGGTCTTCGCGTACGAGTAGTCATGACCTCGCTCCAGCAGCTCGCCGACGGCCCGAATGTGTTTGCCAAAATCCGAAACGTGATCATCCGGCAGCCGACGGGGACGACCAAAAATCGGCCAAACGTGGAAGCAGTAGAGTAGGCCAACGAAGACAAGGTGGAGCATGAGCAGATTCACCGGCCAGACGGTAAACAGACGCAATACCAACGGCAATTCCGCGTCCGAATCGGCAATCCGCAGACCCGCCTCTCCACTCTCCAAAAAACACACGCGCGATGGGGGACCGCAATTGTCAATCAACTGCGCGGCGAGTCGGCGGTTCGGATGCTCGACTTGGGGCAGATTTAACAGCCACGATCCGTCGGCAATGACCAGGATCTGTGAACCATGCCAATGGTTGCGAGTCAGTCGCGCGGCTAAAACGCGACCCGCTCCGGTCAGCAAGGACTCGGCGTTCATCTGATAGTCCCACTCCGAATCTTCGGACAACTCAGGCAATTTCACTTGGTTCGTCGACAGCAGATTCACCGCCAGCGAACCGCTCACTCCGGAAAATGGACCTCGCACGACGTTGATCGGCCGAGAAGGCACGTCCAAATCATACTGGAACCATACGCAATCGGCGTGCGCGGTCGCCGCGGTACGCCGCGCCTCGTGCGATGACTCGGCGAGCGCCAACTGACGGCGCACCGCCAAACGCTGCGCTCCGCGTGTCTGCGACAACACTTCGCGCCAGTATTCGATTCCAGCGTCGTAATCGCGGCCGATGAATACCAAGGTGCGACCTGCCGCATCAGCCAACCACTGCTCGAAGTATTCGATTTCACTCGTCGTCGGTAATTCATACCGATCTGGGGCCCAGACAATCACCTGATCTCGATCAAGCTTTGGCGACAGCCGCCGCCAACTGCTGACTTGGTGCCCGGCCTGTTCAAACATGTCAGACAAGACCAACGTGCCATTCACGCTACGCATCCCGGTACCGCGCCTTTGCCCATAGGTAGTGTCCAGCCGGGCTTCCTGGCGACACCCCACTTCGCCCATCAATCCAATGACACAGAGTGTCCCGGCCAGCGCGCAGCGGGCGATCGAGGTTAGCGACGAAAGCGCGGCCGTCAGCGAATAGCGCAGCATTTCAGGGCGTCACCGATTGGCGTTGGGACAGCAATTGATCGAACTCGTTTAGACGATTCCAACAGGCTTCAAACCGTGCCCGGTCCAATTCATAGTCTCCAAAAAACGCATCTTCGAACACCAGCACGGTTTGGGTCATCAGTTGTGCAAATGGGCCGCGGCGCCAATTTCAAATAAGTATTGTCGGTTGGTCTTGCCCTTGGCCAAATGAATGCGTTGGTGACGATCTAGCTGAACGAGCTGGTAACTGAACAGATAGATGATGGCATCGCGATAATTGCCCTGCTGGTAATGTCGGCGAGCTTCCTCCAACAGATTGGCTTGCGGACGCTTGACTTGAAATGGCAACTGCTCGATCGAATCCGATTCGTGCCGCCGTCGGTCTTCTTCGTCCCAAGCCGCAGTCTCACCCGATTCGTGTCGCACGACGGCTTTCATCCAGAGGTAAATCAGGACGGCCAGCAGCGCGGCCAGCGTGAACCATACGCCATATTGCATCCATCGCCAGAAGGCTTCCCAGGCACTGTGACGCGACGAGGTGCGCGAGGAACGCTTCTTCCATACCCAGTCGGACGACTGCAGGAGAGGCTTTTCCTGTTCAATGACCACGGGCTCCAGGCGGTCGCGACCACGATCGTACCAGGGAAATCGAGCTGCGTTTTCCAATGCATTTTGCGCGGCCTGAACGCCGTCCTCGTTGGCCAGCACGTCCGTGGCAACGAGGCAGAACGTGCACGATACTGTGACGATTATGATCCGCGACCGTTTCACACCGGCAGTCCCTGCAATTCCTGCGCGGCAGCGCGCACTTTCAATTCGACTTCCCACCCCTCACGCCGAATTCGCAGATCCAAGTAATTCATGAATTTGACCACCGTCGTGTAGATCGCTGCCAGCCAAAAGGCAATCGGCAGGATCAGTTGTACAAAGATGGGACCCCAAGTCCATTTATGCGTGATGACGCCGACCACGAACCAGAGAGTGAGAGTTAGGCTGAAAGTGAGCGCGATCGCGGCGGCCGCGGCCGTGATCCAGCGCCCTATCAAGTCTCCTGTGTTGGGCCGATGGAGCGAGCGGACACGGCGGCCAATAGTAACCGTTCGACCAGCATGCGGAAGAATCGGCGTGCGTTCCAGTAAGACAATCTCGTTGATAAAGGGACGCGTCATGCGCAGCAAGATGCTGTACGTGGCCAGCAACGGCAGCCAGACCTCGGCCCGTGTCAGCTCGAACGACGGACGCAGTCCCGCCATCAACACGCCACTCAGCAAACCACCTCGTGCGATTCCCTGGGTCCAAAGAATTCCGGGGGCAACTTGCCGCAAGTCGGCCAGGAGTGTCCGCCAGGACAAATCCTGCAAGAACATGGCGCGACCCAATAGTGCAGTGGTTGGCAACGTCGCGACAGGTGCTTCCAAAAACACCAGCAGAGTCAGCAACCACACGTAGCGAGAAATCGTTTCCTCACTGTACTCGTCGGCAACAATCCACCGTAGCAGCCAAGCATTCAACAGCGCCATGGGCAATCCGATAACCAACGTGCTAATCAGCAGCGGTCCCGCATACGCGGACGACCCGTAGCGATAAATCCAGGATTTCCCAAATCCCGCGCGGTCGAATCACAATCCGCGTTCGATCAAACCTCACGGGAACCTCCCTGCGGATAACCCAGCACGACAAAATAGAACATCAGCAAGCCACTGCAAATCACCGCCACGACAGCCTTCACAGCATACGGTGCGGCCGATGGCGAAAGAAAGCCCTCGATCAGCGCGGCGAGAAAGAACAACAACATGGCCGTTCCCATCAAGGGCATCGCCTCATTCGCAGCGCGTTGCAGGGAGTCAATGCGTGTCAGGCCGTCGGTTTTCAGCCATGCCATCCCCAACCGCAATCCCTGCGCCGGCAGAGAGCACAATGGCCGTCAGCTCAAAGGGACCGTGGGCCGTCACAAAGTGGAAGAAATTTACACCCGCCGGCACGTCGGGCCTGGCCATGTATCCGAACGATGCGCCCAATACCGTCGCATTGAAAATGGTCACCAACACACCGGGCAACACCAATAGCCCACCCGCAAAACACTTGAGACCGATACCGGTGTTGTGATAGATGTAATAACCGGCCATCAACGGATTGTATACCGCGGCACGACCCCCGATCGGGTCGGCAAAGCTGCTCTCCAATTGCTCAATTTGCGCATCGCCCAACACCTGATCTGCGAAGTCCGGCCACCATTGGGGTGAAGCGGCGAGAAATGCCGACAACACAAAAAAGCCCCAAAACAAAACGAACGCTAATTGGACACACGGGTCGCGAAAAATACGCTGCGGAACTTCTACCAGCAGCGTGCGTCCCCACGCCCCATAATCAAACGCGCGACTGCGGTACAACTGGTTGTGTGCTCGTCCCACCAACTGATGCAAGTATTGCACTGTGTTGGGAGGCAGATGATAAGCGTCGGACAAGGCAAGATCGGCACAAGCCGATCGATAGAGGGCGGCGAATCGAGCCACCGTATTGCCGTTCAACTGACGTCGACGACGGTCTTCCAACTGAGTGCAAAGTCGATCGAGCTCTTGCCACTGAGCTCGTCGCTTGGCCAAGATATCCGCAATACTCGTCATCTATGCCTCGATCTCAACGGGCCGCGATGAGGTTTCGCCGGCTGTGTCGAACGTCGACTCCGCCTCCAACGTCGTCGCCGGTCCGGCCGGCAGACGCGACGAATGTGCGATAATACAAAGCGCACAACAAGCGGTCATGATCGGTGTCGGCCGGCAGTCCCAATCGTGTTGTCAGCACGTCACCTAGGTGCCGTGCGATCTCGCCACGCCGCGCCGGTGATAGGTAACGGCTGCCGCTCGACATACGACGCCAGTGCTTGCGACAAGACGTGGTCCACTTGAAAGCTGCCCGGCAGTTCTGCCGCCAAACGCAGAATCACAGGCTCGTCCATTTTCGCGATCGAAACGAGCCATTGTCGCTCCTCGACAACCACCATCGTGCCGCAGACTAAGTCGCCTAGCCGCTGATAACGATGCCCCCACGCCACGGGCACCAGCAACCCTAGGAAGCAGGCTGGAATCGCCCACGGCCCCTCGACGCCGAACCATATGCCCAAGGGAATTAGCGGCATCATGTCCACCAATCGCAAAATGTTGCGCATCACGGCCTGTAAGCCGTTAATCGGCTGACCGTCGATTTGCAGCACCCGCATCCCCAGCATTCGTTTCCCCACTGTCTGCCCGTTCCAAAACGTCTCCAACAATCCCCCGTAGAACCATTCCAACAAGAACCACACCAGCAACCAAACCGTCACGGCCAGCGCGGTGCTGCCGCTGCCAAATTGGCCCAATATGGCCATCAGTACCAGGAGCCCGATCCAAATCGCGCAACGGATCGCTAAGTCGATCACGAAAGCGGGAAATCGACGAAAAGGTCCCGCCAGTTGGTACCGAAAGGAGATGTTTTCGGGAGTCACGACGTCGATCGTGGAGTCAATCTGCCGTGCTGTTGTGGCCATGCCGCTCCCAAATACGCGCCGTGGGAAAATGAGGGACTGTGGGGTAGCTGGATCGCTGTTCGTTCCTTACCGTAGCGTGGACGTTACTTGTTATTATTCCCAATGCGGTTTCGCTCGCAATGGTCGCCCACCGGGCGGAAGCATCAGTAATGGACGATTGAGGGGATTTTTTTGATGAGTCTGCAAAATCGAAAAGTCTTGGTCACCGGAGGCGGAACGGGAATCGGGCAGGGCGTGGCCTGGGCATTGGCCGCTGCTGGCTGCCATGTGGTCGTTGCTGGCCGTCGCCCAGACAAACTCCAAGAAACCGTGACGAGGGCACCCACCGGTGCGAGCATTCGCCTCCATCCGGTCGATGTCACCCAACGCGCGAGCGTACAGCAACTGGTTGAGTGGACCACCCAGCAACTGGGGCAAATTGACGTGTTGGTCCACGCGGCGGGAGTGAACATCAAGAATCGCTCCATGCTCGAGATGCAGCCGGAACAATGGGATGAGGTGCTGGCGATTAATGCCACCGGCGCCTACAACTGCCTCTGGGCTGTGTTGCCTCAGATGCGCGAACGTGCGGACGGGCAGATCGTGAATATCACGTCGATCTCCGGCAAGCGTGCCTCGGACCTGGGAGGGATTGCCTACTGCGCGTCGAAGTTTGCCGCCACCGGACTGGGGACCTCAGCCGGTCTGGAGGAAGCGGCACGAGGCATTCGCATTACGAACTTGTATCCTGGCGAAGTCGACACGCCATTACTCGAACAGCGCCCGCGCCGGTCTCGCAGGAACACCGCGCTGCGATGCTCAAACCGGCAGATGTTGCGGAACTGGTCGTCGCTATCCTGAGCCTACCGCCGCGCGGCCCACGTGCCCGAGATCGTCATCAAGCCCACCGTGCAGCCCTACGCCTGAACGTAGGACACGACTCGCCACGTAGAGCATCTGCGGCATCCGACGTGCCTTAGGGGCTCAGCCGCTTATACTCGCCTTTCTGCCACCGCTCGATGTCCGTCCTGTAGTACTTCGAAAACGGGCTCTCACTGGGACCGCCGGGCAGGTTGGTCCAAGCATCGTCCGTGCCCATGTCGGTGACGAAATGGTACGACAGGCCAAAGGTCTGTTCGCGGTTAGCCGTTTGAAAGACGTGACCTTGAAATGGTGTGGCGTGGCAGCCGGGCATGGGAATTCGTCGGGTTTCGAACCCTAATAACCGTCCAACTCGTCCTTGGGAGTAGAACCGATTGACGAACTGGAAGTTGTTCCGTTCGCGCCACGGGACATCCTGAAAATCTTTCAGCCGCGCCGCCGCGCGACAGATCAACTCGCCCTTGTCGCGGAACTGCCACCACTTCGCGTGTTTGTCGCGCAACAGGCGATCGATGGCGGCCAACACCATGGTCGAATAGCCGGCACGCGTCGAGAGATACAACGCGCGAGACGCCAGCCAATGACTTCTTCATGCCCGCAGACCTCCATGATCACATTGATATAGAGCCGCTGGAACAACGTCGCTTCATGGCTATCCGCTTCGTATCGACAATCCCAGCTTTCCAATCGCTGCTTTAGCTCGCCCTCCGGCAGATACGGCAGGAACACGGCCAGCAGGTCACGAGCTTGGACACTGACCAGATCGTACTGCAGTTGCTGCATGTCTTCGATGGTCGCCTTAGGCAATTCGAACAGGCGTTCATCGATCCGCCGTTTGCGATAGTCGGGTAGGAATTGTGTCACTAGCAACGGGCCGTTCAACGGATTCTGCTCTTCGTTTGCTGTGGCGACAAATCCGTCCGGCGGGTCGTAGATGCGAGGTAGCAGCGCCTGCTCAAGTAGCCTTGCCAATGGTTATGTCGATCCCAAGCCGGTACGGGCAGCAGACCGTGATCGGGTTCCGCACGTTTCGGAAACCGCCCACACCCCTGCAGCCCGATATGACCATCGACATCGGCAAACACAAAGCACAGCGTAGGCTGAGGGCAATCGCGCGCGACACGCATCGCGTGTGCGGCATTTTCGGCTGCCACAACGTCCAGCCACGTACTGATCGCACGACCACTACCTCCGGCACTGCCCGTCCACAGGAACGACAGGTAGTACCCTGCGCCAAAAGCGTCTGGGTCTCCATCCAGGGTGCCGTGATCCGTTTCGTAGACCTTGACGATCTCGGGATCGGCACCCTTGCGGCCAATCACTTCTTCGCGGACCTGACAATCCATCCACTGGTCTTCACGCCGATATTGCCAGCCGGTCGCGCCCCCGGGACGACAATCTTCGATAAAGAAATCGATGGTGTCACCCTTCATGTAGGTAACACCCCAGGCCAGTTTTTCCGTTCTCGCGACGGCAAACAACGGACAGCCGGGCAGAGTCGCCCCCATCACGTAGCTGTCGCCCCAGCAGAGTGCGGCTTCGTACCAGATCGCCGGTAGGCGATTGATTTCCAAGTGAGGGTCGGAGGCCAGCAGGGCTTTTCCCGAGGCACTGCGCCGTGGACTCACCGCCCACGCGTTACTGCCGGCCAAGCGAGGCAAATCGGTGATGAGATCCAGCGCACTGTCGGACAGTTGATTCGACATGTGCACATGGCGCAATAATTCAAAGTCCGCATTGTCCAATCGCGGCGTGAACAGTTGTCGCAATGCCGATTCATTGGCGCCGGCGTGAATCAATTCGATCAACAGACGCTCGTTCTGCATCTGACTGACGGCCAGGCCGCCGAAACTCAGCAGCTTACCCACCAGCAGTACGGCCGCGGCGTCCCACGGATCGGGGCGAAACCCAATCGCCCACATCGGCAATGAACGCCCCGAGGCCTGAATCCCGTCATTGACTCCATCACAATACACCTGAATCTGCTCGCGGAGGTGGTCGTCTAAACCCACCACTTCCTCATGCAAATTCAGATGGAGTCCCACGCGGCGAAAAAAACGATCGGTCTCGATCAGTTCCGGCTTGTCGACAATCCGTTCCGCACCTTCACCTCGAGCCACTGCCCGCGCAAGAGGACCTGAGTGCCACGATCCTGAGCGTGCATGTAGCCCAGGCCGTAGAGTGCATCCAGCCAACTCGAAGCGTGCACGTGCGGCACGCCAAATTCGTCGCGGTGGAATTCGATCAGCCGGTCCGCGTGATGGATCCGCTTGGTTTTCGGTTTCGAGTTGGGATTCGTCCGTGCCATGCGAATCACTCATCACCGTCAAGCAGATCTCTCCGAGATGCGGCCTGATGCCAAAAATGGCAATCGTTAGCGACGGAGTCTATCTCTTGCGATGACGAATCCGAGCTCGCATACGTCGCTTTTTGCGGCCAATTTTGCGTCGACCTTTTCCCGTTTTCTTGGTTCCCACCGGCTACTCCCAACACTGGACTTGCGGACAATGGATCAGTCATGGTTAATGTGAATCTCGCAATATAACAGAGTCCGTGCAGTCCGCCAACGGCGTTGCGGCAGGTTACCAGGGGCGGTTGAGCCCTAGCGCGTCGCGAGTCAATAGCAGCAAGGCGTTGGGATCGTAGGGTTTGCGCAAAAAGAACAGGCATCCGGCGGCACGTGCGTGGCGGACAATGTCCGGACCTTCCATGCCACTTAAAATGATCACGGGGATCTGGCAGGTAAGGGGGTCGTCCGCCAATTGATGGCACAGTGACAGGCCATCACCATCGGGTAGGCGGATATCCATGATGATCAGGTGCGGCGTGTGCAACTCGGCGGCCAATCGGCCTGCCTGCAGCGTATGGGCCAGCAGCACGTCGAAACCTTGTTTGCGGAGCGCGTAGGCCAGTGTGTCGGCCTGATCGCGATCGTCGTCGACAACCAGGATGCGCCGGGTTGGCGTCTGGTTTTTTTCGACCGGATCCAGTTCCAGTACAGGTTCGTCACTCACCATTACCATCACCTCGCCACGTTCACTTTGACTGAGCCATCCCAACGGGGATCGCGCGTCCACGGAAGCTTGCCCTGCCATGGCGAGGATGTCAAAACTCATCAGTTACAAAAGGTCAACATTCTTCGTCGACTTTCGGCAACACACAGATTGTGCCGACTATGTCGCCGAGCAGTTAGATTAGGTGATTCACAGGCGCACTGGATCTGAGGGGCGGTGCACCCAGTCGATCCCTGACAGGTTGGCCAACGCCAATTGCAGGGCGTGCGTTCCCTGCCGACCATGGCCTTGTGCTTGCAGAGCCAGATACAGTTGCTGAGCGAGGGCGAGGCCCGGCAGGGCGAGCTGCATGCGTTTGGCTTCGTCCAGGGCGATCCCCATGTCCTTGATAAAATGCTCGACGAAGAAGCCGGGATCGAAATTGTTGGCGATGATCCGCGGCCCCAAATTAGCCAACGACCAACTACCCGCCGCGCCGGAAGAGACCGATTGTAGCACCGTCGCCAGGTCCAGCCCGGCGCGATACGCATACAACAGGGCCTCGCAGACGCCAATCATGTTGGAAGCGATCAAGGTCTGATTCACCATTTTCGTGTGTTGACCGGCTCCTGGCCCACCCTGATGGACAATGGTCTTGCCCATCACCTGGAAGCAAGGCATGACGGCTCGAACGGCTTCATCGTTCCCACCCACCATGATCGACAAACGAGCCTCTTTGGCTCCCACATCGCCGCCCGAGACCGGTGCGTCGACGCTCAACACGCCCCGCTGTGCTGCCTGCTTGGCGATTTCGATGGCCAGCGAGGGTTGGCTGGTGGTCATGTCGACCAGGACGGCGCCCGCCTGACAGGCTGTCAGGGCGACCGTCGGTCCCAAGATGACGCTACGGACATCGTGTGGAAATCCCACGATCGTAAAGACGATATCGCTCGCCGCGGCAACGGCCGCTGGCGAATCGGCCCATCGCGCCCCGCGACTTATCAGTTCACTGGCCTTGGTCTGCGTCCGATTAAAGACCGTCGCGGAGTAGCCTGCGTCGATCAGGTGGCCACACATGGCGGCACCCATAACCCCGGTCCCAATCCAACCGATCCGTGTTTCGCCAGGAGTGGCGACGCTAACCGTCATGGAAATTGACCTCTCGCTGCCAAATTGTGATGCAAGAAAGTAAACCGACGTGAGGGGGGGTTGCCACGGACGAGGCTACGACCAGCGTTCCTCGGGCCGCCTAAGGACTTCGGCCAGCACGAGCGCGGTGCGAACTTGTTGAGGCGTCGAGAGCATTTGGAACAATTGATCGCTCAGCGGATTCATCTCCGCGTCATGCTGCCAGACTCCCGCATCGGTCCCCTCCGCGACGCTCATCCCGGCACGGCCCGATTGGCGAGTCAATGAGCCGACTTGATGATCGAAGACACCGTGCAGGTGCGATTCCAAGCGTTCGTCGGCGTGCCCCAGGGCATCTCCCAAATGGGCATCGCGTTGTGCAATGCCACCGGTTTGTAGATGGCGCCGCACGTGCTGACCCACACTCTCGGTACGTGGGAAATCTTGGCTCGTTGCGGGGCGCGGTTTCTTGGCGGGGCGGCGCTGAGGGGGTGCGGAGGGGCGCGAGGGTCGCTGTTGAGGGAGTGGGGGGGCCTTCGGTTCTTCGGCCGCAGGCTGCCCAAGACTCTTCCGCAGAAACGCCTCGATCTCCTTTTCCAATGACGTCTTCGGGCGACCGGCCGCAGGCGCTCCCTGTCCCGGCGGTCCGGCTACGGGCTGCCCGCCCGGCTGCTTGCCCATGGCCGGCGGTCCTTTGCGTTGGCCTTTGGCGGCCGCGCCTTTCTTGGACCGTTGTTGAGCGGCCTTGAACAGCTGTCCGACCAAGGAGCTGGTGACGATAAACAGAAAGATCAGGATCTCGACCCAATCGACGGCCAGCAACGGTTTGAAAGCAAACAACAACGCAAACATCATAGTGAACTCAGATCGTGAAGCCGTGCGGGTCGCGTTACGACGGATCAATTGGGGTTGGGACGTTCTGGCCGTCGGCTGCCGTTACCTCCCACGGCAATTGCCGTCCGCATTTCGGTATCGGCCTGGACGTTACGCAGCTTGTAGTAATCCAGAATGCCGAGTCGGCCACTGCGGAAGGATTCGGCCATCGCCAACGGCACTTCCGCCTCGGCTTCCACCAATTTCGCACGGCTCTCCTCAATCTGCGCGATGCGCTCCTGTTCGGCGGCAGCTGCCATGGCGCGGCGTCCTTCAGCCCGAGCACGTGCGACGCGCGTATCCGCTTCTGCCTGGTCGGCCTGCAGCCGGGCCCCGATGTTATCGCCCACATCGATATCGGCGATGTCGATGGAGACGATTTCGAAGGCGGTCTGCGCGTCCAGTCGCTTGGCCAGGACCGCCTTCGAAATCATGTCCGGGTTTTCCAGGACCTGATTGTGGCTGGACGCCGAACCGATTGCGCTGACAATCCCTTCGCCCACCCGCGCGACAATCGTTTCCTCGGTCGCTCCGCCAATCAGACGCTCCAAGTTGGCCCGGACGGTGACTCGTGCTTTGACCTTGAGCTGGATTCCGTCCTTGGCGACCGCATCCAGCGTGGGGCGGGACGCACCCTTGGCCGGACAGTCGATCACCTTGGGATAGACACTCGTTTGGACCGCTTCCAACACATCACGTCCGGCCAGGTCGATGGCCGTTGCCTCCTGAAATGTGAGCATGATCGTCTTCGCTTTGTTGGCGGCAATTAAGGCGCGAATGACTAGCGGTACATTTCCGCCCGCCAAATAATGCGCCTCCAACGCTTTGCTGGTGATCCCCGTTGATTCGTCCAGCCCGGCCTGCACCGCCATGATCTTGCAGCGGGTGATAATGGCCGGATTCACCTTGCGAAATGTCATTCCGAGCAAATCGAAGATGGTGATCCCGGCCCCGGTCGTGACCGATTGAATCCAAAAGCGAAAATAGCGAGCAAAGATCGCAAAGATGACCAGGCCAATGATCACCAAAAACACGAGCATCGCGGTCCAGAGGCCGCCGGGAATTCCATCCTGTGCCAAGAGCGGCTGCGAAAAGCGGGACATGAACAAGAGTCCTTTTCAAGCATTGGGGAAGTGCGATCCATCCGCCGGATGTCCGTAGCATCCTTGCGCTGTGGTATCGCACCCCGCTCGCGTTGTCAAGACAACCGATCGTCGAAGGGATCGGGAATTACGGCATCCAAGGAACCGTTTTCGACGGCCGCCGGTGGTGTCTCGGCTGTGGGAGTTCTGGCGGGACGCACGACGATGGCGTTGTTGCGAACCGCGATAACTTCCACCATCGCCCCCTTTTCGATGGTCACACCGTCGCTAATCGCATCGAAAGTACGGCCCTGGATGCGGATCGCGCCGGCCGGCAACAAGGGGCTGACGGCAATACCAAGCTGGCCGACCAATTGTTGTCGCTGCCGTCGCTGCTTGGGGACCAACTGACTGGAATCGGGGGGTTGAATCAGGATTCGCTTGCCAAACGGCGTCATCGGCCACACCTTAATCAAGATGACGAACAGCACCGGCAGCAGCACGGCTGTGCCCGCCATGAACGCCGTCCCCAGCTTGAGTCCCCCGTAGGCAAAGGCGGAGCTGATGGCGGCCACAAATCCGACGGCAGACAACACGCCCAGCACGCCGCCCGACGGCAGGAACGCCTCGAGCACAAACATCAGGATCGCGAACAACAGAATCCAAAACGGATAGTATATCGGCGACATAGGTCTCACTTGTTGTGGCAGCGATCTGATCGGGACGAAAGTCTAATGTACGCGTGGAATGTCACTTTCAAGAACGCCGCCACAAATGGTCAGACCTCCTCTAGGGGCCGGACGAGTACTCGATTGCCATAAGCCTCAATGACCTCAACCGACGCCCCCTTGGCAATCAATTCTCCGTCACTGATCACATTCACAACCTGATCACCAAAGATGGCCTTTCCGGACGGCGTGAGCTGCGTGCGCGCGACGCCCACTTGTCCCATCAAATGTGCGTAATCCACCAGCGATTCCCGCCGCTGCAGTTCCCCCAGGTCCTCGCCGGCCGGAGGCAATAGCATGATTTTGCCAAACAATGGCACATGTTGCACATACTTGCGCAACAGCAGCATACTGGCAAACACTCCCGCGCCGGCTAACGCAACCGTCAACATCGAACGCGATTGTTGACGGACTTGGTATTCGTTGCTCGGTAATACGAATGTTTGACTCGCGAGCACCAGCGACGCGAATACCAGGGCGCTCGCCTCCCAGCCCAAAGATACCAAAACCGGGTAGCACAAAAATCTCGATCGCGATGCAAGCGATACCGGTTAAAAACAGCATGATCTCCAGCACTTCCGCTGTGCCATGCAAAAAGTTGCTCCAAAAATACAGCAAAAAGCAGACGGCCGAAAGGAACCCGCCGATACCGATGCCGGGTGAGGAGAGTTCGGCGATCAAAGCAAAGCCCCCGACAAACAACAGAATGCCGGCTAATTGGGGCGAGGCCAGTGCATCGACAAGATCAAACGCCCAATTGGGGCCGATTAGTTTGGGTGTTTCGGGCAGCTGATAAAGTTGCTCCAGCTGTGTGAAGTTTTCGACGACATAGCGCGCCACGCCCAGCGATTCGGCCTGTCGACCATCAAGCTGCAAGACCTGACCGGGGGTCGTGATGGCTTCGCCACGCACCCAAGCCCCTGCAACGTTGGCCTGATCGTCCCCCTCCAGTGCGTTGGCTGCAAGCGTCGCGTCGAATTCCTCTGGGCTCAGGTAACGCGAATTGTCTGTTCCCGTCTGCGTGTATCGGTAGACCATCAAGTCGGGATCCAACATGGCCATCAACAGCGACCACTGCTGATTCTTGCGCCCAGCAATCTGCTCAATCGGTTCGCGAAGGTTCTTCACTTCTTCGCTCGAAATCCTCACGGCGCCGCCACCGCCGAGAACGGCACCGGCGTTTGTGACTAGGTGATCGCAGGCTAGTGCCACAATCATGGCGTCCGCCCGAGCCTCGCGGGCGACATAAGCAACGGTGCGCACCCGGGATGCGTCCAGGTCGGCCAAGTAGTTGGCTAATTGCACGCTGTCGACGACCGACCCTCCGGGACTGTCGATCTGCAGGCAGACAAAATTGACGTCGCCCATGTCACGTTGCTGCTCAATCGTGCGCATCACTCGTTCGACTGACTGCGAAGTCACGGGCCCATTGAGCTCGACGCGAATCGACCGCCACTGACCTCCCAATGACGGATCGAATTCCAATTCGTCGGCGGGCACGTTCAACACGGATGCCACATCTTGCTCATCATCCACCAAGTAACTGACAAAGCCCATCTGCCGCAACTCATCACCTCGAAAACGACCCATGCGGCCAGCCGGGATCACTGTATCGATGGCGCGAATATCGTTGCGTTCTTCCTTTAGTCGCTGCAGCTCCTCCGCCCACGTGTACAACACGCCACTGCCCGTCGTAACGCGATAGACCTCCAGCTGCGGATCAAGCATGCCCAGTGCGATGGCTTCGGGAACGGTCATTCGACTACGGGCAATTTCCGTATAGCCTCCACGCATAGTCGGACCAATACTCGTTTCCCCCATGCCTGCGTCACCCAATATGGCATCCGGGCCCATCACGATCTGCTCGCATGCCAATACCGGCAATACGGCATGTCCCGTCACGGCACGCGGAATGTACGCTACCGTCCGGATACGCCGCAGCGCGGGACTCGTCAGGAACCGTGCCAAGGAGAGAGACCGTTCGAACTCGCTTCCCGCACCTTCACTACCGGCGGGGGCCCAAAACTCGAAGACCACGATGGGTCGCGTTTCCGTCGAGGGCAGCTGATCGATCAGTCGCTGCACGATCTGCTTGATCACCAGGTCTGCCGAACCTGTGATCGGCAGCGGAATGCGGACGCGCCGCGCAGTGGGCGCAGCATTTGGTGCGGTCGCCGGCGGTGCTTGCGCCCAGCTTTGTACGCCAATGCTTGACGTGAGCCCGTAGCACAAGCAGGCCAGCCATATCCACCTCCCCCAGCGCCCAGGCCGGTCGGTGTTCTCTGTTCGCTCCCCAACCGCGTCTCTGTTCATCATCCTCTCGCACAACCTGTCCACCAATAGTTTGATCCCTCCCCGACGCTCCACCACCCCGGACCTTGGTTCGCCTGTTGCCAATCACTCGCCAAGCTCCGGACGCCTCTTTACTATTGTAGAGCTTGAGTCACAACTTGCAGCTAGTCAGCAATGGTTCTCCCGCACCCGCTCACACGCCGGCCTGCTCCTGCCCGGAGCAGGCGGCCGAAGGCCGGATGAAAACATGGCAAGGAGGGCGCGAAACCGTATTACGCACCAGTCCGCTCTCACCCGCTGCTGGCACAGCGACGTCTCCCGTCGGGAGAGGCTTGACTCTGGCGAATTCCTTTTCCCGCCGGATACTATTGCCAGCCGGGAACAGGTGGCCATAGGCCGGATGAGGGTCGTGCGCACCGGTGCTCCGGTCCGCCAGACCGGCAGCCTAGCTAAGAGTACGCGCTATCCGCGTTGCGCAGGCGGGTGTCAGGTTGACAGGGAATAGCATAGAAAAAAAGACAAGTTACCGTCGATTCCGCTGATCCGCCGGTCGAGGTTGCGCCGGTGGCTTTGTGGCCTGCCGCGTGTCTTGAGAGGGGGCCGCCCAGTCTTCCACTACCTTCTGCCAACCAGCAGGTACGCTGGGACGGACAAAAGATTCGAGAAACCCTTGAACGCGGTGGAGCGGATTATTGGGCGAATGGTCGGAAAACTCGTATTGCACGTAACCCTGCCTGTTGTAGCCCCTCATCGCCCGCGGAAACAACTGGCCCTTCTCAACTTTTAGCTGGATCAACAGGTGATCGAAGTTCGCGGCATCGGCCTGACGCTTCGGAGTCGCTTCGAGGAAATACTCCCCCTCCGGATTATCTTTCGGCGTGACCTCGCGAATCCAATACCGTTGCTTCATTGCGTCCGCCTTTGCACAAACAAGAACGGCAATGGACCGTCGGCAATGGCTTGGCCTTGCATTGCCGGAGGCAATTTGGTTTCGGTCAGCACCTTTGTGCGGGCGTCAAACTGATATATCGCCTCGCCGTCGCAGACCCAGTATTCGCCGAACTTCACATCCTGCTTAACATAGCGTTTCTCCGGTTCGGTCGCCTGGGGGTTGAGGTTGTAGACATCGTCCACTCGCATCAGACCCTTGTCCGGCGCCTTGTACCGAATCGTGCCCACATCTTTGCTTTTCGGTTCGTCTTTGCTACCGAAGACGAAGTCATAATTCTCTCGCAAGAATTTACATTCATACGTCTTGATCTTCGATGTGTGGTGTTCCCAATACTTGAGGATTTGATCCACGCGAGCTTGCTGTTGTGGATCCAAGGGAAAACCAGGAGGCAATGCTCCCTGTTGCGGGCCACCCGCAGCAGGTCGAGCCGCCGGGCGTTGGGAGGGCTGTTGGGTCGCGGTTGGCGGCCGAGTCATTACCCGGGGCTGAGACGACCGAGGTGCAACCGATCGCGGCTGGGCCGACCGAGGCGGAGCCACACGCTGCTGAGCAAGACGTGGGTCGCTCGCCCGACGTGGCAAAGGAGTCTGCTGGCTCCAGCCCGTCGTGGCGGGGCCACCTAACGCGCCGAACATCAGTAGAACTAGCAATAGTTTTTCGTGTGTGCGTCCCATCCGCCCATTCATCCTTGATTGTCGATGGAATCTGTCTTGAGACAGGTTGAACACGTTCGGGCGGGGATTCTAGCAGGCGACGTCTAATCGCCCTAGCCCAATCCGCAGTCAATTCGGGCATTGAATTCGCTCATTCGGCCGTCGGCAAAGCAACTTGGCGAAGATATTCGAGCGCCTCCTGGTACGTCTGCTGGTAGAGCCGCTGCCTCATGCGTGTCACGGCCAGCGGCGTGGCCGGTCCCTGTAGCTTGGCTCGCTCGGGTGAGGGCGAGGTTGCGTTTTCCCCGAACACGCGCACAGGTTGTCGAGGGCGATCAAGGGTCAGACGTACCAAGATGCGGGTCGCGCGCATGGAAGTGGGCGACGTATTCGAAGGGGACTGCTCCTGAATGACCTGCAAGGGCGGACTCAATTCTTCGTCGTAATACAACGTCAGCGTATTGGGGCCCTGCGAAGAAAGCTGGATGCCGGCACTGCGCAATCGGTCGTCCAAAATCTTGGCCAGATCCCGCGTGACAATCACCCGCTCACCATCCTCCAGTTTGCCGATTTCCAAACGCATATTCACGGGACCGTCCACATGCCGGGAGCTCGCCCCGACCGCCACGTTGGCGGGAACGATGGGAGTTGCCGTCGCTTCCGCCACTTGCCGCGCACCACGGGCCGCGTAAAACCTGGCAGACTCAGACACCGCCCACGAAGCAAAAGCTACCAATGCCACCACTGCCAATGCCGCCGCTGCCAGCAGCCACTTCGTCCGATGGGCCATCCAATGTAATTTCCACGGCGATACGGGGCGTCCGACGCGACCAAAGTGACGTGGTGGTCCTAAAGGATCGTCGCGACGGTCCAAGGGGGCTGATGGGCGAGTCGTCATCGTGTGTCCTCCTTTGCCATCGATCGTCGCTTTTTCAATGTCTCAATTGACGACAGTACGGTTCTGCCCGTTTCCCGCCCACTGCCAATCGACGTCTCTGCCGATCGGTCGACGGCGAGTGCCCGTATCCTGAACCAGGATAAATCGCCATCGTGAAGGATTGATAAAGATCGCCCGTTTGTACGAAGCGTAGTCAACAAAAGCGTGCGCCAGTGCTCATTTCTGGCGCTCGGTGGCAGGCGCTTGTCCAGAAAAAAGTTGCTATGATCTGAGTTGCGTGGCCGGAAAAGAAACAAGGTTCCTGTCACTCGGATCACTGCGGCAAGGTTGAAAAGACAAGATGGGGGAAGGGTTCCATGCACCGGACCATGCTTCGTTTGTGGGTGATGGCAGTCGTTTTGTCCGGCTTGGTCGAAACCGGCCAGTGCCAGGAGCAAGCGACGAAAGCGGATCGACTGCAACGTTTTGACTTCGAGACGTCGGTCCAGATTCCTGTGAAGATGAACTACTGGCTGTACCTGCCGCCTGATTACGATCAGCAGCAAGAGTGGCCGCTGCTGGTCTTCTTGCATGGAGCTGGGGAGCGCGGGGACGATTTGGAAAAGGTAAAAATCCACGGACCCCCAAAATTGATCGCGGCAGGTCGCGATTTTCCGTTCGTGGTCATTGCCCCGCAGTGTCAATCGCGAGGCTGGTATGGCGATGCAGTGGCCGCTTTGACGCAACAAGTCGCTCAGCAGTACAAGATTGATCGACGTCGGATTTACCTAACGGGCCTGAGCATGGGAGGCTTCGGCACCTGGGACACCGTCGCCAAGCACCCCGACTTGTATGCCGCGATCGCACCGATTTGCGGCGGCGGTAACCCTGAAAACGTAGCGGTACACAAACAAGTCCCGACTTGGGTGTTTCATGGCGCACGCGATAACACCGTCCCCTTGGAGAGATCGCAAGAAATGGTCGACGCATTGAAAGTAGTCGGCGGCGACGTTCGATTTACGGTCTACCCCGAGGCAGGCCACGATTCGTGGACGGAAGCCTACAACGACCCGCAGCTATACGAATGGTTCCTGAGTCACTCGATCGAAGCTGAACGCTAGTCCCTGGCACGTTCGCGCATCTCCCTTCTCCCGCAGACAGAGGCAGAGGTGACCCACGCGCGTGCCCTCTTGTTCGCGACAAGGTGGCCGTCGGGCGGACGACCTACGGAGCGTTTCCGTGCGCTCACTCGCCGCGACGACCTCATTCTGGCCTGTGAAGTCGGATGTCGACCATCAGGTCGTGTGCGATCTGTTCCAATGCGTGCTGCAGTTGTTCAATCGTCAATCCCGGGGGCAGGCGGAGCCGCGCTGTAGCGCGAAACAATTTGCCGCCCGACATGGCGCGCTGACGCATTCGGTCAGGAACTCTTCGACATTCACTTCACGTTCGGCCAGCACGCGGCTGACTTCGTGAACAATGCCGGGACGATCGTTGCCCATCACGTCCAACAGCAGCGGTGCGAACGCGGCGGCCAGCGGTACACCGCTGTCCTTTTGGACGATCACCGTCAACCCTTGTCCGTCCAAGTTCCGCAGAGAATCAACCAAGGCGTCTGCCTGCTGCGGATCGACTTCTATATGGACGATGCCAGCGAAATGACCGGCAAGATGAGCCATCCGGCTCTCCAGCCAATTCGCGCCGCTGTCACTAACCAAGCGTGACAACGATTCTACGACCCCGGGTCGATCGGGTCCCAAAATCGTCATGACTAACGAGATCATGATCCCCGCTTCCTTGTATCGCGCACAGCCGCTTGTCGGAACGCCGGCAGCTACTGCAGATAGGTGTAGCCACGCAGCCCATCTTCGTAGAGTTTCAAAAACATGCCGGCTTCTTCCTGCCCGATGCGATTCTTTAGCACCGCGGTTTCGACCGCTGTCTGCAATCGCGACAACAGTTCCGTACTATTGAATTGAACGTAATTGAGCACTTCCGTGATCGTATCGCCCTTAATGATCGTTTCGATCGAGAAATCTCCCTCGGCGGTCATACTGACGTGAGCAGTGTTGGTGTCACCAAAGAGGTTGTGCAGGTCGCCCAGAATCTCTTGGTAGGCGCCCAACAAGAACACGCCCAAGTAGTACGGCTGCTCGTTGGGTCCGTGCAACGGCAACGTCTTGCAGACACCGCGTCGATCGATAAACGCATCGATCTTACCATCCGAATCGCAAGTGATGTCGCCAAGGATCGCACGATGTTCGGGCTCTTCATTCAGGCGGTGAATGGGCATCACTGGAAACAATTGTTTGATCGCCCAACTGTCGGGCAACGATTGGAACAGCGAAAAGTTGCAGAAGTATGTTTCTGCTTGCATCGAATCGAGACGTTCCAGTTCCTCGGGCACAAAGTCCACTTGCTCCATCATCTTGGCGATCTTGCGGCAAATCGCCCAATAGAAGCTCTCGGCCGTGCTCCGCTGATCGAGCGGCATGTAACCCGCGGCAAACGCGTTGATGGCCATGTCGAGCGCCTGTTGCGCGTCGTGGTAACTCTCCAAGACGTTCCGCAGGTTCAATTCTTTATAGGTTGTTTGCAAATCGAGCAACGGCTGCTCCACATCGTCCGGAAGTTCGTCCGGCAACGGCTCGGCACCCTGACTGGCTACGCCCAGCACATTGAAGATCAGAACGCTGTGGTAAGCGGCAATGGCGCGACCGCTTTCGGAAATGATCTTGGGATGCGATATCTCGGCATCATCGCAGACCGTTAGCACGTGGTAGATCACGTCGTTGGCGTATTCTTGCAACGAATAATTGACGCTTGATTCAAAGTTCGTGCGCGAACCATCGTAATCGACGCCCAAACCACCGCCGACATCCAGGTATTCGACCGCCGCTCCGCGCTTGGCGAGATCGACGTAAATCCGTGAGGCTTCAATCAACGCACCTTTGACATGCCGAATGTTGGTGATCTGACTGCCCAGGTGAAAATGCAAGAGTTTAAAGCAGTCGGCCATGCGGCGTTCCTTGAGGTGATCCAGCGCGCGCAATACCTCGGTGACCGTCAAACCAAACTTCGATCGATAACCGGCCGACGATTGCCAACGCCCCGCCCCCTTAGCCGCCAGTTTGACCCGCATGCCAATCTGGGGACGGACGCCAAGCTTTTCGGCGACACTTAAAATCAGGTCCAGCTCCGTGTACTTCTCGATCACGGGAATCACGAGCCGACCAATTTTCTGGGCCATCAACGCCATCTCGATGAAGCCAGCATCTTTGAATCCGTTGCAAATGATGGGACGGTCGTCGTCCAACAGAGCAATCACTGCCATCAACTCGGGCTTGCTACCCGCTTCCAGACCAAATCCAAAGGGTTCGCCGTGCTTCAGCACCTGCTCGACAACCTGCCGTTGCTGATTCACCTTAATCGGATACACACAGCAGTATTCACCGCGATAATCATGTTCCTGTATCGCGCGCTGAAAAGCTCCTTGGATCTCCGCTAAACGATCCTTCAAAATGTCGTTGAAGCGGATCAGTATTGGCGCATTTAAACCTCGCAATTGAAGTCGATGCAGCAGATCGATCAAGTCGATCGAATGAGACGGATCGCGGCTGGGATGGACGCACAAATTGCCATTTTCACCCACGGAAAAGTAACCGTTACCCCAACGGTTGACTTCGTACATCTCTTCGGCTTCGGTGACCGTCCAACGTCCGACTTCTTCCTTCAGCATATTCGGGTGACTCCCGTGAGAACGCCATCAACCGCGATTTAAGACAAAGCCTAGCCTGGTATCATAACGCATGGAACCCGGCGACGGCAGAGCCGAACCGGGCGATTTGAGGACGATAGGGGATTCGAGGAGATACGTGTCGCCATGACCATGTTGCAGTGGACGGCGGCCTTTGGGCCCAGCTTGCTACATGCCCTGAGGTGTGTGGTCGAACGTCGCCCGGTGGTCGATCAGATCCTGGCCGACGCACTCCAGCCATTCGCCGCCGATGTGAACGCGCGATCACTTCCCGCCGACTACTGGATACGCAGAATTCCACTTGCCGCCGCCGACAACGGTCCTCGGTCGGGTTGGGCACGGCAGTGGCAGGGAGTGCCTGAAATTGACGGTGCAATGGAGTGTGAGCACCACGGCGAGGATTGGCTTTCATTGGACGAGTGGCTTGTCGAGCCCGCCACGGTGCTACGTCGGCTACGCCCGCAGCTGGTCGACGAGTTGTCCTTGCGCCAGGGCCCGATCCGCGCACAATGGTTGGCGCGCGGTCCCGGCCTGATGCACAGTTTTCGCCGCGCGGCCCGCCTGGACTCACAGTCCGATTCCGAAATTCAGGTCATCAGCGCCGTTCCCGTCAGTGGTGGCTTTGGCGAAGCCTATCCTGTCAATGACGCCTTGCTATTCGAGACGCTATTAACCGACGCTGACGATCGACTTCCCGAATTGGCTCGTCTGGCATGGCTGGTCATCCAGTTGCGACTGCCAAAGGATCTGGCCGCCGAACCGGCAGTCGACGCCGTCGTTTGGCGACCGCGCGTGGCCCTGTTGGTGACGCTGGCGCTGGGACATCAGCTCGACTGGTTCCCTACTTCCACACCGCCACTCGGGCTGGCCGTCGAGACGTGGCTCGATCCGGCGGACAGCAAGACAACCTCCTGGATCTCGCGTCTGCCCAACAACTGGTACGATTCGTTGACCACCCGGGCCGACCTCGATCGCCTTGTGCAATGCACGCTGGTCTGATGCCCGCAAAAGACGTCCCTCATCCAGCTGCCGCCGTCTTCTCTCGCAGGAGCCGGGATTGGCGCCTGTTACCGCGTCGTGGTGCCGGTGGCAAAACGTGCCGTGACCGGGGCAGGTTGCGGAGGTTCCACGGCGGGCTGATGTCCGACGACGCGCCAGCCTTTGCTGAAGTTTGTCCGCGTCAACATAGCCTACCAGTTCGTCCACCACTTCGCCGTCCGGGTTCACCAACAAGGTCGTAGGAAAGCTGCGAATCTTCAGATGCTGCATCAAATCCGGTCGCTCCGAGCCCTTTATGGCAGCGGCAACAAACGACGTACCCAACGTCCTGCGTACGCCTTGGTCCCGAAACGTTGTTTCAATCATCCGATAACAGTGCACGCAGCCATCCATCGAGACGAACAGCACCATCGGACGCTGCTGCGTCTTCGCTACGCTTAAGGCATGGTCAACGTCGCGTAGCCAGCCGCCGGCGGACGCCGACGCAGCCACCGCGGCCAGCAAAAACATTCCCGTCATCGACGCGAACCGACAATGCATCCCCATTTCGAATACCCTCCCGCTTCCGTGCTGGTCCGTGCGGTTCCAGTGACGCACGCCGGCATTGCTGGCCATGCCGCCATCGACCACAACTCGGCGATCCATGCAGACTTTATCGATCAGAAGGGCCGACGAAGTTTGCAGACGAGTCTGCAGATCACGCGTTTTACAGAAAAAACATCGGTTCGTGTCCTTCCCCGCGGCGCATCCGACCAACCGGCACCAAGAAGGGCATTCCAAGACGAGTGGGTAGGTTTGCCGACGGCAACGCTCACGGCGTGGAAGAGACCTTGCCATGGACGTCGTCGCGCCACTGCTGCCACTGCCTGGCTGAGCTCCTGGACAAGCTCTGGCTGCTCGGCTGCCATATCATGCAACTCGGTCCGATCCCGCGCCAGATCATACAGCTCCCAGTCGGCGGTGGAGTTATTGCCCGCCTTGGCACGGACTAGCTTCCAATTGCCTTGGCGGATGGCGGCAGCGGATCTCCACTGCCAACACAGGCGACGCGGTGCCCGTCGTGATGGATCACGTAAGGCCGGTAGTAAGCTCAGACCAACGGGGACCGCGTGCGATTGGCCGTCCCAGTTCACAGGATACTCGACGGCCGCCAACTCCATCATGGTCGGCATGATATCGATGATGTGGGCAACCTGCCGCGATACCGTACCTGCCGGTATGACTCCGGGCCATCGAGCAATGAACGGCGTGGCGATGCCGCCTTCGAAATTGTCCGTCTTGTACTTGCGAAACGGCGTGTTACTCGCGTTCGCCCAGGGTTGTCCGACCGTACGAAAGCCGTCGACGGCACCGGGAGGCGTGTCCTTGACTCGCGACCAATCGGAATTGTCCGATTCACCTCCATTGTCCGACAGAAACATGACCAGCGTATTGTCGGCTTGACCAAGTTCATCGAGCTTCGCCAGCAGGCGTCCGATATTCTGGTCCAGGCGATCAATCATGGCCGCGTACACGGCCATGCGCAGATCCCAAGCGTCTCGCTGGGCGTCCGTCAGGTGGTCCCACGGCGGACTGCGATCGTCCAACGGAGAGAGTTTCGGCAACGGATCAAACAATCCCGCCTGGCTCATCCGTTCGTAGCGTTCGTGGCGTAGCGACGACCATCCCGTCGCATAGCGACCGCGATAGCGTGCGATGTCGTCGGGCCAAGCGTGCATCGGATAGTGTGGTGCGGTGTATGCGACGTAAAGGACGAAGGGTCGCCCTTGATCGTGATACTCGTCCAGGTACTGCAGCGCATAATCCGTGAATGCGTCGGTCGTGTAGAAGTTGGGATTGTCGGGCGAATAGGGCTGAAAGGAACTGCCGTCGATCGCCCAACGGCGAGGGTAATTTTTGTGCGAGGGGACCGGTTGTCCAGGCCGAGGATCACCGGGATTAAAAAAGTTGCAGCAGCCATCGGTCAGGCCAAAATAGCGATCAAAGCCTCGATCAAACGGCCGCTGGGCCGCATGCCATTTGCCCGCCATCAACGTACGATAACCTACCTGATGCAGCACTTCGCCAAAGGTCGGCTCGCGATAAGCCACACGTGCGCCGGCGCCAACTTGATGCGGATACTTGCCCGTCAACAACGAGGCCCGCGTCGGCTCGCATTTGGCATTGTTGTAGAAGTTCGTAAATCGCATCCCCTGTTGTGCGAGTTGATCAAGATTTGGCGTGCGTATTTCACTTCCGTAGCAACCAAGATCGGAATAGCCCATGTCGTCGGCCATGATCAGCAAGATATTGGGACGAGGCGTAGGTGCCGGCGGCGGTAACTTGCGGATCGAAACCGCTTTGATGGCGATAGTTTCGTTTGATCGTTTCCGCACCAGGCGCAGCGATAAGGATGTGGGTCCTACGTCCAAGTTCACATCACCCACGATCAGCCGTTCCCAGCTCGCTTCATACTCTTCGCCGCGAGGGACGCGGTCGGGACTATTTACGAAGGTGAGCGGGTGGGCGCCGCGGATTGAAATCGGCAACTGCTGATCGCCCACTTCTAACGCCAACGTGTCGCCTACGTGCTCGTCCTCGGCGGCATAGTGGAGGGTGATTTGGTACCGCCCGGCCGACCTCACCTCCAGTGGCCACGCGGGATAAGACGCCGCGTCGGTCCAGTGCGCAACCCAATCGTTGGCCCAGCCCGCGCGACCGTGGTAGCGAATCCCGTCGCCGACGCTGGGGTGCAATATCGCTTCGTGCCCCGGCAATGTCACTTCGTCGCGGTCCGCGCGACCAATTTGAATCGGAATCCGATCGAAACCGTTCCGCGTGACTTCGCCGTACCATTCGCGATAGCGCAGTCGTGAGGTCCGCAGTTACGTCGGGAAACTGATTGGCCACATTGTGAGTTTGTTCCGGGTCGCGCAGCATATCGTACAGCTGCCACTCGTGCCGCTCGCAGACGGCCCGCCAAGAATCGGTACGCACTGCCCCACGATCCGGATCGGGGCAGCCAGTTTGGGGATTGTCGCCCCAGTGAGTGAAGAGCGTTCGCTCGGGCCACGACAACGTGTCCTGCGTTAACAATGGCGCGAGGCTGACTCCGTCCAACGTCACTCCCGTGGGCTTCGGGACGTCGGCCAGTTCGCACAGCGTCGGCAGCAGGTCGACATGCGCGGCGATGGGCAGAACGTGTCGTCCCGTTGGAATCACTCCCGGCCAGCGGATAAAACACGGCACGCGCGAGCCGCCTTCGTGCAACGAACCTTTGCGGCCACGCATGTTCGCGTTGTAGCGGTCCGAATTGGCACCATTGTCGGTCAAGAAAACCACAATCGTCCGTCGCTCCAGTTGTCTTCGCTCCAGTTCCGCCAAAATTCGACCTAGGTTGTCGTCGATGTTCTCGACCATCGCATAAGCGCAGCGGGCTTTGTCGTCCGGAAGCCCTTTACGGTCGGCATACCGCTGCCAGTACTTGTCGGGAACTTGCCACGGACTATGCGGCGTATTGAACGCTACGTAACAAAACCACGGTTGCTCCTGGTGTTCGTCGATAAACTGCACGGCGCGATCGGTTAACCGATCGATGATAAACCCCTCGAAGGGCACCTCGCGATCGTCGTCCTGCAGTCGTGAATCAAAATAATTGTTGAAGTGGCCACTGCAGAATCCGAAGAAATGATCGAATCCCTGTCCACGCGGATGTTCGGGGTAGTGAGCGCCGTTGTGCCACTTACCGATGGCGGCCGTGGCATAGCCCGCCGAGCGAAACACCTCGGCGATCGTGACCTCTTCGGCACGCATCGTCTCGGCGCCGCGCGTCACACCATGTACGCCCGTTCGTAGATGCCAGCGGCCAGTTAGTAGGCTAGCGCGAGTCGGAGCGCATACAGGGCTCACGTAGAATCGGTCAAAACGGGCTCCTTGTGCCGCCAGCTGGTCCTGGTGAGGCGTATGGATCCAGGGATTGCCATGCGACTGGACATCACCGAAACCCTGGTCGTCTGTCAAGATTACTAACACATTGGGCCGTGGCGATCCGATCTTCTCATCTGCCCGCGAGGGTCGTGACCCCAACGCATGACCGACCACGATCGTACCCAGCGCCAACCAAGCCAGCACGCGGACTCGTCCCTTCGCCATCAGTTCCTCCCAGCAGAAGATGCGATGTTTGGGCTATACTTTAGCACGTCTTCGGCGGTCGCCATAATCGATAAAGTTGTAGTAACTGGGTCCCGTCGCCCGTTTTTTACCGTTAACCGTACAGGCGCGTTGACGAAACCCGCCGTGATTTGACACACTGACTTTCCTATGTCTGATCTCGTCGACATTTCGTGTGCAACTATGACTCCTTCCGCGCCCGAGGCACTGGCACGACGCGTTGCTATGTTCGGCATCGAAGTCGACGCGTTATCTATGTCCGAGGCGGTAAATCGGATTCGTCAGTGGCTGGATGAACCCGCGTCCGCATGCCGTTTCGTAGTTACGCCGAACGTCGATCATACGGTGCTACTGCAGACGAACGACGCGCTCAAGCGTGTTTACGATGCGGCCCATCTGATCCTGGCCGACGGCGTTCCATTGATCCTCGCGTCACGACTGCTGAGACGGCCCTTGCCGGAACGTGTGGCCGGATCGGAACTGGTCCCCGAGTTGTTTGACGCGATTGAGCCAAATCGGCAGCTACGGTGCTTCTTGCTGGGTGCCGCACCCGGTGTCGCCGATCGCGCAGCGAACATCATTCGCGACCGTTGGCCGGGGATTCACATTGTCGGCACCTACAGCCCGCCGTTGGGCTTCGAGCACAATCGGCAGGAGGAAGAGAAGGTCCTGCACGTGCTGCGCGACGCTGCCCCGGAGCTGATCATCGTGGGTCTGGGTGCGCCGAAACAGGAGTTATGGATTCACAAGCATTATCAGGGTCTGCCGGGGCGCGTGGCATTGTGTGTTGGCGCGACGATCGATTTCATTGCGGGAGAGAAGCGCCAGGCGCCAGTTTGGATGCGGCGTTCGGGTCTGGAATGGCTGCATCGCGTGATTACCGAACCGCGACGATTGGCCGGACGCTATGCCAAAGACGCCTGGATCTTTCCTCAGATGGTCTGGCGAGAATGGCGTCGCGGCAAGCGCCCTCAGTCCGTCACGCCCCAGGATTGAAGTTCCTCACGAACAAAGGGTGACTCCCAAGTGCCATTGTCCCACCGCGTGGCCGTGGAATTGATCGATGTCAGTGTCGAGCTGCCAGGAGTACCTATCCTCAATCATGTAAACTGGCGACTGCCCATGGGCACCGTGGCAGCCATTCTGGGCCCCAATGGCAGCGGTAAATCGACTCTCCTGCGAGCCATTACCGCCTACGGACACATTACCCGTGGCAGTGTCCGCGTGTTGGGCGAAGAATTGGGCAAGGTCGAAGTTCACTCATTGCGGCAGAAGTTAGGCATCGTCGATCCCAAACTCTATCGTCTGCTGGACCGAGGTGTCACCGCCGAACAGTTGGTCGCCACCGGCTTGTACGGACACCTGACCACTTTCTTTGATCGACCGACTGCGGCGCAATTGGCGGTACGCGCGGCTGGCGCTGGACGAAGTGGGGCTAGGTGAGCATGCACGGCAGAGTGTGGAGACGTTGTCCTCGGGACAATTGAGTCGCGCGTGGTTAGCGCGAGCCCTGGTTCACACGCCGCAACTACTGATTCTGGACGAGCCAGCGGCCGACCTGGACCTGCTGGCACGGGAAACGCTGTTGGCAAGCCTCGCCGCATTATGCCGACGACGCCCTGACCTCACCTTGATCATGGTCACGCACCATCTGGAGGATCTGTTGCCAGACACGGATGAAGTGTTGCTGTTGGGCGCCGCCGATGTCGTGGCCTCGGGATCTCCTCACGATGTTTTGACAGCCCAGCACGTTTCGACCGCCTTTGGCTGTCCCATTCAAGTCGACAACCGCGACGGTCGCTGGCGGTGGTCGGTTTCACCCCACGTCTGGGATCGTTTGTTGCCGGGGTGATTGTTGATAATCGTAGTGAACGTGGAGGCGCAGACAGTGCCTCCTAATTTTAAAAATGCCAAGCCTCACTCCCGCGCACTCCTCTGACACGTCGGGCACCAGTACGTGGATCGGCCTAGGTCTCCTTGCCGCTGCATTTGGATCACCACGCCGCAGCGCAGGCAGGACTCGCCGCGGCGGTCGTATACCCAGAGCCGTTGGCCGTCGCGTCCAAATCGTGTAGTCCGACGAAATCCCTGCAGGTTTCGCCGCATGAGTGTGGCAGCGCGATTCAGCAACTGCCGTAGACTCGATGCGCTCAGTTCGCCCACCGCGACGAACGGATCAATCTGCTCCAGAAACAATAATTCTGATTTGTAGACGTTGCCAATGCCACAAACCAGCGTCTGATTCATCAACGCCTCGCCGATGGTCAATTCCGGTCGCCCGCCGAACCTCCGTAGCGCATCCTGCATGTCGAATGGTTCGGTCAGCAGGTCGGGACCCAGCCGTGACAAGTAAGGATGCCGGCGCAGCTCGTGAGTAGAAAGGATTTCCAGAGTCTTGGGAGTGAAACAGACGCACACGGCGTTGGATACATGGAGAGCCAGCGCCATTCGGTTCCTCGGTTTGCGCCACGGTTGTTGCGGGCGATAAACGTGCCACGAGCCGGTCATCCCCAAGTGAGAATGAATCGCATGACCGTTGTCCAGATGAATCAACAGATGCTTACCCCTCGCCTCCGTGGACTGTACCGTGCGCCCTTTCAGCCCGCGCATGTCCACGCCGTGCCATTGTCCCTGAGCCTCGCATATTGTTTGGCTGCGGAGTACACTGCGGAGTCGCTCCGCGGTTCGATAAATGGTGTCCCCTTCGGGCATGCGCCAATTCCCTTGCGTGAGTGATGCACCATTGGGTTTTTCTCACGCGCCGCTATCGCGGTGTCCTCTCCCAAAGCGAAAGATGACTTGCGTGGGTTCCACCTGCGTCCGAGAGGCGTTCTGGAACGTCGCCTCGGTGCAACAGGCCGCGAGACAACGCGACAAAGCCGCCACTTTGCAGCAATGGCAGCGAGTGACGATTTGTCGGTGGCCTGCCCGTCGATATTGCAGATCAACAAGGGGTCTCGGCACGCCTCTTCGACCAACGCCTGTGCCAGGGCTGCAGCCCTATTCCCTCGCACTGCTTCGTCCTCGGGCAAAAACGTCAATAACTGCTGACCGTTGCGCGTTAGATAGCCAGCCAAATGTCCGTCGACCATTACAACGCGGGCCCCGGCGGCACGCTGTGGCGCAGGTTCTGGTCAACGGCGTGACGCGGCCAGGCCAGGGCCGCCCCGTAGGGATTGGCTGGGTCGGTTGCCGCCAGCACCCATGCCGACAACGTGCCCGGATCGTCGTCTCTCGCCGATTGCCGTAGGCGATCTTCCGCGCCAGGGCGCCGCAAACTGAGCGGCACCCAAGCCGGCAATAAAGTAGCCTCGCCGCAGTTTTCCCGCCTCTTCCATGGCCTTGAGCACGGGATAGATGGCGGCAAATCCTCCCCGCACTCCCTCGCTCGCAACCATCTCGCGCGTGACCACACCGTACCGTTCGATCATTTGGCTGGCCAGCGCCAATAGCTGTGCCGTCACGTCGACCGCATTTGCGGCCGACGATTGCAGCGTCGACCAGCGGCCCTCGGAACCGGGAAGTTGCACGTTCCGGCGAGAGCGAAATCGCCCCCGACGTGAACGCGTGGAAGTGCGCTGCCCGCGGCGCGGTTTTCGTCGCGTCCGCAGCGGTGCCAGGGTATCGTTCGTGACCTGGCCCGCCCACACTAATTGCCAAATCGCATCCAAGACATCGTTACGAAAACCACCCACGGCGTCGGAAATCTGATCGAAAAACAGGCCGCCTCGCTGCGCAAGCAGGTCGTAAACTGCCGTGGCCAGCTCGTCGTCTGCCTCGGTCGATACCGCGGGCAACCGATGGATGTGGTCGGTCAAATAGAGGGCAATGCGTCCGTCGTCGGCACCCAGGCTTTCCACACCACGCCAGACCACCTCGCCCGCCGCGGCACAATTCATCCAGATCGGCGGGACGATATCCGATCACGCGACGCGACAGGACTTCGTCTTCCCAAACGGAGGCGGGCAGCGACAGGCCTTGCAGTTGTTCCACGACGTCCAGCAGGCCGTCCAACCCACGGCGAGCGGCCGCAACGCCTTGCCATTGGTACAGGAACGTTGCCAACGCCGCTTGCTCGACCGGTTCGATTTCCTTCCGCAGCTGAGCCAGCGAACGGCGTTTGAGCAATCGCAGCACATGGGGGTCGATCCATTCACGGCCGTGCCCTCCCGGCAGGAATTCGCCCTCCAATAGACGCCCCTGTGAGACCAGCCTTTCCATGGCCAAGGTTACCGCCGCTGTACCCAGCCCGAATCGCTGAGCAACTTGTTCGCGCGTGAACGGTACGTGGGTGCGAGCGTAGCGTGCAATCAATTCGGACAACGGTTCTGGTGTGGATTCCAAAAAAGCTGCCGGCAATCCAGGTGGAATCACAATCCCCAATGCGTCGCGCAGTCGCGCTGCGTCTTCGGCCGCCGCCAACCGATCTTCTCCCGCCACACGCACTCGAATCACGCGACGCTCTGTCAGCAATTGCGCAATCCATGCGTCCAATTGTCGGCGGCTCGTTTCCTCTTCCCCACACCTCGCCACAATTTCCGCGTGCGACATCTCACCCACATGGCGCAGCAAATCGTGTACGCCGTCCGCGTCGCGCGGCGCATGGCGGCCGTCTAAATGCTGGAGCTCCAGCGCCAGTTGCGTTACCGCCTCCGCACTCAGCAGCTCACGCAGTTCCGCGGTCCCCAGCAGTTCGCACAACTGTGCATGATCCAACGCCAACGTTTGCGCACGACGTTCCGCCAGCGGAGTGTCGCCGTTGTAGATGAAGTTGGCCGTATAGTTGAACAACAATGACGACGCGAAAGGAGACGCTTGGTCCGTCTGGACCTGATGAACGCGAATTGTCTGGCGCCGTACATCACGCAAGATCGCCTTGAGACCGGGTAGGTCGAACACGTCACGCAGGCATTCCCGGTAAGTTTCCAGGATGATTGGAAAGCTGGGATAACGAGCGGCCACACTAAGCAAGTCGGCGGCACGGCGGCGCTGAAGCCACAATGGCGTGCGGCGCCCCGGCTGTCGGCGGGGCAGCAACAGCGCCCGCGCGGCATTCTCACGAAAACGCCCGGCGAACATCGCGGTGCCGCCCAATTCGCGGACCACGATATCTTCGATTTCTTCCGCCTCAGGAAAAAAAACGTCCGCGTCGGGCACGCCGCTGGATTCCGGCAAGCGGAATACCATGCCATCATCGGACCACATCATGTCGACGTCGTCACCGGCCTGTTCGCGCAGCCGTGCGGCGACCGCCATCGACCACGGCGCGTGGACGCGAGCGCCATAAGGCGAGAGGATGGCCACACGCCAGTCACCAATTTCGTCCAGGAACGATTCGCAGACGATCGTCCGGTCGTTGGGGGCTTCGCCGGTGGCCGCAACCTGGTCCTGCAAGTACTGCAGCAAATTGTGTGCGGCGCGGTCGTCAAGTGCATGGTGAGTTCGCAACGCATGTAGCGCATGATCGGCTTGCTGACGCAGGAGGTGTCGCGTCAATCGTCCAATCGCACGACCAAACTCTAAGGGACGGCCAGGTCCATCTCCTCGCCAAAACGGCATGCGCCCCGGTTCACCGGGCGCTGGCGAGACCAACACCCGATCGCTGGTGATCTCGATCACTCGCCACGACGAAGCGCCGAGCAGAAACACATCGCCCGGATGGGTCTCGAAGACCATTTCCTCATCCAATTCACCTACTCGGCTTCCCGTTTCGCCGTCGCCCACCAAGAACACTCCATATAGACCTCGATCGGGAATCGTGCCGGCGTTGACCACAGCCAACCGCTGCGTGCTCTTGCGCGGCGACAGTCGGCCGGCCAAGCGATCCCAGTTTAATCGCGGCCTCAATTCTGAAAATTCTTCCGAGGGGTAACGTCCGGCGAGCAGATCCAGTAGGGCTTCGAACGACGTACGCGGCAGTTCATGGAAGGGAGCGGCGCGTCGCACCAGGTCGTACAGTTCGTCGACACCGACGCCATTTTCGGCCGTTATGGCCACGATTTGTTGGGCCAGCACATCCAGCGGATTGCGGGGATAATACGTTTCTTCCACTTCACCCTGCACCATCCGCGCCGCTGCCGCGCTGCACGCCAATAGGTCTCCGCGGTATTTGGGAAAAATCACGCCCGCGGATCGTGCGCCAACCTGATGTCCCGCGCGACCAATCCGCTGAATTCCGGACGCAATGGTCGGTGGCGCCTCAATTTGAATGACCAGATCCACCGCCCCCATATCGATTCCCAGCTCCAACGACGAAGTGGCCACGATCGCGGGTAGCTGGCCTCGTTTCAACCGATCCTCGATCTGTTGTCGGGCGTCCTTGGCGATCGAGCCATGGTGGGCTAGGGCGATTTCGCGTTCCGCCAGCTCGTTAATCGCCGTCGCCAAACGCTCGGCCAACCGACGACTGTTGACAAAGATCATCGTCGATCGATGCGCCTCAATCAGTTGCACCAGCCGCGGATGAATCGCTGGCCAAATAGAAGGAATCACGGGACCTGCCGCCGCGGGACCTTCTTCATGTACGGTGCCGGCCAATTGCGCCATGTCATCGACCGGAACTTCAATCCGCAGATCCAGCTGTCGAGCACGGCCCGCTTCCACAATCTGCACGGGGCGAGGTGTCAATTGCGCTTTTGTAAGGTGACCGTTGGTCCATTCCGCACCTCCCAGCAGCCGCGCGATTTCCTCCAGCGGCCGCTGCGTGGCTGATAGCCCGATCCGCTGCAGAGCGACGTCGTGTCCGGCGTTACGCCGCAACTGTTCCAGTCGCTCCAGAGACAGAAACAGATGAGCACCTCGTTTCGTGGATGCGAGGGAATGGATTTCGTCGACAATCACCGTCTCGCAGTGTGCCAGTGTTTTCCGAGCCCGCGACGTGAGCATCAAGTACAACGATTCCGGCGTCGTGATCAGAATGTCCGGCGGATCGCGCTGCAATTGTTGCCGTTCACGACTGGTCGTATCGCCCGAACGCACGCCAATACGTGGCTCGTGAAATGGGATATTGTCTCGTTGAGCCACGGCACGGACGCCCGCCAGCGGCGAGCGCAAATTGCGTTCGACATCGACGCCCAGCGCCTTTAAGGGCGAAATGTAAACGACGCGGACTCCCCGCTCAGCTTCGTCCGTCCGCGGCGCAAACATCAGCCGGTCGATCGCAACCAAAAAAGCCGCCAGCGTCTTGCCCGAACCGGTGGGCAAGCAACAGGGTGTGTTCGCCCCGCGCAATCGGCGGCCAGGCTCGTCGCTGAGCCAATGTCGGCTCGGCAAACGATTCCTCGAACCAGCGACGCACCGCCGCGTGAAAGCCGTCCAGCGCCGCGGCAGCATCTGCTGCTTCGTCCGGCGGACCCGCTGTCGATCTCATCGCCAATTCCCCAAAAGAGCCGTCTTCTAACACCCTCGTTTGCGATATCGTGCCGACAAATCCTCTACATCCTAGTCATTTCGCCTCCGTCGACGATCAATCTCTCACGCCGATTTCCAGGACACCGTATCGTGGAGATAATGCTCAGGACGCGCTGGAATTGTAGTTGACACATGTTCAGCATATCAATAAATTCTGAGCCATCGGATGAAGATCCTCACGAGTAGTTTAGGGAGGGATAAAAAATGCTCGTACTTGGACGCAAGGAGAATGAGTCCATCTTGATTGGGGACACTATTCGCGTGACGATCGTCGGCCGGTCTGGGTCGTCGATTCGCGTGGGTGTCGAGGCACCCCGTGATGTCCGCGTCGTGCGGGAAGAACTCGCAACCACGCGAAAATATCGCGCTGGCGTATCCACCTCGGCCGCTACGACCACCGCGGCCGAGAAGTCGGCAAGTCCCGTCAAAAAACCCTCGGACTTGAAGGATTTGACGGAATTGGAGGAGCCGCTGCCGGCGACCGTTCCCGAGGTGAATCTGGCATCGCTACCAGTCCTGATGATGCCACCTCGCTAGGGCACCGCTCCACCCATCTGCGCCCCTTCTTCCAGAGGAAAAGCTGACACGTGCGAGTTCCTGGTTCCCCCGGGAGAAGGTGGCCGCAGGACGGACGGCGGTGTGACACAAGGCGCATTATTCCGCCCCCACGCCGCAAGCGCGGACGAGGAACGAAGTGTCCCCGGGAAAGGTGCTCAAAGAGCGGCGGAAGCAGGCCGGAGGAGGGACCGTGCCGAGCCCCCCAACCCCGTATTCGGAAGTCGCGCCTACGTCAGTTTCATGTGGCGTAGGCGGAGCGCGTTGGTGATGACGGAAACGCTACTCATGCTCATCGCCGCAGCCGCAATCATGGGGTTCAGCAGCGCCTTGGAGTGCAGCAACGGAACCAGCACGCCTGCCGCCAGGGGAACGCCGATCGCATTGTAAACGAAGGCAAAAAAGAGATTCTGCCGTATGTTGCGCATGGTGGACCGGCTGAGCGTAATCGCCTTCGCAATCCCCGACAGATTGCCTTGCAGCAAAGTAACACCGGCGCTCTGAATGGCAACGTCGGTTCCTGTTCCCATGGCGATGCCCACGTCGGCCTCTGCCAACGCCGGCGCATCGTTGATCCCGTCGCCGGCCATGGCCACTCGCTGGCCGGCGGCCCTGAGGGCTGCGATGTGACGATGTTTTTCGGTCGGATTAACGCCTGCTTCGACGTGGTCAATACCCAAGCGATCCGCCACGACTTGGGCGGATCGCGCCGTATCCCCTGTCAGCATCGTGATGGTGAGTCCCATTTGCTTTAGCCGGCGAATGGCGGCGGGCGTTGCCTCCTTGATGGGGTCATTAACGACCAGCAGCGCCGCCGGATTTCCGTCGAGCCCAACGAAAACCACGGTACTGCCTTGCGTTGAAACGGCTCGGCGCGACTGTGCTTCGTCCAGCGACGCGAATCCGGTCTGCTTCAGGTACGCCGCTTTACCAACGACGACATCATGGCCCGCGACCGAAGCTCGGACGCCATTGCCCGCCTGCACGTCAAAATCGTCGACGGCAGGCAACGTCAACTGTCGCCGTTCTGCCTCGCGAACAATCGCTTGCCCGAGCGGATGTTCGCTGTTCTGTTCGACGGCGGCTACCCAGCTCAGTAGCGTGGCCTCATCGGGCGGGTCGTCGATTGCCGATGGCAGCGAAATGATTTCGGTTAGATGCGGGTGGCCCTGGGTCAGAGTGCCGGTCTTGTCGACAACTAGCGTGTCGACTCCTTCCAGCACCTCCAATACGGCGGCGTCTTTAATCAAGATGCCCTCGCGATGCCGCCGCTCCGATACCGACCATAATCGACATCGGCGTTGCCAGGCCTAGCGCCAAGGGCAGGCGATAATCAAGACGGCGACCGCATTGATGAGCGCATATGCGAGACGCGGTTCCCAGGGTGAGAACAGAGCCCAGAGAACGAAGGTCAGTACGGACGCCAGCACCACCACCGGGACGAACCATCCTGCGACTCGATCGGCAATCCGTTGGATGGGCGCTCGACTCCGCTGTGCGTCGGCGACCAGCGTGACGATTTGCGCCAGCAACGTTTCTTGTCCAATGTGCTGGGCTCGCATTTGAAACGTGCCGGCCTGGTTGACTGTGCCGCCGAACACGTCGTCGCCGGCTTGTTTGGCAACGGGCATGGGTTCACCCGTGATCATCGATTCATCGACGTGGCTCTTGCCGGTTTCAACTTGCCCATCGACCGGTACCTGATCGCCCGGCAGCACCTGCAACAGATCACCGACCTGAACTTGCTGCAGAGTGATCTGTTTGATTTGTCCGTCCTGGACGCGGCGCGCCTCGGCGGGGTCAGTGCGAGCAACTCGCGAATCGCGCCGCCCGTGTGCTTGCGAGCTCGCAGTTCCAACACCTGCCCCAGCAGAACGAGCACGATAATCATGGCTGCCGCTTCGAAATAGACAGCCGCTTGTCCCTGTTGTTTGAAGTCGGCCGGAATCCAGCCAGGGAACCAGACGGCGAGCGTGCTATAGACGTAGGCGGCCGTAACGCCGAGTCCGATCAGCGTGAACATGTTCAAGTGCATTGTCTGCAACGAGCACACGCCGCGCTGCAGCAATGGCCAACCGGCCCACAATACGATCGGCGAGCAAAGCAGCCATTGTAGCCAGCGGGAGACATTGATTCCGCCGATCCAACGGTCAATGGGCACACCAGCCATCGGCGCCATGGCAATCACGAGCAACGGGATCCCCAACGCCGCGGCGACGTAGAAGCGACGCGTCATGTCATGTAGTTCGTGATCGTCCGCACCTTCGGCTTCCGGGACACGCGGTTCCAGCTCCATTCCGCAGAGAGGGCACGTACCGGGTTCGTCGCGTTGGATTTCGGGATGCATCGGGCAAACGAACACCGTTGCTTCCGTTGGACTGACGGGTTGTGCTCGTTCCAGCGCCATGCCGCATTTGGGGCACGCGGCGGGGTGGTCGCTGCTGACTCCGGGGCACATCGGACAGATGTATTTTCCCGCCGCCGCCGCTGAACGATCCAAGGTCTCGATCCCGACGACCTCAGGTTCATGACAACAACTGGCGGATGCCTCTTCATCACGTCCCTGTTGTTGCAGAAACTTCGCGCGACACTTAGGACAGCAGAAGTAATAGGTCTGTCCGGCATGCTCGACAGACAGACCTTTCGCTTCGTCGACTTGCATTCCGCAGATGGGGTCGATCGCCATAAAAATCTTGGTAACTCACATAAACAAGGAACGTCGATCGCTAAAAACGGGTCGAGCGGCTTCGGTCGCCAACAATGGGTATTATCCCGCGATGGCACGCTCCGCCAATTGTGGGATGTGAGCTAACAGCCACTGCACGACGGGCACTGCCAGACTATTCCCCAGCAGCGACCAGGCGCGACGATAGCGAATGGAATGCGGGAAACCAAAGTCGCGGGGAAATCCAAAAAGTCGCAACATCTTCCTTGCCGCGTGTACGGCTGACACGGCGGCGACAGCCACCAAAGATCGGCGGCAACATCTGAGAGCTGATCGGCGCGCATCGATTCGATGGAGCGCGTGATTGTAGGATTCGTATAATTGTGCCGATAGACGTCCAAGGCGGAAGTATTGATGTCGACCGCGGCGACTATTTCGGCATGGCGTCCTACGGCTGCCGCGCAACCACCGATGCCGCAAAACAGTTCCACGACCTTGAGCATTAATCGCTTGTCCGCCAGGGCACTACGAAATCTTGACGCCGTATCATGCACACGCCGGTGTCTTTTTCGCAGATATTGTATACGACATAGCCGCTAAGTGATTCGTGCTCGACCTGGACATCGGCCGGCCAGGTCACCTCGAACTCCAACGTGCGACGTTCGTGACTTGTGGCCACATCGGGATTGGGATATTCCAACAGCGGAGTAGCGATCTGAAACTTCGCGTTGGTCTCAATCCAAACTTGCAACGGTTCCGCTTCATTATTCCACGTGAAGCCGGCGTCTGTGGCCGGTGTCATCATCAGGTGAATCCGGCGCGGCGCGTTGTCCGGCCTCGGTGGAGGGAATCACAATCGCATGGATTTGCACCATCGTCCCGTCATCGCGGCGCAACCGATTGTCCGGATCCGGCGATGGGAAATCCGCGGAAGCTGCCGTCACCGCGTCCACCGAGGCTCGGCCAATTCGGCTCCGCTCGGTTCCACCGTCAGCGGCAGCGGTTGTTCGCCCCGCGCCCGAATCTCGCGGCGGGCCTGCGCGACCCAGTGGTAGAAAGGATACGGTTTGTCCAAGACGGGACCGTACTGTTGGATACGTCGCCGCCAGATATATTGATTGGGATCACGACGACGCGCTTCCTTCCAGGCCTCGACTGCGTCGACAAAATCGTGTTCGGCGCCCTCGGCCTCATCGTAGCGCATCCGCAATGCGACACCCAGGCGAAACCACAGCCGCGCCTCCTCCGGATGCGCGCCAGCGCTTCGCGGTATTGGCGAATGCCTGGATCGAGATCACCGGACAGGATCTGCCGGTCGGTTGCCGCCCATTGCTGCCCGGCCACAACCGGACGCGAGGTCGCATCCGCCGTGGAATAGTCCTTCAGAAGAAACTCCGTTAGGTCCGTCGGGCGCCGGATTCCGGTAGCGAATCGTTCCCCGCTCATCCACCAACAACACGATCGGCACTGCGCTGACGTCCAACGCGTTCAACGGATCCAGCAGCAGATCCATCTTCAGTTGTTTCCATTGGTTGAACAATAACGTTCGATCCGGGTGCTGTTCCTGGATGATACCAACGGCCTGTAGTTGCCCACGCTGTAAGGCGTTTTCGATGTGAGCGTACCACCCGGGTACGTGCTGGCGGCAGCCCGCTCACCAAGAGGCGAAAATAAAGACGATTGTCTTACGGGAAATAACGTCAGGCAGTGTGGCCAGGCGTACGGGCTGATCTTCCGCAACATACCGGAAAGGGACGGCGGGAAAGGAAACATCTACCTGCAGTTCGTCGGCGCGCGTCACGACTTCCGTGGCAGCGATCAATAACAAACAGACCGCGAGTTTTCCTATCTTCACCGATTCCCCTCTTTTTTGCCGAGCGGCTGTCTTGATATGTCGCTGCACCGACATCTGGTCCACAACGGGACTCTATCGTCGCACAATCGTTGCCACGCGAAAAGGGTTGAATACGACGACGCCAGAAGGGCATGGGTAACGTCCAGAAGTCGAACCACTGGTGGGGGTGACATCTAGCTGACAGCGCTTGCCTTCGTAGGTCATGTGTCTAAACTCTTACCCGTCAGCCCACCGAACATAGTTTCCGTGCACCCGCCGCATCGGTTGCCCTGGGCAGCGATCTCGAGTTCGCTTTTTCGTCGCGTGTCTGAACGTTGCCAGGCAGTGCGTCAGCTGGACGCGCGGGAGTAACCGTTTCCCGAATTTCCAGGAGCTGAGTGTCGCGTCACCGCGTGGCGACGCCCACCCTTTCTTGTGGCCGCGTTCCTAAATCACGATCATATGCCGAATTCGAGCTGCGAACGCGTCGACTGGGTAGACATGTCGAGTGAAGAACTGATCATTGTTATCCAACCAGAGACTGTAGCGCGAGATCGGATCGCGCGAGCGTTGCACGAACTCGACATCCCACTGCGATCGTATGCCGCCTTTGCCGACTGCCTACAGGAACTGCAAAGTCTGACTGAACCGATTGCATTTTGCGTAATCGCCCCGTTGTCGACCCAATCGATGTCCGGATTGGAGTTTCAGCGCGAGTTGATCGACTCACCCCATCTGGCATCAATTGTATTTTGTGTGGAAGAGCCGAACATCGAAACGATCGTCGACGCCATGCGGTGCGGCGCAGTTGGTGTGGTGGAAGCGAACGATGATTCGGAACGGTTGATCGGTTTCGTAGCCGAGGGACTCGCGCGGAGCCGCGCACAACTGCGCTGGGAAACGACATGTCGTACGACGCTCGAGCTGCTCAGTACGCTGAATCTTGGTGAGCACCAAGTGCTACAGGGAATCATGGCCGGCAAGTTGAACAAAGAGATTGCCCAGCAGTTGAACGTCAGTATACGTACCGTCGAACAGCGTCGCCGCGAAGTTTTTAAGAAAATGCACGTACAACACCCAGCTTCACTGGCGAGGAAAGTGATGGAGGCAGCTCAAGTGCCCCGCCGCGTCAGTTGCTCAGTGCGGAAGGCCGTTGGCTCGAGCAGATTCGTGTCGATTTCGCGCACGCTTGGCTGCCGCATTCGGTGGATCGCCGAATCTGAGAAGTTGTGTCCTCGCAACGGAGCACGCTTGGGCCGCGCTGACAGCCCAGCGCATAGGGCACTCCGTGACGCCTGCCCATAATCGCTCGGAAGGGAGGCACTCGGACGGCGGACTGGGACATCACTTGACCTGCGCAATTTGTCCGCGGGCATACGATCCCAGGATTTCCGTACGGACGGTCTTGCTGTTGAGCGCACGTATCGCGCGGCGGACGGCAACGTCGGAAGGGTGGCCTTCCAATTCTACGAAGAACAAGTACTCGTTCTGCGAACCTTTTTTGGGAAACGACTCGATCCACGTGAGATTGAGTCGATTGCGTTTAAAGATCGCCATCGCATCGGCCAAGGCACCGGGCTGATGGGCCAGTTCAAACATGAGCGACGTCTTGTCGTTCCCGGTACGGTCTGCGGGATGCATGCCGATGATGGCGAACCGTGTCATGTTGTCCGGGTTGTCTTCGATATTGGCGCTGAACACGGACAGCCCGTAGTTCACGCCAGCCTGTTGACTGGCGATGGCAGCGACGTGCTTGTTCACGGCCGCTGCCTGGGCTGCCGCCGTCGTACTGTTGGCGGCCACTTGCCGCGCCTCAGGCAAATGCCGGGCGAGCCAGTTGCGACACTGCGAAAGGGCTTGCGGCTTGCTTTGAACTTCGCGTACTTCGGCTGAGCGTACCGAGGCCCAATAGGTTGTGATGAATCGGCATCGGCAGCTCACCGCAAATGCGGACCGACGAGCGAACGAAGCGATCCAATGTGTCGACGATGCGGCCGTCGGTCGAGTTTTCGATAGGCACCACGCCTAACTTGGCGTCACCCCGCTCGACCGACTCGAAGACGCCGGCGATAGTGCTAATCGGGATCAATTCGCCACACTGCCCAAACTGATGGATGGCCGCCAAATGGCTGTAACTAAACTCAGGGCCAAGGAACGCGACTCGATCGACGTCCACCAGCGATCGTGTGGCGCTCTCGAGTTCACGAAAGATCGCGCGTAGGTGTTCGCGCTTGAGCGGACCTTGGGCGTTGGCCGGCCGCTTCTGCAGCTGTTCTTCGAACGGGTGGGTTTGTAGCCATTGGGCGAGTTTCGATGAGGGATCGATCCGGCTGATCAACCGCTGCCGCTCGTTGCACAAGCGGATGATGTCGCGATTTAGCTGCGTTAGCTGCTGTTTGACGCCGGCCGTGCTGTCAGCTCGCCCACGCCGGGCCGAGTCCGAGGGCGTTTTTTTGTCGGTCATACTGTCGTGGGAGCCCCTGTGATCGAGTCCAAGTAGGCGCGTACCTGTCAATTTGGCAGCGGCCTCTGAGCGTCGAATCCGAGCATGTCAAAATGGCAGCGAGGAAAAACGGCGAAATTGCCTTTCGGCCGAGATACGCTCCGCAACTTATTTCAAAATATACACTTATCAAATCTACTAAGTGTCCGACCTCACCTTGGCATGGACTTTGCTTCGTCTGGTCAATCGACGCGACGGACATCGGGCGTCGTCCGATCGGCCGCCGCGTCACGCGAATCGATTATCCCCGTTGAGGGGCCTCAATACATCCCAATTCACCCCGTTTTACGGTATGGGGCTGCCTGACCCAAGGTGGCGACGCAGAAAGGAGCATCAGATGGCTCAAGGCGAAAAAATTATCGGCATCGACCTCGGCACGACCAACTCCGTGGTCGCCATCATGGAGGGCTCCGAGCCGAAAGTGATTCCGAACGCGGAAGGCAACCGGCTGACGCCGAGCGTGGTCGCGTTCACCGACAAGGGCGAAACGCTGGTCGGCGAACCGGCACGTCGCCAAGCCGTGACCAACCCGCAGCGAACCGTCTATTCGGTCAAGCGATTCATGGGCCGCCGTCACAACGAAGTCGAATCGGAAGAGAAGATGGTGCCCTACGAGATCGTCGGCGGCGCCAGACGACTATGTGAAGATCAAGGCATGGCGACAAGGAATACACGCCCCAAGAAATTTCGGCGAAGACGCTCCGCAAGCTGAAGGAATCGGCCGAATCGTACTTGGGACATAAGGTCAACAAAGCCGTCATCACCGTTCCGGCCTACTTCAACGACGCGCAACGGCAAGCCACCAAAGACGCCGGGCAAATCGCCGGTCTGGAAGTCGGCGCGGATCATCAACGAACCCACCGCGGCCGCGCTGGCCTATGGACTGGACAAGAAGAAGGACGAAAAGATCGTCGTCTTCGACCTGGGTGGCGGTACGTTCGACGTTTCCGTGCTGGAAGTCGCCTGCACGGACGGTAAGGACGGGAGACGTAACCGTGTTCGAAGTGATCAGCACCAGCGGTGACACGCATCTGGGCGGCGATGACTTCGACGAAGCACTGATCAACTACGTCGCCGACGAATTCAAGAAAGAACACGGCATCGACCTGCGCAAGGACACGATGGCCCTGCAGCGTTTGCAGGAAGCTTGCGAAAAGGCCAAGAAGGAACTCAGCTCGACTGCCGCAAACCGATATCAACCTGCCGTTCATCACGGCCGACGCATCGGCCCCAAGCACTTGCAGATGACGATCACTCGCGCGAAGTTCGAAGAACTGATCGACCGCTTGATCGAACGTTGTCGCAAACCGGTGATGCAGGCGCTGGAAGATGCCAAGTTGAAGCCCAGCGATATCGACGAAGTGGTCCTGGTTGGCGGTTCGACCCGCGTTCCCAAGGTGCAGAACTTGGTCAAGAAGATCTTCGGCAAGGAGCCTCACAAGGGCGTCAACCCGGACGAAGTCGTGGCCATCGGCGCCGCCATCCAAGGCAGCGTTCTGGCGGGCGACCGCAAGGACGTGCTGCTGCTGGACGTTACGCCGCTGACCTCTGGGTATCGAAACCGAAGGCGGCGTGATGACCCGCTGGTCGAACGCAATACGACGATTCCGGCCGAGAAGAAGAGACGTTTCAGCACCGCCGCCGACAATCAAACGGCCGTCACGGTGCGCGTCTTCCAAGGCGAACGCAAAATGGCCGCCGACAACCGACTGCTGGGCGAATTCAACCTGGAAGGCATTCCGCCGGCGCCACGCGGCGTGCCGCAGATCGAAGTCAAGTTCGATATCGATCAGAACGGCATCCTGAATGTGTCCGCCAAGGATCTGGGCACCGGCAAAGAAGCAGACGGTCCGCATCGAACAGTCGTCCGGCCTGTCCGAAGACGAGATCTGACGCATGCAAGCAAGATGCCGAAGCGCACGCCGAGGAAGACAAGCGCCAGTTCGAACTGGTCGAGGCTCGCAACCAGGCCGATCAGATGTGCTTCCAGCTCGAAAAGCTGATGAAGGAGAATGAGCGACAAGCTGAAGCGACGCCGACAAAGAACCGCTGAACAAGGCGATCGAAAAGATGCGCGAAGCCGCCAAGGGAGACGATGTGCAGGCGATCAAGTCGGCAATCAGCGAGCTGGAGCAAGCTTCGCACGCGTTAAGCAAGACGCTGTACGAGAAGCAGCCAGGCGACGTCAGCGGCGGCCGAACCAGGCGATGACCAGGCGACCGGCAGGCCGACGACGACACGATCGATGCCGAATTCGAAGTCAAGGATTCCTAATGTCGCATTTATTTCCACGGGCACGGCCATTGGTCGTGTCCGCAGGAGGTGTTGTGATGGATGGCTCCGACGACGGGCAACGAATACAAGGGCACCCCGGCTGCGAAGCGCGGCTGGGGTGTTTTTTCAAGCAATCAGCCAACATCAACACAATTTCAAGATTCATCGCAGGGCAACACCGGCCAACTGGTGCCCCGGCACAAGTTTTCAGGAAATAACCGCGGCGTGGCCGGGGAGAGGGTCAAATGACGTTCCGATTCGAAAAACTTACGATTAAAGCCCAAGAGGCGGTCGCCCGAGCGCAAAGCCTCGCGATGCAGTACGGCAATCCTCAGATCGAAGCCTTGCACCTGTTGGCCGGCCTGCTGGCCGAAACCGAAGGCATCGTTCACCCGTTACTCGACAAGGTCGGCGTGAACGTGGACCAATTGAAGAGCACGGTGGAGTCGGAAATGGAGCGCATGCCCAAAGTATCCGGCGGCGCCGCTCCACCGCTCGGTCCCAGCCTAAACCAAGTCCTGCAGGGCGCCCAGACGGAAGCCGAACGGATGAAGGACGAATTTATCTCGACCGAACACCTGTTGCTGGCGTTGACCAAAGTCAAATCCAGCCGCTCAGAGTTTGCTGCAACTCAACGGTGTGCGAGAGAAAGATTTGTTAGAAGCACTTCGCTCGGTGCGCGGCTCCGCCCGTGTGACCGACGACAGTCCGGAAGCCAAGTTTCAGGCATTGGAAAAGTACGGTATCGACCTGGTGGAACGAGCCAACGCAGGCAAACTCGACCCGGTAATCGGCCGCGATGCGGAAATCCGCCGCGTCATTCAGGTACTGTCGCGCCGTACGAAAAATAATCCCGTCCTGATCGGTGAACCCGGTGTCGGCAAGACAGCGATCGCCGAAGGTTTGGCGCTGCGGATCGTACAAGGTGATGTGCCGCAAAGTCTGAAAAACAAGCGAGTGATCGCCTTGGATATGGGGGCGTTGATCGCCGGAACCAAGTTTCGTGGCGAATTTGAGGAACGCCTGAAGGCCGTGTTGCGCGAAGTCGAAAGTGCCAAAGGCTCGGTCGTGCTGTTCATTGACGAACTGCACACCGTGGTCGGAGCGGGACGTGCTGAAGGCGGATCGGACGCCGCCAATTTGTTGAAGCCCGCGCTGGCTCGCGGCGAACTGCGCTGTATCGGTGCCACGACGCTCGACGAGTACCGACAATACATCGAAAAGGATGCCGCCCTAGAGCGACGGTTTCAGCCTGTATACGTCGGTGAACCAAGCGTTGAGGACACGGTCGCCATTTTGCGCGGCCTGAAGCCTCGCTACGAAGCCCATCACGGTGTCAAGATTAAGGACGCCGCCTTGGTGGCCGCCGCGAACTTGTCCCATCGTTACATCACCGATCGCTTTCTTCCCGACAAGGCCATCGATTTGGTCGACGAAGCCGCCAGTCGTTTGGCGATGGAACTGGAAAGTGTGCCGATTGAAATCGATGAAGTCCAACGTAAATTGACGCAGCTGGAATTGGCCGCACGCCAATTGGCTGAAGAAAACGAGGATACAGCGCGGGGACAATTGGCCGAAATCGAGACGGAAATGAGTGAGTTGCGGCACAAGCTCGCGAACCTGCGCGAACAATGGGAAGCCGAAAAGCTCGGAATGGGCGACGTGCAGAAGCTGCGCAATGATTCGGAAAAAGTCGAACACGAATTCCGTCAATTGGACGCGGCGATTAAGGAAAAACAGTCGCTAGGACAGCCAGTCAGCGAATCCGAATATCAGACACTGTACGAATTGGATGTCAAGCGACGCCAGTTGCATCAACGGATCGACGCATCGGAAGCCGAGCCAGTGGACGAAGGAGAACGCGCAAAGTCGTCGCGCCGATTGCTCCGCCAGGAAGTCACCGAAGACGAAATTGCTCAAGTCGTCAGTGCCTGGACGGGAGTGCCCGTTTCGCCGCATGTTGGAAACAGAAAAGGCGAAGCTGCTGGTGATGGAGGAACGGCTGCATCTGCGCGTTGTCGGTCAAGACGAAGCCGTCGAAGCCGTTTCTAATGCCGTACGCCGCAGCCGCAGTGGTCTGCAGGACCCCAATCGACCGATCGGATCGTTCCTGTTCCTGGGGCCCACCGGCGTCGGCAAGACTGAACTCTGCAAAGCCTTGGCGGAAGTCCTGTTTGACGACCAGAATGCCATGGTGCGGTTGGATATGAGCGAGTTCATGGAACGCCACACGGTCAGTCGGCTGATCGGCGCGCCTCCAGGCTACATCGGGTACGAAGAGGGAGGCAAACTGACCGAAGCCGTGCGCCGCCGCCCGTACTGTGTGATTCTGTTGGATGAAATTGAAAAGGCACACCGCGATGTGTTCAATATCCTGCTGCAAGTCTTAGACGACGGTCGCCTGACCGATTCCCAAGGTCATACGGTCGATTTCACCAATACGATCGTGGTCATGACCAGTAACATCGGTAGTCAAGCGATTCAGCAAATCGCTGAGGAAGGGGGTAGCGAAGATCAGATCCGAGAGGCCGTCAACGACAGCTTGAAGGGGTATTTCGCGCCGGAATTCCTCAACCGTGTTGATGAGACAATTATCTTTCACGCCTTGCGTCGCGATGAGATCCGTCGCATTGTCGATTTGCAGGTTGCCCATTTGGAGAAATTGCTGGCCGACAACGATCTTCGTTTGGTGGTGACCGAAGCCGCCCGTAATCAAATCGCCGCCGATGGTTACGACCCGTCATACGGGGCTCGGCCGCTGAAGCGAGTGATTCAGCAGCGACTGCAAAATCCGATGGCGACGGAGATCCTGAAGGGCGATTACGAGCCCGGCAGTGGCGTAAAGATCGATTGTCAAGATGGCGAATTCACGTTCTCGGCGATGGATGCCGACGAGCCGGCCGCCGCCAATTCCAGCCCCTCGGACGTCGAAGACGTGTCGGTCTGACGTCGTTCGTCAACCGCCCCGGCCAACGGCCACTTTTTCCCAGACGGAAAGGGAAGTCGTGTGAGTCACCTCTGCTTCCGGCAGAGGTCGCTCGGGGTACGCCCGCTTGCGGTTCCGCGGCGGGTGAGGGCGGATGGGAACGCAATGTGCCACACAGCCCTTATCCGGCCCCCGGCAGTTGACGGCTGACGTCACTGCATTCGCTCGGGCGTGCATGCCACGCCCGTCTCTCTCTCCTCCTCGATTTTTCAGAATTTTTTTTGCTCGTCGCGTGAGATCTGGTCTGTTTAGGGGACTAGGACTACTAGCGGAGGAATCATGAGCCAGCCTGAGACGCGTGCGAGTCTGATCGTCAAACTGCAAGGGCAACGAAATGAATTGGCCTGGGCCGAATTTGTTTCCGTGTATGAACCCTTCTTGCGGCGGCTTGTCCAGCGACAGGGAGTGCCAGAACGGCATGTGGCGGATGTGACGCAGCAGGTTTTGGCTGCTATCGCCCACTGCGTGACGCAATGGCAGGACGACGGCCAGCCGGGATCTTTTCGACGCTGGACGAGCCGAGTGGCTCGCAACGTGGTCATCAAATTCATGTCGCGCGAACGGCGGCAGGTCGGAGGACAAGGTGGGACTGAGTTGATCGAGTTACTGCACCAAGTGCCCGATAGCTCGGATGAACAACGAAACCGTCAATACGAAAATGAATTGATCGTGTGGGCCGCCGAGCAAGTCAAGGACCAGTTTCGTTCGACGTCCTGGCACGCGTTTTGGGCGACCCTAATTGAAGGTCGCTCGGTCGCCGAAGTCGCGGCGGAGCTGAACGTGACGCCTGGCAGTATTTACATGTCTCGTAGTCGCATCATGGCCAAGATCCAGGTCAAGATCGCCGACGTACTGGACGAATGATCGGACGGAGCCTACCCCCCAGTGACGCCCCGTAACTGCAACCGACCGGCAGGCCGAACCGACAAAAGTGGAGCAACTTACAAAATGGCGACTCCTTCCACATCTTGTGACGCCCGCCTGCTGCAGCGGTCCTTAGATGACGGCCTATCCGAGCTGCAGGAAGAAGCATTGACAGAACATCTATCCAGCTGCGAGGGCTGTCGGCGTTCCTTGGAGCGTCTCGCGGCTCAAGAGCCTCGCTGGCAGCTGATCCGCAACGCGCTCCGTGATGAATCGCATGCCGGTCATGGTGAGTCCGGCGGGCGTGCTGCAACTCCGGCGGATGACGAGACCATCTGGTACGGTCCACGTCAGCATTACGCTTCGTCGCCGGCCGACTTCGCCGTCGATTTTCTGGATGCCCCGACTCGTCCCGAGTCGTTGGGACGGCTTGGTGACATTGATGTCTTGGAGGTCATCGGTCACGGCGGCATGGGCATCGTACTTAAAGGTTTCCAAACCGCGCTCAATCGCCCAGTTGCTGTGAAAGTCCTTTCGCCTCATTTGGCCACGAGCGGCGCGGCTCGTCAGCGATTCGCGCGAGAGGCTCAGGCGGCTGCCGCCATCGTCCATCCGAACGTGATGCCAATTTTTACAGTCGATGGCTCTGGCAAACTGCCCTACCTGGTTATGCCCTACATTAACGGTCACTCGTTGCAGGAGCGGATTGACCAACACGGCGCGCTTGAAACCGTCGATGTCTTGCGCATCGGTTTGCAGGTCGCTCGAGGGTTGGCGGCAGCTCACACTCAAGGCTTGGTACATCGCGACGTTAAGCCCGCGAATATCTTGCTCGAGCGCGGCGTGGATCGAGTACTGCTCACCGATTTCGGTTTGGCTCGTGCTGCGGATGACGCGTCGTTAACGCGTACGGGATTTATCGCCGGTACACCACAATACATGTCGCCCGAGCAAGCACGTGGCGATTCGATCGACGCGCGTAGCGATCTATTCAGCTTGGGCAGCGTGCTGTACACCATGTGCACTGGACGGCCTCCGTTTCGCGCCGACAGCAGCTACGGTGTGCTGCGACGAATCACGGACAACGTCCCGCGACCCATTGTTGACTGCCAGCCGACCGTACCCGCATGGCTTGCCAGTCTTGTTGACCGACTTTTGGCCAAGCGTGCCGAAGATCGCTATCAATCGGCCGATCGTGTCGCTGAAATCTTGGAACAATGCTTGGCCCACTGGCAGCAGCCAACACACGTGGCCGTCCCGGCCGAGCTGTGCCAAAGGCATTCGCCTCGACCGTTTCCTGTCGCGGCGTCGATGATCACCGCCGGCATCTTGTCGTGCGTCAGTCTGGGACTTTGGTCGGGGCAAACTTGGTTCGCACCAAGCCCCGTGGTTGATCCCGGCGGTGTTCACACGCAAGTCCACTCCGCCGAGCCGGCTCCCGCACCCCAAATGGAGACGACACAGACTTTGGAATCCAAAGTCCCACCGATCGATTGGAACGATTCGCTGTCGCCGGACATCCGGCAGCTGCAAAACGACGTTCGCGAATTGCAGCGGAAAGTGGACGCGTTTTGGGACTGATCGCCGTTGGCCTGAATTGTGGATTCCAGACAAACCGACAATCCACAGCCACAATTAACCCGTCAGGAGAAGTTCACTATGTATCGACTTGCTCTCGCCACTGCCCTTTTGCTCACGACGGGCTTCGTGGCCCGCTCGTCTCAAGACGAGCAAAATACGCCCGATCCGCCGGTGGACGAAGCGTCGGCCGAGATCGTCGCCAGCAGCCGATCGAATCAGGAGGACGAGTCCCAAGTATTATTAGACACGCCTGTGTCGCTGGGCCTGGGACTGGATCCGGTGTTGGCTCTGCCCGACGGCGCGGCTCCGCGCCCCGATGCGGATGCCGTCGCCCAGGTCTCAGCCGACGCTGCTCCGACGAGTGCGGAAGAAAATGATGGCCAGGTGGATGACGACGTCATCGACGAACACGAGGATCACGAATCCGACGACGAGCTTGCTGATGACAACGATGAGGAAGAAGAAGCCGACGAGCAACTCGAGGATGAGTTGGCCGCCGTGGAAGAGGACGCGGCGCGATTGGAAGTCGAATTCGATGTGGAAGAAATCCAGTTGGAAGGTCATCCCGATGTGGACGTGAACTGGCGGGGTGAACACGTCGAGCACGAAGTCGGCATGTTTGCGCTGAAACATGGACGCGCGGCCGCCGTTGCTCAGCTAATCCAGCGCATGTTTCCGGATGCCGACATGATCGTGGAGGCCGACGAACGGACCAATCAGCTCCTTGTGCGCTGCAGCCCGGTTGTCCGCGAGCGGATCGCCCAATTGATTAAACAACTTGATCTACCTCCGCCGATGGCAGATCCCTTTGAATCAACATCGCAAAGCTCCCCCGATTCTGCAACGAATCAAATCCTGCGGCGGGTGTTTATCGCTCCATCGCAAGCCTCGACCGGAATCCGTGCCGACGTCCTTCCGCCCAATGGTGTGCAGGCGGCAGACTCGTTTATTTGGTTTCCGTCTTCTGAAGATCCTCGTCAGCATTTCCAACAAATGGGCCTACTAGCGCAACAAGGCCAGGCCGAAATGTTGATTTTGACAGATCAGATTCGGCAACTACGCCAAGCTACTGAGCCGGATGAGAAGGCGTTGGCCGACCTCGAACGGCAGCTCCGCGAACGGGTGCGCGACGCCTTTGACGCACGTCAGCAAGTACAACGAGCGGAGTTGGCGATTCTACAGCAGCAGCTGACGTCCATTGACGAAACAATTGCCCAACGCGACCGCGACAAGGAACATTTAATCGAGCAACGCGTCGAACGGTTGCTCCGTAGCGACCAGCCTGACGTGACGTCTCCGCCTATGCTTCCCGACCGAACACAGTTCCCCGGGGGCCTACCGACGCCCCAATTCCCACCGACTTCTCGGCCACCGGCGGGACGCAGTTTCAGCAGCCCATGGTCGATGACAATCGCCCCGGGACACCCCCCGCATTCACCGCAACCGCCGTCGCCCCCCCCTGCCCCGCCGTCCGGCGCCGACGTACGTCCTGCGCTGCCGCTGGCTCCGACGCCCAGCGAATTGGATCTACAGGGGAAATGGGAGCAGCAGGCACAACAATTCGTCCGTCAACAGGAGAGCCTGTTGGCACAGATCGCGGCGATGGAAGAAGCGCTAGCGCGGCTCGACGCACACGCCAAAACCATAGACAACAGTCCGCGAAGCGACGCGCTGCGGTCGAAGCTCAAGTCGGCCCACAAGCGGCTGCAGGGCCTGCATGAGGAGCAAGCCAAGAACAAGGCGTCCGAAGACGCGAACCGCGATGCCGGCCGCAAGGAAGTGGATCAGCTACGGCAGGAACTAGAGCGCGCCCAGAAACAACTGCAGGAAGCCATCCAAAACCTGAATCGCGGACGCAACTAGCGCAGCCTCTCGGCGTTGCCACCTCGCCCATCTTGCGAGGTCCCTTCTGCTCCTAGAGAACGGACCCGCAGCTGGGGAGGGCGGTCTCTCCCGCCTTGCGCTCCGGTCTATCCCTCACCCACCGTCGCCCCCCCCAGCAATTACCCCGTGGCCAGCTCTCCAAAATGGGCGAGGATTCGCACATGACTTCCCGGCTTGCCTCCAGGAACGCCAAACGAGGGCCGCTGTAGCGAACGCATCTCAGGGGCAATTCGGTAGGCGGGACGGCTGGCTAGGCTCAGGAGGGAAAGTGTAAATTGCGTAAACCTCGGTATTTATGACTGAATATCCGGTCTTGCGCGATGGACAGAATTTTGAAGACGTTGTGGAGGGGGTCGAATCCTTGAAACTAAGCCGGGTCAAGACCTACAATGCACGTTCGTAATAATGACCACCATGGACGTGTCACCAAGCAACCGCCCCCTGCCCACTTGAAATCAGGACACGGTCGCACCGCTCGCGCTTAGATCCAATTCCATGCGCCCGTGTGGTGACACGAAAGGGAATAGGGGAGGCGGGATCTGCGATGCGTTCGGTATCCTGCGCCGAATGCCACGTGGTTCGATCGAGGACTGGCACACAGAGATGCCACGGTATTTTTTGGACAATTCAAGCGAGCAACGGGACGTCTCCATGCGTTGGAATCGGATCCATCTCACCCCAAGATCACACCGCGCGTGACGAAACATCTTCAAGCACGCATTACGCGATAGAACGGGAATATGACCGCCACATCTGCCGACCCGTACATCGTGTCCGTCGAACCGCTCGACCCTCAAATCGATTCGATTCAACCTGGGGGCGGAGTCTGCATGCGGTTGGAATTGGCCTGGGGGCGAGTACGGCGATGGTATCTGCGGAATTTTCGTCGTGGCTTTGTCCAGCGGATGCGGGCGTCGCGACGGGGGGGCTGCGAGGGCTGTACGCACGATGTACTCGATCCGCGTGACCTCAAATACGTGCGCAATCGATGTGGGTACTGGTGGTCTGCCGAGGACGATCCATTTGCCTGGCGGGACGCATTGCCATTCTGCCGTGTTGGGTTGGCGGAAATATTGGTGAGTGGAGTGGGTTGTTTCATCGCGAGTCTCATCGCCTGGTGGGTATGGAGGCCGGCGATCATCGTGCCGCTGGTTGTCTTTGCACTCATCCTGTGGTTTTTTCGAAATCCACCCCGTCAGGTTCCAGTACAACCGGACCTGGTGGTAGCACCCGCGGACGGGCACGTGGTATCGGTGGAACGGATAGACGATTCGTTTGTGGGGCGTGCCGTAGCGGTTGGCATCTTTCTTTCCGTATTCAACGTCCACGCGAACCGCTCGCCGAGCGACGCGTGGGTGGTTGGCCAGACGTACACGCAGGGAAAATTCCTCAATGCTTTGCGTCCCAGTTCGGCGCGAAAATGACCGTCTTGAGCTTCGTTTGATTCAGCGCTGCTCGCCTCACCGACGAATGCGCGTCTGCCAGATCGCCGGCGCGATCGCGCGGCGGATTGTATGTTGGACCGCACCGGGACGGGAATTACAGCGAGGCGAACGATTCGGGATGATCAAAATCGGATCGCGCACTGAGCTTGTGTTTCCGGACGAAGCGAATTTGCAGATGTTAGTTCACCCGGGGGTGTGCGTCCGCGCCGGGGTTACACCCATTGCTCGTTTTTGTCCTCCCGCCGAATCGCCACGCGCGTAGCACATCGTGCAGGAAGAAGTCTCAGGATGTCATTCCTTCAAAAACAGAATCCGCGACCGTGGGCCTTTAGTCACGCTCGGTGGCGACACCGAATAGACCGCCCCAAGAAGCCGCGTTGCCGACGCGAGCGACGTCGCGTGGTGACTCCCGCCTTCCTGCCCACGGCACTCACTTTGTCCAATGGTTTATGCGGTTTGGGCAGCATCCTTATGGCCAGCGGTGCGGTCGTCGCTCCCCATTGGGTCGATGCGGGGCTGTGGGCGGCCTTGTTGATTTTCCTGGGCATGGTGTTTGACATGCTGGATGGACAGGCCGCACGATGGCTGAAGAAGACCAGTACTTTTGGCACGCAGTTGGATAGTCTCTGCGACGCCATTACCTTTGCCGCCGCGCCGGTCTTCATTCTGCTCAACCTTTGTGGATCCTACTCACACATTTGGGTGGTGATAGCGGGAGCGGTTTTCATGGCCTGTGCCCTGCTGCGTTTGGCACGATTCAACACAGAAGCGACGTCATTCGAGCCTCACGACTATTTTTCCGGCCTCCCCTCTCCCGCGGCTGCGGGCACGGTCGCTTCGTTTGCAATCGCGATTCCGGACATCACAAACTGGACGGGAGCGTCGACGGCCGGAGCCATGGTGCAGTTGGAGAAACTGTGGGTACCATCGGTAACGATCGGAGTGCCCGTCTTGACGGTCGTGCTGGCATGCCTCATGGTATCCAAACTGCCGTATCCTCACGTGATCAATCAATGGATGGGACGACGGCACCGTGTGTATCAGCTCGGTCAGCTCGGCCTCGTGGTGCTCGCAGGAGTCGTGGTCCACGTTTGGGCTTTGCCGCTGGCCTTTTGCTTTTTTGTACTCGAACCCCTTTCACACCGCCTGATGCAGAATGTGGGGCAACGACGCGTGGTCATGATCGAGGGCCCCGACCCGCAAGATTAAGTGGGTGCGTCACATGTGCATCCGGCTGGATATGGAACCACAAAACGACGGCTGGCCGAATGGAATCCACCGCGGCCCGTCGGAGCAAAGAGTAATACCTGTCCGGCTTTGAATTTTTCCAGAGTAAATTCCTTATTGTGCATATGCAAAAGTATCGCCGCGAGTCCCACTACAAAACAATAGATAGCAAACCATGATAGTTTACTCTTTTTAACCAGGGAGATCATCCAGGTACAGGCTACAAGACCCGCCAGGAATGCTGCTATAAAACCAACTGCTAAAATTGAAAAATCGGTTGAACTAGCCATTAATTCTCCACTCAAAAGATCTTTAGCGATCTTCCCGAAGATCAAAGGCACGACCATTAAAAATGAGAATCTTGCGGCCTTAGTTTTGTCATTCCCCAGTAATACTGAAGTTGAGATAGTAGCCCCGCTTCGGGAAATTCCCGGTAACATGGCGATAGCCTGGGATACTCCTATTACAAATGCATTTTTGTAGCTTACTTTCTTTCCGGTATTTTTGGCTTTATCGGCCAGCCATAATAGAAGTGCGGTTATCAAAAGCATGAATCCTACAAAAAGAATATTTCCACCAAATAATGCTTCTAATTGTTCCTCGAATAAAAGCCCAACGATTACTGCCGGAAGCATGGAAACGATGATCTTCAAGGAGAATTGAGTTTCTTCATTCCATTTGAAACTAAGTAAGCCACCAATGATCTCAAAAACATCTTTTCTGAACACTACCAAAGTACTCAAGGCAGTTGCGAAGTGAAGTACTACGGTGAATAACAGGGATTCTTCAGGAACACTGGTGTCTCCTAGAATAGCTTTACCTAATTCTAAATGTCCGCTGGATGAAACGGGTAAAAATTCAGTAAGACCCTGAATTATTCCAAGGATCAAAGCATCTAATATGTCCAAACTGCTTATTTTTTATGGGGATTCAACAAAATGGCGTAAACCTCGATGGCAAAGCCAATCAGCACCATGGCCGGAGCAAGTCGAATTCTTTGAAAATTATAAATGGCCTCATTGAACTCATTTGGGTCTTCGCTACCACCTCCAGACATTAATATAAAGCCTAAAGCGATGACAGCCATCCCTATAAACATGAAGGTGTAGTTCTTCTTTCCGAATACAAAACCGGTGTTAAAGCTTCCTCCATTATGTATTTCTTTATCCTTTTTCATCTTCTAATAATAAAGTTCGTCAGTTTTCAAATTAAGAAAACGCGAGGTTGCAAAATACGTACTTATCCATGTAATTACAATTCCCATCAGGAAAATCCCGGAGAAGAGAATTACCAGCATTTTTATATCTCCCAGAAGATTAAGTTCTGTGAAACTGTTGTTTAGATAGTAAAGTACGGCGGCCATACCTATCAAGGCTAAAATAGCACCGATTAGGCCTAATTTTACACTTTGCCAGATAAATGGTCTTCTAATAAAACCTTTAGTCGCACCAACCATTTGCATGGTTTTAATGATAAATCTCTTGGAATATACGGCAAGTCTAATACTGCTATTGATCAATAGAACAGCAATAAATGTAAATACGAAACTGGCTACTAAAACCCAGAAACTTATCTTTTTTACATTATCGTTAAGTAGGGCAATAAGTGGTTTATCATAAACCACTTCGTCTACAAAATTCTTTGAGGTAAGATCTTCAGCGATCTTGTCTACCTGTTCAGAAGAAACAAAATCGGCATTCATATAAACATCAATGGAATTCTGTAGTGGATTGTAGCCCAGGAATTCCATGAAATCTTCACCAATTTCTTCACTATGAGCTGCTGCTGCTTCCTCCTTGGAAACGTAAGTGGTCGATTTGGTATAATCGGCCATTGCAAGACTCTTCTTCAATTGTTCGATCTCAACTTCCTTCGCATTGTCTTTCAGGTAAACTGTAAGTGCGATCTGTTCCTTAAAATGATCGGCTACTTTTTTGGTGTTCAATACCAAAAGACCCAGCATTCCTAATAGGAAAAGCACCAGTGAAATACTGATAACTACTGAAAAATAGGAAGATATGAGTCGGCGTTTCTGATACCTTTCAAAAGATGTGGTCATAGAGTGACTTCAGATTTTTTGTAAAAATAAGAAAGTTCGCCTTTCCCATTCTTTAAAACGTTTAAACTTTTGAAAATATTGGGAATACCAGTTTTTTCTTTTATGTATAGGCTTTTAGCAAGCTTTCTTATTTGCTTTGTTTTCTAAAAAATGGATTAAGAATGTCAATTTTCAGCATCTATTGAAAACCTGTAATCATAAATTCGGCGAAGTGCTAGATCAAATCGAGGTTACTCCATAGAGTGAATGCCGATCATATTGCCTTCCGGTATCTTTTAGCCAGACTAATAAACCCGTAATCGCCAATAGACATTTTAGGCCTTACCAGTTCCCCGCCGGCCTCTTTAACCCGTGCTTCTTCAATACTGCAATCTTTACTTCCAAAATAAACAATAGTACTATTTCCTCCAGCTTTCATACCCTCAACCTGGGCTAAGGCTCCGGTAGTCTTGCCTTTAGATTCCATATTCCCCGGGAATGCTAACATTTTTATTTCATCATTGGATGGATCTCCTAATTCAGATAATTCTGTTTTAAAAACATGTTCATAGAAGGATTTAGCACGGCTTAAGTCGTTCACATAAATCTCAAACCAGACTACAGGATTTTCGATATTCATAACTAATTGATTTATGGTTAAATACCATTAAATTTAAAATTAATTGCTGAATTTCAGATATATCCTCTCACTTAAAAATTAGTACAACTTGCATTTATTTTGGAAACTACTTATGAGAGATTTCTTCCATCGGTTAAATGACAAGTAAAATATACTGTCATTTCGAAGAAGCAGAGCGACTAAGAAATCTATTTTTAAGATCCAAAACCTAAAGAGATTTTTCCTTGCGCTCGAAATGACTTCAATTGATTAAGCCTGAAAAGAATCATTTTCAAAAGCAGTCCCTATTACCACAATATCGGCTCCCGCATCATAAATTTCCTTCAGTTGTTGATATGATCTGCTTCCTCCACCAACAATTAGAGGAATAGAAATTTCTTTTTTTACTGATTTTAATGATTTCAGTAGATACTGGAGTCTTCGCTCCACTTCCAGCCTCAAGGTATATTAATCTTTTACCAGAATATTGTCCTGCTAATGCGGTATCAACAATTGCTCGTATATCAAATTGTGGCATTGGCTTAGTCTTACTAATTCTTGCTACTGCGGAATCTGAAAGTCCATCTACTAATATATATCCTGTAGGAATAATTTCAAGTTTTGTGTTCCGGAGTTTCTCTACCGAGCGAACTTGTTGTTCTATTAAATAACTCCGGATTTCTTCCAGAAATTAAACTTAAGAACAAATAATGCATCAGCAAGAGGAGAAATTTGACTATAATCTCCTGGAAATAAAATTATTGGGTATTTCAGAAAGAGTTTTTAGAATAACTCTTATAACGCTTACAAGTCCTTCCAGGTGCCACGGTACTACCGCCCTACGAAAAGGTGAGTTGTCTCATAAGGTAAATTATTTAAAAATTCTGCTAGTATTAGAAATCATGAAATTTATCTGGATCAATTAATATCGCTAAATTATTATCCGATTGTCTGAAAAGAAAGCTAATTTCTTCAAGTAAAACCCCATTTCAATCATGAGCTCTCGAATTTGCTTTAGAAGGCATGGCATATACACAGGTAAAATTCTCAAATTCCAGAAAAACTGATATCAAACCAGGCATCAATCCCATTATATCTTACATGAGTAGTGGTTTCAGCATCATCAAAATCGAAATCGGTTACATTGATATGTTGTAAAAACCAATTCCCGGTTGAGCCAGCATTTTATAAACCGATTCCTTAGCTCCCCAGACAATGGTGAGTTTTCGAATTAAGGCTTCCTCATTGGCGAGGGTATGATATTCATCGAAAGGAGTGAATTTACTGGCAATTTTCAGGATTTTGTTTCGTTGCTTTTCAATATCTATGCCTACATCTTTGTTGCTAATGATGATCGCCGTGAAATTAAAGGAATGAGTTATGGAAATATATTTATCATCCTTAAGATGGGGTTTTCCAGATTGTCATAATAAAGGTCATGATCTATATAACCGGCTTCGGCAAGCAAATGCCTGATGCTCATAAAACCACGCCGATGAATTTCAGATTTCATACCGTCTACTCTTTTACGGCAATGTTCGGTTAATTCTATTCCATGAGACAGCCATTCCAAAGATTCTTCCACCTTCCAAATGAAGACTTTAGTATGTTCATCAACTGTTATTGTTTTATAAAGAGGCATAAAATTTCTAAGCTTTTCCTTATTTTTGCAAGCACAAAAATTGCTAATATTCAAATATAATAATATGTCAACTAAAACAGTACCGTATACGGCCTATAAAGTAAAAGATATTGAGCTTGCAGAATATGGGCGTCGTGAAATAGAACTTGCTGAAGCTGAAATGCCAGGTCTTATGGCGCTTCGTGAAGAATATGGAGAATCTAAGCCTTTAAAAGGAGCAAGTATTGCGGGATGTCTACATATGACCATTCAAACGGCTGTTCTTATTGAAACTCTTGTAGAACTTGGAGCTGATGTTACCTGGTCTTCATGTAATATTTTCTCTACCCAGGATCATGCTGCTGCTGCTATTGCCGCTGCCGGAATTCCGGTTTACGCATGGAAAGGAATGACAGAAGAAGAATTTAACTGGTGTATCGAGCAAACTCTTTTCTTTGGAGAAGATCGTAAACCCTTGAACATGATTCTTGATGATGGAGGAGATCTTACCAATATGGTTCTTGATGAATATCCTGAACTTGGGAAGGTATCAAAGGACTTTCTGAAGAAACTACTACCGGAGTTCACAGGCTTTACGAACGCATGAAAAAAGGAACACTTCCTATGCCTGCGATCAATGTGAACGACTCTGTAACCAAATCAAAATTTGACAATAAATATGGATGTCGTGAGAGTGCAGTAGATGCTATTCGTCGTGCTACTGATGTAATGATGGCCGGTAAACGTGCTGTTGTTGGTGGATATGGTGATGTTGGTAAAGGAACGGCTCAGTCTTTTAGAGGTGCAGGTTCTATTGTAACTGTTACCGAAATTGATCCTATTTGTGCACTACAGGCTGCTATGGATGGTTTTGAAGTTAAAAAACTGGAAACTGTACTTCAAAGGCAGATATCGTGATCACAACTACCGGAAATAAAGATATCGTTCGCGGCGAGCATTTTGAAGCGATGAAAGATAAGACGATCGTTGCTAATATTGGTCATTTTGATAATGAGATCGATGTTGCCTGGTTGAATGAAAATCACGGAGATTCTAAAGTAGAGATCAAACCACAGGTTGATAAATATACTATCGATGGGAATGATATTATTCTTCTTGCTGAAGGTCGTTTGGTGAATCTTGGTTGTGCAACAGGTCACCCAAGTTTTGTAATGTCTAACTCATTTACAAATCAGACGCTGGCTCAAATTGAACTTTGGAATAATACAGATCAATATGAGAATGAAGTTTATATGCTTCCTAAGCATTTAGATGAAAAAGTAGCTAAACTTCACCTGGAAAAATTGGGGTTGAGCTAACAGAGCTTAATCAAGATCAGGCTGAATATATTGGAGTAACTGTTGAAGGGCCTTACAAACCGGAATATTACAGATACTAAAATAGATCTTAGAGTTAAGATCTGAGAAATTAGACAAAAAAAGCCTCGCAATTTGCGAGGCTTTTTATTTTTAATAGTTCAATAAGTCTTATTCAGCTTTTTCCAGTTGTCCTACCTTTTCCCATTCAGGAGCTATATTCAAGCTTACGCTAATATGAATATCTTTTCCTGCATCCTTGAATACCACGTCAGAATTATCTTTTTCCAATCTTGTAGTGAGTTCGTTTGGCGTCAATTTGTACATCGCTCCTGTAATTGGATCTACCACAAGGCCAATAAGACCTCCAAATACTATATTTCCAATATACCACTCATTGAATTTTTTAGAAAGGGTGGTCTTGTAAGGTTTATAGCCATCCA
>CAWAVP010000002.1:0-66278 GCA_963785495.1 uncultured Planctomycetales bacterium | reverse complement strand
GGCAGTGCCGCCCCGAGGTCCAGACCTATGGTGGCTACATGTACGTATCGTACTTCCTGACGGGAGAACACATTCCGTGGGAACGCGACAGCGGTACGATAGGCCGCGTCAAGCCATTCGAAAACTTCTTCCTGGTTAATCGCTGCGACGGCGGACATGGACATGGTTGGGGTGCCTGGCAGGTGGCCGCTCGCTATTCCTATGCCGACCTGAATGATAGCAACATTTTCGGCGGCATTGGCAAGAGTTTTACGTTCGGTCTGAACTGGCATTGGACGCCTTACAGCCGCATGCAGTTTAACTACATCACCGGCGATATCAACGACACCGGCACGCCCGGCAATCTGGTGAATGCCAACTACAACATCATTGGCACTCGTTTTATGGTCGATTTCTAAACCTTGAAATAAATCTGTGCCAACGGTTGCCCCGCGAGCGATCGCATCACCCGATCCGACTTGGCGAGTGGCAATCTTGGAAGACATAGCTGCTCAAACCATTGAGAAGGAATTCATAATGATTCGTTCACTCTTTCACTTGCTTACCTTGGCGGCGATGATCACCTTCGTCGCTCAGACCCAGGCTGGCCACCATGGCTGTGCTGGCGCGGACGGTTGCGGCTGCCATGTGCAGTGCCCCTCGTGCCATCACTACTGCAAGCTGTCCGTCGATAAGGAGAAAGTAGAAAACTACTGCTGGGAAGTCGAGTGCAAGCCGGTCTGCGTGCCTCGCGTTCACTTTCCATGGGAATGTGGTTGCCCGCCCAAATGCGCGAAGGTCATCCACGTGAACGTGCTGAAAAAGAAAACCTACGAATGCGAAAAGTGCAGTTACTCGTGGAGCCCCGAGCCGGCGGAATGCTGTGCGGGTGGCTGCGGCGCGGGTTGCTGTGACGGCGCTTGTGGAGGTGGTTGCAACGTTGGCTGCGACGTTGGCTGTGCAACCAGTGTGGAAGTTGTCGCGCCCATGGAGGCTCAGCCGCAGCCCGCCGACGAAGCGGAAGCGGCTCCCGAGCCGGGACCTCCCCTCACAGGACAGCGGCCTTCGTGGTTCGAATCCGCCCGGAAAAAACAATCCGGCGAGTCGGCTGCGTTGCCGGTTCGCTTCCTCCGCGCTGCCAAGAGTCGCGTGATGAAATAGCTGTCGCGGTAGGGTGGTCTGCTGTTTGTCCGTAGGAGGCGGTATTCGCCCGATCGACACGTTCGATCGGGCGTTTTTGCTATGTGCTACCACCTGCGGCGAGGATCGCCGTCAGCGAGTGGTACGATTCCAACGCATTTCAGTTATCGGTTGTCTGCCGTGACACCGGGCCAGTCGTCCGTGCGGAACGGAGTGAGTGGTAATCCGTCTTTGGTGTAGACATTGCAGACAGGGTTGTCGGCCCAGGCGTAGCGAACAGCAGCGGGCTCGCTCACCGCATCACTCCACACCTCGATCGTCGTGCTATCGCGCAACTTCGCTTGCGCTGGATGCCATTGGTGGTCGGGACCCGAGATGATGAATCCCAACATCTGGGCATGATCGACCGTGCGTAGGCCGCTTCCGGTATGTTCGAACGATAACACGGCCTTTCCGTCTTCGACTTTCAGGGAATCAAACCGTGGACTACGGTACGCGATGTCGTATCCGTAATCACGTGCCAAGGCCAGTCGTGCGAGGCGTTCACCGACCTCGAGCTTATTCCGAGGATGGATATCGGCCGCCTCGCCGATGTCGATGATGACCGCCTCGCCGGTATTGGGCAGTTGGTCCAGCGTCATCGTCTGTGCTTCGCGGAGCTCCGCCCAGTCGCTATCGCTGGGATCTGGCTTCTCCGCGCGAAAGTCCGCCAATTGTACCCAATAAAACGGAAAATCTCCCTGCTGCCACGCATCTCGCCAGTTTTGAATCATCAACGGAAACAGATGGCGGTATTGGTAGGCGCGTGACGCGTTCGACTCACCTTGGTACCAGACGACGCCGCGAATCGCGAACGGCATGATCGGTTCGACACGCCCATTGAACAGATTGCCGGGGCGGTGCTGAGTCACCATGTCGCTGTTGGACGCGGCGGCTGGTTGGGCAGGGGCGAGTCTGCTTGTTTGGCGGCAATGGTGTCGCATCTGCCACTGCAATAGCGCATCCTTCATAGTCTTGATAGGCGTCCCGTACGTCCGTCTTCGCCTCTTTCTCCACCCACCGTTGCATCAGCGGGCCGTATTGTTCCCCATTCTGTTCCAGCTTGTCGCGCTGTACCCATGCCTCGCACGACGAACCGCCCCAGGCATTGTCGATCAGTCCGATCGGCACGTCCAAGACCTCGTACAACTGTCGTCCGAAGAAGTAACCCACGGCCGTGAAGCTGCCGACCGTCTCCGGGGAACATACCTGCCACCGTCCCTCGAAGTCCTGAATAGGCACCTGTACGCCGGCGTTTTCCACCGTTAGTAGGCGGATTTCCGGATGCTTGGCCGAAAGGATCGCCAAGTCACCGTTCCACGACGCATCGACCGACCACTGCATATTCGATTGGCCGGAACAGATCCAGACTTCGCCCACCAAAACATCCTCAATCGTCAACCGGTTTTTGCCTTCGATGAACAGGTTCAAAGGTTCGCGTGAGGCGGCCATAGGTTTGAATTCAACCTGCCAACGACCGTCGTCGTTGGCAGTCGTGGCTTGCGTTTGGCCCGCAATGGACACGACGACTTTTTCACCAGGGTCGGCCCAACCCCAAACGGGAACGTTGGTATCGCGCTGCAACACCATGTGGTCCGTGAAGATCGAAGGTAAGGCGACGGCGGACCACACACGGTTTGACGTCCCCAAGCTGAGAGTGGCGCCCAGCATCACACCGGTGACGAGTGTTTTGCGAATCAAGTGATTCATGATTTGTTCTTCCCCAGTTCAAGAAATCACAGGCATCCCATAATGCATCAGGTCGATAGTATAGCGGATTTGGGGGTTCAAGGGTGGTCGCGAGAGGGCTGCGGGCCAATGTCCTAGCTGCGGGGTTCGGTGGCCGCTTCACCGCCCAGCGCCGACAGCTCGCGTTGCGCCCGCTCGACCACCGACGCAGCCCAGGATTTGTCGACATAGAGTTGGATTATGCCGCGGTAGATGCGCCGGGCACGTGCCGGATCCTGTTGGGCCAATGCTTGAGCGGTATCAAGCTGTTGACGTAAACGGGGAAGAAATCGGTCTGCCTGTTGCTGCAGATCGGTCCGTAACTCTCGCAGCAGCTCGTGGGCCAGCGGCAGGTACGGTTGCTGTTCGGTCTCGACGGCCGACGCTGTGCCGAACACATCCAGAAAGGCTTGCAGCTTTTGCGCGGCGAGATCCGGTTGGCTTCGGACGAGTGGGACAATTTCCAAGAACGCATCCTCCGACGCCGAGTTGGATGGCCCCTGTCGCCGACGGGCTTTGTCCTCGAAACGACGCTGCAGGCGATACAGTTCCAACCGTGTCTGTAATCGTTCGACATTCACTGCCCGGGGATCGTCGGCATAACGCGCCAAGAACTGGCTCATCTGGGACTCGACTCTACTCAATTCGGCGGCGGTCGTGGAATCAGCGACGGCGTCGATCTTCGCATACAGTTTATCCGCGCTCGCAGGTCGGGACGCCCAGTGGATACCTTGATAGCTGGCCCAAACAACGGCGATAAACAGCAAGGCCAAGGGGAGGATCTGCCAGGGAAAACGGTCCGCGTGCGTGTCATCCTGGTGAGGCGCTACGACCGTAAAATGGTCGCTGCCGGTGCCCGCGTCCAGGTGCTCGGAAGATATGGCGACGTGATGCACGTCCGCTGAGTCGTCGCGATCATTATCCAGTCGAATCGTTTCCTGTTCGTTCGGGTCGGCCGTAGCGGGTTTGCGAGGCGGCGCCGGTGGATCGGAGGAAGCAGCCGCGAGGCTTGATTCGTCGGCTTGATTTCGCAGGGATAATGCGTGTTCCATGGCCTTGAGTCGATGCGACGTGGCCAGGGCGGTGGGAACGCGTTTCTGCGGATTTTTCTCCAGCAGCTGGTCGATCAGGTGGTCCAATTCGACGGGCACATCGAGGGCCATTCTGCTGACGGGAATCGGTGGTTCAAACCGCACCTTGTGAACGACTTCCGGGACAGACTTGCCGACGAAAGGTGGCCGACCGGCCAGTAAGGCATACATGACGGAACCGAGACTGTAGAGGTCTGTGCGGGGGCTCACGGCCTTGCCCTCGGCCTGCTCGGGTGCCATGTAGTCGGCCGTCCCCATGACACTGCCAGTCGTGATGCCCGTGTTGCCAAACAGTTTCGCAATGCCAAAGTCCAGCAACTTCACGTTTTCGTCGTTTGTATACAGCAAGTTGGCCGGTTTTAGGTCGCGGTGGACGATCCCGTGGTCGTGGGCATGCTTCAGTGCCGCGCAGACTTCGATCCCAATTTGGGTCACATCACGCCAGGTAAAACGGCGACCTCGCCGCAGCTCTTCCTGGAGATTGCTGCCATCGATCAATTCCATCGCGTAGTACAACTGTCCGTCTTGCTCGCCGTAGCCAAATAATTGCACGATGTTGGGGTGTCGCAGCTTCTTTAGTGATTCGATTTCCGACGAGAAGCGTTCGCGGAAGGTCGCGTCAGTCGCCAGCGCCGGGGAAAGCAGTTTGACCGCGGCTTGCTCGCCGGTTTGTTGATTCGATGCGGCGTATACCGTCCCCATGCCGCCGCGCCCAGGACGCGCTGTAAATGGTAAGGGCCGAGTATTTTTTGCAACATGGGGTCGTTCGTTTTCATTCCGTCTCGCTTCCTTGGGGTCTCTATAGACAGCAGAACATGCATGTCCCGGGACCGCAAGGTTGACGTGATGAGCTACGGTTAATAGGTGCCTCGCTCGGGGCCCGTTCGATGACTTTTCCTGATCCTTGTCAAAAGCCTTCGGCTGCGTGTTCAGGCTGCTTGTTCTGCTGTCAATTCATTGTCGACGTGGAGCAATGGCAACACCGGCTAGATTGCCGCGTTTCCGCTTCACGACCGGGTGTTGTTGCGCGACGCCGTGCCTATGCGGGATGCCAACGGATAAAGTAACTGAACGCTCGCCGACCTTGAGGTGCGGCATTCCCTAGCGGGAAGCGATCGGTTACCTGGGACGACCTGGAGAACCAATCACGTTCGTCAGCGTAACTATACGGCAGCGTACATCTGCCCTATTCGGTATAGCCATTCGGTTGTTATCCGCGTCAGCGGCTTTTTGGATTGCGACATGCACCAGGGCATTGACGTGCTGTCGCGAGTTTTGATAACCAGAACAGAGAGTTCGTTGACGGACTAATGTCGTTTTTTACGAGACAAGTGCGATGTTGACACTACGTGTTTGTTTGCTCAGGTTGTGTGTGGCAATCTCGTGCTGTACGATCTTCGCCGGTTTGGGGTGGTCCGAGGATATTCGCGCCACGCCTCCGTCGCAGACGGTCTTCAAGCTGCCGACGCCCGGATTGCCGGATGAGCCCCTACCGGCAAGTCATCCCTTGCGGCCCGTGATTCAACTCGCGTCGGACGCTTACAAACGAGTGCGTAATGAGATCCAAGATTACACGTGTGTGATGGTGCGACGCGAACGAGTTGACGGACGTCTTCGGCCTCACGAATTCATTTACGCCAAGGTGCGAAATCGAAGAGTTGAAGATCATCGCCTTGTCGTACCGTTTAGTGTCTATTTGAAGTTCCTTAAGCCGACTTCCGTCGGTGGTCGCGAAGTCCTGTATGTCGAAGGTCAGCATGGTGGCGAGATGTTGGCGCGACGCGGGGGGACACGATTTGCGTTTGTCACCACGCAAATTCATCCCGAGAGTGATTTGGCGATGCGCGACAATCGGTATCCGATCACGGAATTCGGCATCGAGAACATGCTTTACAGGCTCTTGCAAACCGCCCGACGCGACCTACAGAGCCATTGTCGTGTCGACATGTTGCCAGACGTTAAAATCAACGATCGTCCGGCGCGAGGAATTATCGTGACTCACGTCTCCCCCGAGGAAAGTCCGGAGTTTTATCAGGCCCGGATTTTTGTCGACAAAGAATTGGAATTGCCGATCCATTTCGAAGCCTATGATTGGCCTCGCAAGAACGACACCGAACCGCAGTTAGTGGAACAATACACCTACACCCAGCTACGTCTGAACCTCGAGCTAAACGACGCGGACTTTAGTGCAGACAACCCGCAGTATCACGTGAAGTGACCCGGTTCGACGGCGCGCCTCATCCGTCCGGTCGTGGGCGCCGTGAGATACAAGCTGAGGGTGGTTTGGCTTAGGCTGCTCGCCGCTCGTTTCGTGCCGTGGATGTGTCCTCATTCTGCAGCCCTTGTCCGAATTGTTGGGCGATCGTGAAGGGGCGGTGGCTGTCGCGGCGGTAATAAATTCTGGCGCTGACTTCTCCCAAGAGTCCGAGGCTCAACAGCTGGATCCCGGCCAGGCAGCAAAAGACGGCTGCACAACAGCAACGGGTTCCCTGTCATATCCATTCCCCGCTGCCACTTCATCCAGAATGTCATCCCCATGCCGGCCAGACCGACGGTCAGACAGAGCGTGGCGAGTTTGCCAAACAGACGCATCGGGTTGGCAAAATAGCTAATCATGTATTTGACGGTGCACAGATCGAGCAGGACCTGAATCGTCCGCGATATTCCATACTTGCTAGTACCGTATTGACGTGGACGATGATGTGTCACAACTTCTGCGCACCGCGCGCCTCGCTCCGCTGCCAGGATCGGGATGAATCGGTGCATTTGGCCATACAATTCCAGGTCATCGGCGATCTCGCGCCGCATCGCCTTCAGTGTGCAGCCCAGGTCGTGGATGGGAAACTGAGTTGATCGTGAGATGATGGTATTGGCAATTTTGGATGGGAGAGTACGGCTTAAGTAGGCATCCTGTCGGTCGCGTCGCCAGCCGTGGACCAAGTCATAGCCCTCGTCCAGCTTCGCGATTAGACGTGGGATGTCGGCCGGATCGTTTTGCAGGTCCCCGTCAAGTGTCACAATGATCTGGCCAAGGGCGTGTTCCAGACCTGCTTGCATGGCAGCCGTCTGGCCATAGTTGCGGCGAAATCGTAGTACGCGGACGCGGTGATCCATCGCTGCCAGGGCCTCGAGTTTCATTGGGCTCTGGTCACGCGAACCGTCGTCAACAAAGAGGACTTCGTAGCTTCGGCCTGTCGGCTGTAACACGTTCGTGAGCTCGTGATACAGCAGATCGAGGTTGTCTTGCTCGTTATAGATGGGAATCACAATCGTGATGTTCATGTGTTTTCCTAAGGGGCACTCGATCTGTAATCGTCAGCATCAGGTCGAGCAACAAGAGGTTGCCACGATTGAAGACATGCCGTGCGCTGCGAGTTCCACGGTCGCGCACTAAAGACTCCAAGGCAATGGTGAATCGATTCAGGATCTCGGCGATTGAACAGGATGCATCGCGGATGCGATCGGCTAAACGGGTGACTTCGGTGCCAATGTTGCCGCGTCCCATAACGATGTAGGCCTGTAGCAGTTCTTGGAAGTCCTGGGTCAGCTCTTCGGTCACGTGCGCCGACGATCGGTCGGGCTCGTGCCCAGGCCGGCTGGCGAGCCGAAAGATCGTCGCCTGTTCCTCTAATAAACTCAATACCTCGCGCTGTTCTTGCTCACCGTACCGTTGTTGTCTGGCCCGCAAGCGAATGTTTTCGACCTGTTGTCGCGAGAAGAGGACAGCCGAGTGCATTTGCCAGACCAGCTCTTGGGTCGTCGTCTGGTGGAGCGACAAGTACGCATTGGCGCCTGCCATCAAGTAATCCGTGGCCTCCAGCCGGTCGCCGCCATCGGCTAAAATCAGCACGGCCTGCTGCTGGTGCGTGCTGGCATGAATTGCCAAGAGCAAATCGGTGGCTGGTCGATCGGACGCGTCTCGGTCGATAACCACCACGTCATACGCTTGTTCGCGCAGTCGTTCGAGGCCGACAAGTAGCGACGGTGTTTCCGTCACGTCGATCGCTCCGGCCGCACCGTCGTCCAACGCTCGGGCTCAGCCATTGACGCGGACTGCGTGGCCCCAAAATGTAGAGGATGTGCAGTGCATCGAGCGCGCTTGACGTTGCTTGCATTTCGGCGGCGGACATGGCTTGCGAATCAATCATCGTTGCATACCGTGCAATCGAAGGACCGGACCGAAGTCAGGCAAGGCCGGATGACGTGGTGTGGGCGCGGCGGTACTTGTAGCCGAAATCTCACTATCGCGTCAACGCAAGTCCCGCCGGCCGCGCGCATCGAGACTTGCCGTCGGACTTGACCGAAAATCGTGGCATCGATCACGGCGGGGTACTTACTTCATTGAGCAAACTGGCTTACGATGCGCTGCGCCGAGTGAATGAGGGAGTTCGTTGGTGGCTCGGCTTGTGCGGTCCTCGCCCCAGGATGCCGCCCGGTGAGCTGACCACGTTCTGCGTTACGCGGTTACGCGCGGCGGCATGGCACCTGCTAGCCTTGGAGATGACTGCATGAATATCATCTATTTGGATTGTGCCAGTGGAATCAGCGGCGACATGATGCTCGGGGCGTTGGTCGACGCCGGAGCGGACCTCGCCACAATTCAGGCCGGTATCGAGTCGTTGGGGCTGGACCAATGTCGTCTGGAACTAACCGAAGTCAAGCGGCATGCGTTTCGGGCAGCAAAAATCAATGTGCAGCATCCCCCCGAACATGCACATCGCCATTTGCACCATATCACCGACATGATTCAGCAAAGTCGGCTGAGCCCCGCGCAGCAGGACTTGGCCTGCGGCATTTTCACGAAGTTGGCCGAGGCGGAGGCCCGCGTGCACGGCTCGACGCTTCAAAAAGTGCATTTCCATGAAGTGGGCGCGGTCGACTCGATTGCCGATATCGTGGGGGCGGCCATCGGCTTGGACCTGCTGGCCGCCGAACGGATTGTCTGTTCGCCCCTACCGACGGGCCAGGGCTACATCCAAATCGCCCATGGTCGATGTAGTGTGCCCGCTCCCGCCACGGCGGAGCTCCTCCAAGGTGTGCCGTTGGTGGAGTCGGCTGTCGAGGCGGAATTGACGACGCCGACTGGCGCCGCCATCGTCAAGACCGTGGCGCATGGCGTTTGGCCCTCTGCCGACGATGACGATCGATCGCATCGGCTACGGCGCGGGTGATAAAGACTTCGAGCAGCAAGCGAACGTGCTGCGTTTGCTGCGCGGACACCTGGCCGCCGCCTCCTCGGCCTGCGATCAAGTTGTCATTTTGGAAACCAATGTCGATGACGTGACGGCGGAAATCGTGGGCTACTGCTACCAGCGTCTGTTCGCCGCCGGAGCACTGGATGTCTATTCCACGCCCATTTTCATGAAAAAGAATCGTCCCGCGGTGAAACTGACCGTGCTTTGCCAACCTACCGACGTTGGGCACATGGAAGCGATTCTGTTTCAGGAGGCGCAAACGTTAGGAATCCGACGCTGGACGGCCGATCGCAGCAAACTCAAGCGGACCGAAGACGAGCGGGCCACTCCGTGGGGCCTGGTCAAGGGAAAACGGGTGGAATTGCCCGACGGGGCGCAGCGGTTCTTTCCGGAATACGAGGATTGTCGGCGGCTGGCCCAGTCGCATAACATTCCGCTACAGCAGGTACTGGACGTCGCCAAGCAGCCTGAGATCGATTAAGTTAAGTGGCGGTTGCCAGTGTGACGTACAGACACCAAGGTCTGATACCATCTGGCCCGGTCGGTTGAAGTCCTCCTCGAGTGTCTCCCGCGTGTTGTGGACACGACGCCAGCCCCTGCCAACCCAGTCCCTCCAGATACCCTTTCAATACAGCGAGAATTCACATGAAACGTATGGTGCTACTTAGCTTGCTGCTGACCCTGACCTACGCGGTCGGCTGCGACTCGGGTACGACCACTTCCAACGGCGAGAGCTCATCGACCTCCAGCGCGGCTGACACGTCCTCAAGCACCAGTGAAGCGGCTGACGAGGCCGCAGGGGATTCGACGGAACCGGCGACCGACGACGACTCTGCCAGTGCGGCGGAGGATGACGCCGCAACGGCGACGACCGCTCCTCAGGTTGGCGATGCGGCGAATACTTTTGCCGCCGACCGCGACGAACAAGCCGTCGGTGATGCGGTGGACACAGCGATAACCGATGAGGACAGCGAGGCGGCCGCCAAGACCCAGATCGATTTTGAGCAGGAATTGATGGCGGCGGTTCGAGAACAAGATATGGCGAAGGCCCTTCAGGTCGTGAATGAGGCCTTGGCCAGTTTTCCTGATGACATGGGCATGCAGGTTAACCGGCTCTTGCTGCGTATCCGACTGGACGCCGATCAGGAGAGCCAAGACCCCGACGCGGCGGCTGCCCAATTCATCGAGACGGCGGCTCTGGCGCGAGACTTAATGCAACACGCGGACCAGTTGCCTCGGCAGGGCCAGCAGGTCATCCCCTACGCATTTTTCAATGAAGCAAGAGGATATGCGCGCCAGGGCAACGTCACCGAGGCGTTGGCTGCGCTTTGCGCGGCGGTCGAAGGCGGCATGGATCACTTGGATTTCGCCGAGGACGACTTTTTCGCGCCCGTAAGGGACAACGCGCAGTTTCAGCAAGGACTGGATGAGCTCAAGGTGGTGGTGCGTGAGCGAATGCATGCGGAAGCCGAAGCAGAAATTGCCAACGCGACTTCGTATCCCTTCGACTTCGAACTCCTCGACCTCGAAAATAACCCCGTCAAGCTTGCCGACTTCAAGGGCAAGGTGGTTATCGTCGATATTTGGGGGACCTGGTGCCCGCCATGCCGGCAGGAGATACCACATTTCATCAAGCTGAAGGACAACTATGCGGATGATTTGGCGATCGTGGGTGTGAACTACGAGGATGGCGAGGGGGAAGAGGTCGTGGAGCGCATTAAGCAATTCAAGACCGAGTTTGGCATGAATTACCCGTGTGTGATTGGTGATCAAGCGACTCAGGATCAGGTCCCAAATTTGCAGGGATTTCCCACGACGCTGTTCCTGGACCGGGAAGGCAAGGTTCGGCTGACTGTTGTGGGTTACCATCCTTATGAAAAACTGGAAGCCTACGTCGATGTCCTGATGGCGGAAGGGCCAAGCGAAGCCTCGGAAACTTCCGATGCCGCCGCCGAGGACCAAGGTACGTCCGGCTCAGCATCACGCCCCGAGTCCCGCGTCGGCCCTTCCGGCAGAAGCTGGCCGACGGCGGGAGAGGGCCAATGCGTTCGACTACGCAGCGCCCCCTCGACCCTCAACCGCCGCGGTTGCGTCGGCCTCATCGTTCTGCCCTCGGCGGACTTCGTGGATCGGCATCGGCGGCGGTCCATTGTGTTGCAAAACGTTTTTTCTTAGCATCATGGATAAAGCAGCCGCTGTGGCTCGGCGCACCTGGCGGGAGGTGTCGTAGCTGGGCACTGCAAGTTGGTTCGTTGAGCTGCTGCGGCGTTCGATTCCGCACACCGGATCAGCTCGTTCTATCGCTGAGCAGGGAAAGGATACTGACCGATGTTCAAAGCCGTTGGCCGCTACTTTCGGGCGCTGGGGTATCTTGTGACGGGGCGTATTGACGAGGCCCGACGCACATTGGCGACCAATCCGGCGGTTGTCCAAGCGACGTACGATCGTGTTTTGGAGGAAAAGACCAAACGAATACATCAATACAAGGAAGCTGTCGGAGCGATGATCGCTCAAGTGGAAAAGAAGAAGACAGCGCTGAAGCAATTGACGGCTGACGTTGAGCGACTCACCAAGTTGCGCGAAGGGGCTGCGGCCATGGCTCGCAAGGTGGTCGAACGCCATAACGGCGACATTGAGGTAGTGAAGGCGGATCCGGACTATCAAAAGAGCCAAGCGGCGTACAAGGATTTCAGCTCGACGCTCAGCGAGAAGGAGACACACGCGGCGGAGTTGGAAGAGGATATCAAGCAGTTTGAAACGAATATCGCGGGCCACAAGACGCAATTGCAATCGTTGCTGCGCGAGATCGAAAAGATTCGCGAAGAAAAGCACGCGACCGTAGCCGAGATGTTGACGGCGAAGGAAGAGAAAGAAATCGCCGATCTGTTGACGGGCATCAGTACGGATCGAACGCACGAGGAACTACAGGAAATGCGCGACGTTCGCGATCAGGCGAAGGCCACCGCACGGGTCTCGGCGAAATGGCAGGACTCGACGCCAAGCAGTCGGAGTCGGAGTTTATGGAGTACGCCGCACGCTCGGAGGCGGATTCGGAATTCGATGCCTTAATTGGTTTGACAAAAAAGGAAACCGACACGGCCGCGAGCGAAGGGGCCGACCGTACGCGGATTCCAGAGAACTAGCGGGCGCCATATGTCCGACGCCAAATATGACTTTTTCACCACGCTGGCGGAAGTCTTCAATTCTGATCAGTCGCGGAGCGTAATACTCAGCGGCAACGTCTACGACTTGTTCTTTAACGGGCAGGACTACGTGCCGTTGATCCCATTTGTTGCCGAAAAATCGGCAACGGACGGATTGATCCGCTTGGTCTATGAACTCAATGGGCCGATCCGCGTCCTTGATTCCAAAGACAAGCTGAAGAATGCTTGGGTGGCTTGGAAGTCCGGCGTCGATCCCGATACGTTGCTGATTCGAGGCATGAAGAGTCGCGGCGAATCGGAGTATGAACAGCTATCCAAGCAATTCGACCGCCTCTTGTTGGATGCGATCGGTAATCCCACGTTGGCGCTGGAGGCATTGCGGCAGTTATCGATTTGTTCGCGGAGTCACATGTCGGCGAACCTGCTGATGCTGATCGAGGCAGCAGACATGTTGCTGCCGGCAGGTAATGGGGACGTCGCGGCGCTCAACGACAAACAACTGCATCGGATCGGTATCGTCCAGGACTGGTTCTCGGATCCCGCATTCATGAACGATGGGGATTCGGTCATCTTGCTGGCGGAATCGCGTAGCCTGATCCATCCGCGGATCGCACGGTTGCCTCAGGTACTGAACGTGGAAATCCCCTCGCCGAGTCTGGACGAGCGTGTGAATTTCGCGAAGCACTTCATCGAACACGCGAAATACAAACCGAAACTGTGGGGCACACCAGAAGATTTAGGGGCTTTTTCGGCGGGACTCTCGATCCATGCCCTGCGACAGCTGTTGCTGCGCGCTTCGTATACGCGCGAGATGCTCGCGCCGGCGGACCTGGTTGGCAAGGTCGAAGAGTTCATTCAGGCGCAGTTGGGTGAGGACGTGGTGGAGTTCAAGAAGCCGTCGCACACGCTGGAGGCGGTGTGTGGCAACACGAAGCTCAAACACTTCCTCCGGCACGAATTGCTACCCCGGTTTCGTGCGTCGCATGAGAAGCGCGCTGGCCGGCGCGGCGGTGGCGGGGCCCATCGGCGGCGGCAAGACGTTTATTTTCGAAGCGGTGGCCAGTGAGCTGGATGTGCCCGTTCTGGTGCTTAAGAGTATCCGGAGCCAATGGTACGGTCAGACCGACGTGATTTTCGAACGGCTGCGCCGTGTGTTAGAAGCCTTGGAGAAAGTGGTCATCTTTGTGGACGAAGCGGACACGCAGTTCGGCGGAATTGGCGCGGAATCGCATTCCACCGAAAGGCGATTGACCGGCAAGATTCAGGCCATGATGTCCGATCCTCAGCTCCGCGGACGCGTGATTTGGCTCCTGATGACCGCCCGCATTCACCTGCTTTCGCCCGACATCCGTCGCCCGGGGCGCGTGGGGGACCTGATTATTCCTGTCCTGGACCCTGACGGAGAGGACCGGATGCAATTCATTCGGTGGGTAGCAAAAGCGGTGCTGGAATCGCCTAGCGAAGCGGATCTTGCTAAGATCGAGGAGTTGACGCCGGGCTATTCTGCCGCCGCCTTCGCCTCGCTCCGATCCCAATTGAAGGCGGCGGACGCAGGGACGATTGAACAAGTCGTCGAGATCGTTAACGATTTGATACTTCCGGCAATTGGTCCGACTCGGCGCTATCAGACTTTGCAGGCCTTGCTAAACTGTACTCGTCGGTCGTTGTTGCCTGACGAAAAGATTACGGAAGCGAACCGAGAAGAGTGGCGACAAGAAATCCTTCAGTTAGAAATTCAGGGGATTCGATGAGTTGATCCCCAGACGTGCTTGGCAATCGGTGGCCGAGGTAGCGCATACCGCGGCTATTGTCAACCGGATGCAATGCACGGTCGGAGATTTCAGTCATGCCTACGGTTCTGCTTGTCGACGATTCCGCGACGGATCGCCGCATGATCGGTGGTCTCTTGGAACGCCACGGTTTGGCGGTGCGCTACGCGGAAAATGGTGTGGGCTCTTAAAGCAGCTCAGCCGTTCCTGTCCCGATGCGGTGTTGACCGATATGCAGATGCCCGAGATGGATGGGCTCGCGTTGGTCAAGGCGATTCGCTCGGACTATCCTGACGTCCCCGTGATTCTGATGACGGGTCACGGGAGTGAGACGATCGCCGCTCAGGCCTTGCAACAGGGGGCGGCCAGTTATGTCCCCAAGTCCCAGCTGAATCGCCTATTGGTCGATTCCGTGATCCATGTGCTGGAATTGGCTCGCGGTGATACGAATTTCCGCCGCCTGATTGACCACACGCGGATTACAGATTTCCATTTTGAATTGGAAAACGATCCGGAATTGATCGAGCCGCTGGTGACGTTGGTTCGTCAAATGGTTGCCGGCATGGATCTTTGCGACGCCGCCGGGTGCCTGCAGGTCGAAGTCGCTTTGGAGCAAGCGATTCTGAATGCCATGTATCACGGTAATCTGGAATTGAACGGGGCACAGTGGCATGCGGAACGGGAACATGTGGCCGCGACGACGGGCACGGTGACCGCGCTGATTTCCGAGCAGGCCGAATCGCGGCCCGCCACGCCCGCTAGTCAGGCCACCGAACAGCCCGAGACGCCACCCGAAGGACGCGCTGGCGACGCGGAAGAGCCGCCTGAGTCGATTCTTGAGCAACGCCGACGACAGCCACCGTACAAGGATCGAAAGGTCTTCGTGCGGGCCTTCGTGACACGGGATGAGGCAAGGTTTGTGGTGCGGGACGAGGGTGGGGGCTTCGACGTGCAGAATAAACTGGATGTCTCGCTGTCCGACGACGATTCGGTCGGCCGGGGGCTCGTCCTGATGTGGGCCCTCGTGGACAAAGTGGTCTACAACAAGGCGGGCAATGAAGTCACTCTGATCAAGCGACATGCGGCGCATCGGATTCCGACAGCCAGTCAGGCACTCGGAAAGTCCGACACGACGGAAAAGCCCAGTACGCTGCCCGAGAAACTCGGGGAACTCGTACCACTGGACGGTGGTAGATCGATTGTGCTAACCCAGCCCCGTCTGAGCGTGGGCCGAGGGCCGTCCTGCGATATTGTCTTGGCCCACTCCGACGTCTCGACCGAGCACTGCCTGCTCTATATGTATCATGGCTGGTGGTACGTGAAGGATCTGAAAAGTGCCAACGGGACGCGTTTGAACAAGACGCTCGTTGACCAGAAACGGATCCCCCCGGGAGCGATTCTGAGCATCGCCACGCACCAGTTCGAAGCCCGTTATAGTCCCTGGGATCTGGGCGCCGAAGGGATTACTCCACCAATCGATCCCTTTTGAGCTGCTAATCGTCCAGGTAGTTCTGGAGTCCCACGGACAACTGATGAGTTGCTTCGCTTAGTTCCGACAACAAGGTGTCTGCGTCGTCAAAGCGGGCTTCGCCCGCGCGTTCTTCCAGGGTTTTGGATAACGCGGTGACTCGCGGGTTACCGAAGATGCGGGTCGCTCCCTTCACGGTGTGGGCACATCGCTTCATCGTCGTTACATCCTGAGTCTGCACGGCGGTCGTCAGCGCTTGCACCAGTTGGGGGCATTCTTCCAAGAATACCTGAATAACGTCCCGCAGCAATTCTTCGTCACCCTCGACGGCATCGAGTGCCGAAGCGAGGTCAAAGCCGTCGACGGGAGATTCGATATCTTCGGGATCGGGATCGGGATCCGGATGTTCTGCGTCCAAAACGATCTCCTGAATTGCGTCTAGTAACTGTTCGCGTCGAATGGGTTTGGAAAGATAACCGTCCATACCCGCCTCCAGACAACGTTCCTCATCGCCGATCTTGACATGCGCGGTCATGGCGACGATTGGCAGATGCTGTCCGCGTTCGGCCTCTAGGCGGCGAATTTGCCGGGTGGCCTCTAGGCCATCCATGACGGGCATCTGGACGTCCATTAGGATCAAATCGAATTTGTACTCGCCCGCTTCGATTTGGTCTACCGCGTCCTGGCCATTGTTGGCGATAAAAACCTCGTGTCCCCATTTTTTCAGCAGGCCAGCCGCGAGTTTTTGATTGGCCCAGCCATCCTCGGCCAACAGAATTCGCAGTGAGCGTTGTGGCCGCTCGGATTCACGCTTAGGTCCGGCGACCGCCGGTTGTTCCAGTCCCAACGCCGTCTGGATTGCCCCTCGCAACTCCGATGGTTTGACCGGTTTAAGCAAGCGGACGTGCACGCCCAGTTGTCGCAGACGAGGCAGTTCGAAACGTCGTGTGCCTGACGTTAATACGATTACGGGCAGTTCCGGCCCACCGGGCAGCCGCGGATGGCCTCAATCATTTCCACACCGTCCATCTGCGGCATCTGGTGATCCGAGATGACCAGGTCGGGAAGTTTGCTTTCGGGCCCCTGTTGCAGCAGCGCGAGTGCGGCGGCACCGCTGTCGACGGCCGAAACGTCCATCTCCCACGACTTCAAGTTTTCCACTAGAATCAGACGATTCGTGGCGTTGTCATCCACGACCAGAACGCGTCGTCCGCTGCAGATTTGCATGGAGTCGGCCGTGGTGGTCAGGGAGCTTGAGTCAATGTCCAACTGGACGTCGACATGAAACGTGCTGCCTTTCGTCGGCTCACTCTCCACCCAGATCTCACCATGCATCAGTTCGGCCAGGCGAGAGCTGATGGAGAGTCCCAGGCCGGTGCCCCCAAACTGGCGTGTGGTCGAGGTGTCAGCTTGTTGAAACGCCGAAAAGATCTTCTCCATTTGTGCGGGCGCGATCCCGATACCGGTATCCGACACCGTAATGTGCAGCCGGACTTGATGGTCGTCGATGCGGCTATCCGATACGCGCAACACGACTTCACCGCTGGACGTGAACTTGATGGCGTTGCCAACCAGATTGACAATGATTTGGTTCAATCGCGTGGGATCGCCCATCACGTGCTCGGGCACTTCGGAATCGACATGCCAAGCCAACTCGATCCCCTTGGCGTGGGCGTGAAAGGCCAATGACTTGAGCGTATCGCCCAGTGCGTTCGCGCACCGCAAAGGGAACATGTTCCAGCTCGACTTTGCGTGCCTCGATTTTCGAAAAGTCCAGGATTTGGTTGATAACGCCTAGCAGTGTTTCACTGGAGGATAAGACCGTCTGCAGATAATCTCGCTGCACGGGGGGCAATTCCGAATCGAGTACCAATTCGGTCATGCCGATGATGGCGTTGAGGGGCGTACGAATCTCATGACTCATATTGGCCAGAAAATCGCTTTTGGCCTGATTGGCCAGCTCCGCCGCCTCTTTCGCGTCGCGCTGAGCTTCTTCGGCGAGTTTGCGATTCGTGATGTTGCGCGAGATGCCAAATGTGCCGACCACTTCGCCGCGGTAGTTGCGCAGCGGGGCCTTGGTCATGGAGACCCAACTTCGCCGTCCGTCCGGCCAAACCAATTCCTCTTCCTGACCAACCAGCGAGCGGCCGCTCCGCATCACCTGCAACTCATCCTCGCGCGCCGCCCGTTTGGCATAGGTACTCGGGAAAAAATCCGCGTCCGACTTGCCAATGGCATCCGTGGGGTCATTCAGGCCTATCAGTTGCGGCGTGCCCGCGCGACTCACGCGAATGAATTGGCCTTCGGCGTCCTTAAACACAATGTGATCCGGCGTGTTCGCCATGAGGGCATTAAGTAATTGGCGCTCTGGTCCAATTCTGCCTCGGTCCGCTTGTGGCCGAGACGTCCCAGAAGATGACCTGGGTTCCCACGACTTTACCGGTGGACGAACAAACGGGCGTCTTACGGACCTCAAAATAATGTGTTTCTCCGCCCGAGTAATTGGCTTCGATATCCGAGAATGTTTGTCCCGTCCGCTCGACAAGCATGTCGTCGTGCCGGTATTTTTCCGCGAGCTCTTTCGGAAAGAAGTCGTAATCCGTCTTACCGATGACCTCGGAACGCGACATTCCTAGCAGTCGGCAAAATGCCTGATTGGCAAACGTGATATGGCCGCTCAAGTCCTTCCGCGCCACGTGCACGGGCAGATTCTCGACCAAAGACAGAAACAGCGATTCCAGGTCCTTTTCGACCTCGACATTCGGCGTCCTTTTTTCCAAGTCGTCCATGTAATACGACCTTCGCGAGAATCGGGCGAGCGATGTAAGTTGCACGGTCATCCGCTGTAGTGTGCTTGTCGGACCGTTGCAGCAGAGTTCACGATAACGGTTGTGGTCAGCAAACTCAATCATTGGCGTGCCTCACCGTGAACCTTTCACACGCTCACCTTGCGCCGTCGCTGTGTCGCTCAGGGAGAGGGCCGAGCAAGCCCCTTCTTCCTCTGGCAGAAGCTGGCTGCCTTCCGGAGGGCTCACGTCCCGGTAGCTTCTCACGAGGAATGCCCGCAGTCCGCAGGTCGGCGAGTCGGCAGAGTGAAAACGTGTCCCAGGGCAACTCGACGCCACAAAAGGTCACAGGCCAGATGAAGGTCATTTGACCGAAGTGTCCGACGCGCCCGGGACACCGCCGAATTCGGTACACTTCACAGATGCAATTCTCGCTGAAAACACTGATGCTGGGACTGTTCGTGGTTGCTCTGTCGCTCGTGGTCCCGTTTCAATTCGTCGAATTAATCGTGTGGTGCCTGCTGCCCACAGGGTTGGTGGCCGTGGTGCGATATGGGGATCCTGAGCAGCGCGTGTTCGCTTCCGGCAGTCTGACCACCTACGTCGCCCTGCTGTTGCAGCGGGAACACTTGTTGAGGATGAACTTCCTCATTCGGTGGTTCGCCGTAGCCACCCTACTGTGGTTGGGCGGTTGGTTGATGACGCGGTTGCAGCAGCGACTGCCCGGTGCCGATGACGGCCCGCAGCCCCCGCCACCTCCGATACCCGATTGAACGCCATTTATTTGCGGTACATGGCTTCAATTTCTCGCTGAAAATGCTCGTGAATTACCGGCCGCCGCAGGCTCAGTTTGGGAGTCATTTCGTGCTGCTCCAGCGAGAACGGGCGTTCGAGCAGTGTGAATCGGCGAATTTGTTCGTGGTACGAAACACGTGACAGACGGTATTCAATCTGGCGGTGAAACAGACCTTTCACGTCGTCCCTCGTCCGCAGATCGGCTTCGGTCGCGTCGGTCCCCGCTTCACCCAATTCCGTGCGAACCGTGCCCCAATTAGGAACAATCAAGGCCGTGAGATAGTTACGTCCATCACCAACCACCAGTGCCTGATCGATCAATGGATCTTCGGTCAACAGGGATTCCAGCAACACGGGAGCTATGTTCTTGCCGGCTGCCGTGACAATCAACTCCTTCTTACGGCCCGTAATGAATAGGTATCCGTCGTCGTCGATGCGGCCCAGATCGCCGGTGCGCAGCCAGCCGTCGCGGATGATCTCGGCGGTGGCGTCGTCGTCTTTCCAGTATCCCAGCATGACGTGGGGGCCTCGCGTCAGGATTTCGCCATCCGCAGCGATCTGGACTTCGACTCCCGACAAGGGTCGTCCCGACGAGCCGCGTCGGAAGGCCTCGGGCGTGCTGAGCGAGACGACGGGTGACGTTTCGGTCAGACCGTAGCCTTGCAGAATCGGCAGATCGTGTTGCAGGTAAAAGTCATGCAAGTGTTCGGGTAACGCGGCGCCACCGCTGCCACAGATCCGGATATGGCCCCCCAGCAAGTTGCGTAGACCATCCGGCTTATGGGTCAATTCTTGTTCCTTGCACACGCGGTGGACACGATCGAAAAAGTACGGTACGCCACTGATAAATGTGGGTTTGGCCCATTGGCAATCGGCCAGCACGCTATCGCGCGACGTCGCCAAACACAAGACGTGGCCGGTGGCAATCCAGCCGTACAGATCAATAGCACGGGCGAAAATATGGCTCAGTGGCAAGAAGCATAGTCGCACATCGTCGGCGGTCATTTCGAAGGAGGCGACGGTCGACTGCACATTGGTGACCAGATTGTTGTGGGTCAGCACGACACCCTTCGGGTCGCCCGTTGTCCCCGAGGTGTAGAGAATGGTAGCTGGCGATGAGGCCGATGTCCGCGCTTGTGCCTGTTCAATCGCTTTCGCCGTCCCGTCGTCGGGAGCTTGACTTAACCAGTGATGGAAATCTAGCAAGGGCCGCCGCGCCAGTGTTTCGGCACTGGGTTCACATGACACCAGTTGCAGTTCGGGCGACAGGGATGCGGCGATTGATTCGACCTTAACCTGCTGCTGGACACCCGATACGAACAGCAACCTCGACCCGCTGTGAACGACCTGATACCGCACCTGATCGGCCGCCAGGGGAGCATGAATGGGCACGTGGATCGCCCCGGACAGCAGGATCGCCAGATCCGCGATGATCCATTCGTAGCGGTTCTCCGAAAGTTGCGCAACGCGGTCGCCCGGGGCAATCCCCAGCTGTCGCAAGCCGCTGACGCACCGCCGCACGTCTTCGGCCAGTTCGCTCCAAGTGACCTCGCGAGTCGCATCTAGTTTGCGGTACCGGAGGGCGACGCGTTGGGGATCCCGCGCTACGGTTTGCAGCAGCAAATCGACCAGAGTGTGGAGGTGCGCGTCCATCGGGTCCAATTGATCCTTCTCTTTGCGAACGCGGGCCATGGCGACCCTCAACCGTTCTCTCTCGGGGGGGTCGAGCGGCCCAAATCTTAACAATTGCGGCCTGGCTTGTCGGCGGGCGAAACCGCGCGGCAGGCATTATAATCGAAAGGCCTTTTGCGTGCGGTACCTCGGTGGCCACCGAGGAAGTTGCCTCGTTGCCTGCCGGCAACTTGGGGGAACTGCATCGACTCAGGAGCGGGGACCTGAGGAGAGGGCTAGATTTGAGACGAAGACGCCGCCCATTTCCCATCTGAATTCTGAGTGAAGTTGACTGCTGTGAATCATCAAGCGTTCCGACCCGACCATTTTATTAATCGCGAGCTCAGTTGGCTGGAGTTTAATGCGCGGGTGCTCGAAGAAGCCCAGGATGCATCGACGCCGCTGTTGGAGCGCGTGAAGTTCCTGTCGATTTTCAGTTCGAATCTGGACGAGTTTTTCATGGTCCGCGTGGCGGGGCTCGCGAACAAGCCTATGCCTCCGAAGCCCCTCAGGACTACAATCCAGACGGACTCAAGGCCATTCAACAATTGCGTTTGATTTCCCAGCGTACGCAACAGTTGGTGGCTGACGAATACCGATGTTGGACCGATTCGGTGGTCCCCGCACTGGCAGAGGAAGGAATCTTTGTCCGGCGATTGTCCGAGGTCAAGGACACGACGTGGCTCGACCGGTTTTTTCAGGAAACCGTCTTCCCCATCATTACGCCGATGGCGATTGATCCCAGCCACCCGCGTCCTCGCTATCACAATCGCAGTTTGTACATCGGGCTGACATTGCGGCGGCGCAGCGGCGTGGGCCCCAAACGCTTGTTTGCCGTCGTACAGGTTCCGCAAGTGCTGCCCCGCATGGTCGCCGTGGATCGGGAGGGGCGTGAGTTTGTGTTCTTGGAGGATCTTGTCGCGGCCCGATTGCCTCAATTGTTCGGCGGTCACGAGATTGCGACATATGCGCCGTTCCGGATCACGCGCGACAGCGATTTGGACTTAATTGAGCAAGAATCGGACGATATGCTGCGGTTGATTGAGGAGCGTTTGAAAGAGCGGCGGCGCGCCGATGCGGTTCGCCTGGAGATTGCCGATTGGGCGGCCGAAGAGCTCGTGGACGCGATTGTCGGCCAGGAAGAATTGCGAAACGCAGATACTTACAGCGAGATCTACCGCATTCCCGGACCGTTGGATCTGACGGGACTCATGCGACTATACGAGATCCCGGACTGCGAGCATCTGCGCGATAAACCGTTTACGCCTCGTGTCGCTCCAGGGCTTCGCCGCCATGGCGAAGATTTGTTCGCGGCGATCAGTCGACGAGACATTCTGCTCCACCACCCCTATGACGATTTTTCTCCGGTCGTCGAATTTGTGGTGAAGGCCGCGGAAGATCCTCACGTCCTGGCGATCAAGCAGACGTTGTATCGTACTAGTGGCGATTCACCCATCGTTCGCGCATTATCGGAAGCTGCCGAGAACGGCAAGCATGTGACGGCGTTGGTTGAGTTGCAGGCTCGATTCGACGAAGAGGCCAACGTCGGCTGGGCGCGTCAACTGGAACGATCAGGTGTCCACGTAGTGTATGGGTTTTTGGATCTCAAGACGCACTGCAAGGTCTCCATGGTCGTTCGGCAGGAAAGCGACGTTGTTAAGCGATACATCCACCTGGGAACCGGTAATTACAATCCGTCCACCGCCCGTATCTACACCGATTTGGGCCTGTTTACTTCCAACGAAGACTTCGGAGCGGATGCTTCCGCCCTGTTCAATATGCTCACCGGGTACTCGCAGGGCTACGCTTGGCGTCGATTAGTCGTCGCGCCTACGGATTTGCACCGGCGGACCATTGAATTGATTAACGAACAAGCGGAATTGGCACGGGACGGCAAGCCGGGCGGATTTTCGCCAAGCTCAATGCGCTAGTCGATCATCGCGTCATCGAAGGGCTGTATCGTGCCAGTCAGGTGGGCGTACCGGTCCGCCTGGTTGTGCGTGGTATCTGCTGCCTGCGTCCCGGAATTAAGGGAATCTCCGAGAACATTGAAGTGACAAGTATTGTCGATCGCTTCTTGGAGCACAGTCGCATCTTTGTGTTTGGACCGGACGAGCACGCCAAAGTCTTTTTGAGCAGCGCCGATTGGATGCCTGCGAACTTTTACCGTCGGGTCGAGGTCATGTTTCCCATCGAATCGCCTCCGCTGCGTAAGCACATCATCAACGAACTGCTGCCATCGTATTTGAAGGACAACGTCCGTGCTCGGCGCCTGCTACCGGATGGCGCGTACGTTCGTTGTTCCGCTAAACGTGGCGAACCCCCTTTTCGCTGCCAGACCCATCTGCTCAGTTTGGAAGGCATCTCGGCGGCCGCCACGCCATTCGCGCCGCCGCACCCAGAAGTCCTGGCCGAAGGGACCAAACAGGATGGCGGCGCGAAGCACGCATCCAAGTCAGATGAGGCGACAAACGATGCGGTGCCGAGCGCGAATGGCGGACGTTCCAAGAAGCGGGCTAGAGGGAAACAAAACCGTTGATGTCGCAGCCCCTTTGGCTCCCTTGCTGTCCGTCTCCGACGCTGCCATGCTATGCAGGGCTCAACGGTTGACGCGACCAAAGCCTCGGGGACACGACCAGCCGCTTAGGCGTTGGCTGGGGTCCGACGGAGTCACGAGGAATCAATCGATATAAGGGAGTCGGATCATGATGGATCGGCGGTTGATCGTCATGCGACATGCGAAAAGTTCTTGGTCGAGCGGTGCGGCGACCGATCACGCGCGGCCACTTAACGAACGAGGCCGAGGGGACGCGCCACGGGTAGCCGTCAGTTTAATCGAGTGCGGTTGGCAGCCAGAGTTTATGCTCAGTAGCGACGCGCAGCGGACCCGAGAGACGGCGGAGCTGATGGAGAGTCGCTGGCCAGGTCCTGTACCCAGCGAATTCCTCCGCTCGTTCTACAATGGCGGCTACGAGCAACTGGTACAGGAAGCGGGACTGATTCCGACCGATGCCGTCACGGTGCTGGTCCTGGGACACAATCCCGGATGGCAAGAAATCGTACTCGCGCTCACCGGTCAAATGGTCGAAATGAAAACCGCCACGGCTGCTCTGTTGGCCGGAAAGGGCGATAACTGGCACGCCGCCCTGCGCGCTCGTCGACAGTGGCAAATTGTCGACGTGATTTATCCTCGCGAAATTTAGCCGCCTCGCCGGCGTCGATTACCTGCAACGTCCGGCGACATTTCCTTTGCGCGGTACCTTAGCCGAAATACTCCGTCCGGCTACGGCAAGGGCTTGACTCGTAAGTTGCGAAAGTAAACCTTGCTCTTGGGATCATGGGCCTGAATGGCAAAGGTACCGCTGGACAGCTGACGGTCGGGCCGCACCAGGTCGGCCGGTTCTGTGTAATCCGAGATGGTTTTGCCGTCAATTTTGATCACGATGTGCTTACCCTCTACGGTAATCTCGTAGTCAAACCACTCGTTGTCTTTCGCGGGCGCTTTGTAGTTGTCCTGAACGTTGTACAGGCCTCCCGTTTTCTTCGGGTCGCCATGGGTTTGGTTGACTTGCGCCTCATACCCATGATTGGGCCATCCATCCTCTTGATAACGGGTATGGAAATAGATGCCTGAGTTCGAACCGGGCGTGGTCATGACTTCCGCTTTGAAGTCGAAGTTGGTGAAGCTCGCGTTGCCATCGGAGCCGACGTAGAAGGCGTGGGCGGCGCGGACCGTTCACGACCAGGACGCCGTCCTCGACGTGGAAGGAATCCGCATTCTCGCCAACCTTCCAGCCACTCAGGTCTTTGCCATTGAACAACTGGATCCAGCCGTCGGACTCTTCGGCCCGAGCCGGCGCCATGGCCAGCAAGACAACAGCACAGGCGAGCGCGAGACGTTGCTTACTCATGATACAATTCCTCTACACAGTTGCGGTTTGACGTTAGGTCGAAAGTCTTTAGATTTTAACCAGCGAACACGAGTATAACAGTACCAGACGCCGCCGCGATGCGACGGGGATGACGGGAGTGACCTGGCGTGACCGATCAAATTAGGGGGACGGTACTGGCCGAGACAAAATACCTGAGGCTGATTCAGGAGGGACATTGGACCTACGCGCAACGTCCGAATGTGACGGGCGCCATCGCAGTAGCCGCAGTGACCTCGGACGATCAATTGCTGCTGGTTGACCAGTATCGGATTCCAGTTCAACAGCGGGTGATCGAGTTGCCGGCGGGCTTGGTAGGCGACGAACCAGGTCAAGAGACCGAAACGTGGGAACAAGCGGCGCACGCGAATTGGAAGAGGAAGTGGGTTACCATGCGGCACGGATTTCGTTGTTAACCCGCGCTGTCTCGTCTGCCGGCCTGACCGACGAGGCCGTACACTTATTGTATGCGACGGGACTGACGCGAGTCGGCAAGGGCGGCGGCGTGGCGGCGGAGGACATTCGTGTTCATCATCTGCCCCTAGGTGAGGTGCCCGCGTGGTTGCAGCGTCAGCAGCAGGCGGGCTGCCAAATCGATTTCAAAGTGTATGCGGCATTGTACTTTCTGGATCGTGTGCATCCCATGGAACGGCAGACGCCGACGGCTGAAGGTCGGAGCTAACTGCCACCGGCGGTCGGTGATCCATGAGTTGGCATGCGGTGCTTTCGCGGAGCAGGCATTCTAGCAATCGGAAGCAGCATGACGGTTTATTACGCACGCGGTGATGTTCAGACGGCCCTTTCCGACGCGGATCTGCAGCAGGGCGCTGGCCTCGTGTTTGGCCCGCCTAGGTGAACGCCGTAAAGTGTTGGTGATTCCCCCCGATTTTACTCGCTTTCACAGTCAAGCCGGCAAGTTGACTTGCCTGCTGTTCCAACAATTGGGCGAACGCCTTGTCGATATCCTGCCCGCTTTGGGGACGCACGATCCACTGGAGGATTGGCAACGCGAACGGATGTTCCCTGGGATCCCGGCCGAATTGTTTCGACGTCACGATTGGCGGAATGACGTCGTGACGATCGGCGAAGTCCCTGGCGATTTTGTCGCCCAAGCTTCCGCTGGAATTTGGAACCGCCCTTGGCCCGCTCAGTTAAATCGCTTGGTTTGGCACGGGCAGCATGATCTGATCGTTTCCATCGGCCAAGTGGTTCCGCACGAGGTGATCGGCATGGCCAACCACAACAAGAACCTGTTCGTCGGCACCGGAGGTAGCCAAGGGATCAACGAAAGTCACTTTATCGGGGCCGCTTACGGGATGGAACGCATGATGGGTCGCACACATACCCCGCTGCGTGAAATCTTGAACGAAGCCGAACGCCGCTTCTGTAGTCACCTGCCACGGCTCTATGTGTTGACCGTGATCGGTCAGGACAAACAGCGTCGAATCGTCGTCCGCGGGTTATTCGTCGGAGACGATACGGAATGCTTCGAACTCGCGGCGGAGCTGTCACGGAAAGTGAACTTCACCGCTCTGGATGAACAGCCGGCGCGAATTGTTGCGTACCTTGATGCGGAAGAATTCCATAGCACCTGGCTAGGGAACAAAGCCGTTTATCGCACACGCATGTTGATTGCCGACGGGGGCGAACTGATTGTGTTGGCGCCCGGCGTAAAGACGTTTGGAGAAGACCGTCGGATCGACGCACTAATCCGCAAATACGGTTACCGGACTACTTCCGAGATCCTGGACTTGGTCGATGCGAATGCCGACTTGCGCGAAAACCTGTCGGCGGCAGCCCATCTGATCCATGGCTCCTCCGAAGGACGATTCCGCATTATCTATTGTCCCGGTCACCTTAGCCGCCAGGAAATCGAGGGGGTGGGTTACCAATACGCCGACCTGCCAACCATGCTCGCCAAATACGACCCCGCCCAATTGCAGGACGGCTGGAATGATCTGCCGGGGGAACGCATCTATTTCGTACGAAACCCTGCCCTCGGCCTCTGGGCGGCCCGAGCACGACTTCAGGAGACGAGTTGAGTGGGTTTCCCGGCGCAGTGCGCGATACGGCGCCGCGTCCCCAATGTCAGGGATCGTGAGATGAACGGCTCGGTTTGGATCGACGTTCGTACTGGTCGCCGATCCGCGGTGCGGCTAGAGGCGGGCCGGATCGCAACTGCCGGGACGTGGGCCGCACCCCCGTTGGCTGCTGCCGGGGTCTTTTAACCCCCGCCATCGCGGGCACGAGCGGATGGCGGAATGGGTTTGGCGGCAGTACGGCGAGCGGGTTGAGTTCGAGTTGTCGATCGACAATGTCGAGAAGCCGCCGCTGTCGGATCGTGAAATCGCCAAGCGGCTGGCCGCATTCGGTCCCCAGCAGCCAGTCTGGCTGACGCGGGCGGCGACATTTGTCGAAAAGGCGAACCTGTTTCCGCGAGTGACATTCCTCGTGGGCGCAGATACCGTACTGCGGGTTGCCGATCCGCGGTTCTATCCCAACGGAAAATCCGGGGTCGAGGGGGCGATCGAGCGATTTTGTCAGGCGGAATGCCGTTTTCTCGTATTTGGTCGTCTCGTGGCCGACAGTTTTCACACGCTCATCGAACTCCCATTGCCTGCCGCCTTAAGGGCTCGCTGTCAGGCCGTGCCGGCCACCGAATTCCGCGAAGATATCTCGTCAACGCAGTTGCGGACCGACCGGTAGGCGTCGCGAGGGCGTGGGGTTGTCAAGGGAACGCCCAAACGTCCGCCCCAAACTACGCTTTACGATTGTCGGAAGTTCCGGCACACTATAACGTTTCCACTCCCCACATGAACGTGGACGGCGGGATCCTCACCATCGCCGACGGCGGCTCCCTTTCCCCGCCTTGGCCAGCACCTCTGTCGAGCCGGCTTGCGTATGTCGAAAACTAAAGTCACCACGATCGATCGCGCCCAGGGGCCTTTCTTCTGCGGCGTCGATGTTGGCGGCACGAACATCAAGCTGGGGATCGTGGACGATTCGGGGAAATGCTGCGCGTATCGTAGCATTCCGACGCGGGAAGAGCAGGGGCCGGAGGCGGCCATGCAGCGGGCCTCGGAGGAACTCCGTGCGATGGCCGAGCAACTGGGGTTGGCGCCTCGCCAGGTCCCCGCAGTGGGCCTGGCCACGCCGGGCACTATGGATATTCGCCAGGGGACGTTGTTGCACCCCCACAACCTGCCCAGCTGGTGGAACTTTCCGATACGGGACTGTTTACGGGATGCATGTCACAAACCCGTGTGGTTTGCCAACGATGCGAACGCCGCTGCGTTTGGGGAGTTTTGGGTGGGTAGTGGCACCGAGTACGCTAGTATTGCCTTTTTCACGTTGGGAACCGGCGTCGGTGGCGGAGTGATCATCGGTGACTTGTCGATCGACGGCGAGAACAGCGCCGGTAGCGAGTTTGGGCACACCATCATCGACTTCCATCCCACCGCTCGCCTGTGCGGGTGCGGCCAACGGGGGCATTTAGAGGCGTATGCGAGTGCCAAGGCGGTGGTGCAGCGGGCACTAGAACAATTGGCCGAGCACCCGCAGAGTTCCTTGCCGATTCGTTGGCAGCAGGACGGCGAACTGACGCCACTGACCGTTGCCGAGGAGGCGGAAAAGGGAGACGCGTTGGCGCTTCAGATCGTGCTGGACACCGCGATGTACTTGGGTGTGGGAGCGGTCAACGTGATGCACATCGTCGATCCTGGCGCGGTGATTTTCGGCGGGGCGATGACCTTTGGGGGGGCCAGCTCGTCGCTGGGCCAACAATTTTTGGCGCGAATTCGTCAGGAAGTTGCCGAGCGGGCGTTTCCGGTATTGGCGACGACGACCAAGATTGACTTCGCGGCATTGGGTAGCGATGCGGGCTTCATCGGCGCAGCGGGCATTGCGCGAGCCGGCTACCGCAAAACGCCTCCGAACTGACGCTCGTCCGACGCCGGACCGCTTGAATGTTGTTGCCGAGTGAAGATGTTACGTAGGGCCGTTGGTCTTTCGAGTACAAATAACCGTATGAGCACATCCGTTCCCTGTAAGTTTATTCGTAATTTTTGCATCATCGCCCACATTGACCACGGCAAGAGTACGCTGGCCGATCGATTGTTGGAGTCGACCGGTACCGTTCAGGCACGTGAAATGAAGGAGCAACTGCTCGACGACATGGAGCTCGAGCGCACCCGTGGAATCACAATCAAGGCGCGCGCGGTCACCATGAAATATCGCCTCGGAGGGCAGCTCTATGAATTGAATTTGATCGACACACCGGGGCACGTCGACTTCCACTACGAGGTCTCTCGTTCGCTCAGTTGTTGCGAAGGGGCGTTGTTGCTGGTCGATGCCTTTCAGGGCGTCGAGGCCCAGACGGTCGCCAATGCCTACGCGGCGATGGAACACGATCTGGTCATCATTCCGGTTGTCAACAAAATCGACCTGTCGCACGCGCGCACTGACGAAGTGATTGCGGAAATGGAACAGTCGTTGGCGATCGAACCGGCGGACGTGCAGTGCGTCAGTGCAAAGACAGGTCTGGGCATCGGTAGTCTTTTGGAAGCGATCGTCGATCGGATTCCACCACCCAAGGGGACTCCGGATCACGGCTTGCAGGCGATGGTATTCGATTCGCACTACGATCGTTTTCGCGGCACGATTACCTACATGCGCCTCATGAACGGTGTGTTGCGCAAGGGGGACCGTGTGCGGATGATGCGCGCCGGGACGACGCATGAGGCGTTGGAAATCGGCCATTTTGTACCGCAGCGACAACCGTGCGATACGCTGTCAGCCGGACAGGTCGGCTATATGATCTGCAATATCAAAACCGTGGATCACGTCCACGTCGGCGAAACCGTGGCGCATGCCGCTGACAATTCGGTGGTGCCGCTGCCCGGCTATCAGCAACCGAAACGCATGGTCTACTGCGGTTTGTATCCGTCGGACGGACAAGACTTCGAAGAATTGCGAGATGCGTTGAACCGTCTTTCGATCAATGATCCAAGTTTTGAATTTGAACCCGAGTCGAGCGACGCCTTGGGATTTGGCTTTCGTTGCGGTTTCCTGGGTCTGTTGCATATGGAGATCGTGCAACAGCGGCTCGAGCAAGAGTCGGATGTGGATCTGGTGCAGACGGCACCGAATGTGACGTACGAGATCGTTAAGAATAATGGCGAGATCGTGGAGATCCACCGGCCGCAAGAGGTGCCTGATTCGGGGCAGATCAAAGAGTTTCGACAGCCAATCGTACGTGTGAACTTGGTGCAGCCTACGGAATTTATTGGCGCGGTGATGAAACTGTGCCAGGACCGCCGCGGTACGCTGATCCGTACCGAATATCTTTCGCCCACCCGCGCCATGCTTACCTATGACCTGCCGCTGGCCGAAGTGATTTACGATTTGCACGACAAACTGAAGAGTGCGACACGTGGCTATGGGACGATGGATTACGAGTTCGTAGGCTACCAACAGGCCGATTTAGTTCGCATGGATATCCTCGTCAACGGCAATCGTGTTGATGCGCTGTCGGTGATTTGCGATCGCCGTGACGCGGACCGCCGCGGCCGTGCCGTCGTTAAGAAGTTGAAGTCGGAAATCGACCGGCACATGTTTGAGATTGCCGTCCAAGCCGCGATCGGCTCGCGCGTTCTTGCGCGGGAGACTGTTCCCGCGATGCGAAAAAACGTGACGGCCAAATGTTATGGTGGTGACATCACTCGTAAACGCAAGCTGTGGGCGAAACAGCGTGAGGGAAAGAAACGCATGAAGTCGATTGGTCAAGTGGATATCCCTCAAAAGGCATTCATGGCGGTTCTTGATACGGGCGAGGACAAGCGGTAAGCGATGCAGGTCAAGGAACAGGTGAGGGCGAAGGTGCCCGGCGGATCGCGGATGCCGCGAAGGAAGTCGTGGAGGAGCAAGCGTCGATGCCCCGAAGTGCGCGTGCACGGCGCGTCGGTTGGCCCATGACCCCAGGAACGTGGGGACGCGACGGGCTGCGGTTGGCCGGCATTGCACTGATCGCCGTCTGTGGCTGGCTGGCCGTTGGCCTGCGAGGTTGCATCGTTCCCGTGCGTGTCGTGGAATCGTCCATGGCTCCTGCTTTGTTGGGCGAGCATGCGATTGTGCAATGTCCGGTCTGTGCCCGTGATTTTCCCATTGAATACCTCGAGTCACCCATTCCTGACGATGTGACGGTGTGCCCTCGCTGCGGTACGCGACATCACTTGTCATCGCCGATCGCCGTGTGCCCTGGCCAACGTGTACTAATTCACACGCGGCGCGGTTCCGCACTCAGGCACTTGGCGCTGGAAGACCGTGGCGTTGCAGAACCCCATGGATCCCGAAGATTGGCTGGTCAAACGGGTCGTGGGCTTGCCGGGCGAGTCGGTGGAGATTGAATTCGGCGATATCTACGCGAACGGAAGTTTGCAGTCGAAATCACTGCAAGAGTTTCGACAAATCGCCGTACCGGTCTTGGACACGACATCAACCAGCGGTGGGGCCGCCAACGCCGCCTGGCAACGCTGGCGGCCCCGCCACGATTCTCCTCCTGGCTGGAGATGGGAGCGGGGGACCTACGTCGGTTGCGCCGGCATCGACGGTCTCTGGTCGTGGCTCGATTTCCAGGGTTGCGATTCCCCAGGGACACGGCACGCGGTCGGGTGTATTGTGGATAACTACGCGTACAATCAATCTGTGTCGCGACCGGTGCATCAAGTCCGAGACGTGCTGTTGCGGTGCGGTGTACGCGAGTTTCGGCGAGGTGAATTCGCATGTCGCGTGGCTGTCGATGGCCAGACGGCGGAAGTCGTGTGGGACGTGGCAGAACGACGAGTCGCGTTCCGCGTGAACGGCGCATTGGTTGAAGAGCGTTGGTTGCCGCGAGTTCACCGCGCGCGCGCACCGACGTCGAGTTCGCCGTGTGCGACGGTCAGGTCCACTTCGCGCTCAACCACACAAATATCGTGTCTGCCACATTGCCCGCTGCTTTTTCGCGCAGCCCCCACGGGCTGCAATTGCTGGCTTTGGGAATTCGGCGTGGCTCGCTGAAGGTCGCTCACATGGAATTGCTGCGTGATGTGTACTATCTGGCACCTGCGCGGTCCCGCCTGCTGACCGGCGGCGACACGCAGCCCCTGGGCGATGACGAGTATTTTGTACTGGGCGACAACAGCCCGGTCTCTCAGGATAGTCGTGACTTCGGACCCGCGTCCGCCTCGCAGATCCTGGGCGTCGTCGTTCCCTGGCCGAGAACCGGTCGCTGACTTACCGGGCGGTACGCACTCGGGCCAACCCGGTTGAGGGGCCGGTTTGAGGGGACTTTGAACCGATTGGCCGGCGGCATCGTAATGAGGCTACGTCGTTTCGCTCGCGAAGTGTCCGCCGGAATCTCGAACTTCGCCCCGCACAGCCGGCAGCCCGCCGCGTGCGCCGTAGTTTCCGTGTAACTTCCCCCGGGCAACCAAAGTATCGGTGTGGCATGATTTCCGTTATCATCTCCAGCTTGTGCATTTGCCGCTGATCGCGGAACAACTCCCTACGACAAAGTCGGGGGGAAACTTCGGTTTGGCAAGGGACAAGAACGGAGACCCTGCGGTATGAGCCCCACGTACCGGGGGCGTGCGCCAAAGAAGCCGGGCGAATGGGAATGTCTGTCAATCATCGAGGTAATCATGGGCAAGAGTAAGCCGCACAAGGATCATAAGCCGAATCCAGATCCCGCCAAGTCCTGGCGCGAGGCCATCGAGTCGATTGTGATCGCGATTGTCTTGGCATTCCTGTTTCGCGCAGTTTGAGGCCGAAGCGTTTGTCATCCCGACCGGCTCGATGGCGCCGACGCTCCAGGGACGCCACAAAGACGTCCGTTGCCCCGAATGCGGTTATCGCTACCAAGCAGGGGCCAGCGCCGACGCAGAGAACCAATACGGCGAGGTGGACGCAGTGACCTGTCCGGCGTGCCATTTCGATCAGGAACTCGATCCGCGCAACGCGAGTGATGTGTCGAATACCGGTGACCGAATTCTGGTCAATAAGTTCGCCTACGAACCACCGTTTGGCGAGCCGGAGCGTTGGGATGTCATCGTCTTCAAGTATCCCGGTAACGCCAAACAGAATTACATAAAACGTTGTGTGGGGCTGGAAAAAGAAATCATCAAAATCCACCACGGCGATATCTATGTCCAGAAAACGAACGATGATGGATCGCCCGCCGAAGCAGATTTTCACATTGCCCGCAAACCCCCTCGTAAGTTGCTGCACATGATGCAGTTGGTCCACGATACTCGATATCTATCCAGCTCGTTACAGCAAGTCGACTGGCCACTGAACTGGCAAACGCCTGACGGTGGTCAGGAATGGACATCCCCAGACCAAGGGCGGACGTATGTCTGCTCGGCGACTGACAATACGGCGTGGCTCGAATTCCGGCAGTATTACCTGGATCATTCCGTATGGGATCGTCTGGCGGAGAACGTGGAGTCGAATGCTCCACCGCTGGAAGGCATCAAACCGCTGGAAGCTCCCGTCACGGACTTTTACGCCTACAACGCGCAAACACGACGGTTAGATGCCCGCGGCATGATCTATCAGCAGCCCGACCCGTTGGGAATGCATTGGGTCGGTGACTTGGCTGTCGAGGCCGATCTGGAGGTCGTCAGCGACTCTGGTCAAATCGACTTGGTGCTCGTCGAGGCCGGGCGGCAGCACACATGCCGGATCGACGTGGCCACGGGCCGGGCTTCGATGCAGATTGATGACGGTCGCGTGCCATTTGAAGGCACGGATGAGGCGGAGGTGACGCAGGTCACCACCGAAACGCCAATCCACGGGGCGGGGAGGTATCAGGTTCGCTTTGCCAACGTCGACAATCAGCTGTTGCTGTGGGTGAACAATAAGCTGTGCACATTTGACCACGACACCGCCTACGGTCCGACGCTGAGTGATCGTCCCGAAACCGGACCGGACGACGCTGGCGATATGCATCCCGTGCGTTTGGGAGTGCGAGGGGCGGAAGTTGAAGTGCGGCGGCTACGCGTGCTCCGAGATATCTATTACATCGCCACCAACTCCGATCTGGGGACCACAACGGATTATCCTCGATTTGACGAAGGACAACGCATCATCCAGCATCTGGTCAGCCCGCAACGCTGGAAACCAGGTGACCTGTTTGATCACCGCAATACCGTTTTGTTCACTATGGCCAAGGATCAATTCTTTGCCCTGGGCGACAACAGCCCGTATAGCCGAGACGGGCGCCTGTGGGGAACGGAACATTACGTCGATCGCGATCTGCTCATCGGTAAAGCCGTGATGATCTACTGGCCGCACGCCTGGCGCATTGGGATCCCCGGTACTGGCATGAGTTTGCCTCTGATCCCCAATATCCAAAACATGGGCTTGATTCACTAAGGCTTGCGCGGGCACACGCCGTCAAGGAGGACTGACCGTGACGAGGATCTTAGAGGTAACCGGACTGGTCAAGAATTACGGCCGTCGACGTGTCGTCGATGGTGTTTCGTTTAACGTCGAAAAGGGCGAAATTGTTGGCTTGCTGGGACCCAATGGAGCGGGCAAGACGACTAGCTTTCGCATGACCTGCGGCATGATCGAGCCCGATGCCGGACGTGTTGACCTCAACGGCATTGATGTCACCAATTGGCCCATGTTTCGTCGGGCTCGCGACGGCGGTATGGGCTATCTGGCCCAGGAATCAAGCGTCTTCCGAAAACTGTCCGTCCAACAGAACCTGCTCGGCATCATGGAGATGCTAGGTTTTGATCGAAAGACGAGGAAGCACCGTTGCCAGGAACTGTTGGAGCGATTCAACATCACGCATTTGCGACGGGCTCGGGCTGCGTCCCTCTCGGGCGGTGAACGACGCCGGCTGGAAATTGCCCGCTGCCTCGTCTCCAATCCCAAAATCATTCTCCTGGACGAACCCTTCACCGGAATCGATCCGGTCACCATCGATGGCATTCAAACCATCATTCGCGAACTAAGGCAGTTGGGAATCTCGATCCTCATTACTGACCATCAGGTCCGCGAAACGCTGGAGATTACCGATCGCAGCTACGTAATTCGTAGCGGACGCGTGTTGTGTCACGGGAAGCCGGAAGAGGTGATTCACCATCCGGAAGCGCGCAAATACTACTTCGGTGACGGTATCAATCTCAATACACCGTCGTCAATCGCGACGGTGCCTCAGCCTCCCCACGTCCGACGTGCCGTAAAGCGGCGGGCGGAGTCAGCCTAGTCGTTCTCGGGCGACGCCAGCTAGACAGACGTCCTTGGGCAGGATACCGTGACAAAGGCAGGTAAACCGGTCCGGTGTTGGGTGCGATATGGTGTGGCAAGCTTCTCAGGTGTTGGTCGCAGCGACATGGCCTGATCCCGTGGATCGAGTCAGCGTGATCGTTTTTCTGGTGGCCATCGTCCTGTTGCCCATCGTAGGCTACTGGCTGACGGTGCTGGATGTTCGCGCCTACCTGCGAGCCCTTCGAGGTGCCCTGATTCGAATTGGCACCGGGGGGGACGGCATGAGCTGCCGGAATGGGTCTGCGACGAAACGCCTCCCTGCCTGCGAGCATTGGGCCTCGGCTGGCCTTGTACGGAAGACGATATCAAACGGGCCTATCGACGGCTGGCCAAGGAGATGCACCCGGATCGTGGCGGAGATGTACGACGTTTTCTCCAATTGCAAGTACATCTGGAACAGGCCTATTATTTCGTCCGCCAGCAATCAGGATCCGCGCGGGCTCCTCGTACACCCTCGGCGCTCTGATCGCCGCAGCTACACGTCACGCTTCCCTCAGAGGCCGTCGCTCGCCCCCCCGTTTGAGCAGTGTGGTCGACGCTTCTGAGCGACGGACGTGACCCCGCCAACGACGGGCTTTGCCAGCCGACGTGTACTTTTTGAGCGTCTGGAGGTGTGGCGATTTTGCAACGAGAAACTATTGACAGTAGGGGCATAGGGATTAGACTGCATCTTCAGAGTGGAAAAAATAGGTGAAATAAGGTGCTTTTGCGCGATGTCGGTAGTTCGCCGATTGTTTTGAAAGTGATGGCTTGCCAATGACGCGAAATCGACTTCGAAGATCTCCAGGAGAGTGCTAGGACGCCCTTGTGTTGCCTTCCATTTCGCGGTTTCGAAGTGGGGGGGAGCCGAGGTCGACCTAGCACTTTTTGATTTGGCTGAGTGAAGCAGACGATAGAGCAGGTGAGCTTAAGGGGTTGGCCGCAGGTTTGTGGGGCGGCGGCGGCCTTTTTGGAGCGGTTTAGGGATATCGGGCTCCCGTGTGTCAGCTCTAGTAAATTCCTTTGTATTTACATCGTTGATGTACTGAGCAGTGGAGCGCGAATAATGACCCGGACCTACCTGGCGGCTGTGCTGGGCAGTCGCGCTGACCATGGCCGCCAGGCCCACGGTGGGTGGCATCATTCTGCCTGGGATCCAAGGAGCCGTCTTTCAGGACGCGGATACCAATGGTTCGCCATCGCCGGGAGAGGGTATTCCGGGGATGACGTTACGGCTCTATGAAGATGACGGGGATGGGGTCTTCGAGCCGGGGGCGGGTGACAGCCAGGTAGGTGCGGATTACGTGACTGGTGTCGACGGACGATATGCGTTCGAAATGCTGGCGGCGGACAAACAATTCTTTGTCCAGCGTGCCGCGGCCTCGATCGGCGGTCACCTCATGCCGGCGGCCGTTAGTGGGCTGCTGAACCCGACCGAGATTCACCTGTTGATCGATAACTTCGACAACAATCAGGGTGTCAAGGCGAATCCCATAACGCCGATGGCCACGTCGACGGTGAACGATCCGATGTCCAGTGTGCTGGGATTGGAACGTGATATGTACGCCCGGTTGATTGACGGAATCGGGGAAGCCGCACTGCGGTCCAATGCCTTTGGGGTCGCCGTGCTGCAGTACGACAACACATCGGGGGTCGTGGGACAAGGTATTGTCACGTGGGACGGTATCGATATGTCGGCGAGTCCGACGCCGGCGCTCAATCTCGGGGACGTGGATCTGACGCAAGGCGGCACGAACGAAGGCATCTTCTTCCGTTTGGGGATCGATGCGACGGGCGCGACAGAACATCTGCGCGTGCGAATCTTCGACGAGAGCGCAACCGAGTATTCTGAGGCATTGGTGCCCTTTCCGGTAACCGACGGTACGGCATCGGCCGCGGCTTTTTTGCCATTTAGCGACTTCGTGGGCCCGGTCGCGCCGACCAAAGTCAACGCGATTCAGATGATCATTGGCGAGGGGGCGAAATCCATCGATGCGCAGTTTGACATCATCGGGGCGATCGGCCCGGTGGTGCAAGACTTTGTCGTGGTACCCGAGCCTGCGACATCGGCGCTGTCATTGTTGGCTGCATTGAGCCTGACGTGTGTCCTACCGCGCCGGTCGCGTCGATATCAAAGGTAACTCCGTACGGGCGAATTACGATGGCGTTCCCGCATTGCGGAAGCTCGATGCGAGCAACCACCGCTTCGAGGGGCGAATCAACAGTTCGCCAAAGTTCAGTTGATCGGCCATATCGCCGCTTTCCAGCGGAACCGTAAAGCGATTCTCGCCCGAGACTTCGCCGATATCGCCGCCCACGGTCTGCTTGCCGTTCAACCAACCTTCCGGCTGTACCTCAACCACATCGTATGTGCCGGCATCCAGACCGATGAATTGATAAAAGCCATTCGCGTCGGTGAACGTCGAGCCAATCTGTGCGGCATCTTGCTCTAGTTGAATTTCCACACCCGGTATACCTGGCTCGCCTGGATCTTGCACGCCGTCGTCATCCAGATCGACGTACACGAAACCTGAGATCTCGGCCATGGCTTGATCGATGGTATCCGTATCGGTACTGGAATTGTTGGTTAGATCGATGTCCGTCACCGTATCGGGTGCCGTGACGGTGGCCTGGTTGATCAGCTGTCCGGTGGCCTGCGAGTCGAGAGTGGCCAGGACTGTGTAGGTGATGCTACTGCCAGACGGGAGATTCACCGTATCGTTGATGTCTCCGTTGCCGTTCGAATTCCCCGACGCACCACCGGCAGCTACACTGGTGTAACTGATGTTTGTCAGCACCGAGGGGAACGCATCGACGACTTCCGCAGCGGTGACGCCATTGGGACCCTCGTTGCTCACGATGATCGTATAAGACGTTTGGCTGCCGGCCACCACGACATCTACGTTGTTTGTTTTCGTGACGACCAAGTCGACACTCGGTAACAGCGTATCGATGTCAGTTGCCGAATTATTCGTTACGTCGTTCTCTACAACTCCCGTCGGAGCGGCCACGTTAACCGTGTTGCTCACGTCGATTGCAGCTGCCTCTGCAACGGTTGCCGTGATTTGATACGAGACGGTCGAACCGACCGGCAGATTTAGGGTTTCGTTAAGGTTGCCCGTACCGCTGGCCGAATTGCCACTGGCGCCCCCTTGTGCATGCTGGTGTAGCTAACATTCGTCAACTCTGCCGGGAATAAGTCGATAAGTGTCGCGCCCAACGCGTCGCTGGGTCCAGCATTGCTGACCACAATTTCGTACGTCAGGACGTCATTGGGGCGAACGACGGTCACATTGTCCGTCTTCGTGACCGCGAGGTCCACGGTTGTCGTGATGGTATCGCTGTCGCTAACCGAATTGTTGGATGGATCGGTTTCCACAAGGTCATCGGGTGCCGCAACTGTGGCGGTGTTGGTCACTTGCCCTACGGCATCCGTTGCAAGTGTGGATGTCACCGTGTAGGTGATGGAGCTACCGACGGGCATGTTGACGGTATCGGCAATGCTACCGCTGCCGTTGGTCTGGCCTGAACGCGCCGCCAGTTGCCGTACTGGTATAGGCGACATTTTGCAGGGCACCGGGAAACGTGTCTTGGATAACAACATTGGTGGCGCCGGACGGGCCCAAATTCTGTACAACGATTTCGTACGTTAGTGTCTGACCCGGAACGACGGTCGTCACGTTGTCCGTCTTGCTGATTGCGAGGTCAACCTCGTGAACGATCGGATCGGTGTGCGACGACGTGTTGTCGTTGGGATTGCGCTCCTCGGTTCCCACCGGCGCCGTGACGGTGGCAGTATTAGAGAGGATATCAAGTTGCGTATCGGCGAGCGTGCCGGTGACCGTATAAACAATCCGACTGCCGGGATCCATGTCAACGAGATCGTTAATGTTTCCCGTGCCGCCTGCCGTATTGCCACTGGCCGTACCGATGTCCACCGCACTCGTGAAACTCACATCGAGCAGTTCATCGGGGAACGAATCTGCAATGGTTGCGCCTTGTATGCTGCTGGGACCGGCGTTGTCGACCGTGATCGTGTAGCTGACGGCATCGCCGGGTCGGATTTGGTCCAGATTATTCGTCTTGTTGATTTGCAGATCGACTTCAGGCGTCAGGCTGTCGGTTTCGGTGTCCACATTGTTCGCCGGATTCGGGTCGATCGTACCCTCCGGCGTGAGGACGGTGGCGGTGTTGAGTAACGTTTCGCGGCGCTCGGATCCACCGTCACCGTGACATTATAGATGACCGAACTGCCAGCCGCGATATCGATCAGATCGTCGATGTCTCCACTTCCTGAGACCGTGTTGCCACTAACCGTTCCGATGGTTGTGCTGGTGTAGGACACGTCGGTCAATTCTGTGGGAAAACTGTCCTGAACAGACGCTCCGACGACGTCCTGGGGCCCCAGATTTTGGACCGTGATTTCATACGTCAGCATTTCGCCCGGTACTACCGAGCTAACCTCGTTCGATTTCGTGATGGCCAGGTCCGCGCCGGCTTCGTTGGCGATGTCGAATTGTTTGGCCCCCAGCACGCCGACAAAGCTAACTTGGCCGTCGGCGGAAGGAACGGAGTTCATTCCCAGTGTCATCTGGATCGCATCGACGTTGGTAGGCGAGACAGGGCCGCTGAAATCGCTAAAGGGAATAAACAAAAATGCGGTTGCGGTTCCATCCGTTACAGGAATCTCGACCGAGGCACTCGAAACGTTCGAGGCGTCGCCTTGGAACAGCGACAACGTCAGTGCGTCACCCATGCCGGCCGTATCGATCCCCAACATGAAAGCAAAGCCTGTGTTGATGCCCCCCTGCGTCAGATCGCGACCGCCCAGCCCCATGGAGGGTGTGGGGTTGGCATCGGCGTCTTGCCCGTCCCAGGTGATGAACGCACTGCCCTCGACGCCCGATGAGGCATTGAACTGGAGGACCTCCAGCAGGTTGAACGGATTGACCAGCAATTGGAGTTCACCGACGCCACTTTCGAGCTCAACAAACAGATCCCGCTCGCCGCCGATCACTTCGGTTTCGTCGGCAAAACCGAGCGTTGAACCGTCAGACGAAGGCGCGGGAGGATCCGCAGTCGCAGCCTGGTTGGTTTCAAACGCATCAATGATCAAGTTTGGTGTGCTCACATCGATCAGCGGACTCACCTGCTCGGACAGGCTCAACGTATCGACCGTTTCGCACGGCTGGACCACGAAGTATGCGAAGACGCTGTCGAGGCTTTCGAACACATAGTGACCATTGGCATCCGTGGTCTGTTCAGCGCCGACTTGAACATCGTCGCCGCCCGGTTCGAAAATGCCATCGCCGTCGTCCTGAAACAACTGCACCGCCGCGCCGGCAATCTCTTCGCCGATGTCCGGTGTGGTATTCGCGTTGGTATCCAGGTAGACCATGCCCTCGATGGCCGGAATCGCATCCGTCGCTGGCAGGCACCGTGATTCGAGCGACTCGAATTGGCGTCTGTTCGGGATCGAGCTCGCAATTCGGTGGTGTTTTCGCCGTCGTGAGAGTCTAGCGAAGAGGCCGAACAGAGCTTCCTTGCGATCGGACATAGGTCCTCAAGTCCTTTGCCGTGTGCCCAGCGTTCGCGTACGGGGGCCGGAGAAAAGATGCGCGGGCAGATGCTTCCATGCGCCTCTTGCTCTATCGGTTGGCCTGAGGATTGGGCTTTGTGACAACGAAGGACGTAGGTGAAGTTTGCCAGGCCGACCAGTCTTAACAAAAGTACTGATAGCAGCGCGGCCGGCATCGCGAAGGGGGGCGCTTAATAGCGCAAATTGAGTCCGATATTGAGACCTTGGAGCCAATAGTCGGAGTCCTGGAACTGAAACGCCGGACGAGCCGGACCTTCTAACGTACCCGTCTGCTGCGTTAGGTTGACCGCCGAATCGATCACCTGCCCCGGTCGTGATACGTGGTTGACGTACAGGAACGTGTAGCCGACGGACAGGTCAAGCCGCGGAGTGATGAAGTAACCAAGAGTCGCGGTGAATTCCGGCACGACGGCAAATGCATTGTCTTTGAAGGTGCCGATATTACTATCCTGAGTCAACAAGCCACCGTTGACCGTCACGGGATTTGCACCTTGGATTGCACTGACGGAATTGCCACGGATCGTCGCACGTTGCTGCATGTTCCCCAAGGCGACGGTCCCCAAAAAGTCGAGTGTCCAACGGCCGTCGACCGAATGGCCCATGAGACCCAACTCGCCGCCGTGAAACTCGTTTTCCAAGTCAAACACGTCGATTTGGTCCAGCGTGTTGCCGAAGGTGTTTCCGGTGGGGTCGGTGAATTCCAAAGCGTTTGTGATCTTGAGAGAATCGTCGACACCCAAGTATCGATATCCGTAAACCAGATCGATGCGATAATTGCAGCCCGAACGGTACAATTGCCGCAAGAAGGCCTCAGCCCCCTGTGTCTGGATGTCCTGCGTGACTTGGACGTTTCCACGGATTTCTCCAGGAAAGCCGAGCAGCAACGAATCCGGTTCGTTTGTGAACGCGTTGAAAAACGGGCGGGCTAGGATCTGATTGCCTGCCGACGAGGCGGCGAACATGTCACCGTGTTGCTCGATGCCAAATCCTCTTCCCACAATGCTGATGGTCTGACAGGGATCCAGCCAAAGACCCAAGGTCAATCTTCCGCCGGAAAGCGTGCCGCTTTCGATGGGTTGATTACCGCCAAATAGTATGGACGTGGATCCCAGGCCCAGGATGCCGGCGTCATCGCGGGGCGTCCCGTTGGGACTGGTTGTGACCAACGGTGGGTATTTTGCATCGGATTCCCACCACAATAGGTATTCGATACTGCCCCACAGGGGAAGACAGCCATTGGGTGCACCGCATGCGGGCGCTCCCCAGACGACATCACTTTCCCCGCACGAGTCGCAGCTCCAGGCCGAGTCATCGACCAGGGAAGGGGTAGCCGGCATGACGTGGCTGGCTGGCCGCACCGCTTGAGCTGCGGTCGGGCGAGGCGGCGAGGCGACCTGCCGTCCGGGAGCCGGCCGCGCAGCAGCCAAGCTACCGGGGCGCGTGGTCTGGGCCACAGCCGGACCCGCGAGCAGCATGGCCAAGAAGAAAAGGGAGGCTAGTCCTAGCCCGAAATGCTTAAGTGTCCCAGACATCGTGGTTTCCCGTAGCTGAATGTCTTCCGTCAGTCCTCGCGTGATTCCGTCGAGGAGTTTCGCGCTGCACGGGAGTGGAATTCGGTTCCTCGAGCCACCATAGCCGGTAGTTCACGACGATGCCGCTCGATGCCCCCCGGTGCCGATCGCGCAGGATCGACTTTACGAACGAATATGAGTCGGTCGCATCCGATCGCATTAGGTTTGTCGGCTGTTCCAGTGAAAACGATTGAGTAAATTTGGGATTCGCGACCGGTTGTAGTGGTTGTAGCGGGATGCCAACCTGCGTCCCGAGGCCGCGCGCAGGGCCGGTTGCAACGGCGGCATCCGGCGGACAGCGGAAGTGATTGAGCACAAAACTTGACAGCTAAGCCTGGATTTGTGGTTAAGATGAAGGAACAGATGCCTATGTGTAAGCGGCCCGAGGGGACCATATCACTTCTCTCTTGCCGAGGTATCGATACCGAGGCGAGTGATTTCCCGCACGCCGTAGAGATCCGCAAAGAACATTGAATAGCAATCGGGTGAGGGTGTAATCCGCTGCGGTGGCGTGCGTTGCCGCCGTCCCTTCTCGTTGCACCCACTAACGTTCGGAGAGCAATGAAAACCATTGTGAACGATCAACCGACGCCGGCAGCTCAGATTGATGACGCTGCGCCTGCCCAGGAGTCGACGCGGCGGCTGACGCCGGGGCTGCATGTGGCCTCCATGGTCAAGGGGCGTGCGCAATGGAACTTGGATCGTTGGAAGTCGATGTTGCCGGTGGTCGAGGAATTCGAAAACCAGTACAAGTCGCTGACCGATGCTCAGCTACGTAAAGAAAGCCTGTCGCTGCGCTACCGCGCAAGGCCGGCGAGACGCTGGCGAGTTTATTGACACCGGCCTTCGCATTGGTGCGCATCTCCGCGCAGCGCACGGTGGGGATGCGGCATTTCGATGTCCAAATCCTTGGCGGTATGGCCCTGTTTCATGGGGCCATTGCCGAAATGGATACCGGTGAGGGAAAAACGCTGACCGCCACGCTTCCGATGTATTTGCATGCGTTGCGAGGCAAAGGGGCGCATTTAGCGACGGTCAACGACTACCTGGCCGCTCGCGACGCCCAACTGATGGGTCCCGTTTACCAGTTACTCGGATTGAGCGTCGGTGTCGTACAGACCGACATGAGCCGACCACAGCGGCGCACCGCCTACGCCAGTGACATCACCTACGGTACGGCAAAGGAATTCGGTTTTGACTTTCTCCGTGATCGGTTGGTGATCCGCCGTCTGAAGCAGGAGCGACTGGACTTTCTCGATTCGCTCAGTTCCAACCGAGCGACGGGGGGCGAACGGCCGGTGCAGCGCGACGCATATTTTGCGCTCGTCGACGAGGCCGACAGTATTTTGATCGACGAAGCCCGTACGCCGTTGATCATCAGTGCCATCGGCGATAAGCACGAGGCCTCCATTCGAGCGACCTACGCCTGGGCGGCAGAGCACTCGCCGCAATTCGAAGAAGATGAAGACTACGAATACGACCACGAAAAGAAGAAGGTCGAACTGACGGTCAAAGGTCGTCAACGTGTCCGTTCGTTAGATCAGCCACCGGAGATGGACGGCGTCGGGTTGATAGACGCCTACGAGTTCATAGAGCGGGGCATCAAGGTCCGTCGGGATTTCCTCCGCGACCAGCACTATGTCGTGTCGGACAAGGGGGAGATCGTCATCGTGGATGAATTCACGGGGCGCTTGGCTGAAGGGCGTAAATGGCGGGACGGGATCCATCAGGCGATTGAGGCCAAGGAAACGATTGAAATCACTGTGGACACGGGGCAGGCGGCGCGGATCACAATTCAGGATCTTTTTCTCCGCTATCAATTTCTGGCGGGTATGACGGGAACCGCCCTGACGTCGGCACGCGAATTCCGCAAAATCTATAAGACGCTCGTGGTGCGGATTCCCACTAACCGACCGGCTCGGCGAACGCATTTATTGGATCGCGTCTTCCCGACGGGAGATTCCAAATGGCGCGAGATCGTTCAGCAGATCGTCGAGCTCCATCGGCAGTCACGGCCCGTCCTGGTGGGGACGCGGACCATCGAAAAGTCCGAACTGCTCTCACAGATGCTGACAGACCAGGGGATTTCCCATGAAGTGCTCAATGCGCGGCACATCGCTCGCGAGGCCGAGATTGTTGCCCAGGCCGGACAACCCGGTCGAGTGACGGTAGCGACCAACATGGCCGGTCGCGGTACCGATATCAAATTGGGACAAGGCGTCGCGGATCTGGGGGGATTACACGTAATTGTCACGGAGATCCACGATTCGGCGCGAATCGACCGTCAGTTGGCGGGACGTTCCGGTCGGCAGGGCGACCCGGGCTCGGTGCAGCGCGTACATGGCCCTGGATGACGATATCCTGGTGACGGGCTTCGGACCGGACAAGGCGGAGAGGATGCGAGGACGGCTGGAGCAATCCACGGCCAACGTCGACCATTTGGCGTCGATGTTCCGTAAGGCCCAGAAAAAGGTCGAACGACGTCATTTGCGCGATCGTATGATCTTATTGCATCACGAAAAGCAGCGGAAAAAGATGCAGCAGGAGCTGGGGCAGGACCCGTACTTAGACACGCCACACTAGACTGCGGGTGGAAGTGGGGCATGACCTCAGGCGATGGGAAAAACAAACCAGCCGCCAGAACCGGACGCGTGGGCCGTCGGCTTTCCTGTCTGCGACGTGCTCGGCTGTTGTCGCTCCAGTAGCGAAGAAATACAATTAAGCTTGTTTAACGCCGAAAAATTCCGGCCGAAGTTTGCGGTCGTTCCTGGTGGGATGCGAGAGGTGCTATGAGTACGGATCAAAGCTCGGTTGATGCCGCTACCATCGAAAAAACGAAGCAGCAGATACGCGCTTTGGTCCAGGAAATCGCCCAGCTCTCGCGCGGGGAATACGAACCGGAACAGTACTACGCCGAGGTGATGCAGCGGATTGTCACGGCGCTGGCCGCCATCGGTGGAGCGGTATGGACGATCAACGCCGATCGTCAGCTACGGCTGGATTATCAGATCAATCTCAATCCCATCCTGCTGGACCCCAAGTCGGACGACAGTCGGCGCCACGTACGGTTACTGCAAGAGGTGATGACGTCGGGCGAAGCGCGGTTGGTCCCTCCGATGTCCGGGACTGGCGACCCGGACGCGGCCGGTAATCCAACCAACACGCTGCTGGTGCTCGCGCCGATGAAGACCGATGATTCGGTCGAAGGCGTGCTCGAAGTCTTTCAGCGCCCTGACGCTCAGGCCAATAGTCAACAGGGCTATCGCCGCTTCTTGTTGCAGATGAGCGAACTGGTCGGCGATTGGTTGAAGTCGCGCAAATTGCGGCACTTTAGCGACCGCCAGTCGATGTGGGCGAAGATCGACCAGTTCTCCAAGGAAATTCACAATAGCCTGGACATTCGTGACACGGCATACACGATTGCAAATGAGTCGCGCCGCTTGATCGGTTGCGATCGTGTGAGTGTCACCGTTACGCGCGGCAACAAGCAGGTTGTCGAGGCGATCAGCGGCCAGGACACAATGGACACGCGTTCGAACATCGTTTCGATGCTTCGCAATCTGGCTACGCGCGTCTGTGCGACCGGCGAGTCGCTCTGGTACACCGGCTCGATGCAGGATCTGCCACCGCAGGTGGAACAGGCGTTGGAAGCCTATGTCGACGAATCGCACACCAAGAGCTTGGCCGTTTTGCCGCTGTTCAAAACGGACATGATAAAACAAGAGAGTGCGGAAGAGATGGGCGCCGAAGCCGAAGCCAAATACCAGTCGGATCGCGGCGAGGTGATTGGTTCGGTGATCATCGAACAGATCGATTCGGTACAGTCACGCGAATTAGTTGCGCCCGCGCGGATTTGGTCTGCCAGCATAGTGCTCGCGCGTTGGGCAATGCGCTCGAACATAACGACTTGTTCCTGATGCCGGTGTGGCGCAGATCGGACAATCACGCGCCCTCGTGACCGCTCGTAATTTGCCCAAGACGCTATTGGTATCCGGCCTGATCCTGGGAACTCTCGTGGTGTTGTTCCTGGTTCCGAAGGAATTCCAGCTAAAGGCCGAGGGTAGTCTGCAGCCCGTAATCCGTAGTGACGTGTTCTTTACCGCGAATGGTGAAGTGGAAAAAGTGCTGGTTGACCATGGTCAGGTGGTTAAGCAAGGTGAATTATTGGTCGAGTTGAAGAACAACGAACTCGAGCAAGAACTGTTGCAACGACAGGCGGATCTGGCGTCTGCAGAGGAATCATTGCGGACCATCTTGCGTCGTTTGGAAAAAGGCCTGCAGACCGACCTATCGCTGTTCGCGCAAAAGGTCGAATTGGAGGTGAAGATTAATGGTTACCGCAAACAGCTGAATGTCCTCAACGACAAACTAGCGCGACTCCGGGTGCGAAGTCCGATCGCCGGTCGAGTGACCAGTTGGGACGTCGAGAACACGTTGAGGGATCGTCCTGTCACGGTGGGCCAGGTTGCGATGGAAGTCGCCGATCCATCCGGACCTTGGGAACTGATCGTCTATTTACCGGATAATCGAATCGGTCACCTCAGTCCGCGCTCAAGAGGAACAACATCACCAGGATTTGCCTGTCAGTTTTGTGTTGAAAAGCCACACGGGCGAATCTTTTACCGGGACTCTGGCCGACGTGCAGGAGGCCGCTGGATTGCACGACGAACACGGATACAGCTATCGCATCCGCGTTAATTTAGACAAGAATCAACTCCTCCAGCGTTTGTCACTCGACGAACCGAAACAGGGCACCGAGGTGGTTGCGAAGATCGCCTGCGGAAGCCGGTCGATGGCGTACTGTCTATTCCACGAACTTATTGAATGGCTACAAATTCGTTTGTTTGCGTTTTAGCCGACGCGACGGAGAACGAGAATATGAAGCATCTGGCCTTGGCCTTTCTGTTTGTGTTGCTGCTTGCGCCAACGACCCTCCGGCGCAAGAACCAGATGTGCCCCGTTGTTATCTGGGCGCCATTAACGACGTGCCATTGGCGGCCGACGAAGTCGGTAAGCTGGTTAAGGTGTTCGTCGAAGACGGAGATTCCGTAGCGGCCGGTGACGTGGTGGCTCAGATCGACGACAACGATGCGGTGATGGCGCGTGATGTTGCCCAATACAAATACGTCGGCGCCGTCAAGCAGGCGACCAGCGATGTGAGTGTGCAGGCCGCGAAGAAAGCCCAGGCTTTCGCTCGCGCGTCGTATGATCTGATCCTGAAAGCCAACGAACGTAAAGCGGGCGCCTACACGGAAATCGAAGTCGAACGAGCCAAACTGGACTGGGAACGAGCAGGCCTGCAAATCGACTTGGCCCAGCACGAAATGGAAGTTGCCCGGGCCGAGGCCTGGGCGTCCAATGCCCAATTGAAACAAGCCGAAGCGATGATCGAACGCCGCAAGCTCAAATCGCCTTTCGCGGGCGTCGTCAATCAAGTCGTGCGTGAGGCGGGCGAATGGGTCAACGCGGGTGAGCCTGTGGTGCACTTGGTCCAAATGGATCGCCTGCGGGTACACGGTCGCATCGATGCCGATCGCTATGATTGGAAGGACATTCGCAACCGTCCCGTCGAAATCACCGTCGATCTGCCAGGTGGTGGTACGCACGTCGTCAATTCGCAAATCGGCTTCGCCAGCCAGGTGGTGGAGGATGACGGAGCATTTCGCGTATGGGCCGAGGTCGAGAACACGCAGGTGGGTGACCAATGGCTGATGGGGCCGGGGCTGGGAGCCACGATGAGTTTCCGCTAAGCACCTCGCCCTGCTCGCTTGCCCCCGCGGCTAACATTGAAGCAACGCCATGGTTACACTTGCCGACAGCCTAATCTCCAGTTCCTCGCGTCGCCTGCCGCTTCGCATGCGGCCCGATCTCTCGGTGCGTATCACCGTTATCAGGGACGTCCTTATTGGGTAATCAAGGAACCCATCGGCTTAAAGTATTATCGGTTTCAAGAAGAAGAGTATTCGATCCTGCGGATGCTGGACGGCGAATGTCAGCTTCGACGAGATCAAGCAACGTTTCGAACGCGAATACGCGCTCAGAAAATTTCGTTGCAGGACCTGCAGCACTATGTCGGTATGTTGCACCGCAGCGGGCTGTTGGTGACCGACGCCGAAGGGCAGGGGATGCAGTTGCGCAAGCGGCGCGACGAAGTCACTCGGCGGGAATTGCTTTCCAAACTATCGAATGTACTGGCGATTCGCTTCAAAGGCATCGATCCTGATCGCCTGCTCAATTGGCTCGCTCCGTGGACGAATTGGTTTTTCACCAAGTGGGCGGCCATCGTGTTTGGCACCTTCGGATTGACCGCACTACTACTGGTTGGCGTGAAGTTCGAAGAATTCCGCCTCCGACTGCCCGCATTTCACGAGTTCTTTGGACCGGAGAATTGGTTTTGGTTGGGCATGACGCTGGCCATCACAAAGGTCCTACACGAATTTGGCCACGGTCTTTCGTGCAAGCAGTTCGGCGGTGAGTGCCACGAGATCGGAGTGATGATCCTGGTGCTCACTCCCTGCCTGTACTGCAATGTCTCCGATTCCTGGATGTTGCCGAACAAGTGGCACCGCGCGTCATTGGCGCGGCGGGGATGTACGTTGAAGTGGTCTTGGCCTCGATCGCCACGTTCCTCTGGTGGTTTAGCGAACCCGGACTGCTGAATCATATCTGTCTGAGCGTGATGTTCATCTGCTCGGTCAGCACCGTTTTGTTCAATGGCAATCCGCTGTTGCGATTTGACGGCTATTACATCCTGATCGGACATCGCCGAGATTCCCAACCTGCGTCAAAAGTCCACCGAAATCCTGCAGCGTTATATGTCGGAATGGTGTCTGGGCATCGAACAGCAAGAAGATCCATTTTTGCCGCAGGGCAATCAGTGGTTCTTCGCCCTGTACACGATCGCCGCCGTCGGCTATCGCTGGGTGGTGGTGTTTTCGATCTTCCTGTTCTTAAACAAAGTTCTAGAGCCCTACGGCCTGAAAGTGATTGGACAGATCGTTGCCTTTGCGGGCCTGGTCGGTTTGGTGGTCCAGCCGGCTTGGCAATTAGGCAAGTTCTTCCACGTCCCGGGGAGGATGCACCAAGTGAAGAAAAAGAACGTCATGGTGACGGCCGCCGTGGTCCTGGTACTGATTGCGGCCTTCTTGTACGTGCCCTTCCCATACAGTGTCAAATGCCCGCTAGAAGTTCAGCCTCGCAATGCCACCACCGTGTACGCCATGGTACCCGGTACGCTCGATTCCCTTGACGTCCAACCGGGTCAGCAAGTTCAGCGCGGCGACGATATTGCCCGGCTACGCAATGACGATCTGCAGCTAACCGTGATCGAACTCGAGCAGAAGGTCAATCAATACCGCGAGCAAATCGAGGTTTTGGACCGGGCCCGACCTCGTGCGGAAGCCGCCGACGTTTGGGCGCGTATTCCGGAACTTCAGGAGTTGCTCGAGTCGGCTGAGAAACAGTTGGTAAAGCAGAAAGAAGACCTTGAAAAGTTACGAGTAAAAGCGCACGCCGACGGCACCGTGATGCCCGGCGCAGATCAAGAAGACCCCGCCGACCAATGGTGGTCAACTGCCGTCATGGAAAGGATCACTCCTGGATCCCGAAAACGCTGGGGCCTTCCTGCAGGCCAACGACGAGATTTGTCGACTCGGGGATCCCCGCCATTTCGAGGCGTTGCTGGCCGTCGATCAGGCCGATATTAACTCGATCCACGCCGGTCAGACCGTTCGTATCAAACTCGACGCCTACGCCGACCAAATCTTCGAGGCGGTCATTGAAAGCGAAGACATGATCTCGCGCAAAACGATGACGGTTATTCCCGAGTCGATGGCGGTTCAGTCCGGTGGCGCGCTACCCGCGCAACCCGATGCCGGCGGGGCACCCCGACCCTTAAGCGCGACTTACCAGATCAAGGTCCCGTTGCCGGAAGGATTGAAGGAATTCAAGATCGGCCAGCGCGGTCGCGCAAAGATTTCTGCCCAGCCTCTCTCGCTTGGGCAACGCTGTTGGCGGTTCATTACAAGGACATTCCATTTCGAACTGTAAATGTGTATGCGGCAGCCACGCATTGGAGCCGTAGTGTCGCAAGCCGCAAAGCGCCTGGGCAGAAAATGGCAATCTACGCCGTGGCGGCAACCTTGGACGATTGTTCGCACCGGACAAGCCTCAACGACCGGGAAGGGCGACCTGCGGCGGGAAACCGAGGGAGAGTATCGATTTCGATTGCGTCGTTTAACACCATCGGGCAAAATACCGTACATTGAGTATCAGCAACCAGCATGGCAGCGGGTACTAGACTCGTGCATTCGAAGGCGCCAGAGGACGGCGATGTGCCTGATCAGCCCCTAGGTACGCCTCAGTTGATCAAATTCTTTTTTTGAAATCTACCGAACCTAACGGAGGAGAACAGATGGCAGAAGAATCGGCCAAAGCCAAACCCCAAGACGAAGTGACGCCTAGCCCGCAAGCCGCGCAGCCGCCGGCGCAGCAACAGGTTCAGCTGGATGATAGCCAAGTCACCAGCTGCTATGCGAACTTCTGCCGGGTCACGGGAACGCCGGAAGAATTGATCATCGATTTTGGGCTCAACACGCAGCCCGTGGGGATTCCTGAGAAACCGATAAAGGTCGGCCATCGAATCATCCTCAATCACTTCACGGCGAAACGTTTGCTCAGCGGCCCTGAGTATGTCGGTGCAACGACACGAAGCCGCCTTTGGTGTTCTGGAAACGGACGTCCGTAAACGAGTCCAGGCCTCTCCTCAGGGAAAATAATGTCCCTCGCGGGACGTTCACCGTCGGATTTGGCCGGTCGGCGAGACACCTTCGTCGCCGGCCTTTTTTCGTACTTCCCTTCCTCTTAAACGCAGAGGGCGTGCCGAGTATCCGGCTCCGGGCCGAACCGCGGATCCGTGGTGCCAATGCGCCTCTGCCTCAGCTACCCGGCGACGACAACAGAAACGCGATCAGGTCTCGCAGTTCATCACGACCAAGTACTTGGCCCAATCCCTCGGGCATGATCGAATTGGTGTGATAATAGCGAGCGTCGATTTCGTCCAGGGGAAGTGTGACGCGTGTGCCGTCAACCTGCGCAAGGATTTCAGCGTCGTCGTCTCCGGGGCCCGGCATGAGTTGCCCTGTAAAGGCGCGGCCATCATCCATGAGGACCGTAGTGGTTGTAAACCGGCGGGCAACATCTCGATTGGGATCCAGAATCGTTTCCAGTAGCCAGCGACGATCGCCCCGGCGACGAATCGTGGTCAGCTCCGGGCCGACATCGCCACCTCGTCCATCGTAGGTGTGGCACGAGCTGCAGCGAGCTCCGACGGCGCGGAAGAACACTCGCCTCCCTGCGGCCACGTCTCCCGGCGTCGTGTCCGCCAGCATTTGCGCAGGGGACGGCGCCGATGCGTCGGTGACCACGCGAGGGCGCAGACCTCGCTCCGCCTCGCGGCGAACCTGGTCATCGTCATCCCGACTTAGTGTTTGTAGGGTTGACAACTGGTCAGGCAGAAATGCCGTCAGCGCGGCACAGGCGTCGGCTCGGTCGGAAGACGAATAGTCTGCGGATTGCGCAACGTCTGACAGCAGTTCTCCTGCACTCGCCTGGGGATGCGTCGCCAGCAAGGCGATGATTTCGGGACGCAGTTGGACATCTTGCCGCAACCGTGTTTGCAAGTGATCCAAACTCAAGGCGTCGTGCTCAGGCGGTAGTGAGCGAAGTGCCAGTCGTCGAAGTGTGAGCGGCGCGTCGACCTGCAGTAAGTAACTAGCCAATTGACTGTGCAACGCCGTGAGATCTTTTGATTCGTTGCCCGCATCTAACCAACTTAAGGTTGCAATCGCCACTGCACCCAGTCGTGCACTGAGCGGATGCCGATGTTGCAAGAGTTCGACGATCCGCTCGACGATGCGCCTGTGACTGTTGTTCGGCGATCAAACGAAGGGCATAGATCACTACCTCGTCGTCATCATCCGACAACGCATCGTCGACCAGCCGCAGCGCAGTCCGCGGGCGCCGCCAACGAATCGCCTCCAGCAATAAGACCCGCTGTCGAGGTGACGTAAGTTGTCGTAGTGAGAGGTCGTCCGCGAGCCCCGCCGCGCCGAGTCCGTAGCTGGCGGCTTGCCGCACGAATGGGTCGTTGTCTTGTGCGGCCGCCAACAACACCTCGACATTCGTCTCGTGACGAAGTTGGGCCGCCTGTATTTCCGCGGGCGATAGCGGAGGAAAGGCGGCGTCGTCTTCGCGCAGATTGGCGGGAATTAGTCGCCAGATGCGTCCCTGACCGTGGACGGGATAACTGCGATCCACCCAATCGCTGAAGTACAGCGATTCGTCGGGCGCCACTGCCAGTCCGACGGGGCGGAAGCGCGAGTCGCCTTGCACGATGATCTCAGCTTGGGCCTGGCAACTGGCGCCCAACTGCCGCAACGTGTAGGCCTCGATACGATAGTCGCCCCAACTGGTCACCCACAGTCGTCCCCGATACGGCAGAACTTGGCAGGGTGCCTCGCCAGTCCCGGCGGCCATCGGCAGCGTCCCCGGCAGTTCGGCGTCCCACGCTTGAAGTGGATTTGCGCCCGGAACGGCCGTAGCGGAATTGGTAACCGTAGTCGCCTCCCGGTACGACCTGCAGCAATCGACACGGAGGACTCGCGTCCGGGTCGTTGTCAACGGTAAACCACCTTTGCAACGGACCAAAACCATTGCCGAAGGGATTCCAGAAGCCGGTTGCCCAACGTTGCAGCCCTCGCCCATCGGCGCTGCAAACAAACACATTTCCGCCCTCGCCCCTACCGCTCCATACGCTACCGTCTGCAGCGATGAGACGGTAGGCTTCTCCAGGTTTTCGCCCAGACCAAAGACCAACCGACCGTCGGGTGCAAAGCACAAGCCGGAAAGGCCATTGTGCGGATAATCTCCGCGAGTTTCCAAGCGAATCAGTGACATCCGCTCGTCCGCCCGCCCATCGGAATTCGTATCCCGCCGCACGAAAGATTTCACGTCGAGTTGCCACGTAAATCCAATCGTCGGGACCGCGAGCCAAACTCATCGTTTGCTCGGTGCCCTCTAGAAACGTTTCGGCACGATCGGCTTGCCCATCGTCGTCCGAGTCAATCAAACGCTGGATGCGGTCGTGCGTGGGGCCTTGGTAGTCGACCGGGCGTTGATGCGTGTGCGATTCAATGACCAGCAATTCACCATGATGATCAAAAGCGATAGCGATCGGCGTGACGATCAGGGCGCCGAAGCGAACTCTGTTAGCCGGAATCCTTCGGCCATGACGCGTGGAGCGGCGTCTTGTGCGACGGCGGGTGGCCCTGCCGTGATCAGCCAGGCAATTGCCACCAGTCGACAAAGCCGTTTGTCCGAGGCACCCTTCCTTTGACGTTGAAAACGTGAAAGTCGAGGACAGATCCGCCGTGTCGCTAATCCCATGCTCCTAACTCGATCTGCTGAATGATCCGTTCGTCGTTGCGCAGGACCTCGACGGCAACTTTGTCCCCGACGTTGTGCTCGGAAATCAGCCGTGTCAGTTGGTCCATCGTTTGGACCGGTTGGTCATTATAACGGGTGATGATATCGTCCACTTGAAATCCCGCCTTCCCCGCCGCGGAATTGGGCTGGATAAACGTTATGCGACAGGGATTGTCGGTGCAGCCAATTCCCAAAAAACCTCCGTTTCGATAGTCGATGTCCGTCTGTGCGATCTGCTGTTGCAGTCGCTCGAGTCCGGCGGTCGTAATTTGGCTGCCGATCAGCCGCAGTCGCCCGACTTTGGGTAAGGCGGCCAACGAGTCGATGGCGGCATCGGTTACCGGTACGTACAGTAATTCCAGGATTTCCAAGTCAGGCATCTTCGTCAGTTTGGCTAGTGCCGTTTCGTCAAATTGACTGGACTTGATTTTCAACACGGCGACGTTTTTGATGGTGGCAATCCGGTCGATCCACTCATCACTCACGCGTTGGTCTTCGAGAATGATCATCCATTTTTGGTCAGATTCATCGGACTGATACGTTGTGATCCACGAGACCTGTGCGAAGTCGTTCGGTGTTCCTTGCCACGTGCTACCGAACCGCACCGAGGGAAATCCGTCTCGCACTCCCAAGGCCACTTGAACCGGAGTCATGGAAAAATCGGCGCCTAATTGGGTCAGCCGCAATTCCGCTCGCTGATGACGCATTTCGTGGATCGACTGCAAGGCCGTCGTCGCGCGACGTGCTGCCCCACTGAATCGTCGTTGAGACAGCCCTTGAAGGGCTTCGTAGGCGGCTTCTTCGGTCGCGCCGTCGCGGGCAACCAAAGCCAGCTGACGCAGAATGTAAATCCCACGACTGATAGTCTCCAGACCCCCAGCTTCCACCGCCTTGGCGACCGGTTCGATACTGCGCGATCCGGCCATGATCAGCCGTTCCGTGGCACGTTCGCGAGCCGTATAAATGTCGGAGTTTAGGTCCCCAATCCACTTATCGATGGCCGGTGGGCCTTCGTCGGCGACGGGCGGACCGTTCTGCGCCGACGCATTTTGGGCCGCCAAGATCAACCACAGACTTCCAACGACGATCAGGAGCAGAGTGCGCATCGATGCGTTTCTTCCTTAGGGATCATGACCCGAGCCAAGTTCTTAAGTATTATCCTCTTTTTGGCTTGTGGTAAAAAGTCACCTCCTGCGGAACACGGATGCCTGATTCGGACGGCTATGAATTGCTGGATTTCGGTGGCAGCCGCAAATTAGAGCGGTTTGGAGCGATTTGTCTGGATCGTCCGTCTCCGGCCGCCGATCGCGCGGTCGTGCAGCGGCCCGCCCTTTGGGAGACCGCCCACGCTCGTTTCGAAAGGGAACGCGGAGACCAGGGAACATGGACGGGGTGCTTGCCGCCCACCTGGTCGATTGCGTGCGGCGCGTATCAGCTGCAGTTGAAAGCGACTCCGTTCGGCCACGTGGGCATGTTTCCCGAGCAAATGGCGAATTGGCGCTGGATCGCCCGTCAAGTCGCTCGCCGACGCACGGTGCTCCGAGTCCTCAACCTCTTCGCCTACACGGGGGGCAGTACCTTGGCGGCGGCGGCGGCGGGCGCGGAGGTCGTTCACGTGGATGCAGCGCGCAACGTCGTTCAGTGGGCTCGGCACAATGCTCAGGCCTCCGGGTTCGGAGATGCCCCGATCCGCTGGATTACCGAAGATGCGCAACGCTTTGTCGAGCGGGAACGCCGCCGGCAAAACCGATATCACGCAATCGTACTCGATCCGCCCAGTTACGGGCACGGTCCCAAGGGAGAGCGCTGGAAGTTGACGAGTGACCTCCTCCCGCTGTTGACGGAATGCCGGGAACTGCTGACCGATGACCCCGCATTTGTTCTGCTCACGTGTCACAGCCCCGGGTTCGGCCCTGCTGAGGCCGGGGCGTGTGTGCAGGAATCCCTGTTTGGTCATTGCACGAGTCAGGTCGTTGCGCAATCGCTGAGACTGAGGACGGCCGATGGCCGACGTTTGGCCGCGGGAACCGTCGTGCAGTGGCCGCACGCATGAGGGTCGTTCCACAGCCCACTACGTGAATTGCCGTCTCGGTTTGGCCCGAGTACCGAATCCGTCAGATCCAGCCATGTCGCCGCTACCAGTCCGCGGTTTCATTAAGGCGGCGTTGCAGGGACCGGCTCGGCCTGAATCCGAGTTCGTGTTCAAGTCGCAGTGTGGAACTGGTCCAGTGGTCGGCGAAGTGTCCATTCGACAAATGCCCTGGGATCCGCTGTCCGCGATCGGTGACGCGCAGCAACACTTCGACAATGGGTACGTGTCCTGCCCAGCGTGCGGCTGCCAACTCCCAGGCTCGTTTGCTGCGACCGTATTCCGACACCGGGCGGGCCCCATCCGCTTCCGCACGATCCTGACCCCCAACCGCGGTATCGGCTGCGGCCAGTGAGGAAACGACGATGAGGCTGGGAGGGCGGCACGTGACGACGAGCGGACCTGATCGCCGCGGTGCAAAAATGGTTTCGACCAAGTGCCGGCCTATGAAACCGGTGGCGCCAGTCACGAACACGCGGGACAGCGGGCTACCCAGAAATCGCAGCTACGGGGCCGTGAAGCGGACACCCCGCGGACGGCGAGGAAATGAATTGTGGCAAATTCGTTTGGGAGGCTGAATCGGCAGGCGGAGGGTGCGGAGTCCTGGAGCCGGAAAACTAGTTATTATGCATAACCGTGCTCACAAAACCAAATCCAGGCGGACCGAACGGCGTCCTCAAAGGGGGTGATTCGGTAGTCCAATTCGTCGATCGCTCGCCGACTATCGTAATAGTTCCGCAGCCGGGACATCTGCACCATGGCACTGTTCACCTCGGGTTCCTTGCCCGTCATCCTTCCCCACAGATCGCCGGCACGACCGGCGACGATCCGTACGAGCGGTCCGACGGGGCACAGCGGGCCTGGCCGCTGTGCCACCCGGGCGAACAGCTTCCACGCCGCCAGATAGCTGAGGTTTTCCCCTGCTAAGATGTATTGACGTCCCGCTTGGCCTCGTTCGCGGCCGACACGGTTCCTTGTGCGACTTCACGCACATCGCAACCGCTCATGCCTCCCGTGGGCGCCATCGGTTTCCAGTGACGCGCAACCGACAGCAGCATGCGGCCGGAGGAGGGTTTCCAATCCCAGGGACCCAGCATAAACCCCGGGTTGACGATGACCGCGTCGAGGCCTTGCTGACGTTCGGCCTGAACGACTTCTTCTGCCTCACGTTTGGTGACGACGTACGTGATGCCGATCTTCGCTTCTCCTCTGGATTCCTCGTTCACAGGACTGCCGTCGGTACTGGCGGGCAGTGTGTCGACGGTCGAGACATGCACCAGTCTGGCGCCTTGGGTGCGCACGGCCTGTGCGACGTGAGCGGTCCCTTGCACGTTGATCCGGCGCTGTCGCTCCAAGTTTCGCCAGCCAATGTGCAGATCCCCTGCGGCGTGAATCACATAGCCCACACCGTCCATCGCCCGAAGTACGGATGCGGGGTCCGTCACATCGCCGTGGCAGATTTCGACATCCAGATCGGCCAGCGCGGGCCCCGGTTCCGGCTGACGTACCAGCGCGCACACGCCGGCCCTGTTCTCGAAGGAGCCGGACGATGTTGTTTCCCAGCAGACCGGTGGCACCGGTGACTAAGTATTCCGCGGACACCGAATCCCATCCAAAACGGGGTGCGTGGATTTCCTGAAACCTGATATTCTAGACGACCCCGCCTCGGCGCGGCACCCGAGGATTTTCGACATTGCTTTGTTTCGGAAAGACGCCCGATCGATGTCCAACCTGCAAATCGAGCCGGTCAGCACCAAACGCCAGCGAAAGGATTTTTTGAATCTCCCCTGGCAGATCTACGCCGATGACCCACATTGGATCCCTCCGCTACGCAGTCATCAGAAGGAAATGGTGGGATTCGCGTCGCACCCGTTTTACGGCCAAGCCGACGCCCAGGCCTTTGTCGCGTATCGCGATGGGCAGCCGAGTGGACGCCTACTGGTGCTCATCAATCCGGCTCACAATGAACAATATGACGAGCGCATCGGTTTCTGGGGGTTCTTTGAATGCATCAATGAACCGTCGGTAGCGTCGGGGTTATTTCAGGCCGCTCGCAGTTGGCTCGCGGAGCGTGATATCCAGGTCATGCGTGGGCCATGCAATCCCTCTCTGAATTACGAGATCGGTTTGTTGATCGAAGGTTTTGACAGTTCGCCTGTTTTCATGATGACCTACAACAAGCCCTACTATGCCGATCTGGTGGAATCCTGCGGCTTCAAACAGTGCGAGGACCTATATGCTTTTTACGGTCACGTCGACATGCTGAAAGCCCTAGATAAAAAGCTCACCTTTGTTGTCGATGAGGCCACGCGACGATTCAAGATCACGACTCGTCAGCTCGATCGATCGCGATTTAATGACGAAGTGCGGATGTTCCTGAGAATCTATAACCGCTCGCTCGTCAATACCTGGGGCTTTGTGCCTCTGACGGACGCCGAAGTCGACCACATGGCGAAATCGTTGAAGATGCTGATCGTGCCCGAGATGACCAGTGTGGCGGAAATCGATGGCTGTCCGATTGGCGCGATGTTTGGCCTGTTGGACTATAATCCAAGGATTCGTGAGATCGACGGTCGGCTGTTCCCGTTCGGCTTTGTTCGCTTGCTGTGGAATCGGAAGGCGATCAAACGGATTCGCTTAATCAGTACGAATGTTTTGCCCGAATACCAACGTTGGGGAGTGGGACTGGTATTGGTGGCCAAGATCGTCCCGGAGGTCCTTAAGTGGGGCATCACCGAGGCAGAGTTTTCCTGGGTTCTGTCCAGCAATCAATTATCACGATCAACGCTGGAACGAGGTGGTGCGAAGCGCTACAAGACGTATCGCTTGTACCAAGGGTGAGAGGTTATCTGCGGTGGTATGACCGACGGGGCTGGCATGCCGCTATGGGCCGCTGGTGTCGGAAGGGCGTCCGTCACGACCCGTCCTCAGTCGACTCGATGCAATAAAGGCGTTTTGTTGAGCGAAGATAGATGGCATTGCCCACGATGGCAGGTGACGCCTGGAAGCCATGTTCTAAATGATTGCTGGCCAGTAGCTGAAAATCTCGGTCCGCCGCGATCACATTGACGTCGCCTTCCAAATTCGCAAAGTAGATCCGTCCAGCGGCATAGACGGGTGAAGTGCGATAATTGCCGGCAATTCGGCTGCGCCACACAATCTCTCCGGTCGTCGCCTCGAGGCACATGGCCACGCCATCGTCACTAATCGTAAACAGGAGATCGTCGACGACTAAAGGAGAGGAGCGCTTGGGCGGCGTCTTGTCGTTGGTCCAGGCAATCGCCTCGGCTGTTATGTCGCCTGTGCCTTCGGGACGCACGGCCAACAACGTGGGTTTGATCCCCGCCACGGCGTCTCCCACCGTAATGAACACGAGGCCGTCCGCGTAAAGTGGCCGCGTAGCTGTATTCATCCCGCCATGCCGCACTCGCCACAACTCCTCACCTGTCTGCGGATCATAGGAGATTGTTTCGGCGGCACTGGGACTGATCAATTGATGGCGTCCGTTGTGTGTGATGACTTGACATGTGCAGTAGGCCTTCTTCAGATCACCATCGTCACTCCCGTAATCAATATTTCGATCCTTCTTCCAAACCGTGTCGCCCGTTGTCGCGTCCAAGGCGACGACGTACTGCAGATCGTAGCCGTCAAATGCGATGTAAAGTCGACCGTCGTCCAGAATTGGCGATGCCCCGGGACCTCGCCAATGGTCGCAGGGCAGGTCGCGGCGTTCCCACAATCGAGCGCCGGTCAGGGTATCCAAACAGGCCGTGCCGTAGCTGCCAAAGTGGACGTAGATCCGACCGTCCGTGACGACAGGCGTCGGCGAGGCGAAGCTGTTCGTGGGATGGCAGAATCGTGGGTTCTCGTTCTCAAACACGAGTATGTCGTGTACGATCCGACCCGTCGGTCGATCGACACAGACCGCGAACATCTGTTTGCCATCGTCCGTGGCGGTCGTCATCCAGATTTGGTCGTTCCAGACGACGGGCGAGGACCATCCTTTGCCGTGGATGTCGACGCGCCAGCGAATATTTTCGCCCTCACTCCAACGCAACGGCGGATGACTACCTGCACGAGCCATGCCGTCGCCGTGCGATCCGCGAAATTCTGCCCAACTTTCGGCGCCGTCCACGCCAGGACAGGCGCTCAAACAGCAGCCGAAGGATACGATCATCAGCAGGCGGCGTAAGTCGAACGACAATCGAGAAGCAATGTTCATCGGGATGGCCCATTTCGGGATCACCAGGGTAACAACAAGACGACGATGCACGGTCGCATGCGGACGGCATCGCTCGTCGTCTCCTTCCAGAAACCGGTCTTCGTGAGGTGCCGGTGTCGACCATAGTCTAACATAAGCCCGCCGCGCTTTCTCGACCACATGGGCTACCGAGGCGGCCGCACCATCGGCGGAAGGCCACAGCGGCCCGCGTCGGCGGTTGGGTAATCGTCCCAGTTTTCGCGTCGCATATTCGCGAACCGATTGCGTTTCGTACCGTCCGATTATGGTTAGAATGAGGCCAGCGGGAGACTACGCGCAGGCAACAGGTGGGGATTATGTCATGCCGGCACGTCAAATCAACTCGGAGCGGGATACAAGGCGGCATACTCGTGTGGCGTTAGCGAGTATCTTTTTAGCAGGACTTGTCGGTGCAGTCGCCGATGCCGGACCGCCGTCCGCCATGCAGAGGATGACGCGGAAAGTCGATCAGCGTATCCTGGAGCGATTGCAGGTGGCAGGCGTGGCTCCCGGGCCCCGGTGTAAGGACAGTGAGTTTCTGCGTCGTGCGAGCCTCGACCTGACCGGGGTGATCCCATCCGTCGCGGAAGTCCGGGAGTTCATCGCGGATCCGCGGGACAACAAGCGCGCGTTGTTGGTCGATCGACTACTCGCGTCGCCGCGTCATGCAACCCATCTGGCGATCACCTGGCGGCGATGATGTTGCCTGCCGAATTTGACCCGGCGCAATTGGGACAGGTCGCGGGATTGCAGAGCTGGTTGCGGCAGCAGTTCGTGCGCGACCTGCGCTACGACCGGCTTGTGGCGGAATTCCTCTCCTCGACTGGCGACCAGCAGACCGGACCGGCGCTTTTTTACCGTTCGTTGGAAGCAAAGCCGGAGAAGCTGGCTGCCGCTACGTCGCGCATTTTTCTTGGTTTGCAAATTCGGTGCGCCGAATGCCATGACCATCCGTTCGATCATTGGACGCAGCGCGATTTTTGGGGCTACGCCGCGTTCTTCGCGCAATTGCAGCCTGACACGTCCATGCGGGGCGACACCTATCGATTGGTCGACTTGCCTAGCGGAGAAGTCACCTTGCCCGCTACGACCGAAGTGGTTGCGCCTCGCTACCCCGCGGGTGATCGGCCAACGGTCGAGGGACGCGGGACGCGCCGCCGGCAATTGTCCATTTGGATGGCCTCGCGGGACAATCCGTATCTGGCACCTGCGGCGGTTAACCGGGTCTGGGAGCAACTTTTTGGACGTGGCTTGGTGCATCCCGTCGACGATTTGGGACCGCATAACCCCGCCAGCCATCCGGAATTGTTTGCCGAGTTGGCAGCGTACTTTGTCGAGCAGGCGTTCGATTTGCAGACGCTGTATCGGATGCTCACCAACACCGACGCCTACCAGCGCACCAGTGACCTGGATGGGCCCGAGACGGACCCACCGTTGTACGCTCGGATGGCCGTCAAACGCTTGACGGCTGAGCAGCTTTTCGACTCGCTGCATCGCAGTTTGAATCGGGGCGGCGGCATCCCCGACCCTGAGGACCCTGGCCGCCGTGAGTTTGTGCGCGGATGGATTCCCGTTGCGCGATCTTAACCGAATTCGATTTGGGCATCCAACAGGTGCTGCGGATGGTCAATGGCCGGCAGATTGCTGAGGCGACAGGGGATACCGAGCGTGGCATCCTGGGAGCGTTGACTGCCCCTTTCTTTGGTGACAATCAACGCGTCGAGATACTTTTTCTGGCCACGCTGTCGCGCTTTCCCCGCGACGACGAGCGTGAAGTCTGTCAGCAGTATCTTGCCGACAGTCAGACGGTGTCCGAGGGCTTGGGAGACCTGTTGTGGGCGTTGCTCAATAGCGCCGAATTCCAATTCAATCATTGACGGTCAGGAAGAGGATATAGCAATGCACTTGTCGCTCGCCCGTCGTGACTTTCTCCGCCAAGCTTGGGCAGTTTGTGGGGCATCAGTTCCAGCGGCTGGTTGCCCGCCCTGGCCGATCAGCTTCAAGAATCCCCGGATCGTCGCCGGCAATGCGTCCTACTGTGGATGAGTGGTGGACCGAGTCAGTTGGATACGTTCGACATGAAGCCCACACATGCGAATGGTGGGGAGTTTCAGGAGCGCCAGACACGCGTACCCGGGCTGCGATTCAGTGAGCATCTGCCGGGGCTGAGCGAATTGGCCGACCACATGGCGATCGTGCGCGGTGTGAGCACGCGGGAGGGCGATCACCAGCGCGGCACGTACCTGATGCGAACCGGACAACGTCCCGGTTCGCCCATCCGCTTCCCCTGCATCGGTTCATCGCTTGCCAAGGAGTTGTCATTGCCAGCGCTGACGTTGCCATCGTATGTCAGCGTCAATCCCGTCTCTCAGATCAGCCCCGACGCGTTTGCACCGGGCTTTTTAGGGCCGAAGTACGCTGCGGCCACGGTCGGGAGTGTACAAGAGGAAGCCAGGCCAGCTGATCCGGCCGCCTTTGCGGAACTGAGAGTGGACAATCTGACGTCGCCAGAACATGTCAGTGCGTCGCGGGCGTCGGCCAGGATCGATTTGTGGAAAAGCCTGCAGAACGATTTCCTTGCGCGTCACTCCGCCTCCGCCGCTAGGGCTCAGGATACCGTCTATCGTCGTGCGTTTAGCATGATGCAAAGTGAGGATGTGATTGCCTTCGAACTCGGTCAGGAACCCGATTCCGTTCGTTCCAAGTATGGAAGTGGACAGTTCGGACAAGGATGTCTGTTGGCGCGGCGACTGATCGAACGAGGTGTTCCCATTGTGGAAGTGACGCTGGGCGGTCAGTTGGGTTGGGACACGCACCAAGACAATTTCACGACCGTGTGCCGCTTGTCCCAGGAATTGGATCAAGGCTGGAGCACATTGATGAAAGAGCTGGATGAGCGCGGCTTGCTAGAAACGACCACCCTGTTATGGATGGGAGAATTCGGCCGAACGCCACAAATCAATAACATGGCCGGTCGCGATCATTTTCCCAACGCCTGGACGTGCGTCTTTGCGGGTGGAGGTATTGCCGGTGGGCAAGCCTATGGCGCGACGTCCACGGATGGCCGGGAAGTCGTCGACGGCAAAGTGGCGCAGGGCGATATTTTGGCGACGCTATGTTCCGCTCTCCACGTCGATCCCAACCAGGAAAACATCTCACCACAAGGACGCCCTCATAAGATCGCCGATGGGAATCCGATCCGGGCGATCCTGACATGAATCGAGCGCGGTATGAACGTTATTTCGTGCTTTGACCACTGGATCCGGTTCTCGTTCATCGCGCACCGTCGTCGCCAAACGGGGAACGGCGCGGTGTCACGTCGTGCGCTGATCGCGGGTTTGATCATGCTGCTGCTGATGGTGGTCGGCTGCCGAGATCGATCGAATTCGAGCGTACCGTCCGCCACAACCAAGAATTCCGGGCAAGATCTGGCGACCACTCCCGGCGATCCGACGCCCTTGGGTACCGTGGCGTCCTCACCCGCCCACACACCACCGTCCTCGGTTGCCGATATCGAGATTCAAGCGACCACGGACCACAGCGGTGAGGACACCGATGACAAGAATGAAATGGAAGCAACCGACGCACCAACTGCGGAACGCCCGGCCGCCCCATCGCGGGGTGCTCCCCTGCGCCTGATCATTCTTCTGCCCGGTGGACCGTTGTTGTGCGACGTCTGGTTCTCGATCAACGATCAGTCGCATGAACAATGGCTCCACGACTTGGAAGCCGATCTACTACGGGCTGCTGATGCGGATCACGACGGTGACGTCACGTGGCAGGAGGCGACGACCCATGAATCGTTGACCTATGGACAGTGGGGAAACCAGCGGATCGAGAGTGAACCGCAACGTCAGCAGGTCGTGTATCGCTGTGATGTCAACCGTGACGGACGCATGAATGCTGAAGAGATTCCAATTTTCTTGGCTTCGCCGGGGTTCCCCACAAAGTGGATCAGCATTGACGACGCCGCAGCCGCACAAGCGACGCCCGGCGAACCATTTGTCTTCCATTGGTTGGACGTCAATCAAGATCGTGAATTGGACACTGCCGAGATCGAATCCGCCCAGCAGCGGCTTCGGCAGCTTGATCGAGACGACGACGGAATGCTGCAGCGGCAAGAAATACCACTCGGTCGCAACGCAAACCCCAGTGCGGCAGATCGCAACGGTCCTGCGCAAGTCGTGATATTGCACCCGGAGTCGGATTGGTCGCGCGTACTGTATGCGGTCGAGGATCGCTATGCTATGGGGCGCGTCTGCAAGCCGAAGATTTCCTGCAGCGGCACCCGCTGTTCGACGCCATCGATGTCGATGATGATGGCAGTTGGCAATCAAACGAAGTGCCCCAACTCCTTACGCGGCCCGCCGATTTGGACGTTGAGGTCCATTACGGAGATGCCACAACGCCCTTAGCCGTTCGCCTGAATCAAGCGTCGCTTACCGCCATGTTGCGCCGAAGTGCCGGTGGCGTGGTCACGGTCGCTTGGCCCAACAGCGAATTGACGATCCAAGTTGCCGAGATTCCCGTCGATGGGATTTCCCTTTCGGCTTGGGAAACCCTCTGGCCGCAATGGGACCGCAACGCCGACGGCGCTTTGGATGTCGAAGAATACGGGCCGCGGAGGCCGTGCTGGCGATGCCGTTGTCAATCGCCGATCAGGACGGAGATGGTTGTCTGCAATCGTCGGAAGGTATCCATTTACTGCGTCAACGGCACCGGTCTCAAGAAGCCCGATTGGAAATCCAATTACGGCCCGCGTCCCTGCCAGTGTGGCGATGGTTGGACGCCGATGCGGACGATCAATTGTCGGAACGCGAGCTGCGGAACGCCGCCGATCGGCTGCGGGAGCTGCCGGCTGCTGAACAGGGATTGGTCCTTGAGGTCTTTCCCGACCTCAACCAATTGGTGCTTCGCCGCCGGACGGGAGTGGATGCTACGGCAAACTCTGGCCGACCACCTGGCACGTCGGACAGCAGCACGCCAATGTGGTTTTCCCAGATGGATTTGAATCGCGACGGCGAGGTCAGTCGTCGCGAGTTCTTGGGAGATGGTGAACTACTGCAACGGCTCGATCGCAACGCCGATGGGGCAGTGCAGGCCGATGAAATCGCCGGCGACGATCACGAACCGCCGCCCGCCGATCGGAACGAATGAAGCCGACATGTCACCCATCGCCTCGCTCGCTGCCATGCGACACGACGATCTACGGCCACGATCGGCGGAACCCGAAGGCACTAGCAAACCATGATATGAGCTAACGAGGCACACGAATGCCGGAGCCGCCACCCATGGTTCCCATGCCACCGCCGGCGCCGCCACCGAAATACGTCGAATAATTCATGAAGGTGCCGGCGGGTCGCCGTACGGCGTTGGTCGTGCCCGTTGTGGGGCGCTGTTGTAGCGTGCCCCCTTGCAGCGTCTGCTCCAACTCCTGCTGCAGCTGTAACGATCGCTGATCGATCATTTGCTGTTGTACGGCGAAGTCATAGTTGGTGTCGCGCATATAGTTGTTTAGCATTACCCGGGGCCGAACGACACTGAAGTAGCTGTTCAAACCCCCGTTGTCGCCGCGAAAGAGACTGACATAGGGACTGATGACCGGGCGATTGCGGAATCCCGGAGTGCGTCGCTGTGCCTCAACCGAGCTACTGAAGGCCAAGAGAGTCGTCAGGCAGCCAAGCAATAGAATTCTGCGTGCCATCGTTTCCGCTCCGTTATTTTGCTGATTGGAAAAGTTTTGCTGAATTGCCTGATTCCTTCTATGGTAGGCCTCTCGTTGCGGCTCTTCAACCTCCGCAATTGGTCCTATCCAGCGTTATCGGATGTCCGGCACGGTTTTCTCCCTGAAAGCCCGGGGGATTTTTGCGGCGACAAGCTCCTGTGCCGCGCCGCGTCGCGGAGGTAACTGACGCGTCCTTTCCGCCGCTGGCAGGTGGTGCCACAGGCCGGATGTCGGAAAGTCCGGAGCATGCGGTCCAGGAGAACTCGCGACGGATTGTGGCTTACGACCGTAGATCACCATTCTCCAGGTCTTCAGTGGAGTGGTTGTCCATGGGCCCCAAAGCTCGTCGAGTTTGCGTAGCTTCTCTGTTTTTCGTAATGCGAAGACCTTTCGTGACCGGTACGACAGGAAACGTGTGTAAATCAATCAGTCGCCTTAGAATGAGCATCCGATTCAATGCATACCTTCACGTTTTGTTGGTTGGCAGCGAACGCCAATTCGGCGGGATGTTGCCAGC
>CAWAVP010000001.1:0-241573 GCA_963785495.1 uncultured Planctomycetales bacterium | reverse complement strand
TGTTACCTCCTGCAAGTGATTCGATTGTCTCTGCGCTGAAGGATTCAACCCGCTCGAGGTCGTGACACGTTTTCAAAATGTGAGCGCAAATCTGCTGAATGTAAGATTCAACGAGTTCAATGGTGTCCTGTAGGCTCCCCTTGATTTCGGCTTCACTATGATAGAACTGGTTTAGATGGGTTGCGTCAGCCGGCTCACCTCTAAACGAAGGCATTAAATAGAACGCTCCGAAATCGCATGAACGGCAGCAATACTCGAGGAGAAACTGCATCGAGTCCGCCAAATATGTCTCGCAATCACCGAGCACTATTCTTATGGGTTCCGAATCAGAGCCAAGCCCCATTGAACTCGATGCCGCCGAGTGGTTACTGGTAAATTAACCGCAAGCAGTCCGTTCGAGGAAAAAAAGTTGAACGTACTAAGGCTGATCGTGTGTTGCAGATTGAGGATCATCCGATACCACGGCGAATCCATTGCAGTTCGAAAGTGTTCCCAGCAATTGCACATCTCTTAGGTCGTTCAATTCCGTTCATTTGGCAGTTTCCCTGAGTGACTCATTCTTGTTGTTCTTCGGTCGACAGGCCCTGCAAACACAACGGCTCCGAACACGGTAGGAGCATTCTACTTCGGTAGATTTCGTGGCGGCGATGCTGGACGCTTTTTGCGTGGCCATTCAGCTTATCCCTTTGAAAGTACATATGCATGACCGCCCGGTGTATGGACACATGAGCCTTGATTCTACTCTATCGACGAGCCAATTGGGGTGCCCCGATTGGACCGAGCGTGTATAGCGAAACCATTACTGTCCATATTTCTCCGTGGGCATGCATCACGTCGATTTGTAATCGCCACGTGGCGCTAAGAGCAAATCAACAACCCGGTTCCGCGATCTGCGTACGTTAGCCAGAGCCAAGTTGGCAGCTCATCGCGGCCGTAAAGTTCCAAGAATAGCGAGGGTGAGCTCGTCGATCAGCGTTCGAACGATGTCCGGCTTTCGACTGTGGTCCGTCCGTGGTGCCAGTATCTAGCTCTGGAGGGTCCGATTCTGAAAACGAAGGCTTCCGCGAACGCCCACCGATTACTGATGGTCCGGTCGTCCCGCCTCGAGCTACCCCGTGTTCGGCCTGGATGCCCGGAAAACAGCTCCAATTGCATTGACTGACCAACTTGCGCTTGTGCGTTCAGATAATCGAGCAAGTCGCTGATGGCGCCGCCATTTCCAAGTCTTTTTTCATGAATCCGAGCTTGCTGAACATCCGCGCTGTCGCAATCAGCACCGGGGGCTCAACAACCCTCCTCAGCGGCCTGATCGGCACCGGACACTGAAATCGCTCTTCCCAGGCCTCCGCGAACACAGCGCTGATTACTCCGACAGCGACGCCGACTTCTGGCCTCGCCTTTGGTTTGAAGGAAACCGCCGCCTGCATCAGCTCGCCACGCTCAGCCGGCGACACGGAAAACAGCAAGCCTGCAAGCTGCCGCGGCCCAATTGGGTTTTTCCGCTCATGCCCTCCCCCCTCTGCCTCTTCGGAAGACGAGGCACTGAGCGAGGCGTCGATCAACGTAATGATTGCTTCGCGGATATGGGGCTGAAGGTTGTCCCACCGCTCCGCGATGTAACGGAGGTGCGGAGGTAATTCGCCGTCAGAAGCGGCCAGAGAAGGGCAGTTACGGTAATCCGTCCGCTGCCATAGCGCTGCCAAGCCAGACTCAAAAGACACAACCCGTTGCGGCGCAACGGGTTGTGAAGTGGAGGCGGCGGGAATCGAACCCGCGTCCCGCGATATTTCCATGAAAGCTTCTACGTGTGTAGCCGACTGTTTGGATTTCGCTCGAACCGACCGCCTGTCGACACGGGTTCGGACTCGACTAGACGAGAACTTTTTTAACTCACGAACGTGCTCGACGTGACTCTGAGCGATCCGGAATTGGCGACCGGCTTTTGGGCCTCTCCGGCGAAAGCCCTCAGCCGGGGCTAGCCTTTATTTAGGCAGCCATTGCGAGATTTGCATTCGGCAATTAAAGTTTGTGATCAGCTTTTTACGTGGCCAACTGATCAACCACGACACGCCACCCTCACTTCTAGCTACCCGGTCGAATCCAATTCGCCCCCGAGCTTCCGCATGATGTCCGGTCACGGACGTTCGCGACAGGCACCCAATCTTATCCATTGCCTATTATAGACGAAATCGAAGACCGGCAGGTTCGTTGGCTGCCGCAATTTTCGTGTACCACTGAGTGGCTGGCGACGATCCCAAGTCGCAAATCGAATGGGGGCAATGCTTCAAGCCTTTAGCCAGCCCTCCAGAGGGCCCAGGCTGCGAACGCCGCTAAGGCCACTCGGTAATAGCCGAATAACTCCATCCCGTGGCGTTTCAGATATGCCACCATCCATTTGACGGCCACGACGGCGGCGATCCAGGCGGCCAACGACCCCAGGATCATCACGCCCCACCCGTAAGTCTCCAGCATCACGGGGCCGGCATCTTTCAGCTTGTAGACCGTCGCCGCCAGCAACGTCACGACACCCAAAAGAAAACTAAACTCGACGGCGGCTGCGAGATTCAGCCCAACCAACATCCCGCCCACGATTGTCACCAAGCTGCGGCTCGTTCCCGGCCACATCGCCAGACATTGAATCAGTCCGATCACCAAGGCGGCTTGCCATGCCATTTGCTCGAGCGACTGCCCTTGTTGCTGGCCACCGTGGCGGCGGCGCCAGCGGGCCACTGCCAGAATCGCCAGCCCGCCCACCAACCAGGCAATCACGACATACTTTAGGCCGAACAGTACTTCCTCGATCCAATCATCCAGTAGCACACCCACGATCGCCGCTGGCAAGAAGGCAACGACAATATTACGCGCAGGCGCCAGCCGATCTGGTCCGCCTCATTGCCGCCGCCGGTGAATCGGGTGATTACGCCACGCAGCATCTGTCGCATGCGGTTCCAATAAAGGCCAACGACAGCCAGAATCGCACCCGCTTGGATGCAAATCGCGTAGGCATTTGAGGCAGCGGTTTCGGGAATGCCCAGCAGCCGCTGCGTCAGAATCAGATGTCCCGTGGAGCTTACCGGCAGGTACTCGGTTAGTCCTTCCACAATGCCTAAGACTAGGGCCTGCCAATGATTCATGGTCCGCGGTCGCCTTTATGTAAAATGTATTCAGAGGATAGGACGCAAAACGAACGCGTTGAGCTGCGAGCGATCGAGTTACTCCGAGCGGCATGGCAGAGGTTGCGAACCGGATGGGACCGCGATCGCCCCCAAGTCCGGGGGATCTCCGCGAAGCCATGCCCCTCCGTCGTGGAGCGTTTGGAGAATCCCTGTCGATGCTGGCGATTAGCTCGACGGTAGGCACGCGGCCAGACGCGCCAACCGTGTACACAAACACAGGCCGTACTGTAGCTGCCAGCCTCCGCCACGCAATTGCAAATCTGCACCGTATCTGGGTCTGGAACACGCTATAGTCCGCCGAGCAAGGCCCCTAGGAAGGCGCTAGCGACTCTGACATAATGAGGGAAACCGTCGAAAAACATCTTATTTGTAAGTGCGAAGCCGAGCGGTTGGACGGATCGCTGTATTGGGTGGAGGAAGAAGGGCGCAAAATGTACAAGAACCTCAACGCGGAATCGCTGGGGATCAATGGGCGTCAAAACGAGTTGATCGAATTGACACTGACGTACAAGTTCCGGGGTTTTGATATCGACATTCAGGAGTTGGTCCAGCAGATTGAATCTCGCGGGCGGGATCACGCGACACGGTTCCTGCAGAGCGCGAATGTCAAGATTGGTGGCTTTGACTTGCCGATTGATCTGACGTTGGAAGACTCGGAGTTCGAAACCGAAATCACGCGACTGGACGAGGTCGCTGAGCTGGCCGAATCGCTGGGAGCGACGCGTTGCATTGCCAACCTTTTGCCCTATTGTTTGCACCGCGCGTATCACGAAAACTTCGAGTTACATCGCACGCGGATCGGCCGGGTTGTCCAGGTTTTGGCGCCGCATCAAATTCGGCTCGGTGTCGGTTTCATAGCGCCGAAGTCGGCCCGTCCTGAGGGCGAGAGTCAGTTTATCGCGACTCCCAATGCGCTGTTGACTCTCATTCAAACCATTGGCGAAGACGTGGGTCTGTGCCTGGACACTTGGCATTGGCACGTCGGTGGTGGAACCGTCAGCCAGCTGAAGGACTTTCCCGTGGAGAAGGTGGTGATGGTGCGCTTGGCCGACCTGCCGGCAGACGCCGATTTGGAGACAATTACGCAAGAGCAGCGGTTACTACCAGGATCGACCGGCGTCGTTCCCAACGTTGAGTGGCTGCGCTGGCTGAGCGACCATGACTACAGTGGCCCCATTACGCCTTACTGCGACCCGAGTCAATTCACCGGAGTGACTCGGGCTCAAGCGGTGGAGCAGGCCGCCGAGGCGGTAACCTCGCTGATTCGTGCGGCTCGCAATGCCGAGGACAACGCCGACGAAGAGCAAGCGGCCACAACACATTGACGGTCATCGATTGGCGGCCATCGTCGGGACCGGACCGCTCGCACGAGCATTTGTCGGCCGGCGTTCGGCTATGTGCCGCTGTCTCGCCGAGATCTGTCGGAATCGCCTCAATCGGCGTAGACGCGTGTGCTTTCTTCCTTGATCACCGGCGTTGACATTTCATCGCTGGTCATTTGTACGCGAAAGCGATGATCGCCCGCCTTTTGGCCGGTCACGGTAATGCGAAAGACGGCCTGTTCTTGTGGCGCGAGGCGATCCAAGGGCGCGAATGCGACACGTTGTCCCTCCACGGCCTCTTGGGTAGGACCTTGAGCACCGACGGGCTGCATGCCGTCTGGAACAATCGCGACGAATTGCACGTGGGTCGCCGCCTTCGAACCTTGGTTGACCAAATTGATTTCGTACGTCGTTTGGCCGCCGATTTCAATCGGGTCGATCTTATCGGCTAAGCCAAAGAATAGAGCGGCGATGCCTTCGATGGTTACGTCGTGTTCCTTGTGCGCTTCCAGTCCCATTTCGGCACGCCCTTGCGCACTGATTTGGAACGATCCCATTTCGATCGGCACCGCGGTAAATTGGGCTTTTCCCATTTCGCCAGCCGGCAACTGCTCCAAACTCCAGATTACGGCATGCCGGGACTGATCGTAGTAGCCCGAGTTGTTCGTACTGACAAACTTCAGACCAGTCGGCAACTGGGCGACCAGTTCCACATTACGTGCCGGCGCCGTGCCGGGATTGGCGACTGCCACCGTGAATGTCGCCTGGCGTTCTAGATAGCGACGATTGGGACCTTCGATCGCGACCTGTAAATCGGGGGCCACGACCTCCAATTCAGCGGAATCCTCGACCGACAAGCCACCGTCGGCGTGTGCCAGGATCGTGTTAACGACGTGACCCGGATGATCTGCTTTGAGCGTCAGTTCCAAGTGACGCGATTGACCCGGTTCGATCGTGCCTACTTCATATTCGAGTCGAGCCCCTGACGAATGGGCCAGACCGGTTGGTACGTCTTCTTCAAGTACAACTTGCGTGGCGGCACCCGTCCCGGGGTTACTGAGTTTGATGGAGAATTTGACGGCATCGCCCACGAGTGCCGTTACCGGTCCTGTGTGTTCGACGACCAAATCCGGTTTGGTGGCACGCGTCCGAGCGGACGCCGACGCTTGAAAGGATACCGTTGCGACGCTACCGATTTGACCTTCCGTGACCGGCATCAGTTCCATGCTGACCGCGACCTCTTGGCCGGGCGCCAGGGAGCCTGTTTCCCAAAAGATCGCGCCGTCGGCCGAGCGCGATGCCTTGGGAGCGGTATCGATGAAGTTTGTACCGGCCGGCACCTCGTCACGAATCACCACATTTTCGGCGATGACGCGTCCCGTATTCCGGACCCGGATTTCAAATTTGGCCGGCTGGCCAACTTGGATTTCTTCAGGGGCAACTTTTTGAAGCGTCAACGTGGGAGACTGGGGACCTTCGAGCGACTGCGGGCCGGGTTTGCCGATGGCTTGGATGTCGCGGCTAGCCATCTGCATCGTTGCCTTGGGTGTCGTATTGCCGCGGGGCTCGAACGAACTGCTCGGTTCGGCCGCGACGGACGGTACCGGCGCCGGGGCCAATCGCTGTTCGGCGGGATCGGTGTATGCCGGGGCCGGCACCACGGATTCGTCCTGGTAGGCCGGTGCCAGTGCGTCATAACCCGGGAGGTCAACGGAGGAATCGGAGTAGCGACCCGCGGGCTCGGAATACTCCACACTCGATTCGCGGCTCAAGTCCGCATCACCTGCGTCGACCGCAATTGGCGATGGGTCGTATTCCGTGTCGAGCGGAGCGGTATCCACATCATCGATCTCGGCGGTTGCCCGCCGAGATTCGGCTGACGGTAACTCGCTGGCGAGTGGCGATTGTGCCGGATCTGAATCCGCGACAATTTCGCCGTAACGGCTGGCGGGCAACGCGGGTTCATCGACATCCGGCAATGCGATTTGCTGATCCTGTTCGTCGAAGGCCTCAAACTGATCCGGCGAACCAGCGCTATCACTGTAAACACTCGCCGAGGGCTCGCTGTTGGATCTATAGGGATTGCCGCGAGCTGCGATCGGTGACTGCTCGATGTCTTGCGGAAAGGCAACCGGGTCGGGCAACATGGGTGGAGGTTCGGATTGATTGGCAGCCACGTCCTCCGGGCCAGCGGGCGCGGCATCCCGTTCGGTAAGCATTGCATCAGGTGGATCGGCACCCCAGGCGCCGTCCTCCTCCGTAAACGCGTCTCCCGCGTTCGGCGCCACTTCCGACTCCGCGTTCGCATACACGACGTTCGCCGAATCAGCAGATGTGGCATAATTCGCGCCGTCCTCGTCAGCCGTCACGCGAATCGGTCGGGTATCCGCGTCCGAGGCTGTCGCAATTGGAGGTTCGGGCAGCGCCACTTCCCCCGGATCTTTTTGGGCCTGAGCGATCGCGATACCGCCAAACACGACGGCCGACGTCAGCATCGTGGCGCGTGAAAAGAGTCGATTTAACGACGATTTGAGCGTGTTTTCTTTCCCAGCCGACATGGTTCAGCCACTCGCTTGCTACTAGGGGCTTTGAGGTAATGAGGGTCATCCGCAGGAACACTCGCGCTCGTACGGGCAGCGGCGATCTCCGCGGACGGCGGGTGGTACCAAATCATGGAACGCGTGGAAAGAGCAATCTTTTTGCCAGCATCGTCTGGGTTGTTATTCATTTCATCATTGTCGCGGTATTCGGGAGATCCTGTGATGAGGTTTGCATTTGCTCACAGACATAAGAATTACGTCAGCTTTGCCCGGGAGGGACGCCTATTGTGGGCTATAAAACACAGTAGGATCCCGTAACTGCCCACGGACTTCTGTGAAACCTTGTGCTTCTTCAGGCGACCCCATGAGACACGCCTTAGTTTTGCGAGCGTTGCGTCTGCCAACCGTTGCAGCCCTTTGTATCTGTGTGGCCCTCGTCGTGATGACGGCCTACTCGCAATTTTCAACGAATAACCGACAAGACATACGCAACGCGCTGCCCTCCCCGCAATCGTCGGCGGACGATCAGCTGATCGTTGACGATCAGCCGACGGGCGAGGATTTGGGCAGTCTTCCGCGGGCTGCGACGCCGTCAAGGAGCGTCGAGAACTCAGCAACCAATGACCATCCGATATTGGTTGCTGCGGGTGAACCGATTGTACGGGCGTCCGCGAATGGTCATTCCCGAACGCTCGATTTTCAGTCTCTGATTGAACCGTCGGCTAGCGCATCGACGCGGCATGCTGCGGAAACGCTTTGGCAGCGTCAATTTGGTAGGCTGCCGCCCGCCACCCGCTACGTTGCGAAATGGCAATTGGACGGTCCGATTGCCGATTCGATCGATCACGCCGGCACCGACGATGTCGCATTGAGTGTCCCGCATCAGGACGTTGCGGACCACGGGACAGATGCTCGGGAATCGGCGAATCCCGAGTTGGAACGTAACGACACGCCGATCCGCGTTACTAACGCACCGACCAATCGCTATTTCGTGGCATTCGTGGTCAACAACCAAGTCTACCAGCTTGAGCCGGGCGAAGTATTGTCGCTGGACTTGAGCACCGCCACTCTGCGATTCGATCGAGGCGGCGGACTTGGGGCGATCACGCAGCAATTGGTCAGCGGCGACTACGACTTCCAACTTGCTCCCGGCGGCTGGGAGCTCTTGCCACAAACTCACTAGCCGCCAAGGATGTTGATCGTGTGGGGCGGCGTGATGAGCCATCGTGCCACCGATTCGATGTGGTCATTTCGCATCAAGTTGATGCAACAAGCGGATTGTACCGACGTTTGCGGTCGTGGAAATCGTCGTGAACCGAGGACGACCGGACGTTTGAGGTTCAACGAAGAAGTTGATCCGAGGAGGTAGTGGCGGTGTTCCCGGCGCAGAATTAAATGCGTCGCTGTTGGTTCCCGACGGCTCTGGCGGCAAGGGTGCCGGATTGACGGGCAACCGATTCTTGGGGGGCGCGACTTCTGCCGGGTCGCTCGGCCACGACCTTTCGTAAGTAGGCGCAGGGGACGGAGGCGAGCGCTCGCCCTGTAAATCGGGAGGTGCCAGTTGACCCGCACCAGGTCGACTTGCATCGGTCGGCACGTTCGACTGCATTTCAACAACTGGCTGAGTGTCAATTCGACGGCCACCGGCGATCGGCGGATCGTTGTCCGCTTGTGTCACGTAAGCCTGGTTGTGACAGGGGCACGCGGCATGATCGCTGGTAACGGTGGTGCATGTGCCACAACCACGACCAAACCTCAGACAACCGATGCCAAATTGGCGAGAGGAATAGGCGTGTGCACAGGTCCTCTCCGAGCAATACCCTTGCCATAGCTCCAGACAACAGTCCTGACAGTTGCCACCGTGAAACGATGGTTCGCATGACCGATCGAAGTGCACGTAGCCAGATTGGCTAATGGCGGTTGGGGGACCTTCGCCGGCACGGTGATAAATGACCACCGGCTCATCACCGCTTGCGAGCAACGTGTTCGTCAACTGCAAGGGCGTTAATGTCGCAATTGTCAATCCGAAAAACAACCGAAAGCTCTGAACGAGCTGATGACTAGCCTTCGCCATCCCTGTATCTCCTTCCACATTGGCGCAGGGCGCTGACAGCGCCCGTACCCGCTCTCCCTACGCAATAACCAGAATTCGGATGTGTGAGGCCTGAGAACTTAACTTCACCGCATTGGCAGATACACGTGCTCGTTCTCTCACATCCAGAACGATAGATATGATTCCTGCCGTGAGAAGAACCATCGCCGAACAGGCGTTGAAGGCGGACGAAGTTGCACATTCCGGCGCCACATGACAGCCGTCGTGGCCGTGCGGGTAGCTCGAGTCACGACGGCAGGCTGAGTGATGATAGGCAAGCGATCGTCTTAACCACTTCTATAGCATCAACGAAGGGGTTTCAACTTCTCGTGTAACACTTGCGTAATGGCTGAATAGCGATAGGTCGCCACACCACTCACGATCAACAAGGCAACTGTAGCGCTATAAGTGAATGACCGTACTTCGTCACACATTGTCAGGAGCGACAAACTCGTGACCATACCGACGATTGCGACTGCCAATTGCGTGTACGCCCGACGAACTAGTGTCTGACAATCGCTGGCATGTAGTACACTGGATGTCATCATATTTGCCGCTTCCCGCAGCTTTTCCAAGTCAACCGATCGCTCTGGCGCCGATCGGGACCGTTGGCCCCGACCGTTGGAACCGGAATTCAAAGTATCGAGATCATCCAACGAAGCTGGCGCATCAGCGAGCGGTAGGGCGGTTAGCGAGGATGATATGGGTAATGAGACGCCTGGTTTTTTTCCCGTCTTATGCTCCTTGACGACTGGCTTCGTGCTGGGAATGGCAACGGTAGGTTGTTCGCTGCCTCCCATGCGTGCGATCAATTGGCGAACATATTCACTGGCATCAAAACCGTCATCGTCGGATCCCACCGGCGTCGCGGCAGGCGACGTTGTCGATTCCGGAGGATCTAATCCTGCATGGCCGGTTTGAGGCGAGCGCTGCTTGTCTAATTCTGCTGGTCTGTTTTCCACCGCTGCATGACCTCCGAAATACGTTCCAAGCGATCTAACCGATCGGCGACGATCCCGGACCCATCGTCGCGAGCTTCGTCCGTCAGTCGAATTCGAGTCTCGAATGCTCTTTGAGCGAACAACGCTCGGACGGGTCCTGTGTCCATCATGGGTTCGAGCAGTTCGCGTTGTTCGTACGCAATGGCTTCATAGTAGATTTGGAGCAGCCCAGCAGCGTCGATCAATTGCGTCAGGTCGTGAAGTTGGCCTTCTAGCGCTGCGACCGTCCATTCATGGTCGGGCAAGAGCTCACTTTCCACAGCTTGGAGTGAGAGATTGAATGAGCGAATCTTGGCGGATAGGACGCCGAGATCGACTTCCGTCGGCTGAGCTGCCGCGGCATGTGGAGTGGGTTCCATGTACTCGTCGACCCGTGTTGGTGGGGCTGGAGCAACGAGTGAATGGGAGGCTGACGTTTGGCGGGCTGAGGACGTTTGTAATCGAATCGATGGCAAGCGATCACCGGTGGCTAAATGGCGAGGTAATGGCTTTTCGGGCGCGAATTCGTTTACATCAAGCGGAGGCAATTCGTCAGGCGGTTTACGCCGGTTGTGGGGCCGTGCGGGTGGAGGTGTTCGTTGGTTGCCTGACGACCTCGCTTGCGGCGGAGCGGCTGGAGACGGTTGGCGCGGTATCGATTGCGTAATGTCTGGGGCAGAAGGTCTGGATGCAGCACTTGGGCCGTCCTGCGAGGGTACAACACCGGCCGACGGTACACCATCGATTTGCGTCGGCGGTTCCTCTGCGGGGGAGTCCGAGGACCGGATTGGGATGTATTGGGGGATCGGGCTCGCGTCCCGATTGCGAGCGACCTCGGTCGCCTGACGAAACCACGTCACGAGGTCCGGAATCTCGCCTGACGGGGCCCCGCGCTCACGCCAGTCTCGCAGCAAAGCATCAGCCGTCGCCAGGCGATGATCTAAAAGGGGCCGATTCGTGCGAAAGGATTCGTAAACCTGCATGCGGAAGTGTCGAGCGGCCGTGTCAAGCGGACTGGGGTCCGCTGCAACGCGCACTGGAAGCGAGAGCGCCAGAATGGGCAGCAAGATCCAGGATCCCCAGCGTGATGCGTGCATGAATAACGTGTGTCAGAGGAGGTCGTCGAGTGGAAACGTGAGTCGCCATGGCCGTATCTCGTAAAAGAAACTTAGGTTGCATCTTTTCCCCATACAAATCTCGCGGTCGACGGGCGCAATAAAAAAAGCTTGCCGAGTCATCGCACGTCAGGACTTCGTGTGAAAGACTCGGCAAGCTCGATCAGTCGCATCGCAACATCGAACGAATCGGCAAAACTCGTCGGACTAACCGTTCGGTAAGGGACCCATTTCCGGGCCGGGCACCGTGATCACGTTGCCCTCATCAATCGAATCGACCATTGGTCCGGATATGATCGGCCGTTGAAGCTCCTGCGGTTGGGTTTCAATGGGAGACGTCGGAAACTCTTGCACAACTACGTTTCCCGACACCATCCCATCATTGGGAATGTAGCCGCCGCTTTGCATGTAACTGCCACCCTGCATGTAGCCGGGCGGGCCATATCCGCTGTTACAGGGAGCTTGCCCCATCGGCGCTTGACCCATAGGTGCTTGACCCATAGGTGCTTGAGCCGGAGGTTGAGCGTACGTAGGCATCGACATGCCCGGACGACACCTTGCCCCGCGAAGGCGCCACTTGCCCTGCTGACATCCGGTTACCGCAACCGTCAGCATCATCAACGGGATTACCAGATAGAGCCTCTTCATGTCTAATCGTCTCCGCAAAGACGCTGGCGAAATGGTTGATCATCGAATGAGCTTGGGAACTCTACCCCATGCAGGACGAGGTGCAAACGAGACGGTTGCATTTTTTCAACGCACCGAATAGAACACCATTGACAATTCGACTCATGACGCTCAGATTCACAGTCGATACAGCAACGGACGTGGATACGCGACGGGGATTGTGTTGCAATGCGCTTTCAGCGGTGCAGCAACGAGCTCCAGGGACGAGCGTTGCCATCCGCACGCTGGACAAGGAAGGAGTGAAGGACGCAGGAAGCGAATCGTATTCTACTGGTGTTTGCTGACAAGACGGCCAACCGTGACGACGAATTACTTCCTACGCCTTATCGTAATTGGATTGGCGGTTCTCGCCGGCCCCGCGATTTGTTCGCTGCATAGCGCCGAGTTGCCGGGAGTTGATGATGCTCTGGCGCCATCAATCACTTCGGATGTTTGGCTGGTCAACACGCGGTGCCTACCAAATCCCTGTTCCCAAAATGGGCTGTCCGAGCAGATGCGCTTCGAGCATCTGGAGGATTCGTGTTTCGTTTCGACATCGCGGCAGGAGTTCTTGGCCAGTTTGGATCCGGCGCAAACAACTTGTTTTTTTGTGCATGGCAATCGCATGACAGCCAACGATGCACGAACCATCGGACTCTCGTTGCGAAGGCATCTCGACCGTGGCCAGCAGAAATTTCGCTACGTGATTTGGTCGTGGCCCAGTGAACGAATGGTGGGCATGGTGCGCGATGCGCGGGCGAAGGCCAATCGCGCTGATGGCGAATCCTACTACCTAGGCAGCTTGTTGGCAGCGATTCCCGCGGAGGCCGATGTGAGCTTGATCGGTTACAGTTTCGGTGCCCGCGCGATCACAGGAAGTCTGCATCTTTTGGGTGGCGGCAGGGTTCACGGTAACTCACTCGGGTTACCGGCACAGGCGACGGTACGTCCTCGAGTCGTGCTCATGGCGGCAGCCGTGCCGCGCACGTGGCTGCTACCGGGAGGAGTCAACGGCTTGGCTCCTTTTCAATGTCAGCGCATGCTGCTGTTTTATAATCCTCGCGATCCCGCCCTCAAGCACTTCCCGATCGTATTTCATCCGGGACGTCCCCAGGCGCTCGGATTCGAAGGCATCGCACCGCGCCAACTGGGACCAAACGGTAGTCTGTTGCAGCAAATGAATGTGGCCGGCGCCATTGGTCGCAGCCATTCGCTCTCGAAATACACCGACTCGGCCAGTATCATGGCCACAGTACGCAGGTCGGCGCTTGAGGCCCCTGCGCTGTAGGCCGTTCATGCGACGGCACGATCTCCCAGCATTTGTGGCAACCGTCTTGCGCTGACAAGTTATGTCCAATCTGGCCTATTTCGATGGCGACTATCGTCCACTCGACGAAGTCTCCCTGCGCGTAACCGATTGGGGGTTTGTTCAAGGAGTGACCCTCGCCGAACAATTGAGGACGTTCAGCGGCCGCCCATTCCAAGTCCAAAAACACCTCGAGCGATTGTTGCAAGGTCTAAACATCGTCGGCTGGGAACGACTTGGCACGACGGTGGATTTTCCTGCAATTATCCAGGAAGTCGCCAAGCAGAACTATGGTCAAATCGATCCGCTGGACGACTTGGGAATCTGTGTTTTCGTAACGCCCGGCCCCTATCCCGGATACTCACTCGCCGACCCAGATCGCCCTGCGGTGTGCGTCCACAGTTATCGGCTGCCGTTTCACCGCTGGTACGAAAAGTATCAGTCGGGAGTTACCTTACTGACTGTCGCCACGCGGCAAGTGCCTCGGGACTGTTGGCCAGCAGAATTAAAGTGCCGCAGCCGGATGCATTATTACCTAGCGGCCGCTGAAGCCCAGCGTCGTCTCCCTGGCGCAGCCGCGCTGCTGCTGGATCATGAGGGCTGTGTTTCCGAAACTCCCACCGCCAACGCAATTGCATATTTCGCGGCGTCCGGACTTGTATCGCCACCGCGTGAAAAGATTCTTCCCGGCATCAGCCTCGACTTTGTCATTGAGTTAGCGCGTTGATTAGGCGTCCCATGCGATTTTCGCGATTTAACTCCCGCTGAACTCGCAACGGCCGACGAAATCCTGCTCGCCAGCACGCCGTTCTGCTTGCTGCCGGTAACGCAGTTTGACGATCGCCATTTCCACAATCCAGGCTCGCTATTCCACGAGCTGATCCACACTTGGTCACAGGAAGTAGGAGTGGATATTGTTGCCCAATCGGAACAGTTCGCGCAGCGGCACTCGAAGTGATCGAAGACTCCGCCGAACACGGGAAACCCTATTTGGAACGAGCACGAACGACGGGAGATTGTGAGTTCAAAAAAACTTGAGACCGCGCCTATTCCGACTTCGAGCGTAGATACTCGGTCGGCGTCAAAAGTCCATCGGAGTTGAGGTCGAAGTTGCCGAACTCGTCGACAACATCTTGTGACCAGGAATCCGAGAACTCCGACATGGCAATCTGGCCGTCACCGTTTTGATCTCGCTCCAGAAACCAATCTCGGTCACGACCCGACAACACATCCTCTAATCGCTCCGCTGGCGACAGGAAACGATAGCTTTTCTTGGTGTCGGCTTGCGACGTCCCGCCTTGGGAGCTCGCACCGTTTTGTCGACCGGCAAAACCGCCACCAAAGCGCGACCCGCCGGAACCGCGGTTGCCGTTGGATAGCATGCCCGCAAGTTCGTCAACCGTGATGATCGAGTCCTTGTTGGTATCGGCTGCAGCATATCGCTCACGCATTTGACTCCATTCGTCCTTCTCCAACCGATTGTTCCCATTGCGGTCGTAGCGTCGAAGCAGACTTTCGGCGTATAGGCGAATGCGGTCGTTCGGGTCACCCGAGTTAGGATTCGAAGGACCGAAGCCTCGTCCGCCAAACCCACCCCGCCGACCGACGCCCCCACTTCCACCACGCTGCGGGGAGCCTTCACCTCCACCGCGGCGACTGAAACCTTCGCCTCCGCCACCTCGATTGAAAAGATTGCCACTGCCTTGGTCCGGACCACGATTGCCTCTACCGCCAAAAAACGGCCTCCCAGGTCCACCCGATTCGGCGTCTCCGCCTGGCCCCGGTCCGCGGCCAGGTCTGCGGCCACCTGAAAACGAACGTGATCCGAAGCGGTTCGCCATCTGCGCGGCCAATTCGTCTTTGGTCAGAACGCCATCTTTGTTCAGATCCGACTCCTTCGGATCCGCTCCCCAGCGGATTCCTTCCCATTCGCTCGATTCGAGGCGGCCGTTTCGGTTGCGATCGTATTGGGACATGAAGCGTTCGACGAAACGGGAGGTGCGATCGTCCATTTGCTGAGCTGGAGGGGCAGCAGGCTGGCTAGGCGTCTCGGCAGCGGGACGACCAAATCCGCGGACACTCGACTCGGTACTCACCACTCCAAAACCCGGCAGGGTTGATGTTGATGGGGCAGGTGACGGTGTCGCCGGTGGCGCTTCGGCCGGGCGTGGATCCCGCCCTCGAGGTCCGCCCCGTTGTCGCTGAGGCCCACCGCCAGCGCCTTGATCATCGCCACCGCCGCCGCGGCGCGAACCACCACGACCTTGCCGCCGCAGCTGACGCTCAAGGCGATCGATGGGTAGCGGCTGGTTGACGTCCAATCGGGCTTGCTCTGCCAGTTGCATCACACTCGCCCGAGCGCGGCCCGACACCTCTCGCCCTTCGAGAAGACCATCCTGGTTCGCGTCCATGCGGCGGAGCATATCGGCGGCAATCTCCGATTCTCCGCGTTGCGCGTTCGCATACGCGGTGATCAACAGCACGCACAACAGTGACCCCAACGTCCGGCCCATTATTGAGTCTCCCAATTTCTATGCCCACCGCGCGCCGCTACGATCGCGGAATGTTACTGAATGAGAACTCGCGCCGGCCTCGATTCGGTCGGCGGCACGTTCCTAAATGCGATTGGAATTCCGCGTGACGGCTTCCAGAGTGTGTAAACCACATTTTAGCCCGAAGGTTCCGCAACGACGACATTGACCCCGCCTAGGAGGACAAAGATAATGACGAGAGAGGGGTCAAGTTGAAGTACGTTCGTGGCGGCTTGCGGTGCATGGCGCACGTTCGACAAAGATAATCGGACTGTCCGAAACCTTCTCTGTTCCCTCGGGTTAATCCACTGGGCAGTGCCTTTTCGAGGGCGTTTTTCCTGCTCGTGCCGTTGCATGCGGCGGCTTATTGCCCGGCGGTCCGATCTCTTGGCCGTTGGCGACGCATTAAGGCTTCCCATGGAGATGCTTGAGATGTGTAGGACAAGGCGTTCAACATACTTGTCATTCCTAACTGTGATCGGTACCAGCATGCTAGCGGCGGTTGCATCCGCTCAGCCGCCCACAGGACCAGGGGTTGGGCCTCGTGGGGGGGGCGGTGGCGGCGGGCCGCCCATGTTTTTCGGTCCCGGCGGAGGCGCCGGATTGGAACTTCTCTTCTCGCCGGCCGTGCGTGATGAGATCGAGCTTGTGGACGAGCAGGTAGAAGCGCTGCAGGGCTTGGGCAACAAGATGCGAGATGGCATGCGATCGGTATTTGCCGACATCCGGAACCTGCCTGAGGAAGAGCGACGTGACGCCATGATGGCGGGCATGCAGGAGCAGCAAGAGAAGATCAAGAAAGAGATGGAGTCGATTTTGCTTGACCATCAACTGGAACGGCTCAAGCAGCTGCAATTGCAGTCGCGCCTGCAGCGCGGAAATACCGCCGATGCTCTGGCAGCGAGTGACGTCCGCGAGACACTCGGATTAACCGACACACAGTTGGAGCAGATGCGTCAGGTGGCTCAAGAGGCGGAAGTGGAGCTGCGAGAAAAGATTCGGAAGGCGACCGAGGAGGCTCAGAGCAAGGTGTTGGATGTATTGACCTCGGACCAGCGCGCCAAATGGGAATCCATGACAGGTGCTGCATTTAACTTTCAGAATCAGGCACCATTCGGCGGTGGACGAGGGGGACGTTTTGGCCGAGGAGGTGGTCCGCCGGTGGGACGTCCGCAAGGCCGTTAACCACAAAAAGAAAAAACTTTCGGGAGTGAGGCATCGACCGGACGAGTGGTCGATTCAATGGGGTGATGAGTAACTCGGGAACAAACCTGATAATGGACGCTGGGGAAATCCTTCTACGACGCGGTTTGCTTGACGATAACGAACTTCAACGGTCGCGCGAGCAGCAAACCAACGGCTCGAGCATCGTCGACGTCGCTGTTGACATGGGGTATGTAAATGAGGAAGCGGCACTGCGCGATTGCTGACGAAATCGGGCTGGACTACGTCGATCTCACGGAGGTCGAAATCGACCTGACCTTGTTATCCAAATTCCCTCAGCGATTGATATATCGCGATTCGTTGTTTCCCGTACGTCGAGAGAACGGCAGCTTGGTCGTAGCGACTAGCAATCCGTTTGACCTGTATCCGCTTGACGAAGTCGGCGCCGCGACCGGTCTGCTGGTGACCCCGGTCCTCTCGCCGCGGGACGAGATTGCCAAGCTGATCAAGACGCATCTGGGTGTTGGCAGTGAAACGATCGACGGCCTCATGAAGCAGTCGGCCGAAAACGACGCCATTCAATTGCTGGAAGAAATTGAAACGGACGGTTCGGAACTGTCCGAAATGGCGCAGGAAGCGTCGGTTGTTCGACTGGTGAATGAGATCCTGCTGGAAGCCATTGAGTCGCGTGCCAGTGACGTCCACTTGGAATCACAGACAACTGGACTTGTTATTCGTTATCGAATCGACGGCATGCTGCACCCGCAACCTGTCCCTGGTGAAATCAATCGGTTCCAAGCCGCGATTGTCAGTCGCCTCAAAATCATGGCCCGCTTGAATATCGCTGAAAAGCGATTACCTCAAGACGGCCGCATCAAGCTACGTGTTGCCGGTCGTGAAATCGATGTCCGCGTCTCGGTGATTCCCATGATCCATGGTGAGGGTATCGTCTTGCGTATCCTCGACAAAGGATCAATGAAGTTTGAATTGCAGCAGCTTGGGGATGGAGGGGGAACGTTTATCGCACGTTTAGCGAACTGATCCGATTGCCGCACGGCATCGTCTTGGTTACCGGCCCTACCGGCTCGGGTAAGACCACCACGCTCTATAGTTCGCTGATTGCAGATCAAAAGTCCCGAGACCAAGATCATTACGACGGAAGATCCGGTGGAATACCAGCTGGATGGAATCAATCAGATCCAGGTCCATCCGCAGATCGGCCTGACATTCGCCACAAGTCTGCGTGCATCCTGCGACATGATCCGGATGTCGTGCTGATCGGCGAAATTCGCGATCTTGAGACGGCAGAAAACGCCATACAAGCATCACTGACGGGCCACTTGGTGTTCAGTACCTTGCATACCAACGATTCCGCCGGGTCTTACACGCGATTGATCGATATGGGATTGGAACCGTTCCTGGTAGCCAGCACGGTCGAAGGCGTGATGGCTCAGCGTCTGGTGCGGAAGCTGTGTCAGCAATGTTGCGAAACTTATCATCCGGCAAGGGATGAGCTTCCGACGGACTTTCCCTGGGAGCAATTACAGGAGCAAGGCGGAGAACTGAAGCGACGTGTCGGCTGTAGAGCCTGCCGTCAGGTCGGCTATACAGGGCGGATGGGCATCTACGAATTGCTCGTGACGACCGAGCGTATTCGCAACCTCGCGCACGAACGATCCAGCTCGTGGGAAATTCGCAAGGCCGGTGTCGAAGAAGGAATGAAGACCTTACGGCAGGATGGCTGGCGAAAAGTCTTGGAGGGCAAATCGTCGGTTGATGAAGTGGTCCGCGTGACCAAGAGCGACCGACTCTAAGACCTCAAAGTGGCGGCGTATGTGCCAGCTTAACACCGATGCCAAATTATGCTTATACTGCCCGCGACCTAAAAGGCAAACGTGTTAGCGGCACTCTGTCGGCCGCCAGCGAGCGCGAGGCCATTTCGCAGCTTGCGGGAAAGTCGCTGTTTCCACTCTCCGTCCAACTCGAGAAGACGCGCCGCCGCGTGGTCTCAACGGCGGCGAGTGAGTGGGCAACAGATGGCCACGTTGTACGGCCAATTGTCAGGATTGTTACGCAGTGGCGTGCCGTTGTTGCGTTCGTTGGAAGTCTTAAGGAAGCAATCTTCCAACGAGAATCTCAAAGCGGTACTGGAAGATGTCCATCGTCGCGTTGAAGACGGAGCCACCTTGGCGGAAGCGATGCGGTTGCATCCGCAGCATTTGGAGATCTACCGGTCAGCATGGTACGCGCAGGTGGCGAGGGCGGATTCCTCGAAGATGCATTGCAGCGTGTTTCGCAGTTCACCGAGCAACAAGAAGATCTCAAGAGTCGTACCGTCGCCGCGTTGGCTTATCCCATGTTCTTGGGCGTAGTGGGCAGTGTGGTGGTGTTCGGCTTGCTGATCTTTTTCGTTCCCAATTTCGGCCAAATCTTTGAAGACCTGCGAGAACAGGGCCAGCTGCCGGCCATTACCGAATGGCTGATGTGGACGAGTGAGACGCTCAAGCGATGGGGCATTTTCATCCTGTTGGGTATTTTCGCCTTGATTGCCTTCTTGCGCAAACAATTGGCGACGAAGGAAGGACGGCGAGTGGCGGATCGCTGGCGGATCCGAATTCCCATGTTCGGCGCGATCTATCTCAGTCTCGCAGTTGCGCGATTCTGCCGTGTTCTAGGAACACTGCTCCACAACGGAGTCCCCATCCTTAAGTCGCTGGATATCAGCCGTGACGCGACGGGCAACTGGGTGTTGTCCGACGCCATCGAACGAGCGTCCGAAAACATTTCTGCCGGCGATTCGCTCGCCTCGCCGCTCGCCGCCTGTGGCCATTTTCCCAACACGGTCGTTGAAATGATCGCAGTTGCCGAGGAATCGAACACGTTGGATAAAGTTTTGGTCGAGATCGCCGACGGCTTGGAAAGGCAAACCGAGCGTCGCCTTGACTTGATGGTGCGCCTCCTGGAACCGATCATGTTGCTGGTGTTGGCCGCTATCGTCCTGTTTGTCGTGATCGCGCTGTTGCTGCCGATCTTCAAGATGACCTCAACGGTTTAATACGATTTTATGATTTGAATCTGAATCACACCAACACGAGATGGGAGTCGAATTATGTTACATCGTCGCCGCCGAACCCGTCGGACGGGTTTTACGCTGATGGAAGTATTGTTGGTCCTCGTGATCCTCGTCATTCTGGGATCGATGGCAGGTATTTTCATTCGGGGAGCTCAGAAGAAAGCGCGCGCCGACGCGGCACGCGCTCAAATTGGGCTCTTCGAGAACGCCGTCAAGATGTTCGAAATGCATGTCCAATCCTATCCCACTTCCGCTCAAGGGTTGGAGGCGCTCGTGCAACCCACCGGCGAACTCCCCGGTTGGTCGGGACCTTACCTGGATAAACAAGTACCGCTTGACCCGTGGAGCAATCCATATCAATACGAGTTGGTGAATATGGACAATTATCGCATTTGGTCTTTCGGCCCTGACGGAGTCGACGGTACCGCCGATGACGTTAGTAGTGATTTCTGACCTTCCGCTTTGGCTTCGTGTTTGATTTCGATTTCGCCTGGCTCACGCGTGATACGCCGACATGGCCGCCACTCCCGATCCCATCCTGTTCCGTCGCTGGTCTAGCCGCCGCCCATCCCCGGCGTCGCGACTGTCGGGATTCACGTTGCTCGAAGTCCTATTGGTCCTGGCCCTCATGGTGACCGTCGTCACCTTGGCAGGAACCAATCTTCGCAGCGGCTTTCGGCAACAGAAGTTGCGCAAGGCCGCGGAACAGGTGCGGATTGAATGGAGCCGTGCGCGGGTGGAGGCGATCAAGACCGGCCGAGTGCAGGTGTTTTATCATTTGCTTCAAGGCAATCGATCCATGGTGATGCCGCAACTGTCACTAGACGATCCCCAGGTGGGTTGGTCGGGTGGCAACGGCGTGAATGCGACACAGTCTACCGGGACAACAGCGTCCCTAGGAAGAACGCAGCCCCAGGGATTCGGCAATCCATCCATGTCGACAGCCTGGTCCGGCAACAGCTTGACATCCATGCACACCACGAGTTGCCCGAGGGCGTCGCGTTTTTGGCCGCGGACGTGCTCTTCGACCAGCGCTCGGCGCTTCAATTGAATGAAACTGTCGACCCTCAAAGCCTTTCGCAATTCGATCGGTCATTGCAGAGCGATACGTTGGGCGGCGAGCAGTGGGGTACACCCATTTATTTCTTCCCCGATGGTACTAGTTCAACTGCGCAGGTTCTACTCAGCAACGATCGCAATGAAATCGTTCGTGTCTATCTCCGTGGCCTGACCGGAATGGTGCGAGTAGGCCGCGTGGAATCCGACACGACGATGTCGGGGCAGGGAGGGTTGCGATGACACGCGTTCAACGGCAGTTGCGTCGAGCTCTGACCCTGTTGGAGGTCGTGTTGGCACTCGCGATCCTCGCAGGGGCATTCGCCACGTTATCGCAGTTAGTCGGGCTTGGGATGCGAGCAGCAGGCGACAGCCGTGACCTTACGACTGCGCAATTACTGGCGGAATCGACGCTCTCGGAAATTGCCGCCGGAATCCTTCCGACGGAAATGCTCAATCGAGTGCCGGTGGATACAAATCCAGGTTGGCTGGTTTCCACCATGATCGATAACACCCCGCACCAGGGAATCCTGCGAATCACGGTAATAATCGAGCGTGATTCCGAAAGCTACCGCAGTATCCAATACCAACTTTCGCGATGGATCCGCGACCCCAATCTGGCGATACCGACCGACGACGCGGACACCGCGACGAACAGCTCAAATTCCTCTAGCACCACGTCGGGGGCCAACAACACCGGTACCGGTGCGGGCACCGGTAATTCGGCCACGGGTAATGCTTCAGGGGGAAATGGACCTGCTGGAAACGCGGCAGGTGGTCGTGGTGGGGCCGGCGGAACGGGAGGCACGGGTGGTGGTGCATCGGGTAGGACGGGGGGCGGCGGAGCGGGAGCCGCAGGTAGCCGGGGCGGTGCATCGGGTCGGACGGGGACCGGCGGAGGACCAAGGCCATGAACAATCGTCCTCGTCACCGTCGTTCCCGCCGCACTAAACGTCGGGCGTTTTCGCTATTGGAAGTCGTCCTTGCCGTGGCACTCGGCGCGATTGTTGTCTACCTGGTCGCCGGCGGGATTGAATTCCACCTGCGTCAACTGACCGTACGTAAGTCGCGGATTGAAGAATCCCAACTGGCGCGCGCCGTGCTGCGACGGATCGCCGACGACTTGCGAGCGGCAGTGGTCGATCGCCCGATTGATTTTTCGGGCGTCGCGCAACTGACGGGATCCAGCGGCAGTGGGGGCTCGTCGGGCGGCAGCGGCGGTTCCGGAGCAACCGGCAGCGGCGGCGGCTCCGGAGGAGGAAATAGTAGTACGGGAGGAAATAGTAGCAGCACGGGAGGCAGCGGCAACAGCAGCCAACAACAAGCGTCGAGCCAAGCCAGCGGTGGCCTCTCGTCAGCCTCCAATCTGATCAACTCCAGCCTCCTACCGGAGACCCCCGGTGTCTACGGCAACGCTTACGAATTGCAGGTCGACATCAGCCGCATTCCGCGCTACGAAGAGTACGCGATGGTCGCCCAAAATAATGACTTGCAGGGGATCCGCGTACTGAGTGACGTCAAGACGGTCTCTTATTTCCTGGTGGGATCAATGGGCCTCGGCTCCATGGGCATGGGCAGCGGATCGATGCCTGGTACTGGATTTGCATCATCCGGCGGACGGATGGGCTCCGGGGGATTGAATTCGTCTGGTGGCTTAGGCCTCAACGGCAACGCCAACCAATACGCCATGTTGGGATTGCCCCCCGACCAACCGCTCCAGGGTCTGGGACGCCGCATCGTCGATCGTGCCGCCACACGCTATGCGATGACCAACGCCGACACCTCGTTCCTGGATCAACAGACGGAGCTGTTTGCACCGGAAGTGACGTTCATTCAATTCCGCTATTTCGATGGACTCCAGTGGCTGTACCAATGGGACAGTGAGGAACTAGGGGGAATTCCCTTAGCGATTGAAATCGTGTTGGCACTGCAGCCACCTCTTGAGAACCCAGCTCCGAATGGGTCGCGAACCGCAACAACTTCATCGTCGATGGACGCGACCTGGCAATTTGATCCGGACCACGTTTACCGACTGGTCGTGAATCTGCCTGCGGCCGAGTATATCGACCCGGCGGCCGAGTCGGAGGACGTTAATAGCAGCTCCGCAAATCAGGGGGCATCGCGATGAACTTGCACCGACAATTTCCTCTCACAACACGTACGACGCCACGCCGAGCGGGATTTGCCCTGGTGCTGGTCCTGGTCGTGGTGGCCATGTTGGCACTTTCGACTTACACCTTTACCAGCCTGATGGTCACGGAAAACGAGGCATCGTTGTTGGCCGGTCAGCAGCTGCAGGCACGCGCGTGATCGACTCGGCGCAGCCCACGTGCGCTACTTACTCGAACTCGATCCGACGTTTCGCCAAAGCTTGGGGGGCATCTACGACAACGTGCAAATATTCCAAGCGCAACTGGTCGCCGATCTGGGCACGGCACGTAGTCGCGCTCGCTTTGGTATCGTCGCGCCACGTCTCGACGCCTCAGGGTATTGGGGGGGACTCCGGTTCGGACTTCAGGATGAATCATCCCGCCTCAACCTGAACGCACTCAACCTGGACATTACCGCCAGTACCAACCTTAACCAGCTGGCCAACGCCGCCAGCGGTTCCGGTGGCAATTCTGCGACTGGAGCCGGAAACGGAAGTTCTGCGAACGGCGCGGGAGGTGGAAGTTCTGCGAACGGAACTGGGGGCGGCAATTCTGGTAGCAGCTCGACGGGCGGCAGTAGCGGTGGGACCGGCGGGGCCTCCGGCAATGGGAGCAACAGCAATCCGGCGACGGCCGCGATTGACATGTCGGGGCGAGCGATATTGCTCAAGTTGCCCGGTATGACCATCGAAATCGCGGACGCGATCCTGGATTGGATCGACGCAGATGACGAGCCGCGCGAGTACGGAGCCGAGATTGACTACTATTCTAATCTCACTCCACCCTACACACCCCAAAACGGACCGCTCAAGACGATTGAAGAGTTGCTGTTGGTGCGCGGGATCACCGCCGACATGCTGTTCGGCCGTGACATCAATCGCAATGGAATGATCGACGTTCAAGAAATGGACTTGCCCGTCCTGATCGAGGGCGATCCAGGCGACGGGTCGTTGGACCTGGGGTGGTCGGCCTATTTGACGCTCTACAGCCAAGAGAAAAACGTGACCTCGACCGGCGTAGCCCGAATCGACCTTAACGGAAACGATATGCAGCAGCTGTTCGAGAATCTGTCGGCCGTCATGGATCCCAGTTGGGCCACATTCATTGTGGCCTATCGCCAGAACGGACCCTATACCGGCAATAGCCAGAACACGCAACCCGCGAGCAGCCAGACTCTGGATTTGACGCAACCGGGCAACACGCGGCTGGCGCAAGTCCTGGATTTGATCGGTGCCAAGGTTGAATTCAGCGGACAGGGCAATTCCGGTTCGATCGTGATGGCGTCGCCGTTTGCCCAGGATCCTTCGTCGATGTCGGCGTATTTGCCCACCCTAATGGATTTGGTCACCGTCAACTCCGCCAAGACAATTCCCGGTCGCATTAACATCAATCGAGCACCTCGATTGGTGCTACTGGCAATTCCGGGCATGACCGTGGATATGGCCGACGCCATTATCAGCCAACGCAACGCGCAGAACAGCGAATTTGACACCGGACTGCAACACGAAACGTGGCTTTTATCTCAGGGCATCGCGACCTTGAGCGAGATGAAGACGTTGTTGCCATTTGTGACGGCCGGCGGCGACGTTTTTCGCGCTCAAATCGTTGGATATTTCGACCAGGGCGAGATTTCGGCTCGGGCGGAAGTGATTTTTGATGCTACAACCGCGATGCCCCGGATACTATCGTGGAGAGATATTAGCCATTTGGGACGAGGTTACGCTCGAGAAATGTTGGGAGTTGCGCTGCAAGACCAAGTGTTATACCCTTAGGCAGCGCCCGATAGTTGCCGTAGCAACCCACCCGCGCTGTTCGTTTGATTGGAATTGACTGATGTCGAAACTACTTGCACTGGATTGGGACCAGCACCTGCTGCGACTGGTGATTGCCAATCGACATACCAACCGGCTGACGATTGACGAAATCCAGACACTGCCGCTGGCCGCCGCCGCGGACGATGGTGGCGACGCCGATCCGGAGCCGCCGACTGCCCAACGTCTGATCGCCACACTGTCAGATCCACGGTTTCGGGGAGCGGAGCTACTGGTCACCGTCCGTCGGGCGGATGTTGAGCTGCGACTGATGAACTTGCCCGCGGTGCCCGTGGAAGAGCTCGGCGACATCGTGCGCATGCAGGCCATGAATGAGTTTTCGGAACTCTCCGACGACTGGCCTATCGACTATCTGCTTCTGGATGCTTCGTCGTCTCAGACAACCGTCTTGGCGGCCGCAATTTCACCTCGGCGGATGTCTGAGTATCGCAAGACGTTGGAGCGTGCTGAGCTGCGTCCGAAGATGATGGTCCTTCGACCCACCGCCACCGCGATGCTGGTGGATCGGTTGGAATCATCGACACGGCCGGACGTCGAGATTTGTTTGGAGGATTTGGGCCGTGAGCTGGAATTGTCAGTCCTCAGGCATGGCAAGCCGATCTTGATCCGCACCGTCCAAGCCCCTCGCTCCGACTCGTTTGATCGCGTCACGTTTTTGGCGCAAGAAGTCAAACGCACTAGTTTGGCCGCCCGGAATCAGTTGCACGGTGACGACGTGCAACGCGTGGTGATGTTTGGCGCGACCGACGGACCCAACAGCGTTCTGGGCCAGCAGTTGCAGGATCGGCTCGAATTGCCCGTGCGGGTGCTCGACCCTTTCACAAACGTCCAAATTGGACGCCACGTGAGTGTCGACGAACTGGAGCATCGCGGTCAGTTCGCCGCGGCGATCGGCTTGTTGATCGGCGCCGCGGAAGAACCGTCGGTGCTGATCGATTTCCTGAATCCACGAAAGTATGAGCCGCCCGCATCGCGACGACAAATGATGCTTGCCGCCGTCGCCGCCACGCTGCTGTTGCTGCTGGTGGGCGGGGGCGCGCTGTATTTAAAGCTACGCTCGCTTGATAGCCAGGCACGGCAACTGCAAACACAGATTCAGAAGCAGCGTACGCTGGTTGAGGCTGCGGAAAAGCGAATTGAGGAGGTCGCTTCCATCGACGAATGGCAGCGGGGCGACATCAATTGGCTCAGTCAGCTGCGCGAGATCTCGGAGGCCATCCCCGGTCCTGACAAAGCCCGCTTCTTCCGCTGGCAGGCAGACGTCTTGAGCAGTGGCGATGGGCAACTCATCCTGGAAGGTGTCGTCGACCAACAACAGACGATTGGCAATATTGATCGAGGTCTGAGGAGCGAACAACGTCGTGTCCGTACGGAAGGTGGTGATTTTGAAGATCGTGAGCCGGGGTATCCGTGGCGGTTCAAGCAGACGATCACCGTGCAAACGTCTCCACCCAGCAGCAGTCCGCAACCCTCGGCCGGGCGTTCGCCGCGTTCGTCGCGCCAGTTATCGGGGATCACCAACTGATGAATCAACGTGAAAAAACACTCGCCACGGCGGTCGGATTGCTGGCGCTGATCATGGGTACGTATTTCGTCTGGAGCAGCGTGCAGTCGGCTTTGTCGCGGCGCAAGGCCACGCTGACCAATCTGCAAAAGCAGGTCGACGAACAAGATCGCACGCTGCGTAAGGCTTCCGCAGCCACGCGCAAGCTGGCTGAATTGCAAAAGCGATCCTTACCGACCGATCGAGAGCGTGCCAACTCCGTCTACCAACAATGGCTACTCAATTTGGTCGATCGCTTGGGCTTTGCGGATCCTTCGGTCCAAGTGGCCGATCGGCGTACGCGGGGTGGATACTACAATCAATCGCGCTTCGAAGTCGACGCCGAAGCGACCCTGGAACAGCTGACGGAGTTTCTGGAGGCATTCTATTCGTCGGGAGATCTGCATCGTATTCAACTACTGAGTATCAAGCCGATCAAGGATTCGAGACGACTGGATGTGCTGATGGGCATCGAAGCGATCAGCTTGCCAGGTTCGCCGCGGACCACCGTTGGTGATGTTGCATCCGACCGATTCAGTAAGGCAGATTTGGCGAAAGTACAAGAAACGATTTTGGACCGCAGTATGTTCTTTCCCGCCAACCAATCTCCTCAACTTGAGTCGATTACCGATCAGCGCGTTGTGAAAGGTTCGTCCCTGCGATTCCAGGCCAAAGCCTCCGATCCCGACTCGTGGGATTCGCTGCATTTCGTCTTCGACGGCGAGCCGCCAGCAGGTTTTGAGATCCAACAAGAAGACGACAAAACGGCCAATTTAAGTTGGACTCCAACCGAAACGGGCGAGTATACGGTCCGCCTGAAGGTGCACGATAGCAGCACCCCACAGCTCGACGACTCGGCAACATTCCGGATTTCCGTCGTGGATCCGCCGCCGGCAGACACCGATCCTTCCGACGGGCGACGACGTATTATTGGCTTTGACGATGCGACACAGACCTTTCTGGTCGGGACTGTCGCGAACGGCCAAGAGCGAGAAGCCTGGTTCAGCATCCGCACTAAGGGCCAATTGCTCAAGCTGTCGCGTGGCCAGTCGCTCGATATCGGATCCATCGTCGGCGAAATCTCTCAGATCGAGGAAAGCGCGGTGATCATTACCACACCCGATGGCCCCTTGCGATTGCGGATTGGCCAGAGTCTGACGGAAGGTACGACGACGGATCCTCCCAGTCGTCAGGCCGATTCTCGCTCGTAACGGCGGCCGACCGCGCCTGCCAGAAGCGCCAAGAAACGTGTTTTTCTTCCCGCCGTCAAAAAAAAATCGGCCAATCGTGACGACTGTGCCGATTCTACCTCTTAAGCCGCTTTCGCAGACTCGGCCGGCTCATACTCGCCAGCACAGCTAGCAGGAACGGCGCCCATTTCCCGCGACCTTGCGCGGAGCTATTTACCCGACGCGGCGGCGGGCCGCAGTGGCACATACGGTGTAAATCATGAAGCGTACTCACGTCGGCAATCGACCCATGCCCCGTCGAAAAAATTTCCTCTTGGCACGTGTGCTCTCACGGGGCCATTCCACGAAGCTGACATGGGCCGTCCTTGTAGCTGGCCTGCTCGGTTTCTTGGCAGGAACCTCCACAGCGCAATTCGCGCCGGCCGACCGCACCCCGACGCCGGCAAGTGCTATCGTTGCCGGATACGCCGTCGGCGGCCGCGATGCCGAGGTGGTCGCACGGGAACTTCAGACGCGCTTCGCCGAACAAAACGGCGTAAGGATCGCACCGGACGGCCGCACCAATCGCGTATTGGTGCAAGCTCCTGCTGATGTCCACGAGCAATTGCGGAAGGAGTTTCCGCAACCGGCTGCCAGCTTAAATCCACTGTCACAGCGTGCAGGTCGACCAGATCAAGCGACGCCCGACGCGGATGAGCAATCGCTGACATGGGCCCAGCGCGAGCGTACGGAACTGACAGACCGCCTCCAGAACATCTCGTGGCGACAACTGATTTCTGCGGCACAAAGTATGTCGACGAATCGGCTGATTCTGATGCCGGACGATCGCAGTCGTGAGATGATCGCCACACTTCCATCGAGCAACGGGGAAACGACGCTTCGCATCGATACACAGACGGGAGAATTTCGCCTACAGGGTTCGCCCAAGCTGGCCAAGGCTTGGCTTGACGCCATTCAAGCGCTAGACCAGCGCGGAACGAGCGAAGCGACCCAACTAGTGCCGATGCACAATGTGTCGGCGCAGTCGGTCAACCGTGCTGTGAATTTGCTACAGTCTGCACAACAGAATCCGCACACCGCGGCGGCGCGGTGGAGTGCCGACGTCGTAGGCATCGCCCAGCAGACTCCAGCGCCACCGGAACCGCTACAGGTGGCACAGGCTCAAACGCAGTCGGCCGCGCCCGAAGCGGGCAACGAGGCGCCCGCCGACAATCCCCCTGCAGAACCTCAACCTGGTCAAGGTGGGGACGAGGTTGGCGTCGATGGCTCGCTGATCGGCCCGGTGCAGATCGAATACGTCGAGGGTCTCGACGCCATCATTATCCGCGGCCGTAAAGCGGACGTCGATCGCGTTATGCGAATTATCGACGACATCGAGCGACTCTCGGAAGGGACGGAGCCTGCCATCGAATTGATCGAACTGCAACACGTCAACAGTCAGTCGATGGCCGAACTCGTAACTCAGCTGAACGCGGAAGCCCTGGCGGTTCGTTTGGGCACTGTCAGTATCACTGCTCTGATCAAGCCGAATGCCCTGCTACTGATCGGACGTCCCGAAAGCGTGGACGCAACATTGGAGTTGATCCGTCGTTTGGATCAGCCGGTGTCGCCGACATCGCAGTTCAGTATCTTTCGGTTGAAGCACCTGCCGGCCACGGATGCCGTGCAAACCATCAGTTCTTTCTTTGAAGGACGAGGCGGACTGGGACCTCTCATCCAGCTACAAGCCGACTTTCGCACGAATTCGATCATTGTCTACGCCAGTCCCCGGGACATGGAAGAAGTGCGTCAGTTGTTGCAAGAGATTGATGTGGCTGATAATGCTGCCACCGCCGAAGTCCGCGTGTTTAAGTTGAATAACGCGTTGGCCGAAGAGCTAGCGCCAGCACTGGAAGCCACCTTACGGGGCCAGGCGGCACCGACCACCGGCGGACCCGGTGCTGGCCCGGGACAGCAGGCGGGAGGCACGACAACCGGAACGTCTGCGCGATCCACGACGTTGACCATGACCCGGATTGATACGGAGGGCAAACAGATCCTCAAATCGGGCATCTTGACCGAAGTGCGCGTAGCGGCGGACATTCGCGCGAATTCCTTGGTGGTGACCGCGCCGGCCGAGAGCATGGACTTGATCGCGGCGCTGGTCCATCAGCTTGACGAGCTGCCGACATCCGAGGCCGAGATCAAAGTCTTTACCATCGTCAACGGCGACGCCACGACCTTGGCCGCTATGCTGGACGAACTCTTCGGCATCCAACAACAGGGGAATCAGCAAGGTCCCGCCACCTCCGCGACTGGGGCCGGCGAAAGCAGCCTGGTGCCGCTGCGGTTTTCGATCGACCCTCGCACCAACAGCATTATCGCCACTGGAGCGACCGCGGACCTGGGTGTAGTGGAAGCGATTCTGCTGCGATTGGACGAAGACGACATCTCACAGCGTAAGAGTCGTATTCATCGCCTGCAAAACGCTCCGGCCTTGGATGTCTCTAATGCCATCAACGAGTTCTTACGAACCGAGCGTCAGATAACCGTCGAACTCGCGCCCGAGGCCGTCAGTCCGTTTGAACAGATTGAGCGCGAAGTCGTGGTGGTACCTGAAGTCGTCAGCAATAGTCTGATCATCAGTGCCACGCCGCGTTATTTCGATCAAATCGTCCAGCTGGTCTTGGAGCTCGATGAACAACCACCGATGGTCCTGATCCAAGTTCTGATTGCGTCCGTTAAGCTCGACAATCTTTGCGAGCTGGGTGTCGAACTGGGCTTGCAGGACTCGCTACTGTTCGATCGCAGCGTTGTCTCGGACGTGCTAACGCCCGGATTCAACTTCAACAATGCGCCGCTTGGCAATAGTCCGTCCACTAATTCACTACGGACGCGAGACCAAACGGCTGGTCAGGCCCTCAGCTCGTTCGGCGTGGGACGCACCAATGGCGATCTGGGTTACGGCGGCTTAGTGCTGTCGGCCAGCAGCGAATCCGTCAACGTACTGATTCGCGCTCTGCAGCAGGCGGATCGGCTGGATATCTTGAGTCGACCGCAGGTTATGACCCTCAATAATCAGCCCGCGTTTGTTCAGGTCGGACAGCAAGTGCCAATCGTCCAGAATACTTCTCAAACCACCTTCGGACAAACCAATAGCGTTGTATTGACAAACGTCGGCATCCTACTGGGAGTTACGCCCCGCATTAGCCCCCAAGGATTGGTGGTGATGGAGATCGACGCCGAAAAGTCGGAGCTCAGTGGTGATGGCGTGCCGATTTCCATCAGTGCCAATGGCGAAATCTTGAGGTCGCCGATTATCGATACAACGCGAGCCCAAACGACGGTCAGCGCTCGCAGTGGCCAGACCGTGATTTTGGGCGGACTGATTACCAAGACTCGCACCACGTCCTCGAGTAGCGTCCCGTATTTGGGCGACATTCCGGTGTTAGGGAATCTATTCCGTTTTGACAGCGTTTCCGATGAACGCACGGAACTGCTAATCATCATGACTCCCTACATCGTTCGTAAGGAGGAAGACGCCGAACTGTTGAATCAAATCGAGACGCAGCGAATGAGTTGGTGTTTGGCCGACGTGATCGACGTTCACGGAGATGTCGGTGTGGTCGCCGGAGGCGCAAGCCGATCGCAAGTGCCAGCTCAGGTCATTTATCCCGACAAGACACCGACGGCCAACGAACTGCTGCCCAAAGCCAACGACGAGATGCCGCAGGCTCCGGTGCCCAATTCACGCCCGGGACAATTGCCCGATTCCAGCCAGCTTCCTAGCGACTTGGAACCTGAGGCAACGTTGCCCATTCGCCAACCTCAGCACACGTCACGGCAACTCAACGGGGAAGCTGCGGCGGAGAATACCACCGCCGTCAGCCGCACGCGTCGCTTGCGCGATCGGCTGCTCGGCGGTCAGTCGCGACGCAAATCGACCGAAGCCAATCTTCAAGGCACGCAAGATCCCAACGTGTCACCTGTCCAATACCTGAACCCGCGAAACGAGCCATCATCATGGGAAACCGACCAACGCAGACTTCCCACCACGAAATAACACGCGACGTCGATCGTCAGCGTCGGCACGCCTGGAACACAAAATCGCTGATTGCCGCATGGCTCGTCTTGGCCGGGTTCGCTATGTCGAGCACCGGTTGCCAGAGTCTCCGCGACCGTACCGATTCGCTGACGAATGCCACCCGCGATATGCTCACGTGGAACCGCAAGCATGGTCTCAAGAACCGCGAGAAGCCCGAAAAGATCTTAGCGATCTGGAGCGAGTCCGTGGTGTATGGGGCCAATCAAGAACCGACGCGAGGGCTGGGCGGGCGCATTTACCTGTTCAATCGAAGTCACCAACCTGTTAAGTCCGATGGCGAGTTGGTCGTGTATGCCTTCGACGACAATCAATCGGAGGGCCAACAGGTGGAAGCTTAGCCGGAAATACGTGATTTCTGCCGAAGACTTCGAGTCGCACTTTAGTCCGTCGGAATTTGGGCCGTCCTACAGCGTCTGGATTCCCTGGGACGCGGTCGGCGGCGATGCCCAGTCGATCAGCGTAGTGCCCGTGTTTCGTCACGACGAGGGAAACACAATCGTCGGCGATCACTCGCGCAACCTACTGTCGGGCAAAGATGGCACGCCAGCACAGTTGACGCGCTCGCGACGCTACCCGAAGGAAAGCGTCGCCAGCGTAAAGCCCGTCAATTACGAGAACGAAGCGGACGAACGAGCCGAGGCGGAAGATGACGGCATGAGTGTCCGAACCAGCACGATTCGCTTGCCGGCCTCGATGCGGCAACGAGTCCTGCAGACACCAACATCTCGCGATTCGGACTCGGCAAGCGGCCGGCCGACACTTAAAGAAATCTACGAATCCCGACGTGAGCAGGCGCTTTCAGAAGAGCCTTATTGCTGATCCGACGGCGACATCTCCGCCGACGATGGTTCGACCGTCATTTCGTCGACCACCGTTTCGACCCCGGGCTCCATTTTCGCAATCCGCCGCGCCAGATCACGATCGTCCTGGCTGGCAACTCGACCGCGCAGTGTCGCGACCCGATTCTTAATCTCAACCTCCAGCGTCCCCAACCGACTAATTCGGTTGTCATTCAGGCGGTCTGCCAGACGGGATTGGACCTGTGTCTGACGCAAGGCGTTATAGCGAAAGCCAACTTCCAACGTCGTATGTACGTTGATCTGGCGGTTGCTGCCGCCCCGCGTATTCATATTGTTCATATTGCGCCCGTTTTGGCCGAAGGCCTGATTGCCGCGCGTACCGCCAAGGCCCATCGAGCCACCGAGTCCCATCGAGCCACCCAGGCCGCGTGAACTCCCCAAGCCACCGCTCATGCCTCCCAACGAACCGCCCAGTGTGCTGCCTCGTCCTCCCATTGAGGATCGAGACGAATAGCCACCGCTGCTACTCGAGAGTGCGCCGACGAACGAATTGTCCGACTGGTCGGAACCGACAAACTGGCCGGCGGTGCGATTGCTTCGCAAAAACCGCTCGGATCCGGTAATCTGCCCCACGTTCGCCTGCTGATTCATCGCCGATCCCATGCCGCCCGCCGCCCCCGAGGAACCGCCGCTGCCAAAGGCGTTGCGACTGCCCGCACCGATCGAGCCCCCGACGGTCCGGCTCCCAAAAAGTCCGCTCGACGTCGATCCCTGGGTCAGACCCTGGGCCCACAGTGAAGGTGCGGTCGACAGAATCAACAGTACAGCACTGATGGTCCGAAACATGAGTAGGACTCCAGGCTCAATTCAAAAGAAAATGAGTTTCGTTGGCACCGCATGATTTGCAGCGATATCGCGCGAAAGCGCATCCTATCCCTGCGATCCACTTCTGATGGGATCGGCCATCCCCTGGCCTTCCCTTGCCGCATCTGTTCAAGCATCGCTCCATCCCTACAGGACGGGCAGCCGGCACCGCTTTCCTCACCCGCGACATCCTGGATTATACTCGTCGCTGAACGGCCCGTCTTCAGATTAAACCGCGCATCACGGCTCGTGGCATCAGTTTTTTGTTCCTGTACGCCAAGATTTCCTGTCAAATAGAGAACAACGTTTGAAATGAACTCATTCTTGGACGCTTGACGATGTTACGCACTTCCTTCGGCCGTGTCTCTTTACTGCTGCTAATGCTCTACGGCTCCTTGACGGCCAACGCAGCGGTGCCGACCGCCGACGGTCTGTTGAGCGATCAGACGCTAGCTTACGTGCGAATTCGAAACACGGCGGAGTTGGCCAACGGCCTTCAGCAGACGGCGCTGGGCCAGGCCCTGCGAGATCCCCAGGTGCGTCCGTTGATTGAGCATCTTTGGAGTTCCCTGGTTCCAACTTTGGAAAAGGTCGAAGAGCAGCTGGGCATGGGATTGGACGAGTTGGCCGCCGCCTCGCCGGGCCAGTTGGCTCTGGCACTGGTCGACGCGCCGTCGGGACCGCCTGCCGTGGTCGTGATGTTTCGCCCTGAGCGTCCGGCGGAGTTGGAAAAGACTTTAAATCGCGGAACCGAACGGTTGGAGGAGTTGGGCTTTGCGCAATCGTCCGAAGCGGTGGCGGGCGCCCAGGCACGGATTCTGACGCGCAGTGAGGGGTCGATCCAAGAGTTGATCCAATTGCAGTTGGACGACTGGCGCATCGTGACCACCGATCGTGATGTGGCGGGCGAGTTGGTCGCCGCGTGGCAGGGCGCGAACATCCCCTTGCTGCGCGAACACGGGCCCTATCGAACCATCATGACGCGCTGTGCGTTCGAAGGTAACACCTCACAGTTTGACTTTTACTTGGACCCCTTGGGGACGGCCAGCGCGCTGACGCGAGACAATTTCGCCGCCACGGCGGCGATGGCTTTCTTGCCCGCGATCGGCGCAGATGGCTTCCAGGCAATCGGTGGATGCCTGAGTGTTGCCAATGAGAACTACGATATGTTTCTGCGAGCACATCTGCTCTTGGAACCGCCACGCGACGGAGTGTTGAAAGTGCTCGCGATTCAACAGGGCACCAGTGAACCTGAGGTTTGGGTGCCTGGAGATGTCGCGAATTACGTGACGTGGCACTGGAACGTGCAACGGACATTCACCACCGTACGCGAACTTGTGGATAGTTTTCGCGGTGACGGCGCGACGACGGCGTTCGTTCAACGTCGCTTATCCGATCGCCTAGGAGTCGATGTGGAAAAGGAGGTGCTGCCGTTACTGGCCGGACGAATTACGCGGGTCATCCGCTACGAGCAGCCGCCGTCGTTGAATAGCCAGTCGACGGCGGTTGGCATCGAATTGACCGATGCCACGCGATTCAAAGAATTGTGGTCCAAGGTTGTGGAAAAGTTCTCGGACTCGATCGAACGGACGAGCTTCGCTGGTGTGGAAGTCTATCAGTTGACGCGAACCAACGAGCCCTCGGAGAATCCGGCGGAAGCCAACACCGACGACCAGGGGGATCAACGCGACCGACGTCAGCGGCGACGAGCGGAGGCACGCCAGCGCTGGCAACAATTGCGCCCCGCCGCGGCCATCGTCGGTGACAGTTTTATCGTTGCCGATCGGATCACGTTATTGCATCAGATCCTGATGTCTTACGATGGTGCCGAACCTCGCTTGAAAGATCAGCTGGATTACAAGCTTGTCATCAGTAACCTCAAACGACAATCGACCACACCTCCGGGAATGATCCGCTTTGAACGTCCTGAGGAGGGGCTGAGGTCGATGTATCAGTTGTTGCAGACTGATGAGGTCCGGCGGCAGATCCACGAGGCTCGCGAACGGCATCCTTTCTTTCAGGCCCTCGACCAACTGTTGGTTGACAATCGGTTGCCATCGTTCGCCGTGCTGTCCCAATACTTGGCACCGGGCGGTTCGATGTTGATCAACGAAGAATCCGGTTTTCACTACGTCAGCTTCGGACTGCGGCGTCAACCGCAATAAAACGCCAACTCACGTGACTTCCTTCTGCCCACTGCAAGAAGTGAATCACGACACTTCCTTCTCCCTGCCGTGCGAGGTGACTCATGTCACTTCCTTGTCCCTGCGGTTGAAAATGGCCGAAGGTCGAAGGGCGGTGTGCAGCTTGCATACGCGTCCCAGGGAAACTTGCTGCACGGAGTCGCGGTAGGCGGGCTGTTCGCGACGCGAGTGTCTGCCGGCGGCGATAGCAGTCGAACTTGGACGGGCTGCGGTTGTCGTGCGGAAAAGTCTTACCGACCGGTAAAGTTTTCCAGATTATGTCCGGTTCTCGTCGTTGACGCAGACGTTAAACTGGAGGCGGAACTGGACCCTGCGCGGACAGACCGGTATCCTGAAGTAACAAGGTGCCGCAGACGTCTACTTGCTGACTCAAAGGTGATCTCATGGAATCTGGCTCGCAACGACCGCCCGTCGACCTCACCAGTCGCATCCTATCAATTCTCAGCTTGGCCGTCGCGGTCGTGGCAGTGGGATATCTCTACATGAAACTGCCCATCGCGGGCACTGAAGGTGAATTGCTCACGTCGTTTGACGATCAGATCGCTAAACAGTCGCAGGCGTTTGCCGATGCCCGGAGCAAGATGGAGGAGGAGTACCAAACAGCGCTCGATCGGCAGGATAAGCGATTGGAAAGTTGGAACACCGAGCTGAACGGTGCGTTGGCCACCTTTCGTCAAGATGCTGAGTTGCTCTTAAACCGCATTGACGAAAGTGAGAAGACGGCAAGCGACCAGCACCAGATCGACTTTCGCGCGGCACTGGATTCGTATTCACAGCAGCTTGCCGGGACGACCAGCGATCAGTCCGATACGTTGAATGCTCCTAAGAACGCTGCTGACGCGCAGCCGGAAATCACGGGCTCGAATCCTCCGTCGGGTGCGCTGGCGGATGCTGCCAATTTAGCGGATGCTGCCAATTTAAAAGTCGTCAACACCGTCCTGCGTCCCGGCACGGGTAACACGACGTTGGTCGTGATCGAAAATACAAGCGACCACGATGCGATTATCGACCGAATTCGGTTTCGACCGGAATCCGAGTTTGAGACGACCGATACGTTTGACCTCTCTGGTGACGTGGCACCGTCGACCGTCACGACGTTCACTTTCGCTCCATCGGACAACACATCGTTGAAACCGGGATACCACGGGATCTACGATCGGCAGTTGCAGCAAAAGATTCACGTACCCGCCGGCGAAAGATTGACGTTACGTGTGGTCATCGATGACCCAAAATACCAAGGTTGGGGCTTTGCCGGCAAATTGGTATTGGACTACAACGCGGACGAAACCGTCGCCGTGACCGCCGCTCGGGTCGCGTTCCAGAACAAAATCTAGACCAGCCGCCGCTGGCGGAAGTACTTATCAAGGGCAGCGCTTTGCGTCGGTCCTGTCTACAGCTCGCTTACAAACCGTTGCAGCCGCGCATCAAGCATGCGGAAGTCCTGGCCAAAGGCGGCAACAAAATCCCGTAGACGATCTTCCGCAGCATACGCTTGGAACGGCGGTCGCCGGCGGATCTGCTGCAAGTATTGCGCGTAGCGACGCGGCTCACGTTCCGTCAGAAAAAAGGTCAGCGCCCACGCTTGCGCATAAGCTGCCGAGGGAGCACGCATAAAAAGCTGGTCCGATGCAATCTGGCGTTGTAAGAGCGCAACCGAATCCGTCGAGGCGGCCAGGCGGCGGAATTCGTCTAATTGATTGCGATTGACGCGATCTTCGCGCTGTCGGTAGGTTTGCGAATCCCATACACCGGGTGCCTCGAATAACGTCCCTAATCCTTCGACGACCCAACGCGGGTTTTCCCCCAGTCGATCGTGAATGCCCACGTTGAACGCCGTCTGATGAGCGGCCTCGTGGATGATCGTTTCGGCATTAATATACCAATGCGCTGTTTTCCCGGTGAGGGCCGTGATGTCATACATGTAGATGCGGTTCGTGATCGTGTCGTAATAGCCGAGCATGTTGGCGCTCACGTTTTCTCCGCGGGACCGTGCATCATCCAAATACTGTTGTTGTGACGGGAACACGACGGCAACCAAGGGGAATTCTGGCCGCGTGACGGTGAATCCCCGCGCAGCCAGGTAATGCATCATCGATCGATAGAGTTGCTCAAAACGATCCGCCCATTGATCACGTTGACCGACTGGATGAACTACCAGGAACTGGCCCGTTCCCGATACGTCAAAGCCGTTGCCATACTCTCGCAACAGTTCACCTCGCAGCGTCGATTGAGAGTGGCTGCTAAACCGAGGAGAAACCTGCCGAAATGCCTCAGCATCCCCTGTCGCAAACGTGATGAGTTGTCCATCTCGCGACATGAGTGCCACGGCGCTGTCGTTCCAGAAAAGGGGCTTGCCCTCAACTGCCTTTCCTCGCACCGACACATGTATCGTTTGTGCGGCGAGTATATCGACGAATACAAAACACGACACGATGCACAACATCAACCAACGGGGGCGAGACCACATCTTAAACCTCATCGATTTACGTATTTACCGCTCAGCGTCATTCGCGATTCGGACTTTCGTCGGCCAAGGAATCTCGATCACGCAAGCAGCGAAATGGCGTACCGAAGAAAATGGTATGTCACAGGTAACCGCTGTGTTGCACCGAAAACCCGGCTTGCTGGCAGGTGCGAGTGAGACCGCGTAGAATGAGCCCAGTGGGAACGCCAGGCTGCGGACTGGAGGGTTCCCGCAATCAAGCCGATTCGAGCTGCGCGATTTATCTCAAGGAACTGTGCCGTGAAGCCTGTCGTGATCCTGGTATTCGCACTCTGTGTTGTCCTCAATGGTTCCTCGACGTCGCTATCTCGCGGTCAGGAATCGCGTGATGAGGCTCGTGCCGGTGATTCGGTTGATGTGGAGCTGCGAGTTCAACGGCTGATTCAACAACTGGAACACTCGCAGCGCGAGCAGCGCGATGCCGCCGAACAGGGCTTGATCGATCTGGGCGAAGCCGCGCTATCGTACTTGCCAGAGGTCAACCTGAACACCTCTGCCGAAACAAAAGAACGCCTGACGCGCATCCGCAGTGCATTGGATCAGGCCTTGCTGGCGAACGTGATGCAGCCGAGTCATGTGACGTTGGATGGCAAATACCGTCTGGCGGAGATCCTCCAACAGATTCAACAGCAAACGGGAAACCAGCTAGTCGACTTTCGCCAGCGATTCGGCCAACAACCGAGTGATGCCCAATTGAGCGTCGAGTATCAGAACATGGAATTCTGGCCAGCGATCGACCAACTGCTCGACCAGGCGAAGTTGACGACTTACAGCTATACCGGTGAGCCACGGACTTTAGGCATTGTTGCGGCCAATCAAAACACGGTCGCTCGGTTTGGGTCCGCTGAGCTATGCGGGTGTGTTTCGCATAGAACCGACGGAAATCCAATTGCAACGCAATTTGCGCATAGCGGACGATGGGGCCTTGCGCAGTACGTTTGGAAATCCTGTGGGAACCCCGTCTGATGCCCGTCCTGATCAGGCAGCCTTACAAGGACGTGCAGATCACGGCCGACGATGGGAGCGCGATTTCGCTATTGTCGGCAGAAGGAGTTGCCGAGGCACCCATTCAAAGTACGGTAGCCGGCATCGACCTTGTGTTGCCGATGCAATTGCCCGCTCGCTCGGTCAAGAAACTGGCGAGCTTCAAGGGGCGTCTGTATGCGGACGTACCGGGGCGCGAAGAAACGTTTGAGTTTGATAATCTCGCCGAGGCGCGGAATGTATCACGGCGACGTGGCGGACTCGAAGTAACTTTAGAACGCGTGCGCAAGAACGGCTCGGTGTACGAATTCCGCATCCGCTTGCGATTGCTGGACAATGACGCCACATTTCAATCGCACTTGGATTGGGCGAGCAATAACAAGGTCTACCTGGTGAATTCCCAAGGGCAGCAAATCGACAATCCGAATTTCGAGCGGTACCTGGAGCGTGAACGGGAAATCGGATTTGGATACTTGTTCCCCGTACCGGACGAACTGCAGGATTATCGGCTCGTTTACCGTTCGCCCGCCGCCATCTTGACAGTGCCGGTCGAGTACGAGCTGAAAGACATCGCGACTCCTTGATGCGAAGTTGACGCCGGCACGGTTTCCTCAGCCATGCCGTGTCGGCGGCCAAGCAAGATTCGTTCGTCTGCGGCGAGTCTACTCGCGCAGTGTTTCCCAATCTTTGATCTGTTCTTGGACTTGTTCCACGGTCATTTCTACCGTCGGCAAGATCAAATGCAGCAGCTCAATATCGTCGATTTGCAGTTGGCGCCGTCGCCACCGCCGGACTTCTTCTTCCAGTGCGATCAACCAGGCGGGTGGTTCAAAGCCCACTCCGGAAGGTTCGCGCGTAAGCAGCGCCGTTTCGTCTTCCAGGATGCTGAAGTAGTTTTCTTGGGGATGCTCGATCGCGGGTTCGACAAGGGCCCGCATGCGATCGATAACCAGCGGGCGCAGAAGCGCTCTCCAACTCGATCGGCGATTGTCGGCAGGCGCATGGCGTAGCGTTGCTGCAGCTTCATCAATCGCTCTTGGTACCGGTCCGCCTCTTCCGCAATTCGCTCGGAAAGCGCACGCCTCCATTGCTGGGCGGCGTCATTGCAGCCACGCCTTACGAGCAGCTCGTGGGCGATCACCACGGGTTTCAGATTCCACACCACGCGTTCGTAGTTGCTTAACAGCCGGAGAAAGTCGAGCAGATTGTACAGCAAGTCGCCTCGGTCTGACTGCGTCGTGGTACTGTTGTAGTCGCGATACTCTGCGTAATTCTCGACGATTGCTTCCAGGATCAACGTCATATACCGGACAGCTTCTTCACGCGACACCTGTTTGTCGAGCGCGTCGAGTAAGCGGGGATGAAAGTCCGGTGGCGGCTGTTCCTCCATGTGCTCCAACCAGGCATCGACGCCTTGGTAGAGGATACTCCGCACGTTCGCGAGGCTGAGGAAATGCTGAGTAAACAGGTCCTCGCCAAAATCCTTAATAAAGTCGACTAATTCCTGCCAAGGCCCCGAAGCCTTAACCTTCTCTAATACCGAAAGGCGGAGTGTACGGCTGTGCGAGAGCCAGGTGACCAACATCGATTCGGTCATGCTCTCCAAACAGGATACCAACTCCGGACCGTGCTCGCTGGACGGTGCAAGATCCTGCGTTTCGTCCACATTGCGCTCGGATCACACAATCCACCAGCGACCGGAAACCGACTTCGAACAGATCATCGAATTCGGTCACGGCTCCCGGACCGGCCGGCACATTCCGCTCCATCTGCCTCAAGACATCAATCAACTCGCGAGTCTCGGATAGCAGCCCTAAACGCGGCATCCAGCACAGCAACATCCGCAACATCTGTTGTCGAATCCGCACGCGCATGATCGCGTCAGGAGCCCCGCCGCGCACTAAGGGGACGTACAGAATCGCTTCGCTCCGCAAGGCGACTTTCAGATCGTGCCACGCAGCGCGGACCGCATCGCGCCGCCCCTGCAACGCAGATCGAATCAATTGAATTGCGAGCCGCTCGTCGATCGTCAAATCGTCATCGGAGATATGTCCCAAATCGTCGGTCGCTGCCGTCGATTCGATCGCGTCGTCGCGCAGAGCACAAATGATCACGTGCACGCATTGTGCGGCTTCGACACAGGCGACGATGATGTGCTCGATCAACGACTCCTTGATCATTCGCTCTCGATCAAATTCGGCGAGCGATAGGTAGTCGTGCGAAGGACGGGTCAAGCGGTGACGCCACGCGTCCATGACCAGCTTTTCCAGTTCGTTGCGGACGTCGCGTGCGTGCCGCAGCCAATGCCGCAGCATGTCCTGAAAGTGAATCGACGAGTCGTCTTCGGCCGGATTCAACATCCAGGAAACTGCCGCGATGCGCCGCAAGCGTGAGAGCGAATTGAGGAATGCCAGGCGGGCGGCAATTTGATCATGCGTCTCGTCCAATGCGTCGCCTTCGCCCGACGAGGTATCATACAGCGTGCTATCGATGCCGTCGTCGGTGCTGTCGCGGTACACAACATCCTCATATGCTGCCCCGAACAAGTCATCCTCATCCTCGTCCTCGTCCACCAACGCCGACGTCTCGTCCGCGGCCGAACTCTCGTCTGTCTCCGGCGCGGTGTCAAAGCCGTCCCAAGCACCAAAACTAGGAACGCGCCACAGATCCCCGGCATTTGCCTCGAGGTAGTCGAAAAATTTGCGCACTTCGCTGCCAGTCTTCGAGCGTCGCCAAACACGGCTCGCGGGATGCGGTTTCCTGTGGCGTGATTTCGGGTACCGAGATTTTCAGCACATCGACCAACCAGCGGACCGCTAGGCGATAAAACGAGTCCTCGCTCTGTTCCAGCGCGACGCTTTCGGCTTGTCCGAGCCAGTGAATCAACAGACCGCGCCCGCCACCACGTCGTGCCGGTCCAAGAGCATGCTGATCACCATGGCGTATGCCTTGGGTGAGTCGAATTGCTCGACGTAGGGCGCCCAAAACTTGATCGCCCCCCGTTCCTCACCCCCAGCGTGCCAATGCTTAAGCGCCTCGGCCACGTTCCGCGTGGCGCGATACAAACTGATCGGATCCTCACAGTCGACCGAACTGACCTCGTGAACCGCGTATTGGTGCCACCATTTTGCTGAGCTCTTCCAGCTCCAGTGACACTGCCTCGCTGACGACCGTGTTGTCGACCGCAGCCGCCATGCTCCACAAGCGGCCGTACGTGTCGAAGATCTCTTCCATCAGGTCCAGTAGTTCGTCCACGCGGTGGTCGTGGATACTGTTTTCCATTGCGGGAAACAAACTGAAATTTCCGTCGAAGCCCAAGATATTCCATGGATCCACCACGGCGCCACACTCGATCGCCCGATGTAAGACCTCGCGTGTTTCGCGCAACAACTGTTGGGTTGTCGCCAGTTCGCCTCCGTCGATTTGCCGTTGCGCCAGCGTCAGATTGCAGTCGATCTGGCACAGCATTCTGGCCGATGCCACCGGCACGGTATTGATTTGCCGTTGCGCGGCGTCCGGATGCCCCATTCGCGCGAAGACACTCGCCAACCGCACGTGTTCCATCTGCGATGCGCGGCTACGCGTCAGCTGTGCGTTCAAGTGCTGTCGTGCGGCCCCGAACGGTTGCCGCAACCGGCGGGCTTCGTCTTGCAGGCGAGCGGCGTGCTCGGGATCGTCAATCGCCAACTGCTCGATTAGTAACTCGTAAAACGCGTCCCGGTACGCGGCGATGCCCGGCAATAGATTGCCCAGCGTCGTGTTGGAATCAAACGAATCGGGTCCGGCTCCACTGATTCCCGACGCCATTAATATCGTGCCAGCCAGCACCGCCGACGCCTCGGTGCGGATCTGTTCTGCAGGTAAGTCGCGCTCGGAATCGATTCGAGCCATCAAGGCGTTCAGGGTGACTTGCTGAATCACGAACCGCTGATAGTAGCCGCGATTGCTAATGGAATGAGGGTCCCATTGACCAAAGTGATGATTCGGACGCTTATTGACCGGATGATCGAAGTCGTAGGCACGCGGATCAATCGCCAACTCCAGCAGGTGATCCGGGTCATAGTGCGCCATCCGGAGGATGCGCCCGTCCGTGCGCTCAAGCATCCATAGCGCGCGGTCCACCACGTCTCGATAAGGCCCAGTGGCCACACCGACCCCGCGGATGTAAATCGGTAGCGGGCGCACCCGCTCGTGCGGATACGGCTCCAGGGTCCGTCCCTCCAGCGCGGCTACGGGACGATAGCCGACGTAGTCGTTCAGGATTCGAATCGCCTCGCACTGACACGCCTTGGCATCGGCCCAACGATCCGGCAACCGCAGTAACACTTCGCAACAACGCGCCAACATGAAAGGGCCATAAAGGCTCTCGTCGGTCTGATGAAACAGCAGGTCCCGGTGAAACTTGCGATAGCCCGGTAGCAGATTTTCCGTTAACAGTTGCAGAACCGTGCGGGCCTGTGTCGTGTCTTGAAACGCCGGGGTATGTCCCTGCAATTCGTCCAGCTTCTGGGACAGGAGATCGGTCGCACGGTAACACGCCGCCCGCGAGACGTCCGACGTCCGTTCACCCGCCAACAGCTCGTAAAGCCGGTTCATGCTGGCGATAAATTGGGTGTCCTCCGCGCCCGCCGAGAAATTCAGGTAACCGAGCACTCGTTCGAGAGCCGATTGTCCGTCGGCACCTAGATCTCGAAGCTCCATTACCGTTTCCTCACCATGACACACTCAGCATCCTCACCGGCCGCTGAGGACCCTGCGCGGAACTCGCGAACGCGCGAGCACCCGGCCGTCGGAGCCCGAGCCACCCGCGCGGCCCAAGAGATAGCCGCTCGCCCTCCCCGCCCCCGTCCTCGCCCGACGTCGCTCCACGCGCCTCGCCGCCCACCACGCTCAGTAGGAGTGTTCGGCGCGACCGAGCCGCCCGCTGTGAGTTCGCCCGGGACAAAGGCAAACGTACATCGTAGATGCGGGGCCGTTTAGGGTCCATGGGGCCCCCCGATGCGTCGCCGGATGATCGCCGCGTCGTTCAGATCGTGATGCGCAGTCGGCCCCTCGATCGACGGGAACCGTCGCCTCGACCCGGCGTCACCGCCACACAGCTCAACCTCACACGCTCCGGCGCAGGCGACCCACCCGCTGGGGATTTTCTCGGGATTTTTCTTGGCTGGTGATCGGCGAGGCGTCGGCGATTCCGGCCAAGTTTTGCCTCCTAAGGATACGCAGATTGAGTATTATGGAGAGATAGATGAATCGTTCCGTCTAACCGTTCATTTCTTCGAGCGGCTAAGGCCCGTTTGGGGCCGTGTGATTGGGGATTGCGCATGTTTCGTACCGTTTTTCGTGCTCTGACACTCTGCGTTTTGGTGAGCCAATTCAGTCCGGTTCAGGCGCAACTTGGACGTCGCTATTTTGCCAGTTCCGCCTACGATCGGCTCGGGCTGGAACAGGTCTGGACCACTCACATTCAGTTCGATTCCGCGCGGTCAAATGTGGGATCGATTGTGCTGCAAGTGGTCGGCATGGATTCGTATGAACAACTTCAGCAAGTTGTCTACCGCGTTTTCGAAGTGAACTACGACGGTCGCTCAATCCGTTTTAGCGAAAACGACGTCGATGCGAGCGGTCAGCGGCTGGGACGCGAAGAGGCGCAACGCTTGGCAGAAAAACAGGCCATCCTGCTGGATGCGGGGTTTCAAAACGGAAATCACGACGCGCGACGTTCCGCCCACGACGATCTACGCGCAGTCAAGTACGGGAACCCTGCATGCAATCGACGCCGAAACGGGCAAAACCCTGTGGGCCGTGACCCTAGGCCATCCCGGTTGGCCCATGTCCGCACCCGCCGCCAACGATCGGTTTGCGGCAACTGTCAATGGCTCGACGCTGTATCTTATCGACCGCGCTACGGGAGAACCCATTTGGGACCGGCCGCTGGGCATGAACCCAGGCGTGTCGTTGGCCATGAGCGACCAACATGTCTTTGTGCCCGGGCTCAACGGGCAAGTCGAGGGCTATTTGTTACCCAATGATGAGGACGATCACCGCGGCAGCCAACCGTGGGTCTATCAAGCGGGTGGGCGTATCACAGCCGCTCCGCTGGTCACGTTGGCGACGGTCAGCTGGGCCACGGACCGAGGTCAGATGTTTGTCGCTTCCTTGGACGGACCTCAGATGATATACCGCCGTCAGACGGGAGGTCCGATCTACGCCCAGGCCACGTTCCTGCCGCCCGACCAATTGGTGATTGCCTCAACCGATGGATATGTCAGCGCGTTTGACGAAATGGATGGCGAGCTGGCGTGGAGTTTTTCAACGGGCTTCGACCTGTACCAGACCCCGATTGCCCATACGGACTTCACTTACGCGGTGAATCGTCGCGGCGCAGTTGTTTTGCATCGGGAGTTCCGACGGGACGGAGCAGTGGGTCGTGGAGGGTGTCGGTCAGCTGCTGGCCATTGGGCAAGATCGCGTTTTTGCCCGGGGAAAGAACGGCGACTTGTTGGCATTCGACAAGAAAACCGGCCATCCGATCGGTTCCATTGCCGCGCCGGCCTACGGCATGTGCTATCAAAATAGCCTGACGGATCGTCTGTACCTGGCCACCAACGACGGCACGTTGTTATGCCTGCGGGAAACCGACGCCTACTATCCGACCATCTTTCGTCCACTTCCCGAACCGCCGCAGGAACAACAAAAGCCTGCCGCCGGAGAGCGACCCGCGACGGGGACATCCCCCGCGCAGCCGGCGAACCCGCCCGCCGCGGATGGAGGACTGTTTGGCGATGACATGTTCGGTGGCGATCTCGGCGAAGAGCAGCCGGCGGCCGAACAGCCGCCCCAGGCCGAACCGCCGGCCGAAGAAGCGACCGATCAAGCGGCTCCCGAAGAGGAATTCGACGATCCCTTCGACTTCGGTTAGCGACTTCGTGTAGCCTCCCCGCCCAGTCGACATCCGGCCATTCCGCGTAACCAAACGTGGCCGGAGGCCGGATAAGGCAGCTTTGACGCGGCATAGTGATCACCGTTACGCAGCTTCCAATCTGAGCAGCTGCCTGTTGTCACGGTCCGGTTCGCGCGACTTGCTGAAGTTGAAAGGGCTACGGTTGGGATGCGGCGCCGAAGTTTGCGCGACGACCACGCCATTCGAATAATCGTGGGTGACATCGAGTATTCTCAGATTCATTACGGCTTGAGGACTGACACGAGGTGCCCCCGCCTTGGAAAAAAGCGGTCCCCTGGACAACGCTACTCGAGGACGAAAGTGTTAGCGGTCCGGAACGCAACTGGCCGCGAGACTCGCCGCGTGAACATTGAGGTCATGATGTTGGTCTCGCGAGACTAGTATGCCTAGAGCTGTTTTGAAACCAGTTCTAGCGACACCACCGGCAGAATAGCATTACTAGAATCACAGACTACTCGCTCTGCGCCGTCCGGACGAGTGATTGCACGATCGGAGATCCCGTACAATATTTCGACCAAGATGACCATCTGGGAGTGACCTGCGTGCTATCGAGTGGCACGAGAATTACCGGTTGCCCTATTTATCTGCGTTCTGCAGCAATTGCCCAGGTGCAATCCGCGAATTGTCATCGCGGCGCTGGACCGCAGTTGGGACCAACTGTTGATTCTGAAGCGTTTCGTATACCGCATCGAACGCGTTTTTTGGCGTGCGATGGCGATCGAACAGCAGCGGGTAGTTTACGCGTCGCCAAGGGAAATGATTGAGCCAGCTTTGGCCGTCGTGCAGGTTCCAGAAGGTGACGCGCTCAATGATGTCGCTATTCTGGGCAAACAACTTGAACAGCTGCACGTACTGCTCGACTTGCTTTCGTTCAACTTCTGCTGGGAGGCCGCCTTTATACGGGTCATACGTCGTCAACTCCTCGCGGTATTTGCCGCCGTCCGCCCACCAGCGACTGCGGGTGACGACGTCGATATCCAATTCGGACACGACGACTCTTATTCCCAGTGTTCTCAATTCGTCGAATGTTGCCTGAAGCTGCGATATCGAATCATCTCCAAGCTCAAAATGACCCTGCATACCGTAGGCGTCCACCGGAGCTCGTTGTTGCTTCAACAGAGTCAGCAACTCGATCAGTTTTTGCGCTTACCCGGCTTGTGGCCGTTGTAGTCGTTGTAGATCAATAACGCATTGGGATCTTTGGCGTGCGCGGCTTTAAACGCCGTAACGATAAAATCGATGCCGGTCGTCCGCGCGTAAATCGAATCTCGTAGCAGGCCATCGTCACTGTCCCCAATCGCTTCGTTTACCACGTCCCACATGGTCACGGCATCGGCATACCGTTCGACGACGGTATAAATGTGAGATTCGATGCGATACAGCAGCGTTTCGCGAGACACGGGACGGCCGTTTTCCTGCATCATCCAATCGTCGGTGCGGTCGTCCTTCGCCCACACGAGGCAGTGGCCGACGGCTTCGAGTTGATTGGAACGAGCAAATTCGACGAAGCGATCGGCGGCCTCGAAGCTCCATTCGTTTTCGGCGGGATGGATACGCTGAGGCTTCATGCAGTTTTCCGGCGTAAGGACCTGGAAGTGTTGCCGAATCAACGTGGCATCTTCCACGTCCTGAACGACGACGTGGCTAACCCCGACACCGAGTTTGAAGCGACTTCCAGCGGCCTCCTTCAAGGAGCGACGATCGCGCACAGGACTCTGCGCCGCCCTCCGGTGTATCGACTTTCGGCGCAACGACGGTCTGCTGACTCTCTGCCCACCGGATGAAATGTTCGACATTGGGCTCATCGGTGTGACCACCGTTGTGCTGACGCCAAGCAAGCGCGCCGTCGAGCAGGTCCACGTTAACGCCCGGCATTTGCTCGTTCATGTAGTCGTCGCTGCGCCCGAGATCGCGCACTCCGAGCAACCGGAAGACGGGCTGCGCTGCAATCGCAGCCATGAAGCTTCCCCGATGGTCGAGCCAGTGGGCGTCGCCCTTCTCGGGAATACCGTGGCTAATGAATACGAGACGAGGGGCACAAAGCGCGATCGTCATGTGCGAATCGACGGGCAGGTTCGCCGCAGTCCGACGACCGATTGACGACTCATCCGCGGAGTACTTCAGGTAGTTGCCCGCCATCCAGTGATACGCGCCAGACGACGCTAGATTCTCCAAGCTCTCGCCAAAGTTGCGACGAAACAGTTTGGTCCCGCCGGCTCCGGAAGACGCGATCAATCCCATGGCAAACCGCTGGTCGAACGCCATCGCGACCAACGCGGCTTTGCCATACCGCGATACCCCCGCGATACCGACTCGGCTGGAGTCGACTTCGGGCACGGTTTCGAGATAGTCAAGTGCCTGTGATGCTCCCCACGCCCAAGCACGCAGCGCGCCCCACTGATCCGGACTGCGCGGCTGGCCAAGATTCGTCAAGCCGATGATGCCGCGTGTCAGACCGGCTCCGGTGGGCTCCGCATTCGGGTCCGCGGCGGCGCCAAAACGTCGCGGCTGCCATCCACCGGAATCGTCTTGGACGGTTGTCGGGTTCAGCGTCGCACATCCCCATCCGGCAGCGATAAGCTTGTCCCGTTTCGATGGCGGACGCGGGCCACCGTCGCGACGACCAAATCCACCAAAGTTGGATCGCTCCAAATCGAACGGCGTCCAGCCGAAGCTCATGAGGACGGGCACCGGTCCCTCTGCATCTTTCGGCAACGTTAGCGACATCGAGATGTTAACTTGGATCTCGGGCGTGTTAACCGTCTCTCCAGTCGCGGTTTTCAGAATCTCCGGCAGGTCCGGGTACGGATTTGCCTTCGCCTGGTCATAGTCGGCCGCGTTCGATGCATCGGCGTTTGGGTTCCGACCAGGACGTAACTTTGTAATCCCTAGCTGATCCAGCATGTTCTGATGATCCTGCTGGGTCGTGAAGACGACAGGAGGTTTTGCCTTGGTGGTTTCTGCGTCCTGTTGCGCCGAGCATCTACGCGCGGATCAGTACCAGACCCAAGACTACGGCACGCGACATGAATAGTTTCATCAGGGGAATCCTCCAGTCATTGCCATCGTGTGGTGTCGGCCCGGCGCGTTGGCTTGGATCGCATACGTGAGGGAATGGACGAACCCAAGACGACAATTTACCTGCCACCGAGCCGCCAGGCTCAACAGCGTGCCGCGTGCGAGATTCGTTTGCCCCTATCACTTGCAGAAGGCCCCTTCGTCGCAATCGCCATTTGTGCCATCGACCGCTGTGCGCAAGGACGTGTCAAGATGGGTAAACCCCTCAGGCTTGGAAATGTTGTTTCGAAGGCGTCGCCAAAGGCGCGAAGGATGCGATGGTACTATACAGAGCACTGGCGGCAACCAGCAGGTAAGCTAGGAGTCCGATGTCCAAGTGGGGCACGGCAAGGTCGAATGTGACGGGCCAGGCAAGTAGGCGCCAGGCGAGCCAGGAAACGGCAAGCGTGAGAACGCCGAAACGGAAGAAGAGGAACAGTTCCAGAAAACACCAAGCAGCAATGGTCAATCCGGCGTGAAGATCGCCGCCAACCAAGGCGGGTACGGAGAAGAACAAGCCGAAGGCGATCGCCGCCAGCCACGTCTTGCGCAAGACGGCTCGTAGCACAAAGAACAGTAGCGGGCAGGCCACAAATCCGCCCACCATACCCAGAAACAACTCGGCGCAGACCTGTCCTAGTGCGGCGAAGGGGCCCATAATCGCCTGGAGGTCGAATGGGCCGGATCCCACGTTCAGCAGCGGGTCGGCCAGCAGAGCGATCTGTCGCGATGATCCAAACACCAAACCGATCGAGCCGATCAATTGCGCCATCACACCACCAGCGATTCCAATCAGCACGTCGCGGGCGACGATCGAATCGCCGAACCGACCGCGCAAAACGTAGTTCCAACCGACCAGCGTATGAGGCCAGCGGCGACGGATAAATGGTTCCAGGCCCAGGTAAGCCGCGCAGATAAAGACTGCCCGCAGTAGCGTCGGGCCGTCGTCTTGAGAAACATAACGACCTCTCCCCCACCCATGACATGGCCTGCGCCTGACACACCCAATACAATAGGGATACCGCTAGGATAAATAGAAACATGCGTTCGGTGCCGGTGCGGTCGGCTCGACCAGCGCGCCAGTTGCGACGTGCCAGCACGAGGGCCGTGGAGCAGATGGCCAATAATGTAATGCCCAGAATAACACCGAACGCGGGGGGCGGTTCGCGATCTTGACGGTCTTGTTGAGGCTTCATCCGGAAAAACACCGGACGTCCTCGAAACGCCGCTGCATCAATACGCACGCGACGCGATTGGGTTACCCAGGAGGACCATTCGTCGGCATAAACCGGAGGAGGTTGCCCGCGTTTTGTCACGGACAATTCCACGCCTTCGGCATGCAGTTGATCGGCGTCGATTTCGGCGGCACGCAGTAACTGCGATCGCCAGCCTCCAGCCGCGGTGGTGTCGCCAACCGGCTGTTCTGTATCATCCTCTGTCGGCGGCGCTAGGAATTCTACTAGGCGGCCATTGGCATCCAGCGTCAGACGAACCATGCCAGGCTGCAGTGGTGATGGGTCGGTCGGAGTGACGAACAGCGCGGCGAACGGCGCGATGCCTTGTTCGGGAACGAGGTCACCGGTGTGAGCCCGATACCAGAACAAGGCAGCCGTCGGAGGCGCGCCGGTCAATCGCTGCCAGTCACGCCGCTCGGTTTCACCCAACGCACCCTCGCGAAAATAATCGCGATTCCATTCCAATCCCCACGTGCTGTCGGAAATGTCGCGATCGTAACCCAGCGACTCAACGAGTGCTCGCGCTTCGATCGGTCGAATAAGTCCCTCGGCGTGGAAGCCAATCCGATGTTGCGATGTGCGTGACAACAGCGCAGCAGCAACGATTCCCAGGAAAATGGTGAGCAGCGTCACGACATTCAACAACCAGGTAACACGTGGTCGCTTGCCGGCGGCAGCAACCAGCTCGGGTGACGGAGTCTCGCCGGCAGCCAAGGCAGCTTCCAAAACGCTCCCACCGGGCAGCGCGGCGGCGACCGCATATGCCGTCGGTGGACGATCCTGTGGTTCGTGTTGCAGGCACTCTAACACGATGCGCTCCACGCGGAATCAATGTCGTTGACAATAGTCGAGAGGGTCGGGAAGCACGACGATTTAGGCGAAGCAAGCAGATCGGCGACCGAGCGGTTCTCGTGCACAGGTCGGCCGGTGAACAGCTCGAAAAGCACCAAACCAAGTGCATAGATGTCGCTGGCCCGGGTCGTCTCACCCCGCACCAACTGCTCAGGAGCCATGTAACCTGGTGTGCCAAGAATCTCACGCTCCGGTGTACTGTCGGTTGCCAGTCGCGCAATGCCGAAATCTGTAATCCGCACCTGGCCTCGACCGTCAACCATCACATTCGACGGCTTGAGGTCGCGATGTAAAACGTTCTTCTCGTGTGCCGAGGCCAGCCCGAGGCAGATTTGCCGAGCGATGTCAATTCCCTTATCACCCGGAAGTCGCCCGATGCGTCTGAGCAGACTGCGCAGGTCTTCGCCGTCAATATACTCCATCGTCAGAAAATGCAGGCCATCCGCCTCACCAATGTCGTACACGCGGCAGACGTTGGGATGTGCAATATTTCGGGCAAGTCGTACTTCGTTGAGTAACCAATCCAACATGCGAGCGTCCACGTCGCCAGCAAGCAGCTTCAACGCGACGGGGTACCCCAACTTGAGATCATCTGCCCGATACACGTCTCCCATTCCACCGTGCCCGAGACGTGAGACGATGCGATAGCGTTCCGCGATCCGCATCCCCGGCAGAAACTGACCATGATCGGAGCGTTCAGATGCGTCGGAAGGATCGTGCATGTCGGTCTGCATCCCATTAGCGTGGCACACACCGAGGTTGTTTTCGCCAAACACATCTGTATGCTCGGCGTCGTTCAGCAGCAACGCCTCCACCTCGGCACGCAGTTGCGCGTCGTCGCCACACAACTGCTCGAGCCGCCGTTGGCGCTCTCGCGGGCCTCACGTCACAGACCGCGTGAAAGAGTTCGCGAATTTGTTGATAGCGACGGCTGGTCACCGCGATTCTCCGTCGCCAAGGCGCTGCCTAAGCCAGCGCGGGCCATGCGCCAATCGAGTTCGACGGTGCGCGGCGAGACATCCAATGCCGTGGCGACTTCAGGAATAGTCATACCGGCCAAATACCGCAGTTCGACAATCCTCGCCTGTCGTTCGTCAAGTTCGGCGAGCGCGGACAGGGCGTCGTCCAGAGCCACGACGTCGATCATTGATCGAGTCGATCCGCTCGCGACTTCGCCCAAATAGACCCGCTGCCATTGTCCGCCTCGTTTGGCGGCTCGATGGCGGCGCGCGTGGTCCGTCAGCACCTGCCTCATTGCCCGCGCTGCCAAATTCAGGAAATGCGTCCTGCCCATCTCTGTCGTGTGCGATTGACTAACCAAGCGAAAATAGGCTTCGTGGACCAGCGCAGTCGGCTGCAGCGTCTGGTTGGCCGCTCCTGGCTTGAGCAGCTGCCGAGCCACTGCCCGTAACTGTTCATAAAAAATCGCCACCAGCCGGTCGGCGGCGTCAGATCCGCCCCGTGAGTAATCGCATCGTAGCTGGGTCACATCGCGTCCGGTCATTGCTCTGGCGAGACCATCGAGATTCTTCGACGTCCTGGTCTAGGGCACGTTCCGCAGTCACTCCGTGGCGGGACATACGGCGTCATTGATGTGAATTTCTTTGCGCTGTTTGCCGCCAGTTTGCGTTTCACTGGTGGTCCGCAGGGAATTAGCCCCAAACCATTTCATCTCCATGGTGACGCAAGAGTCACCCAACATCAAGCTAAGGAGTCCAAGTCATGAAACGAACAATTCTAATCGCCTTAACCGTCATCTGTGTGCCGCAGCCCTCTGGATGGGCAAACGACGCCGCGCCGTCAGCCGACGCAGAGTTGCTGCAAACCGATCGCAATTGGTCCGACGTCGCGGCCACCGGCACTGCGGAGCAAATCTTGCAGTCGTGGACTGACGACGCAGTGATCTTCTTTCCCGGACGTGGAAAGGTCGTCGGCAAGGAGGCGATTCGCGAGATGATTCTCCATAATCGCAGGCAACCCGGCTTTGCAATTCGCTGGTTTCCCAGTTCAGCCAAGGTCGCCGAATCACAGGACCTCGGCCACACCCTCGGCACTTTCCGTGTATCACTACCCGGTCCAAACGGTGATCCCGTCGTCCGACACGGCCACTATGTCTGTATCTGGGAGCGTCAAGACGATAGCACATGGAAGTGTATCGTTGAGATCTCGAACTTTCTTGATCACGACCTCGAGACGAATGATTAGAGCTATGTCCATTCAACTCCTGAACACGAACGAGCTTGGCTGATACCTGGATTTCGAGTAGCCCTGGGACGGAAGGAAGCATGAAACCCTCGGATCAACTGTCAATGATCGTAGTTTCGGTGGTGGCGATTTCCGTGCTGTCGTCGGACACAACGCGCACCACCACAATCTTTCACGACTCGTTCGCGGACGGAAATGCTGAGGACGGGGTTCCCGTCGCGTGGGAATCTGAGCGTATGGCGCCTGGACGTTACGACGCGATCGGTGGAGACTACGTCCTGAGCAATGGTACGATCATGGTTTCAACCGTGCCAGAATTCGAGCTTGCGGACACGTCGATTCGCACTCGGGCGCGAATCACTGGGACAGGAAGTACTGACGACTTTGTGGGCGTGGGAGTTCGACGTGGCTCGGTGTTTGGCTACGCCGCAGGATTAAGTCGCACGGGCCTGCTCGACATTATACGAGCCGACCCGAACTTCCGACCGAGTCCCCTGCGCAGAGTCGCGTTGACTTCAACTCCATCGACCAGGACGTAATCGTTCAGCTCGACGCCGTCGGCGATCAGCTGAGCGTCTGGGCGTGGCGGGCAGGCGAGCCAATGCCCGCCGAAGCTCAACTGACAGCGCGGGATGCAACTTACGCGATGGGTAGGCCCGGTATTGCCGCGTTTGCACCTTCCTCGGGTGAGGCGATCTTTCGCTTTGTCCACGTGGCCGATACGCATCTCGGTTCAGTGCCCGGCGACTTTTCCTTTGACATGATGCTATCTGTTGACGACATTGACGAACTTTCGTTCGCCATCCGCGATGGACACGAGAGTGCGTTATTCGATGTGAATTCAGACGGCAATGTTGGCAGTCAAAACCTTGCTTTTTGGGTCCATGACCTTAAGACAACCTGGCTCGGCGATGCGAATCTGAGCGGGGAATTCAACAGCAGCGACCTCATCGATGTATTTCAGGCTGGCGAATATGAAGACGCCACGGAAAATAATAGCAGTTGGGCGGAAGGAGACTGGGATGCCGACGGTGATTTCACGACAGGAGATCTAATAGTCGCGTTCCAGGACGGTGGGTACGAAATGGGGTCGAGACAGCCGTTCGCGGTAGTTCCCGAGCCTGCGTCAGTTCATCTGCTCGCACTTGTCGTCATCGTCGCCGCGGGCTTCCCCAAGATCCGTCGGCGGACTATTTGACGCTTCGTCCCGTACCCATCTAAACGGCGTTGCAGGTGGCCAACGGGCATTGGTTCGCTCTAACCTTTTCTTTCAATGCCTTCGCTAGAATCCGGTGGTGATCACGAACGACATTCACTCGTTGGCCGTCATACTTTTCGAACTTCTCACATTGCAATCAGTTTGTCTTGCCGAAGTCCGACAGGATCTATGGCGAAAGCGCAGTGTACTTCTGAGACGACCGATCGCGTGACCTCGAAGCTTTGCGTTAAAAGGGTAATAGTGCCGAAATCGAGATTGGTCAGTTGGGAAGCATTCACATATCGCTGAACGCTCTTGTCTTGTGTGGTCAATTCATCGCCACGGTGGCATCGACCGATGCGCCACAACGGGCTTTAAGATAGAGCCCCTACAGGCTCAAATTGATCTTTCAAGAGTCCCCACGAGTTTCGACTTGGCACTTTGTCATGCATCTCCAAAGCAGGCGAATTTCGATCAAACTCGGAAACCGGCGTATCACCGCTAAGTGTTGGCGATGAGCTTGGCCGCTCTTGCTCTGACGGCTCAGGAAGTTCGCAAAGACGAATTGAATGGGGAACTCTCGACTCGCGGCGTCTAAGGAGCTATCTCAAACCGGTGTCTGAGCAATCTCATAACGCCAAATCATTTCGTCAACGACGCTACGAATCTCGCAGGCAAGTACAATTCTACAAATCCGCGCATTCAGCAAAACGACGAAGGCACCGTGAACAATACGCAGCTGGCGCTTAGTACGTGTTCGGATCGAAGCTGCTTCGGTTAATCAAACGGACTCTACGAATGCCATACCAAGTCTGCTGACCATTGGAGCTGCGTCCCCGTTGTCACGCTCAGAGTGCTCCGATGACGGTGACCACAATCTCGCGGCTTCGGGGCTTGTTGTCGCATTCGAGGTGAAAAACCTGCTGCCAGGTGCCGAGCACGGGACGACCATTGGCGACCGGTAGCGACAATCCAGGTCCCAAGATCGTAGCTTGGAGATGCGAATGGCCGTTGCCGTCGTGCCACGCTCGTTCGTGCCCGTAGCCGCGGCTTGGAGGCATTAGCCGATCGAGCGTTTCGGGTAAATCCTGCTCGAGCCCGGGTTCAAATTCGATGGTCCCTATCGCACCCGTGCTACCGACGTTGAACACGTGGGCAATGCCGGTCAAAACCTCGCTGTCGCGCACGATCTCCGTGATGCGCGCCGTCAGGTCGTGCATATGTCGATGCCCACGAGTTTCGATTGAAAAGCAAATTTGATGCGAGTGGAACTTGGTCATTGTGGGAATCCTCGTAATCCTCCGTCACCGGAGTGACCTCACCGACGCTCACACCGGCGAAATAGATGTTCGCGACGGTATTCTCAATCTGTCCTGCCACCATCACTGATCCCGTTGATGGCAAGTGTACTCGTGCCGCCTGCTTCTGTCTGCTCGCCACCTTGATAAGTAAACTTGGCATTTGATGCGTGCGCGATTAAACTCGTAGTTGCCATACCTCAAAGCCCTCCTACACATCTCCACGGTGGCCTATATCGCCAAACTTCCCGATGTGTCACAAAGCAAAAGTCATCGCCTTTGCCATTCTCCTGTCATTGCTCGCTACCGGAGCGGATGTCGTGGCGTGGGAAGTTGCCGCGGAGGCGCAGTTCAATGCCGAACAAATTGAGTTCTTTGAAACCGAAGTCCGGCCGATACTGGTTGCTCACTGTTATCAATGTCACAGCACGGATGCCAAGCAATTGAAGGCGGAATTGTATGTCGACAGTCGCGAAGGCATGCTAGTTGGTGGCGAGTCCGGGCCCGTTGTCATCGCCGGACATCCCGAGCAAAGTCGCTTGGTTTCGGCGGTTCGGTACGAAGCGGCCGAGATGCCGCCCGACAAGCAGCTAAACGATCGCCAGATCGCAGCCATTGAAAAATGGGTGACCATCGGTGCTCCCTGGCCACGGGTTGACTCTGCCCCCGCCCAGCAAAGTGCGGCTCCTCGGCAAGCCATCAACTGGCAGGCGGAACGTGAGCGGCACTGGGCTTGGCAGCCTCCGCGAAAAACAGCTGTCCCTGGCGATGTCGTCCGTGCTGGCGACGGTACCCTTCACGAAAACGTTATTGACCGGTTTGTCGACTGCGCGTCGCGAGGCAGTAGCGATCGAGCAGAATCCTTTAGCGAAGCCTCGAGTTCTGGTCCGGCGCATTTTCTTGGACTTAGTCGGAATTGTCCCAACTCCTGACGACGTCCGGGCCTTTGTGGCAGCGGCAGCGAAGGATCGGCAAGTCGCCGTTGCGTCGCTCGTCGATCGTTTGCTCGGCTCACCCGAATACGGCCAAAGGTGGGCACGTCATTGGCTTGACGTCGCACGATACAGCGACGGCTACGGTGGATTTCTCGACAATCAAGCGTTGCCCGATGCGTGGCGATATCGCGATTGGGTTGTCGATGCCATGAATGCCGATCTGCCGATCGACCAGTTCCTTCGGATGCAGATTGCGGGAGATATCATCGGCGATTGTAACGATGCGGTCGCGACGGGATTCTTTGCACTAGGCCCCGAATATCGATCGGACGGAGGCGATCCTGATAGTATCGCGAGGCCCGAGGGGAAACTTTAGACGATCGGATGGATACACTAACACGTGGGTTGCTCGGGATCACTGGATCTTGCGCACGTTGTCACGATCATAAGTTCGACCCGATCCAACAACTGGATTATTACGCGGTGGCGGGTGTCTTTAATAATACAGCCACTCATCGCTTGCCGTTGGCAGACGCGTCCCGAGTGCAGCGTTTCGAAGCGTATCAACAAGAAGTCAGAAGTCTGCAGGACCAGATCAACACGCTCCAGCAGAGCATAAAGAAGAAACATCGTGAAGCAACTGCAGAAGAGCAAACGCAGTTGGCAGAATGGGCCGAAACGCTCACGAAGCTCCGGGCGAATGCTCCACCGGGTTACGACACCGCTCACGCACTTCAGGAGGCGGGCGATGCAGACATGTACGTTGCCGTGCGTGGAAACTTGCGTAAAACCGGCAATCTTGCGAGGCGACAGTTCTTCCGCATACTCAGCGACGGCGAGCCGCGACCGCTAATCCATGGGAGCGGCCGCGAAGCGTTGGCTGAAGCCATCGTCGATCCCGCCAATCCGCTGACGGCACGCGTGTTTGTAAACCGCGTATGGATGCATCATTTTGGCGAGGCGATTGTGCGCACGCCCAGCAATTTCGGTGCGCTCGGACAACGGCCAACGCATCCTGCTCTGTTAGACTGGCTGGCGGTTGATTTCATCGAAAATGGTTGGTCCCTCAAACGATTGCACCGGCAGATCATCTTGTCGAGAACCTATCAGCTAAGCAGCGAATTTCATGAAGCGTCATTCAATCATGATTCCGGCAATGAACTACTGTGGCGCGAGAATCCCCGCCGAATGGATGTTGAAACATGGCGAGATTCTTTGCTTGCTGTCACCGGCGAGCTAAATGTGGAAGGTGGTGGGCCGCCGGTAGACGATATCGCGAGCAGTAACCGCCGCACGTTGTACGCCAAAGTCAGTCGTAACGGTGACGTGTTTCCGTCAGATCGATTCTTGCGCACGTTCGATTTTCCGCTGATGCGCGCGACCGTTGCTCAACGTCCTCGTAGTATAGTGCCTCAGCAATACCTGTTCATGCTCAATAGTCCGTTCGTCGTGCAGCGAGCTCGGGCATTTGTTGACCGATTAGATCGAACCGTCGATCACGTTGGTCGCAATTCGCCAGACTCAGACGCCGAAAAAATCCAGCTCGCCTATTCGCTGCTGTACGGCCGCGAGCCATCGGCGACCGAAGTAGACATCGGCCGTCAGTTCTTGGCTTCGGCCGCTCCGACCAACGACGAGGGTCTTTCCCCTTGGCATCGCTATGCGCAAGTACTGTTAAGTTCGAACGAGTTTATGTTTGTGAGATAGCCATGTTCCCAATATTCAATGGCTCGGTGCCACCTGAAAGCTGCATCGCGAGAGATCCGTTAGCAAAGGGTCGTCGTGTCGACCTTGGCCGGCGAGCGGCTGCTGGGAAAATTAGGAGCAGGATTTGGCACGCTCGGACTGGCAAGTGTGCTATCTCAGGCAGGGATGCTTGGATTATCGGAATCGGCGTCCGCGGCGCCTCCAATCGCTCGTTCACCGCTAGCCCCAAAAGTACCGCATTTTGCCCCGCGCAAAACACGTTATCCAACTGTTCATGCCCGGCGGTCCGTCGCAGGTCGATACGTTCGACTATAAGCCAGCGATTGCAAAACATGCCGGAGAGCGTCCCAAGTTAGTCGATCGCAAGTCGCTGAGAAACACGAAGATGGGGCTAATGCCGTCGCCCTACAAGTTTCGACAGCACGGCCACACCGGGAAGTGGGTGAGCGAGATATTTCCGCAAGTTGCCAGTTGTGTCGACGAGATTTGTTTCATTCATTCGATGTACACGGATATTCCGGAGCACGCCGGCGCGATGATGTTGATGAATGCGGGACATCTTCAGCCTAGTAGGCCGAGCATGGGAGCTTGGCTCGTATACGGGCTGGGTACGGAGAATCAGGACCTGCCTGGTTTTATTGCTATGAGTCCTCGCGCCAACCGAGGAATAAATTGGCCAACTGGGGAAAACGCGTTCTTGCCCGGCGCTTACACGGGAACGTATGTGAATATTCACGAGATGCAGCCCGATCGGATCGTTGCCGACCTAAAGAATCGATGGTTGACACAAGCATCGCAACGTCAGCAGGCGGATTTGCTGACGCAACTCAATCAGCTGGACCTGCAACAACAGCGACGGGACAGTCAGTTGGAAGCCAGCATTCAGGCGATGGAGATGGCCTTTCGCATGCAATTTGCTGTGCCTGGTGCCTTCGACACGACGCAGGAGACCCAATCGACGCTGGATATGTACGGCGACTCGGAATACGCCAAGGGATGCTTGTTCGCTCGACGCTTGGTCGAGCGCGGTGTGCGCATGGTCCAGCTCTCGCATTCCATCGATGGGTACGATATCGCGTGGGACACGGGACACGACAATATTGTGGATGGCCACCGCAAGCTTGCGGTCGCATGCGACCAAGGTATCGCAGCGTTGCTTAAAGATTTGAAGCAACGTGGCCTTTTGGATGAGACGCTCGTCATCTGGGGTGGTGAGTTTGGTCGAGCGCCCACGTCGGAAGGCCAGAAGGGACGCGATCACGATCACTATGGGTTTACCGTTTGGATGGCCGGCGGTGGTGTGAAGTCGGGATTAAGCTACGGCGCGACCGACGAGTTTGGTTTGACGGCGATTGAAGATCGCGTTCATGTTCACGACCTTCACGCGACGATTCTGCACCTGATGGGCTTGGATCACGAGCGACTTACGTATCGATATAGCGGTCGAGACTACCGCTTAACCGATGTCCATGGCCACGTCGTTCGTGACCTAATAGCTTAGCCGCAGGACGCCTCAACGAGGACGCAGCGAATTAGCGAAACGCGCCGCTCACGAAACGTGACACCGAGACGGCTGTGCCGAATAATATTGGCTGCGTTCCTTTTCGTCCGGCGGTGCATCACCCCATTGTGTCACGGCGGTGCGTCACTGAAACAGACACCCGTTCGTCGCGACGCGCCAGGGCGAAGCTCCAGCTGAGCCATGTTTTTCAGCCGAATTGTGCACGGGCGGCTCGGCAGGAGCCTGTCACTCCCTATTGTGAAACCAGCTCTAGTAACTGCCTTCTCGTTGTCGCGATTCGGACTTACTTGTATCAGCGACTGGCATGTTTTGCTGGACCCTGGCCACGGCGTTTGGCCCAATCCCGTCTGTCGGCACAAACCGAGAAGAGAGCTGCGCCCCACGGTGCCACAGGGCTCACCTCCATTCTTGCCGATTGCCTCGCCACCTTTGCCGCTTCGGTTACTACCGGTATTTGGGCGGAAGGTCCACTATTTGCTCTTCGATTTTGGTGCCGACCACGAAGAGGAATTCCAATGTTAGTCGCTCAACATCATGTTGTCTCCGAGACCGTCGACAACGACCCGCCTGCCGAGTTGGACCATCGGAATCTAGAATTCGACGGCCAGCTACCAGGAGAGAAACCTGCATGGCATTGGACTTTCGGGGCACGATCTGACCCGCTGGGATTTCAGCGAACAAGGCCTTTCAAATGCTGAACTTTTTCAAAGACGCAGATGATGTGTTGGATGTTGCCGACATTGACTCGCTGAGCCATAAGATCCGCACGAGTCGTTCCGTTCCGACGTGGCTGCCGGATCGGGCATTCCCCTCTGTACGACATAACCAAACAGTGTTTTCCGCGACACGACCGATCCATCCGGTTACGATTCGCTCGCCCATGAAGCAGACTGTGCGATCAAGTGGGACCTACGCACCAATTGCTTTCAGCGGAGCATTTGCGATTTGAGTACGGCCTTTGATTCTTCTCTTGTCATCTCGCCCGAGGAAGGCCCGGGTGCCACTCGGGCAGTTGTTTAAACGTCGAGAGCGCGCAGAGGAGCCATTTGTGTTTTGATTGTGATTGAGAATAGTTGATTAGCGGAATCAACGCCGTTCAGCAAGCAGTTACCTATCCTGAACAATCCGACCGATCTCTGTGTATCCTCTGCACTCTTGGCGTTTTAAACGCAACGCCCCAGCGCCCGAACGTGCCTCCCGGGAATTGACTCGAGCAACGTGCGTGCCGAGCAGGAATGTTCCATGCTCTGGAAGAGCGTCCTATCCGTGGAATTCGTGGGGTCCCCATGGCTAGAATGGGATTTCAATACGTCCCGAAACGACGAGATCGTGGGACGGGAAATCAGACTTGTGCTCCTCTTGCGATCGACGCATTCGGAAAAAACCTTGTAAAATCTCCGGATTTTCATGACGACGCAACGTGTTTATAGTGTCGCATGCAACAGCTCACTCGCCCACGCCATCCACGAATCCGATGAATCAAGATCAAATCACGACAGCGAATGATGCGGAACTACTCCAACGGTTTGAAACGACGCGAGATCACGATGCGTTTGCGGAGCTTGTAAAGCGTCATGGCCCCATGGTTTTGGCCGTCGCTCGCCGAGTCCTAAAACAGCCGGAAGACGTCGAAGAGGCATTTCAAGCGACGATGCTTGCCCTGGCTAAGGCTGCCGGAAAACTTCAACGCAAGCCAAACGCGGCGGGCTGGCTCTATAAAGTCGCGTACACCTGCGCAGCCGAACACCGGAGATTGAATGCTCGCTGGAAACGAAAGCAAGAGCTCGCTATGCAACGACAATCTGATGAATTGAGTGAAACGAATTGCGCGAGTGATCCGTCACTTTCTGTCGCCCATAAAGAATTAGAGAGTATTCTCGACGAAGAACTGATGCATATGTCTGCACAGCTTCGCGAGGTGATCGTACTCTGTGACTTGGAGGAAGTTCCTCAGAAAGAAGCAGCGAAGTTGCTGGGGCTTCCTACCAGTTCCCTTTATGATCGTCTTGCGAAAGGTCGAAAGCAATTACACAAACGTCTAGTGAATCGGGGAGCCTCATTGACCGTGGCTGGTATCGCAGTGCCTGCTGCGTTTTCGTGTAAGGCATCGTCAGCCATCGCCGACGATGCTGCCGCCGCTATTTCCAAAGAGGCTGTCCTGTTCGCGATAGGAAAGACCGATAGAGTCAACGTGTCGTCGACAGTAGTTCATCTCGCGAACAAGCCGTTGGCGCTGGCGAAGGTCAAGTCGGTCGTCGGTCTGGTGGCCGCGTGCCTGGCGATTGTTGGTGGCGGCGCCGCGACCTTACCACTTTTCCTCAGTGCCACGAGTTTCGGTGAGGGGATTGGCGAGTCTGTCGTATTCGTCGACGATTTTGCCGACGGCAATCTTGAGGACAACGATCCTGTCAGCTGGATACGTGATTTCGACTCAGGACGACTGACAATTGTCGACGAGAGTCTCGTGTTGACTGGGACGGGATCGGCGTTTGCCACGATATCAACCGAGGCAACGACAATCTTCGAAGGTACTTCCATGCGGACTCAAGCACGACTTCTCGCCGGTGACGAAATCGGCCTGGCGGTTCGGAACAACGATTCGCAGAATCTGTCCTATGTCTGTGCCTTAAACACCAATCGAGTTGCTGTGTTTTTCGGTGGTCTGATTAAGGGGCTCGCTGAGAAGCCGGTTGACTTCGATATCACGACTGAAGACGTAGTGATGCAACTGGACGCGTTCGGTGACACGATTCAGTGCTGGGTGTGGCCGGCCAACGAAGCTCGTCCGCATGAGCCGACACTTACGGTGAAAGATTCGACCATACTAGACGGACGAGTGTTCCTGTTCGTCAGTACTTATTCCGATCGCAAGGTGTTTGATCCGACGCGTTCTGTAAAGGGTGCTTTCCGATTCGTGAACTTGTCCACCTCGTCAATCCAAGACTCCGCGACGCAGACGGAGCAATAGACACAAAGGGAATAGCACATGAAGGGTTTTGCACAGCACTTTTCACAGTATATTGCTTCGATCCTTGTGATTGCCGTGCTGTCGGTGGTCGAATCCTATGGGCAAGTGGAATCGTGTGCGATATCTGTTCCTGGTCAGATATTTTGCGATGACTTCGAAGATGGCAACATCGTGGATGGGGCTCCTGTCAGCTGGACTAAGCTATGGACGGGGGAAGTCGACGTCGAAGAGGGGAGTTTACGACTGACGAATGGCGGTAGACAAGCATTCACAACAATCGTCGAGGACGACGAAAATGTGCAATTCGCGGACACATCATTGTGCGCCGAAGTTCGACTAAACGAAAGTGAACTCATTGGCGTCGCCGTGCGTTGGAATGAAGGGCTAGATAGGTCGTACGGTGGGATGGTCTCTGCGGATAGAGCCGCGTTAGTAATTGGCGGGTCGTTGGATGTCATCGGCGAGGCATCGATCGATGTTGACGTCACTCAACAGGATGTCATGATTCAGCTTGATGTATTCGGCGACAATCTTGAGTTTTGGGCGTGGCCGGTTGGCACGCCGATGCCCCCAACGCCTACTCTCGTTGCGCAAAATAATGAAGTGTCAGATGGTAAGATGTTTCTGTGGACGGGTACGGGCGACGATGATTCTGAGCTTACGGCGGATGGATCTTTTCGATTTGTCCGCGCCGCAACGCAGCCAATTCGTGACGCTCGAGCCGGCGACTTTGATGGCAATAGTGTGTTGAACGTAAACGATATCGATTTGCTGATCAGCAGGATGCTGGCCGGAACGCACGATCTTGCGTTTGACCTCACGGGAGACGGATTCGTCAATGTCGACGACCTGGGCTTTCTTGTTGGCGACGAAAGCACATTGTACACGTACTTAGGTGATGCCAACTTGGACGGAGAATTCAACAGCAGCGATTTGGTAGCGGTGTTTTCCGCAGGGGAGTTTGAGGACTTCCAAGCTCTTAATTCAAGCTGGGCCGAGGGCGACTGGGACGGGAACGGCGATTTCGGCACCAGTGACCTCGTAGCCGCGCTGACGGAAGGCGGTTTCGAAACGGGACCCAAGCTACCGGCTGCCATCGTTCCTGAGCCAACCACGGCCGTGTTGCTGATCGGAGGATTGCTGGCGGCGTTGGTCCGTCCGCGCTCCATTCTGGGCTAAGTCATTCGGCGGAGGTCCGAAAGAACTTTTCGGAACTTGCGATGTGCCGCGATAGGACCGTCTGCGCCACGCTTCCATGGCCCCATAGAGGGGCTCGTCTGGCCTCACGTGATTTCTCGCCGCTACTCGGCTAGAATAGGACCGGTAATGCGCCGGATCCCCAGAGGTCAGTAAGTCAATGTCTCGAACAAGCGTGATTCTGTCGCTGCTGGTTGGTTTCCTGTTTATTTTCACGCACGGCCTAGCTCAAGGCGGCAAGGGTGGCGCGTCGACGGATTCCAGGGAAGTGTCTTTTCCCACATCCGATGGGGGTCGTTGCTTCGCGTTGCTCTACGGCGACGGCGATCATGCGGTGGTATTGGCCCACGGTGCTGCTTTCAACAAAGAGAGCTGGGCCGAGCAGTCTGCACTACTCGCGCAAAATGGCTTCCGCGTACTCGCGATTGATTTTCGAGGTTACGGTAGGTCTCAGGCGGGCACGCAGAAGGCGGCGTTATACCTGGACGTGCTGGCCGCCGTGCGGTACTTGCATGATCAAGGTGTGAAGCGTGTGTCGGTGATTGGTGGCAGTATGGGAGGAGGCGCATCCGCTCAAGCGGCCGTCGAGTCAAATGTAGGTGAAATCGATTCGCTCATCCTTCTTGCCCCGGTACCGATTAGCCGTCCCCAGGATCTAAAAGGCAACAAGCTATTCATAGTCAGTCGCGGCGACAGATTGAGCGCACGTGTTAAGCAGCAATACGACGAAGCTCCCCAGCCAAAGAAGCTCGTCGTGCTCGACGGCAACGCACACGCTCAGCACATCTTTCGTACCGATCATGCGGAGGAATTGTCAAAGCTCATCATTGACGGGTTAAAGAGCAGCGAGCTGAAGGAAAATCGTTCAGCACCATAGTCGAAGTTGGGTTTCGCTGTATCGCAAGTTCACCGTTTCGAGTTTGATTTCTTTGGGGAGTGTCCTATCGCCACAGCACGACTTGCAACTGCGTTGTTTCTCTGCCTTGCCTGGACCGTTGCTCACGCTGCCGAGCCGGTCAACGTACTGAACTCCATTCGCGCTGAGAGCGACCTGCAGTTCAAGGGCGATGCCGCCAAGGCCGGGGGGCATGGGCAAGCTGCTGAACGAGCGCGAGGCGTCGCTCGTGGCGACCCGCAAGACGCTCAACGAATTGGCTTCGAAGCTCACCGGAGTCCCTCATGGCTTTGGAGGAGTGGGGACTCCGCTGGCGGTTCTCCAAGCAAGGGGTGTTGACCCTCGTCAGGCAAACTCGACAATCGACATCGCGGTCGGGCGGCTCGAGCGTCCCAACGCGACTCGGCCAATTCGGCTGGGCCACGCCAATCTCATCGTCACGGGATGATTCATGACTTCACCAACCATTCAGCGGGCACTCATCAGCGTGAGCAACAAACTGGGGCTCGCGGGTTTTGCCCAGGGTTTGTCAGCGGCCGGTGTGCAGATCTATAGCACGGGAGGAACGGCGGCGTTCTTGCGTGAATCGGGCCTGACGGTGCATGATATTTCGCAGTACACGGGGTTTCCCGAGATGATGGATGGGCGACTCAAGACGCTCCATCCCAAGGTGTTTGGCGGGATCCTCTGCCGACACGATCGAAACGATGACCGACAGGCTTTGGCGGACCACGACATCGTGTCGTTCGAGCTGATCGTGGTGAATCTGTATCCATTCGAAGCCACCGTCGCGCGGGCGGATGTCACAGAGGCCGAGGCGATCGAAAAGATTGACATTGGCGGTCCCAGTTTGGTACGTGCGGCGGCGAAGAATCATGCCTTCGTCACGATCGCCACGGATGCCTCGCAATATGCCGAGATCCTCGACCAGGTGCAGACACGCGGCGGCACAACCTTGGAACTGCGGCGTCAGCTGGCGGCTGCGGCCTTTGCGCGAACCGCGGCTTATGATCAAGCAATCAGTCACTTTTTTGCTGACCGGCTCCGCGAGGAACACGAGGTATTCCCGGCGCGACTGAACGTGGCGTTGGAACGCACCGCTACCTTACGTTATGGCGAAAACCCTCATCAGCGCGCGGCTTTGTATCGCTTCGCCAACGTGCCGGGACCGAGTATGATCGGCGCCCGCCAATTGAATGGCAAGGAGTTATCGTACAACAATCTGTTGGATTTGGACGCGGCACTGACCATCGCCCGATCGTTACCGGCAGCCGCCGCATCGGTGATCAAACACAACAATCCCTGTGGAGCAGCCTCCGCCGAGACACTGGCCCTTGCCGCTGAGCGAGCACTGGCGGGAGATCCCGTCAGTGCTTTTGGATCCATTCTGGGCTTCAACCAACCGGTGGACGCCGCCACAGCCGAGGTGCTCGCGACGCCCGGGTTGTTCATTGAAGCCCTTGTTGCGCCGGCATTTGAGCCAGCCGCGCTAGAGATCCTTACAACGCGCCCGAAGTGGCGGAGCAACGTTCGGTTGATGGAAGTCGGCGATCTGCAGGAGCAGGCGCCGCAATGGCACTATCGGCACATTGCTGGGGGCATGTTGCTGCAGGAAGACGACCTGCAGGAAGATACGGAATCGGCGTGGCAAGTTGTAACCGAGAAGCGTCCCGACGAGCGTTTGATGGAAGAACTCAAGTTCAGCTGGGCGATTGTCCGGCATGTCAAGAGTAACGCGATCGCAGTCAGCCGCGAGCGAGCCCTGTTGGGTGCGGGCGCGGGGCAGATGAGTCGCGTGGATTCGGTAGAAATCGCGCTGCAAAAGGCCGGCGATCGATCCCAGGACGCGGTCCTGGCCTCCGACGCTTTCTTTCCCTTTCCCGATTCCATTCATTGCGCGGCCGCAGCAGGTATCGCGGCTATCATTCAGCCGGGCGGTTCGAAACGAGATGATGAGGTGATTGCCGCCTGCAACGAATGTGGCATTTCTATGGTCTTCACCGGGCGTCGGCATTTCAAACATTAGGGTAAATGCTCGTTCTTCAGGCTGCGAGTTTATTCCGTGTCTACCATCCTCGATAAAATTGTCGCTACCAAACGACGTGAAATCGCTCAGGCTCAGCAGCAAGTACCGGCCGCCGATTTGCGCGCTGCTTTATCGCAGGCCCCACCTGTACGATCGTTTTTCTATGTGCTGGCGGACGGCCCGCCCATGCGATTGATCGCCGAAGTCAAAAAGGCCAGCCCTTCCAAGGGAGTCATTCGTCGTGATTTCGATCCGGTCGCCATTGCACGAATCTACGAACAAGCCGGCGCCAGTTGCATTAGCGTGCTGACCGACGAAACGTATTTTCAGGGATCACTCGAATATCTGCGACGCATCCGTCAGGCCGTCGACCTGCCACTACTCCGCAAAGATTTCATCCTCGATAGCTATCAGTTGCTCGAAGCTCGTGTGGCAGGTGCGGATGCGGTCCTGCTGATTGCCGAATGCCTGGACGATTGTCACTTGCGTAAGCTGCATAATGAGGCTGTGGACCTAGGCCTGACTCCGCTGGTCGAATTGTACGAACCGGACAACTTGCCGCGCGTTTTGCAGGCCGGTGCGACGCTGATCGGCGTCAATAACCGTGACCTACGGACGTTCCAAGTCGATTTGGAGCATACGATACGCTTGTGCGCGGCGGTTCCGGAAGAGTGCCTGTTGGTAGGCGAGAGCGGCATACATACGCGCCAGGACGTGCTGCGACTGCAGGAAGCCGGCGTCGATGCGATGCTGGTCGGCGAAGGCCTGATGAAGCAAGCCGATATTGCAGCTGCCGTGCGGCATTTGTTGGGAACCGACGCCAGCTAAACCTCCGCCCGCCACGACAACCGCTCGCCCGCACGTTGGGGCGCGACGACCTTTTCTTGCGTCGCGCGACCGTACCCGCGCAATTCGGCTCGCCTTGCGGCTAGTCGAAGATCTGCTCGTAGGTTTCCTGATCGAATCCTACGACCAGTGTCTTGCCTTTTCGAAGCGTGGGGGCCCGCAGATTGCCGCTGGGCCCGATCAGCAGTTTGACCAGCGTTTCGTCGTCGGGATGGTCCTTTTTCATGTTGAGATGAATGACTTTCTGGCCCCGAGTCGCGTAGATGTCATTGACTTGTCGAGCCAACGCCAACGCATCGGCAGCCTGGATTCGCACTTTTCGCGCATCGACTTGTTCGTCCGCCGCCAGTTCATGTGCTGCCAAAAACGCCTGCGTCTTGCCGCACGTCTTACACCCGTTCCGGTGGTAGCTCCATTGAATCTTGCTCATTGGGAAATTATCCTCCCACGGTTTGGTTCCATAACGTCCCCGCCAATCCGCGCGGTGACCGCTACCGCATTGTCGGAATCGCTTTAAGATAGTGGCGATCGACGATTCAATTCCAGTCAACTGGCGGGAATGAGGTATTGTTGGAGCTTTTCCGCGATTCGGGAAGACCGCTAACGTGGAGGTTCGGGACGTACATCAGGGAGCGGTGTCGATGGCGAATTTGACGAATCCCTCCACAACGAAGCTCGCGGGTCCGGCAGATGCCCGCTGGCGGCGCTCGTTGCGACATGCGATTTGGACGTGGTACGCCGACCATGCCCGCGACCTTCCCTGGCGGTGCTCGCGTGATCCGTATCGCGTCTGGATCAGCGAGATCATGCTGCAGCAGACACAGGTCGAGACGGTGAAGCCCTACTTTGAAAGGTTTGTCGCCAGGTTCCCGTCCGCAGCGGAATTGGCAGATGCGGATGAATCAGAAGTGTTGCGATTGTGGGAAGGCCTGGGATATTACCGCCGGGGCGCGCCAGCTACATCAGGCGGCTCAACAGATTGTCGCCCAACATCAGGGACAGTTCCCTGCGACCCTTGACGAAGTCCTGACGCTGCCGGGCGTGGGACGGTACACGGCCGGAGCGATCCTCTCGATTGCCTTCGATCAGCGACAGCCCATTCTGGAAGCCAACACGCTTCGCCTGTACAGCCGGCTTCTGGGCTATCGGCAAGATCCACGCCGCGCCGCAGGACAGCGACGGCTCTGGGAGTTCGCCGCGACCATTTTGCCTCGTCAACGCGTCGGCGAGTTTAACCAGGCGATGATGGAACTGGGCAGTACCTTGTGTAAACCTCGCCGACCTGCTTGCCACATTTGCCCTTTGACACGCCTCTGTCCCACGCGTGCACACGGGTGGCAGGATCAAATCCCAGTCGCCAGCAAGAAGGTGCGTTACGAGGAGATTGCTGAGGCGGCGGTGATGGTGCGGCGCCGGCAACTGGTCCTGCTCCGTCGCTGCGGTCCACAAGAACGGTGGGCGGGCCTTTGGGATTTTCCTCGCTTTGCTCACGATCCCGATCTCGACGGCGGCCAACCGCTGCCCCAGCAGGTCGCCGAACTCACCGGGGTCCACGTCCATATCGGGCCACGGCTGACGGTCCTCAAGCACGGCGTGACAAGGTTTCGGATCACGCTCACGTGTTACCACGCCGACTACCAATCAGGACGCCCTCGCGATCCACAAAACTGTCGCTGGGTCCCGGCCGACGACCTTGCCGCCTATCCCCTCAGTGTTACCGGCCGGAAACTCGCCCGCTGGATCGATGCGCCGCCGCCGTAGCCGCGCGGGCCGCTCGCAGAGCTTCGAAAGGCAAAGCTGGACGAATGGACCGTGAACTGTGCTAAACTGGGAGGCGGCTCAATCGATGGCTCGTAACATCTAACTCTCCCCGAATCTGCCGCGATTCGGTTGTCGGCACACCCCGTCATGCAATCCAAGTCGCCGCCTTGTCTCAGTCGTTGTGTTGATCGTCGAGGTCTTGGGATCTGGATCGCCGTAGCGATGCTGTTTCCCGCGCCCGGCTGCGAATCGCAGCGAGTTCAGGAGTCGGCCGAGATCGGGACTAGCACACCGCAGACAAAGGAGCCGCCCGCAGCAGTCGAGGACACTTCGAGCCCTCGGTCAATCACGCAAGACTTGACCGCATCCAAGCCCAAGCAGGCCGCCGCGCCGTCGAACGCGGTTGAAAAAACTGCAGCCGACACGGCCGGAGGCGGCGATGCGATCCGGGACCGCGAGTTGCAGGAGCTGGACTTGCCGTCCGACCTCGACTTTTCACGGCCCGTCAGCCTCGCACAACAGCGGCAAGAGCGCGACGAAACGATTTGGCAAGACGAAGTGTTGGCCCAACAGTACGAAGCCGCACTGGTGCGGTTGTGGGATGCCTTGTTGGTTCAACAGCGTAAAGCGGCCGGCGATCCTTACCAAGTGCTTTTTAAACAGCCTGTCCGTCAATTTATCGTGGGAACGCCGGGTATTGCGGCAGCGATACGTTGGGGGGCGACCGTAGCAACGCTCAATGAGCGGCCGGTCGCGCTATCGGAGGCGGAATGGCGGCAACGTCTGCAAGGCCTACAGCACGCTGGCTATGAGATTGTGCAGACCGAATGGCATCACGCACAATTCGATCCCCCGACCGACGGTCCGTGCGCTGCACGTATCACCATGGCGATTTATGCCATTCACAGCGGTCGTCGCGAACGCGTTGTACTGAGCGGCGACCTGCGCGTCGTCTGGCAATCCGAACGCGATGCCCAGGGACTTCCCTTGCCCGATACGGTCGATGCGTCGGAATTAAGGCTGTATCGGCGCACGGGAGAACCGGGGTTTGCGAAACTGTTCACCGTGGACCACGCTGAGCGACGAAAACCGCTCAGGAATTCAACCGGTCATCGTGCACGATTTGAATGACGATGGTCTTTCGGAAATCATCTTGGGAGGCTGTAACGAACTGTACTGGAATCGTGGCGGCGGATCGTTTGAGAAAGCAACGCTTTGCGATCATCCGGCCGTCGGCTTCGAAACCGGATTAGTCGCGGATTTAACGGGAGACGGAGTCCTGGATTTCCTCCGCCCGGGAACCGCTGGCGACATTCTGTTATACGAAGGAAACGCCGAGGGACGATTCACACAACCGCCATTGGGACGAACTCAGGGCGGCGGTCCACTGCGTCAACCTCAAGTCGTGGCCGCGGGGGACATCGACGCGGATGGCGACATCGATCTTTGGATTGGTCAGTACAAGATTTCCTACATCGGCGGACAGATGCCGACACCCTACTACGACGCAAACGATGGCTTTCCCGCCTATCTGCTCATCAATCAAGGCCAAGGCCGCTTCGACCCGGCCACGGAAGAGGCGGGCTTGGGCGAAAAGCGTTTTCGCCGTTCCTTCGGAGGAACTTTCGTCGATTTGGATCAAGATGGTGATCTGGACCTGCTGGTCGTGAGCGACTTCGCTGGCATCGATGTCTACCTGAACGACGGACATGGTTACTTTACCGATGTCACCAATCAGATGGTCGACGAATGGCACTTGTTCGGCATGGCAGCCACCTTCAGCGACTACAACGTCGATGGGCAGCTCGATTTCTTCGTTACCGGCATGGCTTCGACGACCGGCGCCGTCTGGAATACATGCGGCTGGGCCGTCGCGACCGCGCGGATATCCACTTGATGCGAGGCGGATGGCATATGGCAATCGCATGTATCTGGGCAACGAATATGGTTTTCGCCAGCCGGAATACCGTGATCAAGTTGCCCGCACGGGATGGACTTGGGGAGCGACCAGTGCGGACGTCGACAACGACGGCTACCCGGATATCTTTGTCGCCAACGGTCACGCCAGTGGAAGATCGACCAAAGACCATTGTTCCCATTTTTGGTGTCACGATATCTACGATGCCGATTCGAATCCCAATCCTGCGTTAGTGACCGTGTTCAACGAAATCATGGAAGGCTATTTCGACCGGAGTGAATCGTGGGACGGTTATCAAAAGAACGCCTTATTGGTGAATCTCGAAGGACATGGCTTTGTGAATCTCGGTTTTCTGATGGGAGTGGGCCAGGAATTCGACGGACCGTGCGGTGATCAGTGACGATCTGGATGGTGACGGTCGCCAGGATCTGCTGGTCGTCGAGGATCGATGGACGGATGGTCAGCTATTGCACGTCTATCGCAATCAGTTGTCCACGGAACATCATTGGATTGGTGTTCGGCTGGTCGAGCGTCCCGGTCCAGATTCGCCGTTGGGTGCGACCGTCATCTTGAAGGATGACGCCGGCGGCCGACGGATCGCTTGCGTCGTAGCCGGCGACTCAATTCACGCGCAGCACGCATCGACCGTGCACTTCGGACTCGGCAACGCAACCAGTGTGCGGTCGATCGAGGCGCGGCTAGTTTCTGGACGCGTGATCACACTCGACGCTCCGGCAATCGATCGATATCACCGCATCGAAATCGATTGAATCGCAAAAAAGAGTGGGCCGCAGCGGCCCACTCTCGGTCGTTGTTGCTGGCCCGCGAACAAGAGTGCGTGGCGCAGCGAAGTGACGGCACGAAACTAGCCGGCGAATAACGCGTCGACGGCTTGGACGCTGACCGCGGCCGGCGCTTCATCGACGACATACGTTCCTAGCTGAAATACGCAGATGAAGTCGCTTGAGTCGAAGACGCCGTCGCGATTCCAGTCGCCCTCTTCGAAGGTCGCGGCCTCACCGGTTTCATATTTCCCTGCGGTCATCACCTGTACCAGATCTTCATGATCGAATTGCCCGTCGCCGTTCGAATCGCCCGGTACCGGTGCCGGCGTACCAGCCGGCAGCAGAGCGGTGGTTCCATCGGGGAAGATCGCCAGCAGACCAAAGCCAGGATCTGTGTCCGTTGCCGGTGTCATAAAGCCCGAAGCCGCGATGACAGCGGCACCGCCGGCCAGGCTGCTCAGGTCCGCTTCAAACGAAGCGATGACCACCGCGTTATAGTCGGCCGCGGTGATGTCCAGTGTATAGCTGCCAGGTGGCACCGAAACGTAGCCGTCACCGAATTCGGAATACGCCAGGTCATCAACCAGTTTGCCGCCGCCGCGCGCATACACGTCGACGGGAGGAGCGTCGGGCGATCCATGGAATACGAGGGCTTCAGCGTTGCTCGGGTTTGCGGCGGCCTCCTGACCCATGTCGGTCACGGCCAAGCCGAACGCCGGCTGACCTTCCGTTCCCAGCGGATCGCCGCCGGCGATCACAACATAGGTTGAAACAGGCAAGTTGACCGTCGTGGTGTATACGGGGGCACTGTTGTCCGCCGCGTCGGCAGCCGTGATATCCAGTTTGACGTCCAGGTTGGCCGGTACATCGATAAACGGCGAAGCGTCGCGGAAAGCGAAATCGTCGAGCAGTAGCATGTCATTGGCGTAGACATCGACCGCGCCCGCCGCCGCATACGGTGAATTATGCACGAGCTGTACACGCGCGAATTCGCTTGAAGGCAGCGTTGCCGTCGATCCGTCGGGATACACGGCGAACAAACTGAAATCGGGCCTCTCGTCCGCAGGATGAAAGAAGCCTGACGCGACGACAACGAGAGCGTCGCCCTGGTCACCGCGGTGGTCGGCAAAGTAGGACGCGAACACAGTCGAATTGTCGCTGGCGTGTGTCACATTCACCGTGTACAAGTTCGGCGCTACGGAAACATAATCGGAAGAAAACTGCGAGTAGGCTAAATCGTTGACAAGTACGCCTTCGCCTACTGCCACGATGTCAACCGGCGGTGTATTGATCGCGCCGTGAAATGCCAGCACTTCTACGGCATTCGGATCACTGGCCGACGTACGGCCTAGATCTGAGATGTTCAACGTAAACGCGGGATTCTCCGGTCGGTTCAACGGGTCTCCGGTGGCTATGGCGACGTACGACGTTGCGTCTTGAAGATTGACCGATGTGCTGAACACGGGCGCCGAATTATCCGCTGCGTCCGCAGCCGTGATGTCGATTTTGATGTCCACGTTGGCAGGAACTTCGACATAGGGAGTTGCATCCTGAAAGGCGAAATCATCGATCAACAATTCATCGTTTGCGTAGACGTCTACGAGCTTCGCCGCGTCAAACGGAGAATCGTGGATAACCTGGATCATCGCCGCAAGCACACGGCGAGGCTCGAGGCACTCGAGTCGCAGGCGTTGGTGACGGCTTACCCGTTGCGGTTGGCGGTGCGTTATAAATTTTGGTTCGAGCGACATTGCGATATCCTCTTGTAAGACTCATCGAAGTGATACGCGACCTATACACTCCATGAGTTATAGAAAGCAGACACTCGGCGACAAGCAGATAAACATAAAAAGTATTGAACATGTCCCCTATAAGCTGTGTGAAAACGGAAATCTTCACACTCATTTAGGGCAGCGTGTCATAAAACGTGAACATTCACGCAGTGCCTGGCGCCAACAGAGCGCGATCTATTGCGACAGCAGTCGCCCAATATCAGAGACCGTAGGCACACCCAGAAATGCCTTCACGACCAATCCGTTGCGATCCGTGACGATCGTGCAAGGGATTGATTCGGTGTTCAATCGACGCCGTATGGATGTGATTACGGCCTCCCGGTCCTCACCGGCGATTGTCGCGAGTATTTCGTACGCCGGCTGCAGTCGATCCACGAAAGGCGCGCAGTTCATCAGGCGTCTCGATCGGGTCAATGGGCACTCCGTAGAGCGCAATCTGATTGCCGAATCGTTCCGCAACACGGCGCAATTGCGGCTGCAATCGATGACAGGCTTCGCACCAGATAGCCGTAGTCGTGAATAAATACAATCGCGGCGCATCCGAAGCGCTGACATTGTTGTTCAACAGCGATGTCACCGGTAGGCGGTCGAAAGGCGTGTCGGCGTCGGCGTCCGAAACGCGATCGCCGCCGCTGGATAATTTCACGGGATTCAAATAGGCACGCGTCACGAACAATTCACCGGATGGTGAGACATCGGGCGTTTCGAAAGCCCACAGCCATTGGTCGATGTGAGCGGACTCCGTCGTTGTGGTTTTTCCGGAAGGCCAATGGATCGTGACTTCATCGATTTGTTGATGTCGTCCAAGGCCCAACAGGAGCGTGGCAGAGTTTTGCGCCGCGAAACCCTCACCGCATTGGCGATGCGAAGTGATGTGCAGATCACCCGCGCGAAGTTCCACTCGTGCGCCGACGGCGTCGCGACTACTCAATCCGGCCACTGCCGAGCTCTGCGCATTGCCGCCGACGAGGCGCAGTGCCACGAAGTGATGGGGCTTATCGCGCGCGATCTGCTCACCTTGCAGATTGCGATACAGATTTAGCAGCGGGTAATTCGCGTTGCAAAGTGCGACATCCGTCCAACCGTCTCGATCAAAATCCCACTTTGCCCAGGCACGGCCGTCGGCGATATTGTCCAAGCCCGACAGTCCTGAGATGTCTTCGTAGCCGACCCCCGCGTGGTTCACAAACAGGCGGTTCCGTTCGTGTCCACTGAAGGAATGCCACCGGGTCTCCTGACCTTGCTCCTCCGAGCCCGCGGCATAGCGTTGATCAATCTCAGGACGGACTTCGTCCGAAAAAGGGTCAGTCCGCCAGGCATCTGATCGACTCACACCGTCCTGTGCCAACCTTTTGTCAGAACGCACGACCGCGCGCGCAAAAGTTGCTTCACAAATCGACGTTCGTCTCGAATTCCGCTGGGACGGTATAGTAGCCATTCGGGACGTATAAGTCCTCGAAACCGTCGTTGTTCACGTCCACAAATTGGCCGCCCCATGACCAGCCCGCTTGGGCTACGGTCCATTGCGGCGGATCAAAGCCCGACGTCAGGTGAAACCGTTGGCCGTCGTAGCGGTATAGGTAGTTGCCGTCGGCCAGTTGTGGAATCCGCGCATCCAGTCCGTCGATCTGTGACGTGATCCGTTGTCCCGCCTTGCTGAACATGTTGCTGACGTACAGATCCAGCAAACCATCGTTGTCGGCGTCGGCCCAACTTGCCCCCATGGCAAAGCCTAATCGGTCGATTCCAATCTGCCCGGTCACCTCGTGAAAGCCTTGCGAACCGTCGTTGCGAAATAGTTGATCGGCAGCGAAATCGTTGGCCACGTACAAATCGGCGTCGCCGTCCTGGTCGTAGTCGGCCCAACTGGCCTGAAATGCATTTCGCCATCCGGCCACTTGCGGATTGTGATCTGCCAGTTGAAAACGTCCGGCACCGACGTTGGCAAGCAAGATGTTTGGCGGTCCCACTTGGCTAACGAACGAGCGAGTGTCGTTGCGAAAGCGTCGCTTCAATTCTGCCGAATGCTCGGCCGTCAACGTACGGTGGATGCGGTGATCGGGATTCGCCAGGTCGGCGTCCAGACGGCGGCTAATGTCGTCTTGATGATACGTACAAAAATAGACGTCCAGCAGTCCGTCTCGATTGTAGTCGGCGACGGATGCGGACGTTGCTTCGAACGGTAACGGGAAGTCGACCCAGTCCGACCGATCGACGAAATGGCCGTCTTCGTTTACCAAGTAGCGACTTCGTTCCAAACTTCGAGCCAGCATGAGGTCTGGATCGCCATCATTGTCGAAGTCGGCGAAAATTGCCGCATTACTCCGGCCAGGCAGATCCAAGCCATACGCATGAGCGACCTCCTCAAACGTCCCGTCGCCACGATTGCGCAGTAACAGGTTGTTTCCCCAGCGGACGGTCAGGTAAAGATCATCCCAGCCGTCTCCGTCAATGTCCACGACAGCGATTCCAGGATGGTAGGCGGTGGAGATCGGAAAGAAACGAGCATCGCTCATCTCGACGGGCAAACGCGCCGAGAGTTTTCGATAGTAGTGCCGGACGGCATAGCGGTAGTGATCTGACTCACGCAGCTTTTCACGCAAATGAGAGTTCGGAATTCGCTGATCCAACTGATCCGCAAATAATAGTTGATGCGCCTCCACTAAGCGCACTGTCCGTGGTCGAAAACTGACGATGTGCCAAGTGGCCGCGTCACTTGCACCGTCGCGATGCCACAGCAGTTCCAATTGTATGTGTACGTCGATCCACGATCCTTGAGTGCGATGAGCCAATCCGGAAAAGGCGACGTCCGTACGGAATTCGTCCCAAGCGGAAGATGTGAACTCGCCTCGTACGAACGAAAAGCTGGCGTGTTCAAAAAAATCCAACTTCGCGAACAACGCCTGCCACGAGTTGGTCACACGCGGCAAAGCCGTCGGTTGTTCGGCCACACGGAGCGACAGGCCCGTCTGCGAGGCCTCGTCGCGCGCAGCCACTGGCGATTGAAGATCCCAGAACTCCGCCTCCGGATGGAGCAAGGGCCGCGCGGCCTCGGCGGGCAAGCAGAGATTGCGCACATCCTGTGCGAGCCGTTTGAGTTGTGGCGTGAGTCGCAGGATCAGCTCCTCAACACCTACCAGTTGGCGTACGTCTGTCGAGTTCCGTGCGGCGCTGGCAAGGGAATCATCCGCCGCCGAGGACGGTGCGTCGCCAACATTCTCGGTGTGGTCGGTTGCTGTAGAGCCTCCTGCGACCACCGCCGCCGACGTCCGCGGCGACACGGCCTCGGGCCGCGCGTTGTCCGTTGATATTGGCTGCGCGGTACGTCGACATCCCGTGTCACACACAGGCACAACAAGCAACGCGACCACCGCCAATCTAACGATCCATTCACCCAGTTGCTGACGGCGCAAATGACGTGAAACATCCTGCGAGCTCACGTTACTTAACATGGGAAAGTGCCGTCGAAAAAGGTTTGCCAGTACCCCGTCGCCCGATCACGATCGTGCATTCGAAACTATCAGTTTAAAGCACAACACCGCTCCACTGAAAGATCCGAGTGGTGCCTATGAGTTTGCTAGAGCTGGGTTCAAAACAGGGAGGTCGAGGCTCGTGCCGAGCCGCGCGTGCACGATTCGGCTGAAAAACATGGCTCAGCTGGAGCTTCGCCCTCCCAAAGTCAAGTTTTGAAATGCGTTCTAATCAAACTACTTCGATGGAATCGACGATGCCTACCAAAGTGCGGTGAGAGCTCCTGCGGGACTTACCGGAGTTGACCTCACGCGTACCATCGAGGCCGGACCAGATAAGGTCGACGTGGTTCCTGAATCCGCCGGACTCGGTATGCTCGCAATCGTCAGCCTGTCGCTGCTTGCCTCTCGCTTGGTGAGACCTCGTCGCAGGGACTATGTGACTTGATCGAACAGATCGCGGAAAGATTTCGATCCGTTCGACCACAACGCGAATTCAAGAACTCAACAGATGGCCTCGGCCCGGACGACGGGCGAGGCCATTTTTGCTGGACGACAACTCAGTCAACGACTCGCGGGCCGATGTGGGCGGATTCTCTTCCGTCGATTCTTGGGGCGTGTTACCATCGAACTCGGTGTCGGATCGGCGTGAGACCCTTGCCGACGCCTTAAAAGAGTGCCTAACTCGTTGCTGAGGACACGATTGATATGGGGCGAAGTCCATGTTTCCTCGCGCTGACCGCAGCGCTGTTTCTGATGCCACTCGACGGTTGTCACCGTGCTCCCGCGACAGCGACGAGACCTGCGGTGGAGGTCCCGCGATGGCCGCGACAGCCCTCCCCGGATGGCAAATTGTTCTCCAAGCTAACTGCCGAACAAACGGGCATCGACTTTGTGATCACCTGGGACAAGCCGGCCGCACTCGACCGCTTGTTCTATTCGCAAAACTCCGGCGGCGGAGTGACGATCGGTGATTACGATGGCGACGGATGGCCCGACGTGTACTTGACCAGCCCTTCCGGCGGAAATCGGCTGTATCGTAACCTCGGTCGTCTCCGTTTCCAGGACGTCACGAACGACGTGGGTTTGCACGACGAATCATACTGGTGCACCGGTGCCAGCTTCGTCGACATCGACAATGACGGTGATCTGGATTTGTACGCCTGCGGCTACGACGCACCTAATCGCCTCTATTTGAATCAAGGCGACGGTACTTTTCGCATCCAACCCGGTGCCTTGGGGCTGGATTTTCATGGTGCCAGTGTGATGATGGCCTTTGCCGATTACGATTGCGACGGCGATCTCGATGGATACTTGGTTACCGCCGGTTTACCGCCGGGCCCCCAGCATTCGTTTCGCGTCAAATTTGTCGATGGCCGACCCGTCGTCGTCGACGAACTGCGGGAGTACTGGCAGATCCTGTACATGCCCGGCGATCGGGCGAAGCAGGTCGAGGCGGGGCAATTCGATCACCTGTTTCGCAACGAAGGAGTAGCCGAAGACGGGCTGCCAAAGTTTGTTGATGCGACGCGAGAAGCCAAGATTGCCGGAGCCGACATCGGCCAAGCCGCCGTGTGGTGGGACTACAACGACGATGGCTGGCCCGATTTGTATGTCGCCAACGACTATTGGGGTCCCGACCACCTGTACAAGAACCTGGGTGATGGTACGTTCCGAGACGTGGCGGCCGAAGCGCTGCCGCATACGCCGTGGTCGTCGATGGGAACCGACATCGGCGATATCAATCAAGACGGGAGGATGGACCTGATTGCCACCGACATGGCGGGCTCGAATCACTTTCGGCAAAAGGTCGGGATGGGTGACATGGGCAGCAGCGGTTGGTTCTTGGAATACGGTCAGCCGCGACAATACCCTCGCAATTGCGTTTTCTTAAACACCGGCACCGACCGCTTCATGGAAGCCGCCTTTCTGACCAACTTGGCCGCCTCCGACTGGACCTGGACACCGCGCTTCGATGACTTGGACAACGATGGTCTGATCGACATCTTCATCACGAATGGCACGTCGCGCGAATTCACGAATTCGGACTTGAATGAGCGTGCCAAACAAGTCGCCAAGGAAGGGAGCGCCGAGTTCTTTCGTTTTTGGCGTGAACAAGATTATCGACGCGATCAGAATCTCATGTTTCGCAATATGGGTGACCTGCAGTTCGCCGACGTCAGCCACGAATGGGGCTTTGATCGAGTCGGAGTCAGCTTCGGCGCGGGGACCGGCGATCTGGATCTAGATGGCGATCTGGATATCGTGGTCAACAATATGGACGAGTCTGTCAACGTGTATCGTAACAATTCGGTCGCCGCAAATAGCCTACGTTTGGTTCTGGACGGTCGGAGCAGCAATCGCCAAGGACTGGGAGCCAAGGTGGTGATACACAACGGCAACGACACTCAGGTACGTTACCACACGCTGGCCCGCGGCTGGACTTCCACTAGCGAACCCGTTGTCCACTTCGGCGTCGGAGACGCGAACATGGTGGAGCGAGTGACTGTCCAATGGCCCAGTGGTGTCGTGCAGGAGCTAGAAAACGTCACCGTAGATCGCGTGCATCGCATCGTCGAGCCCGAAGTGGAAAGGGTGGAAAGGGACGCTGGCCAGCATGTCGACGCTGGCCAGCATGTCGACGGTCAAGTCCCCGCCGTCAATTCCGACCCGGCACAGCCCTGGTACGTGCCGTCGAGAACTATTGGCGAATTGCAATTAGTGCATCGTGAAACAAACTTTGACGATTATCGACGGCAACCCTTGTTGCCCTACAAGCATTCGCAACTCGGACCCGGATTGGCCTGCGCCGACCTGAACGGCGATGGCCGCGACGACTTTTATGTGGGCGGAGCGGCCAAGCAGCCGGGCCGCTTGGTGGTCAGCGATGGCGATGGCTACCGCGTCGAAACGCCACCGTCGTTCCAGGAAGATCACTTTTACGAAGACATGGGCGCGGTGTTTTTCGACGCCGACCAGGACGGAGATTTCGATCTGTATGTCGTAAGTGGCAGCGTCGAATGCGACGCCGAAGCCCCCGAACTGCAGGATCGCCTGTATCGAAATGACCAGGGAGAATTCCACGCCGACCTGTTGGCACTGCCGGCGATTCGATCGAGCGGTAGTTGTGTGGCCGCCGCCGATTATGATCGAGATGGCGATCTGGATTTGTTTGTCGGGGGCCGAGTGGTCCCCGGTCAGTATCCCTTGCCCGCCCGTAGTTTTTTGTTGCGCAATGAACGCGGCCGTTTTGTCAATGTCACTGCGGACGTCTTACCCCAAGTACAACAGGCCGGACTTGTGACCGGCGGTCGCTGGTCGGATGCCGACGGCGATGGCTGGTTGGACTTGCTGGTCACCTACGAATGGGGTCCTATCCGCCTGTTCGCCAATCGGCAAGGAAGTCTCACTGAACAAACAGAAGCCGCCGGCCTGTCGCCGCTGCTCGGCTGGTGGAACGGCATCCAAGCCGGCGACATCGACGAAGATGGCGATCTGGACTACATCGTTACCAACTGTGGCCTCAACACGAAGTACCACGCCAGCGACCAACATCCAACACGGATTTATTACGGCGATTTTGAGGGAACGGGGCACCGCAATATTGTGGAGTCCGAATACGAACAGGACCGCCTGTTTCCCGTGCGCGGGAAAAGCTGTTCGACCAATGCGATGCCCTTTCTGGCCGAGCGATTTCAGACGTACCGCGATTTTGGCCTCGCTCAATTGCAGGATATCTACAGCGCCCAGCGACTTGAGCAAGCGTATCAGTGCAGCGCGACCGTCTTGGAAAGCGGTGTGTTGGTCAACGACGGTCAGGCACACTTCGCCTTCGCCCCGCTACCGCGCTCGCCCAGATCGCACCCAGCTTCGGATCGGAATTGGTTGATGTAAACGGGGATGGACATCTGGATTTGTACTTGGTCCAGAACTTCTTCAGCCCGCAGCGCGAGACCGGCAGAATGGACGGCGGAGCGAGCCTGCTGCTGTGGGGCGATGGACGGGGCGGTTGGCGACCTGCGGCACCGTCAGAAAGTGGCTTGTTGGTGAGCCAGGATGCTAAGAGCCTCGTGACAACCGACATAAATGACGACGGCCGACCGGACTTCTTAGTGGGTGTCAATGATGGCGCATTGCTAGGATTCGTTCAACAAGCGACACCTACAAATCCCGCGACAAACATCGTCCAAGTGACGCTTTCGGCTGACAAGGATACGGCCGCCATTGTGGGAGCACAGGTCCGCTTGCGCCAGGGCGACGTCACGCAACTGCGCGAAACGGCAGCTGGCAGCGGCTACTTGTCACAGAGTAGTGCGACGTTGTTCTTCGCCGTCCCACAAGAAACACCTAGCGACCCACTGCATTTTCTTGTTCGCTGGGCTGATGGCACAACCAGTGATCAATCATTCGAACACGCCAACACCGTGTCACTCACGCGCATAAAGATCGCTCAACCCTGAATCGCAGCGCTCGCAAGAAAATTACTTGATTACGTAGCGTCCTCTGGATAAACTGCGGGCCGCTTATCTCAACGATTCTGTAAGGCGGCCATTCATGTTTTGCGCTAATCGAAATCTATCCCTACGTCGTTGTGTATTCATCGGGAGTGTGTTGCTGTTGGGCAGCGCGTTGACCGCGCGTGCAATCGAAGTTGCCGGGACTCTGTTCGTCGATCTCGATGCAATGTCCTACAACTCGGGCGATTCGTTGTGGACAAACAGCGGCACAGGATACACCGATTTCGAAGTCATGGGCGCACCGCAGCGCGTTTCCATCGAGTCGACGCCCGGTATTCTTTTCAACGGGTCAACGGACGCGTTCGTCGGCCAGGACTTACGCCGGACGGATTGATTGGCCTTAACCCAACGCGTTCCATCGAGGCCTGGGTGCTCAATCCATCGATTGCCAGCGAAGAGACCATTGTCTCGTGGGGTAAACGCGGCGGACCTGAAGGCACCAACATGGCGTTCAATTATGGTAACGACGGTCGCTATGGCGCCGTCGGTCATTGGGGCGGCGATACGTTTGATGTGGGATGGATCGACAACGATCCCGATTTCACGGTCGGCGCACCCCGAGGCCTATCAGTGGCACCACCTGGTGTACACCTACGATGGCGAGAGTACGCGGTTGTATTCCGATGGCGAGCTGTGGAACGAGGAAGATACGTTCAATATCTGGGGTGATTTGGACACGCACGGCGACACGCCGATCGCCATCGCCTCGCAGTGGGAAGCCGATGCGGTGAATTTGACCGCCACGCTAAAAGGTTCCATGGTGATCGGCCGCGTTCGGATCCACGACGATGTGTTGAGCGAAGATCAGATTCTGGCGAATTACAACGAAGAGCGCACGGGTTCGTCAATCCACCCCCGCTCGGTGATCCCACGCCAGAGCCAATTCCCGTCGGACCAGTTCACCGCTACAGTTTCAGTGATGCGGCCTCGAACGAAGCGGAAGGCGCGGTACTGACCGATTCGGTTGGAGGTGCACATGGAACCGTCATCGGCGTCGGCGCTTCGTTGACAGGCAGCGAACTGGTACTGCCCGGCGGTCTCTCGACCGATGCCCCTTATGCGGATTTGCCCAATGGGCTTATTTCCGGCCTGACCGATGCCACGATCGAAGCGTGGGTCACGATCGATGGTGCTCAAAACTGGGGCCGAGTTTTTGACTTTGGCTCGACCTCGCCTGGTGGTGATGAAGGCGAATTGGAAGAGCCAGGCGGCGGCGGCGATGGACTTGATTACCTGGCCCTGGCCGCGGAGCGGGGAACGGACACCAATACGCAGCGGCTGGAAATGCGAAACGAAGATCCCGCCGGCGGCGGAGTCACAACGGTCGACAGCAATGAGCCGACGGACGTAGGCGAAGAGTTTCAGATGACGGTCGTTTACGATTCTAACGGTACGCCCCTGACGGGTGACCCCGAGTTGCGTCTCTATCGTGACGGTCGGTTGGTGGGGCAGGCCACGACGACTATCGAACTGGCCGATATCAATGATGTTAATAACTGGCTGGGACGCTCGAACTGGACCGCCGATTCCAACTTCGAAGGGTCGTTCGACGAGTTCCGTATTTATGACTACGCATTGTCTTCCAACCAGGTGTTGGGCAATTACGACGCCGGACCCGACGTGGTCAATTTGGGAGGAAATCCCTGCGATGTGAACGGCGACGGCATCTGCGACGGAGCCGACTTCGATGCCGTGGCCAATGCCATTCGTACGGGAGACATGTCGCCGCAGTACGATCTGAATGGCGATGGCAGTGTCGACGTGGACGACCAAGGCTATTGGGTCCACGATCTGATGACAACTTGGCTGGGTGATGCCAACCTGGACGGCGAATTCAACTCGGGTGACCTGGTTGTGGTGCTCTCCTCGGGCACCTACGAGGCCGACGTTGATTCCGGTTGGGCAACGGGCGATTTCAATGGCGATGGACGGACCAATACCAGCGACCTCGTGACGGCCCTCAGCGATGGTGGCTACGAACAGGGCCCTGTCGCCGCAGCCCGAGCGGCCGTACCCGAACCTGCCGGTATTGCACTGCTACTCGGCGGCCTCCTCTGTACGCTGTGGGCCCGCACCGACCGACAGCGTCGCTAAACGCGGCGCACGACTTCCTTCACGCCGGGAGAGGTGACACACATGGCTTCCTTCTCCCACCGGCAGCAGCGCACCGCAGTCCGGATCGAAGCCACGGTCGCAAATCGCACGCGCATTGGCTTGGATGTGCGATTTCGCACCTCACATCGCGCAGGTACGCGAGAGCACTTGTATGATTTGGCCCAGTTTGCAGCCGCCCTGCAACGCTCCGACGCCACATCCGCGGGAGGCATGCGATTTGCGTTAACTGGGCATCTCGTGAGTTGTCGAGGTATTCAAAAGGAACGGTCCGATGCAGGTACGGGGGATCCGCTGGGGGGCATTCGGGCGCAAGCTTGCTGGGGCGGTCGGCGGCGTGTTGGTTTTGGCGGCCGTGCTGGCCTGGTTGTCGGGTGTCTTTGAGCCCAAGATTGAGCCCGCGACTATCGAAGCGTCCGTAACGAGCTTACCGGCGGACGCCCGCACGGATGAAGTGCACGAGGTGGAAAAAGAGTATATCGAGGAGGCGATCGGCACGCTGAAGGCCGCCAGTCGGAGTGTAGTGTCGGCCAAGATCCTGGCGACAATCGAGTCGGTCAACGTTTCGGCGGGCGACATGGTGGCGGCCGGCGACGTCCTGGTACAGTTGGATATGGAGGAGTTCACAGCCCGATTGCGCCAATCGGAGGCGATGTTGAGCTCGGCCGAGTCGACGCGCAATGAGGCGACGCAGACGTTCGACCGTGCGGAGCGGCTGTTGCCTTCGCGCCAGATCTCGCAGCAAGAGTACGACCAGGCACGTCGCAACCTAGAAGTGGCTCAGGCGGAGGAGCGTCGCGCACAACAGGCCATCCACGAGGCGGAAGTGGCACTTTCCTACACGACAATCCGCATCCCAAGGCGGGCCGTATTGTCGATCGTCTGGCGGAACCGGGTGAGACGGCCAGTCCGGGCGTCCCTTTACTGATGTTGTACGACGCCTCGTCGCTGCGACTTGAAGCGCCGGTCTTGGAGCATTTGGCGGTGAAACTCAAACCGGGCGATCAGTTGTCGGTCTACGTGGATGCATTGGAGCGCAAATCCCGGCCGCGATCGATGAAATCGTGCCGCAAGCCGATGCGCCCAGTCGCTCGTTTCTGGTGAAGGCGAGTTTGCCCCGTAGCGAGGACTTGTATGAAGGCATGTTTGGACGACTACGGATCCCGGCCGGAACTCGACGTCATCTTTGTCTCGCAACCGATGCGGTGCGTCGCGTGGGACAATTGGAATTTGTCGACGTGGTGACCTCGAAGGGATCGGTAGAACGTCGCTACATTAAGACCGGGCGCGTGGGAATTCCGGGGCGCATCGAAGTGCTGAGTGGATTACGAGCCGGTGAGCAAGTTGTCTTGCACGCAGCGGCGGCTTCGCAATAACAACGGGCGACCCGCGGATGAACGATTCGAACTCCACCAGCCAGACTCCCTTTCTGACACACGTAGTCGACGTATTTCTGCGCGGCGACGTGACGATTCTGTTCACGGTCGTGTCGCTGTTGCTTGGTTTTGCGGCGCTGCTGATCACTCCGCGCGAAGAAGAACCGCAGATCGTCGTGCCGATGGCGGACGTGTTGGTTCGGCCCCGGGACTTTCGGCCGCGGAAGTCGAACGGCAAGTCACTCGGCCGCTCGAAAAGCTGCTCTACCAGATCGACGGGGTGGAATACGTCTATTCCATGTCACGTCCGGAGGCGCCGTCGTTACTGTGCGGTTCTATGTCGGCGAGGATCGTGAAGACTCGCTGGTCAAGCTCTACAACAAGCTCTATTCGCAACATCGACGAGATCCCGCCGGTGGTCACGTCCTGGGTTGTCAAGCCGGTCGAAATTGACGATGTCCCGATTGTGATCGCCACGCTATGGACCGACCGCACGGATCTGTATGGCGATCATGAATTGCGGCGGATGGCCGAGGAACTACAGCAGGAATTGCAGGCGATGCCGCAGACCAACCGCGTCTGGGTCACGGGAGGCCGTCCGCGGCGCATCCGCGTGGAACTGGACGCGAAGCGGCTGGCGGCGCGGGCGACTTCGCCGGCGCAAGTGGCGGCGGCGCTGCGTGCCAGCAATGTGAATCAACGCGTGGGAAGTTTCGAACAGCAGGACGCCGTCTTTTTCGTCGATGCCGGCCGATTTCTGCAGGATGTGACTGAGCTGGGATCGCTTGTCGTGTCGGTGACCGACGACCGACCTGTTTATCTAAAGGACGTGGCACAGATTATCGATGGACCGGCCGAGGTCGAGACGTACAGCTGGATTGGTTTTGGTCCCGCCGCCCTGGACGAAAACTCGGAAATTGCACCAGGCGGTCTGTCCGCTGATCGTTTCTTTCCTGCCGTCCATCTGGCGATTGCTAAGAAGAAGGGCAGCAACGCTGTGGGGATCGCCCGTCAAGTGGAATCGCGACTGGCCGAGTTGTCGCGAGTCAATCTACCGGACGGCGTGCACTACCAGATTACGCGGGACTATGGCGAGACGGCCAACGACAAAGTCAATGAGCTGGTGGAAGGTTTGATCGTGGCCGTGCTGACGGTGATCGGCTTGATTGGCCTGGTGATTGGCTGGCGGGCAGCATTGGTCGTCGCGATGGCGATTCCGGTCTGCTACAGCTTGACGCTGTTTGTCAACCTGCTGTGCGGCTATACGATCAATCGCGTCACGATGTTTGCGCTGATTCTGGCCCTGGGCCTATTGGTCGACGACCCGATCACCGATGTCGAAAACATCGCGCGATATTTTTCCATGCGCGTGTTGCCGCCGCGCCAAGCGGTACTGCGGGCCATCCAGGAAGTGCGACCCGGCGTTGATCCTGTCTACGCTGGCGATCATCGCCAGCTTTTTGCCGCTGCATTCTATCACGGGCATGATGGGGCCCTACATGGCACCGTTGGCGCTGAATGTTCCGTTGACCGTCACGCATCTCGACGGTCGTGGCCTTTCTGCTTACTCCCTGGCTGGCCATGGTGGCCTTGAAACACACGGATCCCGCGAGCGACGACGGAGGCTCCGATTTGACCCTCGGGCGTCGCTGCTTTACCGGCTGTCGAATCGCTTCCTGCGGCCTGCCCTGCGTCGGAGCTGGTTGACGGCATTGGTCCTGGCGAGCGTCGGCGTGTTATTCGTATTTGCGTTGGCCGTGCCCGCATTACGACTGGTGCCGCTGAAGATGCTGCCCTACGACAACAAGAACGAATTCCAAGTGATCGTCGATCTGCCCGAAGGCACCACGCTTAGATCATACCGATGCGGTCACGCGTGAGGCTAGCGAGCGTATCTGCTGACGGCTTGCGGAAGTCCGTGACTTCAAGTTGTATGTGGGGACTGGCTTCGCCGATGGACTTCAACGGCATGGTGCGTCATTACTTCTTGCGATCGGCGCCGAACGTGGCCGACATTCGCGTAAACCTGGCTCACAAGGATCGCCGGGTGCAGCAGTCGCACGAAATCGTCCTGCGGATTCGTCACGACCTGGCGGCCCTGGCGACCGACTGGGAGCCAACATCAAGCTGGTGGAAGTGCCGCCCGGCCCGCCGGTGTTGGCCACCATCACGGCCGAAGTCTACGGCCCCCCGAGTCACCCTACGACGAACTGATCGAGGTCGCCGAACGCGCGCGTGTCCGAATGGCTGACCGTGAACCGGGCGTTGTCGATGTGGACATCGAGCGCGGAAGCCGAACAGATCACGCTGGGTTTTCGAAACCGACAAAGCCAAGGCCGCGCTGTCGGGAGTGTCGACCGACGACATCGCCCGCACGCTGCAACATGGCTCTGGGCGGCGCAATGCCCGACCGTGCTGCACGTGCCGCACGAAGTCGATCCGCTGTGGATCGAACTGCGATTGCCGCGGTCACAGCGGTCGGCCATCGAAGATCTGGGCGATCTCTATGTGCGCGGCGAAGACGGACAGTTGGTGCAGTTGGCGGGGCTGGGCCGTTTTGTGCGAACAAGTCGAAGACCAGACGATCTATCACAAGAACCTGCGGCGCGTGGTGTACGTGTACGGCGAAGTCGCGGGACGAGCTCCGGCCGATGCCATTGTGGACATGCAACTCGATCGCCAGACAGGTTCCGACAACAAGCCGCCAGAATCGCCCGCTGCCGTCCGGCCGATGGAAAGCCGCACTTGGCTGCCGCCCGGCGGGGGCGATCCTTGGATCGTTCCCGCCGGCTATCAGGTCAAATGGGCCGGCGAAGGCGAATGGAAGATTACGCTGGATGTCTTTCGCGACCTGGGGCTGGCCTTTGCCGCGGCGTTGTTGGCAATCTTCGTGATCCTCATGTTCCAAACCCGGTCGCGCATCCTGCCGTTGATGATCATGCTGGCCATCCCGCTCACGCTGATCGGCATCATGCCGGGTTTCTGGCTGCTCAACACTGCTGACACACGAGCCGGTCGGCGGACTATGCCGAACCCGGTTTCTTCACGGCGACGGCCATGATCGGCATGATCGCACTGGCGGGCATCGTGGTGCGTAATTCTGTCGTGCTGATCGACTTCATCCACATGGCCCAGGCCGGAAGGTTTGCCGACTTGGCAGAGGCGATTGTGCGCAGCGTCGCCGTGCGCACGCGGCCGATCTCTGCTGACCGCTGGCACGACCTTGCTGGGCAACTGGGTCATCACGCTTGACCCCGTCTTCTCCGGCCTCGCATGGGCAATCATTTTCGGCATCGCCACCTCGACGCTCTTCACCCTGGTCGTCATCCCGCTCGTGTACTGGCTGATTTATCGCCCCAAGAAACTCACGTTGTAGACGAGGCCTCCGGCGTGTCGCCCGAAGACGCGCGATCGGCCCCGTCTTGCCCGCGGCCACCTTTTCACCTGCAGATGAGGGATTATGGAGGGCAAGCGTGAACGCCGTATGCCAAATGTTGAATGGCTGCTAACGCGGTGCTTCGCTATCCGAAGACGTGAGTCGTTTCCAGCGGATGTCTTTGAATTGGACCGTCATCGGAGGACCGGAATGGAGCTGCAGGGCGAGCAGCCCCGCCAAATCGCGCTGAGCGACGTCCTCGTCAATTACTTCGGCCAATAGTCGACCGTTGACACGCAAGGTCAGCCGAGGACCTCGACAAATCAAGTGGTATTCGTGCCATTGCGTCAGGTCGAACCAGGGTTCTCCTTGCGCTTCGGGGATGGCGGTTGTCGTCTTTGTGCCGTCGGCGTGAAAGACGGTGTGCTCGCCTCGCAGCGCTAGGGTGTGCCGTCCGAACTCATCGTACAGCCGAATCATGTCCGGTAGATTGTTGTCCACCTGATACCCCTTGCAGTCGTCCCCTTCGTAGTGCTCGCTACGAAATTGAAACCCACAATTCACGTCATGCGAAGAATGGATGCGATGGGCAAGTTTGAGCTCAAAATCGCCCATCGAGCCGACATCACAAAAGAGGTACTGATTGTCGTCGCAGGGTTTCTCGACCGTGATCTTGGCCGTGATGGCACCATCTTCCACCGACCACCAACTCATGTCGGCGGCGGTCCATCCCGACAACGTCTGGCCGTCGAAGAGCGGGACAAACCCCGGTGCATCGGCGCTCGGCGTGTAGTTCGTATCTGCCGCCGGCGGTTTGGAAGTGTCGTCGCCCAGCGCCAGGGCAGCCATCGTCAACGACAAACAGAAGCTTAAGTGCCAGGCCAGAAATCGGCACGGGGACGGGCAGCTCGGCAAGGGAAACAATGCAGGCATCGGATTCGTCCTTCGCGGTAAGGAGCGGATGGCAGGGGACCGGCCAGGCCTCGGATGCGGCCTGGCACTCGAGAGCATGATACGGCGCGATGTCGGGTCTGTCGCCAACTAGTTGCTGACACATTGAAACCTCGCGAGCTTTTGATATAATGGGGCCAGAAGGTGAGGGTGCTGACAAGTGGGTCTATCGAAACACGAACAGTACAGGAGTCAGGGTCATGGCACGGCGAACTAGGAACGTTGGGAGTGGGTCTCGGTTTTGGGTAGCGGTTGCTGCGGTGGTTGTTGCGATCCCGCTAGCGACGCTTGGCGTCAGGGCAGCGGAGCCTCCCGCAGCACCGCGCGTGCCGCAGGTCAAGCCGGACCGTCGTACTCCGCCGGGACCGCCCTTGGGACGCGGTCCCGGGATGGGGCGGGGCCGCATGCAGGATGAACGGTTTGTGGAAGACCATAACGTGTTCTTCTACTTGCTCGATCACCGCGATCAGATTCGTCGCAAGGTGACGGATCTTCCCAACGGCATCGAAACGGTTACGGAATCGGACGATGCCGCGGTTGCGGCCAAGATCCAAGAACATGTCGCCGCCATGTACGATCGCGTGGAAAACGTGCATCCCATTCACATGCGCGATCCGCTTTTCCGCGAGATCTTTGCTCACGCGAAGAAGATCTCCCTGAAAATGACGGAAACCGACAAGGGGGTTCGTGTCACAGAAACCTCGGACGACCCGTATGTCGCAAAACTTCTGCAAGCACATGCGCGTGTTGTGTCGTTGTTTATCCAGCACGGCCGTCCCGAACTACATCGCAATCACGCACTTCCCCATGCAATTCGACGGCCAAACAACCAACGGACGAAGCGACATTTTGCCAGGCCTGCCAGGCCAACAGTTTTGCGGAATTCGATCGCGCTTACATTCCCGCGCTGGCGATGACGAAACAGGAGCAGCCGACAGGCGCACAGCGGGCCCTTGAGCGTTTGCAGCAGCGATGGCTGGCAATCCGACCAATCCTGAGTGAGTGCCGCAATGATTGGGATCCGCAACTGGATACCGTGACCGCATCGATCGATCGAGCCGCAGCGGATGTATCGGCACAGAAGCTACCTGCGGCTCACGAGGAACTGGAGGCCATACGCGAGCTGTTTATGTCGTTGCGCCAGCAGGCGGGAATTCCTTATGAACTAGATTCGTTAAACGCATTTCACGTGATCATGGAGCAAATCGTCAAGCCGGCAACGACAATGACGGCAGCGGACCTGAATGATGCGGCGCGGAGCCGGTTTTTCGAGCTATCGCAGGAGGCATCGAGCGCCTGGCGGCAGGTCGCACAGACTCAGTTTGATGCGCAGCGGTTCCATTTGGATTCGGCCGGCCAGGCCAAACTTCAGGATTTACTCGATGCCGAAACGCAACGACTGGCGGCTTTTGAAGAGGCTCTTCAAGGAAATGCGTCGGAGGACATCCTGGTTACGGCACGCGAGTTGAAGCCCGGTTTTGCCGCTGTATTCATGTTTTTCGGTGAGCCTCTACCGCAGCGATAGATACCATGACCAGACTCGCGGCGGTAGAATGCGGTAGTAAAATGAAGATGTCGCGAGGCAGCGGATGCATTATCCCAATGGGAAGCGCTGATATGACCGATCGAATGGAAGGCATTTTCAGTGCAGCCGCGAGTATCATGGTCTTGTTCACAGCCATGCTCGATCCGCGCGTATCGGCTGGCTTGGCGTTTGTTCTGCTGCTGGGGATGGGGATCTACAAGCTGGCTTGGTGCCGCTCGGCGGACTAAATCAAATCATCGGCGTCGTGCGCTGGACCAATTGCAGCGCAAGCCCCCAGGGGTCTCGCAGCATGGCGATCTGATCGCCTTGAGGGGATGATTGAATGGCGCCGACCAGCTTGGCACCGGCGGCAATCAGTCGACGGACATCGCGCTGCACATCATCTGAGACGAGTGCCAGGTGGAGCGTCAGCGGATCCAGGTCGTGGTAGGCCGGTCGCGGCGCTGCCGCATTGCCGTAGATTTCGATCATCACGGTTCCGCTGTCGTCCGCCAAGAAATGACCGTAAGGTGGCTCGACGGTACGTCGCTTGACTTTGAATCCCAAGTGTTCTACGTACCATCGCCCCATGGCCAAGGGATCTTCGACATTAAACGCGACATGCTCGATCTTCACTGAGGAGTTCCTTTGCGCAGGCAACCAGCAGAAAGACCAGAATGTAGTCCACATCGAATTGGCTGACCAGGCAGCTCACCCGCACAGCGGGCGCCTTCTGATTTTGGCCGATGTCGCCGCGGGGCACCCGCTTGTGAGTCGGCGGCGAGTGAGGGTTGAAGTGGTCTGCGTACGGATCTGCGTGCTGCCCTCATTCGGCCTAAGGCCACGTTTTCCCGGCGAAAGAAGGAAGTCGTGTGACCTGATGTGACGCGCAGCTATTCTGCGCCTTTGGCTCAGCCATTTGATTAACGGCCACAGCAGCACGAAGAGGAAGCCGGCACCAATCGACAATCGCGCGACCGTGCGGAACAGCTCTGCGGGTGGCATGTTGGCCAGAAAGCCAGCGACGCGCCCGGCGATCAGGTTGCCCATGGCGGCGCCGACAAACCAGATTCCCATCATCTGGCTCACCAAGCGATCGGGAGACAGCTTGGTCGTGAAGCTGAGTCCGACGGGACTCAAACAGAGCTCGCCCAGGGTGTGAAAGAAATACGTCACAACCAGCCACTGCATGCCCACGCGGCCTTCGTCGATGTACTGAGAACCCCACGCCAGCACCAGAAAGCCCACGCCCAGCAACATCAACCCCATTGCAAACTTCAGGCCCACCGATGGATTGTAGCGCCCCAGCTTGACCCACAACGAGCCGACCAGGGGGGCAAGGATCACAATGAACAACGGATTCACATTCTGCAGCCAACCGGTAGGGATGGGGTCCAGCCACGAGATTCCCCGAACCAAGGTGCGGTTGGTGAAGTCTTCGGCAAACAAGTTCATTGATGAACCGGCCTGCTCGAACCCGGACCAGAAGAGCGCTGCCCCTAGGAATAGAAAGAAAATCGCGCCGACGTGTCGGCGTTCCAGCGCCGTATGACAAGCGAACAACAAGGTGTAGCCGAAGTAGAATGCGACCATCACCAGCAGGATTATGCCTGTCCAGTCCGAGAACTGAATTAGGGTCACCATTCCGGTGCCGAATAGCCACCAGATGAATGCGGCGAGTGCGGCAGCCCCGACGAGGCCCACGGCGAACATCCGCTTCGCTTGATCCCTGTTGGCAGCCGCCTCCGTTGACAGATCGCCCGCACTGGCCAGGTACTTCTTGCCGAGCACGTACTGCACAACGGCCAGAGTCATCCCGATACCCGCGAGTCCAAAACCGAGATGCCAGCTGACGTGTTCGCCGGCAAAGGAACAGAGAGTGGGTCCCAGGATGGCACCGAGATTGATGCCCATGTAAAAAATCGAAAACCCAGCGTCGCGTCGGGCTCCGTCATCGCCATATAGGTCACCCACAACCGCGCTGACATTGGGCTTTAGCAGTCCAGTTCCGACCGCGACTAAAGACAATCCAATGAAGAACGTCGGCTCGGATGGGATGGCCAGCGCGTAATGACCCAGCGCGATCACCACGCCGCCCCAAAAGACGGCACTCTTTTTGCCAATCAGTCGGTCCGCGATCCAACCGCCGGGCAGCGCGAGAAAGTAAACGCTGAACGTGTATAGGCCATAGACGGCCGACGAGTCTTCTACATTCCAACCCAAGCCGCCGCGGACCGTATCCGTCATGAACAGGATTAGCAGCGCGCGCATTCCGTAATACGAAAAACGCTCCCACATTTCGGTGAAGAACAGCGTGGCTAAACCGCGTGGATGTCCAAAGAATGTTTTGTCGCTCGCTACGCTGTCCATTCGATCGAGCACCTCCAGATTGGCTTCATTCAATTCGCTCAAGGCGGTTCGTGATGATCGTTGCGACGGTCGCGATTCGCTGAACTACTTGGCGGCATCCAGCGGATACGGCTTCTCCGTGGCACGCTCGGCAGCCAACGCGCTGCGTAACGCGTCGGCTTGCGCTTGGACCAGAGCGTCAGGTCCGGCGAGTTTGAGGAAGAAATACTCCTTCTCCTGTCCTCGAGGGATCATCAAGACCACGCCGATGACTCGGCTACCCGGTTTGTCGATGGATTTTTGAGCGAAGGGCGGACCGTCCGGTTTTTTCCAAGTGCCCGAAATGTTAGCCAGCACGTACTCGCCTAATTCTGCTTTGCCCTGTGTCAATTCGACCTGCCGGCCTTGCTCGCGAAATTGGTCGACCCAGCGCTGGACGTTGGCCGCGACGCCACCCGTCGGACCACCACCGAAATAGTAGACAACCAACTCGGCCGCTTCCTCGCCGGCCTGGGAACTGGGAATCTTGAATTCCGCCAAGCGAAATTGCGACTCCGTCTTCAATTGTTCCCAATCCGCAGGAATCTTGAGTGTCAGATTCCCCGCCTTCACCGTGCGTGTCTCACCGCGTGCCTCCCCCATGACACAGATCGTGGCCAATGCCAGTGCCAAGGTCCAATGAGAGGTTGTACGCAACGGGTGTATGGTCGGCCATAAGAGACGATGGTTCATCTTTCCTCGCTCCCTGTTTTCCAGACATGTGGCATGATCAAGCCGCGATGCACGCGATTTGGCGTACGGGTGTAAGCCGCATTATAGCGAGCAAAAACCGTTTGTCGGGAAGCGGCCGCGGCGAGGATTCATTTTCCCTGATCGGGCCTGCGGCCACCTTCTTCCGGCGGGAGAAGGAAGTTGCGTTTGACGGCTTCTCCGGCGACTTACCCTTCACTCACCGGACTTTCCACAACGCTGCGAGCAAATCCCTCGTAGGCTTGCCAGATGCTCTTGGCCATCTTATCGGGAAAGACGTGGAATTCATCGGCAGCTAATGCCGCGACGATGCCATCGGCCACCACCGTCGGCGGCTCGGCCAGGTCGCTGAGTCCCGCCGCGTTGGCCATGTCCGTGGCGATCGGACCTGGATGGACGCTAATCACCTGCGTGCCATTTTTGCGCAACAGATCTCGCAGACCTTGGGTGATCGAATACGACGCGGCCTTGGACGCGCTGTAGGTGGCAAAGTCGGCGAAGTTGCGAAGTGAGGCGACGGAATTGAGCTGCACGAAGGCGCCTCCTCCATTGGCTGCCAACACCGGTGCGAAGGCTTGGGCCATGCGGATCAATCCTTTGACGTTCACATCGATCTCGAAATCCAGTGCCTCGAGTGCGTCGTCGGCCAAGGGATTGGCGACGCGCAGCACTCCGGCGTTGTTGATCACCAGTTCCACATCATGGGCCCGTTTTGCGGCGGCGGCGATCGAAGCGGGTTGCGACAGGTCCAGTGACAAACCCACGACGCGGCCACCGGAGCTCGCTTCCAACTCCGCGATCGACTTTGGGTCGCGAACCGCCGCGTAGATCTTCGCTGCACCGGCCTCCAATAGGCGTTCGACAATCGACCTGCCGATCCCGCGATTGGCACCCGTCACCAAAGCCGTTTTACCGCTGACATCAAACCCCATCTCAAACCTCCTATGTCGACAAGTGACTAACACGCCGTTGATATATCAAGTAACGTCCGAAAAAAATCCCACAACGTGGATCGCCAGATGCGCGTTAGCTTTTCGCGAGGCGTTCACGTGCCTTTTCCAGTAACCGGCTCAATTCGGTCAATTCCTTTCGTGTCAGGTGCCCGATCAGTTGGCGATGTAGTTCCATTACGGGTTCATCCATCTGGGCCATGAGTTTGCGTGCCCTGTCGGTCAATTTGACGTAGACCACGCGGCGATCCTCCGTACAGCGTTCCCGCGTTACCAGCTGCTGTGCTTCCAAGCGATCCAACAGCCCGGTCATCGCGGGTACGACCTGAATCATGCGATCTGCGATTTCTAGGCAAGGCAACGGCTTGCCTTCGCCCCGCAGGATACGCAGCACGTTGTACTGCGATGCTGTCATGCCATACTCGCGAAACAGTCGGCCAAAGCGATTCTGAAATTGGTCATTGGTGCGCAAGATGTTCAACATCGCCTCTTGTTCCGGCGAATCGAACGGACGCTTTTTTTTCAGTTCATCTTTCAGTCGGCCTGTCATTTGTCTCCCATCGCCTCCCGGCATTTAGGTTATATGTAATGTATCGTCGCGTCAAGTACGCGGGGCATTCCCTTCCTTCTGCCGGGCTTTGCCGCTAGGTACGCTCACGGAGCGCGCACCGCGACGGGTGGGTCTTTATTGATGTCAGAATGTCGATTACTTTGAGGGGATGAAACGCCGCCATTTTCTCGTTGCCGGTTCAGCTGCTGTCGGTTCGGCGCTATTCGTGCACGCTCAGGACCGCCGTTCGTTAATTGCATCCATTTCGAAGGAAACGCTGTGGCGCAATCGTGACGGCCGCGGGAAGACGTGGTTTCATCCGCGGGCCTGTGTGCTGCCGGTGCGCGGCGCGGATCCGGCGGTGTTGATGAACTTGCAGGAGATTCGCGGGTCGGACTATTTTGGCCAAGTTCATTGGACGCAATCGGTCGATGTGGGACGAACCTGGAGCGACCCTCAACCAATCTCTGCTTTTGGCCGAGACGACGTCCCCGGCCGGCTGGACGGGCTCAAGGCGGGTGTGTGCGATGTGACTCCTCAATATCATCCGCAAACGGAGACAATTCTTGCCTTGGGTCATGTTGTGTTCTACAAGGGCGACTACTTTGCCCGCGAGGAGCAGCTACCGCGCTATCCGGTTTACGCCACGCGTTCCGCTGACGGCATCTGGTCAACACGCAAGATATTACAATGGGATGATCCACGCGGCGGTTACATCTATTCGAATAATTGCGGTCAACGTGTGGTCTTGGCCAACGGCGATGTACAGATGTCGTTGACATACGGTCCCACAGCAGAGCATCGTATGGTCAGTGGTGTCCGCGCTTCCTTCGATGGAGCACAGCTTAAGATCCGCGCCGTAGGTCCTCCCTTGCGCCATCCGCATGGCCGAGGTCTATTGGAACCGAGCGTCACGCAGTTCGACAGCCGGTTTTGGATAACACTCCGCGCGGAAGATGGACGAGGATACGTGAGTGTCAGCAACGACGGTCTTGATTGGGCCGAGCAACGTGCGTGGTGCTGGGAAGACGGCACGCCGCTCGATATGTCGACCACGCAACAACACTGGCTAACGCATTCCGAAGGGCTGTTTCTTGTTTACACGCGGAAAGACGTTTCCAATGTGAACGTGATTCGATGGCGATCGCCACTTTGGGTTGCACAAGTCGACATCAAACGCCGGTGTCTGATCAAGTCGACGGAGAAAGTCGTGTTGCCTTTGATGGGTGACGGCGTGAACCGTCCCGACGAAGTTGCGCTGATGGGGAATTTTGACGTCACGAACGTGAGTCCGGATGAATCGTGGATCACGGTGGGCGAGTGGCTACCGCGCAGCGGTTTTCGCGGCGATGTTTTACTTGCCCGCATCCATTGGTCTCGTCCGAATCGATTGCCGCTGTGGTAAATCGCCGCCACGTGAGCCGCTTCTGCCGCGGGAGAAGGTGGCAGCCGGCCCGCGAAAGGGCACGGAAAATCGCATCGCACGGTCATTCGCTATAACCAAGCTGCCCGGCGGCGAGTTGACCAGCAGAATACTCGGCCGGTGGCGAATTCCGCCGTCGCGACTTGGCGTCTTGGAGGTATTCGGCCACCGAGCGTGTTCCGCGCCGTGAGTTTGGTAAAATATTCGACCGTGCTACGAGGCGACAAGATGAACATCGGCACAGTCCCTCGGCGCAGCGTGCTCATCGGGTTGCTCTATCTGGCGGCGTGTGGCTGCGGTGCGGAACCACCGCAATCGCGAGATTCGACGCTGGTGTTACCAAACAGCACTTGTTGAAAGCCATGCAGGACCATGTGCTGGCTGAAGGTCAGCTGGTCGGTGTATATGAACGGTAGGGCATCAGGGGAACGGCAGGCTTCGTTCCTGTCTGAAGGTTCTGCCAGTCGATTCACAATCAGGGGAAGGACGAAGCGAACTACGATGCTCACACGACGCCAACTTGTCCAAGTCGCCGCGACGGCTCCGTGGTGGCTTCATGCCGCCGCTGCCGGCGGCCAAGAAACTCGCGGTGCAAAGCCGCTGAAGATTGCCGACGTAAAGGTTATCGCGACGAGTCCCCGGCGCGGTTATTCGTGGGTGTTCATTAAGGTCATGACCGACGAACCGGGGCTTTACGGTGTGGGGTCGGCGAATTTTCGCTACCTTGCTTGGGCCGTCAAAGCGGCGTTGGAAAAACACATGGTGCCGTTTTGGAGAGGCAAAGAAGTTGATCGGATCGAAGATCTTTGGCAGTGGAATCATCAACGATCGTATTGGCGCAACGGCCCTGTGACCAACGTGATTCAAACTGCTCTGGATTCTGCCTTGTGGGACATTAAAGGCAAACGTGCCGGCATGCCTGTCTACGAATTGCTAGGAGGCAAAGTGCGTGACGCCGTGCCATTGTACGCACATGCCAGCGGTCGATCGAAACAGCAGTGCGTCGAAAGTGTTCAGTCGTGGATCGATCGCGGCTATCGTCATGTGCGAGTGCAAATGGGAGGCTATGGGGGTGGAGGCTTCATTCCGTCGGGTGAAGGAAGCCGTCCGGACAGCGGATTTCAAGGCGAGGCATTCGACGAAGAACGTTACGTCGACACAATTCCCGATCTGTTCATGTACATTCGTGAACAACTGGGAGGTGACGTCAAACTGCTGCATGACGTACACGAGCATTTAACGCCGGCCAGCGCCTTGGAGCTGGCCAAAAGGCTGGAACCCGCCAACATGTTCTTTGTCGAAGACATTTTGGCTCCCGACCAGATTGACTACTTCCAACAAATCAAGTCGCAATCGGCGACTCCGTTGGCCATGGGCGAATTGTTCACACATCCGCACGAGTGGCGCCCTCTGATTGCCAAACGCGCGATCGATTTCATTCGTTGTCGAGTTGGCATGATCGGCGGCATCACGCAGGCAAAAAAAATCGCCGCGTTGTGCGAACAATTCGGTGTCCGCACGGCGTGGCAGGAGGGTGGAGAAAACGACCCCATCAACCAGTTGGCGGCGTATCACGTCGACATGACCATTCCCAGCTTTGGGATCCAGGAAGACAATCACTTTCCCGACATCGTGCATGAGATGATGCCGGCGCCGCGGAGATTCGTAATGGCTACCTCTACGATTCCGGCCGCCCAGGCCTCGGTATTGATCTGGACGAGTCGATTGCCGCCAAGTTCCCCTTGACCGAGGATCCACGCGTGTCCGATTGGACAACGGTGCGCGGGATGGACGGTTCGCTCGTCAAACCGTAGTTCGGAAAATGCGCGTCTGGATGCGGCCGTTAACTCGCCCACATCGACCCGCAGCCGCGGCAATCTACTCCCTCATTGTGGTCAGTTGCCGGTAGTGCTGCTTCGAATGCAATTGTGGATTAAACGCGGCGAATACGCCCGCGCTAGTGAGTCGATGACTGATAAACGCTGACTGGCTCGTTCCGTTGTAGCTGACACAGCTGGGATCAAACGGATGAATCGAAAAGATGCCGTCGCTCCCGCGAATGCGCCCGTACCAGTCTCGGCCAAATTGGAGCTCACTCACGTTTCGGTTGACCGTCTCATGACACCGCATGCAACTTGCGCGATCGACTTCGATAAATCCAGCATCGTATTGAGCCGGCACGATGTGAAATGCGGCCGCGGTGGTTGGCGCTACGGTATGAATACCATTGGTTCCCGACCGCCACGTAGCCCCCAAGGCTGACTTAAAGACCGTATCGCTCAATAGTTCTCTAATCAGCCCGTCGTCACCGTGTGACGGCAAGGTATCGATACCCATTGTCTGCCGAAACGTCAGGCGCGAATGGCTTGAATCGGACAATGTGCGGCGCTCGAGCGCAAGCGGTTGTTCCAAGTGATTGACCAGTTTGGTGAGCTGCTCGTTCTGTTGCCAATCATTTCGTCGCGTTTTGATTTCCCGCGCGAACTCTTCGCACGTCGGAAATGGCCGAAACACATCGACCAGCCATTCACTTTGCTCGCGCTTGCGCAAACGAAGCTCAAACGTGTACGACTTGCCGTCGGGCGAACGGAGCTGCAGCACTTCGCCCACAACGGCACCCACAGGGAATGTCCAGGCATAGCCCATCTTGGAGCTTCCCGTCAGGAATTTGCGGTACCAGACAATTGGTCGCAAACGTCCATCATCGTCGCGCGGAAGCCACAGGAAGCGAAATGTCGTAACGTTGCGAGCCCGATGCGTTCCACCGGGCGCGCCACGGGAATTCCACGTTTCCATTGCCATAGGGCTCACGGCCATTTGCCGATACGTTGTACGATGGCGAATGGATGCCTTGCAGTCCGCTACTCCAATCTTGATATGCCGTAGGGATTTCTGCTTCCGTATACAGAATCAACGATGGATCCTCCAGCATCGCTTGTACTTGTGGATCGTCGACCCGAGGCAACTGTGCTCGTAACCGCGCATCCTTTTCGGCCGACATGAGTCGCACCGGCCGCACGAGCGGATCAGCTTTTGGCGGCGATCCCTGCGCAACTTGCGACAATCGCTGGAAGTCCCACAACATACATCAACAGTGTCCAACAATGCTTCGTGTGGTGCATCGACTTTGTCCTCCGCAATTAATCCGGATCGTGACTTCGCGCGAAGACTTCCGCGCGAACTCGTCCGCCGCAGCGCAGAACACCGTGCGACGGATCAGTGATATGTCGTGTCGAACCTGGATAACGTATCGACGAGTAGAAACTGGCTTCTCGTCGCGGCCATTCCCATGAGCACCGCGACGCATGGGCTATCCGATTGGATCGCTCGCGCACGGACGAGACGTGTGGTTGAGCGAGAGGCCAGTGTAACCATTTCGTGAGGGGCTACGAAAGGCGGGGGACCGATTTCGGCTCACAATAGCAACATTTCTGGATGCTCCACGTGCCGATTCTCCCGCAGAATAACGACATGGGGGAGGTGAAAACCCCTCTGTGTTTCCGCCTGATTTGTCCTTTTCGATGATCCACGCCCACCGTGGATGTTGGTGGGCGTGAGGCGTTTCATTAACCAGCGAGCGGCGATTTATCGGCGCCGCGCACCTAGGTAGCCGATCAGACCGACCACGATCAGGACGAGCGACGAGGGTTCGGGCACAGCCGACACGGCGGCGCGGGGGCCCTGCTCGTAACCACCGTCCGATAACGCGGCGACGAGGTCGCCCGAATTTGCGCGGCCGTCGCCGTTGAAGTCGCCGGACGACCAGACAGCGTCCGTATCCACCTCATAGGCACCGGCCGACAACACGACGACAAGATCGCCGCTGTTGAATTCGCCGTCGAGGTTCGCATCGCCGATCCAACTGTGAAACAGATCTTTGACCCATACGTTGACGTCGTCGCTGTTGACGGCCAGATCGGCGTTCAGATCGTAGGCAACGGGGTCCAAGCCGCTCGCCGATTTTTGCGTGAGATCGTCGATGTCCAATTGATCCAGCACGTTGTCGCCATTGAAATCGCCGACGAGTCCACCCGACAACCACTCAGAAAAGTCGCCCGACATGACCGCTCATGATCTGATCTTCGCTGAGCGCTTCATTCCACACCGCGACGTCGTCCAGCCAACCTTGAAAGAACTTCTCGAACGAACCGCTCGCGGCGTCTGCTCCGAGTCCAATGAAGGCGGGTTGTTGACTGGTTTGGGAGAGATCGTAGCCGTCGGGTAAGCTCAGGTTATCCGCGGCAAATTCGCCGTCCACGTATACGCGTGTTTCGGTTCCATCTCGCATCCCGACGACATGATGCCATTCCTGGTCATCGACTGGGAAATCAAACAGACTGGCTTGCGCCTGAAATTTGTCCGTGTTGTCGTCCGTCGTCAAGACAATCGATTGATCTCCGTTCTCCAAATAAGCCAAGACGTAACGCACACCTCCACCGTTGTCGCCGCCGTTGCTGAAAATATTGCCGCGCTGCGTCAGTGAATCGGGGACTTTCATCCAGGCGGCGATCGTGAAGTTGTTGTCGGAGAAGTTAAGGATGTCGGGATTCCCCAAGTCCACGTATCCATAGTTGTCGGCAGCAATGATGTCGGCCTCGGAAACGCCGCCTTCCGCGACGAACTCGGTATTCAACAGCAACGACATGCCAGTGCCCAAAGCCGCTGGTACGTCATCGACAAATGCGGCATCCCCAAGTAACTCGCCGTCCAAACTATTGCTCGTCTTATCTTTCGTGTCGCCATCAAAGGGCCAATATCCGACCAAGTCCGCCTTCAACGGTAGACTGAACGAACTTGCCAAGAGGATTGCCAACAGGTAAGTAGCCAATCGCATGCGCATAACCGATTCTCCTCAGTGTCAGCTTCAATAACCTGGTATGTGGCGCGCTCCGATCTTCCAAACTGGCCGCACACCAAACACAGAACGCTTTCGTGGACGATTTTGCGCGTTCACGAAGCGCCGCCGTATGGGACGCGAGGTCTCGAGGCTGGAATCGGCCAGATGATGAGTTCTCAATAACGGTCGAGCACTACCACAGCGATTGAATCATCGCAGCAACGATTTTCTCTCATGCCGACACCAATTGAAAGACTTTTGAAGTAGAAAATCGGATGAGTCGATGAGTCGAACAGTTTGTTCAGGTTCCCTATCATGCTGTGACGGCACGGTCCTACCTCGAGTGAGGGTGGCTCAAGCGATTCTCTCCGAAGAGAGAGGTCTGACTCACATGACTTCCTTCTCCGTGCGGGAGAAGGTGGCCGCAGGTCGGACGAGGGGGCAGCCAGCGCGCCGAAACTAAGCGAATCGGGCGACCGGCTTTGCTCGCGCGACAGTGGCAAGGGCAATCAGGAGCGCGCTGACGAACATCGTGATTGCTGCGGGCTCGGGCACCGCGCGCACGGCCTCGACGGGGCCTTGTTCGTAGCCGCCATCGGAGAGCGCGGCCACCAGATCACCAGAATTGGTGCGACGATTGCCATCGAAATCGCCCGAGGCCCACCCCGATTCGGCGTCGACTTCGTAGGTACCGGCTGACAGGACTTCCACCAGGTCGGATGAGTTAAATTCGCCGTCCAGGTTGGCATCGCCGACCCACGTTTTTTTCAGTTCATGGAGCCAGTAAACGCGGTCGGCCATGTCGGTCGCGCCATCGCTATTGAGGTCGAATGCGAGATCGTCCGCCAATTGGGCATCGGCCAACAGATCGAGATCACCCGCATCCAATTGGCCGTTGTTGTTGAAATCGCCAGTCAAGGAGATTTCCATCACGACCGCGCCGGTTGCGGCGAGTTCGGTCACGGAAATGAAATTGTACTGGCCGCTATCGGCTTGATTTCCATCGACACCTCCGACGGCCCAACCCCAACCCGTCCGTTGGTCGGCCGTGCCGGTCAGCTGGAACGTAAGTTCTTCACCTGGGCCGGGCAACACCAGCGAGTCGAACTCGTGCCCATTGGTTTCGGTCCCCGACACTTCGACCCAATTCGGACTGATTTCGGGGCGCACCGAATCGCTGTTCATGACAGGGTTCTTCAAGATATAGATGTTCGGCGCGACTTCCCAATCACCTCCATCGACGAATTGATTACCCAATTCCACGGTCACGATGTCGAAGGTGGCTGGTATGTCGTAACCCAAGCCGACAAAGTCCGTGGTGACACCCGTATCGTCACTTTGCCACGTGTCGAAACCATCGATCTGTCCGTTTCCTGTGCCGTGATTGACAATTCCATTCGTTGCGGCGACAAGGGCACCATCCTGAGTATCCGCTAGCGCGCCGTCATTCCCTCCCATAACCGTTACGTGGTATGCGTTTGAAAAGACCCGCGTGGGATCGGGAAGCTGCCCTTGCACGACGGGCAACCACGTCCCATTGATCAAAAGCCCACACACCAAGAGTGGCAGACATCACATGAGAGCCTGCATCTGTCGTGAGAAAGAGGGGCCGCCGGGCGAATGAATGCGGTCTGCGGTGGCATCTCAGGGCACGGTGCTTCGCGCGATGCAGTCTGCGTTTGGCATCAATCCGTATGGGTATCGAAGGCGGGTTGGACCATCGGCTGCTCGGGATACGACGACTGAGGTTCCGGTTCCTGGTCGGACTCCTCGGCGAGCCGCCAGCCACCGGGAGTTTCGACGAAACGCGCATCTTGTATCGCGTCATTAAACCGACTTGCAAAACTCTGACGACTCCGTCCCTTGGTCGTCAACTTTCGCTCTACGACTTCCCTTCAGCGCCGTCGTCTCGACGACGCCCTGTTCGTCGAGCACTTCGGCGATGGCTGCGACGATCTCTCGCTTGCTGGCCGCCGGCTTTATTGGTTTGCTAGTCGCCTTGCCGGCCGGCTTTTGCCCCAGCGCGACGAGTGCCGCCTGGATCTGTGTCAACTCGCTTTCGGCATCTCGAAATTGGACCTGGAGTTTTTCGACTTGTTGCTTGAGCCGTGCTTCTTCCGATCGCAACTTTTCAACGATTTCATTGACTCCCATGTCATCCTCATCCGTGCAGAAAAACGTCAGCTTGGTGAACTCGTGGCTTCGTATGCCAATCCCTACGTGCCACCTATTTTATTCGTTTTTTCCCAGAAGAACACCGGGAGAAGCAGAACGTCAGAAAACCGCCAGCATCGCGACGTGACGGTGTGCAAAAGCCTTGGGGGGCGACGGCCCATCCGCCCGAACTTGGTCTTTGCTGCACAGGAAATCGCGCACTGCACCCGCCGGACTAAGGGTTGGCGTGTTGCAAGAGTTCGTCGACGGTCCCGGCACCGTTCCCATTGCACTTGAAGGGACTGTCGGTGGTAGGACTGTCGCCAAAACTGATACCCAGGGCCCGTGCCGTGTGCACAAGCGAGCATTCGGGTTGTACCCGTGAGAGTTCATTGACAGCATCAATGATTGGAATGTTGCCAATGCCGGGTGGCCGATAGCAAATCATTTGACCGAAATGCTGTTCTTCGACCAAGCGAACGGCATGCGTACCAAATTGAGTGGCGAGAATACGATCGAAGTTCGTTGGCGGGCCGCCTCGTTGGAGGTGACCGAGTACGACGAGGCGCGTGTCGCGTTTGAGTCGTCGCTCTAGTTCCGCCGCCACAATTTCACCGATTCCCCCCAATCGTGTCTGACGGTTGTCTTGTGTCACTTCGCGGGTCACTAATCCGCGTCCCGGCAATTCGGCCCCTTCGGCCACAACGACCAACGTAAACCGCTTGTCCTTCCGTTCACGGTCGAGGATTTTGACACACACGTTGTCAAAGTCCCACGGAATCTCGGGGATCAATACCACGCCCCCACCACCCGCAATGGCTGCGCTCAGTGCAATCCATCCGGTGTGCCGGCCCATGACTTCTAACACCATGATCCGGTCGTGGCTGGCGGCTGTGGTGTGCAGGCGATCCAACGCATCGGTTGCACAGGCGACGGCACTGTCAAAGCCAAACGTGAAGGCGGTTGCCGAAAGATCGTTATCGATCGTCTTGGGTACGCCCACCACCGGGATCCCGAATTCATGAAATTGCTGTGCGACGGCCAACGATCCATCGCCACCAACACATATCAAACCTAAAATTCCCAACTGTTCGACCGTGTCGCGCACACCCTGCAGCAGTTCGGGGTCAAGCTCTAGGCGGTCGGCAACTCCGACCGTGGCCGCAAAGCGTCCTTTGTTGGTAGAACCCAGAATTGTGCCGCCGCGGTTGAGAATCCCTGCCGTGTTTTTGCGATTGAGCGTGATGTAGCTGACTGGATCGTACAGCCCTTCATACCCTTTGCGAAATCCAACGACGTCGTAGCCCAACTGATCGGCGCTACGAAACACACTGCGAATCACCGCGTTCAATCCAGGACAATCACCGCCGGAGGTGAGAATCCCAATGCGCTTTCGATTTGTTGCCATGACGTTGCTGCCTGGTGAGGACCCCGATCAAACTTCCAACTCTACGTGGCAGGTGGGCCGGATGCAAACAATGTGCCGCCGTGCTTCGCGCGCGGTGGCGCACGTCGTTAAGTAGCATCAGCAATAGTACTTAGAGCTATAGCGCTGCCGTTCCTTCAATAGTTGCCGGAAGACGCACCTGCCCGAGAACGCCGCGTGGCTGCCACGAATCTGCGCAGCGAAGTCCCGCCCTTACCCCCCGCCACCTCGCAAGCGTGTGCTCCCGGACGCCCACTTTCCGCGGATGCCGAAATTCCGTCTCTCGGCGGGAGTAAGGTGGCCGGAGGCCATAGATGAGATCGGTCCTGCTGCTTGCCGTCAATTCGGAAATCAGGCGAAGGCCGACGGAGCAAAGGGAACGGTAGCGAATGCGAGGTGATCAACTCGTTTGGAGTTCGGGATAAAAGAGGTCTACCCTGAAGACCAAGTCAGTCGCGCTGGCGACGAGCTGTACGTCGACGACGATATTGTTGACCGTGTTGACCCCGAACTGCGCTTGGACCATTACTCGGGTTGACCGGTGAGCTGCAGCAGCCGCTGGCGCAAAGCGTCGTTCACGCCGTCTGCCTCGCGTTTGAGACCAGCTTGATAGTACTTCTTGGCCAACGCCATGTTGCCTGCCGCTTCCGCCTGTTGACCTTTGCGAAGTAGCTGTTCGGCCGCTCTTTCGCGGCGCAAGCTTCTGGCCGTTGCCCTTCGATCCGACGCCGCCGTCGCTGGTTGAGCGGCCACGGGTTGCGCAGCGGGGACAGGTTGAACGGCGGCACGGGGCGCCGTATTTCCGATGCCGGCCATTTGCTGGCGCAGCATCGCGGCCCGTGTGGTGTCGAAATCCAAACGCGCTCCGCTGCCCGGCACGTATCCGCCAAATGCCGGCAAGGCGGATGCGAAACTGCCCTGACGAAACGTGACTGGCCCCTGCGCTGGCGACTTAAGGACGGCTCCGGTTCCCGGGACATAACCGCCAAACGGGGGCAGCGCTGTGTTGTCCTGCCGAAACCTCACTTTTTGACCCGGTGACGATCCCAGCAGAATCAGCACGAAGCCGAAACCCAACACGCTGCGGCGAAACATAGATAACCCCTTTTTTTGTATCCAACGTCCTTCAGCCTATCCCTTTGTCGCAAATGCGTCAACGAAACCTGCGAACCGCTCAGCCGTTCGCGCGTCGACGGGCCAAGTTGTTGTGCGCCTATGCGCAGATCTGTCGGAATCGAATGACCTCATGCTTCGAACTTGAGTGACAGCCAAAGCGAAAGCGTGAGTGAGAGCCATTCGAACTGCGGTGTGATTAACACCACGAGTCTGTGACGGAAGCGGACGTTGACCTGAGACGAACCACTGCAAGAAAATCGCAGCAACCGGACGCCAGCATGACGTCACAAGAGAAATCGGCAGAACCTCAAAAACCGCTTGTTTTGCAGGCTGATTCTGCTCAATGCGAGGCGGTGCATTTCGCCCAAGTGGAGGATAGGGGGCTCGAACCCCTGACCTCTTGAATGCCATTCAAGCGCTCTCCCAGCTGAGCTAATCCCCCGGAGGACGATTTCGTCCCAGTGCGAGCTGCCAACGGTATCACTGTGGGGGTATATTGTCAAGGACGGCTCCCGGCTGGCCTTGCCTTTGCCCCTTGGACTGTCCACCCAAACCCCCTGCACAAGACTCCGGCGGCGGAACATATTTGTCGGTGTCGGACGAGATTTCGTGGGACTCGGACCTGATTTCGTGGGACGTTGTGCAGGACCCGCAGAGTGATAAGGACAATTCCCGGTCCTGTAGCCTCTTTCGGCGTCGAACCCCTTGAGCAAACCTTGATGACCAAACACCTGATCGGCTGGCTGAAAGTAATCGTCCCTCTGGCGCTAATCTATTGGTTATGCCAACATGCCTGGCGACAACACCCGGAGGCCGTCGAGACGCTGCGCGAAGGGAATACGCATTCCACACTGTTGGTCGCCGCCTTTCTGGCTATCTTGTCGGCACATATAGTGGGGATCTGCCGGTGGCACCTGCTGCTACGGGCGCTGCATATCCCCATTCGCTTCATCGATACGGTCCGACTGGGTTTTCTGGGTTTCCTCTTTAATCTGATCTCTCCCGGTCACGTTGGTGGCGACTTGTTCAAGGCGGTGTTTGTGGCCCGCGAACAGAATCAACGCCGTGCGGCGGCCGTCGCCACCATCCTGGTCGACCGGGTTTGTGGCCTGTACGGCCTGCTGGTGGTGACCGCCGTGGCCCTTAAGGTCTCGCACATCGGCCAGATGAGCTATCAAATTGCCGCCATCGCGAAGGGTGTGTATTTGTTGACCTTCCTGGGCGGGGTGATGATTGCCCTCATGTTGGCTCCCCCGTTGGCCAACAGCCGCTTTGCCAAACGCCTGACGGAGATCCCCAAACTGGGCGGCATCTTGGAGCGACTTTTGGACGCGCTGCGACTATACCAGCAGCATTGGCCTGCCCTGATTGCCGTGGGCATCCTGAGTCTGGCGGTGCACGCGCTGTTGGCCTTGGGTGTGTTCTTCACAGCGCGTGGTATTTACGAGGTGACACCCACACTGGCCGAACATTTTGTGATCAGTCCGGTCGCCAGCGTCGCTGGCGCGCTTTCCGATCACGCCCGGTGGCCTCGGCAGCTTTGAATTGGCACTCAGCTACATGTACGATCTATTGAGTTCGCCCGATACCCAAGGGCGGGGCATCCTCGTCGCCTTGTTGGTACGGTTGGCGATCATCCTGGTGGCGGGTATCGGTGTGGTCTTTTATTGGCTCAATCACCGTGAAGTGCAGCAGTTGCTGCGTGAGGCCGAACGCCAGGCAGAGCGCGAGGCCGAAGCGACTTGTGCGTCCTAACGTGCAAAGTCTCTAACAAGCGGAGTTGTGCGGTACGATGCATCCAGCCGTAGAACAGCGTGTGACGCCCGATCAGGTCTTGCAACTATATCAAGGCGACATCACACAGCAGGTGGTGGATGTGATTGTTAATGCCGCCAACAGCCGATTGGCGGGAGGGGGCGGAGTCGATGGCGCAATTCATCGGCGCGGCGGGCCGGAAATCATGGAAGAGACGCGGCGACGCTATCCTCGCGGCTGTCCCACCGGTTCGGCAGTCATCTCGACGGCTGGTCAACTGCAGGCCCACTACGTAATCCATGCCGTGGGACCGTTTTGGAATGGAGGCGATCGGAACGAGCCGCAATTATTGGCCTCCGCCTACCGCTCCAGTTTGACACTGGCCGCCGACCACGACTGCCGTTCAATTGCGTTCCCCTCGCTCAGTACCGGCGCGTATCGATATCCAATGGACCAAGCTGCTGTGGTGGCTCTCCACTGCTGCCGTGAATTCTTGGCTCAAGACGATCGGTTAAGCGAAGTTCGGTTTGTGCTGTTCGACGCATCAGCGCTGCAAGTCTTCAGCGCCCGTCTGAAAAAAATGTAAGCGTCTAGCGAGTTGTCGCTGGGCTCGTGACTTCCGTTTGTTGAGCCCAACGATCAGCAATCAACGTGTCGACAAATAGCTGTGCGACGTGATAGCCAACCATCGGTAAAATCGCCAACCCACCGAAGTAGTTGATGGCAACATAGAGGCCGACCATCAGTGTCTTTTGACTTCCGGAGAAGGCCACGGCCAATTGATCGGGCCGCGCGAGTCCCAGACCGCCCGCCAGCATGTAGCCGATCACCAGGGCGGTCAAATGCAGTGCAACGACGATCACCAGCATCGTCACCAGATCGCGAGGCGAGACGACGCTGCGCCAATCGATGGCAGCCAGGTGCGTGCTGGATTTGACGGCGCCGAACAAGACCATGCAAAGGATGCCCAGCTGCGCTAACGTGCCACATTTCCGTTTTGCGGCCGTAGCGGTGCGCGCGACATCGGGCCAAAGACGACACAACTGCGCCAGGGTCATTGGTGCCACGATCAGCAACCCGAGTTTGGTCATCATTACGCCGACATCCATGCGGGTTTCGGTGCGCATGATCAACGACAGCCATAACGGGGTAGTGAGGAAACAGGTGGCGTTGGTCAGCAGCGTGACCAGAATGGCGACGGCGTCATTCCCACCTGCGCGACGCGTCCAGACGGCGGCCGAAGCCAGTGTGCAGGGCGCCACCGCCGCCACCACCACGCCGGTCCCTAAGGCCTCGGGCAACAAACCGGCCGCTCCCCAGGCTAACAGCGGCAGCAGTCCCATATTCACGGCCGAACCCAATAGGGCTGCCCAGGGACGTTGGATCGTGCGGGCCACGACCCGTGTCTCCAGCGGCAACGCCATCAGGAACAGCACGCTCGCGACGATGCCATTACGGAGCAGACTCGAATTGGCCAGGGGCAACCAGGGGCCGGGCCACAAGAAGCCGACCGCCAGCACTGCTGCCAGCGATATCAAAAACCACTGCTTTTTTAGCGTGTGTCGCAAGACTTGTTGGCCCGCTGGGACCACCCCGCAATCGCTCTATCGAGTCGCCGCCGATGTGACTAAAATAAACGGGTTTCACCTTGACGTATATCGCCGACGAGCACAAGTAGCGGGGTCCGCGACCGGTGTCCGCGGCGGAACCGACGATGGCGGTAGCGTTTTCGCTGCGCGGCGCCCGACCTCAGAAGAAGAACGACGATGTTGCGTTATTGGACGGCCGGTGAATCCCACGGCAAAACGTTGTTGGCGATCGTCGATGGGTTTCCGGCTGGGTTGACCCTCGAGACCGATTCGATCGACAAGGAACTCCGTCGTCGCCAAGGAGGCTACGGACGGGGTGGACGGCAGCGCATCGAGACCGACCGTGTCGAAATCCTGACGGGCATTTGGAAAGACGTTACGCTCGGCAGTCCCATCGCTTTGCAGGTTGTTAACCGTGATTACAAGTTGGAACGCCTGGAGGACCTACAGCGCCCACGCCCGGGACACGGTGATTTGACCGGAGCGGTAAAGTACCTGGGATCGATTCGCGGAATCCTGGAACGCGCCAGCGCGCGGGAGACGGCCGTCCGCGTCGCTGCCGGGGCACTAGCGCGGCAGTTGTTGGCGTCCTTCAACATCCACGCACTGGGCTACGTGGTTGAACTGGGAGGTCATCCGATTCACGCTCAGTCGGGTACGCTAGACGAACTGCGGGCCTTACGCGACGCCAGTGAGATTTACTCGCTCAATCCGGATCAAGACGAAGAATTCAAACAGTATATCGATGAGACCGGCAAGAACGGAGATACGCTAGGCGGAGTGGTCGAAGTACGAGTTGAAGGGTTACCGTTTGGCTTGGGTACACATAGCCAATGGGATCGAAAACTGGACGGCTTGATTGCCCGGGCGGTGATGGCGGTGCAAGCGATTAAGGGCGTCGAGATCGGTTTGGGTTTCGAAGCCGCTCGTCGTACGGGCTCTCAGGTGCACGACCCCATTAATTACGATGTCGATCAGACGGACGAAACCACGCTGGGCTACATGCGACCGACCAACAACGCGGGCGGCTTGGAGGCCGGCATGACCAACGGACAACCGTTGATTGTGCGCGCGGCAAAGAAGCCGATCAGTACACTGCGCAAGCCGTTGGCGTCGATCAACCTGGAGACCAAGCAAAGCGAAGAAGCTGCATACGAACGGAGTGACGTATGCGCGGTGTCAGCGGCCAGCGTGATCGTGGAAAACGTGGTCGCCTTTGAAGTCGCCGCTGCTATGATCGAAAAATTCGGAGGCGACAGTCTGATCGAAATGAGGGCCCGTTGGGACTTGTTTCATCAGCTCGCTCGTCAACGCTGAACGAAAACCACCACCGATAATGGATGATCGGAAGGGGACGAATGCACGAGGAAACTCGCCGCCGCTTGCTGCTGGCAGCTTTCGTCGTACTGTGTGGACTCCCGACGATCGGTGTCTTGGGATGGTCACTGATTTGCCGGCTGCCCCTCCAGACCACTCGCCTGGAACAGCGGCTCCGCGAACAACTGGGCGTGGTCGTAAAGATTGGCCACTTGCGCGCCTGCGGCCGGGTCAACTGCGCTGCGACGATGTGCGCCTGCTGGATCTGGAGTCGCAGCAGCCGCTGGTTCAGCTACCTCGATTGACAGCCCGTGCGACTGGCCAAGGTTGGCACCTGCACATCCCTGAGGCGACGCTTCCCGAATCGGCCTTAAGATCGCTGTGGCAGATCGTCCACCAACGTCTGATCCGGGAAGACGAGCTTGCCGGTCGCATCGCTCACGTTGCCGTCGAACGATTGGTTGTGCATCACGACTTTCGCGATCTGACGTTGCACGATGTCAATTGGTCCCGCGTCGCAAGCCCGACGTGCAAAAATCGCAATTGTTTTTCGCACTGCAAGATAGCTCACCCGCGCAAGGCGTGCGCATCGAATTACAACGTGATCGTTCCGCGGCCGAACCGCTCACACGTCTGACGCTCGACACGGGTGACACGTCCCTTCCGTTGTCTCTGTTCGCCGCGCTGCTGGGACACCAGTGGCCGACCGCGGCGGAGGTCCGGGGCAAGTTGCCGGTCGTCTGGCAACACGGGAATTGGCAAGCGCAATTCGTGGGGCAGTTACGTGGCATTCAACTGAGTGACCTGTCGCCCAACTGGATGAGTTACGATGCGCAAGGGTCGGCGACCCTAAACGTCGACAGCTGCCGGTTTGACCGTCAGGGGCTTCAAGCCATTCAAGGCTGGTTGAATGTCGACGAAGTCGTCTTGCCGCAGGAGCTTTTACGTTCGTTGATTCAGCTAGAATTGCTGGCCCCCGGTCCGGCTTTTGGAGGTCGGGATCCGCAGCAGCCGATTGCTCTGCCGCAACTGGGCGTCAGTTTCGCGTTGAGTGAAATGGGCTTGGTCTGTCGTGGCGTGCCCGACGAGGCGGGCCTGTGCGTGGCCGCGGCGATCGACGACGGCCCCGTCTTGCTGAGTGATGGAAGCGTCCGCATGGAATATCTGATCTGTGCTCTTGTACCGGACAACGTCCCCAATGTGTATCAGGCACGTGCACGTCTGATGGACCGTTTGCCCGCGACGTTGCCTCGGCTACCTCGATTGTAATTCGACAAGATCAAGACCAGTCCCCACGGCGACGTCCACCTGCGGGGCGATCGATCGGCTGCACGGGACGGAACTGCCGAATTCACTGCGCTGCCTTGCCGCACATCTGACATTTCACAACTAAAAACCCTGTGTGGCCTCGTTCAGGATACCCAAGTAGAAACTCGCCAAGCGGAATATCAAAAAGATTAGCAGGGAGGCGACGAAGGCCCAGACGGCGATGGTGGCGAAGAGGGTCACGCCGGTCATGGTGGCCTTGGCGCAGTTCCCGGTAGTCTTCGGCAAGTTTCAACAGCGTTTCACTTATCCGTCCGCTTTGCTCGCCGACTTCCACTGCATCCAGGAATTCGTCAGGAAATGCCCCGGTTCGCTGAAGCAGCTTCATGGATATCGCTGCCACGCCGGATCGCCGAATCGCAGTCCGTAGCGTGCTGCGCGTAGTATGAGTTGCCGGTGGAGGTGAGTGCCAGTCGGACCGATTGCCGCGCGTCGGCTCCGGAATCCAATGCCAGGCCCAGCGACCAGGCGAGGCGCCGAGGGACATCATTCGCAGATTGGGTCCGAGGCCGGGAATCCGCATCAAAGTTTGGCCCACCACGTGTGCCAGTGGGCCTCGCGTGCAAAGCCGGTACAGGATCATTCCCGCAGCAACGAACAGCCCGATGCCGACAAAATAGCGGATCAATCCCGGAACGCCCACGAGGCCGAAGCCCAGCACATCGGTTTCTTCTCCCGTCATATTGGCCACCCAGCCCAAGGCCAGGATCAGCAAGGCGATTACGCAGACCGCCACTACCAATTGCAGTGCGGGCCAGGCGATCCCCACCAGGAACACACGTCGCAGCTGCACCAGATGCTCGTAGTATTCCGCCAATTTCGGCAAGATGTGATCCAGTTTGCCGGTCTGTTCGCCCACATCCACCATTTCCAGAAAGAAGCGAGGAAAATAGGGCCCCGTCTGGCCTAGTGCCCCGGTCAAACTCTCTCCTTGGTCGACTGCATCACGGACCTGCGACAATTGCCGTTTCTGCCAGGGCGTGCCCGTCGCCGCTTCTCGCTCCAGGACGCGACGCACATCCACGCCGGCGGCCAGTGCCGTGCCGAGCCGACGACAGAATTGAGCGAGCGGCTTCCAACCAATTTGTGGGGAGGCGAACATAATACGGTTCATCCGAGTCCAGGACGGAGTCATGGGCGACGAGTCACGAGTAATGCCCGAGCCTTTAATGTACCAGCCCAAGCGATGGCGCACGCGCCCGTCGCTCGCCCCTCACCCGCCGCTGCGCAGCGACCTCTCCCAGCGGGACAGGTTTGACTCACATGATTTCCTACTCCCGACGCGAGAGGTAACTTGCACGAGTACCAGAGAAATTGGCGAGTTATTCGCATGCCTCGGAAACCTGTCAAGGCGCATCGCAGAAACGGCGGTGGTTTCCTAGAATTAGGGTTTCATGCGGGGTTCATCGTCTTTTGCACTCGAAACGGAAGCAGGACGAACGAGTGGCAACCACCTGGGACACGGTCGCAATCGTCGGAGTGGGCCTCATTGGCGGCTCGATTGGGCTGGCGTTGCGCCGCGAGGGGCGAGCCCGGCGGGTGGTGGGAATTGGCCGTCGCCGCGAATCGCTGCAGCAGGCCTTGGAGCGGTCGGCGGTTACTGAAATCACGACCGACCTGGCCCATGGCGTAGCTGAAGCTCAGATAGTCGTCATCTGCGCGCCTGTCGAATTGATCCCCGATTTTGTGGGATGCGCGGCAGCGCATTGTCCGGCGGAAAGCGTGATTACCGATGCGGGCAGCACCAAGGTAGCAATCTGCATCAGGTGGCTGCCGCGGCGGTATACGGAAAAGCGCCCTTTGTGGGGAGCCATCCTCTGGCGGGCAGCGAAAAGACCGGCGTCAAACACGCGCGAGACGACTTGTTTCGCGGCCGCACCGTTGTGGTGACACCCACCGCGTCGACTCCGGAGGATGCCACGGCGCGGATCGAGACCTTTTGGGGGACTCTGGGGGCGTCGGTGATGCGCCTCAGCCCGCAAGAACACGATCAAGGCGTCGCCGCGACGAGCCATCTGCCTCATCTGATTGCATCGGCACTGGCGGCGGCGACCCCCGTCGCTTATTTGCCGCTGGTGGCGACCGGCTGGTTGGATACGACGCGGATTGCGGCCGGCGACGTGGAACTGTGGCGACAGATCCTGGGTCAGAACCGCTCGAGTGTCTTGCAGGCACTCGGCCAGTTTGAGAAAGTGCTCAATTCCTTTACGCTCGCCCTGCAACAACAGGATGACGTAACCATCTCGGAACTCCTCTCCACCGGAAAGCAACGACGTGACTCTCTGGCAGATTGAGATTTACCCGGCCGATGGCCAACCGGATCTGGACGCTCAGCGGGTGTCGGCGGATGCAGCCGACCTGGGAATCGCTCGGCAACTGCAGCTGCATGCCGCTCGAGGGTATTTGATTCAGGGCCCGACAGATCGACAGCAGATCGAGCGCGTAGCGACCGAATTGCTGGCCGATGGTGTCGTCGAACGTACGCTTGTCGCGCCGGTCGGTGATGCGGCGTTGGCCCAGCCACCGCAGTCGGCGCCGGGCATGTCGGATCCCGTTCATGTGCTGCTGAAGCCGGGGGTGATGGATCCGGTCGCGCAGAGTGCCCAGCAAACGATCGGAGATTACGACCTTCCTGTCGAAGCCATTCGCACGTTTCGCAAGTACTGGCTGACGGGATTGGATCCGGCGCGGGTCGATCAGCTGTGCGGCAAGGTCCTGGCGAACGATTCGATCGAGCAGGTGGTCAAAGGGCCGCTGCGGATGGCGCGGATCGATGTGGGATCCCGTTACGAGTTTTCCCGGGTTAACGTTCCACTGCGCGACTTGGATGAAACCCAATTGATGACGCTCAGCCGCGACGGCCAATTGTATCTGACGCTGATCGAGATGCAGACGATCCAAGCCCATTTTCGACAAATGCAGCGAGATCCGACAGACGCGGAATTGGAAACGATCGCGCAGACGTGGAGCGAACACTGTAGCCACAAGACGTTGGCGGGACGCATTGAGTACACGGACGAAACGGGGACGCGGCAGTTTGAGAATATGTTGAAGGAGACGATCTTTGCGGCCACCTGCCAGATCCGCGAACAGTTGGGAGCGGAAGATTGGTGTGTTGGGGTCTTCGAAGATAATGCCGGGATCGTACGGTTCGACGAAGAAAATAACGTGGTATTTAAGGTCGAAACGCACAATCATCCTTCGGCGCTGGAACCTTACGGCGGAGCGAACACGGGGATTGGGGGCGTGATCCGCGATCCGTTGGGCACGGGATTGGGCGCAAGACCGATCTGCAACACCGACGTATTCTGTTTTGCTCCTCCCGACTTCCCGTTGGATGAACTGCATCCGGGTGTGCAGCATCCGCGCCGCGTCATGAAGGGAGTCGTGGCCGGCGTGCGCGACTACGGCAATCGGATGGGAATTCCCACTGTGAACGGAGCCGTGTACTTCGACCGTCGCTACTTGGGAAACCCGCTTGTCTATTGTGGCAACGTCGGGATACTGCCGCGGGACAAGTCGTTCAAGCAGCCTCGTGCGGGCGACTACATTGTGGCGATTGGTGGACGAACCGGGCGCGATGGAATCCACGGGGCCACATTTAGTTCGGCTGAGTTGACCAGCGAAAGTGAGGCACTGTCGGGCGGGGCCGTTCAAATCGGCAACGCCATCATGGAAAAAATGGTCTTGGACGTGCTGCTGCAAGCCCGCGATCGCGGGCTCTATCACGCCGTGACGGATTGCGGCGCCGGCGGTTTTTCCAGTGCCGTGGGTGAAATGGGTGAAAAAATCGGCGCCGAAGTCTGGCTGGACAAAGCGCCGGTCAAGTACGAGGGCCTCAGCTACACCGAAATCTGGATTTCCGAAGCGCAGGAACGTATGGTGCTTTCAGTCCCTCCGGAAACCTGGGACGAGTTTGCGCGGTATGCGCGCAGTCCGAGAACGTTGAAGCGACGATCATTGGCCGGTTCCAGCCGACAGGTCGACTGGTCCTCAAGTTCAAAGACCAGGTCGTCGGTGACTTGTCGATGGATTTCCTACACGACGGTCGGCCCCCGATCGTGCGCAAGGCGGTCTACCGTCCACCTCACGTCGAACCGCTGGATTGTTCGCGCTGGGCGCAGTCCGATCATACGGACAACCTGTTGCAGATCCTGGGCAGCTTGAATGTGGCGAGCAAGGAATGGGTGATTCGTCAATACGATCATGAAGTGCAGGGAGGGAGTGTCATCAAGCCGTTGGTGGGCGTGCGGAACGACGGTCCTGGTGACGCCGCAGTTGTGCGACCTCGTCTGGATTCGTTGCGCGGACTGGTGATCAGCTGTGGGATGAATCCGCATTTCGGCGACTACGACACGTACCACATGGCGGCTAGTGCGATTGACGAAGCGATCCGCAACGCGGTTGCCGTCGGCGCCGACCCGCGTCGCATCGCCATTTTGGACAATTTTTGTTGGGGCTATACCGATCGACCAGAAACGCTTGGTTCGCTGGTTCGGGCGGCCTTGGCTTGCCATGATTTGGCGGTGGAGCTGCAATCCCCGTTTATCAGTGGTAAGGATAGCTTGAACAACGAATTCAGTTACGTGGATGCACAGGGAAACAAACAGACGATTTCCATTCCGCCGTCGCTGTTAATCAGTGCGATGGGCCAGGTCGACGACGTCACGCGTTGCGTCACAATGGACCTTAAACGAGCTGGCAACCGGCTCTATCAAGTTGGACTGACGCGTGACGAATTGGGCGGCTCTCATCTGGCGTTGATCCACGGTCTGCGCGGTGGGCAGGTTCCGCGAGTGGACCCACCATACGCGAAACGAATCTTTGCCGCCGTACATGACGCAATCCAAAGGCAATACGTCGTGGCCTGTCATGATTTGAGTGAAGGCGGGTTGGCCGTGGCGCTGGCGGAAATGGCTTTTGCCGGGGAACTGGGCGCCGTGGCACGCTTGCAAAACGTGTCCCACGACCTGCAGGATTCATCCGTCCATGTTGCTACGCTGCTGTTCTCCGAATCCAATTCGCGATTTCTCTGCGAAGTGCCGCGGGGTCACGCAGATGAATTTGAGCACCTGTTCACAAGGCTTCCGTGCCAGTGGATTGGCGATGTGACAACGGATTGTCAGCTACGAATTGAACAGGACGACCAGGTTGTCGTCGCGGCGAAGCTGGCTTTGCTGAAAGAGGCCTGGCAAGCTCCGTTACGATGGAATTAGGTGACCCTTAAGAAACGAATGACCGCCGCTATGCCACAAGTTCGAGTGTTGATCCTGCGTGCTCCGGGAACCAACTGCGACCAAGAGACCGCCTTCGCGTTTCAGCAGGCCGGAGGCGATGCGCGAGTGCTTCATATCAATCGGCTGTTGGAGCATCCGAAGCAGGCAGACGAGTACCAAGTGCTTTGTTTGCCGGGCGGATTCAGCTATGGTGACGACATCGCTGCCGGACGGATCGTGGCCGGCCAGATACGCCATCACTTGGTCGACGTATTCCAACGTTTTCGCGATACGGGAAAGTTGATTTTGGGAATCTGCAATGGTTTTCAAATTCTGCTTAAATCGGGTCTTCTGTTGCCCGACGACGACCAGCCTCGGCCGCCCGCCACTTTGACGTGGAATGATTCGGGCCGCTTCGAAGACCGTTGGGTTCAGCTGCAAACCGACCACGACCGCTGCGTTTTCCTGCGCGGCACAACCACGATGTACCTGCCGATCGCTCATGCCGAGGGTAAATTCGTTGCGCCACGACACGCAGATGCTGGACCAATTGTCTCAGCGCGGTCAGTTGGCCCTACGGTACGCGACCTGTCATGACGGTCTGACCGATCTCGCCGCGCCGCTTCCCTTCCCGCAAAATCCCAATGGCTCGCAAGCCAACGTGGCCGGTATCTGCGACGAGACGGGGCGCATGTTCGGCCTAATGCCACACCCTGAACGACATATTCATCGCACGCAACACCCTCACTGGACCCGTCGCTCCACGGAAAGTCCCGCCGACGGTCTACCACTGTTTCGCAATGCCATCGAGTATTTTGCATAGCGGTATCAACTGTTCAGCGTACTCGTGTGCGCCCTACCTGAGCGAATTCACACGCCGCGAGAAGGTGAGCCAAACAACTTCCATCTCCGGCGGGAGAAGGTGGCCCCAGGCCGGATGAGGGGCGACGGGCTACGTGGCTACCTTTGGACGCGACTCGCCGTTGGCCTATGGCTTAAAGTGCACGTGGCACGTGCCGTCGTCGCAATCTTCCAACTTGCCCCACCAATAGCGGCGCACAGCGATTTGACGATAACAGAATTGCCAAACCGGCAGGCTGAGTGGAATGTGGAGAAAGGGAGCCAGTGGCCAGAGGATCGGCAAGTGTCGGCTGAGGTAACGCAGCGCCGCTGCTCCACAATGCCGCCCCCCGTTGCGATCGATCAAGTACATGTCCTGCATTAACTGCTCGTGCGATAAGTCCGGATACCGTGCAGCCACACGCGGGTCATGTAGGGAGACAAAGGACAGCTGGCCGTTTCGGTCCCACGCCGCCAGCCGCTCCACCTGCGCTCGACAGAAACGGCACTTGCCGTCATAGATCACAACATCCACATCGGGACGTTCGGACGGATCGATCAATCGCGTTGACGAGGCCGCTGCTGGGTGCACGAAATCTGTCTCACAAGGGTGTCGTATGGTACAGGAACCGAGAACCGTCGTTCCAGTTAACGCCCAGTTTACACTCTTTCCACACATCGTGACTTCCTACTCCCGCCGGGAAAAGGTGGCCGCGGGCCAGATAAGGGCGGTATGAAGCGTCAATCGCAGACCAATAGTTTTCGAACAAGTCATTATGGGTTGAGACCTCGAAGGGGCGACATGGTAAAATCAACCACCAGGTCTAGTACGTATCGATGGCTCTTTTTCCAATTGGCGAATTGACAATGTCCGAAAGTCTGAACAAAGAGGCGAATAAACAAGCCGTTGGCCGACCAAGATGGCGAAGGGTGACGATGATGTTGGCGGTCGTGGTGGTGACCTGGTTCGCCATCGCCTATTTGCTGGCGCCGCTCTTGTGGAGTCGTTATGCACACCGACATCCGGCACTCGATGACACGCCCGGTGTCACAGAAACCAGTGACGGTCATCCCGGCGACCCGATTAACGTTGCTCTGATCGGGTCAGAGATCGACTTGCAGTCGATTATGAAGGCGGCCGGATGGTATCCCGCTGATCAACTGGGACTGCGCAGCGATCTTCGGATCGCCGCCGACTCGGTGATCGCCCGACCGTACGACGAGGCACCCGTTAGCAATCTTTATCTGTGGGGCCGCAAGGAGGACCTGGCGTTTGAGCAACCGGTCGGGGACGACCCGCGAAAACGACATCACGTGCGTTTTTGGAAATCCGCGAAAGACGACGACCAGGGTCGGCCCCTCTGGGCGGGATCCGCGACCTACGATCGCCGCGTGGGCCTCAGCCATACCACAGGTCAAATCACACATCATATCGATGGGAACGTCGATGCCGAGCGAGACCACTTGTTCGAAGATTTGAAGAAGACAGGCCGGCTGATCGACGAACATTTCATCGACAATTTTCACAAGGTCTGCGAAGGGCGTAACGGCGGGGGCGATGAATGGCATACGGACGGGCGTCTGGCCGTCGGGACCGTCACGCCCTAGACGCCATCGCCGACACCGTCCACGAGCCTCTCGCAGAATCCACTACAGTTTTCGCAGTCCGCACAGTCTGACGTCTGTGTCACCGCACGACGCAAATTCACGTTCGCGAGTGAAGTCACGCGATCTCGTCATCCGATTTTACAGGCGAGGCAGCTATCAGGAACTCCTCTTCCGAGTTCGGTCGGGAGGAGTCGCCTGGGTGGCTCGCTTGCAATTCGGCCTCGGCCAAGGACTGATGAAGCGACGCCGCCACGAAGTGCTGGTCCCGCATTCGTCTTTGGGCCACCAACGAGAAGGAACTCGAATCATGTCGTGTCGTCGGACAATTACTCTGCTGGCTGCATTGGCCTTGATGGCTTGGGCGGCGGATGCGCAGGCGCAATCTTATGGAATCGAGCTGCAAAATAGTCTGATGCCGGCGTCCGGCGGCATGGGTGGCGCGAGCATTTCTCGTCCGCAAGATTTGCAGTCAGCTATCAATGGTAATCCGGCCGCGCTGACGCAATTTCGGGGCACGCAGTTTTCGTTCGGTGGTGCCTGGGCCGAACCCACCTACAACGTGACACAGTTGTCGACTTTACCGGGCGTGGGCGTGTCACCCTACAGTGCCAAATCAGGCACTCCCGGCAGTCCGTTGGGCAACATCGGCGTAACTCAAGATTTCAGTGCGCTCGGCCTACCGGCTACGGCGGGCCTGGGACTGATGACCAACGCAGGCGCCGGCGTCGATTTTCGTGGTATCCCGGCATCCAACGGCACATCTGCCGAATACCTGGCACTCGATATGATTGTGGGCGCCGGCGTCGACCTGACCGATCGTCTGGCCGTAGGTGCCTCCATGGCGACTCGGTATTTCGTATCTCGACGGTCCCTTCGTCGATTTGAGCGGCATGGTTCCCGACTATGCATTGCGAGGCTCGGTCGGTGCCAACTACTGGTTAAGCAGCGATACATCCGTGGGCGTCTATTGGCAGACCAAAAAGAGCTTCACCTTTGATGATGCCGTCCTGTTTCGGGTTGGCCCGGCTCAGGACATTGCCTTTGACCATCCGGCCAATTTGGGCCTGGGAATTGCTAATAGTTCGCTGATGGATGGACGCCTACTGCTGGCGATGGATGCGATTTACAAGCGTTATAGCGACGCCGATTTTCTCAAAGCGATTTATGACGATCAGTGGGTATTGCAGTTCGGCAGTCAGTACGCCCTCAACCCACACGTGCGATTGCGAATGGGGTACGCCTACAACGAGAATCCGATGCGCCAAAACCCAGCAATAACATCCATTGGCGGAGTCGCCCTGCCCGATGGCATTCCTGGAGTGCGCTATGTCCAAGGACAGTTCGCCGCCGTTTGCCAACACCGCCTGACCGCAGGGTTCGGCCTCCGCGACCTCCTGCCAGGTGTGGATCTGGATTTATTCGCCGGCGGAATGTTCGAAAACTCGGATCAATTCGCTACGACGATCGCCTCCGTCGAAAGCTACTGGCTCGGATCCGCCCTCACGTGGCGTTTTGGCCGTGGTGCGTGTGAACGGTTGCCCGTGGCCGACCAGTGGGGCGGACAATCGAGCTGCCCATAGACACATCAGCGTCTCTGGCTGAATAGGTTTTGCATCCGAGCAGCCCCAATATCGGGCATGAGGGCCATCATTAGCCCTGATTTCTGAGCGGTTGGCCCGCGCACGACAAAGCCGTCCGGACGATCCCCAGTCAAGTCTGGCGCGGGTTGTGAGACCCATTTGGCTTGAAATGGGTCCGTGCTTCGGATATCACAGGAAGAGTCGGGTACCTTCCGCCGCAATGCATCCCGCCCAGCTCGAGAGAGCGAGCCCCGCGTGCCGCAGTTGCCTGCATCGCATCGCGCTCGTTCAGCCCGCCCATGAACAATTCACTTTGCTGCGTAGCCAGCTTTTCGCTACTGACGTTCCTCAGTCTCGCAGCGAACGCTCAAAATCGGCAAGATCTGGAACAGGCTTTCCAACGACAGATTCGACCTCTGTTGGAAGAACATTGTTTGGAGTGTCACGATGCGGATTCTCCGGAAGCGCAGTTGGACCTAAGCACTTTCGAACAGGTGACGCAAGTCACCAAGGCTCATCAAACTTGGGAAACGATTCTGGAACGAGTTGCCGCAGAGGAAATGCCGCCAGCTGAGGCCGCCGATCCGCTCGCACCAACCGATCGGCGCATGTTGGTGGAATGGATTCGCGCATTCCGCAGTGAAGAAGCGACACGTCTGGATGGCGATCCCGGTCCGGCCCTGGTGCGCCGCTTGAGCAACGCGGAATACGACTACAGCGTGCGCGACCTGACGGGTGTCGACATGCACCCCACGGCAAGTTTTCCCGTGGATCCGGCCAACGAGGCGGGATTCGACAACTCGGGCGAATCGTTGACTATGTCGCCGGCGCTGAGTTCGAAAATACTTGGAAGCAGCACGCTCCGTTGCCGAGCATTTGGTGCTGACTCCCGACGGAATCCACTTTGCTCCGCACTCCGTAATGACGGACACGGATCGCGATAAATATGCCGTGAAGCGCATCGTGGAGTTCTATCAACGCCAACCCACCGACTATGCGGATTACTTTTTTGCCGCATGGGTTTATCAGCGGCGCGAACAATGCGGCGATCGTGATCTCGGACTGGACGAGATGGCCTCGCAACAAAGCGTAAGTAGCAAGTATTTGCAAACCGTTTGGCGCGCCCTAACACGTGAGGATGCGACGCAGGGACCACTGGCCAAGCTACAGGAACAATGGCACGCACTGGCCGCGACAGAGGATGCTCAGACGGCGCGAAGTCACTGCAAACAAATGCGTGCGTTTGTCGGCCAGGTCCGAACAGCATTTGAACCTCACTTCGAAAACCTGCACATCGGTGGAGTGCATAACGGATCGCAACCGTTCGTGTTGTGGAAAGACAAACAATATGCAGACCATCGATTGACCGCCGACTTGACATGGCTGACCGAAGCCGACGCCGAGCAACGGGAATCTCTGCGAAACCTTGGCATCGACGTGCCGACGACTGAGGATCCAGACGGCGAGCGATTTGCGGCGGCGTGTCAGCAGTTCTGCGCGGTCTTCCCTGACGCGTTTTATATCGCGGAGCGTGGACGCGATTACCTGGGTAAGCCGCGAGACCAACAGGAAAAAGGACGCCTCTTAAGGCCGGTTTTCATAGCATGATGGGGTATTTTCGCGACGATACTCCGCTATGTGAACTGGTGTTAGATGAGGCCGGACTGCAGGAATTGGACCGACTGTGGGACGAGCTGAATTTCGTAACCGCAGCCCCCTTGCGGCAGTATCAGGGTTTTTTGTGGTTTGAACGGACGGATTCGCGCGCGACCCGGAATTCGATTTCGCGAGACCCGAGGATCGAGCGGCACTGCGTGCGGAGGTAATTGAACAGCTGGCAAAGGTCTATCTCGACAAGGCAACTCGCAACGGAGGCACTCAGGTGCCACTGTCCGCGATCCGGGAATATTTTGACAGTATCAATCGTCAGATTCGCTGGGTCGAAACGACGAAACTCAAGGCCGAACCCGCATCTTGACGCTTTGATCGCGCTGGCAGCTCGCGCATATCGACAACCGTTGACTACGTCCCAAGAAAACGATTTGCGATCGTTCTATCACTTTTTACGGACCAATGAACAGCTAAGCCATGAAGAAGCAATTCAAGATCTGCTGGTATCCGTACTGATCTCGCCCGAATTCTGCTTCCGACTCGATTTGATGAGTGATAGTGATCAGGTGCAGCCACTGAACGATTTCGAACTTGCCAGCCGCCTTAGCTTTTTTCTGTGGTCGAGTATTCCGGATCACGAATTGATCGAGCACGCCACGCGAGGTGACCTGCATACGCCTCATGTTCTACAGCAGCAGATACGGCGGATGCTGCGCGACGATCGTGTTCGTGCGCTTGCCATTGAGTTTGGCGGCAACTGGCTGGACTTTCGTCGTTTTGAGGAACACAACAGCGTCGACCGGCAACGTTTTCCCGAATTCAACGATGCGCTCCGCGCAGCGATGTTCGAAGAACCAATTCGCTTCCTACAGGACATGGTGCAAAACGATCGGCCAGTTTTGGACATGCTGTACGCCGATCGTACCTTCGTCAACGACGTACTTGCCAAACATTACGGGATGCCATCGACAGCACAATCCGAAGCTGAATGGTTCGAGGTTCAAGCGTCGCGACAATACGGACGCGGGGGCCTGTTGCCCATGGCCGTGTTCTTAACCAAGAACTCGCCGGGCTTGCGCACCAGTCCGGTAAAACGCGGCTACTGGGTGGTCCGTCGATTGTTGGGAGAGAGGATTCCCCCGCCGCCGCCAAACGTCCCTGAGTTGCCTAGTAACGAAGCCGAACTGGGCAACCTTACCTTGCAAGAGACGTTGGCCAACCATCGTGCCCATCGAAGCTGCGCCGGTTGCCACGATCGATTCGACGCTCTGGGCTTGGTCTTTGAAAACTACGGTCCCGTCGGCGAACTTCGCGACGCGGATCTGGGAGGCCGGCCGATCGACATACAGGCGACATTTCCTGATGGCTTCGTACGACATGGAATCGACGATCTGCGCGACTATCTGCGAGCAGAACGCGAAGACGAGTTTATCGACAATCTGTGCCGCAAACTGCTATCCTATGGATTAAATCGAACGCTGCTACTTGCGGATGAACGATTGGTCCAAAGAATGCAGGATCGTCTGCGCGCTGACGACTTTCGCTTTCACGGTCTGATCGATACGATCGTCAGTAGCCCTCAGTTTTTGACGAAGCGAGGTCAGGTTCCATGAGCCTCTCACATTGAAGAAAGTGAGTCCCATGAACTCCCACATCGCCGTACAGCCGAAACAAGTATCGCGACGAGTCGTGCTGCAGGGAGCAGGTGCCGTGATGGCACTTCCGTGGCTCGAATCGCTCTCCGTGTTCGGCAGCGAGCCCACACAGGGCGATGACTCGCCCATCGCGCCCAAACGCTTTGCGGCGCTTTTCATGGCTTGCGGCGTCAATTCGAATCATTGGTGGGCAAAAGGCGCCGGCGATCAAATGGAATTCAGCAAGAGCCTCCAGCCCCTCGAACCGCTCAAAACCAAAGTGAACTTCGTTTCCGGTTTGTTCAACCGGGCCGCCGTCGGCGTGGGAATTCACCCGGGCCAGACCGGCAATATTCTTTCGGGTGCATCGTTGCAGAAAGGGCCTGAGCTGCGAGGTGGGATTAGTGTCGATCAAGTGATCGCCAACAAGCGGGGGCAAGCCACCGTGCAACCGAGTCTTGTGTTGGGCTGCGAGCAGCCTGTCACGGGCTATCACGAAACTAATTTCTCGATGGCGTACAGCTCGCATATTTCCTGGCAGAATTCCACGTCGCCCGTTCCCATGGAAGTCTACCCGGCTCTCGCCTACGATAGCCTGTTCGACAACCGTGGCAGTCGTCGCAACCAGAGCGTTTTGGATCGCGTTTTGGATCACGCTAAGAGTTTGGGACGGCAGGTGAGTGCCAGTGATAAGGCGAAGCTGGACGAATACTTTACTAGCGTCCGTGAAGTCGAAAAGCGAATTGAAAGGATGCGTCAAACACAACATGCCGCGGAAAACAACGCGGTGTCGCGAGGGACAGCCGTGACACAGATGCCGCGTCCGGATAACGGCTTGCCCGAAGATATCCGTGAGCACATGCGGTTAATGTGCGACATTGTTGCTTTGGCCTTTCAAACCGACAAGACGCGCGTCGCCACGCTCCTGCTATGCCGCGACATTTCTGGACTGTTCTACCCGTTCCTGGATGTCCGAAAGGCTCACCATTCGGCGTCCCACAGCGATCTTGACGATGACTATGAACGCGTAACTCGCTACTACGTGAGCCAGTTTGCCTACCTTGCATCGCGTTTGGAATCGATGAGCGAAGGAGACCACACGGTACTGGACAACTCCTGCCTACTCTTTATCAACAACATGTGGTCCGGCAGCAAACATGATTCAACCAAAGTTCCGCTGCTTATGGCCGGTAGTTTGGGCGGGACGATTGAGACCGGCAAGGTATTGGAATTCGATGATCGCGGGGATGACGATCGCAAACTGTGTGGACTCTATCTGTCGCTACTGCAACGCATGGGGATCAGCGACATACGCCAATTCGGCGATGCGGAGTCCCCATTGCCAATCTAGAACGCATTTCAAAACTTGACATTGGGAGGGCGAATCTCCAGCTGAGCCATGGTTTTCTGCCGAATTGTGCACGGGCGGCTCGGCAAAGCCTCGCCCTCCCTGTTTCGAAATCAGTTGGCAGTGTCACCTCGCCCGATGGGAGAAGGAAGTTGGGCGAGTCACCGGCGAGTCACGACGGGGGTTAACTGAGGATTTCTCGGACGACACGAGCCGGTTCTACTCCTGTCAATCGCTGATCGAGTCCCTGGAAGGGGAAAGTCAGTTTCTCGTGATTGATTCCCAGTTGGTGCAGGATGGTGGCATGCAAGTCGCGGACGGCGACCGGATCTTGGATGACGTTGTAGCTGAAACTCATCTGTCTGGCCGTAGGTGATCCCTCCCTGAATTCCGCCGCCCGCCAGCCATGCCGAGAAACAGCGGGGATGATGGTCGCGGCCGTAATCGTTGTGTTCCAGGTTGCCTTGGCAATAGACCGTGCGACCAAATTCGCCGGCAAAAACTACCAATCGTATCGTCCAACAATCCCCGCTGCTTCAGGTCGCTCAGCAAAGCTGCCGACGGCTGATCGACATCAAAGCACTGGCCCGGCAGCTGTTTGGGCAGAATCGTGTGGTGATCCCATCCGCGATGAAAGATCTGAATGAACCGCACGCCTCGTTCGACCATTCGCCGAGCCAGCAGACAGTTGCGCGCAAAGGATCCATTCTTGTGAACCTCTGGACCGTACAGATCCATAATCTGAGGAGGCTCTTGCGAGATGTCGGTCAGTTCTGGAACGGAGGCCTGCATGCGAAAGGCCATTTCTTGTTGCGCGATCGTGGTCTCGATTTCGGGATCGCCAATTTCGGTAAAATGTTTCTCGTTCACCTGGCCCAACGTATCCAGCATTCGGCGGCGGACGTTGGTGTCGATTCCGCGAGGGTTCGACAGGAACAGGACGGGATCGCCCGACGTCTGAAATGCCACGCCCTGATGCTGAGACGGCAAGAATCCGCTGCCCCACAGGCGGCTATAGAGTGCCTGCACGTTTCGCGTACCACCGGTCCAATAGGCCGAAGTGAGGACGATGAAATCGGGCAAGTCGCGGTTCATCGACCCCAGGCCATAACTCAGCCACGCCCCCATACTCGCCTTACCGGGGATCTCGGAGCCCGTGCAGATAAACGTCTTGGCGGGATCATGGTTGATCGCGTTTGTGTGCATTGAATTGATGATACAGAGATCATCGGCCACCTTCGACAAGATGCGGCAGCAACTCGCACATCCAGATGCCGTTTTCTCCCTGACGGTGAAACTTGAACATCGACGGCGCGACCAGCTGCGTCTTGACCCTTTGTCATCGCCGTGACACGCTGTCCCATGCTGATACTGGCCGGCAGCGGCTCGCTTGAATTGTTTCTCAGTTCCGGCTTGTAGTCGAACAGGTCGATCTGGCTGGCAGCCCCGCCATGAACAGAAAGATGACGTGTTTGGCACGAGGCTGGCTCTCGGCGACTGGGCGTCGCTGTTTTGCGGCAACAACGAAGCCAACGCGGTCACCCCCAGGCCCATGCCGGACGTCTTCAGGAACTGTCGTCGCGCCTGCAGTCGGTTGTGCTGTTCGAATCAGTGTCACGCATGGCCGCTAGTCGTCCGTGTTTTCGGTGATGTCCAGATTGTAAATCGTGCTGACCAACATCGTCCACGCAGCCAACTCCGTCGCCGACACTCCTGCCGGCAACACAATCCCATCACAAAGCTGGTCAGCCAAATTCGGATTCTCGCGATACATTGCTTGCAGATCCTCAAGCGAGCCATAGTGGCCAGTCGCCGATTTCATCCGGCGTCAGGTAAATGCGACGTGATCGTCTCGTAGACGCACGTCCACGCGATCTGCCGCGCTGAGCGAATCCTGGCCTGAATGTCTGCTGAGCCAAGTGCTGGGCCGCTTTCAAATACTCCGGTTCGTTCATCAGCAGCAGCGCTTGCAGCGGCGTGTTTGTTCGTTCCCGACGAGCAATGCACGCTTCGCGAGACGGCGCATTGAGGATCGTCATCTGCGGCGGCGGCATGCCTCGCTTCCAAAAAGTATAGACGCTGCGGCGATAGATCTTGTCGCCCGTATCCGGTTCGTAAACACGCGGATACGAACTGGGCATGCGTCACCGCTTCCCACAGACCGGCGGGTTGCGGCGGTTTGACGCTTTTGCCGTACATCTCGCAGGCTCAACAAGCCGCTGGTTGCCAACACCTGGTCGCGAATCATCTCGGAATCCATCCGGAAGCGGGAACCGCGCGACAACCAGCGGTTTTCCGGATCGCTGTCGAACTGCTCTGGTGTCGCCTCGGACGATTGCCGATAGGTCTCGGACATCACGATCTGCTTCATCGATCGCTTTGATGTCCCATCCCGACTCGACAAACGAGACAGCCAAGTAATCGAGCAGTTCGGGATGGCTGGGCCACTCGCCCTGAGCGCCGAAATCTTCGGAAGTCTTCACGATGCCCAACGCCGAACAGCTGCTGCCAGAATCGATTCACCGCCACGCGAGCGGTCAACGGGTGTTCCCCGAGACGAACCATTTGGCCAAATCCATGCGAGACCTTTCGACCATCGCCCGAGGTCAGCGGCGGCAGAAAGGCGGGCGTGTCGCGTTCGACTTGTTCACCGGGTTTGTCGTAAGCTCCACGGATCAGGATATGTGCGCCGGCCGCGGATCCGGCACGTCTCCTTCATGACCATCGCCATGGGAATCGTGGCCTCGTAGCTTCTTCCTTGCCGCCCGCAGTCGCTCCAGTTCTTGTTCCGCCTGCTGCCGCCGTGGGATGTCGGCATTGTTCGCCGCTTCGCCCGAAGCCTCAGCGTCGCCCTCCGGAACTGCTTCGGTTTGTTGTTCCAGCTGAGCGAGCTGGGACTTTACTTCGTCGATGCGGACGGTCCAACTCTGCCAGTCGTGCCTGCTGACGTCGGTGGCCAAACTGATGTAGGGCGGCTGCAAGCCGCGCTCGAAAGTCCATCCCTTGACGACCGCCAGTCTCCGGTTCCGCATCCAGGTTGTTGAAAAAGGCGAACAGCTGATAAAAATCCTTTTGCGTAAGTCGGATCGTACTTGTGATCGTGACAGACGGCACATTGCACCGTCAAACCCATGAAGGCCGTGCCGACGGCAGTGACGCGGTCGATCACATTGCGCGTGTAACTCTCCTCGGGCAGCGCCGTCCCGCGATCGATGATCAAATGCAACCGATTGAATCCCGATGCCATCAATTGGTCCTGCGTCGGCTCCGGATAGAGATCACCGGCCAGCTGATACTTGACGAACTGATCGTATGGCAGATTCTGATTGAACGCCCGGATCACCCAGTCCCGATACGGAGACATGTCGCGAAAATGGTCGTGGTGAATGCCGTTGGTGTCGGCGAACCGCACCAGGTCCAGCCAGTACTCTGGCAATGTGCTCGCCGTATTGTGGTTTGGCCAGCAACCGATCGACCAATCGCTCGTAGGCATCGGGCCGCCGTGTCGGCGAGAAAGTCGTGGATCTCCTCGCGCGTCGGCGGAAGCCCGGTCAGATCCAAGCTCAGCCGCCGGATCAACGTGCGGCGGTCGGCTGGAGGGCTGGGCGTGAGCCCTTCTGCTTCTAGGGAATGCAACACAAACGATCAATCGGCTGGTCACTCCAGTCTTGGTGCTGAACCTCAGGCAGGGCTGGCATTCGCGGTGCGACGAACGCCCAAAAATCGGCATACACGCGCCCCTTCCTCGATCCATTGCTTGATGACATTTTTTTGTGCGTCCGATAGCGGCTTCTTGTTCGAGTCCGGCGGCGGCATGGCGTCGTCGTCCTCGGTCGTCAACCGATACCAAATTGCACTTTCCTCGATCGATCCCGGCTTGATGGCTTGGACTCCTCCCGATTCGCGATAGGCGCCCACCGGTCCGTCCGCCTGGTCCAGTCGAAGATCGGCCTGGCGGTCGTGTTCGTTCGGACCGTGACACTGAAAACAGCGATCGGAAAGGATCGGCCGTACATCGCGATTGAAATTGATGTTCGACTGTGCCAAGCCGGTCACCGGCCACGTCAACAGTGCGAAGATAACGGGAGTCCACTTCACGCGCCCATTCCTCATGCATTTACAAGTGTCGAAGCCAATCGCCTTTTGGACAGTTTCGACCGCTATACACTTCATGCGCTGCTAATGGTCCTCGGCGAGCAGCGCGAAGCCGAGATTTCGCGGACTCCCGTTGGTCGTCCTGGCCCTTTGGCCGCGCAGACATCAATAGAACTCAATCCATACCTTAAACTCTCACGACCGAAGTTTCCACCGTCAGCCGCCGCCTTAACGTGAGCCAACCTCTTCGGCTTGGGGTGTGGAGATATTGAACGTGCGCTCGGTCGCGTCGTCGGGGTCGGCCGACGCGCCATGGTCTCTCCACAGCCAACGCATCATTTCCGGCAGGATGGCACCGCCTTGCTTCGTTCCGTGCAGTCCAATGCCCCAAGTATAATTGATGTCGTAGCCTTTGTCCGTCATGGCTTCGACCAGACGTACGTTCTGATAAAACCAATCCCACGTCTCGTCATAGCCTCCGCGACGGCGTCGGCCACGATTGTCGTTGCGGCCATCCTGAAAGAAAACCCGTATTGGTTTCTTTTCACTGGCGCGGACCTTCTCGGGGTAGACGTGTCCGCCGCGGATGTTGGTAAAACTTCCGACGATGCTCAACACTTTGCGGAATTGATCGGGTCGCTCCCAAGCCACCGTAAAGGCGGCGATCGCGCCCGAACTGGCTCCACCGATGCCGTGTCGGTCGGGATCGTGAGAGATGTTATATTGTTGGTACAAGACTGGCAACAGTTCGTCGATGATCACACGGGCATAGCGATCATCAAGCGAATTGTATTCCGTGGGTCGATTGGTGTTGCGGTCACCCCAGTTGCTCGGATCCGGCTCGGGTTGTTCGGGCGTACGGCCCGGGTTGATGAACACACCAATCATTACGGGGATCTCGCGCCGGTAAATCAAGTTGTCCATCACGTTTTGCGCGGCAGTGAGCCATCCTCTTGTTTGAAGGCTTGGCCGTCCTGAAAAATCATCAAGCTCGCGGGTACCGACGCATCATACTGTGCGGGCACGTATACCCAATAAGTGTGCTGAGTTCCGGGAAACACCTGGCACGGTAACACGGCAGGACCGACGATTTTGCCTTTGGGTACACCGTCCTGTGCCAAGGAGTCGGGGCCCAGATGGTAGAAGTCGTCCATGCTTTCGGCAAACACGGGCTGAGCCAAGACGAAGTACAACAGCAGATATCTCATCACGCCACACCTTTCATGCCAGGGCTAATTCTTCGCGTTCTCTCGCAGTGACGCCCGGCTGAATCGCCGTTACGCCAAGATTTCATGGATGACCTTACCGTGGACGTCGGTCAAACGGAAATCACGTCCTTGAAACCGGAAGGTGAGTTGCGTGTGATCAAGTCCCATCAGATGCAGCAGCGTCGCTTGCAAATCATGCACATGAACCGGCTGCTCGACGACCGACAATCCAAGTTCGTCGGTCTTTCCATAGGACATACCCGGCCGGACTCCGCCTCCGGCTAACCAAAGCGTAAAGGCATCGATATGATGATCGCGGCCCGAAGGCGTCGTGTGTTCGCCCATCGGGGTCCGCCCGAACTCACCGCCCCAGATTACGAGCGTCTCGTCTAACAAACCGCGCTGTTGAAGATCCAACACCAAGGCGGCCGACGCTTGATCGACCTGTCGGCAACGCAAGGGCAGTTCTTCCTCCAGCGTCTGCACCGGGCCTCCGTGCTGGTCCCAACTCGTATGGTATAGCTGTACAAACCGCACACCGCGCTCTACCAGTCGGCGTGCCATCAACGCGTTATTCGCAAACGATGCCTGCCCCGGCTCTGCTCCGTACAAATCTAAGACCGATTGCGGCTCGTCTCGCAGATTCATGAGTTCGGGAGCGCTGATCTGCATGCGGTAAGCCATCTCGTAGGCGGCAATACGCGTGTCAATCTCCGGATCGCCAACGGTGTGATACCGCAATCGATCGAGGTCGGTTACGGCATCGGTGAAGTGTCTTGCGCCTGCCGATCGTAGCCGACCGGACTCTGGAGGTTCAAAATGGCGTCCCCCTGTCCGCGAAACGGCACGCCTTGAAAATGTGTCGGTAAAAAACCGCTAGACCATAGGGCCGATCCTGCCCTTGGTCCGCGCGGCCCCGATTGCAGGACCACAAAACCGGGCAAATTATTCGACGGACTGCCGATGCCGTATGTCACCCACGATCCCATCGAAGGACGACCGGGCTGAGGCGAACCGGTTTGCAGAAAGAGCTTCGCGGGACCATGGTTGAACACATCGGTCGTCATGCCTTTGAGGAAACAAACGTGATCGACGATCTGCCGATGATGCGGCAGCAGATCGCTAAGCACAGCACCCGATTGACCGTATTGTCCAAATTTTCGCTGAGGCCCCAGCAGTCGTTCGTCACCCTTCAAAAACGCAAATCGTTTCCCTTCCATAAAGCTGGCCGGCGGTTCTTGGCCAGACAATTCGGCCAGCAGAGGTTTGCTGTCAAACAACTCCAACTGGCTTGGACCTCCCGCCATGAACAGATAGATAATGGACTTGGCTTTGGGCGCAAAATGAGCCGCTCGCGTCGGACTCGGCGCTGCTGCCTTGCCGACCGCAGGATTCAGCAAAGACGCCAGGCCGAGCGATCCAATGCTGATACCCGCCTGCCCAAAAAATGCACGGCGCGTCGAACGCCGCCACGGTTCCGCCCATCGCTCCATGGATCTTTTACTCCCGCACAATAAACTCGTCCAAATTCAACACGACACGAGCGAGACTTGTCCACGCGGTCGATTCGTCGCCACCGGCGCGCCGAAATCGCTCTCGCTCGCCGTCCAAATATCTCTGCAAACGATTCAACTCGGCCTCCGTTGCCGGACGTACCCGACAGATACGCATCAAGCGATCCATCCGCCGTCGATCGATGCTGACTGTCTGTTCCAATGCGCCGTTCGTGTGCAGAGTATCATCCGGCATGTGGAGTTTTCGCACGCCGCCCGTTGACACATCACCTTCTGTGCTGCGACAAGTACGCGTGCCGCGATACCCTGTGCCAGTTCGAACAGCGCCGGATCGTTGGCCAGCGTCAACGATTGCAGCGGCGTATTCGAACGATCTCGGCGCGTGCACGTTTGATTGAATTTGGGCACGTCGAACGTCGAGAGCATCGGGTGCGGTGCGCTACGATAGAAAAACGTGTACATGCCGCGTCGATAGCGTTCACTGCCGGTCGCCGTGGGCCACGGTCGGGCATGTTGCGTGAAGGCATAGACGCCATCGGGTTGAGGAGGATGGACACTGGGACCGCCCACCGTGGACGTCAACAGACCGCTGGCAGAAAGCGCGAGATTGCGCACAATCTCGGCTTCAACTCGCAATCGAGACTGCCGCGCCAACCATAAATTGCGAGGGTCGGCCGCTTGCAAGTCGGCGCGCAGCACCGATGACTGGCGATAGACGGACGAAGTCATGATCAATCGCAGCAAGCGTTTCGTGGACCAATCTCGCTGAAAATCGCGGGCCAACCAGTCTAGTAAATCGGGATGGGTTGGCAGCGCGCCTTGAACGCCAAAATCGTCTTCCGTTTCGACGAGTCCGCGACCAAACAATCGCATCCAGATTCGATTGACTCGCACGCGTGCCGTTAAGGGATGTTCGCGACGCATCAACCATTCCGCTAAATCGAGACGATTGGGTGCGCGCTTGTTCGACTCCGGCCCGGAGCACAACGGCGGAAGTACGCGCGGCGTTGCAGGAGCGACCGCGGCACCGAGTCGAAGAAAATCACCTCGCACCTGTACGTGTGTTGGGCGAGACGGATTCAGCTCCTGCATCACCATCGCCAACGGATACGTTTGCTCCAGACGCGAGAGCTCGCTCTCCATCGCCTCCAGACGCTGTTTGCGAGCTGCGACATCCGGCGAGGTCGTTGTGGGTGGCGGCGGGTCCGGCGAGGTCGTCGGCGATTTGTCCTCCGCAACAAGCTGATCCCGCAAATCCGCGACCCGATCGCGTAGTGATTCGATCGCCTGACGTTGTTCGTCACTGGCGCAGTGCACCGTGGGCTCGATCGAGTTTTCGTCGGCCGTCGAATTGAAAAAGGCGTACAGCTGATAGTATTCCGACTGCTCGATGGGATCGTATTTGTGCGAATGACACTTTGCGCAACCAATCGTCAGAGCCATCCAGACCAGACCCGTTGTATCGACACGATCTTTAACCTGCTCGTCGCGAAACTGATCCGCCTTAACGCCGCCCTCGGTGTTGATCAGCGTGTTACGATGGAAACCGGTGGCAATCAATTGATCTCGAGTCGGTTCGGGTAGCAAGTCGCCAGCCAATTGCTCCGTCGTGAAAACGTCGAACGGCACATCTCCATTGAAAGCCGCGATGACCCAATCACGGTAGGGCCACATGATGCGAGGATCATCATTGGTGTAGCCGTGCGAATCGGCGTAGCGGGCTTGATCCAGCCAGTATCTGCCCCAACGTTCACCGTAGTGTGGACTCGACAGCAGTTGATCCAGCAGCTGCTCGTACCAATCAGGACGTGTGTCACGCAGCCACTTATCCACCGTTTCGGGTGATGGTAATAGCCCAACCAGATCCAGATAAACGCGGCGAATCAAAGTGAAGCGATCCGCACTAGGCGAAGGCGGCAAATTAACTTGATGCAATCGCGAAGCACAAAATGATCGATCGGCGATATCGGCCAATCATGCTGCGCGACCGCAGGAGGTGTAACTTCGCGGATCGGCTGTAGAGACCAATGCTGTTCAAACGCGGCGCCCTGGTTAATCCATTGCCGGAGGATCTCTATCTGGTCTGCCGAAAGCAGCTTACCCGTCGAGTCGGGCGGCATTCGCTGGTCGATGTCCGTCGAGGTGATTCGTCGCATCAATTGGCTGCCTACCGCGTCGCGCGGCACAATCGCCGCACCATCATCCCGGTCGGCCGTCGCATCCGCGTAACGATCCAATCGTAAATCCGCCTCGCGGGCTGATTCGTCCGGGCCGTGACATTGCCAGCAAGCATCGGCCAACACAGGCCGAACGTCACGTACGTAAGAAACTCGCTCGTCAGCTACAACGCACACGATCGAAAACGACAATGCGAACAAAAACGAAAGCGATATCTTTGCGGCATTTGACCGCGCTAAGTGCAGAAGAAATCGGCTACTCCCGCGCATCGAGTCGTCCACCTTCCGTTCGTCAACCGAACATCCGCCTCTTGCAATCACCAGGGTTGTGGTCGCCCGGCATTGTGTCCTTGTTCAAAACGACACCACACATTGTTTCGCGACGACATCGCCTCGTCCGCCTCGAGTCCATATCGTAACATCTTAACGTCGATCCGCGCAACAATCACCTATTGAGGGCCCTGGCTACCCGCCAAATAGGGACGGGAATGCCCGAGTTCCCCGAAATCGGTTACCCTCGCAGAATTAATGCGGAGTCCCGCCGGGCGGTGACGTGTCCGACAACGCACGACGAATTCGCTCCAGACGCTCGCAGACGCTCAACCAATTCATCGCCTCGAGTGGGTTCCACGCTGATCAACAGACCGCCGGATGTTTGCGCGTCGAATGCGATATCGAGCATCACGCGATCGGGCACGCCGTCTGTTTTCATCATGGGCTCAACGAATTGACGGTTCGTAGTAGTCGCTCGATTACGGTTGCCCGCTGCCGCCAGTTGCTGGATTCCAGGAAGTGTGGGCACACGATCGCAATCGAGAATCACGGTGACGTCGCTCGCCATTGCCATCTCACTGGCGTGTCCCGCAAGCCCGAATCCCGTGATATCGGTAACCGCGTGAGCGCCGACGGACAGGCGCTGCATCACGCCCCAAAATATTCAACTGAGTCATACTGTCGCAGGCAGCTAACAGCACGTCGTCAGGGCAGCGTCCTGCTTTGAAGGCGGTGGTGACAAACCCCGTTCCGATAGCCTTGGTCAAAACCAACACATCACCCGGCCGCGCGCCGCGATTGGTAAGCAATTGAGCTGACGAAACCGTGCCGGTGACGGAGAGGCCGTATTTGATCTCGGTGTCGCGAAGCGTGTGTCCGCCCAATATAACCGCACCCGCTTCTTGAACCTTCTCCGCACCTCCCGTAAGAATCTGGCCTAACAACTCCATGGGCAATTGGTCATCGGGGAAGCAGACAATATTCAGCGCGGTTGTCGGTTGTCCACCCATGGCATAGATATCGCTGAGCGAATTGGCTGCGGCAATGCGCCCGAACATGACGGGGTCGTCAACCAATGGAGGAAAAAAATCGAGCGACTGTACGATCCACAAATCATCGCGAGACGATAGACGCCCGCATCGCTGAAAGCCTCCGCCCCTACAATCAGATTTGGGTCCGCGAATTGAGGTAGATTCCGCACCAACTGAGCGGTAGCTCCTTGCGGAAGCTTGCCCGCTCATCCCCGCAGTTGGCGTAATCCACCAGCCGTTTCTTGCGTCCGAACAACGCCATTGCCACCGTCCCCTTGGTGCCCTGAGAGCCTCCGCCAACGTTCAGCATATCGCAGACCCGTCCCGGCAGATAGCCGCAAGTCTGCCCTCACCCTCCGGCGACCTGCGAGGGCGTGCCCCCGGGTGAGCATGGCTAGATGGCAAACTCCCTGTGGATTAGATTGCATAGAGCGGAATCATTACCGCACACGAGTCGAACCGCCGACTAACGAGGCTGCCATGCACGGACCCGATTATTCAACCGCCGATTTTAACCGCAGTCCGCTGATGTTCTATTATGAAATCACGCAGGCGTGCGATCTCGTTTGCCAACACTGCCGAGCGTCGGCTCAAAGCGAGCCTCATCCAGAAGAACTCTCGACAGACCAGTCGCGTGACTTGCTTGACCAGGTCAGCTCGTTTCCCAATCCACCGGTGCTCGTACTGACGGGCGGCGATCCGCTCAAGCGTCGCGATCTGTTGGATTTGGTTCGGCATGCTCGGCAACGTGGGTTGCAAGTGGCATTGACGCCATCGGCAACACCGTTGGCGACGCGTGAGGCGCTGGAGCAGGCACGGGACGCCGGCGTCAGTTGTCTGGGAATTAGCCTAGACGGCGCGGACGCCGCGACGCACGACGCATTTCGCGGCTGGGATGGTAGTTTTGCTCGTGGATTGCAGATGCTGCAGCAGGCCCGCGAGCTCGGTTTGCCCGTACAGGTCAACACGACAATCACGCGCCGGAACGTGCATCAAGTGGATGCACTGGCCAATCTTTTGGCAGACTACGGTATCATGATGTGGTCGGTGTTTTTCCTGGTCCCGGTGGGCCGTGGTGTACAGGAAGAACGCATTGAGCCGCAGGAATACGAACGGGTCTTCGAGCAGCTATGGCGACACTCACAGATCCAGCCTTACGCCATCAAGACGACCGAAGCACCACACTATCGGCGTTATGTATTGGAGCACGACGGAGATCCCCTTGCCGGTCCGACACAGGCAGCGCAACGTCCTGGGCGACCGCGACGTGTGCCGCTGGGCGTGGGTGACGGCAAGGGAGTGATGTTCGTCAGCCACGCCGGCGAGATCTATCCGGCCGGCTTTCTGCCTCTGCTGTGCGGCCGCTTTCCTCAAGACTCCGTCGTCGACACCTACCAACACCATCCCACCTTCCTGGCCCTGCGCGACCCGGCTGGCTTTGGCGGCAAGTGTGGCGTGTGCGACTATCGCGATACTTGTGGCGGAAGCCGCTCTCGCGCCTACGCCGTGACGGGCGACCCATTGGCTGAAGAACCGGACTGTGTTTACATGCCGGTCTGATTGTTGGTTAGGGAGTGATGAATCCTTCCGGTGCATGGCCTCGGTTCGTCTCGACAAAACTCCGAATCGTCGCCGGGTCGTAGCTGTCGAGTTTCAAGAGATGCGCCCATGACGCCAGCGCGATCACGGTATCGTTCGCGGCTCGGGGAGTTAGGATCACACCCACTCCCGCTCCGTTAGGATCGTCCGCACCGTCGCGCGTCAGTTGTTCCAATGCCGCGAGGTCCGTTGCGTTAATCAGATCCGGGTTGTAGCTAATCCACACGTGCCCGTGCTCCAAATTGTGAACCAAGTCCTCGTCCGGCTGCTCAACCGTGTAGATTCCTGTGGGACGAGGCGTAATGCCGGGATTCACATCGGTTCCCTCCGGATCGAATCCGTGGTGATCTCCATAGGTTGGTGGATTCGAGTGGTTCGAATAGTCCAAATCGCCGTCGACGTGATTTCGCGTAATCGGTGGAGCACCGGCAACTAGGTCCGTACGCGTTCCCAGCAAGTTGGAATCATCGAATTCGCCCGCCGTCACGGGACCAAATGCCAGTTCGCCCGAACTCGCCGGTGTAACATCGATTTGGACTGTGCCGATATTGGAGGATACCTGGGCGTCACTGGCTTGGTAAGTAAATGCATCCGCTCCGCTGTAGCCACTTTCGGGAGCGTACGTAAATGATCCGTCCGCATTTAAATTCACCGTGCCGTGCGTAGTGGAGTCAACTAACGTGGCGGTCAGCACGTCGCCATCGACGTCGGTGTCATTTGCCAATACACCGTGGGCTGCACCCGTTGAGAACGTTCCGCCCTGCATTACGGAATACTCGTCATCCTCTGCCACGGGTGCCTGGTTGATTCCGTCGTCAGGCGGCTGGACATTAATGGTGACGGTCGCGACAGACGAATCCGCCTGACCGTCGTTCGCTCGATAAGTAAACGTGTCCGTGCCAGCAAAGTCCGTTTCGGGAGTGTACTGGAATCCGCCGTCGGCGCTGATCGACACGACGCCATGCGTTACTTGGTCAACCAGGTTCGCGGTGAGCACATCGCCGTCGGAATCCAAGTCGTTCGCCAGCAGACCCGCTGTTGCGGATACATCCAAGACCCCATTCTGTTCGATCGAATAGGTGTCATTAATCGCGATGGGTACGGCGTTGATAGACTCGGGCAGGTCACTGCCACCGGCGCGAATCGATGCAGCCAATTCCGCGTTGCCTGCGCGTTCCTCACTGACCGCAATCGTCTCGCGCAACATTTGTTTTGCAGGCGGCGTCGACGCGAAAAACCAGGCGATACTCACATATTCCGGCCGGATACCCTGTTCACCGAAATTGTTGCCGGGCAGATTCTGACCATCTTCTAGCACGAGATTGCTAAAGCGATTGTTGTCCAATACGGCATCCGTCGCCGAGGTGGAGTCCTGACCATCAAGGGTGGACTGAGTCTGGCGTTTCGCGACTTGATACGTACCGGGATCAAGTTCATCAAAGAGATAGACGCCGTCATCGCCGGTGAACGTCGAACGCGCAAGGGACCCTTCGGATTCACTGGAGCCCGTTAATTGAATGACAATGCCCGGAACGCCCAATTCTTCAGGATCACGTGTCCCATCGCCATTCGCATCGATGTACACCGAACCCGACAACGTTCCGGCCCCGTGCAGCAGAGTTCGTAGTTCCAAAGATTCGATTAACGGCCGCTTGCGCAACCGCCCCGTGAGTGTTTTCGGGCTCTGCGCATTGGTAGCTTTCTTGTTTTCAGCGAGGTCTCTTCAAGTAACAACCGACCGGTCGCAGTATCCGATTCCGGACGATGGGCAACCCGCTATGGTGATTGTCGGGAGGCGAGCTGTCAATCAACTGACGGCGACGGAGACCTTCCAAGGGTGTGAATCGCTGACATCCCGGCGATTGTCGCTGTTTCATTACTGTCCACGCGAACGTGGCAGAGGGGGGAGGGCGAGTTCAGTATGTGCCTCGCGTGTTTGACTGTCGTAGCGCCACCTTGCGTATTGTCGATATCATGCTGCACAACCATTGATCATCTCCGGCAACAATAGCGGGTATTTGAGTCGGTTGCCGACCGACGCCCAGCGGCTGCTCAACCAACGTTTGTCGAGCCAGGGATACTCGGTCGTCAGGTCACCTGTCCGCCATGCGTCACTCTGGCCTGAACCGGTCGTAGCATCGGCCTGGATCGCCTCGTCGCGAGGCAGGGACATACCGGGCGTGGCTTCGACAGACAACCACCGTCGACGATCGTCGTCGTAGGCCTCAGCCCAAGCGTGCGCATTGCGATTGCGAGCGAGCCAATAATCGCCGTATTCCCCTTCCAACTCGACGACCACGTAACCGGTCACATAACGGCTCGGTACGTCGATCAGTTCCAGTTGCAAATCGCAGACGGACTGTGGTGATTGATTTGTCACCACTGAGTCCGTAGCCATTTCATACCGGCACATCCTCGATCAACACCGAGCCTCCGGCCACCAATGCCACGATCACGTCTTCGATAATCTCTTCTTTGCCACGAATGACGGACCGAAGATTGTGGCAAAGCTCCTGCAGCTTGCTGCTCAAACGCTCATCGACAGTCGTATGGTTCATCGAGTCGTCCGATCGTCTGTTGTCCAGGATTTCGTGCAGCGGTCAACACTCGCCATGCATGGTACTGAGCTGCCAGATTGATTCAACGTCCTTCACATATACTTCACGACGCACGACGCACGACACATGCGCCCAACCAATGGCGAGCGGAAAAACTAGACGCTCGCCCAGCCATGCGTTACGCTGCGAGCCGGCGGGGGGTAGGGGCGGACCGGATCGCGACGTGGTCCTCCGCCCACCTTCTCGGGGCGGGAGAAGGAAGTTGTGAGTCCAACCTCTCCAGCCAGGAGAAGGAAGTTGTGTGAGTACACTGTCTAACACGGGAGCTTCGCATGAGCACCTCGAACGTCCGTGGCGTGAACCCTTGGCGTCTCTTCGCGTTGACGGCAACCTTCGCGTACATGAACGCCTGTACGTTCGCTCGGACCGAGGACACACAATCAACGGTTTGGCCGTCCCCAGATTGGCCCAACGCCTCACCCGCGGCCATGATGCTCGATTCCCAAGCACTTAACCAGGCCGTAGAGTACGCGCAATCTGCGGGAGGCTCGGGGATTATCCTGCGGCATGGGCACGTGGTAGTCCGCTGGGGTGACCAGCGTCAACGATACGATATCAAGTCGGCCACCAAGTCATTTGGCGCGACGATGCTGGGAATTGCAATCAAAGACGGAAAGGTCGAGTTGCAGGCTCCGGCACGTCGTTATCATCCGACGCTAGGGATTCCGCCGCAGAGTAATGCACAAACCGGCTGGCTCGACGAGATCACAATGTTGCACCTCGCCACGCAAACGGCGGGATTTGATAAGCCCGGCGGCTATGAGCCACTACTGTTTCGGCCCGGTACGCATTGGCACTATAGCGACGGAGGTCCCAATTGGTTGGCCGAATGCATAACGCTGCAGTACCAGGAAGACTTGGAAGAAGTAATGTTCCGGCGCGTGTTCACACCGCTGGGAATCACTCGTGATGATTTGCGGTGGCGCGAAAACCAATACCGCGACCATGCACTGCAAGGAATTCCACGTCGCGAGTTTGGAGCCGGCATTCACGCTAACGTCGAAGCCCTCGCCCGTTTGGGCTACCTTTACCGGCAACATGGGCGCTGGCAAGAGCAGCAGATCCTGCCAGCCGAATTTGTCGCGATGGCCTCTCACCCGATACCGAGTGTCGTCGGTTTACCGGAACAGAACACCGGCGTCCAAGGAAACGCGTCGGACCACTACGGTCTGCTTTGGTGGAACAACGCCGATGCGACGCTGTCGGACGTTCCCACCGATGCGTACTGGGCGTGGGGACTTTATGACAGCCTGATTGTGGTCATCCCTTCGCTTGATATAGTTGTCGTCCGCGGTGGCGCAGCGGGCAAGCAATGGCCGCGTGAAGAGGGCGCGGATCACTACGCCGTCTTGGAACCGTTTTTAGGACCGATTGTGCGCCGCATCGATATCGCCTCCGCCTTCGGACATGGATCGTGATGGTGACGCTCCCGCTCGCACCGACTCATCCAATTCTCATGTTCCGTATCCTGCTAGTACCCGGATCGTCGGCATCCAGTGGGCTCCGGCCGACTCGATTATCCGCTTGGCTGAGGGTTCGGACAATTGGCCGTTGACCTGGGGATACGACGATCACTTGTACACCGCTTACGGCGACGGCTGGGGCTTCGAACCGCGTGTCGACCGCAAGCTCAGTCTCGGCATTGCTCGCGTGACCGGAAATCCGCCTCACCTGCGCGGCGAGAATATCCGCTCGTCGGCTGCCGAGCAAATTGGACAAGGTCCCGAGGGCAAGAAGGCGAGTGGGATGTTGATGCTGGACAACGTGCTCTACATGTGCGTGCGCAACGCGGACAACGCACAGCTCGCTTGGTCCGAAGACGCCGGCACATCGTGGACGTGGGCCGACTGGAAATGGACGACCAGTTTTGGTTGCCCCACGTTTTTGAATTTTGGTCCCAACTACGCCGGCGCCCGAGATGCGTTCATCTACATCTATTCTCACGACAACGGCAGCGCCTATCAGCCGGCCGATCGCATGGTCTTGGCGCGTGTGTTGCGAGACCGCATCCGCGATGCCGACGCATACGTCTACTTTGCGGGCTTCGACACGCAGCAACAGCCAACCTGGTCACCAGATATCAACCAACGTGCTGGCGTGTTTGTCAACTTCGGACGCTGCTATCGATCCGGCATCAGCTATAACGCGAGCCTGCGTCGCTATCTGTGGTGTCAAACCCTGCCCCAAAGTCGCGACCCGCGCGGTCCACGATTCCAAGGCGGGTTTGGCATTTATGAAGCTGCCGAACCCTGGGGACCCTGGTCGACGGTCTTTTTTACCGAGGATTGGGACGTGGGACCGGGCGAGACCAGTTGTTTGCCTACGAAGTGGATGAGTGCCGACGGCAAAACGGTCTACCTGGTCTTTTCAGGCAACGATTCTTTTTCTGTCCGGCAGGCACGGCTACAGACGGCCGACACGCAAGTCGGGGATTCGCGCGCGAGGCCGAGTGAGAACGACTACCCACTCTATGGCTCCTCATACGGCCTGCGGCGCTCCGTATCTTTAACGGCCAGGATGGGGGGTGTCCAGGGCCTGCTTGCAAAGGCCGAAGTGGGCGTCTAACGTAGCACTTCGTAGCCTCATGCGCCCTCCGACTAAGCTTACCGTTCTCCCTCCTCGTGCCGCTGCTGACCGTGCCAGTCGAACCTCAACAAACGGTGTACTACAAACGGGCCCGCTTCAGTACGCGGCTGCCGATTCAGCGCTTGTATACGCCAGCCCACTATTGGCTGAAGGAATGGGAGAAAGGGGTCTGGCGGATCGGACTGACACGATTCGCCACGCGGATGCTCGGCGACATTGTCGAGCATGAATTCAACGTGGCACCGCGAGCGGCGGTCAAGGCCGGCGCGGCGATCGGCTGGATCGAGGGCTTTAAAGCCATTTCGGATGTTTTTTGCGTTGCCGACGGTCAGTTCGCCGGCGACAATCCCGCCCTGGCCACCGATTTGACATTGATTGACCGCGACCATTACGACCTCGGTTGGTTGTATGCCGTGCGAGGCACACCCGGAACTGGGAGTCTGGATGTGGACGGCTATGTTCGTCACCTCGATTCCGTGATTGACCTCATCCTGAGCCATGAGCGAGTAGAAGGAGATTCAGAGTGCTAACGGCCCGCTACGTCATGATTGGGGGTTTTTTCGGCGCCGGCAAAACGACGGCGATTCTGCGAATCGCTCAGCATTTACAGGCGGCGGACGTGCGTGTCGGCCTGATTACGAATGACCAAAGCACCGGGCTCGTCGACACCACGATGTTGGGCGCGCATGGATTTGCCACCGAAGAAATCACGGGTGGTTGTTTCTGTTGTAAATTCAATTCCCTGGTCGAGGCGTCGGAAAAACTACGGACGGACGTATGCCCTGACGTATTTATTGCCGAGCCCGTCGGAAGTTGTACCGACCTGAAGGCCACGGTCAGTTATCCGCTGCGCAGGATGTACGGCGAAGACTATTCCATTGCCCCGCTGAGCGTGATGGTCGACCCGGTACGATCGCTGCGCGTGCTGGGAATCGAAACGGGAAAAAACTTTTCGCCGAAAGTGCGTTACATCTACGAAAAGCAATTGGAAGAAGCCGACATCATTGTGATCAACAAATGTGATCTGGTCGACGATCGGCGTCTCGACAAACTGCAACAAACGCTCGAACAACGCTTCCCCAACACGTCCGTCATGCGGACCGTCGCGCGAGAAGATCAGGGAATTGCCGAGTGGATTCAACGGATTAACGCGGGGGATCTGGAGTTTGTCCCGACGATGGATGTGGACTACGACGTGTATGCGGAAGGAGAAGCGCTGTTGGGTTGGCTGAACGCGTCGCTACGGGTCGAAGGAGGCGCGCCATTCGATGGCAACACGCTGCTCGCATTATTAGCCGGACAGATTCGGGCGCAGGTGGAGGGCCTGGGCGGTGAAATCGCGCACCTCAAGATGACGCTGGTCCCGCAGACCGGCAACGACTTGGCCGTGGCCAACCTGGTTCGCAACGATAGCGCTGCGGAATTGTCCCACCGACTGGCGGAACCCTTGCCGGTGGGGCAGCTGATCCTGAACCTGCGGGCCGAATGCGATCCGCAGAAGTTAGAGTCCCTGGTGTGTCAGGTGTTGCGAGAGGTGTGCGGTTCCCATACGCTAAATGTGTCAATTGAGCACATAGAGGCCTTCCGCCCCGGCAGGCCCACGCCAACCCATCGGCTCGCCGGAACCTAGTGCCCGTGATCGCGGATAACCCCTTTGTAGCACATCGCCGAAATTGGCGGATCAACGAGACCCTGTCATGACCTCACCCCAACGGATTCTGTACTGTCACTGCGCCTACGCAAATGTCGTCCCTCCAGACGTGAAGCAGGGGGTGCTTGAGCGGCTGAATGGTTCGGGTGTGGCTTTTGACGCCGTGGCGGACCTTTGCGAGATGTCGGCCAATCGCGACCCGGCTCTGCAACGCATCGCACAGCAGGGCAATGTGCAGATTGCGGCCTGCTATCCGCGCGCCGTGAAGTGGCTGTTTGCGGCGGCGGGAGCACCGCTGCCAGACCGTGGTGTGGAGGTCTGCAACATGCGCACCGAGACGGCGGAGGCCGTTGCCGAATCGTTGCTGGGCCAACCTTCGAACCCGTCGCACGAGGAGAGCGCATGATTACGGCGGCTGCCAGTTCGCTGCGAGTGATCCTGTATGAAGGCCATGACAGCCAGCCTATCGACGATGCGCAGCGGCTGCAATTAATTCAGACGCTGCTGAAGCGAGGCTATGCCGTCAGCAGTGTTCGCCGTAGCGGGCGTCTGGCCGACTTGGGACATGGGCAGTTGGTCGTGTTAGGACGTTTCAGCCAGCCAGCGCCATCCGGTGGCGAAGACCGCACGGGAACGGCTGTACTGCGGTTTGTTGACATCGACGGACTGGACACGGAACGGATTGTGGCGAGTGTCGAAGAAGAGTGTGCCGCTGTGGGCGTTAGCAAGCCTGGCGGCTGGAAACCGTGGTTTCCGGTGATCGACTTTGACCGCTGCACAAACTGTATGCAGTGTCTGAGCTTCTGCTTGTTCGATGTCTACGGAGTGACGACAAGCGGACAGATCACTGTGCAAAATCAAACGAACTGCAAGACCGACTGCCCCGCCTGCTCACGCGTTTGTCCTGAAGTCGCGATCCTGTTCCCCAAGTACAAGGCGGGTCCGATTAATGGGGACGAGATCAGTGACGAGGACGTGCGCCGTGAGGCGATGAAGGTGGATATCTCGTCGCTGTTGGGCGGAGATATTTACGCGATGTTGCGAGATCGCAGCGCAAAGGCCAAGTCGCGATTTTCGAAGGAACGGGATGACGAACGCGCTTTAAAGGAGCGGCAGCGCTGTTTGAAAAAACTACAGCAGCAGATGGACGACTTGGATATTCCGGCCGACGTTGTATCGAGTCTGCCGAGTTTGGACCAGATCCAGGCGAAAGCCGCCGAAGCGAAACGCCGGGCTGAGGCCGCGCTACAACAAAACGCGGCCCCGGAGGAGATTGACCCCTAACGCACCCTGTGCGGCAACGCCCCCGCGCCCATGCCGCCATCATGACGACTCAACCTGTCCCGCTCCCACCGTCCAGCAAAGGCCCGAAATGCTGCCGCAACTTGCCAAACGCATGATCACCGAAACCGATAAGCGACTGTTGTGGAAGTTCGCTTACAATTTCGGCTATAAGGGCATGCGGTCGGTGCAGCGTTACAAGAAGCGGCTGAAACGCGGCGTCCACTTTCCGCCCTTTTTGTTCATTTCGATTGATCAACAGCTGCCAACTCCGTTGCCAAGGCTGCTGGGTCGATGTGGCGTCGCCGCGAGAAATGATCGAGTTGGACGATCTGAACCGGGTGATTAACGACGCTAAACGGCATGGCAACAGCTACTTCGGCCTGCTTGGGCGGCGAACCGTTCATGCATCCGCAGCTCCTCGAGGTGCTCGAAGCGCATCCGCGATTGTTATTTCCAGATCTTCACCAACGGCCAACTGATTACCGATGAGGTGGCCCGGCATTCGCCGCATCGGCAATGCGACGCCGCTGATCAGTATCGAAGGCACGGAGGTCGTCAGCGACGAACGTCGGGGGCACACCGATGTGCTGAACAAGACGCTGGCCGGACTGAAGAACTGCGTGGAGAATCGCTTGATCGTCGGTGTCGCCACCAGCATCTGCCAGATCGAACTATCGACTTGGTGAGTGAAGCGTGGCTGCAGCGACTGATCGAGCTGGGCGTGCACTACGCCTGGTTCCACACCTATCGCGTCGTGGGGCCCGATCCTACGCCGGAATTGGCGCTGACACCCGAGCAAGTCCTCCAGGTGCGGAAGTTCATCGTCGAAATGCGGGCCAAGCTGCCGATTGGCGATTGTCGATGCGTATTGGGACGACAAGGGCGAAGCGCTTTGCCCGATGGCCACCGGCATTAGCCATCACATTGGTCCTTCGGGCGCGATCGAACCATGTCCCGTCATGCAATTCGCCACCGAATCAATCAATGACGGGCCCAGCGTTTACCAGATCGATGACGCAGTCGGAATTCCTGCAGGACTTCCGCCAAACGGCCGCTCGCGACCACGCGTGGTTGCATCATTCTGGAACGCCCCGACCTGGTGAAGAGCCTAGTAGAAAAGCATTCGGCCCGTGACACGACGCAACGCGGTACGGCGCTGGCCGAATTCGATCTGCTGAGCCACGCAGCAGTCAGCACAATCCCGGGCATGAGATCCCTGAGGAGCACTGGGCTCTATCGATTTGCTAAGAAGCATTGGTACTTTGGTTTCGGCGCCTACACTTGAGCCGCCGTTGATGAGCAACGAGTGATCCGTCAATACGATCGACAGACTTCCCGTCGATTAGTCTTCCCAGGGCGGCGCCCCTGCAGCGGGAACGGCAGCCGCAAGAAAATATTCCGCAAACTCGCGCGGAGCGTGAGCAGCTACGCAGTGCGTTGCGAGATTTTGTGGTCCAGCGACAAGCCGGTCCCGCCATTAGCTTGAGCGAACTGCGCGAACTTGCCGAGGACTTTGTCGGGACACAGCAGATCGACCGCAAGTATACCGACTACGTCGGCGTGCTGCTCAACAGCGAAGTCTGGCGTGATTCTCTGGCGTCCGTACCCTACAATCGCCGTTTGCTATTGCTACCCAAATGCCTTCGTATCGAAGACCAATGTCCCGCTCCCTTCGACGAATTCGGACTGCTGTGCAAGCAATGTGGGCTGTGCTCCATTCAGGACTTGCAGGAAGAAGCGGAGCGATTGGGGTACGCCGTCCTGGTGGCGGAAGGTTCGGCGCTAGTGATGGCCATTATGCAGACCGGCAAGATCGAGGCGATTGTCGGTGTCAGTTGTCTCTCGGTGCTGGAAAAGGCGTTTCCCTATATGGAGTCGGCGGCGATTCCTGGCGTAGCCATCCCGCTGTTGCAGGATGACTGCAAAGATGTGACCGTCGACTTGGACTGGATCTGGGAAGTAATCCATCTGACCAGTGACGACAAAACGTATCGCCTGAATCTGGACACGCTACGCCAGCAAGTCCAAAGCTGGTTCACGCCCACGGCACTCGACGAGATCCTGGGGCCGGCGCGGAGCCAGACCGAACAGATTGCGCGGGAATGGCTGGCGAAAGACGGTAAACGGTGGCGACCATTCTTGGCCGTTTGCGCATGGAAGGCGTTGCAAGCTGATCCGGACGCCGAGGTCCCGGCTTCGTTTCGCAAAGTGGCTGTGGCCGTCGAGTGTTTTCACAAGGCATCGTTGATCCACGATGATATCGAAGACGATGACGACCTGCGGTACGGACAACCGGCGCTGCACAAGCAATATGGCGTAGCCGTCGCCTTGAACGTGGGCGATCTGCTGCTGGGCGACGGTTATCGCATGATCGGTGAATGCGATGCCGCTGCGGAAAACAAGGTCGCCATGCTCCGTGCTGCGGCCGCCGGCCATCGCACACTCTGTCTGGGCCAAGGTGCCGAACTGTGTTGGGCTCGCAATCCACAACCGTTGGATACGCTGGATGTGATCGCGATCTTCCGCCAGAAAACGGCCCCCGCCTTCAAAGTAGCGCTCCGCTTGGGCGCCGCCTATGCGGGAAGCGACGCGGCGGTCGACGAAGTCCTTTCGAAGTATAGCGATGCCTTGGGAGTCGCCTATCAGATCCGCGATGATCTGGACGACCTGATCGGCAAGGATGATCCGGACGATTTGACTGCCATGCGCCCCTCGCTTCCGCTCGCGCTGACCTACGAGCGGACCAAGGCTAAGAAGGACACACGGCAACAGGTCGCGAAGGCTTGGCAGGCGCAAGTGTTCGGCGGAAGAATTGGATCAAGTCCGTAGCCTGATGCAGGAACTAGGCATTGAAGACCGTTGTCGTGTGCTGCTGGAGTCGTACAAGGAAGAAGCCGTCCGCTCACTCGCCGGCCTCCAAAATGCCAGCCTGAAAGGACTGCTGCGCAGAGTGATTAGTAAGATCTTTACGGTCGAGGTAAAGGGCTGGTGCAGTGAGTTTGAGACTCGAAATGCTACAGGTCGCGAGGTTGTCACCGAAGCTTCTCGGTGAGTCGAGCGGTCTTGTGGTCGATTTTCTGCGCGGCCAACAGAATAGCGACGGTGGATTTCAAGATCGTGACGGCAAGAGCGACTTGTATTACACGGTGTTCGGCATCGAAGGCTTGATGGCACTGCAGGCCGACGTGCCGCCAGGGCCGATCGTCCGCTACCTGCAATCGTTTGGCAACGGCGAGACCCTGGACTTAGTGCACCTGGCCTGCCTGGCTCGCGGCTGGACGGCGCTGCCACGAGAACTGCAGCAGTTTCCCCGCGACCAGATCGCTCGGCGTCTGGAGAGCTACCGCTCGGCAGATGGCGGTTATCATGCCGACCCCGGGGCGTCAGAGGGCACGTTGTATGGCTGTTTTTTGGTTGTCGGGGCGCTGCAAGATCTGGGTTGTGAGATCCGCGACGCACTCCGCATCTTGCAATCCATTGCCAGCCTCAAAGCCCAGAACGGAGGCTACGCGAACCAACACGACATGCCCATGGGATTAACGCCGCCGTCGGCCGCGGCTGCGGCGCTGTTCCGTCAACTGGACGGTCCGCCTGAGCCGGCCCTCGGTGATTGGCTGTTGTCGCGTGGGCATCCCCAGGGCGGTTTCTTCGCCACCGAGATGGCGCCGATTCCCGACATGCTTTCCACGGCCACCGCACTTCATGCCCTCGCCGGTTTGCACGTCGACTTCTCGCCACTCGTGGAACCGTGCCTCGACTTTATCGATTCCCTCTGGACCAATCGTGGTGGCTTCTACGGCAGTTGGGAAGACGACCACCTGGATTGTGAATACACGTATTACGCCCTGTTGGCGCTGGGACATTTGAGTCTATGACCCACAGACCGCTGCCACGCGTACCACGAACCATGGGACGCACACAACCATGACGCCCACCGACACGGCCTCCATCTCCGCCACGCTTGTTGCCGCTCGCCGAGCGCTGCTGGCGGCGCGCACCACAGCCGGTCATTGGGAGGGCGAACTATCGGCCAGTGCGCTCTCGACGGCTGTGGCCGTTTCCGCACTTTCGGCTTACGGACGTGAAGCTGCGCCGTCACAGACCGTTCTCCCGCGAGAAACCTGCCAACAACTGATCGACAACGGTCTTGCCTGGATGACAAAGACGCAGAATCCAGACGGTGGCTGGGGAGATACGGTGCTGAGCTTCAGCAACATCAGCACGACCGCGCTCTGCTGGGCAGCTTTTTTCATTACGAAGTCCGACGCACGCCATCGCGACAACGTGGCCAAAGCAGAGGATTGGTTGACTGAGGCGGCCGGTGGCTTGGCACCTGACCGATTAGCGACTGCGATCGCCGCACGCTATGGCAAAGACCGCACGTTTTCGGTACCCATCCTGACCACGCTGGCGATTGCCGGTCGGCTGGGCGATCGACCCCAGTCGTGGCGGCGTGTACCGCAGCTTCCGTTTGAATTGGCCGCATGCCCGCACCAATGGTTTCAATGGCTGCGACTGCCGGTTGTCAGTTATGCCTTGCCGGCGCTGATCGCGATTGGCCAAGTCCGTCATCGTCAATGTCCGACGCGCAATCCAATCGCCCGGCTGATTCGCAATGTCATTAGCCAACGCACGCTGCGCGTCCTTCGCGATATCCAGCCGACCAGCGGTGGCTTCTTGGAGGCAACGCCGCTTACCAGCTTTGTCGTACTCAGTCTGGTCGGCGCCGGCGAAGTCGCGTGTCCCGTCGCGGCGGACGGTGTCAGATTTCTGGTGCGGAGCGTGCGCGCGACGGCAGTTGGCCGATCGATACGAACTTAGCTACGTGGGTGACGACGTTAAGCGTCAATGCGCCGCAGCCGGCCCTCGGCTGCTGCCACAGCTCGACGCCGCGGACCGCGCTACGATTTCTCAATGGCTGCTCGGCCAGCAATACCGAGAAGAACATCCGTATACGCACGCCCCGCCCGGCGCCTGGGCCTGGACGGATTTGAGCGGAGGTGTGCCGGATGCCGACGACACCCCCGGTGCGCTGTTGGCCTTGGATTGCCTCTTGGCCGACGACGTCGACGGCAGCGAGGCCGCCGAGGCCGCGGTGGGCTGGCTGCTCGATTTACAAAATCGCGATGGCGGCATCCCCACGTTTTGCCGCGGCTGGGGAAATCTGCCGTTCGATCGCAGCAGCGCGGATCTGACCGCTCACGCGATTCGCGCATGGTCGGTTTGGCGAAATCGAATGCCGGCGTCCGTCCAGTCGCGGATTGACCAGGCAATGGAGTCGCGCGATTTGCTTTTTAGCCCGCCAGCAGCGGCAAAACGGTGCCTGGGTCCCGTTGTGGTTCGGCAATCAATTCGCGGCCACTGAAGAAAACCCGCTTTACGGTACGACTCGCGTCCTGTTGGCCGCACCGGACATGGCTCACCATTACGCATCTCACGCCGGCAGCTCGATTGGCGACTTCGACCGCGCCGTCGGTTGGCTTGTGTCAGCACAGAACCACGACGGAGGCTGGGGTGGGGACGTTGCCACACCGTCGTCTATCGAAGAGACCGCCTTCGCCGTCGAGGCCCTCGCCAGTTTACTGCCGTCTGCCAGTAGCCAAGCGTCAGGCGCCAAAGGAAGTGGAAAAGGTCTGGGCTTGGCCGAAGCGACGGTGAGCCGAGCGCGGGGAGCGCTGACGCTGGGCGTTCGTTGGTTGGAACAGGCAACCGTGCGCGGCAAACAGTTCCCACCAACGCCTATTGGCTTCTACTTTGCCAAGTTGTGGTACTACGAACGATTATATCCGTTGATCTCAACCGTGGCCGCGCTCAGTCGCGTCGCCGCACTGACCGATTCATTGCCAGATGAGACAACGGCCCGACAAATTCTCCAATCGTCGATTCACCGTGGGAGTCTACCCAAGTGACGGCCTATTTCGATTGCAATGCGACGACGCCAGTCGATCCGCGCATGCCGCCGAAGTGCTGCGAGTGCTGGCGGATGAATGGGGGAATGCCGGTAGCCCCCATGCGTTTGGCCAACGTGCCAAGGCAGCGGTACAGCTGTGGCGCGATCAAGTGGCAGCGGTGGTGGCTGCCCGGCGCCACGAGATTATCTTTACGAGCGGCGCCACGGAGAGTAACAACTTGGCCCTGCTCGGTCTGGCCGCCTACGGAGAAAAATCGGGGAAGCGGCACATCGTCAGTTCGCAAATTGAGCACAAATCGGTGTTGGAACCATTGGCCCAACTGAGCCGCCGCGGCTTCACCGTGACGTGCATCCCACCGAGTCGAAGTGGCCGAGTGAGCGCTGACGAAATCGGCGCCGCCGTGCGCGACGACACGCTGTTGGTTTCCCTGATGCAGGCCAACAATGAGACGGGGGTCCTACAGCCCATTGCTGAGGTCGCTGACTTGTTGCACGATACCGACGTTTACTTTCACGTTGATGCGGCGCAAGGGTTTGGCAAAGAAATTGAGTCGCTGCGGCACGCGCGGATCGACTTGATCAGTGTTAGCGGTCACAAAATCTACGCCCCACAAGGCATTGGTGCGCTGGTCACTCGCCGTCGACAATTCGATTTGCCGCCGCTGACGCCACTGCAGTTTGGTGGCGGCCAGGAACTTGGACTCCGCCCCGGCACGCTGCCCGTGCATCTGATTGTCGGTCTGGGCAAGGCAGCCGAATTGGCCCTGCAGGAAGCCGAACAGCGCCGGCGCGATGCCTGACAATCCGTCGACAAGTACTAGCGGCGTTGGCCCCGTTGCAACCGGTGGTCCACGGCGATCCAGCCTTTACGCAACCCCATGTCGTCAATCTATCGATTCCCGGAGTGGACGCGGACGTGGCGATGGAGGTCCTGGAAACGGAAGTGGCCGTGTCCGATGGCGCCGCATGCACAACCGTCTGCGCCACGGCCAGCCACGTGCTACAGGCGATGAGTTTGACCGAGGACCTAATCGACCAGGCCTTGCGATGGTCTTGGTTCCACGACAGCGACCTACCCAACTTCCCGGGCATTGTTGCGCAGATTACAACAGGCGCAACAGCAAGGCCCGTTGGACGCGAAATCGTAGCGCTGGTCGAAGTAAGGAGAACGCTGGCGCGGTTGGCGGCGAGGAGGTCGTTGCGCTATTGACTCAGTGCGCGTCGACGGCGGCGTTTACGAGGGGGGCTGGCGACTGCGCTACGAGTCGCTCCTGTCGCCTGTCTGCGGCCGCTCGACGTGCCACCCGACACACTGCGTCGAGTGGAAGCGCCGGCCGATCCGGCGGCTTCGGTCGGCTTACGTGGCGATCGCCTTGAAACGCCCGTCTTGAATCGACTCGGGCTGCGGCTTCCGCCTGACTGCCGACTTCGTTTACCTGGCTGCATATCCTCTACCTTGTCGGTCGGCTGAAAACCATCGACGGGTGGCGCCACCGTGATCGCACATTGGATCAAGCGTTCAATTTGCCTCAATAGCCCTCGTTCGTCACCTGCACAGAAGGACACAGCCACGCCCTCGGCGCCGGCGCGAGCGGTACGGCCAATTCGATGCACGTAGGTTTCTGGCGAATCCGGAAGGTCAAAGTTTACGACGTGCGAGATGTCGTCAATATCCAATCCCCGCGCCGCAATATCTGTCGCCACCAACACGGGCGGGTTCTTGCTCTTGAATTGCGCGAGTGTCCGGCTGCGGGCGTTTTGGCTCTTGTTGCTATGAATTGCCGCGGCGTGCAATCCCTCTTTCTGCAAGCGCCGAACGATCTTGTCCGCTCCATGCTTGGTGCGACTAAAGACCAACGTCCGGGATCGCTGCGTCTCCTGCAAAAACCGAGTCAACAGATCGCTCTTACGCTTCTTGTCGACCAAATGTACCAATTGAGTGATTCGGTCGGCCGGTGTCGCGATTGGCGCGACTTTAATGGCAACCGGATCGATTAACCATTTCTGCGCCAATTGACGGATCTCCGTGGGCATGGTTGCAGAGAACATCAAGGTTTGTCGCTGCTCAGGGACTGCCGCGACAATGCGCTTGAGTGCCGGCAGGAAGCCCATATCGAGCATGCGGTCGGCCTCATCAAAAACCAAGATCTCCAGCTTCGATAAATCGATATAACCTTGGTCCATCAGATCCAACAACCGGCCCGGCGTGGCGACCAACGTGTCCACGCCATGACGCAACGCCTTCACCTGTTGGTGTTGCGATACGCCACCGTAGACAACGGTTTGTCGCAGCGGCGTGAAGTGGCCATAGCGACGCAGGCTCTCGCCGATCTGGGCGGCCAGCTCGCGTGTCGGTGACAGCACCAATGCGCGAATCGCACGTGGGTTTGGCGACCTGCCGTTGGAACGGCCTCGATCACGGCCAGGAGCGGTGGTATGCGACGTCTGAGCCCGAGCGGGCAGCGACTGCATCAACCGATCGAGCATCGGCAAGGTAAAGGCAGCCGTCTTGCCGGTGCCGGTTTGGGCACAGCCAATGACGTCTTTGCCGGCCAGCACAACAGGGATTGCCTTGCTTTGAATAGGTGTGGCGGTCTCGTAGCCTTCGGCTTGGACAGCGCGGAGCAAGGATTCGGCCAGGCCGAGTTCAGTGAAATTCATCTTCAGGAATACTTTCTGCAGGATGCGGCACAAATCATGTGAGGCGGGCTAGAAAGCGGACCGCGACCGCATTTCGTGCCGGGAAGCCCCGTGCATCGGGGCAGTTGCCTAGTTAACGGCCGATCACCCAAATCACACAACGTGGGTGGCTCAGCACCAGACGTCAAAGACGCCGTAGGTGGAGGCCGCAAAGGGCAAGAGAATCAATCGCGGTCGAGAGAGCAAAGACCAGAATCAGGCAGGTGAGGTCCACTGGAAATGGACAGACCGATCTGCGTGGCCGAATACATCGAACTTGAATGAACCAGCCGGCATAGATTCGGCCGGTAGGTCTTACACCTTTGTCATTAAGCTGTAGTGTAGCACGCCCGCGGTTGCAGACAAGAGCAACTGGGCCGCTATTTATTTTCATTCATGGAGGCAAACCCCGCAGCCGTCAGCGAATAGCCGCCGGTAAAGCTCTCTTTAATCAGGAGCTCTTTGTGGGTCAAACTCTCCAACGCCGCCGCATTTTGCTTGAGGTTGGGACCAAAGAAACACAGCATGCGATTTGGCGTCATGAGGTAGGTACGAAATGTGCGGAGTACTCGTCGTTCTGATGTGGACAACATATGGCTTTTGCCCTCGCAGTGATGAATTGTCGTCCGTGAAGTAACGCTTCGCTATTCGGCCAATCGATCTTCCAAGGAATCGGGATCCTCGACACGCGAGTCCTGAACGACCTCGGCGTCGGATTGTTCCTTCCTCTTGCGGCGACTGTCTCGTTTTTCAGCGGCCTTCCTCTTCTTTTCCATTTCGCGACGGCGTTTCTCGAACGTGTTTTGGTTTTTTGCCACAAGTGTCCTTTATAAGTACACCAAGTCCAGCGATGGGCGTGCCGCGGTAAGTCGACATGACGAACCGCGTACGTGGTCGACTCGTCTCGAGTCATTTACAGAAGGAGCAACGAAGGGATCCGCGCTCCGGAGACGTCTTAGTAACGACGACCCCGATCGCCACCACCGCCGCCGCCGTAGCCACCGCGACCACCGCCACCGCCACCACTGCGACTCTCGCGCGGCTTGGCTTCGTTCACCGTCAGCGGACGACCCTCGACGTCCTTTTCGTTGAGCCCGTTGATGGCTGCTTGAGCCTCTGCGTCGCTCTTCATCTCCACAAAGCCAAACCCTTTGCTTCGGCCTGTGTCACGATCGGAGATCACCTGAGCGCTTTGGACTTCGCCAAATTCCGAAAAGAGACGCTCTAAATCCGAACTGGAAACGTTGTAGCCCAAGTTTCCGCAATATAACTTTCTTCCCACCACAAATCTCCGACATAGCAATATAGAGGGCTTGATCAATGTCTCCGAGCCCAAGAGAAACAGGCCGACGTGGCGACCTACCAGGCGGGACGGACGAAAGAGCGTCAGACCGGAAAGATAAACCGGTATCGTGTTCACGATCGACTGGCCAACCAGAATGGATTATAGGCCCAATTGCCGTTCGCGTATACCCCGAACGTACACAGACCCAGCGTACACACCCCTCATCCGGCCATTTCCCGTGTCGAGTGTCCTCCATGCGACTCTCTTATGCCGTCATACGGCCTTTCTGCCAAGAGAAAAGGCACGCTGGGCGTCAGATCGCGGCGCGAAAATAGGGGGTTAATAGCGAAACAGGGCAGCGACAGATTCACTGCCGGGAAATTCATCTTCGTCGGTCGCGTACACCTCGCCGCCTCGCCGTAGCGTTTCCGCTGCGGCCACTTCCAACAGATCTTCGTCACCGGGCTCGAACGCACCGTGGACATCAATTTGCTGCTGTGCCTGGTCGACTACTCCCCATTGAAGTCGACACGGATTAACAAATAGTGTCGCAATGCGGCCTTCCATCGCTGCAATGACGACTTCTCGCGGATTGTCGCTCGCTTTCTCCGTCCCGATCAAGTCATTCAGCCGCGCAGCCGCCGATTGCTTTGGGCGCGGAATAGCGATTGCATTACGGGCCATACTTTCTGATGGATCTCCTTGGCATTCAGGTAGTCGAAATTGCCCGTCACTTGCTCGTTCGTCAAACCTGAGTAGTTACAGGCCTCGCGAAAGATCGGCAGCAGATAGTCGACTCCGACAAGGATCAGCGGAAGCTGCTTCCGTCGCAGGGTAGGCTCCAGGGCATGATGGATGTCCCGAAAGAAGAGCTTCAAGTTTTCTTTGTGGGCGTCCGGACTGCCACCTTGGCCGTGAAACACGGCTGCCTGCTTGCTTGTCCCAAAATCGCCGCCTGAATGCACCTGTTCACCCCGGTCGGCGCCGTCCAGATGCAGCGTGGCATCCAGACGCTGTGGCAATCCCGCCACGTCGACCTCCGTGGCCCCGTTGCAATCCGCCTCCAGCAACCGCGTTCGGTTCTGGCTCAGAGCCAAAATCAAGAACTGATCGCCGGCGTCGATTAGCGGCAACAGCGCTTTGATGCAGAACCGATCGCCCACGTGCACGAATTCACGTAGTGCCCGCGAGACTCGGAACGAATGCGACGCCTGCGGATCGACAAACAATGCCAACCCGTCACCACCTTGGTTCCACGTCGCGACGTCCTTGGGTAGGTCAGTTATGACTTGCAACATCTTGCGAGCGTCCGGCGATCTCATCCCGCCACGAATCAGTAGGTCTTCTGCTTGCTGTGTCAGATTCTTAAGTCGCAGTTCGTCCGCCAAGCGATCCTTCCCGGTCGGATCAATCGGCAGCTGAATTGTGACGCACGGAGCGACACCTGCTTCGACCAGCGCCGTAGGTCTCGATTAGTTACGCGGTCCATGGTTCACCTCTTCGTTTACGTGCCGCCTTCGTTTGTCTCCTACCGGCAAAGCCGCACTCTTCTCGCTTTCGTTGCCGATCCATTGGATAGGCATCAAAGTCCTGGCAGTGGGTTGCTGCCAGCTTCTCTAGGATGCAAATCTAGTGCCGTGAAGACACGGACTCATGGTCGGTCAACGCGGCGTCACCGATTGAGACAAAGCGGACGTAACGCGTGTTCTGGCGTCGTGAATCGTGCGAACTCGCACACACAACTCGCGCCTGTCCTTTCAGGTAATAGAATAGGTGGCCATAGGCAGGATCAGCGTGGCATGCCGTGCCCGACTCGCCACGATTTGCAGACGTTGGGCCTGGTCATTTTTCACGATTCGGCTTGCGGCGGCGAGGTCTTTGCCAGATTCTGAAAAGAAAGCTGCGGAGGGCGCGACGTGAGAAGGATGGGCCCTAGTGCGGTTCTTGGCGAATTGTCAGACAACAAGGATCGGCGATGAAAAAATCTTCCGCGTTGTGTCGCGCGCTTGTGGCGTTAATTGTGATGGCCACAACCACAAGCGCTGGAGCCCTGTGGGCCGATGGCTTAGACCAGGTACAAGGTCGTGGCATCCTCCGTTGGGGCGCCGACGCCGAAGGGGGAGGCCCGTTTGTATTTCCGCGCGAAGACGATCCGAGCGCCATCCAGGGTATGGAGGTCGATCTGGTCGAGTTGTTGGCCCGCAAGCTGCAAGTTCAACCAGAGTTTGTTCAGGGGCAATGGGAGAAGCTGCCCGATCTGGTGGCACGCGGTGATATCGACATTGTGCTCAACGGCTACGAATGGACGCCCGAGTGGGGGCGTCGCTACGCCGCGACGATTCCCTATTACGTCTATGAATTGCAGATGTTGGTCCGCCGTGACGACACGCGGTTCGCGCATCTGGAGGACTTGGTTGACGCGATGGGCGAGCGGAAGGCACGCATTGCCGTACTGGGCGGATCGGCCGCTGAAACGTACCTGAGAGACCGATTTGGTGATCGCGTCGACGTAGTAATTTACGAAGGGAACACCGATGCGATGCGGGCCGTTGAATTGGCCATTGACAATGTCGATGCCACGCTGCAAGACTTGCCGATCGTCACGTTTTACCAGAAACGGTTTCGTCAGTTGCGGCCCTTGGACGCGCCTGTGGCACCGGGGTTTTACGTCATCCTGGCGGCGCCAAGGTGAACGAAGATTGGTGCAGGCTTTGAATCAAGCCATTTTGGAATGTTGGCAGGACGGATCTTTTCCCGCCGTCTTGCAGCGATATGGGATGTGGAACGAAACGCAGCGGCGACGAGGTCTCTTGACGACGGACTCGGGCAACTTTCAACCGGATCCCGTCACCCGCGATATCGAACCGCGCGACAGTCAAACCGGTCAGACTTCATTCTGGCTGCGCACTCCTTTGCTGGCACGTGCCGCGGGTATGACGATTCTGTTGGCCGTGGCCTCCATGCCGTTAGCGATCATCGCCGGGTTGTTGATCGCGCTGGGACGATTGTACGGCCCTCGGCCGCTCGCCCGAGTATTCACCTTGTACGTTGAATTGATCCGCGGCACGCCTCTGGTATTGCAGCTGTATCTGATTTTTTTCGTTCTCCCCGAACTCGGCATCTCCCTGCCGCCGGTGGTCGCGGCGATCCTGGGACTGGCGATCAACTATTCGGCCTACGAAGCCGAGATCTATCGGGCAGGACTGCAGGCGATCCCGCGTGGCCAAATGGAAGCTGCCCTCTCGCTGGGAATGTCGCGTCGCCTGGCCTTGCGGCGCATCATCGTGCCCCAGGCCGTGCGAATTGTGATTCCTCCGGTTACCAATGATTTTATTGCCCTCTTCAAGGATACGGCTGTTTGTTCCGTCATTACGGTGGTCGAATTGAGCAAGGCGTACTACATCCACGCGCGCAGCACAGGTGCTGTCGTTGAGCTGGGGATGGTCACTGCTTGTCTTTATCTGGCGATGAGTTATCCACTGTCGCTGTACGTCGGGCGTATGGAACGACATTTGGCAGAGGATCAGCAGAGTGATTGAACTGATTGACGTACATAAAAGCTTCGGCAACACCGCAGTACTTCGAGGCATCTCGCTGACTGTGCGTAAGGGCGAAGTAAGTGTTCTGTTGGGACCATCTGGCGGTGGCAAGAGCACGTTGCTGCGCACGATCAACGGCTTGGAAACGTTTGATCGCGGGGCGATCCGTATTGACGACTTGGTCGTAAAAGCCGGGAAACATAACGAACAGGAAATATTACGGATACGTCAGCGAGTTGGTATGGTATTTCAACAGTTCCATCTTTTTCCTCACATGACGGCGCTGCAAAATGTGGCCGAAGCGCCGCGATACGTATTGCGATTGCCTCGAGCGCAGGCAGAGGCGGAAGCAGAAATACATTTGCGACGTGTCGGCTTGGGCGACAAACTGTCGGCTCGGCCAAGTACGTTATCGGGAGGCCAACAACAGCGAGTCGCGATCGGCGCCGTACTGGCCATGAAACCGGCGGCCATCTTGTTTGACGAGCCGACGAGCGCGCTGGACCCACGGATGTCGGCCGAGGTGGGGGATGCCATCGCGGAACTTGCCAGCGAAGGACAAACCATCGTCGTGGTAACCCATTCTTTGGGATTGGCGCTGCCGCCGCAACCACCATACATTTGATGCACGAAGGGAAAATTGCCGAATCGGGAACTCCCCATCAGATTTTCAAACAACCACGGCACCCCGCCACTCGAGAGTTTTTAGCCCAGTCGCACACGAGCGACTCGGTTTCTTGACTCCCTTGCGTATGTCGCCCCCGTCCCATGCCATGGTCGCCGACACGCCCCACCAAGATGGTCATGGACGCAGTTTGCCTGAGGCGTCAAAATAACATCAGGCGATTTTTCGCAAGGAGAGGTGGCGCACGTGACTTCCTTTTCCCGCCGGAAGTAAGGTGGCCGAAGGCCAGATGAGGGCGGAACGAAGTGCACGCATGCCAAGGGAACTAGCAACGAGGGTTGGCCGCAAGCTGAACGAGGGAGGCTCCGCATGAAACACACAACGCGGAACCGTACGCTCCTGTTTCTCTTCATAATGACACTCGGTCGCTTGCCGTCCGTGTTATCCGCAGGTATCGAGTTTAATCGCGACATCCGGCCGATACTGGCCGAGAATTGTTTCTATTGTCACGGGCAAGACCCGCAAAAGCGGCAGGCGGATTTGCGATTGGACGTGCGGCAAGTGGCCGTCGACATGGCGGCGATTGTGCCCGGTGCTGCCACGGACAGCGCGTTGGTGGAGCGTATTCGGTCCGACGATCCGGATGTGTGCATGCCGCCGCCCAGTTCGAATCGCCAACTGTCGGACGAGCAGAAACGACGGCTCGAGGCCTGGATCGATCAAGGGGCGACCTATCAATCGCACTGGGCGTATGTCGCGCGAAAGCGACCAGGACTTCCGTCGGTTGAACATAAACAATGGGTGCGCAACCCGATTGATCGTTTCGTGCTCGCCAAGCTCGAAGCCAACGGCTTAATGCCCTCGCCCGAAGCCGACCGAGCGACCTTAATTAAGCGTCTTTCAACGGACCTTATCGGCTTGCCGCCCACGCCCGCGGAAGTGGATGCATTTGTCAACGACCCCGATCCCATCGCGTATGAGCGTTTAGTAGACCGGCTACTGGCGAGCCCGAACTACGGAGAACGACTGGCATTGCCATGGCTCGACGCGGCTCGATACGCCGACAGCAACGGATTTCAACAGGACGGCGACACATGGCAGTGGATCTGTGAGCTGACTGGGTCGTGCGGGCACTCAATGCAGATCTACCGTTCGACCAGTTTTCGATTTGGCAATTGGCGGGCGATTTGCTTCCCAACGCGACGACCGACCAGCAAATCGCCAGCGCCTTTAATCGCAATCATCTGCTCAATGGCGAAGGCGGCGATTCCAGAAGAGCAACGGTTCGTCATCCTCTTTGACCGAATCAATACCACGGCCACCACGTGGTTGGGACTAACGATGGCATGGGCTCAATGTCACGATCACAAATACGATCCGATCACGCAACGAGATTACTACAGTTTGTTGGACGCCTTCAACCGCGTGCCGGAACGTGGTACGCCTCAATTCTTTTCAAAACGAATTCGCGTTGCCGCTCCGTTTATCGAATTGCCGACCGACGAGAACGAAACACACGTTGAGCAACTGAAAGCGAAAATTGCCGAGGTCCAGGCGACTGCCACGCCGATTCTGGAAGCAGCCTACCGCGGATGGCGATCGGGCGTGGAAGCCGATGGTGCCGTGGACGATGCCCACGGCCTGTCCGCCGCGTTAGTCCAACTGTTGCAAACGCCCAAGGCTCAGCGGTCTGAGGACGACAACCAGTCGATCGAGGATCAACTGCGCAAGCATTTCGATGACCAGGTTCTCCCCGCCCTGCGTGATGCGTTACCGGCACTAGCGGAACTAGAAAAGCAACAGAAGCAGCTCGCCAGTTATCGCGCCGATCAGATTCCTCGCGTTATGGTGATGAGCGACGATCAAGCGCGGAAACCAGCATTCTGGAAAGAGGCCAATACCTGAAACCCACCGAGCCCGTGTCGTTCGGCACGCCCGAGTTTCTGCCTCCTTTGCCCCAGGACGCACCGACCAACCGCTTGGGATTCGCGCAATGGCTATTCTGCGCCGAACAACCGCTCACAGCGCGAGTACGGGTCAATCGTATGTGGCAATACTTTTTTGGTACGGGCATCGTGAAGACGGCGGAAGACTTTGGAGTTCAGAGTGAGTATCCCCTCCACAAAGACTTGTTGGATTGGCTGGCGGTCGAGTTTCGGGAGGAGGCATGGAGCGTCAAGAAGATGCACCGGCTGATCGTGACCAGTGCCACGTACCGGCAATCCAGCCGCATGACACAGGAGTCGCTGGAGCACGACCGCGAGAACCGGCTGTACGCACGTGCCAGTCGCTTCCGTATGCCGTCGCTGGTGTTGCGCGACTGGGCTCTGGCGGCGTCGAATTTATTGCATAACCGCATCGGCGGTGCGCCAGTCTATCCCTATCAGCCAGACGGTGTGTGGGAGTCCCTGGCGATCACCAAAGAACGAGATTTCACGTATCCGACGTCGGCAGGTGAAGATCTCTATCGTCGAAGCATTTACACATTTTGGCGGCGCACCGTTAGTCCCGCAAACATGTTCGACACATCAAATCGCCAGGCATGTCGCGTCCGCTCTACTCCACCAGCACGCCGCTGCATGCCCTAACGACACTGAATGATCCTACCTGGGTGGAAGCTGCCCGCGCGTTTGCGCAGACCTGCCTTCAGCGAAACGCCGACCTGGATGGACAGCTGAGTTACGCGTTTCGCCGCATTTTGAGCCGCGTGCCACAAACCGATGACATGCAGCGATTGCGTCGCGCTTATCAGAATCAATGGGCAATTTATCGCGACGCCCGGGAGGCCGCAGAGGAATTCTTGTCGGTCGGAGCGACACGGCGAGACGAATCGCTGGATGTCGCCCAGCACGCCGCCCTGGCCGCGGTCTGCTTAGGTATTATGAATTGTGACGAGGCACTGACTCGAGAGTAAGGATTCATCATGTCGCCGGTTAGAAGCGAGCGTCGCGGAAGGCTGGTCCTGGTCAGAACGTAGTCCCCCCTGATCTCAATATTGCGCAGGAAACGACACCATGCTACCGGATCTATGCCACGAGAATGTTGTCCGAGTTACTCGCAGGCAGATGCTGGGCCGGTTTGCCAGCGGAGCAGGGCTGGCTGCCTTGGCAACGTTGTTCCAGCGGGACGTACTGGCCGACGCGGTGAGCGGAAGCTGCGGGCGACAAGGCACGCCAGGCCTTCCCGGTCTGCCCCATTACGCCCCGCGTGCGAAACGGGTCGTCGTGTTGTGGCAGGGAGGAGGACCGTCGCACGTCGATCTGTTCGACGACAAGCCGGTAATGCAGCAATTGGCGGGCAAAGACATCCCGGATTCTGTTCGCGGCAATACGCGCCTCTCAACCATGTCGTCCGGCTATGGCAAATGGCCATGCCTCCCCTCGATTAAACCGCACCGTCGCTACGGAGCGTGCGGCATGACCCTCAGCGAACTATTGCCCGATGTCGGGGCTTTGGCCGATGACATCTGCCTCGTGAGGAGCCTCAACACCGAAGCGGTCAACCACGCCCCCGGAGTTACGTTCTTTTTGACCGGAGCTCAGGTCCCGGGACGTCCCAGTATGGGCGGCATGGTTGTCGTATGGTCTGGGAAGCGAGACGGACAGCTTGCCGACATTTGTCGTGATGACATCCAGTGACAAGGGCAAGACGTGCGGACAATTATTCTTCGATTACTACTGGGGCAGTGGCTTCCTATCTAGTCGTTTTCAGGGCGTACGCTTTCGGAATACGGGCGATTTGGTTCCTTACTTGGCCACACCGCCTGGAGTTTCCATGGCGGCTCGCCGCGCGCTGTTGGATGATATCGCTGCCATGAATAGCGCGCATCTGGCCGAATATGGCGATCCGGAAATTGATACTCGGATCGCGCAATACGAAATGGCGTTTCGTATGCAAACCAGTGTGCCCGATTTGGTTGATTTTTCGGATGAAACGCAAACGACGCTTGATCGTTACGGACCGGACTCGCTCCACCAAGGCACGTTTGCCAACAATTGCCTTATCGCGCGGAAGCTGCTGGAACGAGGCGTCCGTTTCGTTCAGCTAATGCACTCGGGTGGGATCAGCATTCCAACCTGTTTACGCAGCTCGAACAGCAGTGCGTCGACACGCAAGCGCCCTCTGCCGCGTTGATCCAGGACTTGAAAGAACGCGGAATGTTGGAAGATACACTGGTTGTATGGGGCGGTGAATTCGGACGTACTCCCTTCGGGCAGGGAAACCCCGCGAAACCGACCGGGCGCGATCACTTCGGCAAAGCCTTCAGTTGGTGGCTGGCCGGTGGAGGCGTCAAGGGAGGCTACGTGCACGGAGCGACCGACGATTTTGGATGGAACATTACCGAAGACCCAGTCCATGTTCATGATATGCAAGCGACGATCCTTCACCTGTGCGGCATTGACCACACGCGACTCACGTTCCGGTATCAAGGCCGTCAATATCGACTGACCGACGTCCACGGCGAGATTGTCAATGCCGTCCTCGCATGACAGCTCGATGTCGTCGTCTCTTGTTCTCTCGCTTCGAGAATGAGATGTATGCATTGGAACTGCAGCAATAGGTCGTCCCGAGACCACCGCCGGGCCGTGGCTAGACTTCACGAGTTGGGATTATACAATCACAACATGACAATCAGATGAGTCGACTGGAGACGTGATCCGTCGATAAGGAGCGGTGAAGCATGCGGAGCCGAAATGCTGAGCGGTCGCGAGCCGTCGCTGTGCGCGCAAAGTCTGGTTGGAGGCGGACGAAGAATATGCGTTTGGGTTGGGAATTAGCTCGATTCTCAAGGCCGTCGATCAAGAAGGTTCAATCAAGGCGGCCGCTACGGTCGTTGGCAAGAGCTACCGCCACATCTGGACTCGCATTAAGGAAACCGAGCAAGCACTGGGAATTCCGCTCGTCCGCACGACCGTCGGCGGAAGCGAACCGCGACGCAGTGAACTTACTCCTGAAGGCGAAATGCTGACCCGCGAGTTCGAACGCCTACGAGGTCGAGTGTTTGACCTCGTGGAGAGAGAATCGACATCGATTCTGAAAATCGTGTGCGCAATCTTGTGCACGCCCGTCGCCGTAATCACAGAGCGCTGGACCCTCTGTGCCTAAGCGCAAGTGCCCGTCCCTGCCGTCGTCGTGGAGTAACTCAAACGCAATGATTCGAAATTTGAATATCACGTTTCGTGAAATCTGTCTAGAAACGAATTGTCATTGCAACCATTTGGCGTTACTGTGGCCCAAGCAGCCTGTCGCCTGACAGCAGCCTGTGTTTCGACAGCTTTACGTTGGTTGGTATTGAATACATGAATAATCGATTCACAATCGTACGCCTGAGTGTCGTGGGCTCGTTTATCGTTTGCCTCGTTTCCAGTTCTTCGTTTGGTCAGCTCACGTTGACGGGTGGCGGTCTGACACTGGTCGAAGAAGGCCCAACGGTTGCCAATGCCGGGGATCCTGTTCCGACAAATCTTGCGACCGGCGCGACACCGTTTGCCAGCAGCGAACTTGGTCCGGAAATTGGAGTTGCCTTTCACGTCGCGGCGAACCTGAACGACGGCGGTACGGAAACGGCTTCAGTTGGATCGGCGGCGACGCGAATCCTTTTGCGGTACCATTTGCCGGCATTGATTTGGGAGTCTTAACCAGCAACGTGCAAAGCCTGGCGATTGGTCGGACTAATGCCGTTGCCGATCCGTTTGTCGATCGCCACATGGGACTCTACACGCTGCAATACACGCAGGTGGCCAACCCCAGCGCGGACCTGGGGTTGGGGGCGACCGGTGATCCAACGTCGGGATGGACGGATATTGGGACGCTGGAATACGGTTCGAGTGACGGTGTCGGAACCAACTACAACGAGACTCAGCGGCGTCACCGTTTCAACTTCAATCCGGTCGACGCGACGGGCATTCGCTTGGTCGTGCCGACAACCGGATTGGGTGACGGAGTTTCTATTGATGAAATCGAATTGTTTGACGTGGCGGGTGCATTCGTACCACCGCCGCCTCCGCCAGATCCGTTGGATATTTTTCCGGCGATGGGATTCGATATTGCTTTCGACGGCAATAACGGTGATTTCTTCGACGCCGCAGCGCCGCCCGCTGGTGCGAAGGTTCCGAGCAACGCGGCGTTGGCAGCCAATGGTGCCACCGCATTTTCCGGAAGTGATCTCGGTCCTGAAATAGGAGTTGACTTCCATATGGCCGCGAATCTGAACGATGGCTACTATGGCAATTCCAATAGCTGGATCGGTGGCACTTGGGACGGACAGCAATTCGCCGGCGTTGCGTTTGGCAAGACGATAGACGTGGCGAGTGTCGCGTTCGGCCGCGACAACGGCAACCTAGAATCAGACGCATGTGGAGGACAATGCACCGATCGGTCCATGGGTCTGTACACGCTGCAATTCACACAAATCGCCACTCCTGATGCCAGTACGGTGGATACCGGCGATGCCGCGACTGGCTGGCAAACACTTGGCACGATCGATCTGAAGATCAGCAACGACAATTTCGATACGTACCTTCGACATGAGTTTCAAGTGATGCCGATGACGGTCCGTTGACCGCGAGCGGCATTCGTTTGTTGATGCCAACCACCGGCTTGGCGAGTGGTACGGCGATTGACGAAATCGAAGTGTATGCCGTGCCTGAGCCCAGTACACTCGTGTTATTGTGTATGGCGAGTCTGACTCTGATCGGACTTCGACGTCACCAACCTTAGCATCAAGTCGTGCTTCGGACTTTCTGATTGGATCGGCATTCTTGCGGATGTTCGGCATGTTCGGCTTGATTTCTAATGCAAGCCGGCGTTAAGCTCACGGTGTTCATCTTCGACTCGCGAAGAACGCTAGGTTAGCTGGCGTTGTACCGTGAACTTCCGAGCGATTCGACGTCCGACCGATACATTCAAAGTAAGAAGCGTCATGTTGCGACGATCGCGTGATGGGTGCGAACACGACAACGGAGTCCATGGCGCCGTCATGTAGTTTACTTCGAGAGACTCGACTCGCGAGAAATGCTGGCCGCCTCGCCGCTGATTTCGGAATTCATGGCCAGTAACGACGGGACGCTTAGGGACGGTGACGGAGCGACCTCCGACTGGATTGAAATCCACAACGCAGGTGATGAACCCATCGATCTGGCCGGCTGGCATCTCACCGACGTCGCTCGGGAACCAGCCAAATGGACCTTTCCGACCGACCGCCCTGCTGACAGTACTTGGACCAGACGAGTATCGGATCGTCTTTGCGTCGGGACAGCACTTTGACAATCAGGGAGGCACGATTGATCCGTATGTCGATGCAAACGGATATCTCCACGCCAACTTCGCCATTCACGCGAACGGAGAGTACTTGGCCTTGAGTGGCCCTGGGGGTGTCGTTTCGGAATATGGAACTGTCGATGAGAGTTTTCCAGAACAGTATGCCGATGTGTCGTATGGCAGCGACCCGCAGCACGATGGACAGGCGGCATATTTTGTCGAGCCCACTCCGGGTGCGGCCAATACATCGGGAGTCCAGGGCATTGTTACGGCTGCCGTCGAATTCTCTCAGACGGGCCGCACGTTTGTCGAGCCGTTCCAACTGACACTCTCAACGCCATCAACTGTGGGAACCATTCGTTTCACGTTGGACGGCACGGTTCCTGATGAATCTTCCACCGAGTATGACGGAGCGATTTCGATCGATGCAACGACGCAGGTTCGGGCTCGCGTGTTTCAGACGGGCTTCGGTCCCGGACCTCTGCATAGCGAAAGCTTTATCCACCTCGCACCCGACGTTGCCACGTTCTCGTCGCCGTTGCCAATTCTGGTTATCGAAAACTTCAATGCGGGGAATGTGCCAAATAAGCGTGCTGCCAATCCGCCAGCCGGTGATGGCGGCAATATCCAGCAGGTTGAACGACAATTCGCGCAGTTGCAGTTTTTTGATCGCGACGGCGAAGAAATTAGCTCGCTGGCCGCTCCTCCCGATCTTGTCACACGTTCGGGCGTCCGCGTACGAGGTTCCAGTTCTGCGACGTTTCGCAAGCAATCCTTGAGCGTCGAAACGTGGAACGAAAGAAATGATGATAGCCGGAATGTTGCTCCGTTCGGCATGCCGGCCGAGTCGGATTGGGTCCTGTACGCGCCGAGTCCTGAGTTTGACCGCACATTGCTGCATAACACGTTTATTTACGAGCTGAGCCGTGAAATTGGACGCTACGCTGTCCGCTTTCAGTTTGTGGAAGTATTCCTGAACACCGACGGAGGTTCACTTTCCATGGACGATCACGGCGGCGTTTACATCTGGATGGAGAAAGTTAAACGGGATGCGCATCGCGTTGACATTCAACCACTCTCGAGTGATGGAAGTGTCGGGGGATGGATGTTACAGAGCAATCGGATGCAGCCGATTCCCGTTGGCGGTACAGAACATCCACCAAATTTTCACACAAAGGGACCGAATCGCGAACAAGAAGGTCCGTACGGTCGCACGTTCACTGGAGGGACCGACCGCGGTGGTGATGACATACCGACCGGTTACAATACCTTCTTGAACTTCGAATCTCCCAAAGGTGAAGTCATCAACGCGTCACAAATCAACGCGATTACCACTTGGTTCGATCGATTTGAAGACGCACTTTACGGCCCCGATTTCACGGATCCAGATGTCGGTTACCGAGCGTATATCGATGTCGGCAGCTTTGTCGATCATGCGCTGCTGACGAATTTGGGCTTAGCTTTGATGCCTTGCAGCTTAGTACCTATATGTTTCGTCGCTCAGAAAACGACAAGCTCGAGCTGGGGCCGATCTGGGATTTCGATCGTGCCTACGGCGCCGATTCCCGGGCCAGCGACCCGTCCGCAAATCTAACTTATACACAACAGTTTCTTTGGATGCCACGCTTGTTTGAAGATCCCGACTTCGCGCAAGCCTACCAGGACCGTTGGCAAGAGCTGCGCAGCGGCATGCGTTTTCCAACGCAAACATGCACGCGATCATTGACCGTCAAGCTGCCGAGATTACGGACGACGTCGCGGCCGCGAATGGTACGACGCAGTGGACGAGTAAGTTGCAGGCAATGAAAGACTGGCTCGACGCCCGTGCCAACGCGATTGATGCATTGTACTTAGAAAAGCCTCGCTTCGAGGCCGACGGTCACATTGCCGTTCCCGGCGATGAGGTGGAATTGCTCTCGCCCGGCGGTACCGTCTACTACACGACCGACGGCACCGATCCGCGAATCGCCGGCGGTGCAATTTCGCCAAATGCAATCGAGTCGCCAGGCAGTATGGCCAATGCGTTGACGTTGGTAGCGCCCGATGCTACTGCGTCTGCCATTGTCCCTGATGCGGCATTCGACGCAACCTTCGGAATAACATGGAACGGCCAACTCGATGCATTCGACGATTCTGCGGCCGCAGGTTGGATACAAGGGCAGCAGGGAATTGGCTACGATGAGAACGACACTTACCAGCCGTATTTGGGTTTGGATTTGCTGGACGAGATGAGCGACATCAATGGCTCGTTCTATGCCCGCATCCAGTTTGTGTTGGACGACGATTACGCGCCATTCGACTTTGTTCAGCTAAACATGCGATACGATGACGGCTTCATCGCTTACTTGAATGGAACGGAAGTCGCCCGCGCGAATGCACCGGCGAATGTAACCTGGGATGCAACGGCCGCGGTTTCCCATCGTGACTCCGACGCCGTTGAATTCGAAGTCTTCGACGTGACCACCGTGGCTGCCAGCCGCTTGAAACCGGGAACCAACGTGCTGGCGATTCACGGGCTAAATCGCCGCGCGACGGACAACGACATGTTGATACAGGCAGAGCTGCTGGCCGGGCAGTTCACGCGGACGAAGCTCGAGATAGCCGCGGCTGGCAATCTGATCGCTCGGTGCTGGCCGACGGCCGATGGAGTGGGCCAATCGTATTGCAGGTTGCACGGCCGGGTGATGTCAATGGCGACGGTGTCTTCAATTCGTCCGACTTAGTGCAAGTGTTTGCCGTCGGCGAGTACGAAGATGGAGTTGCCCGCAATTCGACCTTTGCCGAAGGTGATTGGAACACCGACGGAGATTTTACCACGGACGATCTGGTCCTGGCGTTTCAATTGGGCGGGTACTCGTCGGCTGCGATGCCGGTGGCCAACGAGTATGCGACGGATATAGCCAGTGCCCTACAGGCGGTGCTGGAGGAGTTCGAGCTTGACGGAATCTGAAGGTCGCCTTGAACGCGATTCGATTCACACGATCATCGAAAAGGAGCATATCATGACCCAACAGAAGCTCTCCGCACTTGGCGCGCTACTTGTCGTTGTTACGCTGGTTTGCCCTTGTCCAGCTCAGCTCGTGGCACACTACACATTCGACGATGCAGACATCAACGGAACGACCGTCATGGACGTGTCGGGGAATCACCTTGACGGAGTGGGTATGCATGGTGGACCCATGTTTGGCGTCCCGGGAAAGATTGGACAGGCCGCCAGTTTTGCCGGTGGATCCAACAACGAAGACAATCAATACATTGACCTTTCCGAGCATGTTGACGTCTTGGGCACTCTGGCCGAGGGAACGCTGGCGGCATGGATCAGGCCAGTGACCACCGAGGAGGCGGGAGGGCCTTCGGGTCACTGGACCGATGTGTTGACGATGTTTGCTGCGTCCGATTCAACACAACCGTCAGCCGAAATTCGATGGGTGGTCCACACCGCGACGTCTCCGTTCGCCGCTGGCGGACCGGGCGGAGCCGTGGAACATGGAAGTATGTATTTGGGAGCGCGCGGCGTCGACTTTAGCGACCACTTGATCAGCGACGTGGCTGACCAGGTCAGTCTGTTGGATGGACAGTGGCACCACGTGGCGGTTACGGTGGATGGAGACAATTTCGGCAGGCTGTATATCGACGGAGCGGAAGCCGACGCGTACTACCAAAACGGCACCGATGCAATTTCTTTCATAGCCGATATTCTGCCTGATGGGCCGGACACGATTGGCATTGGACGTAACAAGGACTCGACCGACGGTGGTGGGCAATGGTTCTACCAGGGGCTGATCGATGATTTTCGCATCTACGGTACGGCGTTGACCGCAGCGGATATCAAGCAGCTTTACGACGCGGCCGACGCCGGCACCCCCGGAGATTTTAATGGCGACGGAACGCTGGACATCATGGACCTGGACCTGTTGGCCGCTGAAGTCAAATCCGGGTCGAATTCCCCCGAGTATGACGAAAACGGAGACGGCGCTGTCAACTTTGACGATCTGCGGCAGTATGTCGAGAGCCCGGATCGATTGAATACGTGGATGGGCGATGCCAATCTGGATGGCGAATTCAATAGTACCGACCTGATCGCGGTCCTGGGCCGCGGCCTATACGAAACAGGTGAAGCAGCTACCTGGGCCGACGGAGATTGGAATCTGGATAATGCGTTTGATAGCGGAGATTTTGTCGTCGCGCTGTCGGGCGGCGGATACGAATCCGGTCCGCGCGCAGCGTCGCTGCCGTCCCCGAACCGTGCAGCGTCTTGCTGATTACTGCCGGAGTATTCATAGCGATGACGAGGATCCGCAACGGAAGCAAGTACTATTCGCTTCTGCGCCGCTAATGGTCCTTGGCGAGCAGCGCGAAGTCGAGGTTTCGCGGACTCCCGTTGGTCGTCCTGGCACTTTGGCCGCGCAGACATCAATAGCAGCACGCCCGCTTGGACCGCGACATCACGACGCCTCGCGACGGTAGATTCGCTTATGACTCGTTTGAATGCCAACAATCTACGCGGCAACTGGTGCACGTTGCTTCTGCCCGTTACCGATGACGATGCGATCGACTACGACGCACTTTCGCGCCAAATTCAGACGCTCATTGGGTATCGCGTTGACGGGATCTATTGCAATGGTACGGCAGGCGAGTTTTTTTGTCAGACGGAAGAGGAATTCGATACGGTTGCTCGGTTACTTGCCGACGCGTGTCATGCGGCGGGAATGCCCTTCCAGATTGGTGTCAGTCATTCCAGTCCGGTGGTTTCTCGATCGCGATTGCGCCGCGTCGTGAATTTGCAACCGAGCGCAGTGCAATTGATCTTGCCAAACTGGTCTCCACCGTCGATCACCGAATCGGTTGCATTTTTTGCGCACGATGGCGGAAGAAGCAGATGGTATCGGGATGGTGCTGTACAATCCGCCGCATGCCCAGCGGAGATTGCTTCCGCAGGAATTCGCGACGATTTGCCAGGCGGTTCCGTCGCTGATCGGCATCAAAGTCGCTGGTGGCGACAACGTCTGGTTTGCACAAATGCAGCGGTCCGTGCCGGACATTGCGATTTTCGTGCCTGGTCATTTGCTGGCCGATATGCTTCCTCAGGGGGCGCAGGGCTCGTATTCGAATGTCGCTTGTCTGCACCCGCTGTTCGCCCAGCGGTGGTATCGTCAAATGCGCGCCGATATCGGGGATGCACAAGAATTGGGAAGGCGAATTCAAAGCTTCATGAGCTGCCACATCATTCCGCTGATCGAGCAAGGTTACTCGAATCAAGCCGTGGATAAACTGCTTGGTTGCGTGGGCGGTTGGACAGAATTGACGCCAAGAGTTCGATGGCCCTATCAGTCGGTCGCAGCGGCGGAAGTTGTACGCTTGCGGCACATTGCGTGTGCGTTGTTGCCGGAGTTTGTGCATTCGTCAGAATCGCAATTCGATGATTCTTCTGGCGACGAATTCCGCCTGACGCAACAGTCGCAAATCGAACCGTCACATTTCACCGCGACGAAGGAAAATCGTGAGTCGAATGGTCCTTTGTAAGTCGCCTCGTCAATGCGCGTTGTCGATGGTTAGCGTGCTGTTGGCGGTCTGGCTGTACGGTGATTGGGCGCGATGCGGCTCGGCCACGGAACGCGGGACGACTGTACAGCGCGAGACGATCCTGGACTGGCAACGGTTGCCGGACCTTCCCAACGAACTGGGCGTGGCCGGTCCCTATGTCGGTGTTCACGATGACACGCTGATTGTCGCAGGTGGTGCGAATTTTCCTTCGCCAGTTTGGGAAACGGAGAAGGTTTGGCGCGATCGAATCCACGTGCTCCTCAGGACTGCCGGTGGTTATGTATGGCGAAATGGCGGGACGCTTTCTCGACCCGTAGCCTATGGTGCAGCCGTTTCCACTCCAGATGGCGTCGTCTGCATGGGTGGCAACGATGGTGATTCGACCTTTCGCGAAGTGTTTGTCTTGCGCTGGGATGCCGTCCAGCAGCAAGTGGTGCGCGCCGAATATCCCCCCTTACCTCGCGCTTGTGCGTTCGGTCAGGCAGCACTGATCGGTTCTGTAGTCTATTTGGCGGGAGGCCAAAGTGAACATGGACTAGATTCCGCGATGAACAACTTCTGGATGCTGGATTTGTCGCAGCGAGACGATCCCAATAAATTCAAGTGGCGGTCCCTGGAGGCTTGGCCGGGTGAGCCGCGGGCCTTTAACATCACGGCCACGCAGCACAACGGCTACGACGATTGCGTATACGTGATCAGCGGCCGTCGACAAGACGGGGTCGATGTGGAATTCTTGACGGACGTCTGGGAGTTTACGCCTAGAAACAATCAATGGCGTCGTCGCCACGATGCTCCTCGCTGTGTCATGGCGGGGACCGGCATCGGTATCGGCCAGAGTCACATCCTTGTGCTGGGTGGAGCCGACGGGTCGATGTTCTCCCGCGCCGATGAATTGCGCGACACGCATCCGGGATTTCCCCTCGAATCGCTCAGCCTATCATACGATCACCGATACCTGGACCTCGGCCGGTCCCCTGCCGAGTAACCAGGTGACGACGATCCCCGTTCGCTGGCAAAATCGGATCGTGATCGCCAGCGGGGAAATCAAGCCACGGGTCCGCACTCCGGAGGTCTGGACGGTACAGCCCATCCGATCAGATCACGGCTTTGGAGTGGTCAACTATGTTGTGCTGTTCGGCTATCTACTGGCGATGGTAGGGGTTGGCATCTACTTCACGAACAAGAACAAAAGTACGGACGACTATTTCCGTGGTGGCAAACAGATGCCTTGGTGGGCAGCTGGTTGCAGTATCTTTGCCACGATGCTCAGCTCGCTCACTTACACGGGCATACCTTCGAAGGCGTACGCGCAGGATTGGGTCTACGCCGTCGGCAACATGATGATCCCGGTCGTGGCAGTGGTCGCGGTTTTTGTCGCGCTGCCGTTTTATCGTCGACTGGATGTGACGAGTGCTTATGAATACTTGGAAAAACGTTTTAGCCGCAGTGTACGGCTGTTCGGCAGTGCGAGCTTTACATTGTTTCATTTGTTCCGGATGGCCGTCGTCATGTCGCTAACGGGATTTGCGCTGGCGATTGCCACACCACTCTCGCCCGCGCAATCCGTGCTATTGATGGGTGTCCTCAGCATTGTCTACTGCACGCTGGGCGGGATCGAAGCCGTGATCTGGACGGACACGATACAGACGTTTGTCTTGTTGGGCGGCGCGCTGCTCGCGCTTGGTCTGATTGATCCGGGCGCGGACGGCGGTCTGGCAGGGGCGATGCAAGTTGCCCTGGATGCCGACAAACTTCGCATCGCCAATCTCCATGGCAGTGCGACCAGCGCCCAGATCGCATTGTGGGTGATCGTAATTGGTGCGATCGGGCAAAACGTCTCGTCGTATACGGCCGACCAAGCCGTCGTACAACGCTATATGACGACCCCGGATGAACGTCTGCGCGGCGCGGTCGATCTGGACGAATGCGGTGATGTCCATTGTCGCCACATTTCTATTCTTTGGAATCGGCACCGCACTGTTTGCCTTCTACCATGCAAGGCCCGAACGACTTGACCCCACGATTACGACCGACCAGATTTTCCCACTGTTCATCGCCAGGGAGATGCCCATTGGGATTGCCGGCTTGATTGTCGCGGGCGTGTTCTCAGCCGCCCAATCGACCGTCTCGACCAGCATGAACTCGACCGCCACGACTTTGATTACGGACTTCATACGTCCGTCGGGCGTATGCAAAACCGAACGAGGGTACCTTTATGCGGCCCGTATTCTTACGTTCCTGATGGGGGTGGCAGGAACGCTGTTTGGTTTGCTGTTTGTGAACCCGGAAATCAATTCATTGTTCGACGCGTTTATCAAAGTCATCGGTTTGTTTATGGGCGTCTTGGGTGGCCTGTTTGTGCTGGGTGTGATGACGCGGCGTGCCAACGCTGTTGGCGCGTTGGGCGGAGGGTTTGTCGGAGCAGCCACGATGTTCGCGTTGTGGACACTCACGCCCATCAACGGCTACCTCTACACGGCCTGCGGAATCACGACCTGTGTCGTCGTCGGCTATGTAATCAGCATCTTCGCAGGAAGTAATACACGCGACGTGACCGGGCTCACGATCTACCGATCCGACAGCTAGGATTCAGATCGCCGCTGCCGGACTCGCTCCCTGCCGGACGTTGTCCCGGCGACCCTTGCGTGTCGACGCTCCTCTCGACAGGGCAATATCCTCCGGGACGCGGTTCAACCTTCTGCAAGGCCGCCGAACGTGGCAGGCGCGAACGTTACTCTTCAAGCAGTACTTCGACGCCCGAAACGACGGCGGTTCCTGCCGATGGCGAAAACGCAATTTCAATCGCGTCGGTTGCTAAGACACCGGGATAGGCCCGGACGAGCGACTTGCGATTGGCCCCGGCTTCTTTCGCGATATCGAAGTCTTGTGCAACGACGTTGCCTTGCATGCGGATATCGAACTTTCTTGCTCCCGGATCCACGCTGCCAGGTTCGCAGAACACCAGCCGCACGGTGTAGTGACGCGCCGGCTGCTCCTGTTCTGCTTCAATGGCTCCCGCCACGGGGATCCGAATTGATTCCACACCTTCCATTCCGGAGGCAGCCACCCAGTTCAAGCCTTCTCCCGTGACGGTCAAGGGATGAAGACGGAAGTGGTTCAGTGCCTGGCCGGTGACAACCACGTCAACCTGGGGTGAAGGGCCGCCGACGTTTGGCGAATCGAGCCACAGGGTCCCGTTCGGAGCGCGACGATCGCCGGGCGCGCCGAAGTTGACGCCCAACTGGCGGATTGGACCTGTTCCCAACTCATGCGCACTGTATGTCCACATATCGGCTTCCGGTACGTGGACGAGGGCCAAGGACGTGAAGAGCGAATAGGAACAGATGCAACCATGTCCGAAATTCGGCGCATTCAACACACCGTTAGCTGGAATCAAGCTGTTGCGGCAGCCGGGCCGAAAGCCGTTGAGCCGGGCCGTTTCGCCGGACTCGATGTCGCAGAAGCCGGCGGTGTCGGCGCAAATGTGAGCAGCGACTCATTGGCGACGGCGTAGTTACAGTGATGGCCAACTTTCGTAAACTCCCAGTCCTCGCTGGTCCCGGTGAGCGGATTGGCTTGCGTGACCGGCTCGCCGTCGAGCAACCGATACGCCTTGCCCGGGCCTCGTTGGTCCAGAATCTGGTCGTGCCAAATGATCACTTTGTCCCAGTAGTTTTCCGGGTGGCCACGGAAACCTTCGCCTGTGGATTTCTTGCTCCATAGCGTCTCTCCCGTGCGCCCTTGTAGTGCCGTGATGCCGTCACGACTGGACATCAGCAGCACGTCATACTCAGCAGAAAAAGATAGCCAGGATGCCGGCTCGGTGGTCGGCATTGTCCACAGCTCTTCACCCGTTGTCACGTCCAGCGATCGCAAGAAGAGCTTATCCGTGATCGGTGCGGGAACGCCACCGCGACGGCGTTCGCTGTCACCGCGATACATGCCGGCCAACTTGCCCTCATAGCAAAACAGTCGATCATCGCCGATGGCCAGCAAGGGAAAGCCCAGCTCGGACTCTTTCGACCAGGCGACACGCCCGCTCTGCCGGTCCAGTGCGTAGAGTTTGAGCGGCCGAGGCTCGTCGTCTCCTTCCTGCTGACGAAACGCGGGCACAATCAGGCGGTCTTTCCAAATCTGCACGCGCCCCCATTGATCGTTTTCGTCTGGCAGCGTGTACTCGGCCAGTTGCTGTCCTGTGGCCGGATCGTAGCGCAGGCATTTTTGCGGCAGAGCCACATACACACCGTCGCTGGCTGTCGCGAAGTGATAGCCCGAGGGATCCCAGTTCGACGTGCGTCCGGGACTGATTCCGGTTGGCAGGGAGTTCTGCCACATTACTTGACCGGTATAGACATCGACCGCTGTCAGTTTTTGCGGTCCCTGGATCAGCATCCGACCATCGATGACTTCCAGACTAGGTGCCCAATCGTGCCGATCGAAATACAAACTGCCATCGGAGGATGGGCCACCGAACCAGAGTACGCCCAGTGGAGCCCTCACTAACTTGTCCGGTGACATCAGCGTGTTGCCGGGGTCACCATATTCGTGTGTCCAGTCGGCCGTATCGGGCAAGGGACCGACACGGCGCATAACGGTCAGTCCGGCGCGACGGTTCAGCTCAAGGTTCGGCAACTGGACCGATCGCGTCACAGATTCCAATACGCCATGTTGCACTTCGTCCAGCGGAAAGCAGGCCGCCCCGCCGTAGGGACGCAGCGTCTCAAAGACACGATAGGCAAACGATTCCGGTTCTTCGAATCCTGCACGGCCGATGTCCGCGGATGTGACCAAGCTGGCCAAGTAGGGAGGATAAGTGAGGTCCTGGGGACGGGCCGTTTTCGCCACGACGCGTGTGCCGTACCGCCCCGTCCGGCTCATTGACTCCCGCAGCGATCGAATCTTTTTTGCGTCCGAATCTATGGCAATGATGTGTAGGGACGACCGCTGGGCCAGCGCTTCGATTAGCTCGCCGTCGCCAATCCCCAGCACAAGGCAATAGCCTCGTGGAACCGATGTCTGGCCGATCAGCGTTTTGGCCAGCGCTTTGTTTGCGGCACTGATCTGCGGCAATTCTGCAGTGGATTGTTCGTGAACGGTGGGCGTCGTCGATTGAGCTCCGAAACAGTAAATCGCCCCTTCGTTTGTGACGACAAACAACTTCTGATCCGCGACCAACATCGACGTGACCGTACCTTCCACCTGCTGTTGCCACGAGACCGTAGGCTGTTGTCCGTCCTCCTGTGGCAAATCGATCGCCATAATTTGGTTTTCATGGTGAGCGTACAGGCGCGAACCGGCTCGACAATGAATCGATGTGACGGGGATATCGTCTAATTGCCAAAGTGGTGTGGGTGATTTAAGTTCCACGTCGTTGCCGCGTCGATCCTTCGTCGGAACGACGACCAATTCGTGCAGATCGGCTGCCCGTGCTGTTCCCTCCTGGACGAAATAGATCTCGCCGTCGGCGCTGACGGGACGATGAGCCAAAAGGGTCAGGGCAGAGTTCTCGTCGGCATCCACGATCACGTCGCCGTGAAAGAGGTACTGGTCGCAAGCCGTGACGTAACAATCGCTCGTGCCGCGTGCATCGTAGTTCAATGCCAGCGGATCCCGTGTCGTCAGATCCAACGCGTAAGCCTTTGCTCGACCACCCGGGATGAACAGCTTCTGCTGGGACTCGACCAAATAGCCCTGTGGCGCTTGATCCTGCAAGTCAAACACTTCCATTTCCCGTCCGCTGAATGCATCGAGGCCATATAGCAGCGTTCCCTCAAAGGGCCACACGCCAGCCGTGAAATAGACTTTTTCGTCGCGGACCACCGGACTAGTTCGAATTGGCCACACGGAGACCAGTCGTTCATTGCCAATCGCCAGTCGGTCAGCGGGCGCCGCATTGAACGTCCATCGCTCCTCGCCCGAGCGCACGTCCAGGCAGCGAAATTTGCCATCGTCCGCGCCAAAATAGAGGTTGCCATTCCAAGCAATTGGCGCCACTCGTACGGGGCCGTCCGCGTAATAGCGCCAGCGCAGTTCACCACTTGTCGCATCGAAAGCCATGATCGAGTCATCGTGGGAAGACGCGACAAAAAGTAGACCGCCCGAAACGATTGGCTCGTAGCTGGCGTCGAATTGCAGTCGTGGATCTTCGGGCCAAGCCGGCTGGAGACGCGGAAGGCGCAGCGACCATTGTAGGTGCAATTCGGCGGCAAGTTGTTCTTGAGTGGCGGCACTGCGCTGGGCATCATGACGCCAGGCGGGCCAGTCAGCCGCGGTACCGATCCGGGCTGCCAAAAGGACGATGGCGAGGGTGAGCGTGGCTTTCACGATTTGTTGGCCTCCTCCGGTAGTGCGCCTCCGTCGACTCAGAGACACTGGCATTTCGATACTCTCGATCCAGCACGAGACTTCGGTTATTGTCATGTCTGGACCGCCCGGAAGCAACGCCGGAGGACGCAGCTACCGGCCAGATTGAGGCAAAACTCGAACGTAGGATCTCATCGGTAGACAGGCGCGGGCTGTGGTAGATGTCATCTCACGCCGCAACCCATAGACTTCTTGAACATGGTTTGTACCGATTCGAAGTGCGTCCTCTGCGTTTAAGAAAACGCGAACCTAATTAGCTGCGTCCCCTTTCCTGCGGCCCCTTTCCTGCGGCTTGTCGATCAGTAGCAGAATCACAAGGAACAGGGTCCACGATGCGGGCTCTGGCACGGCCACGGCGGCACGCGGTCCGAGTTCGTAGCCGCCGTCAGCAAAGGCAACGACAAGGTCTGAGGTCGTAAAATCTTGGTCGCCATTCCAATCTCCCGTTGCCCAACCGGCGTTTCCGACGATGTTGTCTTCGTACCGGCCGGCAGCGAGCACGTTCACTAAATCGCCGCTGTTGAATTCACCGTCAAGATTGGCGTCTCCAGCGTAGGTCCGAGCGTAGCTTTTCACCCAAAAGCGATAGTCTTGCCAATCAACAAGATGATCGCTGTTCAGATCGTAGAGTCCTTGATCCGTTGATTCGGCGCGGATCGCGGCTGCCAACGTGTCCACGTCGCTGACATCGAATTGTTGATTGCCGTTGTAGTCACCGCGCGTAATGGGAATCGAAATGGTGCCATTTTGAACGTTCGCCGGTAGCCCCGCAAAGTTCGTTGCATAGGGACCTCCGAAGATGTCGAACGGCAGCGCGTTGTCCAAGTGCAGATCCCATGTTCCCCCAAAAAAACCTGTCGTGTCGATCTGAACTCGCGCCAATTTGCCCTGAGCAGCGACGGTCGGAGTCGTACCAACAAGCGACAGGGTGAACACCGCCGTCTGCGGCAGTTCGGTCGACCCAAGATTGGCTGGCACGTCACTGACACCTTGAAAAATCGTACCTACCTTCAGTTCAACGTCCGTAATTGCCGGACCTGCCTTGCCCGGCGGCAAACCATAATTGGCTAACTGCGGGCCACCGTCGCCGACTTGAACGAAGAGGTCGACTCCCGCCACCATATCGCCGCCGGTCACTATGATATCGATCCATTGGTCTGGCTCATTCGCGGACAACTGCACATCACTCACGGTAACCGTCGCGCCGCAGACGACGGCGGTCAGCCACGCCGATACCGCCAAACTCAACAACACGGATTGCCTTTGCATCTGTCCCATCATGGCTTGGCACCAAAATCCGCTGCTTGGAATGCCGCAATCAGATCGTCGGCATCGAAATCGTTATCTCCATCCCAGTCGCCGTCGAACCAGGTGGCATCTCGAGTTAGCTCACTGACTTTGTATTTGCCACGTTGAAAAACGGCGACCAAATCGCTGCTGTCGAATCGTCCATCGAAATTGACATCGCCCAACGGATGGTCCAGTCCATCGGATTGTCGAAGCAGTCGTTCGTCCGCCTGCCAAGCCAAATCAACCGCCCAAGGTTTCGGTTCTTGTGTAGGGACTTCAAGCACGGGATCCTCGTCCTGACGCGAGCCAGCAAACAACGCGGCGATGGCAGCCGCTGGCGGCGCCACGGAAGTCGGGTGAATCAACGGGAGTGCCAACAGCAAGCCGACCTGATGATCGCGGGCCAGAATGACATCGATGGCCGATACGAGACGGTCACGATTGAAATCGTAGGGATCTTCCAACGAAGTTCGATTGAACGGGCCTCGCTGATTGTCGTGCGCCGCAATTACGTCTATGGCGTTGACCAATGTGTTCGCGGGCGAGTCGCCAGTTTCACCAATCGCGTTGCCGAAATAGAAACGGTCCGTTCCGGGCAACAAGTTCAGCGCGCTGGGCTTGAGTTGCACTTCCAGCCACTGTTGCTGGATCGCTCCGTCGGGCCAAATGAGTGTGATACGATCCGCACCGCCGACGCCAGCACTCGCCCGCACCGACAATGCTGGCGTGGGTGCGCCGATCCAGCTCGATGGATCATTGGAACGGCCGACACGGAAAGTGAAGTCCTGGACGGTGATCGCGTTGGGCGCCGGTAGATTCGCCACATCGATCATGATGCCGTTGAGCCCTCGGCTGTAGCTGGAGTAGTTTTGAAACGATGCCGTCTCGTCGGTCATCAACGGCAATTTGTCCGTGGCGATCGCCAGGTCGTCGCTGGAAGTGGCACTTGCGTCGTTTCCGTCCCATGCCGAGTGATTGTAAAACAAGTACCGACCGACAACCTCCACGGCGTCGATCGTAATGGAACCATTCTCAATGTGTGCCAGCTTTCCGGCAAAACCAGAATCAAATGGTCCGAAACTGTGTTCCGGTAAAATGTCACCGAACGTCAACGACCAAGTCCCTTCCAGAAACCCTGTCGTATCAATCGTCAGCGTAACCAACAGGCCTTCGGCGGCGACTGTACCGCCACCCGTGGCCGCGATTGTCCAATTGGCCACTTGCGGAATCGAACCGAGGTCGCGGGCCTCATCAGGTACTGAGGAAAAGATCGAGCCCGTCTTCAGGTCAACTTGCGTGATGGCTGGCCCATCCGTTCCTGGCGGCAGCCCCAGTTGCGTGAGTTCGGGTCCACCGTCGCCAATCATCGCATACAAATCGGCACCCGACACCGCCTGCCCGCCCTGCACGAATATCTGAATTGTCTGATTCGGCTGGTTCGGACGCAGATGATGCTCGCCAACCAAAATCCGCGGCGCATCCGCCTGCAACACGACGGTCACCAGTTCGGAAGATAGCGGTCCCGCGCTGACCTGATAGACAAACTGATCAACCAATCGAAACGATTCGTCCGCACGATACTCAAACGAACCATCGGCACGCAGGTCAAGCGAACCCGAGCTAGGTCCCGACACCAGCACGGCCGCAAGGGAATCGCCGTCGACGTCCACGTCGTTGGCCAGCACACCGTGTGTGGCATCCGCGACCAGAATCCCCGAGGCGGGCAGCTCAAACTGGTCGTCCACTCCCCGCGGTGGATCGTCCACCGGCAGCACGCGAATCTCGACCGATACGACATTCGATACGGCATTCCCTTCACGCGCTCGGTACGTAAAGCGATCACTGCCAGCAAAGTCGGCGACCGGAACGTAAGTAAAGCTGCCGTCGGGACGTAGATCGATTTGACCGTGACTGACGTTGTCGATCAGCTCGGTGCGCAACGGCCCTCCGGTAGAGGCGAGGTCATTAGCCAGCACGCCGCCTTGGTCGGCAGTGACGTCGAGCATTTCATCCTCAGCGACATCATATTGATCGGCGCTCGCCACGGGAGGAGGGGGAGGAATGACACTCAGCAATACCGTGGCGGTGCTTGACTGAAACATGCCATCGGTGGCATGATAAGTGAACTGGTCGGTCCCCACAAAGCCGGGCATGGGGTCGTACTGAAAGGAACCGTCCGCATTCAAAAGAAGGTCACCATGCGTGGTTCCTGACTCCAAAACCGTCGTGAGCGGATCGCCGTCGGGATCGTCGTCGTTGGATAACACACCTTGCGCCGAATCAGCGACGTACGTCTGATCTTGGAGCACTTCGAATACATCGTTGAATGCAGTGGGAGCGTCAGGGACGGGGTCAACTTGTATTGAGACGGTGGCGACGTTTGACACTTCGTTACCGGACCGTCGCTGATACTGAAAGATGTCGACACCGAAGAACTGGCTATTGGGTACGTAGCTGAAGGACCCGTCGGGCATGACACTCACCGTGCCGTGAAACGGACCTCGCGTAATTTCTAGCTCTGCTGGCGCCGTCTGGAGAAGATCATCGTTTATCAGGATGCCGCTCGTCGAATCGACGGTCAGCGACTGATCCTCAACGCCCTGAAACACGTCGTCGCGGACAACGGGAGATGTGGCGGACATCACATAGATCGTGGCAATTTCCGCGCCGGGTTGACGATCAGCGGCGAACGCCATTCCACTTAACACGGTTGCCTCAGGGCCAATCGTCACCACCTGGGCGACCGTCGCGTATCCGACTTGTACTGGATCGTATCGATAGAACCCTTTTGCCTTTGGACTTAATAGGTAGTGTTGATCGCCAACAAAGACGGCGTCATTGACGCTCACTCCCGGCGGATATGCCTCGCCAATATGCTGGAGGCTGGGCGGATCGAAGCCAAGTACGTACGTCTGGATCGCAACCCCTTCGGCGAAGCGATGGGCCAGCAAGCGGCCTTGGGAATCCGTCGCTAGCGCGTCAAAGTCGTGTCGGAACCCGCCGTCGAGATTACGGTAGTTGACCAGTTCGGTTATCTGACCGTTTGTCGGATCAAGTCGTCCCAGGACATGAGCTGCTCCACAGGCATTGCCGCAGTAGCCAGCCGCGTGCGCAAAAATCACGTACAACTGGCCGTCGACCGCCGTAATGCCCTTGACCGCCTTGAGCGTCTGGTTGAATCGCAGCGGTACCACCGACAACATCGCGCCTGTCGCGGGGTCGAGCGTCAGAAGTTCGAATGTCTGAGTGCCCGAGGTGATCGCGTAGAGAGTTCCGTTGTCATAGACAAGGTCGACGTCCTGCATCTCGTGTCCAATAGCACCCACTGTCGTCACGGTGCCCGTTGTACTGTCGATGGTTACCAGGGTATCGCTGGACGTATCTACCGAGTAAAAGTTGAGGCCGGACGTATCATCGACAGGCACATAGGAAAACGCGTCTTCTCCGACAAAACCAGCATCTGGTTCATAGCGGAACGCCCCGTCACCACGCAACTCGATTTGGCCGTGTTGCGGCGCGGCGATCAGCAACGCTCGATCCGGTCCCGCCACCGGAAGTCCATCGTTCGCCAAGACACCGAAAGTCGAACCGGAGATTTGAAAGTTGTCGACGAAATGATGCGCCGTGCCAGTCGAGCTGGTTGTGCTCGCACGCGTGATCTCCAACCGCACCTCGTGCCAACCCGACGTCACGTTGGTAACGGTCGCCGACAGCGTGGATCGCTTGAATTCACCTGCCGCCAATCCGCCAAAATCATGCTGAGCAATCATCTGGTCATCAATCCAAAGCTGCACTTCGCCCGCATCCGGATCTGCAGCGCGTGCCGTTACCGCCACGTCGACGCTTACCTGCGTCGTAGGCTCTGTTAAATGCACATTCTGCCGGATTCCACCTCCTCCATTGGAAACGCGAAACTGCGCCGCTCGCGACACAAAACCGTCACCGTTTGTGTCTTTCCGTACGACACTGGGAAAACCCGCTCCGCCGATGGAGCCGCCGGACGTCGTATAGCTGGTCCATGGTTCCACACTGCCCGATTCGAATGTCCCATTCGCAAGACCGGCGTCGAACGCCGTGTCCATAGGTGTCGAATAGAAGTCAGGCGCTCAACACGCGACGCGGCTCCAAGGACTCCACCTCCCAGTGCCTGCTGCGCCGCCGCATGCGACGAATCGACCGCCTCGGGATCGAAGATCGATTCAAGCGGGATACCGTTACGCGGTCTGTCATCCTCGTCCTCCAGTTCCTCGAGCCAACTGTCCAGCAAAGTGCGAACCTTTTTGGCGCCGAGAACACCATGCTTGACGATAATCGAGTTCTCAATTCTCGTCATCGCCTGGGCGCGGGAAAATCCCAGGAATCCGACGCGCGGCTCGAGGAATTCGCCCCTCCGTTGGGTCGTCAATGGTGGCGCTAATCCGGGTCGCTGTGGCGGCGCACAGCTGGGTTCACGAAGGTACCAGCCTAAGCAGGGCCCAGCTCGTGGCAGATGATGTTGCCAACGGATTGATCACGTTGCCAGAAAAAGGGAGGGGCGCCGTCAGCGTGTGGTGGTGAACTTTGCATGGTGCGAAGTTAAGTTTGCAAAGTGATGGGCGAAGTTGTCATTTGTTGCGCTGCCCACCGCGCAGTTCATCGGGCCCGGTATGTTTTCGACCCCCCGGCCCCGAGCCGGGGTCTCACGCTCGCCCGGCACCCAAAGCTGCCTGTGGAAGATCTACAGGTCGACCTTCCAGTTTGTTTCTTGAATTGTACCGTTGAGTTCGCGAATCTGACGAGCTAGATCTTCCGACTGCTTCTGCAGTTTGCTTACGTCGATCGCCGCCGACCACTTGATTTCACGCACGCTATACCGATCGGGCTCCTTCTGCGTTCCCGCGATGGCCGCTTGAAGTAACGCATGGCGTTGGATCAAGCCATCACGCCGCGCGATGGCTTCTGTAAGCGTTCGTCCGTCAGGTAAGTGATTCTCTAAATTGGCCGCATTGATGGCGGTAACTAGTTTTTCCAGTTCATCGATGGTCGAGGCCGCTTCCTGAAGTAGCTGATTCGGATCTTCGTGCGGATCACTACCCTCTTGGACCAAGACATTTCTTGCGATACGCTCTCGCAGTGAGGCGATCTTCTTTTGGATGTCGCCACGAAGCAAAAGTGCTTGTGCGAGTTTCATGTGGCTCTCCTGCCGATTCTACTGTAGTCAGGCCGCCGTGCCCCGGAAAACGTATCGCGAGACACCATTGCACGGCAATGCACGACGCCATCGCCACAGTATACCAATCGAGTCCTACGGTTTCGAGGATACGGCTGGTCCAAAATGAATTGCGCAATTGGCACTTCGTCGGCCATGGCCAGATGAGGCGAACACTGTCAAAGCGGTGCCGCGACATCTAGTAACCAGCGCTGCTGACGCTTAGAATTCCACCTGGGTTTCGTCTTCTATGGTTGTCCCGAATCAATATGTATCGATGTGGGTGCGCTGCGATGGACGAGAAGTTTGTTCCTGCTCAAAACGCGATTGTCGCCGACGACGCCGAGGAATTGGAACGGCTTCTTCGCATCGATCCGTCGTTGGCCACGGATCGGTCTCTGTCGTCGTGCGACCATCCGACACTCCTGTGCTGTCTTGTCCTAGAGATGCCGCCGCGACGATCGCTCGACCACCTCATTCGGCTCTTTGCTCAGTTTGGCGCGGAGTTAAGTGGTCCGCTCGTCGCCGCTGCCAGTATCAACAATGTCGCGGGTGTCGAGACACTCCTGAATCTCGGGCACCGATCGCGGGCGAGGGGACTTGGTCGCCATTGGAGGAGGCCCTTTACTGGGGGCAAGCCGCAACGGTTCAATTGCTGGTGGAGCGCGGCGCTCCGGTTGACAATTTGCGCAAGCGTGCGGCGCTGGGAGACGTTCAAGGCGTAGAACGGTGTTTCGATGGTAACGGTCGGGTGAATGAGAAAGCGGGTGAGGTCGCCTGGCCTTTTGGCGACATTTCCACTGAGCTCCGCCGTGATCATCGCCAAATCGTGAACAATGCCCTGGTTTTTTCCGCCGCCTGGGGACAAACGCAGACTGCCGATGAGTTGCTGACGCGCAGGCGCGGAGATTAATGCCATCCCGGCCGGTTTTGACTTCGCCGGCACGCCGCTGCACTACGCGGCATTGAACAATCAACGCGCTATGGTCGAATGGTTGCTCCACCGGGGAGCCGATCCGACGATCCGCGATACGAAGGTTCAAAACACGCCCGACGGCTGGGCAGACTATGCACAACACACAGGCCTTGCCGACTATCTCCGGAGCGTGCAGAGACAACGGAGCGAATAGAAAACGCTCGAGCGCGTCGGCTCGCACTTGCTAAACGCAGAGTACAAAGGCGACGCGGAGGGCGCGCGGAGGCGTTGTTCGTGTCTTGAGTTTGCGTCTGCGCGGATCATTTGTCGAATCCAAGGATTTCGGCGCGGGTGCACCGAGTCTGACAAGTCATTTCGTTGGCGAATGACACTAACTGTGCTGATCGAATCACTGCACGGTTCAGGATGGCACATGCCCGAACGGTCAAGATGCGGGCCCGCTAAGAAAACCGCCTCCCTTCGACAACGCCTTAAGGTACGCGAGGACGGCCATTCCAACAGGTGTCTCGAGCATGCATCCCTTTGTAGGGGACGTTATCGGTACTTGATTTGCTCGAAAAGACACTTCATTGACGTCTGCATAGCCAAAAGGGCCTAGGACGACCAACGGGAGTCCGAAGGATCTGGGCTTCGGGTTGGTCGCAGAAGACCATTAGCAGCGCAGAAGTGAATAACACCTTTTCGCAATTTGGATTCTTGGAACGACAAGGGACAAATACGAGCTCGAACGCGGCAAGTTAATTCTGCAACGCTTTGGACGGCGAGGATTCACGTCATGTCCTGGCGATGGCACCGTTTTAGTCGATGCGAGTGGCTTGAAGGCCGGCTCTGTCTGGCGACGGTCGAGTTTGTTGCGCGAGAAATCGCCGCAACGGATGCGGTCGGCGCAAACCACGCCGAGGCGTTCGATTTAGACGGCGATGGTGACGCTGATGTGCTCAGCACCGCCAATTCTGATGATCTCGCCTGGTACGAAAACCTCGATGGCCAAGCGAACTTCGGCCCTCGACACGACGTGCCAGTTCTGCTGCCGAACGTCAACAATGTCGCGATCGGAGACGTGGACGGCGATGGCGACGCCGACTTGCTTTCGATTTGCAGCGACGACGGACGAATCTCTTGGCATCCCAATACCGATGGTTTGGGCACGTTTGGCAAACCGTGGACGCTAACGTCTGGTGTCGGTTGGTGGGCGAGCCTTCAGCTCATCGATTTGGATCTGGACGGTGATCTCGATCTATTCTCCGCGAGTAACAAGCTGATCGTGTGGTACGAAAACCGCGTTGGCGAACCTTAGGCCGTCTCCGATCAGCTTCAGGCCAGCGAAGATGAACCGCTGACGATTTCCCTCGACCTCCTGTTGTCGAATGACGTGCTTCCGTTTGACGTCGATTCGGTTACGGTTCAGCCGCGGAGTCAGCTAGGAGTTGATCTGACAACGCTTCCTGATGGGATCGTTGCTTACGACGCGCTGTCGAGTTCCATCGTGCAAGGTTTGGCTGAATCGAAGGAGATCGTCGACCACTTTACGTATACCGTCCGACTGGTGAACGGCGTTGAAGAAACCGGAGAGGTGAGTGTCAGCATCGTTGGCATCAATGATCCTCCCATCGCCACTGCGGACGCGGGTGCGGGTTTCGCCACATCGCCCGACGTGGCGTTTGTTACGGGAAATGTGTTGGCGAACGATCATGATGTGGATCAAGGAGACGTGCTGACGATTGTCGCAGTGGATACTGCGGCGACGATTGGTCAAGTGATCGATCAAGGCGACGGGACATTCCGCTACGACCCGCGAGGGCGTTTTGACCAGTTGGCGGCGGGAGAAGTGTTCGTCGATACGTTTTCCTATACGGTGGCGGATACGTCGAACGTAACGAGCACGGCGACGGTCAATGTGCGTGTCGAAGCGCCGGCGTCGAATCGGCTGTTCCGAGAGCTGCAACCCCTGGGCGCGGGTGGGAGTTATGGTGTGGCCAGCGGAGATCTGGACGGTAACGGCGATGCGGATGCCATCGTGGTGGGCGTCGCCGCCACGTCCAATCGGGTCTACCTGAACGACGGACAAGGTCATTTTAAGGACGCCGGCATCCAACTCGGCTCGGCAACCGGTTATCACGTCGAGCTGGCAGACGTCGATGACGACGGCGACCTGGATGCCTGGATCGCACACGGCCAAGCCGGTACGGGCGCGCCCGATGGGCTCTGGATCAATGATGGCGACGGTCAGTTCCACGCGAGTGATCAGACACTGGGGACCGCGGCCAGCAGTGGCGTGGCCCTGGGGGATCTGGACGGCGATGGCGATCTGGACGCGGTCGTCGCCGATTTTCATCCGAACCAGCCGAGCCAAATCTGGCTGAACGACGGTACTGGCGTCTTTCGGTTGTCGGCACAATCCCTGGAGATCGCGCACACGGTGGCGGTTGCACTCGCGGATCTCGATCAGGATCAGGACCTCGATCTGGTGCTGGCCAATCAGGACGAGCCGCACCTGGTGTACGAGAACGATGGCCAGGGCGGGTTCACTCTGCTGAGCGACCCGTTACCGGCCTCCAGCGCACGGGATCTGGCGGTGGCGGACTTCAACGGCGACGGCTGGCCCGATATCTATCTGGTCAACGCCAACCCGCCCACGGGAGGATTCCAAGGGGATCAGATCTACCTGAACCAAGGTGATGGGTCCTGGGTCGACGCGGGACTGGCGCTGGGACACACGGCCAGCTCCAGAGTGGCGGTAGGAGATCTGGACCTGGACGGGGACATCGACGCCCTGGTCACCAACTGGTTCAACCAGCTCAATTCGCTGTGGCTCAACCAAGGTGACGGCCAGCTTCGCGCCAGTGGCAATCCGCCGCTGGATGTCGCGATCGCTGCGCAGGCGACGCTGCTGGACATGGATAACGATGGCGATCTGGATGCCATCGTGGCCAACGTGAATCAGCCGGATCGCGTCTATCAAAACCTGACGATCCACACCAACCAGCCACCCGTGGCTCACGATGATCTGGGCTATGCGACGGACGAAGATACGCCGCTCACAATCCCCGCCGAACAAGGACTATTGGTCAACGACACGGATGCCGACGGTGAATTCGATAGCAGCGACCTGGTGATTGCCTTGCAGCACGGAGGTTACACCGCCGCGGCCGACCGGCTCTTTGCCCGGAATCACGAATGATCAACACGTGCAACGAGACAACGAGCTTTCGAGGAGTCTTGGCATGACTCGAACCGACCGACACCGAACCAAACGTGGCACGCTTCGTGGAGAGTGGTTGGAGCCCAAGTTATGCCTCGCTCCTTTCGCTCTGGCGGAGCACATTATTGATAGGTCAGAACTTGAATACGTGTCCGACATAAGATCAGCGGACCTCGACGGCGACAATGATCTGGATATTGTCATCGCCTCATCAGGCGTTGGAGCGACGATCGGCTGGTATGAAAACCTCGACGGAAACGCTACTTTTGGACAACAGCGGTTAATCCAGCGAACCCAGAGTGTGGCTTCGTTAGACGTCAGCGACGTCGACAGTGACGGCGATCTGGATATCTTCGCCGGATACACGAACCGACTCGTCTGGTATCAGAATCTCGGTAGCAACGGTCAATTTGCGGATGCGAGTCGCGTGAACGAAGACGCGGCGTACGGCTCGCCGTTGGCCACCAGCGATCTAGACGGCGATGGAGACCTGGATCTCATCTCAAATATCATGGATGCCGACCCGACATCACAGCTCCAAGTCGTGTGGAATGAGAATACCGACGGTCAAGGGACCTTCGGGCCCCCTCAGGTCATCGCCTCAGGTTACAGGGCTGAAGTGGCTGACCTGAACGGCGATCAAGCAGCGGACGTGATCGTCGTGTCGGACAACACAATTACTGCCTATCAAAATATAGACGGCAGTGGGACCTTCGGATCGCCACGCGTAGTTCGCGGCCAAGCAAGTCATATCGCTGTTGCCACGTTGGATAGTGACGGACACCCCGACCTGATAACGGTACAGTACTCGGGGTCGCAAAGCAATCTAGGCTGGTTCAAGAATCTCGATGGACAGGGCACATTCACCAGCCGAACCATGATCGCGGATGCGCGAAGTGAGATCGCATCCATCCAAATTGCCGACGTTGATCAAGACAATGATCTGGATATCGTTTACGTTTCTCCGCAAGCGGGCGAAATCGGCTGGTATGAAAACAAGGACGGAAAAGGGGATTTCGCGACGCCACAAATCATCGACGTAGGGACCCCTTCATATAGCTATATGCGGTCGTCAAGTCGCGTCGAAGTTGCAGATCTAGATGGCGACTTCGTCTTCGCGCTGGCCGGTGGACACTACGAATCCGCCGCTCAGGCTTAGTTTGCTGCCTCTGCGCCGCCCTCCGCGTCCTCGGCGTTTAATAAAGATCAAGAGGTACATGAATGCCCGACCAAAACTGCCTGCATCTCTCGTTTCCCATTCGAAGAATCTACCGCAACCACGGTTGAAACTGCAGCGAATACACATCCGCCTGCTGGAGCTGAATCCGCAATCGCAAAGTCTTACCCTTCAAGGAACTCAGATCGGCGTTGGTATTCCAGCTAACGTTGTGATGGAGGGCATCTCCTGTTAATGGATCGCAATCGCCGACACCGTATCCCGCCAGCGGTTGCCCGTCGGCGGTTTCCAATCCGACTCGCACGGTGCCGCCCTCGGCCGTCTGAAAATTCAGCACGAGCCGTTCGGCTAATTCGCCCATGACAAGGGGTCGCGTTAAGAGTTCCCCACCGTTCGAACCGCCTCGCGCGGATACAAAGCCGTCTTTGCGATACTCGAAACGACGAAGCCGACTGTCGGGTCCCGTGTAGTATGCCTCGGTGGCATACACGGAATAATAGTCCGGCCGTCCGGGCAGTTCGACCAGACCCCACGTCATGTAGTTGCTGCGATTGCCGTCACGGTCCTGGGGTGCTGTTTCCGGAATTACTGGTTCGAGCCAACGTTGAAATGTGACGCCATCGCGACTCGCCATAAACGTCGGTTCAACGCGTTCGCCCTGGTCGGGAAGATATCGCGTTGGAAAGCCGATCAGCACATGCGTCGCCCGTTCGTAAGGCCGAACTGCGTTGGTGTAAAGATGTTCGGCGGGCGTGCCGGGAGGGTATTTCAGTAATACCGGCTGGGACCATGTTAGGTAGTCCTTCGACGTTCCGGTCATGATGGCCCGGTTGCCGTCAACGAACGTTCGATGGTATTCGCGATAGAGCTTTGCGTGCGGATCCCAAAACGCGAGATTCTGGGAATCGAAAGCGCCGTCGGTGATGACCGGGTCGGGTCGCATTAACTTCCAATGAATGCCGTCCGGCGACTGAAAGATATACAGACCTCGCTGACCTTGCGGTCGCCCGCGAGCGATGCCCTTGTACTTCGCTTCGGCTGGACAAGCGGGGTTTTCGTCCTTGAACGCGACAAAACAGTGCGTGCCGATGCCGTCCCAGACGATATTGTTTTCCCTTGAGCCATTAAACTCGAATAGTCCGAGGTTCGGTTTCGTCCAGTGGATGCCGTCATCGCTCTCTGCATAGCACGTGACCTCACGATGCGCCGATTGCGGCGCGTAGCCTCATCGAAGTGAGAGCCGCGATAGTACATGCGGTACCGCCCGCCATCGCGAAAGATCGTGTAGTACGCACACGTATTGCCTTCCCACGGAGCCCCAGTTGTCAGCACGACTTCCTGAGGTTCGGGTCGATTCAGATGTTGCGACACATCTCCACTCATCGACTCGATAAGATAATCGTCGACGAACAACTCTAACCGCGTCCCGATTTCCAGGGGCGCGGCAGCCAGAATCCCAGGGGCACAGCACGCGAGCATTACGGTGCACGAAATCCGTCGCATGAGAATAAGTACGATCATTGTGGTCCTCGACGATCAGGCGATAATCTTTTCAAGTACGCGTCCCGTGTTGATGTTCGGTCGTTCGGGCCGGCCTTTATGAAGGAAGGTGAGCCGCGACGCGTCGACTCCCAACAAACGTAAAATCGTGCTATGCAAGTCCAGCACATGCAAGCGATCTTCGATGGCGTGTAATCCCAGGTCGTCTGTTTTGCCAATTGTCTGCCCACCGCGGACGTCGCCTCCGGCCATCCACATCGTGAAGCCGGTCGGGTTATGATCGCGTCCTTTTCCCTCGCGACCCGTATTCGTCTCTGCGATGCATGTTCTACCGAACTCGCCCCCCCAAACCACCAGCGTCTGCGCCAGCAAACCACGTCGTTTTAGATCTTTCAACAATGCGGCAACAGGCTTATCGCTGGATCGGCACAGGGGTGGGTGTTGCCGTTCGATATTGTCGTGCGAGTCCCATCGGCTTCCCGCGCCACTATAGAGCTGCACAAAACGTACGCCGCGCTCAACGAGTCGCCGTGCCAACAGACAGTTTCGTCCAAATGCCGCAGTCTCGTCGCAATCGAGTCCGTACAAACGGTGCGTCTCCTGAGTCTCCTGCGATAGGTCGATCGCCTCGGGCTTCCGCTTGCATCCGAAATGCCAATTCGTAGCTGCGAATTCTGGCGTCCAATTGAGTTTCATGTTGTCGCGCTGCCGCGTGGCGCTGGTTCAGTGAAAGCAGCAAATCGAGTTTGGCGAGTTGCTGCTGAGCAGTCACCGTGGCCGGTGACGTGAGATTCTGGATCGGCATCGGACCGGAGTAAAAACGCGTCGCCTGATAGACGGCTGGCATAAAGCCGGCGCCCCAGTTGCGTGAACCACTGCGAACTTGCTGTTTGTCGTCATCCAACATGACGACGTATGAGGGCAGATTCTGATTCTCGGTTCCCAGTCCATAGCTCACCCAACTCCCCAAGCTCGGCCGGCCGCCATTGGGGATGCCTGTGTTCATCTGCACCACGCCGCCGGCGTGATTGACAGCATCCGTCCAGCACGAATGGATCACCGCCATGTCGTCGACACAGTCTGCCAAATGCGGCAACCAATCTGACACCCAGATCCCGCTTTGGCCGTGCTGTTTCCAGGTTCGTGGTGATCCCATAATTCGCGAACCGGCTTCGGCATCCGTCATCGCCTGTAGGTGTCCTTTGAAGCCAGGCGGAATGGGCTGCCCGTCTAGTTGGTTGATTAACGGCTTGTGGTCGAACAGGTCGATGTGACTGGGGCGCACTTCCATGAATAGAAAAATAACACTCTTTGCCGATGCCCGATGGTGGCCAGCCTTGGGCGACATGGGATTGTCTGCGGCGTAACCGGAAGTCGAATCAAGTAGCGAGGCCAGCGCCAGCGCACCAAAACCAGCGCCACTGCGTACCAACATTTCGCGTCGCGTGTGCTCGACATGTTCACGTTCCGCCAGGCTGATGGATCGTTGACTCATACGATTTGTCCCCATTAGTCGATATACAGGAATTCGTTGGCATTCAGCAGGACATGGCAGAGACTAACCAGTGCGGAATTTGACGACAACGTGTCCGCAACAGCAGCGTGTGCTCTCTCGCTCTGCAAAAACTGAAGGCACTGCATCATTTCGTCCGCGGTTGGTCCTCGGCCAAAGCACAACCGGTAGGCACGCAGGACCTGCTCCCGAGGCGCTTCGGAGGCCTGCTCTCGCTGAATCCTTGCTGCCAGCGCGACGGCTCGCTGCAGTGACCACTCGCCATTAATCAGCATGAGTGCTTGAGTCGGCGTCGTACTTGTATCGCGTTGCGTATGCTGGTAAACCCTGCCGGAGCGTCAAATGCGCCATCAGCGGATCCGGTGTGTTGCGAATGATCTTAAGGTAGACCGACCGGCGCGGCTGATGTGACGCAACGCTGGGGCCGCCGATCGAGAGATCGAGATCACCACTGATTGCCAGCATCGCGTCGCGAATAATCTCTGCTTCCAGACGTCGAATGTTCATGCGCCATAACCAATGATTATCGGGATCTTGGCGTGCTGCGATCACGGGAGTCGATCGCAGCGCAGGATTGCCGATACGTTGCCGATGTCACGATGAGCCGGTGCAGATGCTTGATTTGCCAGCCCGACTCCAAGAACCGACTGGCTAACCAATCGAGCAATTCAGGGTGTGTCGGTCGGTCGCCCAGCTGGCCAAAATCGCTGGGTGTCCCGACCAAGCCTCGGCCAAAATGATACTGCCAAATGCGATTGACCATCACGCCGCCGTCAACGGATTTTCCTTCAACGTAATCCAGCGGGCCAGCGCCAATCGCCGACCGGTGGATACTTGAGAACGGTCAAGCGGCACAATCGCGGCCGCGCCGGGATCCAGCACCGATAGGAATCCAGGGTCGACGGGTGTCGCTTGGCCAGGAACCGACGTCACAGGTGCATCGCGACCCACATCGCCGACAACCATTGCATAGGGTAACGGTGTGGGCTTCGACACGTTGTGGTCTGCCAACCGCTGTCGCAACGATTCCCATCGCGCCTTGGCCTCGCCTTTGAGCCTCCTTGCCGGGCGCTGGCTCGTGAAGCATCCAACTGCCGCTGAACAAGGCCCACTAGGACCTGTTCCAGAGGTGTCCGTAGGCTCGCAGGCTTACGGTACATATCCTTAATTTCTTGCGGATACATGCCGAAGTCACGTTGAAGTGCGGCATCGATCGCGGGCTGCTCGAGTTCGTCGATCGTTCTGCGAAGCCCCACGGTGGCGGCCTGCCAGGCCCGCATTCGCGTTTCGTACTCCGATACTTCTTGCCGCGTGGCAATGGGAATATCGTCGCGTGGCAACATGGCAGCGAAGAATGCCTGCATCCGGTAGTAGTCAACTTGCGGGATGGGATCAAACTTGTGGTCGTGGCACCTGGCGCAGCCCAATCCCATGCCCAAGAAAACATCTGCGGTGACGTTGGTCACATCGGTCAACATCACGTCGCGGACAAGTCGTGTTTCTTTCTGATTGCTTTCGTAGATCCAGTGTCGCAGAAATCCCGTGGCAACCCAGGCGTCCGGATCGTTCGGCGCAAGCTCGTCGGCTGCCAGTTGTTCTTCGACAAATCGGTCGTATGGAGTATCGTCGTTGAAGGCCGCAATCACGTAGTCTCGATAGCGCCACGCCGTGGGCCGAAACTCGTCACTTCCGTGCCCGTTGGACTCGCCGTAGCGAACCAAGTCGAGCCATCGTCGACCCCAGCGCTCACCGTAACGAGGGTTGGCCAACAACGAATCGACCAACTGTTCGTATGCCGTCATCGAACGATTCGATATGAACGCGTCCACTTCTTCGGGCGTCGGCGGTATTCCAATCAGATCGGCATAGAGCCGACGGATTAACGTTCGGCGTGGGGCTTCCTGTGCCGGTTGAAGTCCGTGCTGTTGCAGCTGTCGAAAGATAAAGCGATCGATCGCATTGCAGCTCCAGCCGTGGTCCTCCACCGAGGGCACGGCCGGATCTTGGATCGTGCGGAAGGACCAAAAGTTTTGTGATTCCTCCGCAAGCGCGGACGCCGCCGCCGCCGGACGTGCATCCTGGGGCCAGGGACGCCATCGTCGATCCATTGAACCAAGTAATCAATCGCGTCGGCTGGCAGCGGTTCGTCCGGTGGCATCTCGAACGACTCGTGTCGGACCGCTTCAATCAACAGGCTTTCATTCGGATGTCCAGGGACAATGGCCGGTCCTGAGTCACCTCCCGCCAACATTGCCGTGCGGGAATCGAGTCGCAGACCGTTCTGCTGTTGTTTGGGGCCGTGGCACTTGTAGCAGCGGTCGGCCAAGACGGGCCGCACGTGCAATTCGAAGAATTCGATCTGTGCTGTCGTAGGGAGATCGGGGCGGGCGATTTGTCCCTGTGCAATGGCCGGCCATAACGCAACCAGGCCCAGCTTCAACAATGCCCTCACGAAGCTACGAGAATTCGCCGCTTGGCGGCAACCCTGTTCGTCGCAGCTCGGACCCCTATTGATGTCTGCGCAGCCAAAGGGCCAAGACGACCAACGGGAGTCCGCGAAATCTCGGCTTCGCGCTGCCCGCCGAGCACCATTAGCAGCGCAGAAGTGAATACAACGACGGACGGGCCGCAGCTGACGGGTGAACGCATCACGCAGAGCACATGGCTTCATCGATCAGGGACTCCCTTCGTCTAGTGGCGGCGAAGGACCCTTGTCAGAGCTGCCAGCGGCATGCCGCTCAGCAGCAGTCGAGCTGTCCATGGCTCCGGTACGGCCACCGCTGGCCGAGGGCCTTGCTCGTAGCCTCCGCCGGCCAATGCGGCCACCAAATCGCTCGAGTTTGTGCGGCCATCCCCATTGAAGTCACCTGACGACCACGCGGCGTCGACGTCCGCTTCGTAAGTTCCCGAGGATAGGACGACGACCAAGTCGCCTGAATTGAATTCGCCATCCAGGTTCGCGTCACCCATCCAGCTGACATACAAATTACCGATCCACACCTCGACATCGGCCTGGTCGACTTGATTGTCATGATTCAAATCGTAGGCGGCGGGATTGAGTCCGCTGGCTGACTGCATCGTTAGATCGTTGATGTCTGCGACGTTCAAGACTCCATCTTGGCTGAAGTCGCCCGGAACGGATGCATTCAAACCATCTTCAAAAAGTCGCAGAATTTCGTCGGCATTGAGCGCACGACTCCACACCGCAACGTCGTCTATCGACCCCATCCAGCCACAGTTGCCGCATTGGTTACGGGCCCCGATTAGCACGGGTAAGCCATTGTCCGAAAACTGGCTGTCGGGAACGTCAACGTCCATCACATCCTTCAACTGACCGTTGACGTAGATTTCCGTCTGTTGCCCAGGTCGATAGATGCCCGCCATGTGCACCCATTCGTCTTGAGGCAACGGATCGACATCGCGAACACTGAGATTGGTATCGCCACTTACCGCAACCTGAAATGTTGGATCCGAGTTACCCGATTCGATGTTCAGCGACCACGATCGATTGCCGCCAGCACCGGATTTGGAAATGATTCGGCCATTGTTCGTGTTGCCGCCGTCGAGCACGACCCAGGCAGCCAGCGTCATAGGTCCGGCGATGCGCAGTTCCTCCGTGTCGCCCAGGTCCACATAGTCCTCGGCGAAACCGGCGAACAGCATGGCGCCATCCGGCGTCCCAAAACGATCTTCCGTAGCTTCGACAATCCCGCTGACGGTTCCGTCCAGTCCATTGCCACTGGCATCTTCAGCATTGAGTGCGTCCAGCGGCCAGTATCCCGTCAGTCCATCCCATAAACTGGCATCGGCCTTTGGAGTCAGTGAGAACACCGACAGGCATATTAGGGCAATGCAAACCGTCGGTTTCGTCATGGCGGAATCCTCACCTGGCAAACATTTCGACTTCGCGGAATCGCGGCGACTCCCTCCAACAGTTTCGTGCACCGACGATCACGAATCAAGCAACAAAGTAGAAGGACCCGGAAACGGTTACCCGGAGGACGGAAAGCAGCGCAGCTCGAATGGTGCGCGGTCGATTGAACTGCGCCCCCATTCTCACTTCTACCCAGCTCGCCCAGTTAGAGGGGCAGGTTTTTTTCCGCCGGCTCACATAGGAGAAACCTGCCCCTCTCGCCTCTCTGGCTACTTGTGCACCTTCACGACTTCCGTCTGGAAAGTCTCAGGATCGGCCGGATTCGGGTTTGAACCGAAACAGGTCGTAATTTCACAGAAGTGCGTATTGATGGCATAGATGTTGTCGCCGAATCCTGTGATCGTGGTGGGAACCGCGAAATCGTCGCTTACAAGGTTCTTAACGAACTGGCCCTCGGTTAGGTTGTGCGACAGCTGGACCACGGCAATTTTGTTGCTGAAGTTCTGCATGATGTAGAGTGTTCGCCCGCTCATGTAGAGTCCATCGCCATCCGCGAACAACTGTTCCTCTCCCTGGATTTCGATCGGGTCTGCTACTCCGGTTGCGGTGTCCACTCGGTATAGAACCCCCGTATGGATGTTGACCACCACCAGCACGTTACCATCGAAGTCTCCCACTAGACCGTTGGCATTGAAGCCAGAGTTGTCCATCACAAAACCGGTCATCTCGATCTTTTCCCATGTGTTGGACGGGTTTCCGCCCGGGTCCAGAGGAATCTTGTAGAGATCTGGATTAATCGAATCGGTCACATAAACGGCCTTGCTGGTGACCAGAACGTCGTTAGTCAAGATGCCATCGCCAATTTTGATCTCGGCCTTGATTTCTCCAGTGGTGCCGTCGTAAACGACAACGCCCTGGTTGGTAAAATTACCCACGAAGGCGCCGGGATCTCCATAAGCGGCATAGAGGTTGTCGGTACGAACATCATAGGACAAACCACCCAATGCTCTGTCTAAGTCAGTGTCCACGAGAATCTTTCCCTCCCCGGTGCGCAAATCTCCTTTGTAGATATTTCCGGAGTGGGTGAAATCACCTGACCAGGATGCGCCGCCAAGGTAAAACTCATGGCCTTTGCCTCGCTCGATTCCCTCGCTCTCGAGTCCCATTGGAAGTACAATCTTATCCGGCCAATTACCTTGGTTACCCGCGGCTTGCTTCGTCGCATCGCCCCCTGAGTAATTCCCCCATTGGAAAGCCAAGATAAGATCCTGCGAATCAAACAGATCGTCACCGTTCCAATCACCCTCGCTCCAGTCCGCTGCTTCGCCCGTGTCGTACTTACTTGCCTGAAACACTTCCACCAGGTCGGACTGATCGAATACGCCGTCGCTGTTTGCGTCTCCGATGATGGCTGGCGTCGCAGCGACCTGATCCGCAGCCGCCACTACGTCCCCAGCCAACATTGCTCGTGGCTCAAGGCCCTCAACACGCAATTGTCGTCGTTGGTTTGATCGAGAAAATCTCATGGATAACGTCCTTTCGATGCTAAGAGATGTTGGTGATGTCCGTCCTTCAAAGCTCCGAGTCTTAAGGTTGCGAAGACGACAGAGCGGACCGAACGTCGCCAGATTCGTGCTCCACTCTCCTAATCCGCGAGGAATCTCAAGAACGCGACAGTCTTGTGGAAAAAAAGGAAGATAAGACGGCAAATCGACCCAAATGATGAGGTCGACGCGAGAGAATTCGGCCGAGAGTCAATGGGCCATTCCTACGCGCAGTGTCGAAAGTGGACCGAAATGATGAAATAATTTGGTGAATGTCGGTCACACTTCGAGCTGACGATGTGGATTCAGAGATAGTCGAGCTGACGATGCGGATTCAGAGATAGCGAGCTGACATGCGGATTCAGAGATAGAAGGAGAACAATTCTGTCCCATTCTGACTCTGTGCAGACCGACCGCCTCATGGCCGATATCGCAGCGGGCAACACCGCTGCACTGGAAAAGTTACTTCGCCTGTACGCACCGTACTTGAAGCGGACTCTGCAGTTTCGGATCTCTCCCGAGCTGAACAAATCATGCTCGGAAGCGCCACAATCGGAATTCGATTTTGGCGTTGGAACAGCGGCGAAGATGGCACCACGGTCAAGGCGTCGGTGGCGCCGTGGAGGCTACCGCAGTTGAATTCCAGACGACGTCGGGACCGTGAACAACGCTGCGTATTGGTGCAAGGAACAGATAGAGCGGGTTTCATCCTCAAGCGCGCGCATCATCTCATCGAGCAGTTCCTTCCGCACGGCTGGATCCAATCCCGTCGTTGGCTGGTCAAAAACAAGTAGATTTGGGCGGCGTGCCAGAGCCAATAGCAACATCGCTTTCACACGCTGTCCATGAGAGAGTCCCTTGACTTCTGCCCTGGGAGATTTAAGGAGAGGGCTCCACCCGCCTTCGTTCTGCCCGGTAGAGCGTTACCGGCCCTATCATTCCCGACGCAGTGGGGCCCTGCGCCAATGACGGAATCGTTGTGTAATGTGGGGCGATCGTGTTCGCGACGCGCACTTCCAGGGTGTTGTCGCCTTCCCGCAGGAGTCCGAACAGGTCGAAGGTGAAGGGCCTTGCCAGGCGGATGCCTGCGCTCTTGCCATTAATGAACACCTCCGCGGCCACTAGCACCCGGCCGAGATCCAGCGTCAGAGGTATGCTCGCGTCTTCGGCGCTGAGCGCAAGCGTTTGCGCGTAGACCCCGACACCTGAGTAAGTCGGAAGCGCATAGTCGCTCCATGGCCCAGGCTTCAAGTGGCCGCCCTTTAGCTCAAGACCGATCGGCTCGGTAAACGCCGCGCCGGCGTAGGCGCCGGGTTGCAACTGAACTCGCAACGCCACTTTCGAGACTCCGACGGGTGGATCAGCAAGCACGGCAGCGCCGTCTCTCACTGTCACCGGGTTGCCGTTCACCCATGCTTGTACCTTGCCTTCGGTAGGCAGAGTCAGTCTTCGCAGTCCAGGCGGCGCGTCGAAACGGTACCAACCAATCCGCGGTGCGCTGTCCGGCTTAACGTCATAAACCACATCCGGCACCTCATCAAAACACACCAGGTAAGGGCTTGCGAGATCGATGGACAGCGGACGCTTCGTCTCGGTCACGGCTCCAAGATTATTGACGACTTCCAGCCCCCACGGCGCCTCGCCCATTCTGCCCCGCACTTGGGCCGATGTCCACGCTCGGTCATCGAAGCCAGGCTCTTCCCACCCCTCAACATGCTCGATGTTTCCTCGCCACGACGCGTCGGTGGCGAAGCCCGATTCGGAATCATCGACATCGCGCATCCTAACGGCCACGACGACGCCTCGGCTGCGAAAGGCTTCCGGACCCTTGTTCACGTTTTGTCCTGCGAAGAGCTGCGCCCATACGGCAATCACATTTTCCCCTTCTCGCAGATAGGGCGTGATGGTGTAGGTTTCCGGTTTGCGCCAGTTGGACCAAGGTCCAATCTCCTCGCCCACCTTCTGGCCGTTCACATAGAGACGGTAGCCGCTGAAGGCACTCACGGTGAGGCGTGCCTGGGCCGGTATGCGGATCAGGTTAAACGCCTTTCGCACATAGGTTGATTGCGTCTCGCCATTCCAAATCCAGTCTGCCGCGTCAATCTCGGGACGCACTTGGCTACGGGCCGCCTCAACCATCGTCGCTACGCTGGGCGGGGCGGCCTGGACAAACAGACGTCCATAGTCGCCATCCGGTAGGTCTAACAAGACGGTGTTCTCTCCAGCATGCAAAGGAAGATTGCCAACCGCATCCTCGAAGGGTTGTTCATCCCCATTCACCCAAAGCCGCGGTGTCGAGTTGCGCAACTCAACACACAGCCCAACTCGCTGTTGCCGCGGCGATCTCAGCCGTGTGAACAGCAGCTTGCGACCCTTTGGGAGCTGAATGAAGTTCTTGTCGATGTGTCCGTCCGGATAGCCGGAATGCCCACCCCAAGGCGCCGCCTTGGCCAGGCCGATGCGCTGCGAAAAGCTGAGTTCCTGCCAACCCCGCTCATCCGCTTTGATTCCATCAAGCTCTGTCAACACAGACTCAATCAACGCATCGTCATCCGCCCGTCCTGGAAGCATCAGCCAATAGGGCCCGGTGCTGTAGAGCGTGGTTGCCCAATCGCGGTCGTCAAAATTGGGCTGATGCCACGCGAGCGTGCTGGCTTCATCATCGCTCTCTTCGCGATACCGAAACCGGCGGACTTCTGGGCCAATCACCTTGTCGGACGGCGGCCACCGGAACTCACCCCAGCGATTGTCACGCGTCGGAAGCACTGAGAATTCCCAGTCCTCCTGAAGGGCAATGGCAGGACCTCGAGCATTCCTGGTCGGCGGCCTTTCGGTCCGCGACGGTTCGGTCGGGAAGATGATGAACGTCGCCGTATTACCTTCGATGAGTTGTTCGACACTTACATACGCTCCCTGACGCGCGAAGCAATCAACGGCCGTCACCTCGCCCGTGAAGGGATCCCAAAGCTCAGGTATGCCAGTCGTGCGAAAGCGGGCGCGTAGTCGAATGTTTTCGTCGGGCATGGCGTTTTGCAGCAGGTAGACATCTGTTTCCCCAACGCGTCGATGAGTCACGTATACGTTCGGTTCCTCTGGGATAAAGTCTCGCGTTATGTGTTCACCAATCAACTCAGACAAGCGGTTGACGCCCTTCGGTAAAAACGCGCAGAAACCGCCACTAGGGAAGTCTCGAAGGATGGACTCGCTCGATTGCGGCTCACCCCGGTTACCGAGTAGTTTTTCCAGGAGCGCGCAATTGCGCGTCGCCGCGTCCGCCCTCCACCGACGCTGTCGGCAACTCGCCACAAAAAATCACTGTCCCGCCGCTTTCCACGAGTGCGAGGGCTTGTTCGAGGACGGCTGTTCTGATCGTCGTTTCTGGACCAAAGACAAGCGCCTTGTACTCGTTGCCGCCCGCTGCGAGCGCGCCGTTGCTTACGTGGGCGCCCAAGATCGAATCGTCATCAATGATGTCGTTGTCGATACCTGTGTTGAAGACAGAGCGGGAAAGGGCCATGTAACGGTTGTAGTCCGGACCTTTGGTCCCCGGCACCTCCCCAGCAAGCAGGCTCACCACGGGATAATGAACGGCCACGTCGACAACATGCCGTCCCTGCGACATCAAATGGCTCGCGCGGGCTACAAAATCTGACAAGGCGCGATAATAGATCCAGTAAGGTTGACGCCAGTGGGGATCGGGCGCGGCATGTTCCCACGTGCTTGCATTGGTCGCATAATACAAGCCGTGTTCGTCGTAGAGATTGGCGCCGAAGACCATGCCTGTCGATAACCAAGTCAGCGTTTCCTCGGTCGTGCGACCCCAGCCGCTGGTATGAAAGGCCTCGTTCCAGACTCGGGGGCGACTGTATAGACGGGCAATCGACGCCGCTATCTTCGTGTCATAATAATTTCGCTGCGTCAGCGGGAGGCGACCCGCGTCGTCAAAACCCGGCGCCGAAAACCAGCGTTGAGTCCGAAAGTAGTCGATATAACCCTCGCTCTGACGGTAGATATTCTGCCGTCCCCAGTTGTCATGGCTTGTAAGAAGAGATCGCTCGTCCGTCCAGTTATATATCCGTTTCCAGTAGTCGGACTCGACTCGATCCAGATAGGCGTCGAAGAAGTCCACACGATATTTTGGCGTCTGCGCGCCGACATCAAAATGCAACGCGGGAATTGCTCGAGCGATTTCATAGCCAAAACGTTCCCGAAAGCGCTCCGCTAAAGTCTCCGTGTAGATGTCGCGCGGAGTAGGTGGGTGCTCATCCTGGAAGATGCCGGCGAAACTCGCGCCGCATAGCATCCTTACCTAGTGTGCGTTCCAGCTTGCCATAGAAGCTGTCGATAAAGCGGTCCGCCGAATCCGCACTTAAGTAGAAGGACTGAAACGGTGCCGCCATGATGGCAATCAGACGCCATTCTCCCGACGGCGGCGACCACACGACGACCTTCCCCCTGGCGGCGTCCGTCACGTCGAGACTCCTCGTGTCGTCCATCTTCCCGAGGGCAAGTGGATAAGCGCGGGCAGAGATGAGTTGGCCCTGCGGCAATTCGAGCCGAATGGATTCTCCTGCCACTCCGTCGGCGTGCAGCAGCTCAATGCGCCGAATCTTCGGATCGCGGATTTCGGCGGCAGCCTTCTCCAACCAGCCGTAATGACCGTACCCCACCTGATCATAGGCCCACAGTGTCATTCCCAGTCTTTTGCATTCGCCGTGCACATGCGCAAACATGTCCCACCACTGCGGCGTGAACGACTGAGGATCGCAGCGCCCCGGCGATCGTTGAATTGGGCATACCGACATGACACCCCGTGAAGCCAGCTCTTCAAGCTGCGCGGTTGCGCGCTGCTTGGTCATTGCTTGGCCTTCCCACCACCACAGCGGCACTTCGCCCCAATGCGCGTGATCGGCGCCGAAAACTGACTCGCAATTCCGCGTAGGTTCGCGCGAGAACTTCTTCTGCCAGAATCTTCGTTCCAACGGCCAGCGTGAAGATCGCGGCGACCAGTGCGGCGGCTCGATGAGCCATTCGTTTCTTAGTCATGAGTCTCTCAACCATCTCAGGTAACATGCCGAATTCCCTATTTCACTTGTACGGTGACCCGCACTGGGCCGATCAGACCGGACGGTAGGAGCTTGTTAGGACCTCCAGTGGTGGCAAAGGTGTAGCGGCCGGTCTTGTATTCTCGACCACTCAGCAGACCGGACTCCCATTTCACGGTTCTCACATCCTTGTCCGGTGCCTGTTGGTCACCGAGCATGCGGTTCGGCCAACGGTTCGCCACGTCAATCACGAGGGCATTGTCCTTGTCCTTGACGGCTCCTGTCACCTCGATGCGCCAGGCGCGCACCAGACGACACCAAGGTCTTTGCCATTGAGGTTGACTCGAGCTAGGTCATGAACCGTTCCAAGATCGAGATAAAGCCGTTTGCCAGTTGCCTGGGGAAGGTCGAATGTCTTCCGGTAGGAAGCGATACCGGAGTAGTATTTGATTCCGCGTTCCCGGCTTGTTGTCCAATCCTGAAGCGTCTCGAACGTTACTTTTTCCGGACCACCCCAAGTGGGATCAAAGGCAACTTGCCAGGGACCTTCCAGGTTCGCAACGGTGTTGAAGTCTGGGAAATTCACTCGCCCTATAGCTGTCACCACCGCTGGTTGCCGATCGCGGGGAAACATCACAAAGAAACTCTGATGCGGCTCAAACGTAACCGGGATAGAAGTCGTCTTCTCTTGATGGGCAAACTGCGGCAACGCTCTAATCTCTGCCGTTACAGGATTCCATAACTGGGGCGTGCCTTTTTGCACGCGGAATGTGCAGGTTGTTTCCACCTTTCGATTGGTGGTATTGGCAAGGAAATAGATATCCTCAGAAGCGGTCACCCGATGCGCATAGCGAATCGGTCCGGTATTGACAAAATCTTCCGGGACTTTCATCTCCTCCAGCAACGCGGCGGTAGTGGCGTAATCGGGATAAAGTTCCGTCGCTTCCTGAACGGCCGGGTCCAGAACAATTCGGCCTTTGCCATATTGCCGTACTGATGAGGTGGTCCTGCCCCAGAGTTTCTGTGCAAGCTCTTGCACCTTGGCATCGCATTGCGGATAGCCGCTCAAGCTTGGCGAAGCGACTTGGTGGGGCACCGTAGACAACGGCACCCGCGTCAACGAGTTGTGTGATCTTTTCAAGAAGCCTGGGCGTCATGGTGGCAGAACGCGGCAGGACAAGAAGGCGATAGGATGTTCCACCTGGAAATACAATGCGACCGTCCACTACTTCGGCACGCTCCATCAGAATGTTTGGCGAACATCCATCAAAACCATATCCCTTCTTGTCAGCCAACGGGCCACTGCCGTTCAATGCGCTGGAAGGAGCACGGAACACGTGAGGTGCTCCTTCCGGGGTTAGATAGAGAATATCTGAGACGGTCACGCCTTGGCGCAGCAGATGGGAGCAGCGCGACATACCGGTGGTAGTCTTTCACCATCGGCCACCAGGTCTGACCGCGGTCCCAGTGCACGCCGTAGGGCCCCATCGTCATGCCCGGTCGATGTGCATCGCCCAGCGGCTTGTGAGCAAACGTGTGATAGACAAAACGATTAACGCCAATGCACAACGCCCAGTCGCCCTGGTTCTTCATTGACCATGGATACTGCTGCCATTGATCTCTGCCTGTGAACGCTTCGGCCGAAACGATCGACCGGCCCATCGTGTGGGCAATGGATGTTGCTTCGATACAGCTGAATGAAGAGTCGAACCCGAATCCGACTCCCCAGAACTCACACATGGGTACATCGGCAACCGCACCTAGATCCAGGTCAGCAGTGGGATTCATGTCATAGGGTTCTATTGAGAGTTCAAACCCATGCTTGTGTCCCAGTTCTTTCAGGTGCTCCGCGTAATTCTCCAGGACAAGTTCCTGGGCCGTTAGTCGAACGTCCCACAGAAATCGTTCTGAGACCTCAACGCTTTTTACCGCGCGACCGCTGAATGTCACGAGGTAGGGCTGCGGATCGTAACCGCGTCGCGTCTCGAATTGCTCACGGAAATTCGGCGTCCAGTTCTGCGCACCCATTTCCCAGCTATCGAGATGAACGGCAGTCCACCCATGTTTCCCAGCACGTGGCCCCATTTTGTTCAGTAGTTTGCCGTAGTAGTTTTGAAAATGATCATCTAACGCGGCTTTGTCGAATTTGTCATGATCAAAGCCAACACCGGGTGCGGGCGCCGGACGCGTACTTGCACCTGTAGAGCGGCGCCCCATGCGCAGGATCGTCCAGTCACCCGTCGGGACCTCCCAATGCAGTTTGCCATCCGGTTGCAGACGGTCGGTCAGGTCGATCATCATGCCGATGTCAATCACCTCAGACTCGTCAGATTCCGGGTAGTTCGCCGATGACGGAAGGTATGGCTTCACACCAGGCTTCGAAGTGTAGGGATCACGTTCATACAATGCCTTCTCGTCAATGTCGCAGATCACCGGATTACACTTTGGGAAGGCATAGACAACGACATCCTCGTAAAACGGGCTGCGCATCTTGTGCCATTGGGTGCTTCTTTGCTCTGGCATGGGGAGGATACTGTCGAACGTGCTTGGGCCTTTGGTCTCTACGGTACTGAATACCAGATGCTGCATCGACTGCTCCGGCTTGACCCACGGTCCACCGCTTCCGGTCCAGCCCGGCCCCGGCCGAGCGTAATGTCAATCCCCAGTCGTTCCGCGTGACCAGCGGCGTTGACAAACAGTTCCTGCCACTGGTCGCTCATGAACTTGACCGGGCCCCGCGGTACGCCGACATTCACTTCGAGGAATACCAGATTTCCAAGGCCGGCCTCCTTCATCGACTCCAAATCCTTGACCATCTCCTCACGGTCCAGGTTGCCGTCCATGAAATACCAGTAAACACCGGGCTGGGCTGAGTCGGGTGGGTTCTTGAAGCCTTCTTCAAGCGTGCCGCCTCGGACCACGCCAAATGAGACTGCGAAGGACACGAGTATTGTCAGCTGTCTGGCGTTCATTGAGGTATCTCATACGCTGTGAGGCTGAAACCCTACCGCTCTGGGGTGTTGATGTGTGGTGAAACGATGTCGATGGGAATTCCCATCAGCGTCGCGACCCGCTTCACATCTGACGTGTTGTGGCCTACGCTCATCGCCGCATGATGTGTGGGCACCAAGTCAAACCACTGGTTCATCATTTGCGTCGGGCCTTGCGCAACTTGACGTGCGTCATCGTATTGCCAATTTTCAGGATCGGCGCACTCGATGGCTTCCCCTGGATTGGCAATCATGCGCAATCTGCCGTCGCGCGTTTGCGTCAGGTTCAAGAGCGTGATCGGACCTTTGCGGACCGTAGCTTCGACGCTAACGCCCGTGCCCCACTTGCCGTGGTACACGCCCATTCCACGTAAAATCGGCTTGCCGCCCGCGATCGCAATATGGAAGGGACCGTCATGGCCGAGGATGATGGTGCCGCGGTCGTAGTCCGCCGCCACAATCTCGCTGAAACTGCCGCCCACGCCCAGCGTGTCACAGATCTTCATCGCGATGGCGGTCTTCATGTCGCCTTCGCCACTGCAGGGAATGCCCTGCGCGGTCAGCAGCGAGTGCCCCAGAATGAACGCTTCCTGGAGCTGCTCGTACGGATTGCCTTCACGGCCGCGGTAGTAATAGGTCAGGGCGTCCAGATCGAACTCGCGAACCATCTTCTCCTGGGCGACGGCCACGTGACAAGCCACGTCCAGCTGCTCGGGCCGAGGCTTACGCGCAAGGGGGTCAGTCGGTGAGTCTTCGCTGAGAACGAACATCTCTTTGACCTGATCCAGCTTCGCCCGTTTCTCCGCGTCCGTCACCGACTCGGCCAGCTTCGCCAAGTCGCACATCTCCAACAGCTCGACATGCATCCCCGTTTGCGCGGTGATCATGGTGAAATCGCTGTACATGTCCAACATGCCCGGATAGGTATGGCCGAGAAATCCCATCCGACCTTGGCGCAAGGTGCGAGCCACGCCCGCCGCCATGATCCAGCTTTGAATCTCCTTCCAAGCCGCGATGGCTTCAGGGCGATCGGCTGTGTTCTCGTCGGCCATCGAGATGGCGCACGTCTCTTCCAAACCCAGCAGGCCGGTGACCAGGTGAAAATCGATGCCGCTGCGGTTGAAGGCATTTGCGATTTCCGGCACGCAACAGCTCACGCAATGTGCAAGCCACTCGCCCGTGGTCGTTCGTTCATAGTTCATGGCCGCAGCGGGTTGGAGGTTCAGTACGACCACCGGACGCTGGCAGTGCCGCGCGATATCGATGTGCGACCCACTCATGGCATACGTTGCCGCATGGCAGAACACCAGATCAACATTCGCCGCGTTCAGTTGTTCAGCGGCCTTTCTCGCTCCGCCTTCGCCATCAATCATGCCAACGTTGCAGACATCGCCTAGTGCAGACATTCGCTGGGCGATGAATCGGTTGTAGCCAAGTAGGCGCTCGAGCAAGCCGTCGAACTGTTGCCAGTAGTGCGCATGCCCGACAGAATAAAGCCCGATGCGAGGTCGTTTGGGCAGCTTGATAGGAGCGAATTGAGTCATATTCTTGCTTTTCGTAGTCACCCAGAAAGGTAGTTGCCGTAGCCGATCACCATGGTCGAGATGATCAAAGTGACGATGCCGGCCCAAACTAGAGTCTTGGTCTTGACACTAGTGCCACGCCACTCGTGGAAGGCGATCCCCCACAAATTGCTGAAGACGATGATGAACGCCATGTGGATCGACCAACTCGAGAAGTTGTAGGTTTCACCGAGTTTCGTCGTACCCATTCCGTAGAAGAAGAACTGGAAGTACCAGATCACGCCGGCTAGTGCGGAGAGCAGATAGTTGCGCAGTTGACGTGACCGCGGGCCCGTGATGTAATCTTGGAAACTGCGATTACGGAAGTTGAGGTACAGGCACCAAGCCGCATTGCTGACCAATCCGCCAATTAGAATCACGACAAGTGATGCGTTATTTGAAAACAGAGGAGCGGCCCCACGAGCGATCGCAGCCTCGGCAATGGGTTTGCCCGCGGCGAGGCCGAAGGCAAAGCACGCGCTGAGGACACCGGCCATCGCAGCCACGGCGAACCCTTTTCCCAACGCGAACTCGGCGACTGTCTGTTGTTTCTCTTCCTCGGTAAGTTCCGATTCCTTGCTGATGCCCGCCCAGCCGCATAATCCAATCCCGCCGAGACAGGCGATGACTCCACCGATAATCGTTAACCCGCTGCCGGTGGAAAGAATCGAGAAAATCCTGCCTTCCAACAGTGGCGGCGTGAGCGTGCCGACGACCATGCAAAACCCGAGAGCCACCGCGTAGCCGAGAGCCATGCCAAGGTACCGCACAGACAGACCGAACGTCAGGTTCCCCAGTCCCCACAACATGCCAAACAGCAGGCACAGTCCCCACGCAGGCCCAGGACTATCGGCCAAGACATTCAACAGTTCTGGAATCGTGAGCAGCGCTACGATCCAAGGCGTAGCCAACCAGGCCGCCAATCCCATCACAAGCCACAAGCTTTCCCACGCCCACCGCTCAACCTTCTTCAGCGGCGCATAGAAACTGCCGGCAGCGAATCCGCCGATCGCGTGCAGCACAACTCCTAGAGCCGGATTCGGTGTCATCGATCATGTCTCCAGGATCACTGTCCGGCGGGCAGACGATCGTCGTGTTTCCGAACGGGACCGGATGGTTTTACGATAGCGCAGTTCTGACCATGATCGGAATAGAAATCCTGGCCTGTTTTATGCACTTTTTGTCCAGGCGAGGCGGCGCCAGCATGTTGTGTGAACCTAGGCCTCATGTATGATCTTCAACATGAGCACTAACGCCACGCCGCTTTCCGGGAAAGATGCCTTCTTTCGCTACATCACGGTGCCGGAAGAAGCCAAACGCTGGGGCCTCCACGTGACGGACCTCGGTTACACAAAGGTTCCCAGCGGCGCGCTTACCCACCGTTCACACACCCCGAGAGTTACACCTTGCAACAGGAAACTGGCCGCGTTTTGCCGGAATATCAGGTGATTTATATCACTCGTGGCGGTGGAACTTTCTGGTCGGAATCCAGCGGCGAGATCGCGATCGAGTCGGGCAGCGTCTTCTTTCTTTTTCCAGGAATTCGCCATCGATACCGTCCCAATTCCCAGACGGGCTGGGACGAGCAATGGGTGGGGTTTTCAGGCGATCACGCCGACCGGTTGATGCAGACCTTTTTTGATCCCGTCCAACCCGTTCACCAGGTTGGCATTGCTCCAGATTTGCACAGTTTGTTCAGCCAAGTGTGCGAACTCACACGGCACGAAGGCTTTGGATTCCGACCGATTCTTGCCGCGAAGACGGTCGAGATCCTTGCGCACGTTCAAACCATCATCAGCGGCGGGTTGGTCTTGCGTTCGCCCGAAGATGACCTGCTGATTCGCAAAGCCTGTTGTCAGATTAATGACGCCGTCGAGCGGGCTTTCGACTTTAAAGCCTTCGCGGCAGAAAACGGGGTCAGCTACACCTCTTTCCGGCGGCTGTTCAAAGCACACACCAGCCTCGCGCCAAACCAGTATCTGCTCGAAATGCGCCTGCGCAAGGCACAGCGACTCCTAATCCACACCACTCTCCCCATCCAGGTCATCGCCGAGGAATGCGGTTTCGAGAACAGTTTTTACTTCTCCCGTTTTTTTAAACAACGCACTCGCCTCGCGCCGCTTCATTACCGGAAGCGATGTTGGTAGGCAATCACGCGACGAACGTCAGTGTGCACGTCGGCGGAATGCATCGCCAGTCGATCAGCAGCGTCTCTTTGCGCAGGGAGGTGAACTGGGGTTTCCCACTCGCAACTCCGGCGACGAGCTACACACAGGTCCGTTCGAAGACCGTCTGTCGTTGCCTCGGCTTATCGGTGGCACGCGCTGTTACGGTCGCAAAGCTAAGCGTCGTGGTGCAGATGGGCTGAAACCGGAATCGAATCAACAGCTACTCTTGCTTTGAAGTCACCACGTCCCCGGTCAGCTGTTTGCCGACCGGGGTTTCCTGACGGTCCAGCGAGTCTGGCCGGCGTCTGGGTTGGCTTCAATGTCGGCGATGGCCTGCTTCAGGGCGGCGACGTCGATGCCGTTGGCCCTGTCGTCGTGTGCGTGTGTCGTCATCGTGTGGCTCCTTATGCTTGAGGTTTGCCGCGGCGCGCGGCTAAGTTCGTCGATCACACTCCCAAGTATCGGCCGAATCCTCGCCGCGCACAGTGAACTCCAAGTCACCCCCGGGTGCCCTCCAGGTGCACCCCTGCGATCGCTCGATATAATGAGCGGATGGTTTACGACAGTAAGCACAAACCGGTTGTCGAACTTTTCGGGCTCCGCGAACCGCCCAAGACAGGGCGTGCCCGCTTGGTTCATGCAGCGATCGAGCTGTTTTACAGCCACGGTTTTCACGCCGTAGGCATCGACCAGGTTTTGGCGGCAGCCGGCGTGACGAAAACCACGTTCGACGTGTTGGATGTATGGTTCACCGCGCCCGACTTCCGCGGGTGCCAGTTTATCAACGCAGCCGCCGAGTTTCCCAACCCGCACGATCCGGTACAGTTGAGGCAACGGTCGGCATGAGACTCTTTGAGGGCACGCCATGGGATCAACCGCCGCGCTGCGAGCGGTGCGGCGAGTTGGAGGAAATCTGCACTTGCCCTCCGCCGGCGCGGGCATGCACTCCGCCAGAGCAACAGACGGCGCGGCTCGCGACCGAGAAACGCAAGAAGGGCAAGATGGTCACGGTCGTCCGTGGCTTGTCGCCCGAAGAAAACGACCTTCCCGAATTGCTTGCCAAGATCAAGGCTTCCTGCGGAGCCGGCGGCACGGTCAAAGACGAATGGCTTGAAATCCAAGGAAATCATGTCGCTCGAGTACGCGACTTGCTGCGGGACATTGGTTATCGAGTACAAGGATGATCTGCCGATCGCTGTCTCCGTTCTTAGCGGGACTGGAAAGGGGACGCCCCTTTTCCGCACTTGTATTGGGGCGGGCAATAGTCTGAGCGAACTTGTGGCGAGCGTCTAGTCGTTTAGTACGAACGTCACTTTCATGTTGACACGGTACTCCGATATCTTGCCGTCCTTTACGGCGACGGTCTGTTCTTGAATCCACGCTCCTTTAACTTTATCGAGTGTCTTGTCCGCGCGGTCGATCCCTTGCTGGATGGCGTCCTCGAAGCTTTTGGTCGATGAGGCAGTGATCTCAGTGACTTTCGCAATAGACATAACGGCATTCCTTTTATCAAGAGTGAGTCGTTGCAGGGTGGCCTTCCCAATCGCAGCATGCACACACGGCGCAGCCTGAAGTCTAGAGGATTTTTCGGTTCAAATCAATCGAAGCACTTGCGTCGCATCCCTTCCCGTCGATGTATCGCTGGAGTGCTGTCGCCACATCGCTTCGCCATTGCTGAATCGCGGTTCGTTCAAGTCGAAATGGTTGTTGCTATTGCAGGCATCGGAAGGCACCTTGTGATCGTCGATTGAATGACGCGAATTAATTTCATTCGATAGACAAGTGTTCAGCACGCAAGTTGCCAGCGGGCGGCCCGAGCCTATCTCCGGTAAGTGAAGCGGTTGGGCGCTGGGACGTGTTTTTTCAACGCAGAGAGCGCAGAGGGTGCGCAGCGAGATAGTTGATGATTCAGGCTAGGTGACTTCGCGTTTGAAAGAAAGCGCGCACGCAGCAAGTCGTGATCCGAACAGAATAGATGCTAGGTCACCTTCTTAAAGAATCCGAACAACACAAGCAGGATGACGGCACCGAGCGTGCCGCCTACGATCTCATTGAGGATCGGCGAGCTGAGAAGATTGAAGTTGCCAAACAGGAAACCAAAAAGCAACGATCCCAAATCCGTGCCCTTTGACGATCTGCCCAGCGAGAAAACCGGCCACAGCACCAATCAACAACGCCACGATTAATCCAGTAAGATTCATCGCTGTAGGGCTTCAAGGATTACTTATTCGACATTCCGAGGCCAGATTTGACCGCTTCCTCGAGATCCTTGATGTGTTCGTCAATCTTCGCCTGCTCGACATTTTTCTCAAGGGAATCTCGCAACGCGATTAGCTTCTCTTTAATCGTCGCGAGCGCATCAACAACGGACTTGGGGAGCTTGATACTTTCACCCTTTTCTTCAATCGATTGGATCAATTCGGAAACCGCTCGCTTTAACTCGTCAGGAGAGTCCTTCAGCGAATGAAGATTGCCGATTTTATCCTTCAATGGAGCGAGGTAGGATCTCGCTGCATCACTCAATTCACCGGCAAACTTTGCCCCGTCCTCGACGGCCGCTTCAACATTCTCTTTCGCGGTGGTCGCTGCCGCCCCCGCTTTCTCTAAAGTGTCGGTAGCCTTCTGCTTGGTGCAACCGGTTACCGAGAGAACGAGTCCCAGAAGCGGTGGGGCCAGAAAAAATGCCAATCGTTTGATGTGATAATTCATAGTGAAAGCCTCCAACCGCACGATGATGGTCACGTTCTGCGTGAATCGATCGAACGGTGTCCAAAGTGTCAGAGCTCGAATGATCGAGAACTTTCGTACGCATATCTCGATGGCGGTGTCATTTGTCCGTTTTACTTTCATCGCCCCACGAGAGATTCAGGAACAGTGTAGTGGGATCCCCGAAAAAAAAAGGGAGTGCCTCAGGGATTACCGAATTGAGTCAAGGCACGATGCCCCAATGTTATCTCGCAGGATTGCTCATTGCCCCATCTGGCCAAGCGGATGGAACTAAGCTCTGACGACTTTGGCGGATTCCGCCCGCAGAACTCGCCCCGCGGGGTTCGACGCCACAGATTGCCTGTGCTACGCTGAGCACCGTGCTCGTCAGCACGTCGATGCGTCTACCGTTCACGATCACCTACAGAAGGAGGAACAACAGTTGCAGAAACAGCACGGAGATCTGTTGGGGCAACTGTTCGATCAGGACCACGATGGCGATTTTGACATGTCGGATATCGCAAGCATATTCGTGAACAAAATGAAGGGGTAACGCCCGCCAATTGATTTGGAAGTACTTCAATCAACATGCCCGGTGCATGTGATTCCAGGTCGGACGACCTACTAGGGTGAAATACCTTCGTCGATCCGCGACCTCTTCGGCGACCTGCTCTTCGAGCCGGGCGTCGTCGAGCAGCTTGGTCCGCTTCCAGTCGCCGCGGAGAAACCACAGCACGCAAATCGTCGCCGAGATCACGATCGAGATCGGGTGCGCCCACCAAATGCCGTGAGCGCCGAGCGAGGTGTGCCGCGAGAGGATGTAGGCCAACGGAAATTGGATCACCCAGGCCGAGACCAGCGTGAGCACCATTGCCGACATCGTGTTTCCCGCCCCGCGGAGTGCGCCGGTGATCACTTGCTGCAAGCCGATGCCGCCGAAGGTGAACGACATGATGTGGATGAAGTACGTGCATTCGGCGATCGCGGCGGGACTATTCGGCACGAACAGCGTGGCCAGCGGCCGGGCGAACACGAACATCACCGAGCCCCGACGCCCAGCGGCACGAAAAACGCGATCAGAGCTGGCCACGTAGCGTGGTCCGCTCCGCCCGATCGATTTTGCCCGCCCCGATGTTCTGGCCCACCAGCGTCGTGGTCGCCATCGCCATGCCCATCGCGGGGATGATCACGAACGTCAGAATCCGGATGCCGATGCCGTACGCCGCGACGGCAATCGTGCCAAAGCTCGAGACCAAGATCGTCATCACCGTAAGGCTCAATGCCCGGGTCGATTGCTCGATCGACGAAGGCAGGCCGAGTCGGAAGGCTTTCGCGATGAACGACGAAATCGGGTCGGAAGTCGGGCAGTCGCGGTTTGAGGCCGTGCCGGCCGCGAAACAGCAACGCAAAACCAATCACCGTCGCCAACGCCTGGGTGAAGAGCGTTGCCATCGCCGCGCCAGCGACTCCCATCGCCGGCACCGGCCCCCAACCGAAAATAAACAGCGGATCGAGCACGAGATTCAAGAGCACGGTCACCATCACGATCATCATCGGCGTGCCCACGACGCCCATTCCGCGCATCAGCGACACGTACACGAAGAAGCCGAACACGAAGATGAAGCCGAGAAACGTGATTTGCAGGAAGCGCACTGCGTCCGGCAGCACCGCCGGCTCGGCGCCCATGAGCCGCATGATCGGCTCGCTCGAGTAGTATCCGACCGACGAGAGCACGACCGACACCGACAAGCACCATGATCAGCGTCTGGGCGGCGACGTGGTTCATGGCCCGCTCGTCGCCCCGCCCTTTGTACTGGGAGATCAGCACCGACCCGGCGATCGGCAACCCGCCGCCGACGGCGATCATCAGAAAATTGAGCGGAAAACAGAGCGACACCGCCGCCACCGCCTCGGCACTCAGCCGACCGACCCAAAACGTGTCGGTGATTTGATAGGCCGTTTGCAGAATGTTCGCCACTACGATCGGAATCGATAGCCGCACCAACGCCCGGACGATTGAACCTTCGGTCAGCGAAACAGGGAGAGTGGCGCTCCTGAGAGTGGCGGACATGCAGTTCTTTTACCATCTTTTCTGCTCACGCCATAGTGGGACCCTTTTATCGTGTTGAACATAGGCGATTTCCCAGCCCGTGGCCAAGACGTGCCGACGCAACGAGACGGCCGTAATCGAAAGCACACGCAACTATGCCGATCAACCTTGTTCAGGTCCTCTTTGCTGCATCGCAACCGACGCGAATCGCGGACGCTAGCGCTGCGTTTTCTCGACGGTCAGCTTTCGCCGGTAGATGTTTTTGCCGTGCGCGATGTACAGTGTACCGTGATCGCTGCCGGCGAGTATGCACGTGGTCAGTGGCTGGTCCCGGTCGACTTTGGGTAGGACTCCGCAGGGGCGGCCAGTAGGGTCGAAGATCTGGACTCCTATTTCGCTGGTCACGTAGTAGCGGCCCGCGTTGTCAACGGCCATGCCGTCGCCTCGGGACGCAGCCGCATATGGAGGTGGTTCGTTGAAGCGGAATTCTCCGTTCGGGTCGATGGGGAGTCGCATCGGCATGGTGGGCATTTTTGCGTCCAGCATCCCGCCGGCGTTGACTCGGAACATCCAGGTGTGGGTTCCGCCGTAATCGGACACGGCCAGAGTACCTCCGTCGTTGGATAGGGCGATTCCGTTGGGTTTGTTGATACCCGTGTCGACGGAGGTGACTTCGCCGGTCTGTGGGTTGATGCGAGTCACCTGCTTCGCTCCGGTCTCGGTAATCAGGATGAAACCGTCGCGAGTGACGGCAAGGTCGTTGGGTTTAATTCCTTCGGCCACCGTCTTCACTTCGCCGCTACTGACGTTGATCGAGATGACGCGGTTCTTTGAACCCTGGCATGCGTAGAGCAGAGAGTCGTCGGGATCGAACTCCAGACCGCTGACGGATTCTTTGGCGATCTCAGCCTTTGTGCCGTCGGCTGCGCTGATGCGGATCACGGCCGGAGCCTGCATGTCGCAGAAATATAGATTGCCATTCATGTCTGCGCAGAGCGCATCGGCGAAACCCAAGTTGTCAGCGACCAACTCCCATGATTCTCCCTGGATCAACAGGTTCAGCAGCGTCAAGTCACCGCCGAGATCACCACGGGTGTCGATCACGGGCGTGTGAGCTTCTGTGCGCCACAGCCACTTCATGGCGTCAGGAAATCTGGATCCGCCGAAGTCGGCGTTATGGGCGTACCCCTCGGCCCAGTCGAAACGAATGTCATAGCCCATGTATTTCAGGGCTGACGCCATTCGCTGATTCGCCCACGGCCAGCTTCCAAAGGCGTTGTCGATGTCACCGCTGGTGTCGGCCAAGTAGACGCGGATGGGCTTCGGTTCTGTCTTGCGAACCAGCGACGGATAGACGTCGCCGCCGCGCAGATTGGTGAAGCTCCCGACGCTAGAATAGACTTTGCGGAAGAATTCTGTCCGCTCCCACGCCGCCGTGAATGCACAGATCGCCCCGGAACTGGAGCCACCGATGGCGTGCATCTCGGGATCGTCGGAGATGTTGTAACGTTTGCGAACTTCCGGAATGATTTCTTCCAACAGGAAACGGACGTAGCGATCGCCTAGGCTGTCGTATTCGAAGCTTCGATTGGAATGTCTTCCGTTCCGCCGCGGCTTCGATTTGTCGTGGCCCGGATTGATAAAGACGGCAATCGTGGGCGGCATGTCTCCGCGAGCAATCAGGTTGTCGAACACGATGGGAACGCGCCATCGGCCGTCCTCGTTTCGCATGCCTTCGCCGTCTTGAAACACCATTAGCGCGGCAGGCTGGTCGGGCTTGTACTGAGCGGGAACGTAGATGGCCCAGTCGCGAATCGTGCCGGGAAAAATTGTGGATTCCCACGGTTCCATCTTTTCGACTGTGCCCTTCGGCATATCATCGCGAGCGACTGCGTCCGGATGTGGTTCCCAGGTCGGTTTGGTATTGACGATGGGGATATTGGTGGATTCCGCGTTGTTATCCCACAACCACTTCAGGGCATCCGGCAGCGCTTCGCCGCCCCACTTGCCACTGTGTCCGCCGTCGGTCATGACCAGTTGGTAGTTGTAGCCGGCAAACTGAAGAGCGGCTGCCAGATCTTGATTTGCCAACGGCCAGTTGCCGTGCAGGTTGTTCAAGTCTTCGCGACCATCTTGCAGGTACACCTTGATGGCCTTCGGTTGTTCTTTCGTTTTGCGTACGAGCCCGGGATACGCCCAGCCGCCGCGAATGTTGGTAAAACTGCCGATGTGGCTCAGCACCTTACCGAACTGATCTGGTCTCTCCCACGCCACCGTGAATGCACAGATGCCGCCGGAAGAGATTCCGCAGACTGCTCGATCGACGGGATCGGTCGACACGTTCAGATCCTTCAGCGCGATCGGCAAAAACTCGTCGACCAGAAAGTTTGCATATCGGTCACCTAGCGAGTCGTATTCAAACGATCGATTGCTGCGAGCGTTCGCCCCCGGAATCGTCGCGGGAATCGTTCCGGGATTTACGAACACGGCAATCGTGACCGGCATGGCTCCCTGATGAATTAGATTGTCGAAGACCACGGGAACTCGAAACGCACCCTTCGGGTCCGCATAACCGGCTCCGTCCATGAACACCATCAGTGCGGCAGGTTCATCCGGTTTATACTGAGCCGGCACGTACACGCTGTAGTCACGTACGGTGCCAGGGAAAATCCGACTGTCGTTGAATTGCCCCGACGAGATGTTTCCCTGCGGCACGCCAACCTGGACTACTCGATCCGGATTCTCTTCCGCCATCGCTCGGACTACCAGCAGAGACACAGCGGAACACAGCAGGATCAAATGTCGCTTGCGACGATTCATGGCGGGACTCCCGACTTCTTACTTGGTCGTAGCACAAGGCATCGGCAATTGAGCACGCACGTTGCCCGGGCCGTTCGGTGATACATTTCAGCAGCGAAGTGCCTAGAACGCAATTCAAAACTTGAATTTGGGAGGGCGAATCTCCAGCAGTAGGGCGAAGCTCCGGCTGAGCCATGTTTTTCAGCCGAATTGTGCACGGGCGGCTCGGCAGAGCCTCGCCCTCCCTGTTTTGAAACCAGCTCTACTAGAAAAGCCACTAGGTTGTTCCGCCTTTGCCTGGGACACCTGCTATAATGACGTCCAAATCCGCGATCAGCACCTCATTGTTGTCCCGTCCTCGCGCGAACTCTCTAGTGGACATCTCCATGAAGGTAAGCAGCCGGCGAGCAGGAGTGTTTTTGATCCGCAGCATGGGATTGCCGCGTGTCATCGTTGCTTCACTAGTCTTGTTGAGCGCTAGCGCGGTGAATTCCCCTCAAGAGACGATGGCGGCTGGCGACGGTTCCAAGGAAGCTTTCTTCCGCCAGCGGATTGAGCCCGTGTTGCAGACGTATTGTTTCTCGTGTCACTCGGCGCAGGCAGACGAAGTGGCCGCCGGCTTGCGATTCGATTCGCCGTTGAGACTTGCGGAAGGCGGCGATTCGGGACCGGTTATCGACACCGACAACGTCGACCGTAGTTTGCTGTTGCGGGCGCTTCGGCACCAAGACGGCCTGGAGATGCCGCTCGATCAAGCCGCATTGCCTTCCGAAGTCGTGGCTGACTTTGTGAAATGGATTGAAATGGGGGCGCCAGACCCGCGTGGCGAATTGCCCACTGCCAGCGGAGCGGACGACGTGAGTCGATCGCAGGAAAGCTGGCGCAGCCATTGGGCATTTCAACCCGTCGAACGACCTGCAATTCCTCGTGTAATCGACAACGTTTGGGTTCGTTCGCCGGTCGATGCGTTTATCCTGGCACGTTTAGAGAATCGGACGTGGCGACCTGCGTCCATGACCGACAAAGCCACTTGGATTCGCCGAGTAACGTTTGACCTGACAGGGTTACCTCCAACACTGACTGAAGTTGTGGCCTTTCAGCGCGATAGTTCTCCATTTGCTTTTGAAAAGGTCGTTGATCGACTGTTAGCGAGTCCCCGTTATGGCGAACGTTGGGCTCAGCATTGGCTGGACGTCGTACGATACGCCGAATCGGAAGGATTCGAATACGATCGGCGGCTACCCGGCGCATGGCGTTTCCGCGACTATGTGATTGCCGCATTTAATCGCGACAAACCGTTCGATCAGTTTGTACGAGAGCAGCTTGCAGGAGATGAGCTTGATTCCGCCGACACAGAGCTATTGTCGGCCTCGGTATTTCATCGCTTAGGCGCCGTTCGACGCAACGCGGGAAATCCTGAGATCGCGCTGAGCCGCAACGAGGTGTTAACGGAGCGCACGAACATCTTAGGCGAAGCCTTCTTGGGATTGACCGTCGGATGTGCTCGCTGCCACAACCACAAACTCGAGCCAATTTCACAGCGAGATTACTATCGGTTGCAGGCGTATTTGGCAGCCACGGAGGAGCACGATACGCTGCTGGTATCCGCGTCGGAAAGAGCTGAGTATGAGCGGTCCACGAAGCGGATTGAACTGCGAAGAAAGCAACTGCGAGAATTGCTTCAGACGGCCAGTGCCGAAGAACTACCACGGATTAGGCGGGAACTGACTGAACTTGCGCAGCAGCAACCTGTGCCTCCTCCCATGATTCCGGGCATTCGCGATAATCTTGAAAAACGCACGCCAATCCATGTACTTCGGCGTGGTAACTGGGATAACAAAGGAGATGTCGTTGGCCCTCGGCCTTTGCAGATCTTCGTCGCTGACGATCTTCCCGAACTGCCCGCCGACACGGCGAATCCTCGCTCCGCGCTCGCTGATTGGTTGACGGACGCGAGGCATCCGTTGACAGCGCGCGTCATTGTCAACCGACTATGGCAAGCCCATTTCGGCGCGGGAATTGTCGAGACAACCAACGATTTCGGAACTCATGGAGGACAACCCAGTCATCCAGAACTGCTGGATTGGCTGGCCAGTGAACTGGTCGCCCACGGTTGGCGTTTGAAGCCGCTTCAGCGTTTGATCGTACTGAGTAGTGCTTATCGGATGTCGACGCAATCACCAGAGACTCCTGAGTACGCGACCGTCGACCCAGCGAATCGTTTGCTGTGGCGGTTCAATCGTCGTCGCTTAACGGCCGAGGAGCTGCGCGATTCGATGTTGGCCGTATCCGGTCAATTGAACCTCCAAGTCGGTGGCGCGAGCGTGATGACACCCGTCGATCCCGAGTTGACGAAATTGCTGTACGACCCGAAGCAGTGGACCGTTACCGCCGACACATCTCAGCATTGTCGCCGTTCGATCTATTTGATGGCGAAGCGTAATCTTCGTCTTCCGTTTTTTGAAGCCTTTGACGCTCCGGCCTTACAGACAAGTTGTCCGCGCCGGCAGACAAGCACGCACGGAATTCAGGCGTTGGAAATGTTGAACGGTACGCTCTCGAATCAAATGGCGACAGCCTTTGCAAACCGATTGGAAGTCGAGTCTCACGGCGATCCTCAGCAAATTGTACGACGTGCGTTCCGGCTGGCACTCGGCCGAGCGCCGAGCGATGAAGAATGCCGACTTTCCGTTGCGTTTCTCGGAGAGCAGACGACTACCGAATTTGCGCTGGCGATATTCAACTTAAATGGTTTTTGCTATCTCGAATGAGCGGCCAGGGCATCAACGATCGATGGAGGTGTATCAAGTGAATCGTATGCACGCAATGCCTACACGAACGCGGCGAGAGTTTATCCGCGACGCGTTTTGTGGGTTTGGTGGCTTGGCACTTGCATCGCTATTGGAGCTCGAACAGGCGCGTGCTGCCACGGATCCATTAGTGGCCCAAGCTGCGCATTTTCCTGCCCAGTGTAATGCCGTGATCTTCCTGTTTATGGCAGGGGGCCCCAGCCACTTGGAGACATTTGATCCGAAACCGTTGCTGAACCGCCTGGATGGCCAGTCGCGTCCGACCGAGTTTGGCGACGTCAAGTATCAGTTCATCACACCGAACGCCAAGTTGCTGGGAAGCCAACGCACGTTCGCACGCTACGGACAAAGTGGAATCGAAGTCAGCGATCTTTTTCCCAACTTGGCCAAATGTGTGGACGACATGGCGGTCATTCGCAGTTGCTACGGAGATATGGTCGTCCATTCTGCCGCGCAGTATGAGCTGTTTTCGGGACGTACAATTCCCGGATATCCGAGTATGGGGTCGTGGGTCCTGTATGGCTTAGGCGCCGAGAGTCAATCGTTGCCCGCGTATGTCGTGTTGCCTGATCCCCGCGGTGCGCTCGAAGCCGGACAGCCGATGTATATGCACGGATTCTTACCGGCCGTTTATCAACCAACCATGTTTCGTCCAGGCGATCGGCCGGTACTGAACTTGAATTTGCCGCCTGGCGTTGGGCACGCCGAGCGGCAACGAACACTGCGATTCATTCAGCAACTAAATCGTGTGAACTTGGATGCCGATGATACTGAGTTCGAGGCACGAATCAGCAGCTATGACTTGGCTTTTCGCATGCAAAGCCAGGCGCCAGAGATCCTTGACCTGTCGCGCGAATCGCAGGAGACTCTCGATCTTTACGGCGTCGGCGTGGAACCGACGCACGATTACGGCCGCCGCTGTTTGCTGGCACGACGATTGGTGGAAAACGGCGTCCGATTCGTGTGCGTCGTATCGGGTGGCGGACCCGGTAACCAACAATGGGATGCGCATGACGATATTGAGGAGAATCATCAGCGCAAGGCGGCTGAGACGGATCGTCCCGTGGCGGCCTTATTGAGGGATCTCAAACGTCGAGGATTGCTGGAGACGACGCTGGTTCTGTGGGGCGGTGAGTTTGGACGGTCGCCGGAAGCCCAATCGGGACGAGGTCGCGATCATCACAACTTAGGATTCACGATGTGGATGGCCGGAGGCGGTATTCGAGGAGGCCAAGTGGTTGGCGCGACAGACGCCATCGGACTCAAGGCAATTGAAAAGCCCTATCATTTCCGAGATATCCACAATACGATCTTGCACCAGCTAGGGCTTGATCAGCACCGCCTAACGTATCCCCACCTGGGGCGCAACGAGCGATTGACCTTTGTCGAAGGAAAACTTATTGAGGAACTCATATCGCCACGCGTCTAGACACGAATTATGCGAGTGCCGCGGCTCTGTCTTGGAATAATGTTCGCCGCCGTCGCGGTTCCCGTATGCGACCCGGCGCACCAATGTCGCTGCCGTCTTACGTTTGCCCGTCGTAGAGCAGAAGCATTTGGTCAACTTGTTCACATCGATTTGTCAGCAACGCTATCACGGAAACGTTTTTTTCGCTTCCTGTCGCGTAACGATGGGCACATAGCCTACGTCCATTCCCGCTGGAGGACTGACAATCAGCGCAGGATCGATTTCCGCGAGTTTTCCCCGCGTGGGTGGCGGCAGATATTCGCCGTCTTTCTTCCAATTCCGGTGCAGTCTCTCCACTCGCAACTGTATGGCCTCGCGCTCCTCCTCCGTCAAGTCAGCATTGAGCAATGCTGGCTGGTCGGCGAAGCGATACCAGTAGTAGGTCACGACGCTACCGTCTCCCAGGTTCGCCTCAAAAGGTCCCGCGGCGGGACCGGGTGTTTTCCAGCAACTCGTCGCACCGTCGGGAGTGACGTAGGGTTCGGAACGCTCCGTGCGCGAACGATTAAAGTGAAACTGGACCAGGCCCGTTTCGGCCGGTACGTCCGCTGCCCGGATCGCAGACCATTCCAGCTTCTGATCGTTGTTCGTCGCCAAATGATAGTACTCAGGCAGAGCCACCAGAGAAGCATCGTTAGAGTCGGTCTTTGCGGCCAGTTGGTAGTTCCAGCGGTACCCAAAAGTATTTGCATCAAGTGCCACGGGGGTGGCAAAGTCATTCCAGGCGATCGGCAGCTTCATTTCCTTGGGGGCATTGGGCGTATAGATCTTCCACGTGGCACCACCTCGTCCAGAAAAAGTGTGCACGTGGGCCCCAGCGGGGTCGATGGCGCCACTGGCTAGTATGCCGCCTTCGAACCAGGCCTTCACGCGATCCCACAGCGCATTTTTGCGATAGGAGGTGATGCGGTGTACGAGGACCGAATCGTCTTGTGGCCCCTTGGGGAAAAAGGTTCTGGCTATACGGGCGTAGGTTTCGCCATGTGCATCAACGGATTGGACGGCAGGGACATATTGGGTTTCCATTTGCAACGGCCGGTTTGGCTGCGAGGGACGCGTGTCCAGAAACATTCCCGCCAGGCGGGGATCGTCGACTGTCGGACCAGACCAAAAGTAAGGCGTGAAGAACGCCACGGGGCCTTTGAAGGTTTGCGTGTTCAGGAACAAGGTCCAACATTGATCCCCCGTGGGCACGCTTTTCCCGGCGGTTGTGGATTTGGCCGAGGTGAGAGGAAGTGGCAGGTAACCGTAGCCGAACAGCTCACCGCAGGTGCCTTGTTTCAGATTCAACCCGTCGGGGGGCCAAAGTAACCATGGACTGAGTTGGGCTACGCCATACTTGCCCTTGGGTTGCTCCCAATTCCTGCCTTTCCCGGCCCCAGGGCCGTTGGCCCACTCGATGAAATTCAGCGCGACTCCGCCCATGATGAACTTCGGCGTTTCGGTCGCGAAACGCGTGTCGCGCCACCATCCCAGCCCACCTTCGATATCCGAATACATCTCTTTCAAAGGTTTTGGTCCATCGTACTGGGCGTGCATCCAAGTGCCGAACAGACCCGTTTGAAAACGATTTCCCGGATATTGCTGCAATAAAGGCCAGGCGGCTACATACATGGAAAAACCGGCGTTATAGGTTTCCGGCACTTTCTCGTTGGGGACAAGCAAATACCCAGCCATCTCTGCTTCCTGGACCTGACTGGTCGTGCCGACCGTGATCAGCTGCTTCATTGCCTCGCCCATCGCTTCGCCGATGAGGTAGTAGGTTTCGGCGTTCGAGTTCCAATGATAGCCTTGCTTGCTGGGTGACTGTTCTTGAGGACGCCAGAACGCCCTGGTGTCGACAAACGCAACATTACCCTTGAACTCCGGATGCTCTACCACTGCGGCTTGCGCTTTCATCAGCGAAAGGGCGCGAGGATGTGTCTCTTCCGGTCCCGTCATGCCAGTCTCAGCAATGACGAACGGCAGCATGGGTGCACCGAGGTCGTTGCGAATGTCGCGGATGAAGTGCGCCATGTTGCTTTCGTATTCGGCGTTGAATTTGTCGTTGATGCGGTCGTTCCAGCCTTGATGCCAGCCGAATCCCGAAAGCACGTAACTTCCATCACTGCCGGGCACGAGTTCCTTGAGGTTCGCCAGCGCAGCCTTGGTGAGCGTCACTGTCTCACGATAGTACTTGCCGATGATCTCCGGGTCCTCCACGATGGCGACATCGGCCTTTTCGCCGAGCGAATAGGGTGGCTTGCCTGCACTGGGCGGACGGAAATCCACGGCTAGGCTCTTGCCACCCCACGGCGCACTTGATGAGCAACACCGGATCGTCCAGAGCGGTGCCCATCACCCAGCCAAACCCGAGTTCGGGACCAATGACGTCCTGACCGGCACCATAGCCGACGGTGAGCTGACCTTTGCGGTCAAGATAGCTGATCCAGACATCATCGCGCGTACGCCAGCGCCCGGCGGCATCAACAAGATGCCCGAAACGTTTCGCCGTCGATGGGTCCTTCACCAGAAACTCAAGTGATCCTCTGCCACCATTGCGTGTAGCATCCGCGGCAATGAACCCATGGCCCTCCATGTTCGATTGTCCTGCGAGGATGAAGATGCGCACCGGTTTCGTGGCCGCCTTCGCGAAAGGGGGCGCGGCCACCGCGACCAGAAGTAATCCGACGATGAGTCGAATGTATTGTTTCATAGTTCGCTCCGACCAGTGAGTTAAGCGTGTCATGACAAAATACCTCAAATCGAAGCGCTCACTGCGCCTCTTGATGAGTGACGATAGGAACATACCCGACCTCAAGGCCTTGGGGTGGACTAACGAGCAGTGCCGGATCGAGCGCGGCGAGATTGCCGCGCGTGGGCGGGGCCATGTAGTCGCGATCTATCGGCCAATTTGCATGCAGATTTTCGACAAAAGCCTGCAACTTCGCTTTCTTTTCCGCACTCCATTTGTATTGCTGAAACGACGGCTGATCCACGAAACGATACCACGCATAGGTCACGACTGAGCCATCCACAAGCCTGGTAGTGAAAGGGCCGACTTTCGGCCCCGGCTTAGTCCAAGCGCCAACCGTTGGCGAGGTATAGGGCACGCCGAGCTTGGCAAGTTTGAATTCTTGAGTGAGCAGCTTGGTTTCCGCAGGCACGTCTGCCGCCGGCACGGCGACAAGCTCTTCACCGACGTGTTTGTAGTATTGTGGGAACTGCCCGGTCGGACTGATGTTGTTGGTGAACCATTGCAGGCCCCACACGTTGTCCTCAAAGATCCTGGTGTCGAAAGCGAGTTCCACTCCAACGATCTTCTTGCCGGCCTGATCGTAGCGCGTTGTGTGAGTGTTCAGCTTCGGTTTGAACGCGCCTTTTTCGTCGAAGCGTCCAGAGCACAAGGGACCACCGTCGCGCCAGGATTTGAAGGCATCATAGAGCGCGCTCTTCGAGTAGTACGTTACGTCCTGCACCAGGTCGGCGCGGCCTTGGTCATCCGTCGGAAATTGCAGTTTTGGAAGCTTCGAGTAGGTTGTGCCCTGGGCGTCCTTGGCGTCGAAACGCGGCACCGTGTTTATTTCCATCGCGCCTCCGCCCATGATGCCGGGGCGTGTGTCGAGGCCGCGACCGTAGAGAAACGAGTAGTCGAACAGCTTGCCGATTTTGCTCCACGTCTCCGGAATATAGTAGGCAATGGGACCTTTGAAATTGGCGGCGCTGAGGAAGCACGTCCAACTCTGGTCACCCGTTGGCGGATTGCCCGTAGTTGGATCCGTGAAAGGTAAGGCCATCCAGGTGTAGCCGAGGAATTCGCCATTGGGATTGCCTTGGAACGGTAGGGCGTCGGGAGGAATTAGGAGGCGGTTGCTGAGTTGCGCGATGCCGAGACGATTGTCTGGCAGCGCTTCATTGCTGTAAAAGAAGGACCAGCCCGGCGAGCCCACCTCGTAGTCGTAGCATTGCGGCGTGGCATTCATGCTGAACTTCGGCGGGCCATAGCGGAAGTGATTTCCCGCCCAGTAGCCCAGCCCGCCTTCCACGGTTTGAAAGACGCTGCTCCAAGTCGGTCCACGCTCTTTCCACGTGCGTGCCAGTGTGCCTTCCGGAGCGAGAGGCTTGTCTTTGTTGTCCGAGTTGTCCGGCTGAATCCATGAACTTGGCAAGCCAATCTGAAAGTTGGCCAGTGGCTGCTCCACCAGCGGCCAGACGGCGGCGTAGAAGCCCATGCCGGCACTGTAACCGCCCTCAGGCGGGATCCTTTCGTGGCCAAAACCAATGTAGCCGTGTAAGCCTTGGGAGTGCGAGGTGACATTGACAGCTTCGGCTTTGCCTACGACCGGCGAGTTGTCTTGTGCGACACAAGTCGACGATAGACATGCGACGCCTAGGATGTAAAGAAGAGGTTTTGTCATGTCTTCAGTATTCATCCTCGTCGCTACATCAGTTCCCGAATCGGATCGGCAGCTACGGCCTGTTGGATCTCGGGGGGAATCCCTGCGACGGTCCTCAGTTTGCCCACGTCGAGCAACTGGTGAAGTACGGTTGAAACCAAATTTGGGATTCGGATCGGTTCGCTGGCCGGGGCACTCGCATCACGATTGGATTGACCAATAATCTGCCCCATTTTGAGCCCGCCACCATAGATTAACAGTGGGGCGAGTTCGCCCCAGTGGTCACGGCCGCCGCGTTCGTTGATTCTTGGTGTACGCCCCATTTCACCGCACGCGACCAACATGATCTTATCTTGCATGCCTCGCATTTCAACGTCATCAATGAATGCCGATAATGCGTGGTCCAGCGGAAGTCCCATGTAGTGCATGCCTTCTTCGACGCCGGCATTGTTTACATCGGAATGCATGTCCCAAACGAAATTGGTTGTCACCGTGACGAAGCCGCAGCCGGCTTCGCATAGGCGGCGTGCCAACAATAGTAGTTTTCCAAGCGTCTGAGCGTTGTCGACATAGTTGTGATAATTGTTCCACTTGCGACTGATGTTCTCGGGACGAACGAGTGGTGCTGTGTCGTACGCCGCGATAACGCGCGAGTCTTCATCTCGCAAGTCAAAAGCTGATGCGACGTCTCGCAACATTGTCTCGAAAGCTTGTGTGCGCAGTGGATCTTCACCGCCGTCTGGATTAAGGGTGGATTGAGCGTGATCCAATTGAGTGAGTAGCCAGCGACGATCGAATAATCGTTGCTTGGGAAGGTTCAATTTCATGTCCGCCTGGGCGGGCCCTCCCGCTCCAGGAACAAAAGGGGCAAACGCCGTCGACAAGCCTCCGGTGGCGGCAAACCGTCCGAAGCTGTTGTTCTCAGGCTGCGCCATTGGATCCACACTGCGGGGAAATAGGGCCACATTGCGTGGCATGCCGGTTTGTCGATGGTTAGCGCCCGCAACTCGCGCGAACAGCGACCCAAGATTAGCCTGTCCCGTCGCGCAGACCTACGATCGGTTTGATATCGTGATTACCGTCACCGGTTTGGAAGGATCGCACCAGCGAAAACCTGTGCGCGCGTGCGGCCAGTTTTGGAAACGTGCCGCCAAAACGCACGCCCGGGATCGTGGTTCCTATCCCACCCGTTGCGCTACGAACGCCACTGGGTGCCGACAGCTTGGGGTCGAATGTCTCCGTCTGGCTAGGACCACCATGCAAAAACAGAAAGATGACACTTCGGCCTTCAAAAGCCACAGAGCTAGTGTCGGCTACGCGCCAATCGCGTGCGCAAGAGACTGGTGGTCGTGAGGCCCCCGAGAGCCAGTCGACCGACGTTCAAGAACTCACGGCGACCCATAGGGCTGTGCATACTTGGCGCGTCGCGCCTGTCGAAAAACTGGAACACAATCTCGTCACTCCGCGTCAACCCTGGAGATTCCCAACGGCCTGCATTGTAGCCCATAGGACCCATCGGAGCACTTTTTACGCTCGGATCCGCGGGCGGTAGCCAAGGACGCCAAGCTCGCCCATAATAACATTCGGCCAACTTGTGCGAGTTACCGCCCAGTCATCTTTAACCATAGGTACTCGAGGGCTTTAGTCATGGATAACCAATTCTCGCGTCGTGATGCGATTTTCCGAGTCGCCGGTGCTACGGCCGCGGTGGCCGCTTCGCTTACACCATACGCCGCGGCCTCGGAAGCCGATTCGGGGTCACAACTGAACGGCAACATCAATCACTCCGTTTGCCGCTGGTGTTACGGCAAGATACCGCTCATAGAACTCTGCCAAGGTGCTCGTTCCATTGGACTAAAATCGATCGAGCTGCTGGGACCCGACGATTGGCCGACTTTGAAGGAGCATGGGCTGACGTGCGCTATGGGCTCCGGAGCGGGGATGGGTATCACGAAGGGTTTTAATCGCGTCGAATATCATGACGCTCTCGTCGCCAGCTACGAAACGCTGATCCCCTTGGCGGCCGACGCGGGCATCAAAAACGTGATTTGCTTCTCGGGGAACCGAGACGGGCTGGATGACGAACAGGGGATTGAAAACTGCGTCACGGGCTTAAAGCGTTTAATGAAGTTGGCGGAATCCAAGCAGGTCAATGTTGTAATGGAACTGCTTAACAGCAAGGTTGACCACAAGGACTACCAGTGCGATCACACCGCTTGGGGTGCTGAAATGTGCCGTCGTGTGAGTTCAGAGCGGATGAAACTCCTCTATGACATCTATCACATGCAAATCATGGAGGGAGATTTGATCCGCAATATTCGCGACAATGCACAGTACATCGCGCATTATCACACAGGTGGCGTGCCGGGGCGCAACGAAATCGATGATCGTCAAGAAATCTACTATCCGGCCGTGATGAAGGCCATTGTCGAAACAGGATTCAACGGCTTCGTGGCCCAGGAGTTCATCCCCAAGAGCTCTGACCCGCTGGATTCCTTGCGTCGTTGTGTGGCGATTTGTGATGTGTAGGAGAGCAGCGATAGTGCTCATTTGCGGCTGACGCTTTCCTGCAAGTGAGTCCAGCAAAGGTGAGAAAATCTGCTCTTCGCCGAAGTCTTTCACGGCAACTATAAAACCGTCGGTGCCAATCTTGTGTTGCGGCTCCAAACGCTTTGTGGATCGCACGATCGACTTACCATCTCATTGGCGATCTCCTCATCGTGTTGGCGTTGGCGCTTTTATGCGGCAGACGTCTAAGGGGCACGGATCACGGGGGACTTCAACGCCGATGTTCGTAGGGATTCGGCCGATCTGCTGGTCGCGTGCTCGCCGATGGCGGCTACGAGCAGGGGGCGGCGGCCGTGTGGAATGGGAACCCCATGAGTTTCGGCCTGCTGCCGATCGATCTGATGCTGGCAATCGTCGGCCGCAGACGTCGAAATGCGTAAGTACCGACAAAGCATCGCCCTCGCAAACGATCTAAGCTACGGCCATGTCGCAGACGGAATGAGACGACGTTCCTTAGGGCCGCTGGTGTTGACGTAGCGGGCGGTGCAAAGGCGAGGCAATTCCTTTTTCGCTGGCTTGCGACTATAGTCCCCTAGCAGTACGATTACGTCAGCCGGATTTGGGCATGTGCGCGGTCCAGGTCTCATACGCCCTTCGACCTGAGAAAGGGACGACTCAACAGGTCTCATCAGATCATCGTACCTCGCCTGATATGCAGAATTCTTGACGGAGCGGTCTTGCGATTCGGAAGTTGTGTGACGGGGTAGTCACGTAGCAAACGACTGACCAAAGCGTTCGTGGACGACAGCATGAATCACCTGAAATACGCACTGACGTTTGGCACCGGATTCGTCCTGCTTCTGGCAATCCGAATCACATCGATGGCTGCCGAGAACCCGAATACGGCCGCCGCCGAGGAAGCAGCAATTCGCCAAACGGGTGCGGCTTACGTTGCCGCACTTGCACGCGGGGACGCGAAATCACTAACGGAGTATTGGACCAAGGATGGGACCTACTACGATACCAGCGGACAATCCTTCAATGCCCGCGACACGATCAAGGAACAGTTTACTCAGGGCGAGGTCGCCGAGTCGAATCGTCGCGCCACCGTCGACGCCGATTCGTCGATCCGATTTGTTACCCCCGATGTTGCAATTGAAGAAGGCTCGTATCGGCCGACTTCCACAAGCGACGATGATCACACGGCAGGAAAATATGCCGCAATTTGGGTGAAGACGGACCGCGGCTGTTGCTGGATAGCCTGCGTGAATGGAACATCCGCGAATGACATTTGAGTCCTTAGCGTGGATGATTGGTGAATGGGACGGTCAAGGAGACGGGTTCACGGTGAGGTGTTCGACCGACTGGAGTGAGAACAAGAAGTTTATTTTGTGCCGCTTTACCGTTGAGCGAGATGGCCGTGACGTCCTGAGTGGGACACAGCGTATTGGCTGGGATCCGAGCATGCAACGGGTACGCTCTTGGGCGTTTGATTCGTCCGGAGGCATTGTCGAGGGCACTTGGCACAACGACGGTGACGCTTGGTTTGTAAGGACCACCGGTGTGCTGCCAGACGGATCGCGAACATCCGCCGTCAACTTCTGGATTCGCGAAGACTGACGATCGTTGCGTTATCAAGGAAGCCATGTCAAGGTTGATGATGCGACGTTAGAGGATTCTGTGGTGGAATTTCAGCGGAGTGGCAATTGGTAAACCGGAAACAGAGTTTGCTGATGGCGACCACTTCGCAACCATCATCACGCTTGAGCGAGTCGGCAGATGTGCTTTCAGAAGTAGATCGAGCCGAACGACGCAATTGACTAGTCTGGAAAGGAACCGTGTATGCTGGTACGAATCACGCTTGTAATGCTCACCACGGCGTGGCTAATGTCTATGCCAATTGCCAGTCAGGGAGTACCACAAAGTACCGATCGTGCTGATGCCGACTCGGATACCAAGGACACGGCAGCTCGCCAAAAAATCCTCTGAAAGTCGACCCCGGCGAAGCATGCTGCGATCATTCGAAGAATGGTCTTCGTGCAAAGCATTCACACGCCGGAACAAATGGCAGCACTTAAGGCGAGACTAGACGAGCAGCAGCCTCAAGCATGTCGGCGATAGAGCTGGAAGATTTCTGTATGCATGCAGGACCGGCTTGATGACCTGATGAGCGATCAAGCCAAATCGGCGAGGGATTGGCTGATGTCTTTACCATGGAAGCTCGACAGAATAGGGTTGCGCGGAACGGGAGTTCACGGATGTATTCGACATGACGGTTAGCCAGCTTCGACAGGAACTACGTCAGCTTGAGCAACGTCGTGCCCAGGGTGCTGCGGCTCACAGCCAGTTTAATCCGTGGCGCGAACAACAAGTGGCATCCGACCTTGCGCGATGATGTGCGCAGGAACAGGCGAGCCAGGAATCGCGAGGTGTTGCGCGGATGCCGCCGTGCATCAGGATAGCAATTTTAGTAGTCAATTTGCGCCTCGCCGTGATCGCGACGTTTTGCGGAGGGAGCGACAGTTGTATATAAATCCGTGGGGTGGCATTAGTATGCGGGTCGATTTTTGAGGACCCAATGAAGCGTAGGTCTAAGCGGCCGAAACCCCCGCCCCCGACTGGCGAGGCCTTGACGCGGTGTTGTCGGTACAATCGATTGTCGATTGACGGCCTCATGAACGGCCGTAACGTTAGCGATCTTTCTAGTCGATATAGTTTGGCTATACTGGTTCTTGAATTTAGCCCGACCGAAACGTTCACGCGTTGCCGGATTCACCGGTCCCAGTCTGACCTGGGTGGCGAGCTTCCGATCGTCGGAATGAGTATGTTTCGATTTGTTCCTGGATCAACGCAAGTGCATGTCCGTTCGCGGCAAAGTACTCCAGTTTCGATGTGTGCGGTGGCATGCATATCGCCCTCTTGTGCTTCGTGTTTCAGCGTTTTCACACAATCCATTCCGGTCGGATTCGTCCGCAATTGAAGAGGAACGAACGAAAATGTGCCCGAGGTCTCGTCTTGTCAAACTCTGCAAAGCTGCCTGCCGGGTTGTTTTATCGCTTGGCATGCGCTCTTGGCTGTTCCCCCGAAACGGAGCCCGAGTCCGAATCCGTTCGCCCAGTCAAGACCATCGTGGTAACCGCCGGGGAGGACACTCGACTTCGTTCATTCCCTGGGACTGTTGAAGCGTCACGCAGGGTTGAGCTTGCATTCCGCGTACCAGGATTACTCGCGGTGCTTCCCGTGAAGGAGGGGCAGAACGTTGAAAAGGGGGACTTAATCGCCGCAGTTGCGTCAGGACGAATTTGACGCCCGCTTGGCGACGCTTGGAGGGGAACTGGATCAATTGCGTGCATCCTTGCGGCGCGTCGCTGGCGAGCGACCGGAGGAGATATTTCGCCGCGAAGCAGAACTTCGGGCTGCCCGCTCGCGACTCGCAAACGCCCGAACCGAATTCGAGCGGAACGTTTCGCTGCTTGACAGAAACGCTGTCTCACGCGTCAGACTACGAACGGAGCGAAACAGATTATCTGGTGCTCAGGAGGAATATACGGCGGCGCAAGATCGCTCGACCAGTCAACCATGGCCGGGAGGAAGACATCGAGGCGATGGAGGCTCAGGTCCGCGGGCTAGAGGGCCGCGTTGTGGGATCGCAGATTCAGCTGGAAGATTCGACGCTGCGGCGCCTTATGACGGCGTCATTGCCCAGCGGTTTGTGGACGAAGGACAAAACATCGTTGCGAACGATCGGGTCGTGCAGTTTCAGGACATCGACGAAATCGACATCGCCGTGGACGTTCCGGAAACGGTCATGGCCGAGATTCAGCGATCCGAGATTGTCAGCTGTCCGCGGAAATCAGTGCTGCGCCCGGCGTCGAGTTCCCGGGCGAATCCGGGAGGTCGCCCAAGTTGCCGACCCTGTGACCCAAACCTTTAACGTTCGCGTCGCCATGGAAGCGCCGCAGACATTCGCGTTCTGCCCGGCATGACCGCCAGTGTTACGATCGCGTTTCGTCGCGCCAGCGTGTCGGGACAGCGAACTTGGTTCGGCGGAGCGGTGCCGAGACTCCGACGGTAAACAAGTCGCCTGGATCTTCGGTCGGAGAACAGCGTGGCCTCGCGGCCGATCAAGCTGGGCTCAGCGGCGGACAGCGGTGGAAGTGCTGAAGGGTTGGTGCCGGGCGATCGCTGGTCGTGGCTGGCGTGCGTTTCCTGCGCGAAGGCATGGAAGTGCGCGATCTGGGGAACGCCTTGGGAGACCCTCATGAACCCAGGGGTTCTTTCTGTCAAATACAACCGCGTGATGTTTGTCGCGATGGCGCTCGTGCTGGTTGGCGGGCCATCGCCTATCAAAAGCTCGGTCGCCTGGAAGATCCGGAATTCACGATCAAAGAGGCCCTGATCATCACGCCCTATCCTGGGGCGAGCGCGAAGATGTTGCGCTCGAAGTCACCAATCCCATCGAGACCGCTGCCAGCAACTGGGTCAGTTGGAGCGTGTGGAAAGTGAATCGTCTCGGAGGCCGTTCGATCGTGAAGGCGGTCATTCGCGATCGCTACAACCAAGACCGCATTCCGCAAGTGTGGGATGAGCTACGTCGCAAAATCGCCGATGCGCAGCCGCGGTTGCCTCCGGCGGTGCGCGGCACCTCGATTGTGATCGATGACTTTGGCGACGTGTACGGCATTTTTCTGGCGATCTCCGGTGAGGGATTCACGTATCCGGAATTGCGCCGCTACGCCGAGTCTCTTCGCCGTGAGTTGATGCTGGTCGACAACGTGAAGAAGGTGGAGCTATTCGCCGCGCAGCAGGAACAAGTCTTTCTGGAAATCTCGCGACAGCGATTGGCCCGCTTGGGCATTCCCGAAGAGCAGATCTATCGCTTGCTGTTGTCGCAAAATGTCGCGGCCGATGGCGGACGAGTGCGCGTCGGTGATGAACATCTCCCCTTGGATCCTGAGGGTGGCTTCCGTGTGCCGGAAGAAATGCTCGACTTGGTGATCGGCTCGGATCGCACCGGGCGGCAACTCACCCTGCGCGATGTGGCCACGGTCGAACGAGGCTATTCCGACCCGCCTCGCCGTATCCTACGCTACGACGGCCAGCCAGCGATCGGCATCGGTATTTCGACAATTCAAGGGGGCAACGTTGTCCGCATGGGTGAAGGGGTGCGCAAGACGCTCGAGCGTCTGAAGCCCGATCAGCCCGCTCGGCATCGACATCGGCGAGATCAACTTTCAGCCGGAAGCGGTGAGCGCCGCGACGAGTGATTTCGTGTTCAATCTCGTCAAAGCGGTGAGCATCGTCATCATCGTGTTGCTGCTCACGATGGGGCGCAAGACCGGAATGATCATCGGCGTCGTGTTGTTTCTCACCATCATGGCGACGTTTTTGGTGATGTTCATCGATGGCAATATCCTCATGGAGCGGATTTCCCTCGGCGCGCTGATCATCGCCCTTTGCATGCTCACCGACAACGCGATCATCGTGATCGAGGGGGTCAAGGTGCGTATTGAAGCAGGCGAGGACAAGCTGGAAGTGGTGCGCGATGTCGTCGCGCAGAATCAATGGCCACTTTTCGGTGCGACGGCTATCGGCGTAATCGCCTTTGCGGCGATCGGCCTCTCCGAGGATAGCACCGGTGAGTATTGCAATTCTTTGTTCTGGGTGATTCTCATCGCGCTGAGCTTGAGTTGGGTCTCGTCCGTGACGATCACGCCTCTGCTGGGTTACATATTTTTCAAGCCGCTCCCCACAGGCACTGGCGGGAAATCGCCTGCCGATCCATATGCGGGCGGATCTTTCAGGCGTATCGCTCGCTGCTCATCATGGCACTGCGTTATCGGTGGGGGTGTGGTCGCCGGTTTAGTGGTGGCGTTTGTGACGCAGCGCTGTACGGTTTTCGCTTTGTGGATCAAAGCTTTTTCCCGCCAGCGACGCGGCCGCAGTTTATGGTGGACGTGTTTCTACCAGCGGGAACGCACATTCGCGAGACCGAAGCGTTTGCGAACGAGATTGAGGAATACCTGCAAACGCAGGACGGCGTGACGCATGTGGCGTCGTTCGTCGGCGGCGGTGGGTTGCGTTTCCTCTTGGTGTATTCGCCGGAGTCCGAGAATCGCGGCGTTTGTGCAGTTTTTGGTCGAAGTGGACGACCCCGCCAAGATTGAAGGACTGCTGGCCGATATTCAAACCCGTTTAGATTCGGAATATCCCAACGCCAACGCGATTGCCAAGAAGTTTTTGCTCGGACCAGGTGCCGGTGGGCGTGTGCAGGCGCGTTTCAGTGGCCCCGATCCGGCGGTACTTCGACAATTGGCGAATCAAGCCGTGCAAGTGCTGGACGAATGGCCGGCGCGCGAAAGGGGTGCGGCACGATTGGGCGAACGCGAGATGGTCATCCGTCCCACGTTGCTTGAATCGCAAGCCCGCCGCAATGGCATCACGCGCGTCGATGTGGCGCAGGCACTGCAAACCAGCTTGGAGGGACGCATCGTTGGCTTCTATCGCGAGCCAGGCGATTCAGGTTCGGGGACAGGAACTTTTCCGCAAGAGACGCGACTGTTGCCGATTGTGGCCCGTCCACCGCTGACCGAACGGAGCGATGTGGCGGCGATTGCGAGCATGCAGATTTGGAGTCCGGTAGCGGGGCGGATGATCCCACTCAGCCAGGTCGTGGGGGATGTGAATGTCGCCTGGGAAGATCCGATCGTGCATCGCCGCGATCGTTTTCAAACCATCACCGTCCACGCCGATCCGCGCCCGGTTTGCCGAGCCAACTCTTCAATCACGTGCGCCAAGAATCGAAGCCATCGAGTTGCCGCCGGGCTATGCTTTGGCGTGGGGTGGCGAGTACGAGGATTCGAGCGAAGCCGAGCCGCGTTGGCCGAACCAATCCCGTACTTTTTGGCGTTGATGGTGTTTATTGTCGTCTGCTTGTTCAATTCTCATGCGCACCACGCCCCTCATTTGGCTGATCATGCCGCTGGCGATCATCGGCGTCACGGTCGGCCTCTTGCTCACGGGGCAACCGTTCGGCTTTATGGCCCTCCTCGGCGTCCTGGCGCCGGTGGGAGTTGATCAAGAATCAAATCGTCGTGCTCAGCAAAATCTATACGGAAATCGAGAACGGCATGTGCCTCACTAGGCGATTTTGTACGGCGGCAAGCAAGATATGCGCCCTGTGTGCATGGTGGTCTTCACGACAGTGCTGGGGATGATTCCGCTCCTCAAAGATCCGTTCTTTGGGTCGATGGCGGTTTGCATCATGTTCGGCCTCTCATTTGCCGCCGTGCTATCACTGATTGCAACGCCGGTGCTGTACGCCATCTTCTTCGGCATCCATCCCGAACACGCAACCGTGTCGGAAGCTGAATCATCGTAGCTTGGTGAGCGAGAACAAACATCGTTCCACGGTCGTGACTCTTATTCGTTGCTCGAGGCATCGCCAATGTCGACACCATCGTCCAACCGTTCGGATACGGCAAGTTTCGTCTCTACGGGCCACCTGCCATCTCCGGAACGAGTCAGAGAAATGATTGCCGAGGCATACGAGCAAGTCAAAGAGAACGCAGATGGTCAAAACGCCACGGTGTACCCTGCGTTGGCGACGGCTCCTAGCGATTTGTTCGGGATCTGCGTCGTCAGCAACAGCGGCAACATCTATTCAGAAGGAGACGCGGAGTACGAATTCACGATTATGAGTGTCTCCAAGCCATTCGTGTTCGCCTTGGTTTGCGAGGCATTGGGGCCGGAAGCGGTACGCGCGAAGGTCAGCGCAAATGCCACCGGTATGCCCTTCAATTCACTAGAAGCCATCGAGCGGAACCGGTTGATCTGCCCCACGAACCCTATGTCATCGCCGGTGCCATAGCCAACGAGCCTGTGCCTGGCCGAGACGCTCGATCACAAGTGGAGCTTCATCGATGGCGGCCTGTCCCGGTTCGCAGGGCGGTCGTTGCCGTTGAATGAAGAGGTCCATACCTCCGCGTTGGAAACGAATTTTCGGAATCAGAGCATCGCACGTCTGCTGCAAAGTTTCGGACGCATCTACATCGACCAGTTTAGGCCGTCGAACTCTACACCAGACAGTGTTCGCTGAATGTGAACGCCAAAGACTTGGCGGTTATGGGCGCGACGCTGGCCGACGGCGGTGTCAATCCCATCACCAAGGAACGGCTCGTCAGCCCCAGTGTTTGCCATACACCCTGGCAGTGATGGCAACCTCTGGCCTATACGAAACGTCCGCCAGAGATCGGCTGTATGACATCGGACTACCAGGAAAGAGTGGCATCGGGGTGGCATCGTGACCGTTTCACCCGGTAAGGGCAGTCTGGGAACGTTCGCACCGCCGCTGGACGCCGCGGGTAATAGCGTAAAAGGCCAGCTTGTTGCCAAGTTTCTATCGCAAAGTCTGGGGCTGGATCTGTTTCTTTCTAAACCGGAAGCTTAAACCGTCGTCCTCAAGACGGTTGTGCTGTCAAGCAGTAAGCATTCGTCAATTCCCGCGATAGCACGCCGCTTTGTGCAACGCCGCCAGCGTTAATCTGTGCACAATTCATAAAGTCGTTAGAACCGGCACGACGATACTCGGTTGGAGAACTAGTCCACGCCGCGCATGGCGGTGGGGGAGGCCAACCGGATCATGACAACTTTCAGCGCCAAGATGTGTATTTGTCTTTGCCTCGTCGGCTTACTACTTGCGGGCGTGCCGAGGCATGGATGGGCACAATATGAGCCACCGTTGTCGGCCTATGACGACGAGTCGGTAATTCAGAACTCGCCCGGTGTTGAATACGACCTCGACCTCGAACGGAACCGCTTCCCGATTACATCTATTCGAGCAGTTATTACAATCACCCCTACGGCGGTGCTCGGCCGATGGCCGACTATGCCGCTGCTGGATATGAGGCCAGGGATCAACAGGAAGGTCCGGGCGAACCCGAATTCGTACGACTGTCGCCACCGGCGGAAATCTTGGATCAAGATCGGGATAGATTCGTCGTCCGAGGAATCCACAGGTCCGTTTCTCGTCCCTGGTACCCAACACGTCCGTAGGGCTGCGCGGATTCGTACGACTTGCCGGGCTCTACGATTTGAACCCAATTGGCGTGCCCGATGCCTTCGTCACCAATTCGATTCCAGTACCGCAGCAGCTCGGCCAAAACTTCAACATGAGTGCCCGGATCAGCCGAATCGCTTTCGAGACCTGGACTCCCACTCCGTTCAACGACTGGAACTTACACACGGTCATCGAAGGGGACTTCTTCAATGGTCCTGGTCAGGCGGCCGGTGGAGGTGGCAACCCGTTCCGGCTACGGCACGCATTCGTCGACTTTTGGATATTTCCGCTTCGGCCAGCAGAATTCGGTGTTCATGGATGCCACGAGTTGGCCAAGTCTGGTCGACTTTCAGGGTCCCAATAGCTGGGTCAACCAGCGGCAGCCATCGGCTCGAGTGACGATTCCGTTAGCGAATCGTTTGTTTTGGGCCACAAGTGTTGAACGACCCTTCTCGGATATCACAACCAATAACCTGGGCGTTGCGGTCCAGGATGTGCCCGACTTTGCGACGCATCTGCACTTGAAGCGGACCATGGGCACCTGCAGCTATCGGGTCTACTGCGAACCATCGGCTACCGTCCTACGGCTGACAACGTGACTCGTCGCACGGCTGCCGGAATTAGCGGGGCAGCGGTTCTTCATCCCTGGACGATTCTAATGGGCACCAATCCCGTTTCGCCGATTCGTCCCCATCGGGTTTAACGCGCAGCCGGCTCTTAATGCAAGCTACCTGGGGTCCAGGTGTGGGACGATACGTGAACGACCTGCCCGGACAAGGGCTGGATGGGCAAGTCGATCCGCTGACCGGAAACTTTGACCTGGTCGAAGCCACTGGGTGGAACGCAAGCTACGAGCACTGGTTCAATGAAGTGTGGCTGTCCAACTTCACGTATGCCAACGTTCACGTCGACAACAATATCAATCAACCTTTGACGACGTATGACTCGGCAACCTATCTTGCGGCCAGTCTGTGGTGCATTCCCATGGCAGGCATGTCTTGGGGGATGGAATACCTGTGGGGCGAGCGAGAATCTAGACGGGCAGGAAGGAAGAGCTCAACGGATCCACGGCCTATTTCAATTCAACTTTTAAGCTGGCTTCCCGTCTGCCGTTTGCCGCGTCAGGCGTCTCTACCGGTGGCCTTGGCAACGCGATGCCGCTGACGGCTGACACGACGCACCGAACCAGCCACGAATCCCGGGTGTTGCATCAGCGCCAGGCTTGTGTCGCCTGAGCAGTACTGCACCCGGGCATAACGACCCACATGGGCGGCAGGGGATTGCCCAGTTCAGGATATAGCGTCACTTCCCAGGCAGAGGTCAGACCGGCGACCATCGCTTGAAGATGTTAAGTTCATCAAGGCGATTCGTTGCTTGATCTCTTGATTCTCGAAATGCGCTGCCGCGAAGGACTCCAAGGCGAACGCGAACGTGTTCTGCCGCTGATAGTCATGATGCATTTCCATCCAGTCTGCCCACTCCGCCTTCAGCAGGTGTCGGTCATCATCGGAAAAGACGAAGAACGG